>JADJVN010000003.1 GCA_016710585.1 Saprospiraceae bacterium
ATATCTTGTGGGTCACCAATTTTATAAATACCCCATCATTGGGACCATAAATATTATTTATCACCATAAAGACTGCCGTTGAGATTATAACACAAATTATTAAAAATCTGAATGCGACGAGATTAATACTTGGGTATGTATTATCATCATGTCCAGAAATGCTAATACACCCCGCAATTTCTAATTACATTATTACTTATCAGTGACATCCGAAATATCTGCTTGTGGGGATTTGCCATCTTCATTTCTTACTGTGGTAAAATAGCATATCCACTTTGCCCTATAGATAAGTCGGCCCAGAATTTTCCAATATATTTCCATCTAATAATATTCGCTTTTTCCTGTTTTTAACTCAAATAAATTTTTTATAGTCCAATGTTTTCCACGATAATTGGGATCAATTGTTCGCCATGAAAAAGGTTTATAAAAATGATTGCGCAGGATCTCAATATCTGACGGCACTAGATCAGGAATACTAGGCACGCCACCACCAAATAATAAATTCTCCCCACTTGCTTCCAGATAATTATTAATAATTTTAAATGGGCCAGATCCATTAATTCCTGCTATTGCCAGGGCATCATAACCGATACTATGAAAATCAGAAATATGGAGTCTTTATTGCAGATTCTGCTCAATCTAAACGCACTCCACATTTCATGAGATTCCCAAAGGAATGACCATGAATATAACATCTATCGATGATAATTTGTCGAGCTTATTGTGATAATGTATTCTGAATAGATGAATTAAATCCATTTCCCAATTGTACTAAGCCATAACTTTCCTTCACTGCTGTATCTGCAGTAATTTCAAGACCTATAAGTCTATAATAAGAGGCTCCATGTTCTGTATAAAATGTAGGCAGACCAGAAAGATTTGTTGTCATTATTTTAGGCATATTCATCGCATCACTTGGTCTAACTCTTTGGTTTTCGAGCGGCAAATTTGCCATTGCAAAGAAGTAATTACAATCCAAGAATTTATACTTTTCTTGGGCAATCTAAAGCTTCCCATAAATGTAGCACCCGCATCCAAAACGAGCATGCTTTGCCTTGGGCTGCATCAATTGCTTGCTGAAGATCTTTATAATCTCTGTTTACAGGGCCCACTGTCTTAATGGTAAAATTTTGTAAATCTGGCAACTTGGTTATGATTGAACAAGTATGAGGCAGCTCAGGTAATGATTGTCCTGAAACGGGAGTTTGGATTGAGGCAAATAATACCAAACTAAACCAGATAAATTGTCTTGCTTTCATATTGGTAAAAATACAAAAAAAATAATGATAATTGAGAATAGTAATGTGAACTCAAATTGGTTTAGATTAGAAATATCGAATACAAAAAAAATAAATCCCAGAATTGTTCCAATAAAAATTTGAACAATTCTAGGATAAATCATTTTAATTTAAATCAAACCCATTGCATTAAGTGATCTAAAAAGCTTCTTCTTTTCTCAACTTAGAACCCAATAATTTGCTTAATGAATAATAGGATTCTACTTGATTTTTGGAATTCGGTTTTAATTTTTCCTTAGTCTTCAAAGTAAAATAGTATTTAATTTTAGGATACTGTTTTATAAGTTGATCATAATTTTCAAATAAATAGCTATTGCAAATTTCAAAATTAATACATCTGCCATGGCTATCAAAAGCTGGTATCACATGTAATGTCTGTAAAATCCACTCATCGATCAAATCTTGTGGCAGATAATTATGCTTAAAGAAAAATATATCCATATCAATTAAATACAAATATTTATCAATAGTACTGCAATCTGTACATGATTTGGTAATTATTGGAAGTTTACGTTTTGCTGCTAAGGATTGATGCATCGTAGAGGCATACATGAGATTTCTGCTCACTAAAAATGCTCTAATGACATAAAAAAATCCAAAATACTTCAGCACTTCAGCTCCTAACAAGAATAAATCCGATTTCATATACATATAAATTTAAGTGATGAATAAAATTCAAGCAAAAAAAAATGGGCTTATTTTTGATAAGCCCATTTTTACTAAAAAAATTTTTATTCTTTAATTGTATAATAGCTTAACATGTCCACTTATAGAACACACATGCTAATTTATACAAATCATTTTTTTCATGTTGCAAAGATAAGTAAAAAACTTAAAATTTTATATTTTATTGCATATTATTTAATTTTTAACAATATTATTTTTTCTGATTTTAAATTTTCAAGTATATTGATTTAAAATCTTTCCAAATATATTCGATTATTTTCAGATAAAATTAGTTCAATAAATTGCAAAATTTTTAAATACCATTCAAAAAATTCTAAGAATTGCAAACTAAAAAATAATATTTTCTGCAATGAATTCTATCCAAAGCTTATATTTGCTGAAAATTGAAGTAAATGAAAATCACTGGATTTCGAATGAATTATATTATGATTATATGTTTAATATACTCATTCACCATTCATGCTCAAACAGGTATTCAAGTCTCAGGAATGAGTAGCTGTGACCAGAAATTCAGAGCATTTATTTCGACATATTCTATTCCAGGTGCAAGTATAGCTCTCACCAAAAATGGAAAATTGGTTTACCTAAGAGCATTTGGATATACTAATGCAGCTAAAACAGAACTCACTCAGCCGCATCATTTGTTTCGCATTGCCAGTGTGTCTAAACCCATTACTTCTATAGCGATCATGAAATTGGTCCAACAAGGTAAATTAAAACTTAGTGATCTCGTTTTTGGCACGAATGGCATACTAAAAAATCATCCCTTGATATCTAAAGCAAGAATTACAGATACGAGAATTAATCAGATCACTGTACAACATCTCTTAGAACATTCTGCTGGCTGGAATCGCGATGTCGATTGTTTTCCCAATCCAACCTCACCATATAACTATAAACGAGGAGGCTGTGATCCTATCGCTGCACCACTCCACGTCACACAAGTGACTAAGACTAGCAATCCTGTGTCTGAAGAGGCATTAATTATTTTTCTTTTAGAGAAAGGATTAAATTTTACTCCAGGGACTAGTTATGCCTATTCCAATATTGGATACTTGGTATTGGGTGAAATTATCGAAAGCAAATCAAACATGTCCTATGAAGATTTTGTAAAATTGAATATTTTAGAACCTCTTAATATTTGCGATATGCATCTAGCAAAAAATTTATTGAAAGACAAACAAGAACGCGAAGTGGAATACTCGGAAATGGTGGAGCTCCCCATCTTGTTATGGCACTGGAATTAATGTACCATGGGAATACGGTGGCTTTAATATTGAAGCTATGGATGCTCATGGTGGATGGATTGCGACTGCTGGTGATCTTGTTAAATTAATTGTCGCAGTAGACGGCTATGCTAGCAAAACAGATATATTGAATGCTGCATCAATCAATATGATATCATCTCCTTCTTTAAATAATCAAAACTATGCCAAAGGTTGGGCCGTCAATTCTGCGAACAATTGGTGGCACACTGGAGCATTGGATGGAACAGCAAGTTTTATCGCTAGAACTTCAGGACAATATACATGGGCAATACTATTGAACAAACGAATCATCGATGCTCAAAGTAATAATTTTTGGAATGAGCTAGATGCGCTTCCTTGGGATTGTATTTCGACCAATACAGCTTGGCCTACTTATGATCTCATGCTCAATCCTAGTTCAAATAGTTCTAATATTAAAATCATAAAAACAAGCAACAATTCAGTCACATTGGATTGGGTGAAAGGAAATGGAACTCATCGTTTATTACTTTGTTCGACTAATGAGATTTCTGCATTTCCTCTTGATGGAAAAGAATATAAAGCTGATTCGACTTTCTCTTTAGGAACAAATTTAGGCAGTGAAAATTATGCCGTTTATTCTGGAATTGGAAATTCATGTACAGTCAGTAATTTAAAACCAAATACAAAGTATTACTTTAAAATATTTGAATATAATAAAAATGGAAATACAGGCAATAATGCATTGTACAAGCTTTGTTCAGCGCCATCGTTTTCTTTGCAAACTCCTACATCTTTTGTCAATCAAGAGTCCCTTGATGAATTAAAACTATATCCAAATCCAACAAATGAAAATATTAAAATCATCACAACAAAGAATCTAAAATATTCAAATATCACAATACTCAATGAGTCAGGAATGAACATTCAAAAAATCGAATCTGAATCAATAAAAAATTCTACAATCGAATTTTCTCAATACAATCCAGGACTCTATTTTATCCAAATTCAAGATTCTACTGGAAATAAGATTACAAAGAAAATCATAAAAACAGAGCAATAAAAAATCGTTTAATTTTTCTATTTTCTATTGAGTAGTTCGGGTTGCACTAAAAACATGTTTGATGTAGCAAATAATCAAACACCTTGTTCAATTAGAAAAACAGTAAAAAAACCACCAACTCGATGCACATTTTCAATTTCAATTCGTTATAATCTATACCCGATATGATCATATTAAAACGGAAAAGATGAAAAACCTTCTATACACACTATTTTTTACTTTAGCATATAAATTTGTTATTGCCGCTCATGTCCTTGGTGGATATTGGGAATATCATGTCCAAAGTCTAAAACAGGATCGTTTCACCTTGGAGGGAAGTTTTAATTTATTGCGAAGCAGTATAACTGCTTTTGATCTTGAAATTCAAATAGGCATATATCTAAAAAAGAATAATACATGGAAATATGTCGGCACCAAGAAAATTAAACTAAATACAATAAGCAATAGAATCAAGAACACACCAGTGATATGCAGCGATGCGAATTTTGAGTTGGAGAAAGGTGCTTACGATTTCAAATTTGTGTTGCCAAAACAAGATGGTGATTATATGTTCGTATATCTGCGCTGCTGTAGAAACTATAACGCAGTGAACCTAGATAATCCAGGTAACGCAGGAAGTGCCTTTCATCTCATCATAACAAAAGCTGGTCAAGAAAAAGCACAATCAAGTCCTACAGTAAACCCCAACTTAAATTTTATTCTAGAATATAACAGATTAGATAGTGTTAAATTATTCGACTCATTATCGCTTAGTAATACTCATCATTTCTCCTGGTACAATCCATGGTCAGCTGGTACAAAAACTGTAGCAACTGATTGTGAAAATCCTATCCCGACTCATCCATGTCTTCCTCCATATACATTAATAAACTACAAAGCACAATATGCTTTTAACAAGGTTTTTGGAACTAATTCTTACTCTCAGCTAGACCCTAGAAATGGAACACTTCACTATAAAATAGACCATCTTGGATCCTTTTTAATTGGAATTGAGTCTAGTATTATAGATAGTGGTATCGTGTTGAGTTCCTCAGCTTTTGAACTCCAATTGTTCGCAGAATATGGTGGCTCTATTTCTACAACATATCAAGGCAATATTTTTTATGATAAAAATAAAAACCAAGTCTTTGATCGTGACGAAACACTGTTGAGTTCTGTTCTCCATCTCAAAAATGATTACTGCAATCTAAAATATAATTCGAATCTAAATCACTACGAATTAATTGTAAAGTCTGATGAAGAAAATGAAATTTATATTGAAAATGAATATTGGGAAATCAATTCATTAGATAAAAAAATTAAACTTGACAAAACCAATTTTGGTTCAACGCTAAGTGTCGATATTCCATTATCTGTCAAAAAATCTGCTATGAAATTGGATCAAGCATTTCACTTCAAAAGCGAAAAATGTGGTCAAGCCGCTTCATATCACTATCAAATTAAAAATACAGGAACGGTTCCTGCTGAATCTAATCTCTTGATTGTAAACTTGCCAAGTAGTTTTAGTTTTACCAATTGCAGTAAAGCTTTCACTATTATAAATAAACAAATTCATGTTGCTTTAGACAAGCTTGAGATCGGTCAACAGAGCGAACTCGAGATTGAATTCAATACACCAAGCCCTTTCTTTCATGACAGTTCATATAAGTCAAGTTTTATTTTAATTTCTGGAAATTATCGAGATACACTCCATCATTTTGGGATCATTAATTGCGTTGTAGAATCCAATAAAACGAGTAAAACCGTATCTCCCGAAAGGAAGGGAATGAATATTATGAATCTAAATGAGGAATTAATCTACACCATTAATTTTCAGAATAACACAAATAAAACGATTCAATCATTTGTGGTCGAAGATCAACTTGATGAAGATCTAGATTTTAATACTTTTAGTCCGATTGCTGCTTCACATCCTTATAAGATGGAGACTACTCCAAAAAAATTTATATTATTTTTATTCGATTCAACAAACTTAGCACCAAATGAAAATGGATTTATTACATTTAAGATATTTCCGAAACAAAGCGCAAAAAGAAATTTTTATCTTAGCAATATTGCAAAAATTAGTTTTCCAAATCAATTAATTTACACCAACTCTGTGTCTAACTATATCTCTGCTGATCCGATTATAGATTCGAGTTATAATGGTACGAAAATTGTTTTTCAACCCAATCCAGTTTATGATGAAATCATCCTAAAATTCCTTTCCAATTATCTCAACGACTATGGTTCATCTTATGAAATTTATGATTCGCAATCCAAGAAAATCATGAGTGGAAATCTGTTTGCAAAGTATAATCGATTGAACTTAAGGCATCTGGCAAATGGAATATACTTCATCAAACTAAAGTCAAGATTCAGTCAAGCCAGTTTTAAATTCATAAAAATCGATGCCAAATTTTAAGGATCAAGTTCAGAATATTTAATTCTCCACTATTCCCTTTTCTCAACGACAAATTTAATTAGTATCTTAATGAATTAAAGCCAAATGATTTTAAAATAAAATCCCAAGCTTACTTTGGTATTCTGATCTCATAAGTCTTCCCGGACTTATTCATTAAGTTCGATTTTGTCAGCCATGGATTAAATACTTTGAGCATCCTATAGGTACAATTGTGCTCATGTGCAAAATCAGCAAGATTTGTAATGCTTGTATTGACTGCAACTGTCGTGTATTGGTTTAATTTCGGATAGCCTTCAGATGCTTGAATGTAGAATCCATAGCGCTCTGGCTGCTTCAATATCTCTTTCGCTCCAACTATTCTAAAAACATAGCGATTCGTTTCTTCATTTAAATTGAGGTCAAAATAATTATTTTCCTTTTGCTCATTAATTGCAGATTGGAGTCCTGTAGGCCCCATATTATATGCAGCCGCTGCAAGTGTCCAGCTACCAAATTTCGCTTTCAATTTTTTCAAATAAGCACAAGCAGCACGTGTAGATTTTTCAAAATGATTTCTTTCATCAACCCATTCATTTATTTCAAGGTCCAATTCTTTTGCAGCTGCATCGCGAAACTGCCACATCCCTTTTGCTCCAGCCGAAGATACTGCATTCCGCAAGGAAGATTCCGCAACAGCCAAATATTTCATATCCTCAGGAACACCTTCCTCAGCTAGGATCTTTTCTATTTCAGGAAAATAACGCATAGCGAGTTTTAAATGAATGATCGTACCACTATGTTGGTAAGTATTGGCTAAGAGTTCACGTTCCAATCGCTCCGCAACATCAAAATTATCCAACGGCAACTTCTCTCCAGCAAAATCATAATCTCCTTGTAGTTTTGGAGAGCGAATATTCTGTGGAACTGGATCATACTTGAAATTATAAATAGTCTTACTTGAAAATAAAGCCAAGGAAATTAAAATAAGACAAGAGCTAATTCCGAGCAAGCTTAATACTTTAAAAAATCGATTTTGAAACATAATTAATTTAAAAACACAAAGATATTAAATCCTAATCAAACACAGGGCTATTCTTGATAAAATAACAATCCTTCAGCATAATCTAAAGTGAATCTACCATCAGGATTTTTAATGATCGAGATATTATTAATTGAAAACATAGCTTCCTTGCCATTATAAATTATTTTAAAATTTAAATCAGCCGCAGTTTCCTTTTCAATAGTTATAGACCTATCTAATATTAACTTAACGATGGATATTGTATCCTTATTGTGAAACACGATTTGATCCATATAGGCATAGTCAAGATTGTTCTCTGAATTAGGATTTATATCTACTCTTTTGCAATAGGAATATTTCTCTATGCCAATCGGTCCACGATTAGTATTTTGAATGCTGAAATACAAATTTTGATTATTCCTTTCAATCAATGTCCCACTTGAATCGATGAATCGGATATAGGGATGAATGGTACCAGGATCATAGCGATATTGAGATTCTTTTGCTTGAAGTGATTCATTGAATAAATTATCAACTCTAGAAGTATTTTTCTTCGCCACTAAATAATGTAACTTTGAGTATAACAATTGTTGAACACTATCTGAACTGACGGATATTTTTGATTTATCCAATACATCATTCATTAATAAATCATTAGATTTTACTAATGAAATAAATCGATTAGATTGATTCGTTATTGCGATGCTATTTGCACTCCATGGACTTAAACTTAAAATAAATCCTACACAAGAAAACCCAATTGGAATCCACTTAAGTAATCCCTTATTCTTTGGATTTAAATAATAAACCAAAAGTCCAAAAAGCAGTAAAGTAATAGCCAAAACTATGACCCGCAATTCGGTAAATCCATATTGTCGAACTCTATAAAGTAATCCGACTGCCAACAGAATAACAATTGGAATAATGCTTGGGAAAAAATACTTAGAAAAATTTAATTGAAATTTATTCTTAGCTGCTTTGTAAAATGAAAAATTCAATAGATAAGATCCAATGCCCACCGCCAAAAAACTTAAACAAAGTTTTCCAACCCAACCATGTGGGAGATTCCATTCTGTCAACAGTTTTAAGCCAAATGCATATATTATAAAAAAATATAGCATTGTAAAAGGTAAAAGAATATATTTAACGATGATCTCTATAGATTTAGGCTCCTCACAGTCGTCTGCTAGTTCAGACAGAATGGGAATTCTTGAAGTAAACAGCACTGGATGAAAAATCAGTGCAACAATAAAAAAGATATCTAAATATATCGTCGTATTGATCTTCAAATCAAATAATGCATCGATAGCCCAAAGTGCTCCATCTAGACCAATTACTATAATTGATGCATAAAATAGACAAATAAAAAATTGCTGAAACAAACTAACATTAAAATTATAAAATTTATTATTATCACGATCAAAGATAAAAGGAGCAATTGATACTAATAAATGTGACACTACAAGTAATATCAGAAATCGCAACTGATTCCAATCACTCTCCATCGTAAAAAATGCAAAATAAATACACAAGAAGGCAATTAGTACAGAGATGAATATCCAACGAAATCCAGGATAATACTTCTCTGAAAATAATTCGACTGCAATGCTTAATGGAATAGCTAGATGCAAACACATGAGATATCTTTGCATTTGATTCCAATCTTCAGTCTTATGTGTAGTAAAGATATAAAGGATCGCAAGAGTAATTCCAGAAATTACTGCTAAAGGAAACCTCGATAGTGATTCAAAAATTTCGAATCTAATTTGATGCCAATTAACTTTCTTTATAAAATTCATATGCTTGGCTTACAGTCTTGTTACATCTGTTTTCATCCATTTTTTTAATGAAGCATATATTTGATTTTTTTCATCTTGACTCAAGTCCTTTATTCTGGTTCGATGTCCAGAATTGGCTTTGACAAATTTTAATGCTTTTGCTTTTGGATGCAAATTTAAAGCACAGGCAGTCCAAGTATCATTAGCGCCATAGATGAGTATAGTTTCTTTAGATTTTCGCTCTGCTTTCTTTGTCATCTTTTGCATAAACTCATGCTTAAAACTAAGATCTGTATTCTTTGGACAAAATGTAAGATTCGTCAAATTTTTATCACTCAATAAATTTCCAATCCCTGTGGTATCAAATCCATAATACCCATATTCTGTCATAAACTGATAATATGCTGGAAGCAACTCCGAACATTGTTTTTCATCATAAAAATTAAAGTCAACGACCTCTTCAACATGTGCAAAGATTTCCTCCACTGAACTATTATAACTTGGTACTTCATCACAGCTAAAACCCCATTGCCAAAATGAAAATGGGTATTCCGCTGCAGCATAGTCAATCACTCTATTCACTCCAATAGGAAAACTAGTATTCTCTTCTACTGCCAATGAATCTAATTTTGGAATTAGAGCAGCCCTATTTTGTAAAATATGAATTTGAAAATCTTTAATTTTTTTTCTACATGCAGCTGTGCCCACTTTTGAAGTATAATGCTCTATTGTTCTTTTGTCTTCTTGTGCATTGGCAAAGGGACCAACATAAGATACCACAGCATCGAGCATTCTTGGATATTTCATTTTATACAATACACAAGTAGTTCCACCTTTAGATATTCCAGTCGCACACCATTTTTTATTATACAATTTTTTTAATTTTTTTTGTATAAAATAAAAATCTTCTAAACCCTGCTCTTGAGTCATAAGACTCCAATCAATCACTTCAGGTCTTGATTCATCAAAAAATCGATATTCAATATCTACTTGATTGGCATTTAATATTTTTGTTGCCTCATAAACTCTGCCGTTTGCTTTGTAGCCCTCAGTAACCATCACATTGGGATTGTCTTTAGCTCTATGATGCAATATAAATTTCTGATAAAAAAAGCCCCTTTTTTTATTCTTATGATCTAAATATTGTCTCACTCTTACTTCCAAAACAAATTGAAAACCTTTCTCACTTTCAAGATCTTTTATTTTACAGTCTTCAAATGATTTTTTTAAAAATGAAATAACTAATTCTCTTTCATCCGCAATAGCGAACAATGAAATATTATTCCAAAATAAAACAAAAAACACACAATACAAAACCCTCAGCATTCGCGCAAAATTTAATTGAAAGCAAAAGTAACTGAAAAAAATTATTTATTTCTAAAAAGTAAAATTAGCATTCTTTAGTCTACAATCTTAATTATTGTTAAAAGTTAATTAATCTTTAAATTTTTAAGAAAATTTATGAATTCCAGAATAAATCAAATTTCAATATAAACTAAGAAACTATTGTTTTAATGCTTCGAAAGCTCGTACCTTTGTATTTTTATAAATTTCAATGAATACAATCGAATTATTACATCAGATAGCAGCAGACAGGATCCTTGTTCTTGACGGCGCGATGGGCTCTTTGATTCAAGAATATAAACTGTCAGAATCAGACTTTAGAGGGACTATATTAAAAGATCATCCTCATGATGTCAAAGGTAATAATGAGTTATTGTCCCTTACAAGACCTGATGTCATTAAAGAGATCCACATTGCATACCTTGAAGCAGGATCAGATATCATAGAGACCAACACATTCAGCGCCACTGCTGTAGCTCAAGCAGACTATCATCTGTCACACATGGCTTATGAACTTAATGTGGCTTCTGCAAAGATAGCAAAAGAAGCCTGTCTTGAATTCATGAAGCTGCATCCTGAAAGACCGCGATTTGTAGCAGGAGCACTCGGTCCTACAAATCGCACAGCGTCACTTTCCCCAGATGTAAATAGACCTGGTTTTAGAGCGATTTACTTTGATGAGTTAAAGCAAGCCTATAGGGATCAAGCAAGAGGCTTGATAGATGGTGGTGCAGATATACTCCTAGTGGAGACGATATTCGACACACTCAATGCAAAAGCAGCGCTTTATGCCATTGAAGAACTCCTAGAAGAGCGCAATCTAAAAATGCCCATCATGATCTCAGGCACCATCACTGATGCCAGTGGGCGAACTTTATCTGGCCAGACTGTCGAGGCATTTTATATCTCCATGAGTCATGGTGAACTCTTCAGTATTGGATTAAACTGTGCTCTAGGCGCAAAAGAAATGAGACCGCATGTACAAGAACTAGCGAAGATATCCAACTGCTATGTCAGTGCCTATCCGAATGCAGGTCTTCCAAATGAGCTAGGTGCCTATGATCAGACAGCAGAAGAAATGGAACAGTTTATTCGCGATTTTGCCAGTTCTGGTTTCGTCAATATCATCGGTGGATGTTGTGGAACAACTCCAAAACATATTAAAGCCATGGCTGAAGGAGTTAAAGGAATCCAACCTCGCAAGATCTCAAACACAAAGCCAAATTATACCCAGTTATCAGGATTGGAACCATTCATTTTTAGACCTGAATTAAATTTCGTCAACGTCGGTGAACGAACCAATGTAACAGGATCTAAAGTTTTTTCAAAATACATACTCAATAACAAATATGATGAAGCCTTATCTGTAGCAAGACAACAAGTCGAAGCAGGAGCGCAGATCATTGATGTCAATATGGATGAGGGATTGCTCGATGGCGTAAAAGCCATGCAAGATTTTTTATTGCTCATCAGTTCTGAACCAGAGATCGTCAAAGTTCCAGTCATGATCGATTCGTCTAAATGGGAAGTGATCGAAGCTGGATTAAAATGTCTTCAAGGAAAATCGATCGTCAATTCTATTTCACTAAAAGAAGGAGAAGCAAAATTCCTCGAACAAGCAAAAAAAGTTAAGCGATATGGCGCATCGGTGATCGTCATGGCATTCGACGAAGAAGGTCAGGCTGATACTATCGATAGAAAGGTAAATATTTGCAAAAGAGCTTATGATTTACTGATAGAAAAAGTACAGTTCAAAGCTGAAGATATCATATTCGATCCCAATATTTTTGCAGTCGCCACTGGTATTGAAGAACACAATGAATATGCAATTTATTTTATAGAAGCGACGAGAAAGATTAAAGCACTTTGTCCAGGTGCAAAAATAAGCGGTGGTGTGAGCAATCTATCGTTTTCATTTAGAGGAAATGAACAAGTGCGCCAAGCTATGCACTCTGCTTTCCTATATCATGCGATCAAAGCTGGAATGGATATGGGCATCGTTAATGCAGGACAAATCGATGTATATGATCAGATCGATCCAACACTCTTGACACTTGTAGAAGATGTTTTGTTTAATAGAAGAGCAGATGCAACAGAGAGGCTTACAGAATTTGCAGACAGTATAAAGTCTTCCTCAAAAAAGGAGACTAAAGCGGTAGAAGAATGGCGAACAAAAACTGTTGAAGAAAGGCTTAAATACGCATTGGTAAAAGGAATTTCAGAATTTGTAGTTGCAGATACTACAGAAGCTTTGGAAAAATTCAAAAGACCATTGTTAGTCATCGAAGGACCTTTGATGGATGGAATGAATGAAGTAGGAGATCTGTTTGGTGCTGGAAAAATGTTCCTTCCTCAAGTCGTAAAATCTGCTAGAGTGATGAAACAAGCAGTAGCTTATCTCACGCCATTCATGGAAGCCGAAGCACAGGGTGTAGCAAAGACCAAAGGTAAAATTCTTCTCGCCACAGTAAAAGGAGATGTACACGATATTGGGAAAAATATAGTTGGAGTCGTATTGGCATGCAACAGCTATGAAATAGTAGATATGGGCGTCATGGTTCCTTGTGATAAGATCTTAGATAAAGCCATAGAAATTAATGCTGATATCGTAGGCCTAAGTGGATTGATCACACCAAGTCTTGATGAAATGGTTTATGTCGCTTCGCAAATGCAAAAACGTGGTATGAAATTGCCACTCCTTATTGGAGGTGCCACAACTTCAAAACTGCATACAGCTATAAAAATTGAACATGAATATGAAGAACCAGTAATACATGTTCTTGATGCTTCAAGAGCCGTTGGTGTCGTATCCAATCTCTTGAGTGAGGATAAAAAATTGAGGGCAGATTTCTTACAGTCTACACGCGATGAATATGAGCGCGTGAGGATCCAAAGACAAAATCGAAATGCAAGTCGAGTATTATTGAATATCGAGGATGCAAGAAAAAATAAACTACAGTTGGATTGGAAAAACTACAATCCACCTATTCCAAAAAAACAAGGCATATTTCGATTTCCCAATATTCCATTAGAAATTTTAAAAGATTATTTGGATTGGACACCTTTCTTTCAGTCATGGGAACTTGCAGGAAAATATCCTGCTATACTTGAAGATAAAATCGTAGGAGTCGAAGCCAAAAAACTATTTGTTGATGCCAATATTTTATTGGATAAAATAATAAAAGAAAAAAGTCTTCAAGCAAAAGCTGTGATTGGTTTGTTTCCTGCCAATAACATTGGTGATGACATTGAAGTAAGATTAAATGAAAACAAAAAAATACAACTTCATCATCTTCGCCAACAAATAAAAAAAGCAGAAGGTCAAGCTAATTTTTGTCTAGCAGATTATATCGCACCAAAGGAAAGCAACAAACAAGATTATATCGGCGCATTCGCAGTGAGTGCAGGATTTGGTGTAGACGAATTGGTAAAATATTATGAATCAAAACATGATGACTATAATGCGATTCTAGTGAAAGCATTGGCAGATCGATTAGCAGAAGCATGTGCTGAATATATGCATAAAAAAGTACGCACAGAATATTGGGCATATTCAACAAATGAATCTCTATCCAATGAAGAGCTCATCACAGAAAAATATCAAGGCATACGTCCTGCTCCAGGCTATCCAGCTTGCCCAGAACATACGGAAAAACAAATCCTGTGGAATATACTAGATGTTGAAGAAAATACTGGAATCAGCCTCACAGACTCCTGTGCGATGTTTCCTACAGCTGCTGTGAGTGGATGGTATTTCTCACATCCCGATTCGAAATATTTTGGCATCAGCGAAATCGAAAAAGATCAAGCTTTGGATTACGCTGAGAGAAAAAATTGGACAGCTGAGGAGATGAAGCGATGGTTGGGGGCTGTGATGGGGTGAATAAATTGAAGAATAGATATCAATGAAAGTTATTAAAATAATTCTAATTCTCTTTTTGTCAATGAGAATACAAAGTCAAGATTTGGAAAAATATACAAATCAATTAGACAGTATTGAAAATCTAGCTACAAAAGAGACCGATCAAGAAAAGAAGCTCGACTTATATATTCAAACTATTTATTATGCTGTATTCATGGATGATAAGCACCTACATAATTCGATAAACCATTGTACAGAAATAATTGATGAAATTAATGATCCTCTAAAAAAATCAAAATATCTTAGAATATTAGGAGGCGCAATATTAAATGATAAAAGTAGCTTTGATCGATTGAAACCACAAGCAGAGTCCATAATTACTAAATCATATGCGATAGCCAAAGAAAATGAATACAAAATAGAGCAATTCAAATCAGCCCTCCAATATATAAGATTTCTTCGTACAGAAACTAAACTTGATGAAGCCCTTTCTTTTTTACAAAAAGAAGAACAGATATTGAAAGAGATACCCGATTCGGATAGCTTATCCTATTCATGCGCTATGAATAAATTTTTAATTTATGAAGAAAAACATCACATTGTTTCTGCTTACAGAGAACTCATTCTAGCAGGAGAAATTGCAGACAGATTGCAAAACAAAGAAAAACAACAAAGGGTTGAAGAAAAATTAAAAAATCTATTTTTAAAACTAGAACAATATGAGAAGGCTAGACAAATTATTTTGAAAAATCATAATGAATACAAAAAATCAGGTAATGTCTCAAAACAAATAGATTGTATTATTGATCTGGCAAAAATATACTTTCATGAAAAAAACTATGACCTTGCGGCTAAAAAATTGGACGATGCAAAATATCTTAGCGATTCCATAAGTCAATCAAATAGTCAAATTGATATAAAAGTACTATCAGTACAACTATTATATGAACAAAAAAAATATAAAGAAGCACTTGAGTTATTTACAAAAGATAGTTCATTTTTGACATTACTCAAGCTGACAAAACAAGATAAATATGTAGATATTATAAAAATCCATGTTGATTTTTTGAATGGGGAAAAAGAATCAGCACTATCACAGTACAGAAAATTAATCAAAGAGATACCTCAAGAAGCAAACTTAATTCACTATAAAGAATCGCTAATGGAAACAGCTAGTTTGCTTGGATTGAATAATGAATCAATTGCAATAGCAAATGATTTAATTCAGCATTATGAAAAATACAATGAATATGAAAAATTAAAATCCTTACATCAATTTTTGGATACTACTTATTATAAAGCCAATGATTTTAAAAATGCCTATTTGGCAAAAGAAAAATATGGTTTTTATGATAAAAAACTAAAAGATCTCTCCAAGGAGAACGAACTATATGCTTTAGAAATTGAAGCAGCAAATAAAAAAATGGAAAAAGAGAAAATAGAGGCGGCGGAGAAAATAATAAAGCGAAATAATATACAATACACAGGAATATCTTTGGCGATCTTCACCTTGTTTGTTATTTTATTATTGTTTGGAGCATTCAAAGTCTCAGAGACCATGATCCGGACTTTAGGATTCTTTACTTTTATATTTTTCTTTGAATTTATCATATTGATTGCAGATCATTGGATCCATGATATTACTCATGGTGAACCATGGAAAATAATGGCTTTTAAAATAGTTTTAATATCCATTTTAATGCCATTTCATCATTGGATTGAGCACAAAGTCATTTCATTTTTAACGTCTCACAATCTTATTTTGAGGAGCGACATTTTTACTAAATTATTTAGAAAAACTGAAAAATTAAGTACAAGTTAATTTTTAAAATTTTTGCTTTTAATATTATAAAAAATAGAATCAATGAGCTCTAGGTATTTATTGCTGATGATGTTTACATCATAGTTTTTCACTACCTCTTCACGGCTACGCAAACCCATTTGTAACCTTTCACTCTCATTTAACAGTGCCATTGATCTCATGGCATTTGCTAATGCGCTGCTATCTTTTGCATTGATCAACAAACCATTCCAATTATTTTTTATAAGGTCATGACATCCTGCAACATCACTACAAATCACTGGAATCTGCATAGACATTGCTTCTAGGATAGACTTGGACTTTCCTTCTCTATAACTTGGCAAAACCAATACTTGTACTTGAGATAAAATCTCTTTAGGTTGATCAATAAATCCACAATAAGTTATAATTCCTCTCTCTTGGTGATCCATAAGCAAATTATACACATCCAACTCTTCTTCTGAATGTTTTCCGATGATCCAAAATTGTAATTCAGTATTCTCTGATTTTACTCTAGCTGCGGCTTCTAGGAATTCCATTATTCCCTTTGACTTTATTAGTCGTCCTGAGAATAAAAATATGAATTTATGTAATGCTTTATTTTCTACATTTTCAGATTTTGAAAATACTTTAGTGTTTACACCAGATCCATTAATAACGATATAATTTGAGTGTAGTCTCTGTGGGTCGAAAGTAATCAAATCTTCTTCATTGTGGAACACAACAAATTGGTCAGATCTAACTGAATTCTTATAAATCGTATTGAGCAATTTGGAAAATAAATTTCCTTTAATAATTTCCTTGCCAAGACCTGTCACTGTAGCGATACATGGAATGCCATAAGCCTTTGCCACCATGCTTCCATATATATTTGGTTTAATTGTAAAACTCAATATAAGATCAATATGATTTTTCTGAAAGACTCTGCTTATTTCCTTATAAAACTTGTAATCACTCCAAATGCTCTTAGATAGCACTTTCAGTTCATGAAGTACAACATGCTTACAGTATGAAAAATCTATTTTATGAACATCATCATCATATGGATATATCAAGATCAGATTATATTTCAGCTCATATAATCTTTCTATAATCTCACGTCGAAAATTCTTTAAATTCCAAAAAGAATTACTAAAAATAGCAATGGTTCTATTTTGATTAAAATCTTCTCCTGTTATAGTTTTTGATTTGTTCAAAATAAAATTTTATTATATCAAATTCTTTTCTAAAATTTCCATAATGCGCTCTGCCGCACAACCATCCCACAAAGTTGGAATTTTACCTGCTTTAATATTCCCAAGCAATATCTCATTTACAGCTTGAATAGTCTTGTTTACATTCAAATCTGACATCAATATATTTGTACCAACTTCAACTGTTACTGGACGCTCAGTGCTGCTACGAAATGTAAGGCATGGGATCTGAAGATAAGTGGTCTCTTCTTGAATACCACCACTGTCTGTCAATATCAATTTTGACTGATTCATTAAGGCTATGAATTCAATATATCCAAGTGCTTCTGTAACTATGATATTTTCATTGGCCATCATCTGATCCAACATTCCAAACTCCTTTAATTTATTTCTAGTACGAGGATGAATCGGAAAGACAACTTTAATATTTTTTGTAACTTCATTTAAAATTTCTATAATTTGGGAAAGTCCTTGATGAGAATCAACATTGGAAGGTCTATGCATGGTCATGACCAAATATTCTCGCGGTGACAAATTTAACTGTTGTAAAACAGGAGATGAATTTGCCTTCGGTAAATAATGGTTTAGAGAATCTATCATACAATTACCAACAAAAAAGATTTTGTCTTTAGCAATGTTCTCTTTTAATAAATTATGTTCTGCACCTGATTCTGTTATAAACAAAAAATCTGAAATTTGGTCTGTAAGCAATCTATTTATTTCCTCTGGCATCGTTCGATCACCGCTCCTCAATCCAGATTCCACATGAGCTACCTTTATATTATTTCGAACTGCTACCAGCGCACAAGCCAATGTAGAAGTCACATCACCAACCACTAAGACTATATCAGGATTTTCTGCTAGCAGGATTGGTTCAAATGCAGACATTATTTTTGCTGTAAGTTCAGTATGTGTCCCTGAACCAACACCTAAAAAATAATCAGGCTTAGGTAATTCCAATTGATTAAAAAAAACATCGCTCATACTTGCATCAAAATGTTGTCCTGTATGTACGATTTTTGAAACAATATTTTTATTTTTTGAAAAGGCTCGATGAAGTGGAGCCACTTTCATAAAATTAGGTCTTGCGCCTACAATATTCAGTATTTTCATTTAGATAAAAATTCTAATACTGCATTGATTATTCGATCTTGGATAGCAGGATTTAATTCTGAATGCATCGGTAATGAAATGACTTCTTTACACAAGGTCTCTGTCACAGGCAAATGATGTGCACGATTGAGCATATGTGTAAAAGCTTTTTGCTCATTCAAGGGTACTGGATAATAAATACCACTTGGTATGGACAATAAATCTAAAAATGCTTTTAATCCATCACGCTTATCATTGAGTATGCGAAGCGTATATTGGTGAAATACATGAGTACTGTGTTTAGCTCTTACGGGTGTTATAATTTCTGAATGATTTGCAAACTTTGAATCATAATAATCAGCAGCTTTCTGTCTGCTTTGATTGTATTGATCTAGATGCTTTAATTTAATATCCAAGATAGCTGCTTGAATGCTGTCTAATCTTGAATTCACACCGATGACATCATGATAGTACTGCTTACTCTGTCCATGATTTGCTATCATTCTCAACTTGCCTGCCAATTCATCATCATCAGTAAATATGGCACCTCCATCACCATAGCAACCTAGATTTTTTGAAGGAAAAAAGGAAGTACAGCCAATATGTCCTATTACTCCCGATTTTTTTCTTGCTCCATCCTTAAAAATAAAATCTGCACCAATAGCTTGTGCATTATCTTCAACCACATATATTCCTTTTGATCGAGCGATAGACATAATTTCTTCCATCTGTGCACACTGTCCAAATAGATGAACTGGGACTATGACTTTCGTTTTATCTGTGATGGCTTCTTTAATCTCATTTATTGAAATATTAAAATCATCTAGATTGACATCTACCAAAACAGGTGTAAGCCTCAGTAAACCTATTACTTCAGCTGTGGCGACATAGGTAAACGATGGAACGATAACCTCATCACTAGGTTGAAGATCAAGCGCCATTAAAGCAATCTGCAGGGCGTCAGTACCATTAGCACAAGGGATTACATGCTTTACATCAAGGTATTGCTCAAGATTCGTTCTAAAATGTTGAACAGAAGGGCCATTGATGAAGGCACAAGATTCTATGACCTGTAATACTGCAATATCTATTTCAGATTTTATTTTTTTATACTGTGTGGAGAGATCCACCATTTGAATTTTTTCACTCATATTTTTTGAACTATTGGTCTGCCTATACTATAATAAGTAAAATTTTCATTTTTCATTTTTTCTACATCAAATACATTTCTGCCATCAAAAATAAGCTTTGAATTCATTTGCGATTCAAGTAAACTAAAATCAGGAGAGCGGAATACGCTCCATTCTGTGAGAATTGCTAAGGCATCAGCAGATTTTGTACAATCATACATATCGTTACAGTACTCTACGCGATCACCAAATACATTTTTTACGTGTTCCATCGCCTCAGGATCAAAAACTGATACTATAGCACCATGCGCCAATAATTCTGCAATAATCTCTAGTGATGGCGCTTCTCTGATATCATCTGTATTGGGCTTAAATGCTAGACCCCAAATGGCTATTTTTTTACCTTTGACATCGGCATTAAAATGTTCAATGATGGTCCTAGAAAGTCTTCGCTTTTGGATTTCATTTATTCCAATAACCGACTTCAAAATTTGAAAATCGTATTGATATTCTTCTGATGTATGCACCAAAGCTTTGACATCTTTGGGAAAGCATGAACCGCCATATCCAATTCCTGGAAATAAAA
Organism: Saprospiraceae bacterium; assembly: GCA_016710585.1. Taxonomy (GTDB): domain Bacteria; phylum Bacteroidota; class Bacteroidia; order Chitinophagales; family Saprospiraceae; genus Vicinibacter. The sequence continues at coordinate 20,465 of JADJVN010000003.1, forward strand.
ATCTTTTCCCAATGCGATTATCACTTCCCATTCCAATTCGCACCATGTCTACATTTGCGCCTACTTTATCACATAAGTTTGCAATCTCATTCATATAACTTATACGCATTGCTAAATATGAATTTGCTGCATACTTGGTAAGCTCAGAACTTCTTTCGTCCATGATATAAATTGGGTTGCCTTGACGAACGAATGGTTCATATAATTCTGACATCCTCTTTTTTGCACGCTCGGATCTAGTGCCAATAACAACTCTATCTGGCTTTAAAAAATCTTCTACAGCAACACCTTCCCTTAAAAATTCAGGATTTGACACCACATCAAATAAATCTTTATTTAGTTTCCTCGACAATATCTCAGAGACCTTTTCAGCTGTCCCTACTGGAACAGTACTTTTATTTACAATAATTTTATAAGAAGTGATTATTTCAGAGAGATCCTTTGCGACGCCAAGAATATAAGATAAATCTGCAGAGCCATCTTCTCCAGGCGGTGTCGGCAATGCTAAGAAAATTATTTCACTTGCTGCAATGGCTGCCCTTAGATCTGTCGTAAATTCTAATCTTTTCTGCTTGACATTTCGATCAAAAATAATGTCCAGCCCAGGTTCATAAATTGGGATCTGTCCTGCCTTAAGTGAAGCAACTTTATTGATATTGTTGTCTACACAGACGACATGATTTCCTGTTTCTGCAAAACAGGTTCCAGTTACCAATCCAACATATCCTGTGCCAACTACTGCAATCTTTATCATTCTAAACTAATTATTACAAACTCCAATAAGTAACTGAAGGATCTTTGGTTTGAATTATTGACTTCAGGTCAATAATGATTCCATCCTTCTTTAATAAATTTATATTTACATCAGCTGTTTCACTTATAAAATCTTGATGACCAACTGCAAGTATCAGAGCATCATATTTTTTATTAATCTGATCAATCATTTTTATTTTATACTCATGAAATACTTCTTCAGCATCTGCCCATGGATCTAACATATCAACATCCATTGAAAATGATTTACATTCATCATAAAGATCTGCAACTTTTGAGTTCCTTATATCTGCCACATTTTCTTTAAAAGTAATTCCCTTAATCAACACTTTACATTCACCAGGATTTTTGCCCTTCGCTATGAGCAATTGGACTAGTTTTTTTGCAATAAAAGCAGGCATGTGATCATTGATTCTTCTCCCACTCAATATCACCTCTGGATCATAACCTAGCTCCTTTGACTTGTGAAGCAAATAATAAGGATCTACTCCAATGCAATGTCCACCCACTAAGCCTGGATAAAATTTTAAAAAATTCCATTTTGTTCCAGCAGCCTCCAAGACTTCTCTTGTATTGATTCCCATACGATCAAATATTATGGACAGTTCATTCATAAAAGAAATATTGATATCGCGCTGTGTATTCTCAATCACTTTAGCTGCTTCCGCTACTTTGATAGATGAAGCTTTATAAATACCTGCTTTGATAATGGCTCCATAAACTTTTGCAATTTCCTCACATGCTTCATCATTATTTCCAGAAACAATTTTTAAAATATTCTCTAATGTTTTTTCCTTATCACCTGGATTAATACGCTCTGGAGAATATCCTAGATTAAAGTCATTCGGGAAATTCAATCCAGATTCTTTTTCTAAAATAGGAACACAATCTTCCTCTGTGCATCCTGGATATACTGTAGACTCATAGACGACATAATCTCCTTTTTTCAATGCTTTTCCCACAGTATGAGAGGCTTTAATAACGGGAGTAAGATCGGGGACCTTGTGCTCATCAACAGGAGTAGGCACAGCAACGATAAAAAAATTTGCCTGAAGCAAATCTGATTGCGCTGAAGTAAAACTAATATCTTTTCCAATAAATTCAGATGAATCCAATTCTTTAGAAGGATCTATATGCTGCTTCATTTTCTCAATCCTAGAATCATTTATGTCAAAGCCAATTACTTTAAATTTTTTTGCTAATGAAAGTGCTAAAGGCAATCCTACATAACCCAATCCAATAACAGCTAATTTTTTTTCTTTTCTGATGAGTTGATCAAACATTTCGATCTATTTTATATCATTTGTTTTTTATAAAAATATATTGCTACGGTATATCCTATTCCAATCAATAAACCTAATGCTATTGCTTTGAACATTTCTTTATACCATTCAGGCTTGGTAACTAGCAATGGAATTATTGGTTCATCAACAGGTTGAATATACGGAGTGCGATTCTGTAAACTAAAAGAAGCCAACTCAAGATTTTTCACCACTTCAGCATAAATTAATGCTGTGGTTTTTATATCTCTATCTAACAAGGTTTTGGGGACATCTTGCTGATTTAACCAAGTAGATCGATAGCTATCTTTTAGATTTGCCAATCCATATTCACTTCTTGTCATGATGGCTTTCAATGAATCAGCCTTTGCTTGAAGATTTTTATATGTCTCCTCTTGCTTTTCAATAGACTTGTCTATGTAAAAATTACTCATTTCTTCAAATATTGATTTACATAATTCATACGATAGCATTTCAGACTCAGAACTGACTTTTAATTTCATCATTGCTGTTTTTTCTTTAAACTCAGTTGTCAATATACTGAGTAAATTCATATGAATTTGTTTTAATGCTAAATTTTCTAATCTCGAAAATGAGTCTAAATTCTTATGTTTAAAGTGAAATGTCTTTAAGATATTTTCCTGTCTAACATACCATTTCTTAGGAGCCCATTTATCACTCGCATTTAATATATCAATAAAATGATTTGCTATAAAATCATTTTTTCCGTCGAAATCATAAGATTTGAACAATACTTTTTCTGCAATTTTTCGAGTCCTTGCAATTTCCAATATTTTCTGAAAATTCAATTTATCTCCACCACCCAATAAACCACTGAATTGACCTAATATCGAACTTACGCCACCACCACCAAGTTCATCCTCATTAACCATAAAGCTTATTTCAGCATGAAACTGAGGTTTAGCCGTAAAGGCTTTATACAAGAAATAAGCTAAAAAAATCCCAATACAAATGGCAATCCATTTCCAATTCCTCTTAACTGCAGCCCAATAATCTTGAACAACAAGTATTATATCCTTGATTGTCAAGTAGTTATCATCAAATTTATTTTCTGAAAGTTCATTGCTCATTGGAACTCATTTAAATCACATGTAAAAATAGTCTAATTTATAATATGTTCATTGTTTTATACATATAATTTAGGATAGAAGTTTTACTAGAGTCTATTAGACTGACAAGGTTGAAAAAGGTAACTGGGTAAAACTAATCTTGAATAAATACTCGCTTTACTCTAGTCGAAATACCAGTAAGAATCTCATACGGTATGGTATCACAGGATTTTGCCAAGCCATGTATATCAACATTTTTACCGAAAATCTCAATGTCCATTCCTTCAATAACCACTCCTGCTTCGCTTATATCAACCATACAAAAATCCATACAAATAAGGCCAATTATAGGTACCAATTTGCCATTAATAAAAAAATGAAAATCACCTTTATACAATGATCGAGGAATGCCATCAGAATACCCAATACTCAGTATTGCAATTTTACCATCATGATTCATTTTTCCTGATTGATTATAACTTATATATTCCCCAGCTTTTATTGACTTAATCTGTAAAACTTTTGCCTTAAGTGTATGCACTTTTTCTAAACCCAAATGCTCATCTTCTACACCAACCCCATACATTCCAATCCCAAAACGAACCATGTCATATTGAAAATTTACATTTGATTGGAAACGAATGATGCCATTGCTGTTCAATAGATGAAGCCAAGGTTTGTAATCTAAAACGTGCATGATGGTTGTTGCCACTCTTTTGAAAAGTTCATTTTGTTGAATTGAAACAGAATCCAATTTAGGATCATCGCTACCCGCCAAGTGTGAAAAAATACTCTTCACTTTAACACTGTTCTTTCGTCTTACCAACCATTGTATCAGTTGGTCTATTTCAGATTCCAAAAATCCTAAACGATGCATTCCAGTATCCAACTTTATATGGATATGAATCACTTCATTTTCTAAAATTTCCTTATCGATTTGATTGCATTGTTGAAGGGAATAGACTTCTGGTTCTAATCGATATTCTGACATCAATGCAAAATCACTCTTTCCAGTATTCATCACCAAAATCGGAGTTTGAATTCCTTTTTGTCTCAACAAAATTCCTTCATCGGCATAGGCTACACCAAAATAATCAATTTTTTTTCTCTCTAGAAATTGAGCAATTTCATAATGCCCAGATCCATAAGCAGCAGCTTTAACTATTGCCATTACTTTCGTATTTGGATCTAATTTAGACTTCAATTTATTTATATTATTCTCTAATGCTTTGATATCAATCTCTAGAAATGCTTCATGCTGTGAAGCAGAATATTCATAAATAAATTTCTCTAATCCAAATGTTCGTGCTCCTTTAACTAATATGAGTTCATTGTGAAAATTGAGAGTAGTAAGATTGTCAATAAATTGCTCGGTTTTACTAAAAGTATATACTTGAATATTTGAATCAAAAAAAGGCTGAATTCCTTTTAGCAAATTTCCTATGATTACAATTTTAGCAATTCCATATTTTATAAATAAATGACTTAAATGTTTAAATAAATGCTCATCATGTTGAATAGATGGAAAGTCAGTTAAGATAATAGACCTTGATTGAGTTTGATTTTGATTATCCATAAATCGTAATGCAAGTTCCAAACTCTTTATATCTAAACTATAACTGTCATTGATTAAATTACATTGCCTCAATCCTTCTTTGAGTTCAAGTCTCATAGGTAAATTATGAAATCCGTCCAATGCTTCTTGAATTAAACTATTTTCTACAGAAAAATAAAGACCTGCAGCAATGGCCAAAACAGCATTATCCACAGATGCCTCATCTACGAATGGTAGATTAAATTGATGAACCGACGCTAGATAGTTCAATGTAATTATTGTCTTATCATGATAAACTTTTTTTTCGATTATTTCAAATAAAGTATTTGTATTACTTATAAAACCATATTTTTTCCCTTGTAAATTTTTAGTATATTCTGCCTCTTTTAATATTACCATTTCAGCGTCAGAAAATAAATTTAATTTTTCGTAAAATTTCTCCTCAAGGCTCGTAAACCCAGATTGATGGGCATCCCCTAATGATGTAAAAATGCCATGTGATGGCAACATCATTTTTTGAAGTACATTCATTTCTCCTGCATTGGATATTCCTGCTTCAAAGATCCCGATCTCATCTTGAATAGCTAACTCTAATAATGAAAGCGCTACACCAATTTGCGAATTAAAACTTTTTGGGTTCTTACATACTCGATATTTTTTTGAAAGAATGATGGCCAGCCATTCCTTGACTATGGTCTTACCATTACTCCCAGTTACACCTATTATAGGAATCGAAAAATGGCTTCTATGAAAATTTGCAAATGATTGCAAGGCAAGCAATACATCATCCACAAGTATAAAACAGGCATCACCAGTCTTTAAATATTTCTGTTCAGAGATTAAAAATAATTTGACTCCCTTTTGAATTAATTCTTCAATAAAATCATGGCCATCTACATGACTTCCCTTCAAACACACAAACATAGTGGTTTCAGGATTCAAGACATGTCTACTATCAATCTCGACATTCTGAATTAATTGATTTTGAAGTTTTTTATCGACATTACTAAAGAAGAATTTGGCAATGTCATGTACTCGATAATTCATGATATTTTATTCTAAATCAAAGCCAATATCTTTACGATAATATTTGCCTTCATATTGTATTTTTTCTGCCATTTCTTTGCATTTTTCGATAGCAGCATTTTTATTCTCTCCCATTGAACTGATAGCTAATACTCTGCCTCCATTGGTCTGTAAAGATTCACCTGATAGGCGTGTACCACTATGGAACATCATTAAATCTTCATTAAATTCTTTAGGTATGAGGATGGATTTGCCTTTCTCAAAAGCTTCAGGATATCCACCACTAGCTAATATAATCGTAGTACAATAATTTGGATCAATCTTCATATTATAATCTGCCAGTCGATTAGTCCCGCATCGATAAAACAAATCAACGACATCAGATTGAATGCGAGGGAATACAGATTCAGTTTCCGGATCACCCATCCGCACATTATATTCTATTACAAATGGTTCTCCTTTTACCACAATTAATCCAAAAAATATAAATCCACAATAAGGAATATTTTCCTCCTACAATCCCAAGATTGTTGGCTTAACTATAGACTCAAGAACCTTCTCTTTTAAAGTCTCATCAAAAAATGATACTGGTGAGACAGATCCCATACCACCTGTATTAAGTCCTGTATCACCTTCTCCTATTCTTTTATAATCTTTAGCCTCAGGCAATAATACAAAATCACTTCCATCCGTCAAGACAAACAAAGAGAATTCAATGCCATCCAAAAATTCCTCAATAACAACTGTCCTGGATGCATCTCCAAATTTTCCAGAAATCATTTCACGCAATTCTTGCCTTGCCTCTGCTTTATCCTTACATATCAACACGCCTTTACCTGCCGCCAAACCATCTGCTTTTAGGACAATAGGAATATTCAATTGGTCAATAAAGTCAAATGCCTCATATATATTTTCACTCTTGAATATTCCGTAAGCCGCTGTTGGAATTTGCTGTCTCTGCATAAATAATTTTGCAAAGGCTTTACTGCTTTCGAGCTGCGCTGCTATTTGGTTTGGACCAATAAGGATAATAGAATCTTGAGGGCATCTCTCACTTAAGAAATCCATTAATCCGTCTGCAAGAGGCGCTTCAGGGCCGCAAACTAAAATATCGATTTCTTTCTCTTGAATCGTCTTTAGGATATCTTCAAATCGATCAATAGGGATATTGATATTATTTGCAATTTTATCCGTACCTGGATTACCCGGTAGCACAAATACATTTTTGGATAAAGGACTTTTGACTATGGATCTACAGATAGCATGCTCTCTGCCTCCTGAACCAATAATTAATGTATTTAATTTCATAATTTAGTGATGACCTATAACTTCAAATGCTGCTTCCAGTGGCAATATCTTCAAACTTCTCTCCCTAATCTTAAATCGGTCTCCAATAGCCAAAACATGAGTAGTGAGATTGGATAGTGACATTGGAGTCCCCAGTGATAACTCTTCGTATCTATTGTGATTGAGTTGTCGAGGATCAAAAAGCACCACCATACCTGATCCAATCACTTCACAATCATTTCCTTTTTTGATCACCAAGCCTGTATCTTCTGCTAAACCTATGCCCAACATATTTGGAAAGCGAGCCACGGCTTCAGCTAATCTTCCAAATCTTCCTCTTTGAATAAAATGTGTATCTATGATCACATTCTCTAGATATCCCATCCCTTGACCCATTTTAATACTGCCTTTCCACATGGCATCAGCGATACCACCACCTGCGATCATTTCTTTTGACATCTGCATTGCTCCCGCGCTCGTTCCCGCAAGGACAAAACTGCTAGTTTGCTGCAATTTCTCTATCAATAAATGATGCATTTTAGTATCACCAATAAACTTTACTATTTTTGATTGATCTCCACCAGAAAACATGACACAGTCAGCTTTTTCGATGAGATCCAAATTTTTCTTGGATTCTGCTTCCGATTTTTTTCGGATATCCATGATGGTAACATCTTCACAGTTTAATGCATTGAATGCTTGAGAATAATTTTCTCCAACTTCCATTGGAATACTAGAGGCTGAAGTGATGACTATGATTTTACTGGATTCTCCCCCTGATTCTTTCACTACTCGGGCCAATATACCTGCCTTCACAAAATTAAGTGTGTACATTTCATTTGGACCCATCCCTTTGTCTTCATTTCCTCCAATCGGAATAAGACAACCTTTAAATTCTACCATCTAAGATCTCTTTTCAAGGACAAAACTATGATAAATGCACTTAAATAAAGATTTTTAACGGGAAAATGTCCTCATTTCAAAAAAGTAATGGCCAACTCAGGTATAAATCCCATAGACTAGATAATTCTAGATCCCTTCTTTTATCTTTGTTCTCTTTACAATTAAAATCTAAAAAATCATGTCACTTCAACAAGAATTTAATGATTACCGCTCGAAAATGAATGAGGTCATCTTAGCAAAAGACAATTTACCTCTAAAAAGATTCTTCTCTCTAGATCATCAAATGTATCAAGCAGGATCTTTGGATGTAAAGACAAAAGAGTTACTTGGTCTAGTGGCATCTATGGTATTGAGGTGTGACGATTGCATCAAATACCATCTGGGAAAATCCCATGAAGTAGGTGTCAATACAGAAGAAATATATGAAGTTTTTGCCATAGCAAATATGGTTGGTGGCTCGATTTGCATTCCTCATACCAGACGTGCAGCTGAATATTGGGAAGAGATTATTTCTGCTGAAAATCCAAAATAAAAAAAGCCCAAATTTGCAAGGCGCAAACTCAGGCTCTTTCGACTAAGGTCTCAAAATAAGAAAACTACGATCTTTATCAATAACAAGAATTGAAATCAAATTATATATCGGACATGGGGGTGACGGTATCTTCAACGTTTTTAAGACTACTGACACTGGGATTTGCCGTAAAATTATAAACTTATATTAGAAAAAAAAAATATTTAACTAAAAATTATACGTAAAACCTTAAAAATCTTTTTGTTAAATATATAAATTATTATATTTAGTTGAAAATACTTAAAATACATATTACAACTATATTTAATACAACTTTATCTTATTTAAAAAAATTTCTTATTTCTCGATCTAAACTTATATTTGCAAAGTTTTTACCCGGATGGTGGAATTGGTAGACACGTACGCTTGAGGGGCGTATGCCGCAAGGTGTGCAGGTTCAAATCCTGTTTCGGGTACTCTTTTCAGAATAAATGTCCAATTTTTTGGTTTCCTTTTTCTGAAATACTCTTCATTTTTTACAACGCTAGTTTGGACTCGCATTCCTCTAAAAAGTTTAGTAAGCTTTCAAAATTTGTATTTCATTTAACAAGAGACTTTAATATTATATTAAACTTGTCCATAGCCTTAATTTATGATTAAATTCGCAGTCCAATCAATAATTGAATATTCGATCTTACAAAAAAATATTGTTTACATACATAATCTCAAATTTATGAAACGGAAAATTTTACTTCAAGCACTTTTACTTAGTCTATTTTTATCCTGTGTCAATATTGATAAAAAATAGAAAGTGGAAACTATGATTCTGCGATCAACACTTTGGTTGGTAAACTAAAAGGTAAAAAGAATAAAAGCAATGAACGAATTATGCAATTGGAGACAGCTTTCAAAAAAGCCAATGATGCCGACCTACGCAGCATACATGCATACAAAGCTGATGCTCAAGAAGAAAATTGGGAAAGAATATTAACTATTTATCAAAATATTGAAAATCGTCAACGTAAAATTGAACCATTAGTCCCAATACAATCAAAGGATGGATGTCTTGGTAGATTTACATTTATTGATATCGATGAGGATAAAAGGCAAGCAAAGTCAAGACTTGCAGAATATTATTTAAATAAAGCTACAAAACTGATTTCTGATTCAAGAAGTCAAAAAAACAAGTCATTGGCAAAGCAAGCATTTGGACTTCTCGAAAGAATCGATCCTTTGTATAAAGATTTTAAAAATAAAGAATCATTAAAAGCAGAAGCTCTTTCTCTTGCCACAGAATACACATTGATTTCAATGGAGAATAATACCATGCAAATCATACCAACTTATATTGAAGAAAATATATTGAGCTTCGATGTTAGCGGATTGGAAAGCAGATTTAAAAAATACCATACTGTTGCACAAAATAATTTGGATTATGATCAATTGATCATACTAGAGTTAAATCAATTAAACATAAGTCCAGAAAGAGAAAAGACAAGAGTCTACGATGAGACTTTTGAAGAGGAAAAAGAAGAGGTATTAAAAGATAGCAAAGGAAAAGTATTAAAAGATAGCCTTGGTAGAGAAATACGTAAAAAAATTAAGCGAAGCTATACCACTACCATTGAGGAAGTGACCCAACTTAAGACTGTGGCTCTAGAAGGAAAAATCGATTGGTTAAAATCAAAGAAAAATCTTGCAGACTATTCTAAACCAGTTAATGTTGAAGCTGTATTTCAAAATGAATTTGCAGTGGTCGTCAAGGGAGAGAAAGACAAATTAAATGATAAGTGCAAGAAGAAAATTCAAAATCGTGCCATGCCTTTTCCAGATAATAATGCAATGTTGGTAGATGCTGCAGAAAAAATGAAAAACTTGATGAAGGATCTCATATATGAAAGAGAGAGATGATATCTAAATCTATATAAAAACAAAGGGGTCATGTCGACCCCTTTATTTTTATAAATCGAAAACTAATTATTTATTGATGATTACACGATGAGGTATTGGACCTGCAATACCATTATTATCAAATGCTTTTTTCACTAATTCTTGCACACCAAAATAGACATCCCAGTAATCTGCTTGAATGCAATATGGACGAATAGCTAGTGTTGTCATACCATCAGCAACTTTAAGTACATTAACTTCAGGTGCAGGAGATTTTAAGACTTTTGGATGAGAAAGCATGGCTTGTGTCGCCACTTCCCTAGCTTTATCTATATTGACTCCTGGATCTACCGCCATCACCAAATCTACTCTAAGATTACCATGTGTCGTATAATTAATTATAGTTCCTGTAGATAGCGCTCCATTGGCAAGAATTATAGTTTTATTTTCTGGTGATAATAGGAATGTATTGAATATTCCTTGCTCAGTTACTGTACCAAACTGTCCTTGAGCCTCTATTAAATCCCCTAGTTTGAATGGCTTAAATATCAACATCATGACACCTCCTGCAAAATTACCCAATGTCCCATTTAATGCTGCTCCAACACCGACTGCAAGACCAGCAAGAATTGCAGCAAATGAAGTAAGATTCACTCCTAACATTCCAAAAATGGTCAGTATTAATAATATACTCAATAATACCTTAACCAATGAGTATAAGAATGACTGCAATGATGGATCAAACTTCCTCAACTCTAGTGCTTTGCGAAGCAAATTGCTTATCCATTTGATGATTATAGAACCGACTAAATAAACTAAAACAGCTCCAATTAATTTTGGAACATAGCCGTATCCCATTTCTATGATTCGAGATAAAAATCCAGCAGAAGAATCCACTGCTCCTGTCAATTGTAATAACATAAGTAAAATTTAAAATTTATAATAATTTTTCCAGTTTTAATGCTTAAACTGGCTCTTTGGATTACTATAGTTTTTGACTATATAATTTCAGCAGGTCACTCAAATTGTTAAGAAATATTTAATTGTTTTTAGAATTCGACTAATTTTATATTGCCAAAAGCTAAAATATTAATTTTTTGAATGGTTTGTTTAAATAAAATCACTTATTTCGAAAAGAATCCTAAGAAATGTTTACAGAATACATTCAGACAATTATTTAGCGTCGGTACGACCTGTAAATTCAGTACTACTTTTAAAATAATCCATCCTGGCCCTTACCCTTGTCAGGGATGGCTAATGTGACATTACGGATTACAATCCAAATCTAATGTGGCTTTTGTCGTGGTCTATCTTGTGGATAAATTGGTAAGCCTTTTTTATGTCTTTCAAGGTATGGATTCACAAATCCTGGAGTAATTTTATTGGCACGATCTAAATATTCCTGACATTTTTCAAAATCACCTTTTTTTGCATAAACCAAGGACATATTAAAATAAGTTGAGGCTTTCTGTGGATTCAATTTCAATACACGATCATAATAGGCCATTCCCGCTTTAAAATTAGATAATCCACATTCAGCGATGCCAAGTAATTCCAAAGTCTCCGGATCATTTGGACGAATACTATCGGCTATGACTAGAGAGCGCTTTGCCCAAAGTGGATTATTCTCTCCAAAGTTATAACGTCTTCCTAGCTCTCTATAAGACATGGCTAGGTTCTTATCGATTTCTTTTACTTCTGGTTTTTGAGTTTTATGTAAAAGATACATGTATATTGCTTTGTTATAATCCTTCACAGCATAATAGGTATTTCCTAACATATATACGACATCAGAATTTGCAGTATCTTTAAAATAGGCTTTTTCTAAAAAAGGGACTGCCTGTGAAGCTAGCCTTGCTTTCTGTAGACTGTCTGTCTGAGTTCGATATTGAGTCATCAATTCTAATCCCTGTTGAAAATCAGTCTTTGTAACTGACTTTACTGGTTTTTTGGTAGGCGTTTGATTACATGCAGCAAATCCAATACCACACAGAAGAAAAAGTATTATAATTCTCTTATCCATATTACAAAGGTATTGATTCTAGAATCTTGAATTTTAATTTATTTAATGTTAAGAAAATAATAACACTTAATCAATTTTTGCAACAGGATATATCCTGTAATAGGGCTCAGAATATGCTGATTGCGAATATAAATAATTGAGCTGCATGTTTACATTAGACTTAAACAAACTATCAGTCTTGAGTTTCTTTTGATAGTTCTCTAATAGGCTAGGATCCTTTTCAAAAATTTCATCAAGTTGTGCTGAAAAAATATAATCTGAAAAATACTCTTTTCGCTGCAAAATTCCATCAAAAAAATTCCATGCAAAATAGGAATCTTCTGCTTCTGGTTCAAGCGTCTCTATCACAAACCGGTCCGTCGCATATCCCATTGGAATTACAAAATCACCAATGAAATATTTTTTTCTCATTTCAATTTCCTCAACTCTAACTTCACTGTGGAGATAATGATTTTCATAGGGTTCTTTTGGAGTTTTATAATCCAAAATTTTATAAAAATGTGCAAAAATTAAGCTATCCTTTTTTAAAGGTATCATTAAAACGCCATTTGCTTTCAATCGTTGAATCACATCCTCGTAGGCTCTGTGAATTACATAATATTTTGGCTTTTTGACTTGTCTTATAGCATTATGTTTATTATAAAATGGAATCTTTTTCATTGTTTGTTTCTGACTATTATAATAGATGAAAGGGCTATTGGTATATTTATTAATTGGTCGCTCTATGGCATAAGCTTTATACTCAAGTGTATCTGCTCTTTTAAAATCCAACTCCCATTTCAATGTATATAATTTCTTCGATTTTTCAAAATCTATGGATTTCGTTTTTGCATCTAAAATGTCGCGATAAAACTGATTTGCCGCTTGAACAAAACTGTGCAATATTCTAATATGTGATTTACACCTTTGCTCATGTGTCTTCAGCATATGCGACTCGGTGATATATGCCATACAGTGATGGATTGAAGCATAACCCGAAGAATATCTGGGTGGATCCATAAAATCATAAATTCCATTATCAGGTACACCTTCAAAATCAATATAGGGAAATATTTCATCATCTAACGATTTCATTTTTGCATAAACAAATGGCGTAATTTTACTTTCCATACAAGATGATAAAGATGGATTCATCTTATCCTTTTGAGAACTGATCAAAGTCATGGTATAAGGATAATCCGCACCATCAGTAGTGTGTGTATCAATAAACAAATGTGGCTGCCACTTCTGAAACAGTTCTGCAAAAGTGATGGCATTCCGACTATCACATTTTATAAAATCTCGATTTAAATCTAAGTATTGATTATTCCCTCGAAAACCATATTCTAGAGGTCCGTTTTGATTTGCTCTTGTAGAATTATTTCGATTCATCATTCCTCCTACATTATACACAGGAATAATTACAATTGTAATTTTTTTGAGTAATTGATGAATACTTTTATCATTCAATAATTCCTTTACAAATATCATACTGCCATCTATCCCATCTGGTTCGCCAGGATGTATTCCATTATTAATTAAGATCACAATTTTATTATTCTTCTTACAATCAATATAATTTTTTTCTTTTTGATTGGAGATAATAATAGTATGAATAGCTGCTTCAACATCAGACATTCCTGCTTCAACAATACTTACATATTTACTTTTTTTTGCAAGCTCCTTATAAAACTGAATGCACTCTTCATAGGTCGTTGAGCTTTGAGGATTCCGCTCAAAAGCAGTCAATGGAAATTGGCAAAACGCGATATTATTGATAAATAAGAAAATATATAAAAATCTGAAAGCGATAGCAATGTAATTCATTAGACAAATCTATTGCAATTTTTGAAAATAATTAGCTTTAATTCAATTTGTTAGTTTAATTTTAGATTTTAAATTCAGCTTATGAAGTATTTTTGGATTAGTGTTTTAATTTGTGCAAATGTTTGCTTTGGATTGACTCAGGATAAAAAAGCCATTACACATGAAGATCTTTGGATGATGAAAAGAGTTGGAAATCCAGAAATAAGTCCAAATGGAGAGTGGGTCATCTTTGGGGTAACAGATCCAAATTATGATGAAAAAGAGCAAACTCAAGATATCTATATACAAAGCACAAAATCAAATACTAAACCTAGAAAACTAACGAGTGGAAAAGCATCAGAGAATGGATACAAATGGAGTCCTGATGGAAGCAAAATTGCATTTCAGGCAAAAAGAGATGCAGATGAAAAAAGTCAAATTTATATTTTGAATGTAAAAGATGGTGGCGAAGCACAGAGATTGACCAATCTTTCTACAGGCGCCTCAGGTCCTCAATGGTCTCCAGATGGAAGTAAAATATTATTTTCAAGTTCTGTCTTTCCTATGTGTTATGCTGACAGTTTATCAAAAAAGAGAAATGAAGAAGAAAAAAAAATAAAATATAAAGCTAAGGTTTATAATTCATTCCCCATACGCGATTGGGATCACTGGAGAGAAGAAAAACAAAATCACTTTTATATACAACATGTCGATAGTACCCAAGCAAAAAATATTTTTTCTGAAATTGCAATTTCAAAATTAAATAACTTTGTACCAATCGCTGCTTCATGGTCACCTGATGGTAAATCGATATTATTTATTGCAAGTAATGATGAAAACGAAACAGCTTATCAAGAATCAACATCACATATATATAAAGTAAGCGCTGATGGCGGTGATGCGCTACAATTAACATCAGGTAACTACAATTATAATAATGTAAAATTTTCATTAAATGGAAAATATTTATTCTGTCTCAGAAATGAAAACAATCAAAAAGTTTATAATCTTTCAGCATTGCTGAGATATGATTTTCCAAGTCTAAAAAATGAAACAAAACTTATTTCTAAAAAAGATAGACCTATTCAAAACTATTGCGTAGGAGATGAATATATTTATGCTTCAATAGAGAACGCAGGTCGAGATGAAATTTACAGCATCCAATATGAGAATGATCAAATTAAAAAAATCTCCTTTGGTGAAAAGGGATGTTTTACAAATGTATGCTGTAGTAAAGGAAAGAATCCTGTCATCATATCGAATTTCGAAACAGCAGCAATGCCTCCAGAAGTAGCTATAGTTTCTTCAAATGAATTAAAATATTTAAGCGAGTTCAACAAAGAGAAACTTTCCAAACTAGACTTAACTGATGTGGAGACATTTTATACTGTAAGCAGCAAAAATAAAAATATAAGAAGTATACTAATTAAACCTGCAAATTTTGATTCTGGGAAAAAATATCCATTATTTATTTTAATTCACGGCGGACCGGCTGGAACTTGGAAAGAGAACTGGAGCTACCGATGGAACTATCATCTCTTAGCCCAAGCAGGTTATATTATTTTAGGTTCAGATTATACTGGATCAACTGGCTATGGTGAGAAGTTCAGTCAAGATATTCAATATGATCCCTTCAAAGGTCCTGCGGAAGAGATTTTAGAATGCGCTGCTCATGCAATTAAAAAATATTCATTTATTGATGAAAAAAGACAAGCTGCGGGTGGCGCCAGTTATGGAGGACATTTGGCCAATTGGCTTCAAGGAACAACAAGTCATTTTAAATGTCTCGTTAGTCATGCAGGACTAGTAAATAGCGTGTCGCAATGGGGCACAAGTGATGTCATTTATGGTCGTGAACTCATGAACGGCAGTCCTCCATGGATAAGCAATAAAACATGGGAAGAACAGAATCCATATTCCCTCGCTCCCAATTTTAAAACACCGATGTTGATTACCGTTGGTGAATTGGATTATAGAGTTCCGATAAATAATTCTATTGAAAATTTTTATATCCACCAACGATTGAAGATTCCTTCAAAACTTATTGTATTTCCTGAAGAAAACCATTGGATACTCAAAGCAGAAAATTCAAAGTTTTTTTATCAGGAATTATTGGCTTGGCTTGCAAAGTATCTTGAGTAGAATTAAATTTATACTTTCCTATAATATGAAAACAATTTACTATTAATTGCTCTTGCCATTCGTATTGCATTCTTGGTATTTCTTCCTTCAAGTTTTCCAATAGACCATATTGCAACTTTCAAATTATTTACACGAATATTATTGGGAAAACTTCTTGGGATAATCCTCTCTTTGCTATCGATGAAGATCAATGCTTCTAAGCCAGATGCGGTGTTGTCATGTTTCAAAATTAAATAAAACTCATCCTTAGATTTCAATAGATGATTCTCATTTTTTAATATTAATTTTGAATTAGGTAAATTATTTTCTTTCCACTCCTTATAATCTGAATCATAAATAAAATTGTATTTCGAAAATTTATACTTACCTTCAAAAGCAGCAATCAAAGTTTGATTAAATGTATCTCTATCTGCTATTGTTTTATTAATTACTTCTTGGATGTTATTAGAATTCTTAACATCATTTTTACTCAAATCTAATTGGTTTTTTAGATACTCCAATTTCTTTTTTTCAGACTTTAGTCTAACTATTAAAATCCCATCTTTCAAATTCTTAATGCAAGAATCAGAGGTAAAATTTAAATTGTCCAAAGACTGAGAATTTAAATTAACACCCAAAATGTTAATAAAAATTAAAATTATTAGATATTTATAATTAAAGACAAGTAGACCTACGTTTTTAAATGTCATAATTGATATAATTTTTATTTATTTTTTAAAATATATTTGTTTAATTGTATTTGAAGCTAAATTGATAAAAATCTATTGATATAACGATTTAAATTTAAACATGTCTCACCATAATCCTATTATAATACCATTGTTAACTTTGCAAAATTAATCATTTATGTCTCAATACATTGACATTGAATCTCTTAATCAACAAATTGCAATAGAAAGTGCTTTTTTAGACAAACTATTAGAATCTCAATCTAAGGTCATGGTTGGTCAAAAACATTTAATGAACAGCCTGTTGCTTGGACTATTGACCAAAGGGCATATCTTGTTAGAAGGTCTTCCTGGATTGGCTAAGACATTGGCTATTAAGACATTGGCAAGTAGTATTGATTCAAAATTTAGCAGGATCCAATTCACCCCAGATTTACTTCCGGCAGATATTATTGGTACATTGATATACAACCCTGGCGATCATCAATTTACAGTTCGAAAAGGACCTATATTTTCAAATTTTATACTTGCTGATGAAATCAATCGCGCCCCAGCAAAAGTACAATCAGCTTTGCTCGAAGCCATGCAAGAGAGACAAGTGACTATTGGGAAAGAGTCCTTTAAACTTGAAGAACCCTTTTTAGTTCTAGCGACACAAAATCCAATAGAGCAAGAAGGGACCTATCCTCTCCCAGAAGCACAGGTAGATCGATTCATGATGAAGGTGATCGTAAAATATCCAAGCATGGAAGAAGAGCATGAAATCATGAGAAGGAACTTGAATGGTGATATTCATCAAGAAATAAAACCTGTGATTCATCAAAATGATATTATAAAAGCGCGTGAATCTGTAAAAAAAGTTTATATGGATGAACGTATCGAGAAATATATTTTAAATTTAATTTTTGCTACTCGAAATCCATTGCAATATAAAATTAACGACATTGCTGATTTAATACAATATGGCGCTTCTCCTCGTGCAAGTATTTTTTTAGCACAAGCTGCAAAAGCACAGGCATTCATACAACACAGAGGATTTGTCATTCCTGATGATGTTCAGTTTGTCATAAAAGATATTCTGCGCCACAGAATTGGATTGAGCTTTGAAGCTGAAGCAGAAAATATCAATCAAGATGCAATCATTTCAAAGATCTTATCTAAAGTAGAAATTCCATAATAGCTAATTAAACCATGAGCTATAAATTTAACATAAAAGAAAGATTGATTTCTCTCATTCATCCAATGAGAAAAATAGCTATTTTTTTGTGTAGCATTTCTATGTCTTTAATTAATGCGCAAGCTGTGTTATTGACTGAAGAAGTGAAGAATTTATTTCAAGATCATAGCAATGGAATTTGGATTTCTCATTATTATGGTACCACCGAAGATGGCACTAAATATATCTTAAATCTGGGATATGATAACCAAGATTATAGAGGAATACTCAACAATCTAAACAGCAATGAAAAAATATTCTTGGAAGGAAAATATGATCCAAGTGTACTTAAATGCATTGGATATGATTCACTTGATCAGCTCCATTATGAAATTATAGGAGAACGTAAAGATTCAAGTTTAGTTTTGGATCTCCTGTCAACAGACAAGAAACATGGAAGGCGAATTTATTTTTTAGCACAAGCTAGAGATCAATTTAGAATTCTTGATTGTGCTCCAAATTCATATTGTAAAATATTCCAAGACAAAAATATTCCAAACATCAGATTAAACTTACAAAGAAATGAAGATGAGAGTATCAGTGGAAATCTCTATATTTCAGCGGAAGAAGAAAGCTATTCGATCATAGCGAAATGCAAAGACCCCAATTGTAATAAAATCTCAGGAATCATTTATGACAAATTATCCCAAAAAGTTGGAAGTCTGCAAATCAACCATGTTTCAAACGCTTCAATTCATTTGGATTACATACTTAAGAATAATTCGTTCAACTATGATTTAAACCTGATGAATCATCTAAAATTCAGTTGCATTTCATTTAAAGAAATACGAAATCCACATGTATTTAAAACAGTGTTTATTGCGGATAAAAATTACTTGAAGTTCAATCAAGAAATAATCTCTTTTATAAAAAATGATGTTATAAATAACTTAAAAAAAGATACCATCAAGCCACTATTTTTTTATTATGACAATGAATTATATTCTGAAGATTTCATTAGTGGAACGTATAAATATATCTTGCCAGATGAAGATTCTATTCGCTATAAAAACATAAACTATTATATAAGAAATGACAAAGAAATCACACTTGAAGATTTTTTTGATAAAGAATTCAACACTAATCAATTCTTTAAAGATGCTATTGCATTCAAAATAGAACATCTTTTGAAAAACAAAGAAACTGAT
Organism: Saprospiraceae bacterium; assembly: GCA_016710585.1. Lineage (GTDB taxonomy): Bacteria > Bacteroidota > Bacteroidia > Chitinophagales > Saprospiraceae > Vicinibacter. The sequence goes on from JADJVN010000003.1 coordinate 39,743, forward strand.
TTTCAAAACTGGTTGAAAACAATTGATTTAAATAATTGGACATTAAGGGAAGAAGGATTTGTTTTCCATTCTAATTTTTCTCCAAAATATGGCTTTACTGAAACAACTGTTCCATTCACAGAACTGGCAGGAAAAATTAAAAAAAATAACCTAACAAAAAGATTGCTAAAGTGATGGATACTCAAGAAATTTTAAAGAAAGTAAGGAAGCTCGAAATCAAAACTAAAGGTCTCAGCAAACACTTGTTTTCGGGAGCTTATCACAGTGTCTTTAAGGGAAGAGGGATGTCATTTTCTGAAGTAAGAGAATATGCTTTAGGTGATGACGTAAGACATATCGATTGGAATGTTACAGCGAGATCTGGACAGACTCATATAAAGGTATATGAAGAAGAAAGAGAGTTGACATTGATGTTAGCAATTGATATTAGTTCATCAATGAGATTCGGAAGTATTATTCAAAGAAAAATTGATTGGATCACAGAAATTGCTGCGGTACTATCTTTTTCAGCCACACAGAATCATGATAAAGTTGGATTACTATTGTTCAGTGACAAAATTGATTTATTTATCCCTCCAAAGAAAGGAAAGCAGCACATCCTACGAATTATTCGAGAATTATTAGTAGACAGACAAGTAGGTAAAACAACCAATTTTCAAGCTCCACTTTCTTATCTCAATAGTGTCATCACAAAGCGATCAATCTGTTTTGTCATTTCTGACTTTTACGATCCATTGCCTGAAACTACTCTAAAAATATTGTGTAAAAAACACGATGTCATAGGCATTCAGATTTTAGATCCATTAGAGAAAGAAATGAAAGATTGTGGCTTACTTTCGGTAGTTGATTTAGAAAATGGACATGAAGCAATTATAGATACCTCTGATATAAACTATCGTACAAAATTAAAAGATAGCACACTCAATAAAATGGCTAGCTCAAAACAAAGTTTTCTCAAATCGAATGCAGAGTTTCTTAATATAGATGATCTACCCAATTATATTAAATCATTATTGCGGTTCTTTAAAATGAGACAAAAGCGATGAGGCAAATTGGTGTCATTATATTATTAATATTATCAGGATTTAAACTCCTATCTCAAACTGATATAAAGCAATATATCGACACGACACATATGTGGATCGGCGATCAGCAGAATTTAAACTTTGAATCCAATCAAGAGATTCCACTGGCAGAAATTACAACTATTCTCGATACACTTTCATGGTTTCAAATCATCGATAAAAGTCCCTCAACAAAAAATGAAACAGGGAGATATTTTTGTAAAATAATATTTACAGTATTTGATAGTGGCAATTATCAAATTCCAAATTTACTTCAATCCAGTGAATTCAATCCAAATGCAAATTATGTTGAAGTAAGAGATGTTCCAGATCAAAAACAAGAACTTCTCGCTATAAAAGATATTGAAGAGACCACTGCTCCTTCAAAATTGACATTGTATATTATCCTCGCATCTATTTTGGCATTAATCATGCTCGGCATACTTTGGTTCTTCTTTAGAGCTGATCGAGTTAAACCAGGTCGTGTGGATTATATTACACCTCCAAAGCCTTATGAGATCGCTATCCAAAAAATTAAAGAACTAGAGTCGAAAAAACTATGGCAAAGAAATGAATTGAAAGAATATTATACTGACATCAATTTTATTTTAAGAGAATTTATATCTGATGGACTGAACATTCCTGCAAAGGAACATACAAGTAGAGAAATCATACATGCTATAGAAGAAAGTCAAGAGAAACCTGAACACTTCGATCAGCTTCAATCAAGTCTAAAGATGGCTGATTATGCAAAATATGCCAATAAATTTCCAGATATTTCTGAACATCAAAGTCAATTAGAATTCGTTACAGAATTCATTCAAAAAAATATTCCACTCTCAAATAAAATATTAAACGATAATCAAATTTGTTGGTCGAATTTATTGCAAGCAAATCTAGCGAATCAATTTGATAATCCTCTTGAGATAGTTCCCGAAATTCTTCAAAATAATATCAGTAAGGACAATACTGATTTAATTTTAATTTCAGGTCTCTTTAGTTCCGAAAGATTTGAATTACCTGAGACATGGGTACGAATACATAGACATAAATTAGGTCAACTGACTAGATGGCATCACAACCTTTTGTCACAATCAAAAATTAAATTTATCAGTTTAATTCTAATATTAATCTGTCTACCTGTAATTGCAATTTTTCTACCAGTTCTTGCTATAGTTGCCTATGTAAATAAGGAATCCTTATTCTCCAGAGGCTTGTTCTTGCTCACCTCTAAAAATAAATTAGTCATCGATAAAAGCAAACTATGATATTAGAATGGTTAGAACGGCTTTCTTGGCACGAACCACTATTTTTGGTTTTGCTTGGTATAATCCCATTTCTTTGGATTTATAGAAAAATAAATTTCATTTTACTGAGCAGGTTCTGTCATTCCCCAATGTCGATAAAAAATTGATTATCCCGACATGGAAAACTAAACTTGTTAAGTTATTACCAATATTACAATTATTAGGACTAAGTTTTCTTATTCTTGCTCTTGCGCGTCCTCAATGGGTTCTCAAAGAGGAAAAATTGATAGGGGAAGGAATAAATATCTTTCTTGCGATGGACTTATCGTCTTCTATGTTGAGCCAAGATTTTACACCAAATAGATTAGAGGTGAGCAAAGCAGTAGCACAAGAATTTGTTGAAAAAAGAAAATTTGATAAAATTGGAATTGTAGCTTTCTCAGGAGAAGGGTTTACCTATTGTCCACTCACTACTGATCATTTGATATTAAATACTTTATTAAAGGAATTGCAATGCGGTTTTTTACAAGACGGCACTGCAATCGGACTAGGACTGGCCACTGCAATTAATAGACTAAAAGATGATTCAATAAAAAGTAAAACTATCATTTTAATTACAGATGGTGTAAACAATGCAGGTGATGTGAGTCCACAACTGGCGATGGAACTTGCAAAATCGCTAGGCGTAAAAATCTATTCTATTGGAGTCGGAAGCAATGGTGAAGCATATTCTCCTATTGGTCGAAGACCTGATGGTGAATATATATTTGGCATGGCTCCTGTGAATATTGATGAGTCATTATTGAATTATTTATCACAAGAGACAGGAGGAAGATATTATCGCGCCACTTCTAAAACAGAGTTAGAAAAAATTTATGATGAAATAGATCGATTGGAAAAAACAAAAATTGAAGTAAAAACATTCAAAAGGTATTCTGAAGAGTTTAGGCCATTTCTAATAATTGGCATTTTACTTTTGACACTTACATTTATTTTACAAAAATCAGTGCTTAAAATATTACCATAAGATGTTTAGATTCGAAGAACAAAACTATTTTTTATTATTATTGGCACTGCCACTGATTTACTTTTTATATAAGTGGTCAATAAGAAAGTCTGAACAAAAACTAAATAAACTTGGTGACTATCAAATATTAAAAAAACAAATCTCAAATCCTTTTAAATATCAAAATTATAAAATAATTTTATTTCTTCTCGCCACCACATTTTCAATATTGGCTTTAGTTAATCCACAATTTGGAAAAAGAATGGAAAAAGTCAAAAGCTCCAATGTTGATATATTCATAGCTTTGGACCTCTCCACCAGTATGCTTGCAGAAGATATCCAACCCAATCGATTACAAAGAGCACAACTTTGGATAAAACAATTTACTGAAAGATTTTCATCAGAAAAAATAGGTCTTATCACCTTTGCTGGAAATGCCTATATCCAGTCACCACTCACTACAGATATTGCAACGATTCAACTCATCTCTTCCATGGCGTCTCCGAAGACCATAGGAACTCAGGGAACATCGATTGCTGCTGCCATAGAGCAAGCAACTAAAGCTATGCAAGAACAAGATGGCAATCATAAAATTCTAATCATCATAACTGATGGCGAAGATCATGAGGACAATGTCATATCAGAAGCCAATAAAGCAAAAGCGCAAGGCATCAGTATCATTACCGTACCAATTGGTAAAGATGAAGGAGCCTACATTCCAGACATCATGAGCACTTCCAATTCATATAAAATAGATAAAGACGGAAAATTCATAGTGAGTAAACCAAATCGAAAATTACTTCAAGAAATCGCCGAATCCACACAGGGCGAAATGATAGAGATCACGAGTGGTGACGAGGTATTTGAAAATTTGAAAAAAAGATTTGCATTGATTTCAAAACAGGAAACAACGATGCAAAGCTTTAACAACTACGAATCCTATTTTCAGTATTTTCTATTTCTTGGAATCTGTCTTTACATTGCTGAATTATTAATACAAAGACCAAAGACATGAGAAAATTAATTATTGTAATATTATCTTGGTCAAGCTATACATTATTTGGACAGGACCCTATTGTATTTTCTAAAAATGCTGATAAATTTTATCGCGATTCGCAGTTTGTGGAAGCAGAAGAATTATATAGAAAAGCTGATCATCTTAAGCCTGAATTTAAAAACAAATACAATCTTGGCAATAGCCTTTACAATCAAAATAGAATGCAGGAAGCTGCAAAATCTTATGAAGAAAGCATTGGAAGAACAGAGTCAAAAATTGAAAAATCAAAGTCGTATTACAACCTCGGTAATTCCTATTTTCATCAAAAAGAATATCAGAAAAGTGTAGAGGCATATAAAGAATCATTAAAATTGAATTCAAATGATCTTGAAACAAAAAAGAATCTTGCTATTGCAAAAAAAATGAAACAACAACAGCAGCAACAACAACAAGAACAACAACAACAACAACAACAACAACAACAACAACAACAACAACAACAGCAACAACAACAGCAGCAGCAACAACAGCAACAGCAACAACAACAGCAACAGCAACAGCAACAACAACAACAACAACAGCAACAGCAACAGCAACAGCAATCTGGTCAAGAGAATAAATTATCAAAAGATCAGGCAAAGGACATCCTAAAACAAATAGATAATAAAGACAAATCGGTAAGAGATAAATTACAACAAAATTCAAATTCAAGTTCAAAAAAATTGAAAGATTGGTAAATCATTAAATCAATAGTTATGAAAAATTTAATATTTATTTTCGCACTTTTTTTATCAAAATCCCTTTCTGCACAAGAAACTGAATTTAAAGTAGAAGTAAGTGCTGACACAGTTCTCATGGGAAACTATTTTGAAGTAAAATTTACTATTGAAAATGGGAAAGGTAAGTTCGTGGCACCTTCGTTTAATGGCTTGAAGATCGTCGCTGGACCAAATCAATCTTCAAGTTATTCAAGCATGAATGGTGAAGTCAAACAAAGTTCAAGTTATACCTATTATATGGAAGCTGATGAAGAAGGTGTCTATATCATTCCTTCTGCTAAATTGGTTTTTAATAAAGAAGAATTAAAGACGCCTGAAGTAAAAGTTGTAGTGGTAGCCAATCCAGAAGGGATTAAACAAAACCCGAATTCTTTCCACAATGAATTTAGTTTTCCACCTTTCAGAGATTCGAAAAAATTGGATTCACAACCATCAAAGAAGCAGAAAAAAACATATAAGATTTAAACTTGAATAGATTCATTATTTAGGTATTTTATTTTACATGAGTCTTTGTCTCCTACTCGATTTTCTACCATAATTCCAAATTTATTATCCCATTTAGCTAATCAACCAATTCTCACATTAAACATGTCACCCCTCTGGGGTTCATAATTGCTATTTGAATTTTTCTATTGACATGTCGCTCCTCTGGAGCTATTATTTTTCCTTTTGCAAAATTGGAGATTATGCTCATTTAAATACATTCTCACATGACGTAAATAACCCACCTAAATCCTCCCTTGAAAATGGAGGACTTTTAATTCTGCTATTTTTATAAAATTATACTCGCATTTTAAAAAGCCATTTGCAGATTTGCAAATTATTCAAATTTGCAAATTAATTTTCACATGACGTAAATAACCCACCTAAATCCTCCCTTGAAAATGGAGTACTTTTAATTCTGCTATTTTTATAAAATTATACTCGCATTAAAAAACCATTTGCACATTAATTCTCACATGACACAATAACCCACCTAAATCCTCCCTTGAAAATGGAGTACTTTTAATTCTGCTATTTTTATAAAATTATACTCGCATTTAAAAAAAAACATTTGCAGATTTGCACATTTTCAAATTTGCAAATTAACCAGATTATCTAAAAGCTAATTTATAATAAATTTTTCAATTATTGAATGATCATCGCACTTTATTTTCAAAAAATAAATCCCTGGATTAAATCTTGAAATATTTAATTCAAATATGGAGTTATTCTGCTTATATTCTAAACGAGTTGACTTTCCTTCTAAATTAATAATTTCTACATTATCTAGATCTTGATAAGAATCTATATAAAAATGCAACAAATCTTTAGTCGGATTTGGATATAATACTGCTTTTGTTGATTGGGGTAAATCTTTATTATCAAGTATCAATTTATTCAATTTAAAAATATAGCATGGGCTGGTATCTGATCCAGTAATTCCATTAAATAAATATGGATTGACCAATGTATCTCCACATGAATACAACTTATTTCCAGAATATGAACCTACACAATATATATTTTCTTCCGAATCAACTTTCATACTTCCTATCACGTCTGCACCATTTGACCCAATTGACTTTCCCATTAGACATTCGCCATCTTTATTATATTTTAATACAAAAATATCTGTCACATTCCCATAATAAGGCAATGCTATATTATCTACTTTTGCTACTGTGCTATCAAATAGCCCAATAATATAAAAATCACCATTCTGCAACACAGACCCTGATAAACCACTAAGACCTCCTGCAATTCCATCGTCAAAAGTTTTTGCATAAATTAATTTTCCACTTGGATCATATTTGCAAAAAAAACAATCACTATATCCTTTTGCCCCTTTTAATAAAATTCTTGTTTGACCAATTATTAATGTATCACTCTCACTCGTTCCAAACAAATAAGTATTCTCGCTTCCATCTGACCAAGCACCGTGAGCACCTTTATTACTAATCCCATTTACAGAATTTGCCCATACCACCTTACCATCTAGAGTAAATTTCACAACAAAGATGTCGCCATACCAAGGAATTGGATCTTTACTAGGTGTTCGAAATATCTCAAAAGAATCGAACTTTACACTCTTGCTATGAAAATAACCTGAAAGTATAAAATGGTTATTACCATCATAGGTGATTGTATTTGGGATTTCATAAGCATCTCCTCCGAATTGATTAGCCCAAAGAGTCTTACCTTCAGAACTTAAGCAAACTATAAAAATTTCATTACTTGGATAATTTCGATTAATTAAATCGAATGAATCAATTTTGACATTAGCACTATTGTATGACCCTGCAAAATAAAGTTTGTTGTTGAAATCAACTATTATTCCTGCTTGAGGGAATACTTCTGTTAATGTACCACTAATAGATTTAGCCCAAAGAATAATCCCATCGCTAGTATATTTTGTTATAAAAGTTGCAGTAGCTCCTAGTGGTTTTGCTATTTGGATTGTATCAAACTTCGGTGGATAATCCTTCGCAAACCCGCCGGTAATTATAATATTTTCATCACTATCCAAGGTCAATCCACTAATTTCAATGGTTGGTTGATCAAAATTTTTTAACCATAATACTTTGCCATCACTATTGAGTTTAGCTATAAACGAGGCATAGGGATTGAAAACAGGATTTTTTATAACATAGCCGCCAAGCTCAAACTCTTCAGTATTATATTCTCCTTTTACATATATATTTCCACTTTTGGCCACTTCTATGATTCTAGCATGACTATCCCCTAGATTCGATCCAAGTGCCCAGTGTGAATTAGTTATTTGGGAAAATAATTTAGTCACGAGAAATAGTAAAATTAAAGCGAATGTCTTTTTCATGTTTATAAACTGATATAATGTGTCAATAAATTCTCCTATTGCAAATATAAAGAATTTATGTTATAGTTAGAATTATTTTTTCGTTTAGTTTATGTTCGGTTTCATCAAAATATTATGATACACTCATGATGAAATAACTAACCTAAATCCTTCTTTGAAAAGGCATTTATCTTAAACACAGATTAAAAGAATTATTGGATTCCGCAGATTAGGACTTACATGACGTAATAACCCATCTAAAACATTTCGTAATAACCCACCTAAATCCTCCCTTGAAAATGGAGGACTTTATTTCTACTATATTTTCGAATATATCACATTAAAAAACCATTTGCAAATTATGCTCATTTGCAAATTAAATATCACATTCTCACATTAACGAATTATCAGATTAGAAAAAAACATTTGCAGATTTGTAAATTATACTCATTTGCAAATTCATTATCACATTAACTCATTAGCTAATTTTCAAATTAAAAAAACCATTTGCAGATTTGCAAATTATGCTCATTTGCAAATTAATTAACTAATTCTCTCATTCTATCAATGACAATGACTAATCCTCCCCAGTACATCAAATGCATTGATGTATGGACTGATATAAGGAATACCAAGATTCAATCCTCTTAGGATCAATAAGATCCCAAACAATACAATGAAATAGGTTTGTAACTTGAAAAAATATTTTGAAAATTGATGTGAAAATCGCTGTCTCAACATTAAAAATATAAACATTAATGGAATAGTTCCAACACCGAAACCGAGCATGATCAAAACGGATTGACTTATATCCCCGAATGAAACTGCGGTTACTAAAGCTAAGTATACTAATCCACAGGGAAGAAATCCATTCACCACACCAAAGCTGAAAGCAAATCCAATGCTGCCCATTTGTTTATTTAGTTTTTCAAATCGATTGCGCAAGACTTTCATATAAGACTCATAGAATGATTTGAATGGATTGGCTGTAAGCAGATTGAATGCATACATAATTAATAACACACCAGTAAACAAAGAGAAAAATTGTTGGATCTTATAAAAAGTAAAACCCATACCGATCATTCCAAAAAACAGACCGAGTAATGTATAACTAAAGACTCTGCCTGTATTGTAAAACAGAATGGACCAATTTTTATTTTCTTGCAATGGCATCGCCATAGCTAAAGGACCACACATTGCAATGCAATGAAAACTACCCAAAAAACCAATCACCAATCCTGTCGCTATTGCAGCTAAATAAAAAGCCATTTAAGGCAAAGTTACATTTTCCTCTCGATAATAATTCTGACCTTTGGATTTCCATTGGATTCGCATTTGATAATTTCCTTGTTTAAAATCCTTAACAGGATAATTGAAAATACCTTGTTCATTTGGTGACAAAACCAAGCTGCGATCTAATGAACTTTGTTGTGAATTAATGAACTCCAATTTTCCATCACTGAATTGATCCATCAACTCCATTGGGATTATAATGTGCAATGTGTCTTGCGTTTTGGTCGCGATTGTATTGCCTTTCATGATATCCGCCAATCGTGCAGAAGCGTCTATTTTAGATTGATAGGCCAATTCTTTTTCATAATAATTGTTCTCTATGAGCTCATTTTTTTGTTGCATGGAGACATAGACAAAAAATACCATGACCAATATAAATATAATAACAGTAAGCAATATCTTATAACCCCAATTCATAATCTCCTAGTTTAGCCCCCGCTATTTGAACGGACCCAAAAATTTTGTTTTGATCGTTTGTACTTTTTCTTCATCTGCAAAGACAGAAATCTTGAGATTGCTGCTTCGTTCACTAATTTCTTCTTTTGGCAAATCTAAGAAAAATGTGAAATCATTGATCATTTCTTTCTTTGCAATTAAAGTATCCGTGCCTATAAATCTGAAATTGCCTTGATGATCTTCAAGTGCAAATCTAATTTTTTTATCCTTTATTGTTTTATTCAAGACTTTTGCTTCAAACAAATTACTGATTTTTCCAGCTTCAGTTTCTTGATAAGTCTGCCCTTTTACTCTTGAAATAAAGGTATCGACTGATCTTCTATTCCATATTAATATTCCCATTCCAAGCATCAATCCAATGAGCAATGCGGTATACGCTTTAACTCGATTCGTAAATTGGAAAGGTAATCCTGTGATGATTTGATTCTCGGAAGCATAGCGGATCAATCCTCGATCCATATGAAGGCTATCCATGACTTCATCACAGGCATCTATACATGCTGTGCAGCCGACGCAATCCAACTGCACACCATTTCTTATATCGATTCCTGTAGGACATACTTGCACACATTTAAAACAATTCACACAATCACCATCAGTCCGCTCTACATTTTTCTTAAACTTCCCTCTAGGTTCACCACGCTTATAGTCATAAGAAATCTGCATGGTATTCTTGTCAAACATAACGCCTTGCAATCTTCCATAGGGACAGATGGTAGTACAGACGATCTCTCGCACAAAGGCAAATACACCATAGAATAATAATGTAAAAGCTATCAGCCCTGCAAAGAGAGACAAATGCCCAGATAAAGGCTCTCGAATTAAACGATAGACTTCATCAATGCCTAGAATATAAGCTAAAAAAGTATGTGCAATTAAAAATGAAATCAGAAAATAAATGACATGCTTTATTGTTTTACGAACGATTTTATCTGTATTCCAAGGACCTTCATTGCGCTTCTTCTGCTGATTTGGTGTACCTTCAATCAACCATTCTATTGGTCGAAAAACAAGCTCTAGAAAAACAGTTTGCGGACAAACCCAACCACAAAATAATCGACCATAAATTACTGTAAACAATACAATAAATATGATAAAGGTGATCATCCCCACTGCAAAAATAAAAAAGTCCTGAGGCCAAAATATTTTTGAAAAAAGGATAAACTTCCCTTCCACCACATTTAATAAAATGAAAGGCATATCATTCACTTTAATAAATGGAAGCGTAAAAAATACAAGCAAGTATAAGACTGCAAAAATGATTCTATACTTATACCATTTCCCTTTTGGCTTTAATGCATAGATCCATTTTCTTGATCCATCTTCGGTAATATTTGAAATTCTATCTCTGAAGGTGCTGGGTTCCAGCAGTTCATTTTCGTCCATTTTTACTTTTTAACTTGAGCACTATCGACTTTAGCTGGCTCTGCAGCCGCAGCTTCTTCTTTATAAACATCGCCTTGTGGCTCTTTAGCATTTGCTGGATTAGAACCTTTGATGGAGTGAATAAAATTGGCTGTTTGAGCTATTTGCACTGGTGACAATTGATCTTGCCATGCGATCATCCCTTTCTCAGGCCATCCATATTTAATCGTCTTAAAAATGTCTTTCAAACCACCACCATGTAACCAATAAGCATCTGTCAAATTCGGTCCTACACCACCTGGCATACTTCCGCCATGTTTTTGATGACAAGCAGCACATTTTTCTTCAAAAATAGCTTTACCCGCATCAATACTTGCAGCATCCATTATTTTAACATTATTTTCATCCACTTGGTTTGCTTGAAGTGACAATCTAATCTCATCTTCTTTTGCAGCAGCTTTCATTTCCATATCAAATTCTTGAATAGACAATGGAGCAGAATGTGCATAATGATATCGATACATATATACTATTGCAAATAATATTGACCCTAAAAATGTAATCGTAAACCAAGGAGGAGTCATATTATTTAACTCACGAATACCATCATAATTATGTCCAGCATCTAATACAGCCTCTTCTTCAATCGGTCTAAATGCATTCATCTTATCCCACCATGATGGTTGTCTTTCTGTTGCAGTCAGATCTAATTTTGGTCTTAAAATTTTAAAAATTTGATAAATGAAAAAAACCATAACCAAAATTTCTAATGCGATCAAAAATAACAATGTATAGGTCTGACCATTGAAATTTTGAAATAAGCCTGATGGTGCTTTAGCAGCAACAGCATCTTGAGCATATAATCCTATTGAACTAAATAGTAATAAGATTATCATACCAGATTTACCATGATTAGAAGATTTAAGCTCATTTAGAAATCTTTTTATTTCATATGAAAAAAGACTTCCAAGCAATGCTAGGGGTATCAATAATAATATTGCGACAATCATTAATACGCCATTCATATCAAATACAAAAGCTGGTTCGGCAGCCACCGTATTATCAGCTTGCCCATAAATTGTACTCATAAAAAGTACATTGAATAAAATTATTGGGATTAATATATTTTTATAAAATTTCATTTTATTTATATTTTATAATTGAATAAATATTAGTTTTCGTCCAAAGGAATTCTTTCGACTCTTTCTATTTCTTTTTTGTCCAATCGAAATATCCAAAAACTCACCAGTACAAAAAAACTTACAAACAGCACCAATGAAACTATAGGATAGATACTGACATTATTGATTTTTTCTAAATATGTTCCGAATTTCATTTCTTTCAATTTATTTTTTTAACTTAATGTCTTTTCCTAATCTTTGTAAATATGCAATGAGCGCAACAATTTCTTTATCCTCAGAAATTTCAATTTTATTTTCTTTCAAACCAGTAGCAATTTGTTTTGCTTGTTTTTCAAGATCTTCTACTGCAATACTTTCATATCCATTTGGATAAGGCACGCCCATTTTTCTCATGGCGTGTATTTTAGAATTAGTACTTGCCTTGTCAATATCTTTATCAAACAAGAATGGATAGGATGGCATGATGGACCCTGGCGCCATAGACTGTGGATCTAACATATGATTGAAGTGCCAGCTGTCGCCATATTTACCACCGATTCTAGCTAAATCTGGACCAGTTCGCTTACTTCCCCATTGGAATGGATGATCGAATACAAACTCTCCTGCTTTGGAGTATTCTCCATATCGCTTGACTTCATATCGGAATGGTCGAATCATCTGTGAGTGACAGTTGTAGCATCCTTCTCTAAGATAAATATCTCTACCTTGTAATTCAAGCGGTGTGTATGGCTTAACACTGGCAATGGTTGGAATATTTTCTTTAACTAAGAACGTTGGAACGATTTCTATTAATCCACCAATACCCACTACGATCAAACTTAATACTAATAACAATACTGGTTTTCTTTCTATAAAGCTATGCCATATTGAATTTGACGGAGCAACATAATTTTTTTCTAATGGTGGTGCTTCACCAGTTTCAGATTCTACAAAACTTCCTTGTTTTGCTGTTTTAACCAAATTGTAAATCATCATGAATACCCCAATCAAAAATATGGTTCCTCCGATTGCTCTTATGATATAAAATGGAACAATAGTCTGAACGACATCCATGAATTGATATTGCAACTGACCTTCTGGTGTAAATGCCTTCATCATGAAATATGATCTAAATGCACTCCAATACATTGGAATTGCATAAAGAAGAATACCTAATGTACCTATCCAAAAATGTTGTGATGCAAGTTTCTTTGAATACAATTGAGTGTTATATAACCTCGGGATCAACCAATACATCATACCAAATGTCAAAAATCCATTCCATCCCAAAGCACCAATATGAACGTGAGCCACAGTCCAGTCACTATAGTGAGAGATCGCATTCACATTCTTAAGTGATAACAATGGTCCTTCAAATGTAGCCATACCATAACAAGTTACTGCTACTACGAAAAATTTTAGGATTGGATCCTCTCTTACTTTATCCCATGCACCTCTTAATGTAAACAATCCATTCAACATACCTCCCCAACTTGGCAGGATCAGCATGATGGAAAATGCAGTACCTAATGATTGTGCCCAATCAGGCAATGCAGTATATAATAAATGGTGAGGACCAGCCCAGATATAAATGAAGATAAGACTCCAGAAATGGACGATACTCAATCGATAAGAATACACTGGTCTATTCGCTGCTTTAGGTAAAAAATAATACATCAATCCTAAATATGGCGTAGTCAAAAAGAATGCAACAGCATTATGTCCATACCACCATTGTACCAAGGCATCTTGAACACCAGCATACCATGAATAACTCTTAAACAATGATACTGGCATCTCAAATGAATTCACGATGTGTAACATCGCTACAGTCACCCATGATGCAATAAAAAACCAAATGGCTACATAGAGATGTCGCTCCCTTCTGGTAAGAATAGTTCCAAACATGTTGACTCCAAAAACGACCCAGATCAAAGTGATCAATATATCTATTGGCCATTCAAGTTCGGCATATTCTTTACCTGTAGTATAACCCATTAATAAAGTCACTGCAGCTAAAACAATGATTATCTGCCATCCCCAGAAATGGATTTTACTCAATGTATTGTTCCACATTGAAGTCTTTAACAATCGAGGAAGTGCATAATAAATGGCAGTAAATATACCATTACCCACGAATGCAAAAATGACTGCATTCGTATGCACAGGTCTCAATCTTCCGAACGCTAAATGAGGAAGATATTCACTAAAATTGAGAACAGGAAAAGCCAACTGAAATGCAGCTATAACCCCAAGAAGCATCCCTACAGCTCCCCAAAACACACATGCCATCGCAAATAACCGCGGCATCTTGTTGTCGTAACTAAATTTTTCAATATTCATTTTTTGACGTTTTTAATATTTTTTGTATCGAATAATATTTTATTTGCCGGACTTACTGAATCATCATACTGACCGTCCTTCACACTCCAAAAAAAGGAGAATAAAAATCCTAGACTGATCAGAAAACTTACACAGAGTAAAATGATAATTACACTCATATCAATTTATTTTTAAACCTAATATTTTTGCACTATATCTTGACCAAAAATAACTGATTCCAATAATCGAAATCGAACTTATTGGCATCAAAATAGCAGCAATAACAGGGGACAGAGTCCCCTGTATTGCATAATATAAACCTGTCAAATTGTATATTGCGGAGATTATAAATGTATAATTGATGATACTTTTACTTTTCGCAGAAAGTTGTATCAAAGAATCCAATTTATCAAGAGAATCTGAAGCAATGATTGCATCTGAAGAAGGTGTAAATGAATTCGCTTGATTCATTACAGCCACTCCAACATGACTCTGCAATAATGCACCTGCATCATTCAATCCATCTCCTACCATCATCACAGGAACAGACTTTTGTTCCTGCAATTGTTGAATATAATTCATCTTTTGCTCAGGACTTTGATAAAATTTTAACTCTGTTTCTTCGCTCACCAATTTTTTAAGATTATCCCGCTCTCTATCATTATCTCCAGTCAAAATTGAAAGCTTGAATTGCTTTGTCAACTTTTGAAATAATGCTTTAATTCCTTTCTTATATGGTGTCTCGATCACAAATTCTCCAACGATTTCTTGGTCAATCGCCACAACGATCTTAGTTCCCATGATGTCTGTTTGACTCTGCGTTCCTACAAACTGAACTGATCCCATTTTATAGTGTTGATCATCAATCCATGCTTCGATGCCAGACCCTAAAGTTTCTTTAAAATGTTCTATAAATTTAGCTTCCTTTTGATTCAAATAACTGAGGACATTCTGACTCGCAGGATGCATACTATTGGATAATATGGAATAAATATTTTCCATTTCTTGTGGCTTCAATTTTCTTCCAAAATATTTTACTGAAGAATTTCCAATTTCTGTGATTGTCCCAGTTTTATCGAATACAATATGTTTGATTTCAGAAAGTGCTGAGATAACTTCAGCGTTGCGAATGAAAAATTTATTTTTTTGAAATAAATTCAAAATATGTCCATAAGTATAAGTTTGTGATAGCAATAATGCACATGGACACGCCACAATTAAAACTGTAGTCAATGCATTCCACATCAATTGATATTCTCCTTGGAAATAAAAATAAGCAAAAGAACCAAATCCTAAAAGCAATACCCCAATGGTAAAATACAATGCAATTTTATCAAACAAAATTTGAAATCCTGAATTTTCTTTTTTGTTATATCTTGGATTGTTCCACAGATTATTGAGATAATTCTGTGATAATGGTTTGAGTGTGATTAATTCGATTTTCGATCCTGTCTGTCTCGCACCTGCATAAATTAATTCTCCAATACTTGCCTCATGTATATCACTCTCTCCATTGACAAATGAATAATCTAATTTTGCTATACCTTTTGACAATATGCAATCTACAGGAATAATCTCTTGTGAATGAATTTGGAAAATATCTTTCTCTTGAAGTTCAGAAATTAAAGTTGGTACACCTTTTCCATCCACCAATTTATTTACAGCGATAGGGAAAAAATTGCGAAAATTTCTATCAAAAGATAAAGAACTGATTGTCTTAGATTGCATCCATCTTCCTAAGAGCATGAAGAATACAATACCAGCCATGCTATCTAAATATCCACTACCTGATTGTGTACTAATCTCATACACACTTTTGCTGAATGTAATGATCAATGCAAGAGCAATTGGTACATCGATGTTGATATATCTCTGCTTGAGACTATTTGCTGCAGATCGAAAAAAATCTGATGCAGAATACAGTAAAACGGGTATCGATAATATGAGACTAAAATATTTGAAAAGCAAATCTAATTTGGCCTCAATGGGATCTTGAACAGCAAAGTAATCAGCCAAACTATAGATCATAATATTTGCAAATGCAAATCCTGCAAATCCAATTTTATACAGCAATGCTTTGTCATACGCTTGTGGAGATGATTCAAATCCTTTTAGACTGAGATGTGGCTCATAACCAATTTTTTCTAATGTCTCTACAACATTGCGAAGGCTCGTTTTTTCATTATTGAACTGAATGAAAACTTCCTTTCTTTCAAAATTCACATAAGAAGAAATTATTCCGCTGTCGAATTTATAAATATTTTCTAATAAAAACAAACAACTGCTGCAATGAATTTGTGGGATATAAAATGTGAGGTGGGTAAAATTTTTATTTTGAAATTGTATTAGTTGTACTTGTATTTTAGGATCTTCAAGAAAAGCATATTTTTCCTTTCTTATTTCTTTTTGGATAAATTGACCAGGGTGCTCATTCAACTCATAATAATTACAGAGATTATTCTCATTGAGCAATTCATAAACAGATTTACATCCACTACAGCAAAAAGTCTTCTCGTCTGAGGAGTGATGTTTATTTACTTGAAACTCATTTCCGCAATGGTAGCATTTCGTAGCTAATCTTGAAGTGTGCATTTTGATCCCTTTGCAGTCTAGAATTAAGCGTGATGGTGATGTTCTTTATCACCATTGTTTTTACAATCTCCTTGCCTGAACAAGATCCACAGCAGGATTCTTCTTTTAATTCTTGATGAGTGACTGACTCCTTATTAATCTGTAACTCAACAAATTGACTTGGTTTTTTCGCTTTATCTGTCATATAAAATATTTTAATATCTGTTTATCTTCTATTATATAAAAAAACTACCCTTGGTTTTTTAAAAAAAATTCGCCAGAATCCAATTTTACTTTAAAATCACCCAAAGTATTGTGCTCAATCATATGGATCAGTTTTCGTTTGATCTCCTTATATTCATGATGCACAGGGCAAGGATTTTTTTCTGAGCAGGCCTTCAAACCCAAAACACAATCCGTATAAATGGATTCTCCGTCCACTGCTTTTACAATATCTGAAATAGAAGCATTCAACTCTCTTTCAGAAAAATAAAATCCCCCATTGGGGCCCTTCATGGACTGTATCAGCTTTTTTCTGCTTAGTTCTTGCATAATTTTCGCAATAAAATGTTCGGGAGCATCGGTTCCTTGGGCGATTTCTTTAATGCCCACACGACCGTTTTCCCCTGATTTCTGTGCTACAAAAATCATCGCTTTCAACGCATATTCACAAGTTTTACTAAACATATTTGCTTTTACGACACAAATATAAGACATTTTATAAAAAATAAAAGAGTTTAATATCTTTTTTTGTTTTTATTTTTTTTACCGCTGATTATCAATTACTTAGGTGTAAAATTTTTTTATAAAAAAATTTAATTTGGCCAATTTTACTGGCATTTTGATTGAAAAGGAGTGAAAATACATCAAATCTAAATTTAAACTCAAGAATGAACTGAGACACAAACTAATGATATAAGCTTAGAAAAAGAGTTGGCTTGCTTTTATTGCAATCTCCACTAAAAAGTGATCAAACCAAATCAGGAAAAACTCTTGTGCTATTTAGGTAAAGTATTTCTTCCATTTCTTGCTTATCCTTGGAAAAGATTTGACTTAATGACTCCAATATATAATCTAAATATGAAGGTTCATTTCTTTTTCCCCGCATGGGAACAGGACTTAAATAAGGTGCATCTGTTTCTAATACTAAATTTTCATATCCCAACTCAAGAAGTATATTTTTTAGATTGCTATTTTTATAAGTCAACACACCACCTATACCTAAATACATTCCTAGACTTTTTATTCGCAATCCTTCTTCTAAGCTTCCTCCAAAACAATGAAAGACACCTGTGATGGCTCCATCCTGCA
The DNA here is from genome assembly GCA_016710585.1 of Saprospiraceae bacterium. GTDB lineage: Bacteria > Bacteroidota > Bacteroidia > Chitinophagales > Saprospiraceae > Vicinibacter. Next base: position 58,072 of record JADJVN010000003.1, read on the forward strand.
TTTGTTCTACGATATCAATTGCCATATTTGTGCATTCTCTACTATGGATAGATACGGGTAGTTTGGCTGATTTACTCCATTGAAGTTGTGTGATAAAAGCATCTTTTTGAATTTCAATACTTTCCTTATCCCAATACATGTCCAATCCAATCTCTCCTACGCCAAAGCATTTATTTTCATTCAGCATTTTCTCAATTTTATTCAATTCTGCTTTATAATTTTCTTTCACACTGCATGGGTGTAATCCCATCATTGGATATGCAAACTCAGGGTAGTCCATTGACATTTGTAAAAGTGAGTCAATAGAGCTTGAGTCAATATTTGGCAATAGAACTTTTATAACTGATTTGTCTCGAGCTCTTTGTATCATTTCAGATCGATCAGTATTAAATTCTTCCAGATATAAATGGGTATGAGTATCTATAATCAATTTGAAGCAAATTTAAATTTATGAATTTGCAGCTGCATCCAATTCTGCAATATTGAATTTTATCATCTTCATAAAGGCGCCAATAACTTTTTGGGCCTTTGTATCATCATTCATGTAAGTGGATAGCACTTTTGGAATGATCTGCCATGAAATGCCATACTTATCCTTAAGCCAACCACATTGAACTTCTTGACCACCATCAGTGAGCTTGGACCAAAAATAATCGATTTCATCCTGAGTATCACATTCTACAACAATAGATATCCCTTCATCAAACTTAAACTGATGATTTTGTGAACTATCGAAAGCAATGAATAATTTATTTGAAAGCTCAAACTGGGCATGCTTGATATTATCATTGACATCACCCTCATTCTCCTCATATCGTGAAATAAAATTGAGCTTAGAATCATCAAAAATCGAGCAATAAAACGCTATAGCCTTTTCCGCTTGTCCATTGTATTCATTGGTGAACATTAAAGTCGTATAGATACTCTGGGAAGGATGCATTTTGCCTTTAGCAAGTTGCCATGCTACACCATATTTATCTCTGAGCCATCCATATTTTTCATTCCAAGGATAACTATTTAGTGGCATAAGTACCTCTCCTCCAACGACCAGTTTATTCCATGCGTTTTCTACTTCTTCTGTACTGTCAAAAGTACTAAACATAGAGATGGAAGGATTGGGTTTGAACATAGGCCCTCCATTTAGTCCCATGATTTCAAATCCCATCAATGTGAATTTTGAAGCCATGGGCGAACTTGAAACCATAGAAGAGTTTGGAAAATTTGAACAATAAAATTGTGCAGCTTCAGCAGCTTGATTCTCAAACCAAATACAAGGATAAATATTTATATTCACTTAATTTTTTTAAAATTTTATTATTCGTATTTACTTTTTTTAACTTTAAAATCTCCTCTTTTCCATGCTTTAAAAAATTCAATCCAAGCTGTTGGACTTAAAATATTCATTGGTTGGAACTGACCATTGTAATAAGCTTTTTTAGCTTGTGTACTCAGGTAGTAACTTGCATTGCTTTGACCATCACTCGGAGTCAAATCCATGAGTCGTTTTATATTTTTTTGAGCAAGATTTTGCTCCGCTATTTCTCGGAGTGGATTACTTACATCCATTGCCAAAAATTCTTGTTTGAAATGTTCTTTTTTTGGCCAAGGATATACGACAGTTTCGGGCAATAAAATTTCATCTTTACTCAGGATCTGAAATATTGTATAATGCTCTTCTTGCAGTGAATTTGGCACAGCATAAAAGGCATCTTTATATCCAATATATCTGAACACCAAGGTATCACCAAGCTGGACAGCAATTGAAAAAAATCCACTTTCTGATGCATATACACCTCGATTAGTATTTTTTATACGAATCTCTGCAAATGGCAATGGACTTGGCTCATCTTTAGTCTCAGTCACGACAAGTCCAGAAAGTTGAATGACTTTATCACTTTGTGCGACTAAGTCACAAGCTATAATAAAAAAGAATAATATATAAAATGAAATTAAATTGAATTTCATGTATTTTCTAAAAATTTAATTTAGCTATAACGAAGGTAGTCAAAAAAAATTCTATTTCAGGACATACCTTTACCAAAGCTTAGATAATTATGATTAAAGACATAAACATGGTAAAATCGTTGCAATTTTTGTTGCTCACCACTATATTTTTTTTTACCAAAGCAGAGATTTTCTCTCAGATTAAATCTGGACCCATGGTAGGATATGTTGAGCATCGCACAGCCAAGATTTGGATTGAATTGCAATCTGATATAGATGTACAATTAAAGTATTGGAGGACAGGCGCTCCATCTACCATTCAAACAGCTTTTCCAAATCATCATCGTAGATTTAATTTTCATACTATAATATTTGATTGTGTTAATATGGATTTTGGATCAATGTATGAATATGAGATTTTTTATGGTAAGAAATCATCAGGCATCAAAGGCAATTTTAAGACTCAAGATCTCTGGAAATATCGAAAAGCGCCACCAGATTTTAACTTTATTACTGGTTCTTGTGCATATTTCAATGAACCCTTAGTAGATAGGCCGGGAAAGCCGTATGGGGGAGACTCTAGCATTTTTTATACAATGGCTTTAGAAAAATCAGCGTTCATGCTTTGGCTGGGTGACAATTGGTATACAAGAGAAGTAGATTTCGGCAGTGAGTGGGGCCTTTGGAATAGAGCTTCAAGAGATAGAGGATTGCCCGTAGTTCAGAATTTTATGAAGAGTATGCCTCAATATGCCATTTGGGATGATCATGATTATGGTCCAAACAATGAAGGATTGTCATATATCTTCAAGAATGAAACAAGAAATGTTTTTTCATCTTATTGGGCAAATCCAACTTACGGAAGTGGTGAACAAGGCGTGTATACTAAAGTAAGTCATTATGATCTCGATTTATTTCTCATGGATAATCGGACATGGAGGTCTTCCGATGAAATGAATGACTCTATTTCAGGAAAGCCAAATCCTGAGAAAACAATGTATGGAAAAACCCAAATGGATTGGCTTAAAAATTCCTTATTGAACAGTTATGCCACATTTAAAATCATTGCAACAGGCTCTCCATTCCTCAATAGAAATAATCAATTTGATTGCGCTGTTCATTATGTCTTGGAACATCAAGATATTTTAAATTTTATCGCATTGCATAAAATTAAAGGGGTGATTTTTCTCACTGGAGATAGACATCGTTGTGAAGTCATCGAAGAAAAGAGGGATGGCTTATATTCTCTATATGATTTGACCATCAGTCCACTGACTTCAGGAGTATATAAGTTAGTCGGCCCAGAATTAAATAATCCCATGCGTATAGAGGGAAGTAATTTGGAAGAACAAAACTATGGCAGGATATCTATATTTGGTAAGCCGAAGGAAAGAAAACTAAAATTGGAATATTTAGATAAAATTGGGACTGTTAAATTTACTTGGGAGATTTCTGAGACCCAATTGAAATAGTTCCTCACTTGGTCTACCATTCCCATCCTGGCTCTAATGGAGGGACTTTAATGTTTGCTTTGGTTTTTATACGTTCACATTGGCGATGATAAATCTCTAGAGCGAGATTATCGATGATCTTGGTCGTACTGGATTTATGCATGATAAGTTGAATTCTTTTTTCGTCTATATCTAATCTATATAAGTGTGAAAAAAGTAATTCTGGATCCGTTTCTAATAATTCAGCAACTCGGGCCTGAATGCTGTCGATCAACTCCTTTTCACTTCTTTGATCGAAATACTGATCAGGATGTGGTGAAAATATCAAATCTTTATCTTCGTTATTCAATTTTAACTTGTGTTTAATCTAAAAAACTCCCAAATTTCTTAAATTTCTTTAATAAAATGAAATTTCGTGTAAATTTGCAGCCCGAAAGTCAAAAAAGACATGGCGTGGTAGCTCAGCTGGTCAGAGCGTGCGATTCATAATCGCAAGGTCGGGAGTTCAAGCCTCCCCCACGCTACATTTTTTATCAATCAAAAATCGCCATGAAAACTTATGGGCTGATTGGAAGACAGTTGACACACTCTTTTTCACCTCATTATTTTAATTCTTATTTTGCAAAAAATAGACTTAATGATCACCAATACAATCTCTATCCACTACAAGATATAGAGGAAATTAAGGGACTTTGGTCATCTATTCCAAATCTTGTGGGACTAAATGTGACGATACCTTACAAACTTCAGATCATTGATTACCTATGTGACATATCACAGACAGCAAAAGATATTGGTGCTGTCAATGTCATCAAAAAGACCTCCAAAGGCTGGTATGGACATAATACAGATGGGCCAGCCTTCTTGGAAACATTAAAGTCCTTTCTAGGAACTAACTTGATTATTAGTGCAATTGTACTTGGGTCAGGAGGATCCAGTAAAGCAGTAACATGGGCTTTGAAACAGCTGGATATAGAGTATTTAATAGTGTCAAGATCTGGTACACTTAATTATAATAATTTTGACATAGAATACTTAAATTCTCACAGATTAATCATCAACACAACACCACTTGGAATGTATCCTAATGTTGAAGAATGCCCAGAAATCCCCTATTTTTTGCTGAATAATAAATTCTATTTGTATGATTTGATATACAATCCAGAAAAAACGCTATTTTTGAACTATGGATATAAACAAGGTACTCAGACAAAGAATGGCATGGACATGCTCCATAGACAGGCTGAGCTATCTTGGGAATTTTGGACTCATAAATAAAATATGGAAATCGTAGAGGACCCCAAGATCAATTTTAAAGATACTGAAAAAGCATTTGCACATAAGTCAGATCGCGAATTAAGGCGAACCTATTTTTTGTTTAAGTTGATGAATAATCCAACTTTTGTAAAAGTAGCCAGTTTTCTAGGAAATATTGCCGCCAGAATCCCTTTTCATCTAGGTGATCCTTTAATTAAAGAGACGATCTTTAAGCAATTTTGTGGCGGGACAAGTTTACTTGAATGTCAAAAAATCATAAATAAGTTATACTCTCAAAAGGCATTAACCATCCTTGATTATGGCGTTGAAGCCAAGGAATCTGATGAAGATTTTCAAAAAACATTAGAAGAAAATATTAAAGCCATAGAGTTTGCTTATAGCAACCCAAATGTTCCAGTTATAAGCACCAAACTTACAGGTTATGTGCCGTTTCATGTTCTTGAAAAAAAACAAGCAGGACAGGCTTTGAGTGATTTTGATGTGCATGCTTTAGAAAAACTAGAAGAACGCTTTAAGCAATTATGCAATAAAGCTCATGAACTCGGTGTGGGCATATTCATCGATGCAGAAGAAAGTTGGATCCAAAAACCTATAGACGAGCTTGTAGAAAAATATATGCCTATATTTAATAAAGAAAAGGCGATACTTTATAATACTTATCAGATGTACCGCAAAGGAACCCTTCAATATTTAAAAGAATGTCATGCACAAGCTTCAGAAAAGGGATTTATTCTTGGAGCAAAGATTGTGCGAGGAGCTTACATGGAAAAAGAAAGAAAGAGAGCAATAGAAAAAAACATAGAAGATCCCATCCAAGAAAACAAAGAAGCCACAGATAATCAATATAATGAAGCAATAAAATTCTGTCTTCAAAATATAGATAAAGTCTGTCTTTGTAATGCAAGTCATAACTGGAAGAGTACTGAGCTACAGATTCAATACATGGAGGAATATAAAATATCCAAAGACAACCCCAATGCTAATTTTTGTCAGCTGATGGGTATGAGTGACAATCTTACTTTTAATCTAGCCAATTCAGGATACATTGTAGCAAAATATGTACCTTACGGCCCAGTGAAAGATGTGATTCCATACCTGACCAGAAGAGCTCAAGAGAATTCAAGTATCACGGGAGATATGAGTAGAGAGTTGGGTTTATTGCACACTGAAATGAAAAGAAGAGGTTTAATTAAATAATAAAAACAAATTAGAAATTATGAAAAAAATATTATTTTTTGCTGTTTGTTCGCTAATCGCTACGATTTCTTATTCTCAAAAAGTATATGCTTGGTGGGATGTGGGAGCAAAGTTGGGATACGGTTTGACTGGAATGCTCAACAATAATTTATTTGATGATAGAGATTATGAACATAGATTGACCACAGGATTGTCTTATGGCGCAAAAGCAGGAATGTACTTTGGTTTGTTTAATGGGATAACCGTTGATGCTATGTTTTCTTCAAATAAACAAAAATTTGATTATAACTTTTCAGATGGTAAAAACTATTTGCACAATGTTAATTGGAAAAATCTTGATATTGCTGTATTATATAGAAATCAAAGAGATGGCGTTTATATTGAATTAGGGCCACAGATTTCATTAATACAGAAGGTAACAAATGAAGATTTAAATCCTAACAGCCTTTTTATAAAATCAAATGTGACTGAATATTATAATAAAAATTACCTTTCAGCAATCTTTGGAGTTGGAGGTTATATATTCAATTCTGGTACATTTACGACTATGCTTGGATTTAGAGTTGGCTACGGATTTGGTGAAATGGTAAATGATGCAGGAAAAGTATTGCATATTCCTACACCAAATGAAATCGCATATAAAGAAAAACCGACTACTGCAGCTTTTGCACAGATCGTTCTTGAAGCAAATTTTGCTTTGGGATATTATGGAAGAACTTCTTGCAGTAAGAGAGCTACTTTATTTAGCTTTTAGTTTTTTATTTTAGAAAATAAATTGACTTCAATAATCTTCGGATTAATATAATAGTCATAACATATAATGAAAGTTTCTATTATCACAATCGGTGATGAAATCCTCATTGGCCAAGTAATTGACAGTAACTCTGCAAAAATAGGGCAGATGGTTCAAGATTTGGGCATTAGGATAAATCATAAATGGTCGATTAGCGATAATAGGGAGGAGATGCTTTATACATTTGATCAAGCGAATCAAAAGTCAGATATCATATTTGTTACAGGAGGATTGGGGCCTACAGAAGATGATATCACTAAAGAAATATTAGCAGAATTTTTTCAGACTAAATTGGTGTTTAGTGATCAAAGTTTTGAACATATAAAAGCTTTATTTTTACCTCGGAACATTAAGATAACTGATAGGCATCATAGACAATGTATGATCCCAGAAAATGCCCGACTTTTGGACAATCAAATGGGAACGGCACTCGGGCTCCACATAGAAAGCGATGGAAAACATTGGTTTGCTATGCCAGGAGTGCCTTATGAGATGGAATATATCATGAAGCATGAAGTCATCCCATACCTTCAATCCTTCGAAATCACAAAGGAAAGTTATCACAGAACTATTCATATTATGGGAGTTTCTGAAACTCAAATCGCTGATCGAATCGCTCCCATCATTGGTAAAAGAAATAATCTAATCCAAATAGCTTATTTGCCTTCCTTAGGGAATGTAAGATTAAGACTTACTGTTGATGAAAACTTGACAGAGGAAATAAAAAGGGAATTAGAAGATTATATCTTTCAGATCGGTCAAGTTTATGGAACAGCTGTAATCGGCTATGATTATACAAGCCTTGAATATGAACTGGGTACAATATTAAAATCAAAAGGCATGATGATCGGTACTGCTGAAAGTTGTACAGGCGGTTATGTTTCTCATTTATTGACATCGATACCTGGTTCTTCAGCATATTTTAAAGGGGCTATTATTGCTTATACCAACGAGATGAAGATGCAATTTTGCAATGTCGCCCTAGAGACGCTAATGAAATTTACAGCTGTAAGTGAAGAGACAGTTATTGAAATGGTAAAAGGCAGCTGTGACAAATTAAAATTGGATATAGCTATCGCAGTAAGTGGAATAGCTGGTCCCGATGGAGGAACAGCTGAAGCTCCAGTAGGAACCATTTGGATTGCGGCTGGAAATACTAGCATTGTTAAGACCAGAAAGCTCCAATTGTCCAAAGACCGGAAGCGAAATATCGAAGCTGCTGCATATTACTCTTTGATCCTTGCATGGGAGTGGATATCAGAACATTCATCATAAAAGCCACACTTTAATTCCCTTTTCATTACCTTTGTAAAAAATTACGATTTATGGCTCAGATAGAGGTAATTGTGCCAAAAATGGGGGAAAGTATCGTTGAAGCTACGATCCTCAAATGGTTAAAAAAAGAAGGCGATACTGTCGAATTGGACGAAACATTACTTGAAGTTGCTACTGACAAGGTAGATAGTGAGGTACCTTCAACTGCAAAAGGGACTCTGGTCAGAATTTTAGCACAAGTTAATGAAGTTGTGGCTATTGGTAAGGCAATTGCAATAATAGAGACTGATGCTAATACTGCAATTTCAAACCCAGAAGTTAAACTAACTGTCGAATCAGCACCAACAATTAGTGTTCAAGAGGCACCAGTTACGACAAATATAGCCAATACTAATCAAGATCTATCAACATCTATTTCAGATAAATTTTATTCTCCTTTAGTAAAAAATATTGCCAAGCAAGAAAATATTTCCTTACAAGAATTAGATCAAATTCAAGGAACTGGAGCTAATGGTCGACTTACTAAAAGAGATATCGTCTCATACATTGAAAATAGTGAATCCAAAGCACCAATAGTAAATACTATTCCAAGCCCAGTTACACCACCACCTGTCCAGGCATCTGCAGTGGCATCAATTTCTGGGAAGACAGATATTATTGAGATGGATAGAATGAGAAAATTGATCTCAGATCATATGGTGATGAGTAAAAAAGTTTCTCCCCATGTTACCTCCTTTATAGAAATTAATGTAACCAATATTGTGAAATGGAGAGAAAAGGCAAAAGATGTATTTCTAAAAAAATACAATCAAAAATTAACTTTCACTCCAATATTTGTTGAAGCCGTTGCAAAAGCGATCAAAGATTTTCCAATGATAAATGTATCTGTGGACGGATCAAAAATTATTTTAAAAAAAGATATTAATGTGGGTATGGCGGCAGCTTTGCCTTCAGGAAATCTCATCGTTCCTGTCATTAAAAATGCTGATCGACTAAATCTGGTTGGTATCACTTATCAGGTAAATGAATTGGCTGAGCGTGCAAGAATAAATAAATTAAAACCAGAGGAAATACAGGATGGTACCTTCACATTAACCAATGTTGGAACTTTTGGAAATATAATGGGGACGCCAATCATCAATCAACCCCAAGTAGCAATATTGGCAACTGGTGTTATTCAGAAAAAACCTATCGTGATAGAAGGACCAAGTGGAGATAGCTTAGGGATAGGACAAATGATGTTTTTGTCCTTGTCTTATGATCATCGTGTAGTTGATGGTTCGCTTGGGGGTTCTTTTTTAAAACGTGTGGGAGATTATTTGGAAAAATTTGATACTAACCAAAATATTTAATTTATTAAAAAAATAATATTAATCGCATTTTTATTGCATAGTTTATTGAGTGAAACTATGTCACAATCCTTAACTCATTTTATTCATGAGGCTGATTTGAATTATGAACTGAAAAATTATTCTGTTGCTGCAGCGAATTATAAAAAAGCTTGGCAAAAAGTAATTCAAGACATGGATATTTTAAATAGAGCCGCCAATGCTTTTTATGAAGCAGGACAACAAGTAGATGCTATTCAAGCATATGAAATTCTTGCAGAGTCATCGAGTAAATATGAAAAAAACAGTTATAAAAAATTAGCTGAAGCATCGAAAGAAATGGAGAACTTTCGAGATGCTGCAAGTTATTATAAGCTTTATTATAAAAAATTAAAAACCAAAAATAAAGAACGGTTATTCATCAAAAATGAAATCCTCAGATGCCTTGAAGGTGCACGATTAGCGAAGCAAGAACCTGTTGCCATTGTCGAATCAATCGGGGCAAACATTAATTCAAATAATGAAGAATATAATATCATCCCAAGTGTCAATTTTGCAGACAAGTTTTATTTTAGTGCAATTCGTGAAGATAACGAGGGAGGTAGAAGAAATAATAATGGGATTGTTGACTTAAACAGTGGCATACTCAGATCAGATCTCTATATTGCAGAAAAAGAAAATGGGACATGGAGACCACTTAAGAAAATGAATACACTGATCAATGGCACTAAAAATGATATGATTCTAGAGTTCATCAATCATGGTGAATCAATGGTGTATTTCCAATCTTGGGATGAGAATTATGGTGAAATTAAGATTCATAATTTAAGTTCAGATCCAGACAAATTCATAGATGAAAATTTATTTCAAGGATTATTGTTTGGAGAGATTGGGGACAAGTATATGAGTGTATTTCAGGATAGTGTCATTATCTTTAGTAGTAAGAGAATGGGTGGCTATGGCGGTTATGACTTGTATATATCACTATATAGAGAGGGTCATTGGTTAAGTCCAAAAAATATGGGAAATAAAATCAATACCCCTTTTAATGAGATATCTCCTTTTATTGCAAAGGATGGACACACAGTATATTTCTCTTCTGATAATTTATCTTCTATTGGAGGCTATGATATATTCCGAACGCAGTTCAAGGCTGAATCTGGATTATGGGATAATCCAGAGAACATTGGATTACCAGTCAATTCTGGTGCCAATGATTTTAATTTTAGATTGACCCCCGATGGATTGAGTGGTGTATTTACTTCAGATCGAAAGAAAGAATCAAAAGGAAATAGAGATATATTTATTGCTTACTTTAAAGAAGAATTGGAAGAGCAATTTTATGCTTCCAGCGGAACGACCTTGAGTTTTTTATTTCAAGATAAATTAAATTCAAGTCCTAAAGATTTTGTGCCAGTTATAAAGAATGAACCAAAGGAGCTAAGGCAATATAGAGACTATGTCTTAGAGTCGATCTATTATTCAGATGATAAATTCATTAAAGATCCAAAGACAATAAAAACATTGGAGCAAATTCACAATATGATGAAAATTAATCCAGAGTTGAGCGTCGAGATATTTGGTCATGCTTATGAGGAGAATTCAGCTCCATTGAATTTATATTATTCCATCAAACGTGCAGAACAAGTCAGTTCACAATTAATCGAATCTGGAATATCAAAAGACAAAATTCAAGTATACGGCATAGGCAATTTTTTTCCACTTGCAAAGCCAGAAATAGGAAATGACAAGAATTTGATTTCAGAGAAATGGAATAAACGAATCGATTGGAATATAATCACTTCAGATACTTCATCTGCGAGAATATCTTATGCCACACCAGTGATCCCAGAGTATCTAAGAGTTAGTTCAAAAATAAACTTGAAAAAAATATTTTCCGGATTGTGTTATACTATACTCATAGGCGAATCAGAACAAATATTCAATCACGAAATACTAAAACAAAAGGATCATCCAACATTTGTTTATTACAATCCTAAACTAAAACGATATCAATATTTCATTGGCATGACTTCTAGTTTTAGAGAAATAGAAAGTATCTTCACAAGATTAAAAGAGAATTCAAAATTTAAAATTATTCCACTGCACAATGGAACGATGGTAGATAGGATAGATGTCATAAATTACGTAACAAAATATCCAGATTTGATCCTCTATATTAATTACCACAATAACCAAGAATGAACTCAAACTTACAATTCCTACGACAAGGATTAAAAGATATTAAGACTGTAGGTACTTTTTTGCGTACCGCAAAAAATGTAAGTAAAAGTATGGTAAAGCATGCTGCAGTTTCGCAATGTAATACAATTCTAGAGTTAGGAGCAGGAGATGGTGCCATCACAAAATATATTTTGAAAGATTTAAAAGCAGATGCAAAATTGATCATATTTGAAGTGAACCCTATATTTTGTGAAAAATTGAGTAAAATAGAAGATTCAAGAATTATTCTTATACAAACTTCAGCGGAAGAAATGGTTACTGAGTTAGAAACGCTTGGTATAAAAAAAGTAGATGCTATAATTTCTGCTATTCCATTCGTCAACCTTCCTGAAAGTCTTACTTTGAAAATAGTCAGTATTTGTAAAGACCTATTAAATCCAAATGCTCGTTTTGTTCAAATTCATTATTCCTTGATTTTAAAAAAATTATATGCCTCAATATTTGAGAACTTAGAAGTTGATTTTATACCTTGGCATATTCCTCCAGCTTTTTTGTTTATTGGAAAAAAGTAAAGCCTTCTTTGAATATTAGAATTTATTTTCTTATAGGAAGTAGACAAAAACGTTTTAAAAATTACAAACACAGTATTAATTAAATTACATAAAATTATAAAATAATGAATTTACTTTCCTTAGAAAATGTAAGTCGTTCCTACGGAGAAAAAGTTCTATTTGATAAAATCAATTTACTCGTAAATCAGGGTGATAAGATAGCTATCGTCGCAAGAAATGGTTCGGGGAAATCCAGTCTATTGAGAGTGATTGCAGGTGTCGATGCAATGGAAGGCGAGAATGCGAAATTATGGATTACAAAAGATCTTAAGACCAGTTATCTACCTCAAGAACCCGATTTTGCGCCTCATCAAAATATACTTGAAGCATTGCTTGAAGGCGATGAAGCGCATATAGCTCCATTGAAAGCCTTGCATGATGCTCAGCGAAATAATGATGCGAAAAAAATAGAAGAAGCGCTCAGCATCATGGATGAAAATAAAGCTTGGGAACTAGAAGCCTTTATTAAAGAACTTTTAGGGAAGTTTAATTTGCCTGATTATGATTTTCAAGTTTCTGCATTAAGCGGTGGACAGAAAAAAAGATTGTCAATAGCAAAAGTACTTTGTGGAAAACCTGATTTTGTAATCCTAGATGAGCCTACCAATCATTTGGATTTGGATATGATCGAATGGCTAGAAAAATATCTAGAGTCACCACAACTCACATTGTTGATGGTCACTCACGATCGTTATTTTTTGAATCGTGTGTGCAATCAAATACTCGAACTAGACAAAGGTGTATTGTATAAATACATGGGTGACTACGAAGATTTTCTTGAGAAGAAAGCCATGCGAATGCAAAATGAAGAAATCGTTCGAGATAAAACAGAAAAATTGTTGCGAAAGGAATTAGAATGGGTGCGAAGGATGCCCAAAGCAAGGACAACAAAGGCAAAATCAAGAGTAGATAATTTCTACAATCTAAAGGAAAGTCTTCAAGGACCTAAAGATCCAGGTGAAATAGAATTTGATATAGACCATACAAGATTGGGGACCAAGATACTTGAATTACATCATGTGTGTAAGTCATTTGGAGACAAAAAAATATTGGATGCATTCTCCTATAAGTTTAAAGCAGGAGATCGCATCGGAATCATTGGTAGAAATGGTGTCGGAAAGACCAGTTTAATTAAACTATTTACAGGTCAATTAAAAACCGATCAAGGCAAAATAATCATAGGCGAGACAGTGCTCTTTGGACACTATGAACAAGATGGGTTACAGATCACTGAAGATAAAAGAGTGATTGATGTCATCAGAGATATTGCAGATTATATTCCACTAAAAAAAGGACATAAATTATCAGCTGAAACATTGCTCGAGCGATTTCTTTTTACAAGAGCCCATCAACAAGTTTATGTTTCACAATTGAGTGGTGGCGAGAGAAGGCGTCTATTTTTATTGACTATACTCATCAAGAACCCCAATTTTTTAATACTCGATGAGCCAACAAATGATTTGGATCTCATTACTTTAAATGTATTGGAAGAGTTTCTGATGCACTTCCCTGGAGTGATCGTTATCGTATCTCATGACAGATATTTTATGGATAAATTGGTCAATCATGTTTTTGTGATGGAAGGTGATGGAATCATTAAAGATTATCCTGGAAATTATTCTGAATATCGCGACTACATCAAACAAAATCCTGTCAAAAAACCCACTGAAATTTCTGAAAAAAATACTGCAATAGAAAAGCCGAAGTCAACAAACAAACTTGGATATAAAGAAAAGCGAGAAATGGATAAATTAGAACAGAATATCGCTAAGCTCAATCAAGAGAGAGATACATTGGTCGAAAAATTTGCTGACACGAATTTATCAAATGATCAGATCACCACAATCAATAAGAGACTTGGAGAAATCCAAAAAATTGTTGAGGAAAGTGAGCTAAAATGGATGGAATATGCAGAGCAGTCTTAAAGAAAAAATATATTTTCATTGTTTACGTTAGAGTTTTAAAGTAATTTTTTAATTTAACAGGCGCTTAACAATCAATTTTTAGAATATAATGTTATCTGATTTTGAATTATGAAAAAATTATCTGTTTTAGTTGTTCCAGTCTTAATTTACTTATTCTTTAATACTTCCTGCACACACATGCCAGATCCTGAGTTTGTGCCAGATCCGCCTACTGATACGACTCAAAACAATCCTTGCTCTCCTGATACCGTTTATTTTCAAAATGAAGTGCTACCTCTCATAGTATCAAGTTGTGCAAAGAGTGGGTGTCATGATGCAGCGACAAAGGCTGAAAGAATTAACTTGTCAGATTATAATTCAATTCTTAGGACAGGTGGAATTAAAGTCGGTAATCCCAATGGATCTGAATTTATTGAAGTCATCACTGAAACTAGGGTAAAAGATAGAATGCCTCCTTCTCCTGAACCAGCATTAAGTGCTACTCAAATTGAGCTGTTAAAAAAGTGGATTTCACAAGGAGCAAAAAATTTGGCCTGTAATGCAAATTTAAATGGATGTGATACGTCAAAGACAATCAGTTTTCAGAAGGATATCATGCCTGTGATTGAATTGAATTGCAAAGGATGCCATTCTGCTTATTCAGCAGGAGGTGGGATCAAATTAACCAATTATACAGAAGTAAAAAATGTTGTGACTGGTGGCGTGTTGATCGGTGTTATGGATCAGCTCAGTGGATTCAAACCAATGCCACCGGCGGGAAACAAAGTAGATAGATGTAATATTTCAAAAATTAAAATCTGGATTAGAAATGGAGCTCCGAATAACTAAAAATTTAATAGCATTAGCCTTAATGGTGTCAACAGGCCTATTAGCATCATGTTATTATGATAACGAACAAGAATTATACCCTGGTAATAATTTACCCACATCCAATATATCTTTTTCAAAAGATGTAAATCCAATATTGGTATCCAGATGTATTTCATGCCATGCTGCAGCAGTATTTTTTGGGAATATTGCTACTGAGACTTATGATCAAATTAAAGTATTGGCAGACAATGGCAAATTGATCGGCTCCATAAGACAAGATTCTGGATTTAAAGCAATGCCTCAAGGTTCGGCAAAACTTTCAGATGCGCAGATCAACTTGATTAATACCTGGATTACCGAAGGATCAAAAAATAATTAAATTTAAATGAAAGTCAGGAAAGTTTGATCCAAAATTATAACTTTTCCATAACTTACTAAAATCGAAATGATCAGTCTATATAAAACATACGATTTATGAAAAAACTAATTTTATTATTGATCCCTATTGGTCTCGGTCTTGCGGCTTACTATTTCTACAGTGAGTACAATAGAAAGCCTGCAGCGATGACAGAATTGAAGTCTGTGAATGTATTTACGCCAGAAGAACTTTATTCAGAGTTTAAAAATAATGAAGCAAGTTCCAATGAAAAATATTTGAATAAACCAATAGAAGTAATTGGTAAAGCAATTGCGGTAAATAAAGGTGATGATGGTGTTACGACAGTGACCATTGACTCTGGAGACCCAATGGGTGTCATCAGTTGTGAAGTTGCAAACACTGAGTTGCAAAAAACTGCAATCATCGCTGCTCAAGATAATATAAGAATTAAAGGAATTTGCACAGGATTCTTAACCGATGTAATATTAAAAAATTGTGTCATTATTTCTATTGATAACAAATTATAAAAAAAATTAAAACATGAAAAATTTATTGTATTTCATTTTCTTTTTTTCTTTTAGTTTTATTCAAGCACAGAATAAATACTTTTCAAAAGATGCAAAGGTTCATTTTTTTTCAGATACAAAAATGGAAAAAATTGAAGGGACGAATAATAAAGCTGTGTGTGTATTAGATGCATCCACAGGGGCTTTAGAAATGAGTTTATTAGTTGCAGGATTTAAATTTGAAAAAGCATTGATGGAGGAGCACTTTCAAGAGAATTATATGGAGATCAGTAAATTTCCAAAATCAGGATTCAAAGGAAAAATTTCAAATATTAGTTCAGTGAATTTTGAAAAGGATGGTACATATCCTGTTGATGTAACTGGACAGTTGACCATTCATGGTGTGACTAAAGACATCACTACCAAAGGTAAAATCGATATCGCAAAAGGCGTGATTTCAGCCTCCTCTACTTTTGATGTGGCATGTGAAGATTATAATATTGCAATTGCAGCATTGGTGAGAGATAAAATTGCCAAATCAATTAAAATTGATCTAATCGCAAAATTGCAGAAATTGCAGAAATAAAATTTAATCATCTGGGCGTAAATCAACTATTTACGCCTTTTCTTTTTCAAACAATTCTAAATCAACCAAATGAAAAAAACATTACAATTTCTGGTTTTGATTCTATGTCTGTCCGCTACAAAAACTATAATGGCGCAAGATGATCTATTGTCTATTCTTGGACCTGAAGAAGAGACTACGCAATATGCTAATGCGAGTTTCAAAACAAATAAAATCATTAACCTTCACAGTATAGAAAATACAGCTCTAGGTGTTTTGGATTTTAAAATAGCTCATCGATTTGGATTTATCAATGGTGGTGCCTATGAGTTTTTTGGTTTAGATCAAGCCTCTATGAAATTAATATTTGATTATGGAATTACTAAAAATCTCCAAGTTGGATTTGGAAGAACTAATTTTGAAAAAGTTTACGACGGTTATTTAAAATATCGATTGCTACATCAATCCAAAGGCAAACGGAAAATGCCTATATCATTGAGTTATGTAGCAGGTATTGCAGTAAAGACTGAAAAATTCACTAATGAAAATAGGACTAACTATTTTACATCAAGACTGTATTACCATCATCAACTACTAATAGCAAGAAAATTTTCAGATAATTTTACATTGCAATTGACCCCTTCATTATTGCATCGCAATCTTGTAGAAAGCACTGCTGTGGAAAATGATGTATATTCCATTGCAATTGCAGGTCGACAAAAGCTAACTAAAAGAATGGCTATCAATGTAGAATATATTTATAATCTAAATGGACAAATTGATCCCAAGTATTTCAATTCATTATCAGTAGGTTTTGATATTGAGACTGGCGGACACGTATTCCAATTACATTTTACCAATTCAACATCAATGGTAGAGAAGGGATTTATTGCTGAGAATACAGGCGATTGGACAAAAGGAGATATCCATTTTGGTTTTAATTTAAGCCGAGTATTTACTTTGGTTAAGCCAAAGCATAAAGATTAATAAGTTGACTCTAATAGAACGGAAAGCTTTACTATTAGAGTTTGCAGATAAGTATAATCATTTTGATTTTATTCAACATGATCCTATCAGCATTCCACATCAATTTTCGAAAAAACAAGATATCGAAATCATTGGATTTTGGGTCGCTATGTTATCCTGGGGTAATCGCAAATCCATTATAAATAAAGGCAAAGAATTATGTCAATTAATGGAGAATGCGCCGCATGATTTTATTATAAATCATTCTGATCATGATTTGAAGCGATTTGAGAAATTTGTACATCGCACTTTCAATGCCACTGATGCTCTTTATTTTATTTCATTTTTTAAATTTTGGTATTCAAAGAATGACAGTTTAGAGTTGGCATTTGTCCCTGAATTATATGGTGATGAACTTACCGTTGAATCCCATTTAGAATCATTTCATGCCAAATTCTTTTCTTTAGAACACATCTCGATAAGAACAAAAAAGCATGTATCAAAGCCATCATCCAAATCAAGGTGTAAGCGGCTTGCCATGTTTCTGAGATGGATGGTAAGAAATGACCAAAGCAAAGTTGATTTTGGATTGTGGACTGGCATCAAATCTTCTCAATTGGTTTTACCACTTGATGTGCATGTCGAAAAAACGGCGCGAAAGTTGGGAATGATTACTAGAAAACAACTGGATTGGATGACAGTATTAGAGCTTACAGATTCTTGTCGCAGAATATGTCCAGAAGATCCTTGTAAATTGGATTATGCCTTATTTGGAATGAGTATTGCAAAAAAGGAATGATTTTAATCAATATGTTTTAAATTTGTATCTAAAATAGAACTAAAAATAGAGGATTATGCAAAAAAATTTAATGCTAATTTGTCTTTTGGCTGTAATTGCCATACCAGCTTTTTCTCAGAAAAAATCTGTAAAATTTAAAGAAGTTAAGGGTGTAGATCATGTACCTGAGAGAACAGTGATGCAAAGTGAAGGAGCTCTCAATGGAGTTAAGAAACTTTCGTCTGTAGAGGGAATTACTGAATATGAACTGGATAATGGACTCCGTGTATTATTGTATCCTGATCAATCAAAACAGACGATCACTACAAATATTACCTATAAAGTAGGATCGCGTCACGAAGGTTATGGTGAGACAGGGATGGCCCATCTTTTGGAACATTTAGTGTTCAAAGGCACACCAAATCATCCAGATATTCCTAAGGAATTATCTAGTCATGGTGCAAGACCAAATGGTACCACTTGGTATGATCGCACCAATTATTTCGAGACATTTAACGCCACTGAAGAAAACCTGCGTTGGTCCCTCGATCTTGAATCAGATAGAATGATTAATTCATTCATTGCAAAAAAAGATCTTGAAAGTGAAATGACAGTGGTAAGAAATGAATTTGAATCAGGCGAAAATGATCCTTCTGGAGTATTAATGGAGCGGGTGATGTCGACTGCTTATTTATGGCATAATTATGGTCAAAGTACGATTGGAGCAAGGTCTGATATTGAAAATGTTCCAATTGAAAATTTGCAAGCTTTTTATAGAAAATACTATCAACCTGACAATGCGGTTTTAATGGTGGCTGGCAAGATCAACGAAGAAAAAACAATTGCATTAGTCAATCAGTATTTTGGTAAAATCCCTAGACCTTTAAGAAAGTTAACGCCTACTTATACATCTGAGCCCATCCAAGATGGCGAGAGATTGGTGACCTTGAGAAGGGTTGGAGATGTCCAAGCTGTTTCATGTATGTATCATATTGCTCCAGGATCACATCCCGATGCTTCGGCAGCTGATGTTTTGATCGAACTCATGACGGCTCAACCTGCAGGAAGACTGCATAAAGCGCTTATTGAAACGAAGAAAGCTTCAAGTCAGTTTGGCTGGTGTGCCACACTTAATGAACCTGGATTTGCATATTTCGGTGTGTCTGTATTAAAAGAAAAATCCTTGGATGAAGCAAAAAATACTTTGTTGACTACTATTGATAATATTTCAAAATCACCGGTTAGCGCAGAAGAAGTAGAACGAGCAAAGACAAAATTGTTAAAAGACTTTGAAATGCAATTCCGCAATACAGAAAGAGTAGGAACTGGAATTTCAGAATATATAGGAATGGGAGATTGGAGATTGGCTTTCATTACAAGAGACTATTTAAGAAAAGTTACTGTAGAAGATGTTCAGCGAGTTGCCCAAAAATATTTCAAGCCCTCGAATAGAACAATTGGTGTGTTTATTCCAGAAACCAATCCTGAGAGAGCCGAGATCCCATCGAAGCCGAATATTGAAAATTTGGTGGATGGATATGTCGGAGATCCTCCAATAGCACAAGGTGAAGATTTCGATCCATCACCTTCTAATATTGAAAAAAGAACACATAAATACCAAGTGCCTAATTCAATAAAATATGCATTTTTACCAAAGTTGACAAAAGGAAATGTAGTAAATGCAAATTTGATTTTACGCATGGGAGATCAGGGTAATTTACAAGGATTGGGAACTTCATCAATGATGACATCTGCTATGCTAAGTCATGGAACTAAAACGATGAGTCGTCAACAAATAAAAGATGAATTCGATAAATTGAAAGCAAGGGTTAATTTCTTTGGTTCAGGGCAAGTAGCTGGTGTTAGCATTCAGACTACAAAAGAGAATCTACCTGCTGTAATGAAGATCGTGGTTGATATATTAAAAAATCCTGCTTTTCCAGAAAAAGAATTCGAAGAACTTAGAAATGAGAAATTGGCAGAAATTGAAGAACAAAAATCTGACCCTCAAGCTCAAGTAAGTAATACTTTCCAAAGATTGCTCAACCCATATCCAAAAGAGGATATTAGATATGTTAATACTATAGATGAAAATATTTCAAATTTGAAATCTGTAAATATCAATGAGATCAAAAAATTCCATGAAGATTTCTATGGTGCAAATGAAGCTACATTTAGTATAGTGGGAGACTTTGATGAAAAAGACATGAAGGCTTTAGTTGAAAAGGAATTTGGAACTTGGAAAAGTAAAAAACCGTATTCAAGGGTCGAAGACAAATTTATTGATGTAAAAGCTGAAAATATCAATATCGAAACACCTGATAAAGCCAACTCTATGTTCCTTGCAGGATGTAACTTGGAGATCAAGGATTCTGATCCAGAATATCCGGCTATGGTCATGGCAAACTACATCCTTGGAGGTGGATTTCTTAACAGTCGATTGGCTACACGAATTCGTCAAAAAGAAGGACTTAGTTATGGCGTTGGATCACAATTTAGTGCTGATGCACTAGACAAATCTGGAGGCTTTACAGCTTATGCAATCTATGCACCAGAGAATAGAGATAAATTAGAAAAAGCATTTAAAGAAGAAATTGAAAAAGTAATTAAAGATGGTTTTACTGAACAAGAACTTGCTGACGCTAAATCAGGATATCTTCAATCGCGCACAGTAAATCGTGCACAAGATCAAATGTTGGTAGGTGCATTAAATAGTAATTTATTTATCAATAGAGATATGTCATATACTGAAGATTTTGAGAAGAAAGTTCAGAATCTAAAAGTGAGCGATTTGAATCAAGCATTCAAAAAACATATCAGCCTTGATAAAATTTCAATCATCAAAGGAGGTGACTTCGCCAATAAATTAAAGAAACCATAATAGATAGATAGGGTTTTTATTCCAATAGGAAGCAATTAAAATATGCTATACAAATTGTATAGCATATTTTGTTTTTAGCCTTTTGAACCTTGCATTTATTTTTAGTTTTTTGTCAACACAATTTCTCTAATTGAATTTTAAATCAGTTTAAAAAAATAATTGAATTAGTTAAGTCAAAATATAATTTCAACACCAACTTTTTGTTTTAATATGTGACTAATTATATGATACTTTCTTTTACTTTATTATATAGTTTATCACAAATTGGAATAGCCATTTGCTCTATTTTATTGGCCTGTTCTATATATTTTTCTTTAAGTGCGGCTTTATCTAAAGTTGCTGCATTGATTAATACATTCAATCCTGCTCCTTGAATTGCAGTCTTCACACAAAGTACACCAACTGTTGCATCGCTTATTGAATTTGGATTGCCATGCAAAATCATATTCTCCAGAAGTGGAAGACAAGCTGCCGCTTGTTCCATAGTCTTTAATGGAACCTGTATCGCGACTTCTGTGGCTTTGCGCACTGCTTTTTTACGAATCGACTTTTCTTCTTCATTTGATTTTGGCAATCGAAATGCTTCCATGATTCCTTGAAATGCCTTTGTATCCTCATCAACCAACAACAATAAATTTCCTGCTAGAATTTGACCCTCCTCTGCTTGCTTAGAAAAAAATTCAAATCTATCCTCATAATTTTTTTTATGTGCGGATAGATTAGCTACCATAGTGCCTAATGCAGCACCAAGACTAGCCACATAAGCTGATACTGAGCCTCCTCCTGGTGCAGGACTTTCACTTGCAGTCTCTTGAACAAACTTGGTTAGGCTCAATTGAATTAAAGGACTATTATTTTCTTCAATCATATTTTCTATTATTCTTGTTTGTGGATCAAATTGATTTAATGCGCTGAGACCAAGAGATTGGATAGCAACTTCAATTAATTCTTCCTCACTCAGTCCAGCTGATCTTTTTTGCTTATTTAAAAAATATTTTCCAGCATCTATTAGGGCAGACTTTGGCACCAAGCCGACAAGCTCAGAACCCGTGGTAACTAAGCCATATTTATCTGCTGCTTTGCGACATTCCTCGAAAGCGATATGTAGTGGTGTCTGATGCATATTCGTCAAGTTCATTGAGACTTGAGCTTGCTTGTACTCGTCTATATACCAACCTATAGCTTTTACACTTTTACAGCTCCCTTCAGATCTAAGGATATCCCCTTTTTCGTTTTTCAAAATCTTATTTGTTTCTGGATCCTTAAGCGGCCGACCATTCTCTCGAATATCAAAAGCAACTTCATTGGCAAGTTTAACAGATTTGGTATTAAGATTGACATTATAAGCGATCAAAAAATCTCTTGCGCCAATTACAGTTGCTCCAGACTTCCTATTAAATTGTCTGGGGCCAAAGTCTGGATGCCAATCTGGATTTTTCATTTTCTCTTCAAAACCTTCATACTCACCAGATCGTATATCTGCCAAATTCTTCCTATAATCTAAAGAAGAGGCAGCTTCATATAGATAAACAGGAATTTTTAGTTCAGATCCAACCCTTTCTGCTAGTTTTTTTGCAAAAAACACAGTTTCTTCCATGCTTATTCCAGAAATTGGAATCAGTGGACAAACATCTGTGGCCCCCATCCGTGGATGCTCCCCCTTGTGTTTCGACATATCAATCAATTGACTTGCAGACCTGATAGCTTGAAAAGCGGCTTCAATAACAGCTTCTGGCTCCCCAGCAAAGGTGATCACCGTCCTATTAGTTGAATTCCCAGGATCTACATTGAGCAATTTTGCACCTTCGACCACTGAAATACTATTTTCTATGGCTTTTATGATAGAAAGATCGCGACCTTCACTAAAATTTGGCACACATTCTATAATCCTTTTTACCTTCATGCGTTTTATATTGATAAGATGCGAAAATACTTATCTTGGGTGGAATATGATTAAACAGATACATCTATTTATAATTCTTATATTTTTTTGTTGCTTTAATACAAAAATTACTGCTCAAAAAGTTGTCGTATCTCCTGAGTTGAATATGCGCAATGACTTTGCATACTACATCATTCCTGGAGCTGAAGATAACACACATGTGGTGAGAGATAAAGCATATAGACTTACCATACAAACATTAACACCAAAAAATGAATGGACACCAGAAACAGCCATTGAGCTAAAAAGTAAAAAATGGAAAATAATGGAAATATATCCTTCTGGATCCAATATTTCCATATTCTATCAAACACTTGTAGACGACTATCTCATCCTTTTCCATTCAATTTATAAACCAAATGGAGAGTGGGTCTCGGATGACACCGTTCACTATAAAAAAGCAAATCAAATTCACTCTGCACTTAGAATTAAAACTTCCATTTCCCAGGATTGGATTTGTTTTGGATACCTTGGTCAGAATAAAAAGCATTATCTTACACTTTATCAAAGATCGAGTCAAAGAACTTTATTTGACACATGCCTTACTGATATGCTCAAGTATGAGGATAATTCTGTCGAGGAAATCGAACTAAATGATCACGGCCAAATAACTTTAATTGGAGAAATTGAAGTAAATAAATTCATAAAAAAAAGAGTGATCTATAGACTTTCATTTATATCTTCAGAAGGAGCATTAGTAGCTGAAAAAGATATTGAATTTGAAGATCAATGGCCGCTCGATATTAAGATGAAAAATCATCCAGAAAAAAATCACTTGTTCATATCTGGATTATATGCTGAAAAAAATTCTAGTACCCCAGTTGGCTTTTATATTTTAGATTGGGATTATGCAAATAATTCTATAGAAAAAAAATATTCAGAAATTTCGGAGGCGCTATTTAAAGAATGGACCGGCAAAGAAAGAAAAAAATCCTATGCCAATAATTTATTGACACAACATCTTATTTTCACAGATAGTAATCGCGTTCTTGTATTTTATGAAAGCAATAAAGAACTGAGTCGCAAACCTTATTTCTCTTCAGTCTCAGATGGACCACTAAATATAAGTAGATGGACAGACTACTATTACGAAGATATTTTGGCGATTCAATTTGATGAAGATCAAGAAATATCTTGGGAAAAAGTTTTGCATAAAAAACAGTTTTCACAAGATGATGATGGACTTTTTTCATCTTTTTTCATCTTTTCAACATCTGATTTTCTTAGAATTATTTTTAATGATGAAATTAAAAGCGAATCAACTGTAAGTGAATATATACTTCTTCCAAATGGTGAATTTATTAGGAAAAGTGTTCTCAATACAACACAAAAAAATTTATTTTTAAGATTTCGAGATGCAATTCAAATTAATTCAAATTCACTTATCGTACCAAGTGAAGTCAATGGTAAAATGAATCTTGTAAAGATTACATTTGATAATTAGGCTTGTGAAACAAAAATATGTGTCCATATTAATATTTTATTTTTGTTTCTTTTTGATTTCAAAAAGTTTTGGACAAACCATAACACTAAGGAAATTCAATTTTCCAGCGAAAGACAGTATAATACTTAGGGACAGTTTTGTCATCGAACCTCAGAGTATCAAAATAACATCTCTTAAATCACCTTTCAATGTCATTCAAGAATATACATTCATAGACTCAATCCTATTTTTACATCAAACACCATTAGATTCATTCAGTCTCAGCTATCGCGTCATTCCAATTTATACAAGTTATACTTTTAGTTTATTTGACACAGCAATGTCTAAGGATTACAAGACACCAGATTATGCATTGCCAGATTACTACAAGCGCAAAAATAAAAATGACGATTGGTGGGATTCAAAATCCTTAAACTATAGCGGAAATTTCTCTCGAGGACTAAGTATTGGTAATGCCCAATCTCTCGTATTAAACTCCAATCTCAATCTACAAATTCAAGGTGACCTAGGAGATGGAATCAAGCTTACTGCAGCCATATCGGACAATCCAATTCCCATTCAAGCAGAAGGCAATACAAGACAATTAAATGAATTTGATAAATTATATATTCAACTTGAAAAA
This sequence comes from Saprospiraceae bacterium, assembly GCA_016710585.1. Taxonomy (GTDB): domain Bacteria; phylum Bacteroidota; class Bacteroidia; order Chitinophagales; family Saprospiraceae; genus Vicinibacter. The sequence goes on from JADJVN010000003.1 coordinate 82,951, forward strand.
AATAAAACCAAGTTACTTGCTGGTGACTATGAACTTTTAAAACCAACTGCATACTTTCAAAACTACTTTAAAAAAAATAAAGGCATATCTATAAGTCACGAACAAAAGTTTGCAAAATGGAATTCTGCCCATAAAGCATCAGCTGCTATTTCAAAAGGAAAAAGCAATAGAATGAATATCATTGGTCAAAACGGAAATCAAGGGCCATATAGACTTTCAGGAAAAGATGGCGAAAACTTTATCATCATCCTCAGTGGATCAGAAAAAATATGGTGGGATGGAAATTTATTAGAGCGTGGCGAAGATGCAGATTATACTATTGATTATAATTTAGCTGAGCTTAGATTTACTACAAGAAGACTGGTGAGTAATGTTGCAAGGATTATTATAGAATTTGAATATGCTGATCAAAATTATACCAGATCACTATTTGTATATAATACAGAGCTATCAAAAGGTCCATTAAGTTTTTATTTAAATACCTATAGAGAACAGGATAGTAAAAAACCAGCCATTCAGAATGATTTAGATTCCTTAGATAAAATTAAACTTGCAGAAGGTGGAGATAACAGTGCCAAGTTCTTTCGCTCAGGTGCAAGAGTCGCTGGATCTGAATTCAGTAAAAATCGAGTGTATTATTCTATGAAGGATACATTTCAAATCATCCAGAACCAAAAAATTCCGATACAAATATTTCAATACAACGCCCTCGCTGATAGCAGTGATTATTCACTAGGATTTTCAGAACTAGGAACGAATAAAGGAAGCTATATATTAAAATTGAGCAATGCAAATGGCAGGGTCTACGAGTGGGTGGCGGATGATCCTAATACAGGAGAAAAAAGAGGAAAATATGAACCCTTAGTTCCCATCATACCACCTACATCCTTCAATATGATTTCGTTAGGAGCCAAGTGGGAAGGCAAAGCAAAAGATTTACTGCACTTTGAATTAACCACTAGTCATCTTGATAAAAATAGATTGTCTAATATTGATGATCAAGATAATAATGGATTCGCTTTAAAAATCGAAGCCCAAAGTAAAATATTTAAACCTTTCTCATCAAAACATGAAGCTATAATTCATTCAAATTATGAATGGACTGATAATCAATTCCGCTACCTCCAACCCTTCCGCAATACTGAGTTTAATAGAGATTGGAATATATCCACTTCTGAACCCACCAACGATCATTATGCTATCTTAAATATTGAAAATAAAATTGGAAAAAAAATAAAACTCAATCTTAACAATTCTTTACTAAGTAGATCAAGATTGTTCAATGGAATAAGGAATGGTGTCATGACTAGTTATAGCGATAGTCTGAGTTTTTTGCAAATTAAATTTGATATATTGAATAGCTCTGACTCGACAGAGAAAACCATCTTTGCGAGGCCAAATCTAAGTTTAGAAAGAAAAATTTCCAAACATTGGAAATCAAAACTAATTCTTGCTCATGAGCAAAATTACAGACGACACATTGCTACGGATACACTCAGAAAATCGAGTTTCTCCTTTGATATTTTAGAGTCAAATATCGAAAATAATATTTCAGATCGATCAAGACTTAAATTTAACTATCAATACAGACTGGATCGCAGTCCAGAAAAAGCTAATTTTGAAAACTATTCAAGATCACACGAATTTGGCGCAAACTATCAGACCACAGTGAATAAAAGTGGAAGCTTTGAATTTCAAATGAGCAGTCGAGTCTTTACTGTCCTCAATTCAGATTCGGATAGTTTAAATAAAAACACATTGCTTGGCTTCATAGATCATCAAATAGGACTTTTACAAAATTCAATCAAACTAAAGAACAACTATCAAATCTCATCAGGACTTGAGCCCCGATTGGAATTTATTTTTGAAGAATTGAGACCTGGTCAAGGGGATTATATTTATAGAGATTTCAATGGTGACGGTATCAGACAAAATCAAGAATTCATTCTTGCTCCAGATGTTGATTCTGCTCAATTCATCAGGATTCAACTATTTAATTCCGATTATTATCAAGTATATGAAGCTTCTTGGAATAATTTTTTTTCTATTGATTTATCACAAATCAAATCAATAAAAAATTCCTTCTTAAAAAAAATATCGCTCGATCATATCCTGAGACTTCAATCCAAACAAAATGAAAACACAGCTTTTATCGATAGGATAAATCCATTTTATTTTTTGAAAAAAAACAATAGTGCAATTTCTTATATAAATAATACGAGTCAAAACTTATATTACAATAGAGCTAATCCCATTTATGACATTCAAATCGGTGCAATTAATTCGTCTAGCCGATTACTTTATACTAGTGGAAATGACGATAGAAAAAATCAAGAATACAGTCTGAGAAGTAGATCTACTTTCTATAAACAATGGGATGTCATTTTTAATTGCAAACAAAAACAAGAAAGCCATTTATCTGAATATTATGAGCTACAAAATTATTTAATTAAATCAATAGAATATGAACCTGAAATTGTCTATCGATATTCTTCAGATATTCGATTCAAAGTGGGTGCGCAATACAAAATCGCAAATGAAAAATTAAGGAGTTTTGAACGAGCTGAGATCACTGAAATTTTCCAAGAATCTCTTTTCGCTTTTCACAAAAAATTTTCAATAAGAAACAATATTAAATATATCAAAATCGGTTTTGATGGTAAACCTGGAACTGCCTTAGAATTTTCAATGCTAGAAGGATATAAAGACGGGAACAACTTTAGCTGGGAGCTCAATTTCGATTATCGTATGAATAAACTCATCCAACTCGGCCTAAGTTATTCTGGCAGAAAGTCCGCAAATTCTGAGCCTTTTCATACTGGAAGGGCAACAATGAGGGCAATTTTTTAAATTTTTCAATATTTTTTACAAAATTTGTTTGTTCACGGTGCGATTCACTAATTTTGTACGTTATAACTACATCAAAAAATAATTGGCCAAATTATGAATCTATTTAGACCATTAAGCATTTTACTGGGCGTATTATGCATCTTAGAGAGCAATATTTCAGCACAGACGAATTACTTTAAGAAAATTAATTCTGTAAATCTCAAAGGGGATCTAGCTGTAATTGAAAAACACTATGCTTTTGCTATTGAAAAAGAAAAATTGAGAAATTTTTTGTTGACCAATGCTCCTGGTGAAAATTCTGGGACTACTGTCTCTATTAATTTTCCAATGCCCGATGGCAGTTTGAGAGAATTTTCCTTAGTAGAATCCTCTGTCATGGAGGCTGGATTAGCCGAAAGATATCCCGAGATAAAAACCTATAGAGGAACCAATGCCGACTACTATATGAGGATGACTATATCGCCGTATGGATTTAGCTATTTATGTAAAAATATATTTACTGGAAATATTGTTGCTACCGAAAAAATCCCAAATTCAGTTGATGAGTATATCGTATTCAATAGTTCAGATCTGGATTTAAGTAAGGATACAAACATCGGAATGAGCTGTGGAACAAAAAATTATGGTAATATAAATTTAGATAAAAAAACAGTTCAAAGCCAGATTGCACAACAAAGATTTGGAGGTGATCCAGTAAAATTAAGGACTTTTAGAATAGCGGTTGCTTGCACAGGTGAATGGGGCGCAAGTGGTTTTCACGGCCAAGGAGATAAGACAATAGCCTTAAACAAAATCGTGGAAAGTGTGAATTTACTAAACACAGTCTATGAGATCGACTTCTCTATCCATTTGAATTTAGTGGTGAGAAATGATGAATTATTATTTTTTAATGCTGGAAATGATCCTTATCTCAATCCAACAAATAGTGGTCAGACGATTGGACAAAACACAGGAGAGATTTCTAAGAGAATAGGTGTCAATTCATATGATATCGGACATGTATTTGGAATGGGTTGTATTGATGGAATTGCTGGATTGGCTGGTGGTCGAGCCTGCACTTCTGGTAAAGGTGCTGGCATCACCTGCTGGTATAACAATAATTTTACTTTCATGGTGTTAACAGTTTTCGGACATGAAGTGGGTCACCAATTCAGTGCAAGTCATACTTTCTCTACCTGTGGGGATGGAGCTCCTGGTTCTGCAAAATTTGAACCAGAATGCGGATCTACAATTATGTCTTATCATCAATCTAGTGGTGGCTTACAATTACCTGCAGGTATTACACATCCTATGCATTTTCACAGTGGTTCTATAGAGCAGGTATTTTCACATATCATGAGCTTCTCCAGCTGCGGAACTACTGAAGACAAGTCAAATACAGCACCAGTGGTGACGATCCTCAGTCCTAGTGACAAGTATATTCCTATTTCTACACCATTCCATCTTGAAGCCAGTGCAACTGATATGGAAGATAATAATAAAATGACATTTGCTTGGGAACAATATGATGCAGGAGGCTATGGTCCAAGCCTGGGTATAGTAAGTTTAACAGAAGAAGGACCACTTTTTGAAATCCAATGGCCTTCGGCTAACCCAACCAGAGTTGTTCCAAATTGGAATAGTATTTTAGTAAATAAAAATGTAAATAAAGCAGAAGTTTTGCCAACTGTTTCAAGAAAGATAAATTGGAAATTTGTAGCTAGAGACAATCATCCAGGTAATGGAGGTGTAGGCTTTGGAGATTATCAAATTAAAGTATATCAGGATGCTGGGCCTTTTACAGTTAGCTTCCCAAATCAAACAGACCATATTTTATATAAAAACACCTGCAATCTCATTAAATGGGATGTGGCCAACACAGATAAAGCCCCTATTAATTGTAGTAAAGTAAAGATCGTTTTATTCAAAAATAGAGATGTCAATAATCCAATAGTTCTCAAATCAAATGTAGATAATGATGGTTCAGAATTAGTCGATATTCCTGATTTGGCAGATGATACCCGAGCAAGAATTGCAGTATATGCAGAAGAAAATATTTTCTTTGATGTCTCAGATGTCGATATTAAATTGACCAGTAATCCACCACAACCAACGGTGTTTTTTGATATTTCTCCAAAGAAAGCAAAATTATGTTTACCTAATAATTTAGTCATCGATGCAAAAACTTGTGCTTTTGGAAATTTTACGGGTAATGTAAAATTGTTTATTGAAAAAGGTGTACCATCTGGCTCTAACGTCAGCTTTTCAAAAGCTGATCTTTCCAGTACAGACCAGTCTAAAGTTACAATAGACATGAACAATCTAACTTCTGGAGGAAATTATACGATTACCGTCGGAGCAATTACTTCCAATGGAGATACGATAAGAGAAAATGTAGACATTCAAGTCATTAAAAATGAATTTACTGATCAACAATTATTATTACCTGCTGATGGAGCGACGAGTCAGATAGAAACACCAGTATTTCACTGGCGTAAAAGTATTAACGCTGATTTATACGAACTTATACTTGCTACAAATCCAGCTTTCGGAAATTCAATAGTTTATCATGGAAAAAATCTATTCGAAGATAGCTTAAAATTGCCTATTTATCTCAATCCCAATACTATTTATTACTGGAAAATCATACCAAAAAATGCATGTACAGAAAATGGTAATCCCACATCAGTATACAGCTTCCAGACTGTAAATAAAAAATGTATTGACCTTCCTTATACAGGAAATCCAGGATATATTGATCCAATCAAAACAAAAGCATTTGAAATATTAGTCAATGAGTCAGGATCAATAAGTGATATCAATGTAAATAATATAGAAATAGATGCCTTTGCAGTAAGGGATGTATGGCTTCAATTGGAGAGTCCAAAGGGCACCAAAGTTACCCTATTCGAATATCAATGTGCTGTAACATCAGTCTTCGATTGTAGCTTTGATGATGATGCACCTATTGATTTAAGTTGCCCTCCAAGCGGTAAATTAATATTCAAACCTAAGGAAGCCTTGAGTAAATTTAATGGTGAGAATATCAATGGTATTTGGAAACTCCTGGGAACAGGTGGAGCAAAACTGGAAAATGCATATGTAAAGAATTTTACTATTGAATATTGTGCAGATGTCAGAGTCGTACAACCTGCAATGATCATCAATAATCCATTGAGCTTGAATTTCTCTGAACAGAAAACCATACCAAATTCTTTACTTTTAACACAAGATGCAGATACTGGACCAGGTTCATTAGTATATACGATTGTAAATCCTGTTTATCATGGTACGCTTTTACTCAATGGCACAGTGCTAAGTTATGGTTCTACTTTCACTCAACAAGATATAGATGAGCTAAAACTAAGCTATAAGCATGATGGATCTTCAAATACATTTGATGTGTTCCGCTTTACAGTGAGTGATCAAACTGGAGGATTTATTGGCAATCAAGAGTTTAAAATATTTATTGGACCAGTAGCCAACCAAGATTTAATCAATGATTTTGAACTCAGCATCAAACCAAATCCAAGTAGTACTTTTCTTGAAATATTGGTAGATAAAAATCTAGAAGAAAATTCAAGGGTCAATATTTATAATTTAAGTGGAGAGAAAATTAGTTCTGAAAGATTTGGCAATGCAAAATCTAAAACTATTGATGTATCTAGGCTTGTTGATGGGATTTATATATTAAAGCTTGAATCAATATCAAAAACCAAACAAATCAAATTCACTAAAATACAAGATTAAAAATTTATTATTTCTTATAAAGCCCTTCTAAATGAAGGGCTTTTTTATTTAATAAATGATGCGTTAATCCTTGTTTTTGGCTTATTTGGGTAAAAAGAGCAAAAGCATCAAAAAACAAAGAAATAAAGTGACAAAATTTCAAACAAACGTCTTGTTAACAGTCAAATATTTCTATAAATTAGTCTGAAAAATTATAGATTTGCGTTTTGTTTATATTAATGGTTTATAAGAAGATTTTTAAAGGAAAATGGATAGGCTAAAACAGGTATTTAAAGCTAAATATACGGTATCGGTAGAAGAAATCAAGCATCTTGTAAGGGATCATGGCACAAAAGTCATCGATTCTGTCCAGATAGATCAAGTATTTGGAGGGATGAGAGGCATACAGAGTATGATTTGGGAGACTTCATCATTGGATTCTAAGGAAGGGATCCGATTCAGAGGGTATTCTATTCCAGAACTTAGAGATAAACTTCCGAAAATAAATAATGCGACTGAACCTTTACCCGAAGGTTTATTTTGGTTAATGATGACCGGAGATTTGCCTACAGATGAAGATGTGGCATGGCTGAGTAAAGAATGGGCAAATCGCTCTACCGTTCCTCAATCAGTATTCAAAGTTGTAGATAGTCTAGATCCTTCTATTCATCCTATGACACAATTTACGATGGCAATTCTTGCGCTTCAAGTGGATAGTGTATTTGCGCATCGTTACGAGGAAGGGATGTCAAAGTCTGATTATTGGGATGTGATGTATGAAGATGTAATGAATTGTATCGCCAGATTGCCAATAATTTCAGCCTATATTTACAGAAAGAACTTTCACAATAATAATCATATAGCTGCTGATCTCAATTTAGATTGGAGTGCCAATTTTGCGCACATGTTGGGCAATGACAGTGAAGATTTTAAAAATTTAATGAGACTTTATCTCACCATACATGCTGACCATGAAGGAGGTAATGCTTCTGCTCACACAGTTCACCTAGTTGGATCTACACTGAGTGATGCCTATCTGTCTCTTGCTGGGGGAATGACTGCCTTGGCTGGTCCGCTCCACGGATTGGCTAATCAAGAAGTCATGGATTGGATTTATGATATGGTAAAAGATCTAGGTACTAGAAAACCTACACCTGATCAAATTGCAGAATATGTAAAAAAGACCTTGGCACAAGGCATTGTAGTTCCAGGTTACGGGCATGCCGTTTTAAGAACTCCAGATCCAAGATTTTTAGCACAAAAAGATTTTGCTGAGAAGCATTGTAAGTCTGATGACTTGGTGAATATCGTCTGGAATGTATTCAACATCGTACCAGATATACTTAATAGCCTAGGAAAAGTTAAAAATCCATGGCCAAATGTCGATGCACATTCTGGAGCAATTCTAGAATTTTATGGCGTAAAAGAACATAATTTTTATACGGTAATGTTTGGTGTATCTAGAGCACTTGGTGTATTAGCTCAACTTTGTTGGGATAGGGCTTACGGTATGCCATTAGAAAGACCAAAATCGATGACAACTGAAGAAATAAAAGCTTTTATTCAAAATTCAAGTAATTAATTAAATTAAATATCATGGAATTTCCAGCTCAATTAAAATATACTAAAGAACATGAATGGTTACGAATCGAAGGCGATGTAGCTTATGTTGGAATTACAGAGTTCGCTCAATCTGAATTAGGAGATTTAGTCTATGTTGAAATCAACACCATAGGAGAAATTGTTGCTAAAGATGATATTTTTGGAACTGTTGAGGCAGTTAAAACAACTTCCGATTTATTTATGCCTGTAACTGGTAAAGTAATTGAATTCAATCCAGCTATTGATGAAAAAGATGGAAATGATCCTACTTTAATCAATTCTGATCCTTATGGTAAAGGCTGGTTAGTGAAAATAGAAATTCAAAATCCAAGCGAAATAGAAGGACTATTGGACGATACAGCTTATCGCTCTTTGATTGGCAAATAATCCATTATTTTAATAAAATTTATTTTTAAAAACTGGTATTTTATTGCAGCAACATGGATTGTTGCAGATATTATTTTGCTTTCACTCGCACCCTCGAATTCATTTTCTAACTTAAATTTGAACAATTTATTTTCAATTGATAAATTGGGACATCTACTATTCTATGGTTCATCAACATTTTTATATTTACATGCCTTTAAATCGAACGAAAAAGCAAAAAAATATACTGTTGTCGTTATATTCACCTTAGGTTTACTTCTTGAATTCTTTCAATTAAAAATGAATATGGGAAGGGCTTTTGAATATCTTGATGTGGTAGCCAATTGCTTTGGCATTTTACTCAGTATTTTAATTTTCAATAAAGTAAAAAACAAAAAATTACAAAACTAGTATCTCCCTCCATTGCTTGTAGATTTCTTCATTACTATAAGAAGGATTTACTTTTCTCCTATAATGAATATTTGATTTTATAAATTGATACAATTCTTGAATATCAAATTGATTCACAAAGCATGGGTAGATTCCATTCCTCTCACCAAAAAAATTTAAACTTGCTTCATCTTTATCAGAATAAAAATTGATAATAGGCAAAGCACTTTGTTCATATTCTATCAACTTACTTGGCAGCCCAGCATAATTTGAATTAGAAAAATTGAGCAATATTGAAACTTCAGCATAGTGTGATTCCAAATCCTTGTCACTATGTACAACATTAAAATGTACAGCTCTCTTAAGTATTGCACTTTGATTGACAAACATTTTGAATTCTTGATGAAAATGACCAATGAATAATAACTTAATATCTGAATCAAGTTCTAGCAATTTTTCTAAAATATCAAGCTCTTTCATTCCTGTTCTTATACTTGAAAATGTACTCCCAAAATAAGCTAGTACTTTTTCCTTTCTACCACTATTTGGTATGTTATCAAATTTTAAAAAATTACCATTATAAATTATTTTTATTTTCCTTTCAGCAATTTGATACTGTTTGATATAATACGACTTTAATGCTTCTGAATTTAGAATTATTAAATCAGCATTCTTTAAAATTCGCTGTTCAAATTTTATTGCCGACTTCATCCAAAATGTGTCGAGAACTAAATTATGTTCATTTGAAGTATAGCTATCTCCAATATCGACTAGCCACTTTTTGGGCTTCAGCCATAAGCCAAAATAATGAATGCTAAATGGATTTGAAATAGTGAATATAATATCATCCTTATCATAATATTTAATTCGAAAATTGAAATATTGAATGATCGTCCAAAAAATCCAGTAATCTGGAAAAAGATACTTTTTAATAAATCGTAAGAAATTTGATTGCTTTAATTTTGGACTCAATCTTTCTACTTCATCACTGATAGGGATTGTATTCTCAAATATACCTTTTCGATTGATCAGTAAATAATTAATTTTCTCAGCTTCACATACTTTTAGAATAAATTGAATCCTTCTAGATCTTGGTCTTCTATCTGAACTGCTGTAGGGATTTACAATTACTAATCTCATCTTATCATTGAATTATAACAAGCAATAATATCTGATAAGGTTATCTGTCCTTTAGCATTACAATTCACACTCATAAGTGCATTTGTTGCATAGCTCCTATATTCATTCTCACTTAAATTTAAAATCTGACTTAAAACCTGCGATGCACTCTCGACAGAATCCTCCTTCGCTATCCACCCATTAAGGCCATGAACAACGATTTCTGGTATATCACAATGATCCGTAGAAAAAACAGGCTTACCAAACCATAAAGCATCTTTAACAAATACTGGGCATCCACCTTCTGTATCAAATTCCTTCGAACGTCTGCTTAGATTTACAGCAATATCACTTTGTTGTAAGATAAGTTTATATTGTTCAAAACTGATTTTCGAGTGAAAGCGTATTTGAACATGTTTCAAATTTTTAGATAAATTCTGGAGCTTATTATAATACTGTTGATTCGCAATTTCACCATAAAAATCTACAACTAAATTTGGCTTATCAATAGTTTTTATAGCTTCCAAAAATATATCTTGACCCTTCTTTTCAGTATAAGTCGCTACTTGCACAAAACGAATAGGTCGAGCTAAACTTTGTTGAACAAACGCATATTGATGCGCATATAGCATGTGGACAATTTTGATTCTCTCCTTTGTGATTCCATACGAATGCAATAAATTTTTACTATAATTTCCTTCTACAATAAAAAAACATCCAAGTCGACCAAGTGCTTCATACTTTAATTTTATCTTTGGATATAGATATGGTAAACGTTCATAATCAAATCCATAAAAAGATATTACACTAGGGATTTTTAAATTTCTTATTGTATCAAAATAATCCAAAGCGAGATGACCAAAATGAACATGTAGGATATCAATATCATGTACTCGAATATAATTTAATACTTCATTAGGTTTTAAAAATTGTCTTATCTTATTTGAAATCTTATCAAAGGTATTTATAGGATATGCTACTGTTATCTGGTTATGGTTTGTCTGAACAAATTCCGAATTCACTTTTCTGATTAAGTAATCGGTATGAATATGGTGTTCATAAATATCAGTGCTCAATAACATTAATTTCTCTAGCCAGATCATTGTCTCTGGCAAATAAACATCGATGATATGCAAGACCTTAATTTTCATTCTTGGATAAAAAATCTTTCCAAACTAATATACTTAAAACTCTCCACTTTTGCTCTCTTGATTCCAGCCTCATATTATTCTCTGAACAAAATTGCTTTGCTGAATAATCGCTCAGCATCGAGTCCAATTCAACACCATACTTTGCATAATTAATAAAATGACTTGTCTTACCAAAATAATTCAAAATCTTTTCACGAATGGAATGGATTTTAAATTTCAAAATAAAACTATTCAATTGAATATATTTTATTGGAATGCCTGTCTTCTGCCATGGAACATTACATAATTCACGAGACATTGATTTGTTCAAAGCCTCCATATAAAATTTCTTATTCTTCTGTAAATTATCATCAATAGAATAATTGACACTAATCCATCTCATATTATAAAATGGCAATATGACTTTAGTTAAATCATTCAATCGGTGTAATGTAAAAGCAGCTTGGTTTCTCACTTTATAATTTGAAATGAAAGGATCAATACAATTAAAATCAAAATAAGATTCAGAGTAAGAAATTTCATCACCAATATCAAATAATGAACTCGCTATATTAAAATTTACTTTACTATTCAAATTATTATGAAATTCATACCCACCATAAAACCCATGTAAAAGTACATCATACTTTGAAACAAAATCATCTAATAAATTGCCCTCATGAATATGACCCAAATGTACCATAGCTTGCATCTGAATAAAAGAATTTAATCGATCAGAAATATGTTGTGATCCAATATTTATATGGGTATGCCTTAATGAAAGGCGATTAGCCACTTTTTGTGCCAAAAGCAAGTCTTGGGTTCCTGATTCTGCAAAAGTATAAGTGCTAAAATTCTCCAAATTTTTTCCACATGAAGCAATCCATCTACTTTCAAGGCCTCCAGACAATCCAAGTATATAATTCAAATTATTATTCAACTGCTCAAAGCAGGAACCAAAACTATCAATGTATTCTTCAATATTTGCATTCTCATAGATTTTATTTATCTCTGACCATGTCCAATAATAATCATGAGTTAATTCAAAACTTTGCTTATTGAGAATATAGTGTGAGGCAGCTTTCATCCTGTTTACATCTTTAAACCAAGATTGATCGGCTATAAGATGTCCATTGTGTAGATATGATACAACAGATTTTTCTGAAAGATGAGTCCTAAAATTCAATTCTTTAATCACGCGTAATTGATCATCAGAACAAATAAATCTATCAAATGCAAAACCAAAAAACAAAGGATGAAAACCAAGAGGATCTGAGAATAAATGAACTTTATCACTCTCATCTATCAATATAAAACTTAAGCTACAAACTTGCTCAAAAAGTAAATAAATATCACGATGAATACTTTCAGACCTTACATTTAACTTTCCCCATAGAATATTGAATTCATTTGAAAGTACAGTATTTGAAATAAAATAATACTTCGTTTCTTGGATGGTTTTCTCTAAAATATAATCAGCCTTCAGATGCAACAAACATTTGCCTAATGCTCTAGAATATTCAAATTTAAAATGTGGCATCAGGCTATTTTAAACTTTAATAAATTAATGAGCTTCTCCTTATATACAACGAATACTGAAATGACTGTAAATCCAAAAAATATAAGTATAACATAAATCAAAGATAATTTATATTGTTTTAGGATATAAGCGCTAAGGAATAATAAACCACTATATAAAACATATCTTATGTATTGAACCAAATCTGCTAGTTCTAATATTTTTTCTTCCTCATTCAACTTATATATTGTAAATGCCAAAACCAATAGTGCGTATAATATCATAAATATCATAAATGGCTCCAGTGTAATCTTAACAAAATAAAAAATTACTAGAGCTGAATAATTAAATATAGCTACGGAAATATTCCAATAAAATATTTCCTTAGATTTCCCATAAGATAGAATTACAGTGAATAAAATATTGGTTATAGACTTAATAAATGCAATAATTAAAAAATATTTATAGATTATAATCATTTGCTGATATTTATCTGGAAAGAGCCAGAACAAAATCGATTCACTTTGTGAAAAAAGAAAAATATAAATTGGAGTAGTGATAAATAGGAATGAAAGTAAAACAGAATGAATGGCATCACTGGTCTTCTCCTTGTGAATTACTTTAGAACTTAATACAGGAAAAAAAGCTTTGTTAAAAATTGGGTTAACTTTTGAAAAAACAAAATAACTCATTTCACATGCCAGAATATAAATCCCGAAAATAGACTGACCAAACAATAAAGCTATCAGGACATTATCATAAATTCCTTGCACATAACTCAAGCCTTGATTGAGACAATAATGAGCAGAATAACTTGTGTGAACTTTAATATTGATTTCTTCATGATTAACATTACTTACATATTTTCTCGAAAGCAAAAATGTACCACTGTAAAAAAACAAAAATCTAATAAGAAGCGAAATTGCAAAACTATAAATTTCTGTTGTTAAATTTAATAAAATAAACAAGGATATAAACTCTATTATATGTGCTATGGTAATTAATATAGCAACCTCAAACTGCCGATTGGCATAAATCAATTTGACATGGTACAAACTACCCTTTGCAATAGTACCACTTAATATTATTGCCAATATTAATACCAATGTTTCAACATCCATCTTTATCCAATAGGGATAAAAAAGCCCAATCAAAAAAACACTCAAAGCCACGAATATTAATAATTGATATTTGGTCAATGTTTCAACTAATCTTGAATTGAATTCCAATTTTTGAATGATGGATGAATACATTCCAGGTTCAAAAATGGCAAATGAAAATCGAAATATCATCTGATATGTCCCAAAGATTCCCAACTGCAAAGCAGAAACCTTTCTTCCTAGAAAATATAGCGTAATTAATTGGAGAATAGAAATAATTATAGCACTACCCAACTGATACCTAAAGGTATTGTTTAAAACACTAGAATGATGAATTGGTACATTACTTGTGCGGTTTTTCACTTAAATTCTATTATTTAAAATAATAATTAGCAAAAATGCTAAAATATATTGATATTCGTATATAATATTGAGTTTTAAATTACCATAGTGAACTTAAATACGATTCCAATTTTTTTTAATCATGACTGGCAAAATTCTTTATATAAAACAGATTCTATACTTAGGTTAAAATATGAATACAAAGGGAGTACATTAGAATCAGTTTTTATAATAAAAAAGATCTTGGGATTTAAGCTATTACAAATTCCAAATTTAATGCCTTTCAATCTCCACTTTACTCACTCAGAACCTGAGCAAAGTGATTATAATGCTTATAAAAAAGAGGCTATTTTATTATCTCAGATGAGAAAAGAATTAAACAATTTCAGTTTTGCCCAATGGAAAAATTCATCAAATAATTTAACTACAGTTCCTATAATGGGACATGGAGTCAATTGCTTTTGGAGACAGACTGGGATCATTAAGAATAATAAAAACACTAATCAAATATTTGAATCACTATTCTTTAAAACTCGAAATAGTATTCAATCAGAACTTAACGCATTTGAAATAAAATCGGTAAGCATCAATCAAATATCTGAACTTTTTCTAAAAGATAAATATTACTCCAAATCCAATATAGATAAAAATAATTTAGTACCTTTTTTTACTAAATACATTCATGGAGAACAATTGACTCCATTTGGTGTATTTGATGAAAATGATGTATTACATTCTTTTGCTTTACTACTGAAAGATAACAATATAGCTTACTTATGGCTCAATATTATACAACATGATTTAGTCTCGCGAAATGCAAATAAAAAACTACTGTGGCATTGCATTGTATATGCTATGGATAATGGTTATGATTTCAATTTTGATGGAAGTATTAATCCGACTTTAGATAAAATATTTAGAGCCTATAATCCAGAAATAAAACCTTACCCAATGTTTAGTTACACGTCCAATAAATTAGTCAAAATACTTTATGATCTTTGGAAATAATCTCTTCTCAATTGAGGAATTAAATCATGCAGAAAAAGCAGCGTTGGAATGGTTAAAAATAGCTCACTATAAAACAGGTGAAATCGGATTTGCGCATCATAAAAATTTATATTATCCTTCATTTTTAGCATGGCATAAAAATTACCCAGAGACCAGTGGTTATATTATTGAAAATTTTTTATTTTATAATAATACCAAAGATAATGAACAGGTGAGAATAGCCCGAAATACTGTTGAATGGTTATGTAATAATCACAATGGACAAGGATCATTCTATAGGAGTACCAAAAAAAATGAATTAAGTAGCTTCAACACCGCTCAGATATTATTTGGCTTTTGGAATGCCTATTTATATTTCAAAGATGAAAAATACATTGAGAATTATAAACTGTCCAATCAGTTTTTACTTAAACAAATATTACCAGACGGTAAATGGTCGACAGGCTTATATGTCGAAAATTATTTTCCAGCATATTACACGAGGGCAATATGGCCTATGCTTTTGAACATAGATTCGCTTTCTAGTGATGACATCTTAAAAATAGAATCATCCATAAACTATTTATTCAAACTAAAAAATTTAAAATTCTTTAATGATTCAGGATTTTTTAAAGAAGGTAATAGCTTAAGTCATACAGTTGCCTATACATTAGAAGGATTCTATGAATCTGCTAAAATCCTTCAAAGACAAGATATTCTCGACCATGTTTTAAAATGCATGGAATATATCTGCGACGATATTGAAGAAAAAAAATATTTAGCTGGTGAATTTTCAAATCAATTAAAGCCAACTGCTTCTTTTCAGTGTATGACTGGAAATTTTCAAATAGCATCATTGCTACTAAAAATTCATAATCAAAATTATAATCTAAGATTTTTTAAAATAGCTGAGCATTTGCTTTCTGAAGGCTTGAAAACTCAATTTAAATCAAACTCAAAAGAAACAAATGGCGGATTTCCTGCATCCTTGCCCATTTATGGAAAATACTTTCCATTTAAAATGGTAAACTGGACTAATAAATTTTTCCTCGATGCTTGCTATCAGTACAAACTTAGTTTTAAAATTAATTAATAATCTTAATCTAGCACTTTAATTGAAAAATACTTATCTCAATATTACCATTTTTCCAAAATTGTTTTTGAAAAATTGATCTGTACTTTCAAAATTATATTTTTCCCCATTTAATTTTTTATAGTCCTCACCTTTCTCATTTTTAATGATGAATCGATATAAATACACACCATTTGCTAGTTTAGAACCAAAATCATCTGTACCATTATATTCATAATCTGTCATGTGAGTTCCAATCTTCAATTTACCCAATTCATTCTGAGTAATTTCCTTTACTACTTTACCTGACACAGTCATAATTTGAATTTTATAATAACTAGGCATTTCAGCTCCAGTTAAAGTATATACAAATCGAGTCCTATCGCTAAATGGATTTGGATAATTCAATAGATTTGAAACTGATTGCTCTTTAATGATTCTAAAAGAAATAATATAGTTTCCTGTACTTACTTGGTTACCACTTGGATCTTTTGCTTTGACATGCAATTCATAAATTCCATCATAAATAAAATCACCACAAATGATAATTACTGCTTCATTTTTTGAACCAGGAATAGCAGGAGTAAAGATGATATCCTTATCTGAAAAACTTATTTTTCTTTCTCCATTATTGCCAGGATAGACCAATTTTATTTCAAATAAACTTGTATCGTTAAGTGGTAAGAAGGCATTCTCATCAGACAGGGTTATTTGAATTTTTGTCTTAGAAGAAACGATATCCTCATTGGCTATGTGGATGCCATCAAATACAACATCGAGCAATGGATTGCGAGTATCTCCTCTGACAAAATAATTCACTATAGCAACATTATTAAAAGCATTTAATTCAGGCTGATCCATTCCAGGATTTAATTCAATGATTAATCTGTAATTGCCCGACTGCCCATTTGTTGATACTTCGTAAGGAATTTTTATAGCAGCTTGAGCTTGTACAGGAATAGTACGCCACAAACTCGAAATGTTGGTATTCCTTTCATCAATCAAATCAAACTTTACCAATAAACTATCCATTGGATAGTCACTGATATTTTGAGCCATGATCTCCAGTTTAAAAAACTCACCTTGATCTAAAGTATCCTTATTCTTAGAATACAAGAAACTTGGATTAAATGCGATGTCAGGCAATCCTTTATAATGTATCCTCCAATAATCAAGATTTGGTGCAGTTTTATTCGTCGTGTCTGATGAATACCATTCTAATTTCATCTTGGGATATTCCTTTACATCTACAGATCTCAAATCTTGTTCAAGATCTATGAATGGACCAAACAATAATTTCTCTGCACCTACAGTATCGATACCATAAATATTGATATATTGTCTGTCAACATTTGGATCAAATTTATTATAATTCCATAAGAATTTTTCCCAGGATGATGCAGGCCCAATAGTTGTAGAAAGCACTCTACCTTCAGTCTTATTCAATTTAAAACCATGTGAAATATCAAACTGATTGATTGTATCTCCAATTGCTTCCTTCACCTCAAAATCTGGATTGTTTTTTCTATATATGAGAATATATGGCAATGAGCCTCTGGTCTTAAGTTCATTTATTTGAACGGCTTTATATTTATTCAAAACTGAATAGATATTTACATTGCCGTCAGACTCCCACAATTCAGGATAAAAAGAATAGTTTTGTTGGCGCAATGTATGCAATACAACTACAGCATTGTCTGGAACTACATTTTCAAGAAAATTTATCACATCATCTCTATTCGATTTAGTATCAGTATCAAATTGAAAAAATGTTGTGTTTTGATAATTAGAATTGTTTGCTATTCCATCTGAACCAAAATTTTGACCATCTGAATTTCTCCATAATTGTCCAGTATGTGGATCAAAAACTGAAATTAAAATACCAGAAACATTGCTTCTCAAAGTATAATATTTATAATCCATAGAAATTTGTCCATCAAAATAAATCTGAGGTCTGTAATAAACAAGTGGAATTTCTATATAACTATTGATAGCTCTAAATTCAAAAAACTTATCAGCATAGTCAAACTCTCTGATTGGTTCTTTTAATTCTTTATCGACAAATGAATCTTTTAGAAATTGGAAATAATGAGATTGATTCCAACCTTTTGAAGCTGATGGTAAAAAGATAAATGAACTTCCTTTCCATGCATTTACATTAATGTTAGTCAATTCTGGTCTCACTCTCCAATAGTAAACCTTAGATGGAATTAGATTTAAACCAGTGGACCAAGATATTACACCGCCAGTTTGAAAATTTACCTTTGATGATTTCAATGGACTATTAAAATATTCAGTAGTATCGATTTCAAAATAATAATTCGTTTTAGGGGCTAATGCGTTGCCATTATTAGCTATTAAAATTGGAAAGTTCTGAGTCACTATACTAAACTCTTCAGGATATACTGGCTTGGCATCGTTTCCAATAAGATAATAAGTAAAACACTTGTCTCCATTACTCAACAAAAGTTCATTGTTTTGCTCAGCATAAGGTCTAGGACCTTCAAGGATCGTATTAGCAGGATCCAGAGTTATAAATATTTTATTGAAACCAATTGCAGCGTCGCCATTAGTTGGAATCTTAAATTCAAAATTGGTTCGAATAGTAGGAGAGGCAATATTTTTTTCAAATACGATTTGTTTCACTCCATTTGGAAGCTGTTGTTCTATTTTTACTACAACACTATCTTTATAGCTAGCACCAAGATTTAAGATGTCAAATTTTAATCCAAAGCTATCTTGAGAAGAAAATATTGATGTAGGATTAGTTGAAATAGTGGAAGCGTCAATTGTAAAATCTTGATCAAGATTATTATGCATTCTAATTGCTGGATCGCCATCGAAGCTTATTGAAATAGCTTGTGTTTGTGATGCCTCATCTTGATTTTTAAGTATCTCTATACTCGTTTCCTTTACTATATCTCCAATTGCAGCACCATAAAGTCTACCTCCAATCAATCGATACAGCTCTGAG
The DNA here is from genome assembly GCA_016710585.1 of Saprospiraceae bacterium. Taxonomy (GTDB): domain Bacteria; phylum Bacteroidota; class Bacteroidia; order Chitinophagales; family Saprospiraceae; genus Vicinibacter. The sequence goes on from JADJVN010000003.1 coordinate 102,110, forward strand.
TTATAAATGCCCAATGTGTTTGGAATTCCAGCTGTTGAATTAGATAAAAATATAATTGATCCACGATCAGCTGGTAAATTGAATTGTTCGCTTACACTGCGGAAGTTCTCATGCATTTGTCCTGCATAACATCCCATTGCAATGAATAAGTGATATTTATCTTTATTATTATAGGAATAGACACTTTCGACATTATAATCTAATTTAAATGCAGCTGAGTGTCCTAGAAATGAAATTATAGAAACACCACCATTCACGAGATTTCTCAATGCCTCTATATCTGCAATTTCAATTGCAGAAGAACTCTCTTTATAAAAAGTAGTGACATCAGCCCCGAATTGGTTGTTCTCTATTATAGACTCCATTTCTGCCATTTGAGATCTTAGCACAGCATAGATTTGCGGATCGCCACCAGAAAGATGAATTACTTTTTTGACCCATTCTCTGTTTTGAATATTGTATGCAGAATTTTTTAAAACGGCTTCATGTCCTTTTACTTTACTAAGATAATCTAAAAGCTCTTTACCGTTCAAGCATGGAATTCTTCCTAATGCGTAAAATGGATTTCTCAAACTATCAGATACAAATAAATTATCAGCTCCTGGATATCCATAAGTAGGAACAAATAAATAAGAATTGACATCAGCTGCTGATGCACCTTTTGTGGCCGCATAATGCATTCCTTTTCCTACTATCAATACATATTTTACATTCGGCCAAATTTTTCTAGAATATTGAAAAAAGTTCCTAATGGCAATATTATGATTTTCTATACCAAAACCAAACAATTCATTAATGTCTTCAGTATAAACAGTATTTATCTTATAAGCTCCACCAGCAGCACTACTTCGATACTGTTCATATTCTTGTAATGCTGATAAGCCTTGAGGTGTTTGTATAAATTTTTTACTTGTGAGAATAATGTAATCTGCAGATTTATTAAAATTATTATAATCTACAAAATTGATCTTTGTCAATTTTGAAAGCGAATTTATCTGTGATGCATTTACAATAATAATTTCTCTTTCTTTTACCGAAGGTGGCAGCTTAACTTTATATATTGCTCCCGACTTATTTACAATAATTCTTACATTATTCGTAATATCATATAAGTTCAAATTATCTCCACCGTCAAAACTTTCTATTTCCAGATATTTATCTATAGATGAAGCAGGTAAACTGAACTGGTAATAATTAGCATTATTAAATTTAAATTCACTTGGATAATTTAAAGTAATATTTGATATCCCAATTTCATCTTTAAAACCTCCAACATCATTTCCAATTGCATTTAATTTGAATTTTGATTTCAATTGATCAGGCAAAATATTTAATATAGTTGTCCTTGTCTTAAATCCTGTAAAATTATCCTTTTGATACAAACTGTCATCATACAAAAAATGAAAATTATGCGCACGATCATCACTGTGTTTTCCTGAATAAACTAATTTTATACTAGCGGGAATATCATTCTTATATAAATTTTTAAACTCAATATCAAATGTATGATTGGTTAGAAAATTACTTGAGAAACCCTGACTCTCATCAAAATCTGGAAACTTTTCTTCTTCTTTTGATCTTGTACTTCTTTTGTTTGATTCATTTGTGAATACCATCTTTGTAGTATTCAAAAAGTATAAATCCTTTGGCAATGGATTGCTTACATCATTTTGAATAGAATTTATTCGTGATGTAGAACTAGAATTTTTGATCACTAAATAATATGCAGATTCATCTGTAAACATACTGTGCTCTATATTAAATTGATCTGCTGGGTTTCTAAATAAAACCTTATCTAATTCTCCTCTATTTTTCTTGCCAAAAAACTCAATATAATCTGAAGCAGTTATGATTCCTTTTGAACTTGTGTACATTGCAACTTCCTGTCCAAATCTATATAAAAAAATTCGATCCATAGAGATCCCTTGTACTGGCATCCCAGCATTCACCATATCATCATATGAAATGCGGTATATTCCATCCGTACTTAATGTAAGTTTGAAGTATTGTTGGGCTGGATCTATCCATTCATTGCCATACATAGATTGTCCATTGAATCTCATTTGAGCTTGAAGGACATTAAAAGATGCGAAAAGGGTTAAAATAGCAAAAATTCTGTTTAGCATAATACTAAATGTTGTTGAGAACAAAAATAAATAAATTTTTTAAACTTTATAGGTTTTTGTTATTGGGGGCGAACTTCTGACCTATTCCTTCATGGATGATAAGAATATTTCTTTGACTTCCTTGTTGGCAACAGTTTAACGCAGGTTTTGTTTAAAAAAGTATATCCGACCAAAAATTTATTTCGGTCAGATATACATTCAAACTATTTTAATATCTTTTGATTATCGAATTATCTCTAACTTTTTCCACTCACTGGATTTTAATCCATCATTCCTTTTAATCCTATAAAAATAAAATCCTGGATTTAAATTTCGATCCATTTCAATAATTTGGTCTGAATTTCCAATGGATTTACTCATGACGATTGCACCTCTGCCATCAATTAACTGAAACGACCATGAGCTTAATGCCTCTTCGGATGAAAGTGTTAACGACAATTTAGCATTATCCCTCACTGGGTTTGGATATAATTCAGCAGAGACAAAAGACTCTTCACTTTCTCGATCGTCCGCTGTTTCTTTAACCAACTTTCCTTTATCACCTTCAGGCACATCACCAGCTTCAAGCCCTATTTTTTGACCAATTTCAAAATTAATAATGGCGATATTATTTGTATAATCCGACTCCACTTGATCGCTATTTGGATTTAATTCAATGATTAATTGATATTGACCTCCGACGAACCAAGATCTATATTGAAAAGGAATGGTAATTTTTCCATTTGCAGGAACAGAAGAATATCTTATATTTTGACTAAATTTGGATCCATTTGGCTTGACTAAAGTATAACGCACTAAAAGTGCTTTGCCTTGTTCATTACTAGCATTGATCACAGGCATTTGAATTTTAAACCATTCTCCCGCATTTACTTTTTGCTTGTTCTGAGTATATCCCAATGCAGGACTCATTACGAAATCAGGCACAGTTTGGTACAAAACTCTCCAGTATTCCATTTGTGCAGCTGTTTTTGAGATTTCGTCTTTTGCTTGCCAATTGAGCTTTAGATATGGGTAATCAGTGGCTGAGATTGAACTTAAATCCTTATTTATATCCTTCAAGTTGGTAACCAAAACTTCTTCTGTACCATTCGGTTTAATTCCAATAATATTAATATTATGTTCATCTTCAGCACCATTAAAATTATTGTATGACCATTTAAATTCTGCCCAATTTGATGATGGTCCTACCAATGTAGATTTCATTTCTCCTGCCTTTTTCTTGATATTGAATGAATGCACTAACTCATTTTCATTAATCAAATCTCCTACACTTTCTTTGACTTGAAATGAAGGATCTCCTTTTTTGAATATGAGATTGTAAGGAACTGAACCCACTGTTTTTAATTTTGTGATTTCCTTAGCTCCAATTGATTCGAATAATGTAAATAAATTATTCGTTCCATCAGATTCCCAATTCTCTGGATAATAGGAATGTTGAAATTGTCTCAATGTTTGAACGACAGCCACTGTGCCATCAGGAATAACATTTGTGATGAAATCCATCAATTTCTTTCGCTCTTCCTTTGTTTCTGTTTTCCATAAAAATAGAGGTAATGAAGCAATTGATCCACCTCCAAAACTACCATAGTCTGAACCTGAAACATTTGTCCATAATTCACCAGTTTTCATATTGAACACTGATACAATGATACCTGACATGTTGCTTATAAGATTCCAGTATTTATAGTCCATAATATATCCTTCTCCATGGAATATCCTAGGTCTGATATAATTTGGCAATTCAATATATCCATTTGCAACTCTAAATTCAACTTCTTCTTCATCGAATTCAAATTTTCTATTAGATGAGATCTTAAAATTTTCAAACTCATTGTCTTTGTATTGGAAATAGTGAGACTGATTATAGCCTTCTGAACTATTCGGCAAATAAATGAATGAATTCATCAACCAAGGGAGATTACTTGTATTCCCTTGTGCAGCGGCAACGCGCCAATAATACACTACATTAGAAATTAAATTTAATTTTGTCGGCCAAGATATACTTCCTCCAGTTTGAGTAACTACTTTAGATTGTTTAAGTGGACTATTAAAATCAACAGTCGTATCTAATTCAAAATAATAACTATTTGCTGCTGCAAATGTATTACTATTGTATGCAATAAGAGTTGGTTGATTTTGATTAATGATAGCATAATTTCTTGGATAAATCGCTTTAGTTTTATTTCCAAAAATCATTAAATCAATTCCAAGTTCATTCTTGGAATTTAATAATTCATTATTTTTTTCTGCATTTGGATTTGGATATTCGTTAATAAGATTTTTTGGATCAACCGTTACGAAGATTTTATTTAATCCAACTGCACTTTTATCAATAGGAATCGTAAAATTATACACTGAACTGTATTTAGGAGAAACTACTCTAGTATTAAGTACAGTCTTTATTTCTCCTGTAGGAAACTTCATTTTAAGCTCTACATCCAATGAGTCATTATAGTTAACTCCAAGATTCAAGATTTCAACATCGATATTAAAACTCTTATCTTCTATGAATATTGCTGAAGAATTTGGGGTCTTGACTGTAGCTGACGCTGGTTTAAAATCTTGTCCTTTTAACACATTCATTCTAATAGCAGGGTCTCCATTAAACGTTATAGAAAAAGCTTGAGTTTTTATGAATTCATCTGGTGATTCGAGGATGACATTATTTGTAGCTTTTATAGCTTCACCCATTGATTTGCCATAATTACTTCCGCCCATAGTTCGATATAATTCAGCACCATAAACACTTAAGACATAAGGTATACCTGCAGTGGAATTAGACAAATAAACTATCGAGCCTTTTTCAGGAGTTAAATTATTTAATTCACTTATACTTTTATAAGTTTCAAATATTTGTCCTGCATAACATCCCATAGCAAGGAAAGTATGGTATTTTCCTTTATTTTGATAAGATGCTGGATTGAGGATATTGAAATCTAGTTTAAACTGTGCTGAATGTCCCATAAATGTAATCATTGAGACTCCTTCATTGATCATATCCATTAATTCAGTCAAGTTTTCATTTCCTTCAATTGCTGACTGTTCTTTATGAAATGTCTTTACAGACGCTCCAAATTGATTGGTCTGAATGATATCTTTCATACCATCCAGATGCGACTCCAAAGTCTCATAAAGGCTTGGATCTCCACCCGCAAGGTGAATAATTCTCTTTGACCATTGCATTTTTTCATGCTCTGTTGCTTGATTATTGATGTAGTATTCATGTTCTTTAACTTTGTCTAAATAAGTCGCTACTTCAGAAGCCTCTGTGACAGGTAATCTACCTAAAGCATAGAGTTGTTTGTCATTTACATCGCAAACCAAAAGTGGATCTGATCCAGGAATTCCATAAGTTGGAACAAGATTAAATAAATCTTCTTTGCTCTTATCTTTTCTATAATTCTTAAATTCTAGTCCTTTGCCTATAATAAACACATTTGCAAGATTTGGATAAAATTCCTTTACATAATTAAAATAATTTCTCAAAGCTGTAGAATGTCCTTTTATTCCATAAGCAAATTGATCATATAGCTTAGTTACATCTACGATTTTAACTTTATAAGAACCTCCTGCCACACTGCTTCTGTATGCTGCATATTTTTGAACATTTTGACTTGGGTCTTGAATCAATTTTTCATTTGATAATATCAAATAATTAAAATCTGCTTGTTGGATGTCTTCAGATTTCATCGGTGAAATTGTGTTCACCTTAAACATTTCATCATCAGCAAAAACGATTATTTTTCTATCATTAATAGAAAGCGGAATCTGAAAACTGTAAGTGCCGTCTGCATTTCTTGAAGTACTCAATAATAAATTATTCGTAATATCCAATAACCACACCTTATCACCACCATTAAAGTCATTGAGTACAATATGCTTCCTTATTGAAGAAGCACTAATGTTAATAAAAGCGGATTTCGCTTGGTCAAAATTAAATGTCCGATTATACCTATAAATAACATTGGACAATACCAATTTTTCGTCTGGGCTACCATTGGCTTTAATTTGTAAAGCAACGGTCTCTGCTATAAGATCTGCTGGGATCTCAAAGCTTCCAGTTCTGACTTTAAATCCAGTAAAAGATTCGAATCCTTTTGATTCACCATTGATAAAAAACTCTGCCTTATGTCTCGTACCATCCTCACCAGTTCCTCCCAAAATTGCATTGACAATTGCTGGTTCAAAATTATTATAAACATGCTTAAAATTCAAATTTACTATCTTCTCAGAAAAAGCTCCAGTACTGTAACCTTGCCCTACATCAAATTTTGGATATTTTAAGTTATTTCCAAATCCTTGACCTCTTTTATTAGCGACATCTGCAAACACAATTACCTCCTCATGTTGGTAATAATTATCACGTGGAATGGTATCTGTAATTTGATTTTCTATAAAACTAATTCTAGTGTTCTGAGAACTGTTATTCCAACTTAAAAAATATGCCGAAACATCCGTAAACATACTATAATTTGGATTCAGCAACTCATTTGCATTTGCAAACAAGGGGTATTCAAATGCAGCTCTATTCTGCTCCCCAAAAAATAAAATATAGTCTTGCTCTTGTAGGTTTCCCTGCTTGGATACATAAATTGGAATCTGTTTGCCAAGATGTATGATTTGCAAATTCTCACTTGATTTATTTCTCAAGTCAATGCCTTTTGCCAATAATTCTTCGACAGTGACCTTATATATACCATCTTTTGAAACTTCTAGCTTGTAATAACTTTGATCCTTTTGGATCCATTCATTACAAAATAGCTTTTCACCATTCATGGTAACTTGTGCGAATGCAAATTGCACAAAAAAACTTACTATTCCAAAGAGGAAGAAACGTAACATAATTCTGAGTTTTTAGGTTAAATACTTATATTCAAGCACAAACATATAATAAAAATTCGTAATATTTAAATTTTTGATAAAAAAAATCGTTCTTTGTGGCACAAATGATCATTCTTTTCAAAATTTGTATGATTATCAGCTGCTTAGCACAAAGCATTTATTGGCTAGGCTTATTCTTACGTGTAAAACCAAGAAAATCAACTCAGGCCAATAATAAAAAAGTGTCTCTAGTCATTTGCGTAAAAAATGACTGGGATAAGTTAAGCACAAATTTAGATAAACTATTGCTACAGAATGGATTAATCGAACTAATAATGATCGATGATAACTCAAATCCGTCAAATTCGGTCATATATGCGTCTTATTTAATCAACGAAAAGATCCAGATCTACCCCAATAATGGAGTAGGAAAAAAACAAGCTTTGGAGACGGCTATGACAAAAGTCAAAGGGGATTGGATCTTGCTCACTGATGCCGATTGTATTCCAAATTCTAATATGTGGCTAACAAAAATGTCTGACTTCGATTCGCAATACAAAATTGTCCTTGGATTTGCCCCATTTTGGAAAACGACAGGACTTTTAAATTCGCTCATACGTTATGAATCTGTTATGAATTCGCTTTGTTCTTTTGCTGCTATAGAAATCAATTTGACCTATAATGGTGTTGGTAGAAATATGTTATACCATAAATCACTTTTCGATATTCGATTAATGAAAGCCGATATTCCATATGGTGATGACGACTTATTGATTAACTCACAAGCAAAATATAATCATACAATATATAGTTTAGATAAACAGACTTTTGTTTATAGCAAAGCAAAGGAAAATTATAAAGATTATTTTCTTCAAAAATGGAGACATTATGCTACCTCACTTCATTACAGAACAGAATCCAAATTATTTCTAGGTGTATATTTTTTATCTCTATTTTTTCTCTATTTCAGCTTTGGGTTCTTGTTTATGTCCCATCAATTCTTGTATGCTTTAGTGCCCATATTTATATATATAATAATCAAAATGTCCGTACTGAAATTTAAATTAAATCATTTTAATGAAGAAGATCTTTTCCTCAAAAGTATTTATTTGGAACCACTTTATTTACTGCACCTTATACTACAAAGTCCACTATTATTATTCCCAAAAAAAACTTGGTAAATGGAGCTTATAAAAAAATATTTCCCAGAATTAAACTTAATCCAATTATCTCAATATAGTGAACTATTTGATCACTACAAAAACTGGAATGATAAAATAAACGTTGTCTCTAGAAAAGACATTGATAATTTATATCTGCACCATGTGCTGCATTCTATGGCGCTTATCAAAATTATTCAATTTACAGCTGGAATTAAAGTATTGGACCTTGGCGCTGGAGGTGGTTTTCCTTCAATTCCATTGGCTATTTATTTTCCACAAGTTTACTTTGTAAGTCTTGATTCCACCAAAAAAAAACTTAGTGTAATAGATGCTATATCTGAATCCATTGGCTTAAAAAATATTATCACCACTCATGAACGTGTAGAAGAACATAAAGGGCACTATCAGTTTGTGGTTTCTAGAGCTGTGGCAGAATATAATAAATTGGTGCATTGGTCTAAGCCCTTGATCTCAAAGCAACAAATGATGGCAATTCCAAATGGATTATTCTGTTATAAGGGGAATCAAGCTGAACAAGAATTTGGACCAAATCCAAAGTCAAAAATTGAAAAATTTGACATCTCTGATCACTTCGAGGAAGCTTATTTTGTAGAAAAAAGTATTTATTACCAAAGTTTATAATTTTAAATCGATATTTGATTTAAATTTAAACTTATAATTCAAGATAAAGTTATATTTATCAGACAAATTCAAAATACTAAAACTAGTGATTAAAGCTTTCATTTTTACCATAATATTTATTGCTACTTGCATCATTTGCTCATGTGGTGAAAAGCCAGAAAATGGTAAAATTGTTGATGGCAAAACTATATTTAAAAGTTACTGTGTTACCTGCCATGGCATAGATGGCAGTTTAATGACAAATGGAGCAAAAGATTTACGAATCTCAAATTTAAGTCTTGAAGAGAGAGTGAATATAATAAATAATGGTAGAAATATCATGACTTCATTTAAAAACACATTGTCGAAATCTCAAATTGAAGCTGTCGCAAAATATACTCAAACGCTAAACACACAAATCCAACATGCAGAATAAAACTGTTTTACTCACTGGTGCAAGTGGATTTGTTGGAAGGCATGTCTTGAAAGCCTTGACAGAACAAGACTGTAATATTATAGCCACCTACCACAATACAAAAATAAGTGATCAATCAAATGTTAATTGGATAAAAGCAGATATCAATGATCCTTCAAGTTTTGAACTTCTAAATTCAAATATTGATTTCATCATCCATACTGCTGGATTAGTTAGCTATGATCCAAAATTTGAAAAAACATTATATCGTGTCAATCAAATTGGGACAGCGAATTTGGTTAATTTTGCCCTCGATAAATCAGTCAAAAAGTTCATATATATAAGCTCTGCATCAACACTCAGAAGATCTTCTGATGAGACTTTAATTCATGAAAACGTGCCAGGAAGTCCAATATTCTATTCGAACTATGCTAAATCAAAATTCTTAGGTGAAATGGAGGTGAGACGTGGTGAAGCAGAAGGATTGGATATAGCAATAATTAATCCTAGTTTAATCTTAGGATTTGGTGATTGGAATAAAGGATCATGCAATATTTTCAAAAAAGCTGCGGAAGGTTTGCGTTTTTACCCATCTGGAAATGTTGGACTTGTCATGATTGAGGATGTTGTAAACATGATAATAAAAATCCTTTTCGACGACTTTAATACAAATGCGAATATTTTGCTCAATTCTGAAACTTGGACTTACAAAAAATTATTTGATAAAATCACCACTTTTTTTGGGACAAAAAATCCAAGCATCGAAGTTGGCAATTTTTTATCCAAGATAGCAAGTATCGCTGATGGAATAAAATCAAAAGTTACCTCACAAGAAAGATTAATCAGTCCCGAATCAACTTATCAAATTAATCAAAAAATTAGCTACGAGCAATCAAAGATTTTGCAAACCATAGAATATAAATTAATACCTATATTGCCAAAGCTTCAATTAATTTGTGATGAGTATAAATTAAATTATATAAATTGAAAAGCTATGAAAATCTCATTTAGAAATTGTAGAAATAAATATGTCATTTTAATTTACATTTTAGGCCTTTGTTGCATTCAACTTCAAGCTAAAACGGTTTTCCTTTCACCATTAGGCAATGATCAAAACGATGGATTGACTACTCAAAAACCTAAAAAAACACCGCAAAATGCATTTGATCTAATAGAACCAGGAGATACCTTAGTTTTCTTAGCTGGAGAATATTCAGATATCAAGCAAGAAGCGATCCTAAAAATAACTAAAAGTGGTAGCTCAGAAAAGTGGATAACTATTAAAAACTATAAAAAAGATAAAGCCACTCTTTATTCATATAAGACTGCAGCAATATTATTGCAAGGCGCATCATTTGTTCAAATAATAGGTCTTGATATTACAAGAGATCCAAAGACTCAAAAGTTGATAGATCAGTCTTCAAGCCCATCAGCAGTAGCTACTAAAGGATATGGCATTTATTCTGAAAAATCTAATGATGACATCATAAGTAGCAATATAAAAATTCAGAACTGTAAAATTTATAATTGCATGGGATCTGGAATTTATTTAACAGATATTCACCATTTTGAAATAAAAAAAAATGAAATTTATAATAATGGATATTTCAATTTTAATTCCAATTCTGGTATAAAACTCACGATAACGAATTCAGCAGAATCAAGTGAAGAATATCAAAATTTTATTATTGGAAATAGAATTTATTTTAATAGAAAAGTGGAAGTACTTCAAAAAGAAGAAGACTGCGAGGTAAATGGTTTTGGAGCAGGAATTAATATACGAAAATCCGACCATATCGAATCTCACATCAATCCATCAAAAGTTAAAAATAAAACATTGGTGATAAACAATTTAGTTTATTCTAATGGAGGGAATGGAATTAATCTATACAACATTAAGAATGTAGATGTCGTCAATAATACCCTTTACGAAAATAATGAAACAAATCACCATTACTGCGCAGAAATTCACCTTAAATATGCCTCTTTCTGTGCCGTATATAATAATATCATTTATGCCCGTGAAACCAGAAAAGCTAGTTATTATAAAGATGCTTCAGAATTGTATTTTAAAACAAATCTATACCGCCCAGGCACTAAGTTTGAAAATGGGCAGGGCGATATCGTTGCAGATCCAAAGTTTTATTCAGTAGAAAGTTATTCCAATATTTGGAATTTTGGATTACAAATAGAAAGTCCAGCAATAGATCGGGGTACAAATCTAGAATTGCAAAATGAAGACTTCCTAGGAAATTCTAGAAAAACTGGAAAATTTATTGATATAGGCGCAATTGAATTTCAAAAACCAATTGTTAAAAAAGACATAAAACTTGAAAATCAGTTTATCAGTTGGAATATGAATTATGATAACAACAAAAAAATCTATCACATATCCAATTTAAACAAAGTCGCATTTTACTATACCATTTATGATTTGATGTCGAGACCTGTCAAAAAACTGTCTTATAAAGATTATAATGAACTATTTGCACTAGAGATCCCCATAGAAGATCTTCCAAGAGGATATTATTTTATAAAAGTATATACTGACAAGACCTATTTAATAACAAAATTTTATAAACCTGATTGATTCAGACACTTCGCTGTTATCAAAATATTGTGTACCTTTGCAAAGGAATTAATTAAAAATGCAATTTTTATTTCCTAATTTTTTATGGGCTTTAGGTTTATTGGCAATACCTGTCATAATTCATCTATTTTACTTTAGAAGGTATAAAGAAGTTTACTTCACCAATGTAAAATTTCTTAAGGAATTGGTTGAAGAAACTGCCTCTAGAAATAAATTAAAAAATTTATTAATACTCCTGTCAAGATTACTTGCTCTAGCGGCATTAATTTTTGCATTTGCTCAGCCTTTTTTGAATAATGAAAATCAAAAAGACCTAGGTTCTTCAGCTGTAAGCATCTATGTCGACAACTCATGGTCGATGAATGCCAAGTCAACGGAGATTAGTTTGTTTCAATTGGCAAAAAAGAAAGCCCTCGAGATAATTAATGCTTACACCGATGCGGACAAATTTCAAATCATTTCAAATGATTTCAATTCAACAAACCTAAGATTGGTGTCTAAATCTGAGGCTAAAGATCTGCTGGAACAGGTAAAAGTTGGCCCTAAAATTCAGCTTTTATCCAAAATATATGCTAAGCAAAATCAAACTTTAGAAAATTATCCTGCGCAAAATAAACATGCATTTATTATTTCTGATTTTCAAAAAAATAGCTGTGATCTGTCATTACCTGAAGATAGTTTAATTCAAAGACATCTTATTCCATTACAGTACATAGAAGAAAACAATGTCAGTATTGATTCTGCATATTTCTTATCACCCATCATCACACCAGGTCAGTCAGTAAAAGTCGTTTTTCATATTAAAAATTATGGCAAGTCTGATATTGAAAATCTTAGAGTAAACTATAGCTATAATGGTCAAGATTATCCATTATCAACTATCAATATTAAATCTGCAAAAGAAATAATCGATACGCTTACACTGAATATAGTATCAAAAGGATGGAGTGAGCTGAGTATAAAAATAAATGACTATCCCATACAATTTGATGATCAATATCATCTTTGCTTTGAGGTTCTTGATGAAATAGATGTGCTACTCTTGTATTCAAAATCTCAGCCTGAGGAATTAATTAAATATTTAAATGCTGTTCCATTCTTTAAAGTACATACTCAAGAGCAAGCAAAACTTGATTATGGGAAATTTAAAGAAAATCAATTAATCATTCTTGCCGGTTTAAGCCAAACGAGTTCTGGACTCAGCTCAGAGTTGAGAAAAGCCATGGATGAAGGAACAAATATTTTAGTTTTTCCAGCTGCAGATTTATCTCAAAATGCTTATAAAGAACTGAGTGCTGCGATTTCATTTCCCAATATAAATAACTTTGATCGCAACCAAAGAGAAGCCTCCAAAATCAATATGGATGCTGATATATTCGATGATGTTTATTCCAATCCAAATGCCAATGTAAAACTTCCTATTACAAAAGGCATGTACACTTTCACAGCAAATAAAAGTATTGAAGCGATTCTAACCAATAGAGATCAGAGTTTACTATTATTTAGATATTCTCTAGGGCAAGCATATGTTTATGTGTGCGCTTCACCATTTCAAAGTGAATTTAATGATATGAGTAAAAGTCCAGAAATCCTTTTACCATTTCTATTTAAAGCCTCCATTTCTGGATCAAAAAAATCAAGATTTTCATATACCATTGGAAAAGACATGGTGATCGAATGGAAAATGCAAATGAATTCAATAAATGGTGAAGATTCAAGGATATTAATCAAAGGACCAGAAGAATTTATTCCCAGTATCAGATCCAATCAAAATAAAGTAATAATTGAAATATTTGACCAAATTACTAAAGCTGGAAATTACCAAATTTTAAAAAATGAAACCAGTATTGGGAAATTGGCTTTTAATGAAGATAGACAAGAATCAAATTTAAGCTTGTACTCTGAAAGCGAGCTCAGTGAAAAATATGGTTCTAAATATGATATAATAAATATTTCTAAAAATACAGATATTACCAATCTACTTCAATCCAAAATGCAGAAAAGCCAATGGTGGAAATGGTTATTGATTGGAGCCTTATTGTTTCTTTTATTTGAAGGATTATTGATTCGATTTTTAAAATCCAAATAAGATGGAATATTTAATTCAAAAAGTAAAACTTATTGATCCTAGAAGTAAATTTCATCAGAAAACTGTTGATGTTCTCATTCAAGATCAAAGAATTATTGACATCAAAAAAGAAATCCCCACTTCCTCAAAAATTAAAGCGCTTCATTCTCCAAACAGTTGCATTTCTCCGGGTTGGATTGACTTAGGAACAAGTATTGGAGAACCGGGTAATGAACATAGAGAAACATTGGAATCCATTTCAAAATCTTCAATCAAAGGGGGTTATACAGCAATATGCTGCTTCCCTAATACACAGCCTGCATTACATTCAAAATCTGAAATTGAATTCATAATTAACAGATCAAAACAATTGCCCATTCATATTTATCCTATCGGAGCTATAAGCAAGGATTGTAAAGGAAATGATATGGCAGAAATATTACAAATGTCCCGATCAGGAGCCATAGCATTCTCAGATGGAATCAAATCTTTGCAAAATTCTGGACTTCTGATGAGGGCACTTGAATATGTAAAAATGAGTGATCATGGATTAATCGTGAATATTCCTTTTGATTCTAATCTTGCCCCAGCAGGTCAAATTAATGAGGGAAAAACCTCAACATACTTAGGATTGCGAGGAATCCCAATCCTCTCTGAAACAGTAGCTTTACATAGAGATCTAGAAATCCTCAAATACACAAATTCAAGATATCTTGCACATAAAATTTCAAGCTCAGAGTCCACACAACTCATCAAAAAATATAAACAAAAACACACAGCGCTTTACTCTAGTGTTTCTATCTTTAATTTAATTTATCAAGATGATCATATGAGTTCTTTCGATACCAATCTTAAGCTGTTTCCTCCTCTGAGATCAAATGAAGACAGAAAAGCACTCATTAAATCAATATTGGATGATACAATTGATATCATATGTTCAGATCATCTTGCTCTTGAACCTGAAAAAAAGAATATTGAATTTCAAAATGCTAGTTTTGGAGCCATTAATATTGAATCAGCCTATTCTTTATTTCAAACACATCTTGCAGAGGAATTGGGACTCGAACAATGGATTAAAAAAGTTGCAATTCGACCTCGCGAAGTTTTTAATTTAGAAAAGAGCATCCTAGAAATTGGTGCTCCGGCAGATATAACTTGGTTCAATCCTACTCAGGAATGGAATTATGATCTCACACATTCTCCTTCAAAAAACACAAGTTTATTGCAGTCAAAATTAAAAGGCAAAGTATTGGGGATCTTTACAAAATCTCAATTTTATTCAAACGACAAATCAAATTAAAATGGATATTTCTACATCAAGTGTTCGCTATGGTTTTATTTTAGCTGCATTCTCGATTTTATTGAGTTTAGTGACTTATTTGCTGGATATAAGTTCTACTGGATACCTTATAGGAATATTAAGTTTAGTGGGATCTATTTTTATTATGTATTTTGCTGGTCATACAGAAAAAAACAAACTTGGTGGATTTATCAGTTGGAAGCAAGCTCTCAAAGCTATATGGATTTGTGGAATGATAGGTTTTTCACTAGGCACTGTCTATCAAATTGTATTTATGAAATATATAGATCCTTCAGTATTAGAAGAACAAAAAGAAATGAAAATTAAAATGATTGAGAACTTCCGAGGATCTATGGGAGATGAAGCAGCTGAAAAGCAAATTGAACTCATTCAATCTGAAGATATGCTCAGTTTAAAAAATATTAGCATAATGCTTGCCAGTGCTATTATTGCATCATTTATCATTAGCGCATTGTTGGCTCTAATCGTGCGAAGAGAAAATCCACAAGCCTTATTTGATAAGTATTAAATTATTATGAATCTAAAAAAACTGATTTTTATTGAATTACTTTGGTGGGTTTCTAGCTTAATTGTTGCAGCAATATTTTTAATTCCTATTTATTTTTACAAAATTCCCTATCCATTTTATCAGTCCAATTTTATTTTCATAGTAGCCTTTATTACTTTTATGCGCTGGTTGTTTTTATGGCAGCTGACACCTTATCAGCGTTTACAGTATCTCAAAGTAGCATTTATTTTGGTTTCTGCTAGCTTGGTATTCTATCTAATTGCTTTTTTTACTGATTTTAGAGTTTATGTTGAAGATATCGGAATACAAGATATGTTGACTCACTTAGAGGATGAGGATCAAATTCATCTAGAATCATATATCAGAACTGAAATGCTGTTTTTTAGTATTGGTAGTATTATTTGTGGAATATGCTTTCCATTTAGGATGGTGAAAAGTATTTGGACTCAGCACAACAGAGACTATGTATAAGTAACTATTTATTAATCAATTATATAGATACTTTCAATATTATAAACTTATTTTTACTGAAAGATGACAGCATTTTATTTTTTTTAAAAAACATAATCAACTTATTATTATCTTTGGATTAAATTTTAAACGTATAAATTATGAATAAACTTTACGCAATTATTACAATTTTTCTATTTTCTTACTCTATCCAAGCCCAACAAATAGGTCGTGCGAAAGCTGCTAATGAAGCAAAACCTTTCAATAAGACTTATTATACTGGTTTGGAAAGTTCTGTAGAAGGACTTAAAGAAAAAAAAGCAAACGCCAGATATCCTTACAAAATTGCTGGTAGGACGCTTTACGATCTACAATCAAATGGACCTGTATGCAATAGACTAGCTTTCAATAAAGATGGAAATCTTATTGCTACTTGGACTATGGCTTTGGCATCAGATTTTGCTGATCGTGGCACTGGTTACAATGTCATCACTGGTGGCGCTTGGGGTCCTGAACCAACATCGAGAATTGACAATGTAAGAACTGGATGGCCAAATATCAACGTAGACATTGATGGCAAAGAAACAGTTATTGCTCATGATTTTACTAATAATAACTATCATTTAAATATGATGAGTAAAATTGCTGGGACATCTACATGGGTTGCTTCTACGATCCCTTCAGATGCACCACTAGGTGTGCTTTGGCCAAGAACTGCTGTTGGTGGTTCTAATGGCAAAACGATTCATGCTATTGCAATAGCTCCTCCAGTTGCTTCTAGCGGTGTTATCTATAGAGGTGTAGATGGCCATATCCTATACTTTAGATCTCCAGATGGAGGTTTAACATGGGATAGAAAAGATTATGTTATACCAGGTCTTGATAGTGTAGATTATGCAAGTATGGATAGTGATTCTTATAGCTTGTCTGTTAGAGGTAATACTGTTGCTATCTTAATCCAATCTCAATGGAGTGATATCGTAGTATTCAAATCTAGTGACAATGGAGATACTTGGCATAAACATACTATCAAAAAATTCCCACTAAAAAGATATGTTCGTGATTCACCATATACAATAGACGATATTGGAGGTGTAGATACATTAGGACCAGGTGGTGCGGCTGATCCTCCTTTGGCTGCTCAATTAGCTATCTATTCAAATGATGGTGCTGGTAATCTCACTATCGATAAAAATGGTAAAGTTCACGCTTTCTGGGGCGATATGTATATCACAGATGATACTCCTGGTGATGGTAGCTCTAGTTACTATCCATTATGGTCTGGTCTATCTTACTGGAATGAAGATATGGGTGAAAATAATTTCTCAAGAAATCAATTTGATGTATTAGATGAAAACGGGAATGGAACTTTAGACATCGAAGCTTCTGAAAATGTAGCGCTGTATTATACTTCTTTAAGTTCATATCCAACAGCCGCAGCAGATGATCAAGGCAATGTATTTTTAGCTTATTCAGCTTTGAGCGAAACTAATAAAAGTGCTGTACCTCAACATTATAGACATATCCTAATCACATCTAGTACTGATGGTGGAAATAATTGGAAAGTACCTGTTGATGTTATCAACGAACAATTGGACGCAGATCCAACTTTCTATCTATTCGTTGAAGCAGTTTTCCCTAACATCGCTGTAAGAGGAAATGAATTGCATTTAACTTACCTTCATGATTATGAGCCGGGAATCAACTTACAAGGAGATATGGATCCTATTACAGAAAATGAAATCGCTCATTTAATATTTGACAAATCAACTTTAACTTTAATAGAGAGTGTGAAAAAACCTGCTCATTTTGAAATGAGTATCTCTCCAAATCCTAGTTCTTCAATAGCGGTTTTAGATTTCAAATTAGCTAAAACTAAAGATGTTAGCATCGATATTTTTGATATTAATGGAAGAATGGTTTCCTCTAAAAAATTAGGAAACTTAGCTACTGGTGATTATTCAGAATCTTTAGAAATTCAATCTTTACATAACGGTACTTATATCGTTAAATTAAGAGCTGGAGTTGAAACAGCTTCTATGCAATTAATCAAACAATAATATAACTTAACAAGTAAGTTTGGAAAGAGCCACATTACTGTGGCTCTTTTTTTTTATATCTTTACAGCTTCAATAGACTAATTATGAAATTCATTTTCAAACATTTAATTTTCGCATTTATTTATATTATTTCGTTAAATCTAATTCATGCAGGTGAAGGAATTTGGCTTCCCTTATTACTCAAACGAATGAATGAACAAGAGATGAAATCATTGGGTATGAAGATGAGTGCCGAAGACATATATAGCGTCAACAAAGGATCCCTAAAAGATGCAATTGCGCAATTTGGTGGTTGCACATCAGAAGTTATATCTACTCAAGGACTTCTTCTCACCAATCATCATTGTGGTTATGGCTATATCCAAAACCTAAGTAGTGTTGAAAATAATTATCTAAAAGATGGATTTTGGGCTAAAAACAAAGCTGAAGAAAAAATATTGTGCTGGACTTACCGCAATGTTTATATCGAGAATAGAAGATCTGACTACATCTGTACTCCAAGGAGTCAATTCACAGATGAAAGAAAGTGAGAGAAGAGCTATCATTGAAAAAAATATTCAAACTATTTTGCCTACAATAAAAAAACAAAAACACGAAGATGCATTCATAAGATCATTTTTCAATGGTAACCAGTATTTCGCTTTTATCACGATTACTTATAAGGATATAAGGTTGGTTGGCACCCCACCTGAGTCCATAGGTAAATTTGGTTCAGATACAGACAATTGGGTCTGGCCTAGGCATACTGGTGACTTTTCCATTTTTAGAATTTATGCAGGTGCTGATAACTTACCCGCTGATTATTCTCCTACTAATAAACCTTTCACACCAAAGCATTCACTTCCAATAAATATGACAGGAGTAAATGATGGAGACTTTACCATGGTATTTGGATTTCCTGGAAGAACAAATGAGTATTTGAATAGAGAGGGTGTTCGGCAAATCGTTGAAGTCCAGAATCCAATCAGGATAGCCCTTAGAGATAAAACTTTAAAAATATTAGACAAACACATGAGGGCTGATGTAAAAACAAAAATCCAATATTCTGCACAATATGCCACCATTGCAAATGCTTGGAAAAAATGGATCGGTGAAAACCAAGGGATAAAATTTACAAAAGGCTTGGATAAAAAACAAAATCAAGATGTTGAATTTACTAAAAGAGTGAATTCAAATCCCAATTTTTCAATGTACAAAAATATCTTAAGTCAATTGGATCATCATTACAAAGAATCCGAAAATTTCAACGCAGCAAAAGATTATTATGCAGAAACATTTCAAAGAAATATTCAGATCTACAATTTCTATTCTATTGTTAAAAAACTAATTACCAGTAACGAGAAAAAAGGGGTTAAAGAATTTGAGACTTTAAGAAACAATTATGCCATAGATATTGATGGCTATTATCAAGACTATCAAGAAAAAATTGAGGAAGAAATTTTTGCAAACTTGCTTCAAATTTTTTACGAAGGTTGTCCCAAAGAGCTCATTTTCCCTAAATTAAAAACCGAACTTTCAGCAATTAATCTTGATTATTTTAAATATACAAATTCCTTGTTTCAAAGTTCCAATTTTGTAAATGCTGATAAAATGAAGAGCTTTCTCAAATTGGAAATTAATGAAATGAAAAAAGCGCTTGAAGATGATCAGCTATGGCTTTTTTATGAGAAGATGAATGAATTCATTATTTCTGATATCCTAGAAAAATCTTCTCAACATGATGAGGCTATTTCAGACTTGCGCAGGGTACATATGGAAGCATTGATGAACGTGTTTCCAGAAAGAAAATTTTATCCCGATGCTAACTCGACTTTGAGAGTAACATATGGCCAAGTAGAAGGCTTCTCGCCAAAAGATGGCGCCTGTTATAATTCTAAGACTTATCTTGATGGAGTCATCGAAAAATATATTCCCGGAGATTATGAGTTCGATGTTCCCAAAAAATTACTTGAACTGTATAATAAAAAAGATTATGGAAGATATGCAGAAAATGGCAAAATTCCTTTAGCTTTTATCGCATCTAATCACACTACAGGAGGTAACTCTGGAAGTCCTGCAATAGATGCTTATGGAAACCTGATCGGACTTAATTTTGACAGAGTTTGGGAAGGTACGATGAGTGATATAAATTATGATAGATCGATTTGTAGGAATATCATGGTAGACGCAAGATATATCCTATTTATTGTTGATAAATTTGCTGGTGCTGGACATCTTATCGATGAAATGAAATTGGTTTATCCAAAGAAGAAAAAAAAGAAATAATTTATGCTACTCGCTCAAAATTTACGGCATAGCTACGCAAATCAGTTTGAAATTGTATTGCCAGATATTGATTGTAAAAACAAAGAAGGAATCGTCATTTTGGGAAAATCAGGAACGGGCAAATCTACCTTACTTCACATTTTGTCAGGTCTATTGAGACCAACACATGGTAAAGTTAGTATAGATGGTACCGATATTTTTTCTTTGACTGAAGCCGAGCGAGACATTTTTAGAAAAAAAAATATTGGTATAGTTTTACAAAAACATATTTTTATTGAATCATTGACAGCTTTAGAAAATTTAAACTTCTTTCTTAAAACTGCTTCAGGTTTTTCTGATAATAAAAAATGTTTAAATTGGATGGAGTCTTTAGGTCTTGGAAACAAATCTTCATCCTTGGTCAATAATCTTTCACAAGGAGAGCTGCAGAGACTTTCGATTATTAGAGCTATGATCCACCAACCTAAATTAGTATTGGCAGATGAGCCAAGTTCAGCACTAGATGATGACAATGCAAATATAGTAATCCAACTCTTACAAGAACAAGCTGCAATATCTTCAGCTGCACTTGTAATTGTTACTCATGATTCTAGACTTAAAACAATGTTCCAAAAACAAATTACTATTTAATGAATGCGCTTACTCTAGCAATAAAAAATATTTTATATAGGCCCCTAAGGAGTAGTTTTAATATTATACTCATAGCATTTTCTGTTACACTCATCATTAGTTCGATTTTAATTAATGAACAACTCAAAAATCATTTTGAAAAAAATCTTGCAAAAATTGATCTCATTCTTACTGCAAAAGGAAGCCCATTACAAGCAATACTATGTAATCTTTATCATGTGGACGCTCCCACTGGAAATATTCCTGTAAAAGCACTAAAAGCATTTCTAAATCCCAGACATCCATTGATTAAATCATCTCTGCCTTTAAGTCTTGGAGATAATGCAAATGGTTTTCGCATAGTCGGCACGACGATCGAGTATTTGGATTGGTATAATCTGAGCATTGAAGAAGGCAAACAGTTCACGAGCAATATGGATGCTGTTTTAGGTCACGAAGTTGCCAAACAGCTTAAGTTAAAAATTGGAGATAAATTTCTCTCTGGTCATGGATTAGTCGAAGAAGAAGATAATGATCATCTTCATCACAATGAGTTCACTGTAGTTGGAATATTATCCTCCTCTGGTCAAGTTTCAGATAGACTAATCTATACCCCAATCTCATCATATTGGCTTATACATAATCATCACCCAAATGAAGAGGCAGTTAATAATGAAGCACATGATCATACATCTGAATCTCATTCTGACGCACAAATAGTATACAAAGACAGCTTAGCAAATGTCGACCAATCTATTAGTTCATTGCTGTTAAGATTCAATGGTAGAAATATTCAAACATTAAATTTTGGTCGGAATATTAATGAAAATACAGACTTAATGTCTGCTTATCCAGCCATTGAAATGAATAGATTATATGAGATCACAGGATCCATCTCAGATGTTCTATTTTACATTGCATTGTTAGTTACACTACTCTCTGCTTTGAGTATTTTTATCAGTCTCATTCAATCCGCACATGAAAGAAAAAAAGAAATCTCTATGATGAGATTAACTGGTGTAAGCAGGTCCTTTATCTTTAATAATATTTTGTTTGAAGGATTATTAATTCTTTTAATTGGATTTCTGCTCGGAATCATTTCTGCTCACTTGCTTGTTGAATTATTGGGACATGCAGGTTCTCTAAAAAATAAATACGGCATACATGGATTTGCATTTTATCGAAGTGAATTGTACACCTTTGCATTATTACTCATTCTTGTAATATTTGCTTCACTTTATCCATCCTACAAAGCCTACAAAGTCAATGTTCATGAAAGTCTTCAATCTTAAATCTCCTGAGCTAAACTAAAATACAATTAAGCAGCATTCCCCATTGCTTTCAGATGATTCACATGTGAAGCAATAGCATATCTTACTTTTGGATATTCAATATATTCAATTCCAAATTCTTTACAAGTCTGACGAATAATATCGCTGATGGCAGGATAATGAATATGTGAAATTTTTGGAAATAAATGATGTTCAATTTGAAAATTCAAGCCCCCTACAAACCAACTTACCAATTTGTTTTTTGTAGCAAAATTTGCTGTAGTTTTTAATTGATGAACTGCCCATTCGTCTTCCATTTTACCAGACTTCAAATCTGCTTGTGGAAAGTGTGTATCCTCGACTGTATGGGCAAGCTGAAATACAATACTCAATACAAATCCTGCAACTAATGTCATCACCAGAAAATAGACTAAAAATAGTTTAATTCCCAAAAAATACAAAGGCAAACCAATAAACAAAAACAAATGTAAAGCCTTAAATAACCAGAATACAATATGGTCATTAAGCTTCATATTGTTGATTTTAATTTCTCCAATAGAACCTCTAAAATATTTTATATAATCCAATACAAAAATCCAAAGTATATAAAGAAATGAATATAAAATCCAAAAATAATAATGCTGATATTTATGCATCATATATTTCTTCTGAGTTTTTGACATCCTCATAAAAATTCCTACATCGATATCATCATCCACGCCATCAATATTGGTATATGTGTGATGAATAACATTGTGTTTCATATTCCAAAGAAAACTATTCGCACCTAGGACATTTACAGTATAAGCAGACATCGTATTAATCCACTTATGTGAACTGAAACTGCCATGAGATCCATCATGCATGATATTAAATCCGATACCTGCAACCAGTACACCTAATAAAATGCTCTCTAAAACTACAAAAAACACATTCGGAGTAAAGAAAACCACATGGGTATAAATCAAAATAATCGAACAAATTAAAATTACTGCTTTCAAATATAACTTGTAATTACCAGTCATTTTAACCTTCTTTTGCTCAAAGTAGTTATTTATTCTTACTCTCAATTCATTGTGAAATGAATTTTCACTTACCGAAAATTTTGGTACAGCCATCCTACTGAATTCTTAATTAATATCACAAAGTTAACCAGATTTAATGAGAATTAAATTTTTTGTGAACAAGTTATTTTTAAATTTATGATAAAATTTCAAATTAGTTAATTGTTATATATTTATATTATGTTAAATCAAGTAATTATAAATTTAAATTGAAATAAACAACTAGCCTCTTGATTTTTACCTACTTGCTTTTAAAATTCAAAAAATTGAATTCACATTCTTATTTTTTTGAAAACTAATACCTAACTAAAAAAAACTTTTTATTAAGGCTTTTCGTTGACCTAAGTTAAGTAAGAAGATTTTTAGTCATTAAGCAAAGAGGCCATGTTATCAGAAAACTAGTATCTTTACTGAACCAAAGTCAATTAAACTATTAAATATGAATTCTCAATATTTATTCCGATTCTCCACTCCAGTTATATTGATCGTTTGTCTTTCACTTTTCTATTCTTGTAGTCCAGACAAAAAAGACGATAAAGAAACAATCAGAATCAGAATTCAAGATGAACCTGATTGCCTCAATCCTATCATTTCTCAAAGTTCCTTAGCTACTCAAATAGAAAACCAAATTATGCCTCCACTTTTTGAATATGATGGAGAAGATTTGGAGATTAAACCAATATTGATCAAAGAACTCAGCAGTCAAAAAATAGTTAATGATTCTACTGTTGCTTATGATTATCAATTTTTGGATGAAGCTGCTTGGGAGGATGGCTCAAAACTAACAGTTAAAGATTTAGAATTTACAATTAAAGCTGCTTTAAATCCTTATCTGAAAAATAAAACTTGGAGAAATACATTAAAAAATATTATCAATGTTGAATCAAGCGATCCAAGTGGAAATTCTTTTACAATAAGTATAAATAAAAATTATTTTCTGGCTCGTGAAATGAGTGGCAATTATAATTTATATCCAGAATACATTTATGATCAAAACAAAACTCTTCGTCATTTTAATATTCCTGATTTATTGAATAAAGATTCCGCTCAATTTACGATAGAAGAACATCAATTACTGAAGTCATTTGCCGATGAATTTCAAAATGCTGATCATTGTAGTAAATTAATTTCAGGTGCTGGAGCATATAAATTGCTGAGTTGGGAAAAAGGAAGTAAGCTAATTTTAGAGCGCAAATCCAATTGGTGGGGAGATAAGTTAAAATCTCCAAACACATTGCAAACAGCTTTCGCAAAAAAAATCGAATATCAAGTAATTCCAGATGATGTTGCAGCTATTGCTGCCTTGAAAAATGGTTCATTGGACCTAAGCACCTTGTCTCCTAAACAATTTGTAACATTAAAAAAAGAAAATTTGCCTTCATTGCTTTTTGCAACACCTACAATTATGCAATATTATTACATTGAAATAAATAATACAAAACCAGGACTATCAGAAAAGGCTGTTCGTCTGGCTATGGCTCATGCCTTAGATCAAGACAATTTTATAAAGAATCAAATGGAAGGACTAGCTACCAGAATAGTTGGACCAGTCCACCCAAGTAAAACCTTCTACAATAAATCACTTCAACCATATACTTATGATATAGATTTAGCTAAAAAATTATTGAGTGATGCATCTTGGAAAGACACAGATCAAGATGGAATTTTAGATAAAATAGTTGCAGGTAAAAAAATAAAATTAGCATTTCAAATTTTAGTTTCAGGAAAAGACCTTGGAAGAAATATGGCCTTGCACTTACAAGAAGAATGTAAAAAAATTGGAATAGCTATTGAAATAATTAGTAAAGAAGGAACGATATTTCAAAAAGATCTTCAAGAGAGAAATTTTGATCTAGCCACTTCTGTAACAAGACAAAGTCCATCGCTTTGGGATCCATTTCAAAGTTGGCATTCTTCCAATATCCAAGCTTCAAAGACCAACAGATGTGGTTTTGCTACACCAGAAACTGATAGTTTGATTCAAATCATCCGAACTGCAGAAAGTGAACCAATCAGAAATCAAGCTTATTTAAAATTTCAAGAAATATTACATGAGAATGAACCACAAATTTTCTTATTTTCTCCCACTGAAAGAATTGTTTATTCAAGTAAATTAAAATTTAATCCTACAGCAAAAAGACCAGGTTATACAGAAAATAATATGCAGAAAATTGATTAAAAATTGAATTAATGCAAAATTCACTTTTCAAAAAACTTATCTTCTCCATTTTTGTGCTTCTTGGTTCAATTTGGATGATCTGTTATTTGATTAGTTTAATTCCTGGAAATGCTTCAGACTTTTATGCAGAAGATTCCAACACTCAAATAATCAATAATCAAGCTGAAAAACTTCCAGTTTTTTATTTCAGTGTTTTACCTGCACATTCAACGGAAGATATTTCGATTCCTTCCTTTTTGCCAAATTTTAAGTGGAATGGTTCTCAAAATAGTTTTCAGATGACCATTCTTCAAACTTTAGATTTAGTTTTTGGGAATTCAAGTAGTAATCTAACGTCTATCCGTCATAAAATTATTGATGCACTTTCTTGGACATTTTGCATCCAATTTCTTCATTATTTTCTATTATTAATTATTTCAATAATTATTGGCAAATACATTTCAAACAATAGTAGTGCTTTCTCAAAAATTATTTCATCATTTTTTTTGGCATTACATGCTATTCCTTCTTTTTGGCTTGCAAGTTTATTGATTTTTATTTTTTGTACTCAGTGGTTTTTATTTCCAAATTCTTTCCTGAATATTACTGAAAATTCAGTGTGGTACAATTTACTTCATTCTCCACAATATTTTATACTTCCTATAATATGCCTTATATTTCCTTCTATAAGCTATGTAAGTAGAATTTATAGTGAAGGACTGAAGAAAGCTACTCAATCCACATTTTGGAATAGAGCATTAAGCACTGGTATATCTTCATCAAAATTGACAAATCTTGAAGCACAACCATTTGGTTTAATTTCTATTTTTGGATGGTTTGTTGGAATTATTCCTGCCTTGTTTATTGGATCTGTGATAATTGAAAACTTATTTAGCATCCCTGGAATGGGAAGATTATTATTTCATTCGATATCAATTAGAGATTGGGATATTGTAAAATATATTTTAATATTTATTAGCACTATTTCTATTTTAGCATATTTACTTTCAGATTTCCTTATTAGATTGGTTGACCCTAGAATGAGAAAAAATGAAAATTAATTTTTTTAATTCAATCCGTTCTCGAGGTTTCAATAATAGTATTATTTTTTCTGTAATAGTTTTGTTTGTTTGTTCGTTTTTTGCCAGATGCATTACAGGATCAAGACCAATATTATGCAAGTACAAATCTGAATATTACAGTTTTTTCTTTGCTTCATCAATCAAAAATAAAGGACTACTAAAACAAGATCTTCAGTTAATTGCAAATAATAATTTTCATAAACTGGATTATGACTTTGTGATCTGGCCTGTTTTTTCAAACGATCCTTATGAATTAAATTTATCTCATGCGTGGACTAAACCATTTACAATAATTGAGAAAGATGGCTTAAAGAAAAATTTGTATTTTGGAAGTAATGATGTAGGAAGAGATATTTTTTCTGGTTGTATTTATGGACTTCAAAATGGAATGATATTATCACTATTCGCGATCTTCATTTCATTATTGTTTGGCTTTATACCCACTGTTATTTTAAGCTATCTGCACAGTATTGATAGAAAGTATTCTTTAATTTCATGGATATTTATATTTCTTGCTGCATTAGTCTTCGCCTATACCTTAGCCTTTATTTTAGAATTTAAAACTATTTCTGCACCAGCTTTAATTTATTGTGTCTGTATTATCCTGCTCTTAAATTTCTTAGCATTTCGTTATAGAAACAAAGGTCGAAACCTTAATTTTACATTTGATCGATTCATATTATATTTCTTGATTTTATTCCAGTCTATTCCATTATTAATTTATTTCCTTGTTTTAAGTCAAATTATTATTAAACCTAATATTATTATGATTGGATTCATGATTGGGATTTTATATGCTCCGATTATAATGAAATATACGCGGTATTTCACTTGGAATAGAAGTCAAGAAAATTTTATTCAATCTAAAATTGCTTTAGGATTTTCAGACAGCAATATTTTAAGAACATGCATCATTCCTAATGTATTAAAAGATCTATTTCCTATCCTTGCTTTTGGTATTTGCAATATCGTTTTATTGGAGGCTTCTCTTCGTTTTCTAGGACTAGGTATGGCCATAGAAGAAATAAGCCTTGGCGCTTTTCTGCATCAGTCACGTAGTTTTCCGCAAGCTTGGTGGCTTATAATTTTCCCAGGTCTGTGCATCTATTTTATTACCTATACATTTTATCGAATTGGCGAAATCCTTTCTCAAGACCTAAATTTGCAATCGATGAATTCAATAGAAAATTAAAAATTTCATCTGAATTAATAAAAATTTAGGTGAATTATTTTTTAGTTTTTTTCTTATTTAATCTTTTTTGTTGCTCTTTACTCAGCAGTCCAGATTTGGTTTTACCCTTTGGCAATCCATCCTTTCCCACCTTTCCTACGAAGTCTTCTGTCGGACAACCATAGCCCTTTTTACAAGCAGAAGTTGAAAATAGGAAACCAATACATAAAATAAAAATAAAAAAGTATGATGATCTAAAAGTCTTCATTTTATTGGTAATTTACTGATACTCAATGCCAAGAATCCAATAATAATAAGCTTCTTGACATATTAAAACGACAGAAAGCCCATGAATATTGAGTTCTAAGCATAAATTTATATTTAAATATTTTGTATATATAAAAAAATCAATATATCTTTGTCATGTAAAATTAATTAAAAAAATTTAATAATCATGAACAAAGGAGATTTAATTAGCAAAGTAGCTGAAGAGGCTGAATTGACAAAAGCACAAGCTGCTGTTGCAGTTGATACTGTTTTTACAGCTATCGAAAAAGCCCTTAAAAAAGGTGAGAGTGTAATCTTAGTTGGATTTGGTACATTTTCAACTGCTGTAAGAGAAGCTAGAACAGGTAGAAATCCTGCAACTGGAAAAGCAATCAAAATTCCAAAGAAAAGAGTTGCTAGATTTAAGGCTGGTAAAGGTCTTTCTGAAGCAGTAAAAAAATAAGCCTTCCCCGAAGAATTATTTAACCCTGATAAGTTATTAAATTTATCAGGGTTTTTTTATTAATTATTTGGCTTTATCTTAGAAATGTCCAAATCAACAGTATTATAGAAAAAAACTTCACAATATTAATTCCAATAAACATTAATAAATTATTTCGTTCAGCCGTTGTCGGCTCAGACCAAAAAGCAAAAAACGGAAAATATTTTATGAGGAATTTTGGCTCAGATTTCACTACTTCTTGACATCGCTCATTTTCAGGGATGATATTGTCCAGAGCCTCAATATAACCATTATATCTTTGCTCAAAAGTCTTATTTTGAATCTGATACCTATATAAGTAGATTCTATCTGGATTACAACTATGATTATAAATGACTGCTTCCGTTTCTTTACTAAAAAACCTCAATGCCAATGATCTAAATGGATCTTCTACATTCAATGCTGGAAGTAAAAAGAAACAAGCAGCAAAGAATAACACAATAAATTTTAGCCAATACCACATTTTTTCTAAAATTATCCTCAAAAATATATGAATTGTTGAATATAAGAAGAATTAATTTATTCCTTATCGATTCTGTATTCTCCAACGCTTGTATTTTAGATACGCAACAATATATTTTTTGAACTTGTAAATTTTTACTTAAATTAGAATATTATTCCTTTACTTTGTTATAAATTGATAAAATGAAAAGGAAAATAATTATAGCTTTGGCCGTTGCATTAGTAATCATTCAATTTTTTCAAATTGAAAAAACCAGTAATAGTTCCAATCCAAACGATGTAAAATTAAAATATCCCAGCAGCTCCACTGTTTCAGATATTTTATCAAATGCATGTTATGATTGCCATAGCAATGAAACGATTTACCCATGGTACAGCAATATTCAACCTGTGGGTTGGCTCCTACAAGCACATATTAAAGAAGGTAAGAAGCATTTAAATTTTTCAGAATTTACCAATAGGAAAATTTCATATCAAAATCACAAATTTGAAGAAATAATTGAAATGGTTAAAGAAAAGAAATGCCAATTCCTTCCTATACCTGGATGGGATTACATCCTAAAGCTAAAATTTCTGATGCGCAAAGAGAAGCGTTAATCAGTTGGGCACAATCCAATATGAATACCTTATCTTCAACATATCCAGCAGATAGTCTGGTGATGAAACGAAATTAAAAAAAATGTAAGTGCCCCCTGCAAACTGATATCTATATGAGATAACTCAGTTTTTCATTACCTTTGCCAAGTAAAAGTAAAGGATGAAAAAACATAATTTTTATGCAGGTCCTGCAATCTTACCTGAAATAGTTCTAAAAGAAGCTGCTCAATCAATCATTAATTTTAATAATAGTGAGCTCTCATTATTAGAAATTTCACATCGGAGCAAGGGCTTTGAAGCAGTGATGGACGAATCTGAATCATTGGTAAAAGAATTGCTTGGTATTGGAGAAGAATATGCAGTACTTTTTCTGACAGGTGGGGCAAGTTCACAGTTCTTCATGATCCCTATGAATATATTAAAAGATGGAGAAAAAGCTGCTTATATCAATACTGGTGTATGGGCATCCGGTGCAATAAAAGAAGTAAAAAATTTCGGCATCGCTGAGGTGATTGCATCAAGTGAATCGGATCAATTCCGCCATATTCCAAAAAACTATTCTATTCCTACAGATGCTGCCTATCTGCATATCACTTCAAACAACACCATTTATGGCAGTCAATATCAGCATTGGCCAGAATCACCGATTCCATTAGTATGCGATATGTCCTCGGATTTATTTAGTCGACCTGTCGATGGCAATAAATTTGATTTGATCTATGCAGGTGCACAAAAAAATCTAGGACCAGCAGGAGTTACATTAGTCGTAATAAAAAAATCACTCATGGGAAGAAGTGGAAGAAAACTTCCTTCAATGTTGAATTATGCCTTACATGCTGAAAAAGGATCAATGTATAATACACCACCTGTATTTCCTATCTATGTATCAATGTTGACGATGAGATGGATAAAATCAATGGGAGGTTTGGAGGTCATAGCAAATAGAAATGAGGCAAAAGCCAAATTATTATATGATGAAATTGATCGCAACTCTTGCTTTGTAGGAACCGTTGCAAAAGAAGACAGATCGAGGATGAATGTTGTCTTTACAGCAAGACATCAAGATCATGAACCACTCTTTTTGGAAGCTTGTAATAAGGCAAACTGTGTAGGTCTCGCAGGACATAGATCTGTTGGTGGATTCAGAGCTAGTTTGTACAATGCATTAGAACTAGAAAGCGTAGCAACTCTAGTTCAAGTGATGCAAGATTTTGAAAAGGATCATGCCTAAAATATTGCCAGCTAAGGAGCTCCTTAAAATAGATGTTGCAGGAATCCAAATGCCCTTAGAAATACATTACGATTGGAGAATGTCGATTCGAATTTCTCTTGGAAAAGATAAAGCAATACTTCGAGTTCCTGTTTTGACTCCGCCTATAGTAAAAGAAAAACATATTGAATGGGCAAGACTATGGATTCATAAAAAATTGGTAAAAAATAATGATCTAAAAAATCGATATATTCCAAAAGAATATAATTCTGGTGATATCTTAAAAATATATGAGAAAGAATATGTTTATCAAATCAAATCAATACCAGAAAGAAAATCAGTCACTGGAAAACTAAATAATAATATCATTGAAATCTTGATTCCAGAGAACATCTCCGCAATCCAAAAAGAAAAGGCAATTTCAACGCTTTTGAGTAAAATTTTTTCCAGCCTTTACTTACCAGCAGTGAAAAAACGAATAGATTATTGGAATGAAAAACAATTTCAAAAAGAAATCCTAAAAGTAAATTTGCGAAATAATCAAAGCAACTGGGGCTCTTGCAGTACTAACAAGACAATCAGTATCTCTTCTCGCTTACTATTGGCTCCACCCTTTGTATTAGATTATATAATTGTCCATGAGTTATCTCATTTAGTTCATCACAATCATTCTGCAAAATATTGGGCCTTAGTAGAAAAAGTGCTGCCAGATTATATGCTTGCAGAGGACTGGCTTAAAAAAAATGGAGAATCAATTCAATGGTAAATTTATTTTTTTATTGTTCAAAAAAATGAAATACGTAAAATTAATAATTTCATTTTATACCAAAATAATGACAACTTTCACTACAAAAAACACAAATAAACACCAATTTCCAAATAATGCATTGAAATTATACAAATATAAAGATATTTTTAATTTGTTAAATATTTGTTAACAATGGGATTTGGATAGGGGTTTTATCCCAGTTATTTATAATTTTGATACAAATCCATAAAAACAGGACATGCTCAACTTTAAATTTACACCTTTATTATTATTAGTCATTTTACTTTCCAGCTTCATTTTTTCTTGCAAAGACAGCTCAATAGATGAAAGTTACTCGATCAATGAAATGATAAAATTTGAAAAATCATTTAATGGTCTTTCAAAAAGATTACCAAAATCATCACAAATCATTGTCTCAAGTCGGGTAGAGGATGAATGTATAGACAATAATGGTCCAAATTGTGTTACTTATATCAATTTACCTTTGAACCATCTTTATTTACCTGAATATGATTGCTTTGTTTCAGCATCAGCATCAATAATAATGTGCCACTCGTCTAATACTCATGGTGGAATTGATATACGGATTTATTTTAAAAACTTCTATATCTACTACGATAATGAAACGGATTGTGCGGCTATTAAACAATATTGGGCTTTGTTAAAATCTCAACATGAAATAGTAGAATTAGATGAGTCTATTTCATATTTTAATGATTCTGTTGCAGATATTTATTTAAATAAATTTTTAAACGACTTTTTTAAACCACAATTAGGTATGTATTTTGAGTGCAATTCTATAAATAACTCAATGTACGTGAATTATGTTAAAAAACTATGTTACAAATTTTGTGTAAAAGATATTCTCATTGGCGGTGTCCCTTCTCTTGAGGTAGATAACTCTACAAGAATTTGTGGTATGACTTGCTGTAAACGAACATCAAAATATTGTCTTAATAATGGAAATTTTGAAATAAGTGAGCCAGAATTCACACAAATAGGTTCATGCTCTGGTGAAGCATTTACAACTTGTCCAGACGAATATACACAGATTGAAATTGATTGTCATCATGGTTGCTTTTAATAAATTATAATTTCTAATAACTGTATAAACTTGCTTTTAAAAAAAAATAAACATCGTGTACAATCTATTTTATATTACGTTTCTAGCATTCTGCTTTACTTCCTTGTCTGTAGATGCGCAATTAAAACAAGTAAAATTTAAAGAATATACTCCAAAATGGACCTACATTAATTATGATCCCACAGCAGCAGTAAAAGGTGTTACCAACGGATATAGCCATCTATTTATGCATAGTTGTGCTCCTGTAACGGATGGTGAATATCTGTACACCTTATCTGTTAATGCTGAAGAATTTTTTCAAGGTGGTTTATTAGAAAAAGTTTCAATTAAAGACGGGAAGTTAGTTTGGGCCAGATCCTTCGATCTAAGGAATTCGAAATCAAGAGAATTCCCCATCAATTTATTCATAGACGAAAATAAAAATATTCGAATTTATAGTTATCGTGAAATTCCTAATAGAACAATGTATTTTTGGTCTAAAAGTAATGCTTCCACTTATGTTTTTGATCAGGATGGAAATTTATTGAAGCATGCCTACACTGAAGATAGTGATTCGACCAAGTTCCCTATCATAAATCATTTTTTTAACTCTATTCCGCTTTACTCGTATAATAATGAAAATAGTATACAGTATATAAAAAAGTCACAATCAGTTGGAAATTCTTTCCAATGTACTAATTATATCCTTTCGCTTGAAGGTCAAAAAATTGAATCAAGATCTTTCTCGATTCCTTACCAATACTATTACAGAGCTGATAATAGTATGACCCTTTTAAATGAGAATCGTTTTGTTAATTTAATTCATAGTGCCAATAAAAAACAATTTGCTGACTCAATACAATTGGTATTACAATTATTTGACAGAAAATTAAATCATATTAAGTCAATTGATATTTTGCCTACAATTGGTATTTCTGATTTTTATGGTGTAGTCGATGCAAATCAAGATAGAATTTTAATAAGTTCTCCTAAAGATTATTTTACTATTTTTCCCAGTACCAGAGTACCTGCATCATTGGTGTATTCTATAATAGATACTCATGGAAATTTGATTGAAAAAGTGACTTATCAAACGAATCAATATACTGAAGTAAAATGCGTTTTACTTAAGAATGAAAATGCTTGTTTGCTTTTTGTATCAGAAAGAACTGATGAAGGAATTAAGTCTTTTTATATATTAAAATCTGATGGTAAAGGCACATTTAAATTATTAAAAACATTGACACTAGAAAATCCAAATCAATTTATGTCTGTCCAATTTGTAAGTCAATTTGAAAATTCAGATATATTAATTTCAACATCTATTTCAGACCCCGATAGTTCAAGTATCTATGTAAATAATAATTTTCTTTCGCATATACTATTAAGTGGAAAAGATTTGGGATTGACAGTTAAAAATAATGAATATAGCTCAAAAGATAAAATTAGCATTTCTCCAAACCCAGCGACTACTTCTATAAGTATAAAATCTGATGATGAATTCTCAAACTCAGTGATAGAATATATTTCTTCTGAAGGACACATTTTATACAAGGATACTAAAACAATTCATATTGGTCAGAACCAAATGGATTGTGCATTCCTAGCTCCAGGAGTATACCATATCAGAATTACGAATCAAGTTGGAAAACTTATTCATCAATCTAATTTTGTTAAAATTTAATTTAGCAAAAGAATTTTGTGAATGCGATTGCAAATTTATTGGATATAAGTAACCTTATATAATCAATCTAAACTTATTGCAATTTACTATTATTTGTGATAAGACATGATATATTGATCTTTAGGTAAAATCCTAATTGTCCATTAGAAATAAGTTTTGAATTTTTACGTTTTGTTTAAAACATAAATAATGAGTAAACCATTTTTCTGCTTTTTGTACCTTATATCGCTATTTTCCATTAGTTGCGAAAAAGATAAAATTACAAACCAAAGTATTATAGGCAAATGGACATGGATTAAAACTTTCTATTGATTTACCAACTATACTGAAACTTATAAAAATCCAAAATATAAATTAGAAATACAATTTGATGATTACTATTTCTATGAATATATAGATAACAGTTTATCCCAAAAACAGCAATATGATTTGATTGTAAAGAAAGATGGTATTATGTATATCTCTTATGAAAATGGATTAGAGGAAATAATAAGCCACAGTAAAGACACATTGTTACTATATAATTATCAAAGTGAAGGATCTTTATCATATTACATAAGAAAATAGTTAAATGACTTACTTAAAATAATGTAATGTAATTATCAAATAATGAAAATATTAATAGGAATAATATTACTTGGATTTTATTTAATAGTCCCAGATAAAGGTTATAGAGGAACATATATATTAACAGGAAAGGTTTATGTCCACAATATAATTCCTTTGCGCAATAAAGAGATACTTTTTGAGTTTGGAGACAAAACGGAGAATATAAGAACAAATTCTAAAGGAATTTTTTCTATTATAATTCCGTTTGAATCTCCCTGTCAAAGTGGTAAGATTATTGATAGTACAAGGAATGTAGAAACAATAAGCACAATTGACAGCTATAATCCTGAATTTATATTTTTTAAATATAAGGGAAAGTGCATTTCAATAGAAAATTATTATTACTCGCGCAGTAAAAATAACTTCGCTACACCAGTACCTTTTACATTTAAGCATGATTTAAAATTTTAAGAACAGATATCTATATTTCAAGAAGCACTGATTTCTTGCTATCATGAGTAGAATTAATAATTTCTACCATACTAGTTAAAAATTGACAAATATTTGTAACCTTTTCATTAATGCCCAACTCTATTGTAATAGAAGCCGATATTGGTTTTTATAAAACAATATAGAAATGGAAAATACAAAATTACTTCAAGCAATCAAACCAACTTACACATTACTCAGATTAACATTTGGAATCGTTCCAATTGTAGCAGGACTGGATAAGTTTACTAATATTTTAACTAATTGGGAACAATATCTTAATCCTAGCTTAGGAGCTATTCTTCCTATATCAGGAGGTACTTTCATGATGATAGTAGGAATCATTGAAATTGCAGCTGGAATCATTGTATTATATAAAACTGAGATAGGTGCTTATATTGTTTCAGCCTGGTTAGCTCTAATAGCCCTTTCACTATTAATCAGTTTCAGCTATGTTGATGTTGCGGTGAGAGATCTTGTCATGGCAGTTTCAGCATTTT
This sequence comes from Saprospiraceae bacterium, assembly GCA_016710585.1. Lineage (GTDB taxonomy): Bacteria > Bacteroidota > Bacteroidia > Chitinophagales > Saprospiraceae > Vicinibacter. The sequence continues at coordinate 137,965 of JADJVN010000003.1, forward strand.
CATTAGCGAGAATTGCTAAATTTGTATCTTAAGCTGAGTAACTATGCAACAATTTGAAAAATATTCAGATATAGAAGTAATTCAAAAAGTAATATCTGGGGAAATTGAGCTGTTTGAGATTCTAATCAGAAGGTATAATTCATACTTATATAAGACAGGTAGATCCTATAATTACAGTCATGAAGACACTCAAGATTTAATGCAAGACACACTCATTGATGTCTATTTGAGTTTGTCAAAATTCGAAATACGTTCAAGCTTCAAGACTTGGGTTATTAAAATAATGCTGAATAATTGTTATAGGAAGCAAAAAACATGGGTATCCCAAAATTTTACATCTGCTGAAATAAATGAAACCGCTACCCCAATGTTTTCAAACATAAAGCATACAGATACTAATAAAGCAGTTATGAATAGAGAGTTGAATTTTGTTGTTGAAAATGCCTTGTATCAAATTCCATTAGAGTATCGCATTGTATTCACTTTAAGAGAATTTAATGGACTGACAGTCGCGGAAACTGCAGATAGCTTGAACATTAGTGAAGCTAATGTAAAAGTTCGATTGAATAGGGCAAAAACGATGCTGCGAAAAGAAGTGGAAAAAGCCTATACACCAGAAGATATTTTTGAATTTAATTTGATCTATTGTGATGCAATGGTCCAACGTGTGATCAATAAATTACAAGAAATGGATCTTGCAAAAAATTTAAAGTAAAGTGAATTCTAATATTTCTTCTAAAGTTTTATCAAAAAATTTAGAGAGTTTAAATTAAACAATTTTAAGCTAAATAAAATTACTGCTTAACCGATCAAATAACTCAAACCGTTATTTACATTTTCAAATAAGTCACAGACTTTTTTTTCAGTACACATTTTCTTAAATAAAACGCGGATTGGTTTGAAATCATCATGAAAAGGACAGGGATGGCTCTCACTACACTTGCTAAGCCCCAGGCCACATTGTTTGAAAACATCCTTACCATCGATGGCGTGAATAATATTTATGACAGCTTGCTTTTTCTGCTTTTCATTTATATAAAAACCACCATTTGGACCTTTTGCACTATTGATGAGTTCTTCCTTGACGAGCTTTTGAAGCAATTTTCCAACAGTATGTTCATTTTCATTGATGAATTCAGCCACTTCTTTTATACTTGCCTTTTCATCAAGATGTGATTTAGAACCGAGATAAATGACAGCTTTAATCGAAGCTTTGCATGTTACACTGAGCATATTTTATCTATTTAAAAAAATTCGTCCTGATTCAGAAATGCGATCATAATTCCATGGTGGTTGGAAACAAAGTTTGACCTCAATGAGGCTATTGCTATATGCTGATTGCAATGCGATTCTCACATTCTCTACAATAGATTCCCCAATAGGGCAAAATTGAGTAGTTAAAGTCATAGAACAAGTAGCTTTATTTTCTTCTTCATTAAAACTAATTTCATAAATCAAGCCCAAATCTACAACATTCAAACCAATTTCAGGATCAAACACTCGTTCTAAAAAACGAAGCGCATCCTTGCATTTGATTAAATCATTTGTTATAATATTCATGTCGAGCTTGCTTTATGAAGAATGATTTTAAACACATTGATATTATATAAAATTGATGTAATGATTATTAAAAAAGCCCCTATTTTTAGTAAATAAGGTGAAGCTAAAATAATACCGATGGCAAAAATAGAGAACCCAATAAGATATATAATACACATGATTTTAAAAATAGTATGCTCGAACAATTTCTTTGGACTTGGAGTATTTCCAAATGCTGCACGATGATGGTATACTTTGTTCCAAACAATAAATGGTAAAGTCTTAAAAGTCATCCCTAACATAAGCGAGCTAAGCCAACCAAAAAATATCAGAAAGCCATATGTTAATACTAAACTTGGTTTTACTTCAGAAAAACAAATCATAGAAATAATAATAATAAATAATAATATAAGGAATAACATCATTGCAACTGATATTAAAGAAATTTTCATCTGTTCATCAAGTTTATTTCTCATTCGATTTTGAAATGCTCGTATACAATAAAAGACAAATAAAGAAATCGCAATTAATATCATGATGACGTGAATAAAAAGGCTTAAACCATTATCAAAAAAAATGAAAATGCATTGATACAATATAAGCGCAACATTGATTAACGAATAAATCCACCAAAGAAGCCTGTCGTTTGTATATTTTGATATTAAAAACATTGGAATTAAGCGAGAAGCAACACCTACAATCAAAAGTAAAAACCATCCTAGTATTCCAGAATGAGCGTGTAATGAAAGAAAATGCAATGAATGATCAGGCAATAAGTCAGTATTAAAATTATAAACTAAAATTAAGCCCAATAGCACAGTATAAAATAACCAGAATGTAGCAGTTATAACAAACATAGCATGAATATTATCTCGATTACTTTTTATAATGCTTACTGCCAAATTTATGAGAAAAGTAAGAACAGCAAAGACCACAAAAATACCACCCAATTTAGCTGGAATATTCATATCGAAAGTATAAAATCCATATACTAGAAAAGGGACACCTACAGCTAGGAATAGAAAACTTAGATATGCAAGTTTATCACTATACAATCTTCCTTCAATAAATACTGGTACTAATTGATGACTGGCACCTAGAATCAACATTGTTGCCCATCCTAATGCCATAATATGTGTAATGGCCAATATTTTTGGTTGATAATAGTGATTTATAAAAACTTCACTATGAGCAAATAAAAATAATGAGGCCACTAAAAATGAAATACCAGCATAAATATAGAAAGGTAATACCACCTTATAAGAAGTCGTTTTACTTATGGCGCTATTTGGATTAGAATCGAACATTTTATTCTTTAAAAATCAAAAGATGAACTTCGCTGTTGTCTATTTCTTTTATAAGAAAATTAAATTTTTTCTCTTTCAATTCTGGCAATAAAAATACTGGAATTCTTTTATGATATACAAAAAGGGCTGTATCCACATTCAGGGATTCAAGTTTATCTATGATCGTTAGCATGGGCAAAGGCATTTCAAGTTCTCTGACATCTATATACTCTGTTTTATTTTCAAATTTTTTTATAACTTGATCCCAGCCTAGTTCAGAATCGATAGCACTACTCTGCTCAGCAAAACTGATATGCTTTGTTTTATAGAAAAAAGTGAAAACGAGATTTTCGTCAACAGTTTCTGTATAGTTCTGAATTCCCTTTTTTTCTAGGATCTCAATCAAAGGAGTTGGTTCAAAACTATTGATGAGTTTTAATACCTGCTTTTCCTTTAATGAATTTAATTTCTCTAGGATTAATTGAAATGGATCTTTGCCAGAATCAAGTAATGCCCTGACATCCATTTCAACAAGATCGCCCCTTGAAATATTTTCCATAAATTCTGGGCGCGACTTTCTTGCTTTTTTATTTACAACGACAGTCTCATCAATTTCAAATCCAAGAGGTTTTAATTTTTCGAAAAAGTCATTAACCTTGCAAGCACCAATGACACTAGCCATTGCAATTGAAGTTCGTGAAGCTATTAATTTTCTTAATAAAGGATTGCGGAGTTTATTGAATTTTGGCGAGATACTAATTATGGCTTCTAGAGCAGCTGGATCTTCATTGATGATTTTTGAAATTTTAGTATTAGCGTTTATTGTTTTCATTGTTCAATATTTTTACTTTTAATGCTACCTATTAACAATATGCAGTCATCATTACTGTGATTGCGTATTGAGTGCTTTACATACCTTGGGAAAATATAAAATTCATCAGCTTTAGCTTCAAAGACATTCGTTCCTATCTGTAGAAGCGGTGTGCCACACAAAACATACACAAATTCAGTTTTATCAGGATGGAGATGTTCAGGATAGTCTGCCCCTGGAGTAACTTTTACCTTCTTAAATGAACCATTATCTAATAAAATTAATTGCTCACTGATGAAGTGATTTTTAAAGTCATTTTTAATAGTGAAAAGATCTTCTTCCTTGATCATAATTTGTTTTTTTATTTTTTTGTAATCCAAAATTTATCTTCCCAATTATCACTAGCATCTATTGGTTTCCCTTTATACTTTTCGCCAATTTTAATCACCTCCATTTCCGAATATTTACTTTCCAAATAATTAAATAGTAATCTTTCTTCAAATCGAATGTGTTTCTCTAATAATTCTGAGAATTTTTTTATCAAATCCAAATTATATTTATCGATCCGAATTTTTTCTACTATTGCACACAGTTGTTGATGTTCTTCTATGGCTCTAATTAAAAGTGGATGATCCTCTTTTAGAATAGCAAATAAGTCTGCTTCTTCATTTTTAAAATGGATGAGCAAATCTTCATCATAGAAGTATATTATATAATCTGAAATTCTACTTAAATCAATATTATGTCTAAATCCTTCTTTTATTTTCCACACCAATAATAAATTATAATGATGTTCTTGCGAAAATCGAACCAATGCTTTACTTCGTTTGATAGGTTTGACAGAAATTGACATGAGCGCTGATTTAGTTTATTGCAATTGATTTTTCCATTTCTACTGCCTTAGGAAAAAGAATATTGTTTTCAAGATGGATATGAAGATGAATGTCTTCTTCCAAGGCTTCTAGCATCCTGTATAGTAGACTATAACTAGCACAAGCGTCTTCTGGTAGTCGATAATCTTGACTTAGTTCCCGCAGTTCCTTAAGATAATTGCCAAGGGTTTCATGTTCCATTTCCATCATATTTATAGGATTTTGAATAACGCCAAAATGACTTCTTTCATGATTTGTTTGTGTATTTTGAGCTGCTACTAGTTTCTTGATATAAGGAAAAAGTATTTTTTCTTCTTTGTGCATGTGGCTGAATAGTTCTTCATAAGCTGCTAGAACTAATTCATCAATTCTTACTAATTCGGGGTGGTAAGTGTGGTGGACTCGCCTGACTTTATTTGCATAAGTTTTAATATCGGGAAGAACTTTTCTTGTGTATGCATGGTGAGTATTGATTATGTAATCTGTTAGAAAATCCAGATTCCATTCATTATAGGGAATGGGATGAGATTGAATAGCTGATTCAGCTTGTTGCAACTCTTTTTCTACCTGAACGGCATCTATTCCTTTTTCTACACAAGCTTCCTTCACTGTTTTCTTTCCTCCACAGCAAAAATCGAGGCCATATTTCTTAAAGATTTGAGCCTTCTTTAAGTCTTTTGCTGCTATTTCTCCCAATGTTTCTATGCCTTCATGTATTTTCCTTTTCCCGATTTTTACTCTCCAATAGATTGGTCCTTCTTCCAAATACTCCCAATTAAAAATATTACCTCTCTCAGCTAACAATTGATAATATAATGGCTTTGGATCATGATCATTGAGTATGATAAAGTCTTCACCATCTGTAAGTTCGTCGAATTGAGCGAAGATGGTTGGGTGCTTGAGTTTGGGTTCTATAAGTGATACATTAAGCACAGTCGATTCCATGTTGTATGGTTTTATTATCTATTAAATAAATTTATCAATGCAAATATAGCACAATTCTTCTAATAAAAGTAATTAAATACTTTTATTGTTTAAAAAATCATTAGAACTTAGTATTTTAGTATAGTATTCAGCAGTCTTCAGTGTTAAAAAATTTAACACTTGGCCATAGCAGCGTTTTTCCCTATCACCACGTTCTAAATTAAAAGCTAGTATTATGAAAACCAATTTAATGTTTCACGAAACTATGGATGACATTGTATTTGAACACAGAAATAAATCCTATGGTGCGTTTATGTTGCGCAAGCTTTATGCAAAGCACATGACCCAAGCCATGTTTTTTTCTTGTAGTTTGTTTTGTTTGCTTTTTCTCATTAATGCAAAGTCAAGTAAAGCGGATAAACTATTAGATCCCTATATCATAGCATGCCCATTTGATGATAATATTTCAATCATATTACATAGCCCTCCAGAATATGCCTCACCAAGACAAATTAATGAAAGCAAAGCAAATCCAACTCATGTAGTAGAAGACAAAAAAATTGTAGAAGAAAAAATTATAAAGAGCAATAATGACATACTTCCTTTTACTAACTCTAGTTCTATTGTAAATGGGACAGGAGATATATCAGCTCAAACTGGTAACAATGGTTTAGATACAAATGCAGGAATCATGGTTACCAAAGTACCAGAACCAATTATTGAAAAAGAAGTAGCCGTCTCTTTTGCTGAAGAGATGCCAGAATTTAATGGAGGTTATGCTAAGATGGTTGATTATTTAATAAAGAATTTGAAATATCCATCATTGGCTAGAGAGACAGGTATCCAAGGAAGAGTTGTATTGAGTTTTGTTGTGGCTAAGGATGGAAGGCTGCAAGACATTTCACTTCTAAGAGGAATAGGAGGAGGTTGTGATGAAGAAGCAATAAGAGTGGTGTCAAAGATGCCAACTTGGAAGGCTGGAAAACACAATGGCAAATATGTACCAGTGAAGTTTACCTTACCTATATCATTTAGATTGGAATAGTCTTTAGCCAGAATTTTTTATAATTCCTTGCCTTTATAATCTTTTGTTTATTTTTACAATTGGACTTATAAATCAAGGATGCAATTTTCAATAGCTTTATTAAAAAGTAAATTTAAAGCACTTAGTTGGCCGAAGAAAATATTGGCAATCTTAGGATTTATTATATCACTTCATTGGTTATATTTTTTTTATTTGATTTTCTTTTTTCCACCGGTTACTTTAACTCAATTAAATGGATTAATTCATGCAGATCAATTTCATAGAGATTATGTCTGTATTGATGATGTGTCTAAGTATGGAAAACTTGCATTTATTGCAGCGGAGGATCAATTGTTTTTAGACCATTTTGGATTTGATATGGAGAGTATTGAGAAAGCTTGGGAGTATAATGCAAAAAAGAAAGGAAAAAAAAAGAGAGGTGCATCTACGATCAGCCAGCAAGTTGCTAAAAATGTTTTTCTCTGGCAGGGAAGATCATGGATTCGTAAAGGACTTGAGGTCTATTTTACATTTATGATAGAATTATTATGGTCCAAAAAAAGGATTTTGGAAATGTATATCAATGTAATAGAAATGGGTGATGGCATTTATGGAATTGAAGCGGCATCAAAACAATATTTTAAAAAATCGGCAAAAACGCTGAATGCAGAAGAAGCTGCAAAAATTGCTGCCTGTCTCCCCAATCCTAAAAAATATAAAGTAAAGCCTCTTTCAACTTGGGTTAGCTTCAGGACGCCATGGGTAATGAGTCAAATGGAAGAACTGATGAATGATGAGGATATCCAAAAATTAATACGTGATTAATTGCATTTACTGCTCTTTACCATAAAAAGGCAAAACAGAGCAAAACAACTTATAATATTCAGTTCCTTGCCAGATTTCATTATAAATTTCTATTTTTGCCACAAATCAAGACGAATTTTCATTTATGAATCAATTGGTAAATGCAATATGGGCACAATATCTAAAGCTACATAGGTATAAAATCAATAGATTCAGCGAACAACCACATGAAAGTCAAGAAGAGGAATTGATGTCAATCCTCGATACAGCAAAATATACAGAATGGGGTCAAAAATACCATTTTGCTGATGTTCTTACAGCAAATGATTGGAGACAGCGATTGCCTGTTCAAGACTATGAAAGTATCAAAACTGATATTTTTAGAATGATGAAAGGGGAATTTGATGTGCTTTGGCCAGGTCGCGTATCGTATTTCTCTAAATCATCGGGGACCACCAATGATAAAAGTAAATATATCCCTGTCACAGAGGAAAATCATAAGGATTGTCACGTCAGAGGCGGTTGGAGACAATTGGCATTGATGTATGAAAACATACCTGATCCGAGAATCATTGAAGGCAAGTCAATCATCATGGCTGGATCTTCAACGAATAATTTGTCTGAATTTCCCGGAAGTACCATTGGCGATGTCTCAGCTATCGTGTTGCAAAGAATTCCTTATGTAGGAAAATTGCATTTAAGTCCCGACTTGGATATCGCATTAATGTCAGATTTTGAGACAAAGCTTGAGAAAATTGCAGAAATCTGTATTCATGAAGATATCCGAATGATGGCTGGTGTCCCGACTTGGGCAATGGTCGTTTTTGATAAAATATTAGAAAAAACAGGCAAATCAAATATTCTAGAAGTCTGGCCAAGAATGCAAATCTTTATCCATGGCGCTGTAAGCTTTGGACCTTATAGAGAGCCGTTCAAGAAGTATTTTCCCTCAGACGAATTTTACTATCAAGAGACTTACAATGCTTCTGAAGGTTACTTTGCAGTCCAGTCCGATTTTGCCAGTGATGATATGCTATTATTATTGGACAATGGAGTTTATTATGAATTTATTCCAATGGAGGAATGGGAAAGTGAATTTCCCAATACTTTATTACTTAGCGAAGTCGAAGTCGGCAAAAATTATGCAATAATCATCACCACAAATTCTGGTTTATACCGATACAAAATTGGGGATACAGTAACCTTTACCTCCCTAGCTCCTTATAAAATAAAAATAACAGGACGCACCAAACAATTTATCAATGTTTTTGGCGAAGAAGTAATGGTAGCAAATACTGATGCAGCATTGATTAAAACATGTGAAATGTATGATGCTAAAATGAAAGAATACACGGTGGCTCCTATTTTTTTAAATGCAAATGGTAAAGGTGGACATGAGTGGATTATTGAATTCGAAAAACAACCATCAGATGTAAATCTATTTGCTGCTACCTTGGATGAAAATTTAAGAAAAATAAATTCAGACTATGATGCCAAAAGATATCATGATCTCGCATTAGTTAGTTTAAAACTTAATGTCGGTCCAGAAGGAACTTTCATGAAATGGATGAAGTCCAAAAATAAAATTGGTGCACAACAGAAAGTGCCGCGACTATCGAATCAACGCACCAATCTAGAAGAAATATTGCAGCTTATAAATAATTAATTTCTACTAAAACAATCCACCAGGAACACTTGTATAGGTAAATCCTAGATGCCGATATGCCTTCTCTGTAGCTATTCTTCCTCTAGGTGTTCTTTGAATGAATCCTTCCATGATAAGAAATGGTTCATGTACTTCTTCAATCGTACCTGATTCTTCTCCTACTGCTGTAGCTATAGTAGTTAATCCAACTGGCCCACCTGTGAATTTTTCAATAATGGTACTCAGTATTTTATTATCCATCTCATCTAGTCCATGATCATCGACATTTAATGCTTCAAGTCCGTATTGTGCTATTTCTAGATCAATTTTTCCATTTCCTTTTATTTGTGCAAAATCTCTGAGTCTTCTGAGCAATGCATTGGCTATTCTTGGTGTCCCTCTACTTCTTCTAGCAATTTCAAGAAGTCCTTCCGAACTTGCCTTAACGCCAAGGATATCTGCTGACCTTGTAATAATCTTTTCTAATGTAGCGTGATCGTAATAATCTAAATGGCATGTGATGCTGAATCTTGAACGCAATGGAGCTGTGAGCAAACCAACTCGAGTTGTAGCACCTACAAGAGTAAATGGCAGAATTGAAAGTTGGATACTTCTAGCACTTGGTCCAGAATCTATCATGATGTCGATACGATAATCTTCCATTGCAGAATAGAGATATTCTTCGACTACAGTATTAAGCCTGTGTATTTCGTCGATGAACAAAACATCTCCTTGTTGAAGGCTAGTAAGAAGTCCGGCTAGATCTCCAGGTTTTTCTAATACTGGCCCAGAAGTCATTTTTAGATTAGCTCCAATTTCATTGGAAATAATATGACTTAGTGTCGTCTTACCGAGTCCTGGAGGACCATGCAATAATACATGATCTAATGCTTCATTCCTTTGTTTTGCAGCTTCAATGAAGACTTTAAGATTATCTATAATTTTCTTTTGACCAGAAAATTCATCTAATAGCTTGGGTCTTAAAGCTTTTTCTATGACCTTATCGTCTGGATTGAGAAAATTATCATCGACTTCTAGAACTGGATTCCGCATGGTGCAAATTTAGTAATTAACTACAAGTATTGTCACAGGATTAGTCAATTCAATATCTTTAAACTCACATTTGTTCTTTTGGTCTGAAATACACATCATCTCACCAAAACAATTATAATAGTAATTCTTATTATCATCTAAGAAAGAGTAAACCCATTTATCACCACTTTCATATTTTACTATTTCTTTGGGTTTAAACTTTATGATACATTGATTCATCCAATCGATTGAATAGGGATCGACGATTTCTTCACATTTATCTGTTTTTTTAATTATTGGCAAGTTGTTGCTATGATCAGAATAATTCTCGATACAATTTAGCTTGATATATAAATTTGTGATTGGACAATTTAATTTGATGTTTTTCATAAGCTCATAGCTAAAACGTATTTTTTGTTCACCCTCTATTTTTTCCAGATGGGTATTTTCAGGAAATTCTACAGGAATATATTTTTTGCCTTCTTTAGTCTCAATATATAATGTACAATCACCCTTATCTGTAATGATTTTCAGCCAGCCCTCTTGATCGCAGATAAGCTGTACTTTGGACTCTAAAGTGTCAAGGGCTGGGCTTTGATTTTTCTTTTCTACGATTTTATTGCTCTTTGATTTAGCTTTCGAAGATTGAGCTGAAAGTTCAACTATACCTAATGAGCATAATAAAATGAAATATTTAAAAATTGTGTAATTCATTGATACGGTTTTTAATAAAGTTCTATGTACTTTTGCAACGCTTTAAACAAACACAAATTTGGGTTAAAGATTTCAAAATAACGATAAAAAAGAGTTAAATCAATGAGCAATCAAAAAATAACCTGCCAAAATGGCAATTTAAGTGTACCAAACAATCCAATTATCCCTTTTATCGAAGGAGATGGAACTGGAGCTGATATTTGGGCAGCATCTGTTAGAGTATTCGATGCCGCTGTTCAAAAAGCTTATAATGGCAGTAGAAAAATTGAATGGAGAGAGGTTTTGGCTGGTGAAAAAGCTTTCAACCAAACTCAAAATTGGTTACCACAAGAGACTTTGGATGTCATTAATGAATATTTGGTAGCGATAAAAGGTCCTCTTACGACCCCAGTAGGTGGCGGAATCAGGTCATTGAATGTGGCTTTGAGACAGCAGCTTGATTTATATGCTTGTGTTAGACCCGTAAGATGGTTTACAGGAGTTCCTTCTCCAGTGAAAGAACCTCAAAAAGTAAATATGGTCATTTACAGAGAAAACACAGAGGATATTTACGCAGGAATTGAATTTCAAGAAGGAACAGAAGAAAATAAAAAATTTGGAGAGTTTTTAAAGACCAATTTCCCCGACAAATTCAAGAAAGTAAGATTTCCCAATAGCACAGGTTATGGAATAAAACCAGTGTCAAGAGAAGGAACAGAGCGATTGGTTAGAGCAGCGATCCAATTCGCAATAGAAAATAATCAAAAATCTGTAACCCTTGTACATAAGGGCAATATCATGAAATTCACAGAAGGTGGATTTATGGATTGGGGATATGACTTGGCTGTCAAAGAATTTGGAGGAGTACTTTTAGATGGTGGTCCTTGGGTGAAATTGCCAAATGGAATCATCATAAAAGATGTCATTGCTGATGCTTTTTTACAACAGATATTATTGAGACCGGAAGAATATGATGTGATAGCCACATTGAACTTAAACGGAGACTATATCTCTGATGCTCTAGCAGCTCAGGTTGGCGGAATTGGTATCGCACCAGGAGCAAATATCAATTATGTTACTGGACATGCTATATTTGAAGCCACACACGGAACAGCTCCAAAATATGCTGGCCTAGATAAAGTTAATCCAAGTTCAGTTATTCTATCAGGAGTGATGATGTTTGAGTATATGAAATGGAATGAAGTTGCAAAATTGATCATCGAAGGTTTAGAAAAAGCAATAGCAAGCAAGAATGTCACTTATGATTTTCATCGATTGATGGAAGGTGCAACCTTGCTGAAATGCTCTGAATTTGCAGATGAGATAATAAAGAATATGTAATTATAATTTTTGGACATATCCAAAATAGCTTGACCCAGATAGAACTCGTTTTTGTCTGGGTTTTTTTAATGCTAAAATTAAGTAAAATTAGTCGAATATAAATTAACTTTTAAACAAGCACCTGTTGTTCAATTCTCTCCGGAACTTCAAGAAATTCATATTGTTGATTTCTAAGCTGTGGAACAAATCCAGCTTCTCGTATAGACTCTTGTATTCCATTTGCAGTGAATCGATGTGGAGCCCCAGCAGCGGAGACCACATTTTCTTCAATCATAATAGAGCCCATGTCGTCAGCGCCCGAGTGAAGACAGATTTGTGCAGTTTGTTTGCCTACAGTAAGCCAAGAAGCTTGGATGTGAATAATATTTGGAAGCATGATTCTGGATAATGCGATCATTCGAATATATTCATCTGCTGTGCAAGAATTATTGGCGCGTTTAAGTTTTTGCAACATGGTGCCTTCATCTTGAAAAGGCCAAGGTATAAAAGCTAAAAATCCTTTTGCATTTGCTGGTTTTTCAGATTGAACTTGTCGAATGGAGACCAAATGTTCCATTCTTTCCATCAGCGTCTCAACATGTCCAAACATCATGGTCGCAGAGGTCGTTAGATCCAGTTGATGAGCTACTCGCATGATGTCCAACCATTCTTTTGCGCCACATTTTCCTTTCGAAACGAGTCTTCTCACCCTGTCATTCAAGATCTCCGCACCAGCACCAGGTAAAGAATCTAATCCAGCTTCCTTCAAGGCTAAAAGCACTTCATAATGACTGCTTTTCTCTAATTTTGTGATATGAGCAACTTCTGGGGGGCCGAGAGCATGAAGTTTGAGATTGGGGTAAAGCGACTTTAATTCTCGGAATAAATCACAATAATAAGCCAATCCAAGATCTGGATGGTGTCCACCTTGAAGAAGTAGTTGTTCCCCACCCAAGCGAAACATCTCTTCTATTTTCTGCTTATATTCGTCAATACTGGTGATATAAACCTCATGATGACCTGGAGGTCTGTAAAAATTACAGAATTTACAATTCGCGATGCAGACATTAGTTGTATTTGCATTGCGATCGATAATCCATGTGACCTTATTTCCAGGAACAGCTTTTTGGCGAAGTTCATTGGCTACAAGCATGAGATCCGCTGTAGCGGCATTTTTAAACAAAAACAGTCCTTCTTCAGCAGAAAGAAACTCTTTTTTTAAACCTCTTTGTAAAAGCTCAGTGTAATGCATGAATTTTTAAAGAATTTTACCTATATTTGCAAGGTTTTTCAAAGAGGGAACAGAAAAGTTCCCTTTTTTGTTTGTCTAAATCAAGATATGTTCACGGAAGAAATCGAGAATTTATTGTCAGAAAAATTCAAAGAAGAAGGCTTTTTAGATTGTTTTTTGGTAGATTTGGAGCAAAATGGAAAGTATTTAATCGTCTACATCGATTCAGATGGTCCTTTGAGTTTTGATAAATGCAAAGAAGTATCTAGAGCTATTGAGTCCTATTTGGACGATAAAAAAGTACTTGGAGAAGACTATGTTTTGGAAGTATCCTCTCCTGGCGTAGATAGACCTTTAAGGTTTCCTCGCCAATTTATTAAAAATATTGGCAGAAATATTGCTATAAAGTATAATGATGCCGATCAAGTAGAAGGACTTTTAGAAGCTGCTGATAGCGATAAAGTACTTGTCTCTTGGGAGGAAGTGCGCAAAGATGGTAAAAAGAAAATCAAGGAAAATATGCAAGTAAGCATCGAATATAAATTAATTCATGAAGCAAAAATTCAAATTAAATTATGAAACTTGTTGAAACTTTTGCTGAGTTTAAGGCTGGAAAAAATATAGATCGCCCTACCATGTTAAGGGTGTTGGAAGACGTTTTCCGTTCACTCATTAAAAAGAAATATGCATCGGATGAGAACTTTAATGTCATCGTCAATGCTCAAAAAGGAGATCTTGAAATTTGGAGGGTCCGTACCATCGTACCAGATGGTGAGGTTACTGATGATTTGAAAGAAATCGCCATTTCTGAAGCAATATCAATTGATGAAGATTATGAAGTCGGTCTAGAATGTTATGAACAATTGAATTTAGATGATTTCGGTAGAAGGGCTATTATGGCTGCTAGACAAACATTGGTGTCTCGGATCAGTGAATTAGAGAAAGATGATGTTTATAAAAAATATAGTGAACGCGAAGGAGAAATCGTAATCGGTGAAGTAAATCAGGTGCTGAAGAGAGAACTCTTGATCATTGATGATGCTACAAATAATGAATTATTATTGCCTAGAACTGAAATGATCAAAGGAGACCATTTCAGAAAAGGAGATATCGTTAGAGCTGTGACCCGCAAAGTAGAATTGCGCAATGGATTGCCTTCAATTACCCTTTCAAGAACTGATTCCGCTTTCTTACAAAGATTAATGGAACAAGAAGTACCAGAAATAGAAGATGGACTCATCGCCATCAAAAAAATAGTGAGAATGCCAGGAGAAAGAGCAAAAGTTGCGGTGGAATCCTTTGATGATCGAATAGATCCAGTCGGCGCTTGTGTCGGTATGAAAGGATCTCGTATACATGGCATCGTGAGAGAACTTAGAAATGAAAATATAGATATCGTAAATTATACCAATAACTTAAATCTTTATATCCAAAGAAGCTTAACTCCTGCTAAAGTAAATAATATTGAAATCGATGAAGCCAATAAAAAAGCAAATGTATTTTTAAAGGCAGATCAATTATCTTTAGCAATAGGCAAGGGCGGTGCCAATATTAAACTGGCATCGAGGCTTACAGGATATGAAATCGATGTATATAGAGACCAAGAAGAAGGTGAAGTAGATGATGTGGACTTAGATGAATTCAAAGATGAAATCGAACCATGGATCATCGAAGCATTGAAGAATATTGGTTGCGATACAGCGCGCAGTGTATTGAATTTAAGTAAGGATGAATTAATCAGAAGAACTGATTTGGAAGAAGAAACTATTCAAGAAATTTTGGATATATTAAAGTCAGAATTTGAAGAATAAGCTCGTAATAAATAGATCTTTAAAATAGCGAATGACTCGATTATTAATTAAAGTAGCCACGGATTTCAATGTAGGATTATCGACAATCGTCGATCACCTGCACAAGAAGGGTTATGAACTCGACAGTAAGCCTACGGCGAAAGTAACAGACGAAATGTATGACGAGCTCCTCAAGGAGTTCCAAGGATCTATTAAGGAAAAGGAGCAAGCCACTCAATTGCAAAAACAAGCAGCCATTATCAAAGAAAAGCTGCATCCAAAAATAGAGGTAAATTTATTTGGTGAGCCAGTTGCTGCTAAAGTGACTGCAAAACCTACACCACCACCTCCTCCACCACCACCTCCTCCTGTTGAAGTCCCTGTTGTAGTTGAAGAAGTTATAACTAAAGCTGAAGAACCTCCAGTAGTAGAGAAAGAAGAGGTCATCACAGCCAAGGTAGATGAGTCTTTAAAGCCTAAGTTAAAAGTTGTCGGTAAAATAGATCTAGATAAAAAACCTACAGCTGCAGAGGCAAAAGAGAAACCCAAAACAAAAAAAACTAAGGCAGCAGAAAAGACAACCGTGGAGCCAGAACTCCCATTGGAGACTGCAAAGCCAGTAATTGAACAAAAAGAAATCGAAACTCCTGCACCAGTTACAGAAGAGTTGACCAGAATCAAAGCCCCTGAATTAAAGGGTCTGAAGATTATTGGAAAAATAGATACAGACAAATTTAAAGAAAAAGAAGCGCCTAAAAAGCCTACTGATAAAAAGCTTGTTGTCACTCCGGGTACAACCAATATGAGTGATGCAGACAAGAAGAAGCGAAAGCGAAAGCGCAAGAAAATCGATACTAAAGATTTCTCCAAGGATGCTTCGGGAGCTCCTGCTGCAGCAAGACCTAGATTGGTCAGAGGACCAAAGAAAGTCGAAGTAGTTAAAGAAGTTACACAGAAAGAGATAGAGGACAAGATCAAAAATACCATGGCGCGTTTGAACATGGGTAAGAAGAATGTCCGTCAAAAAATTCGTAGAGACAAACGCGATGAAATGCGTGAATCTCGCGAACAGCGTGAAGCCAGTGAGATAACCAATGTCATACAATTAACAGAATTCGTGACCGTATCTGAGCTTTCCAGTTTATTGGATGTGCCAGTAACAGATGTGATCATGACTTGTATGAATATGGGAATCATCGTTTCCATCAATCAGAGACTTGATGCAGAAGTAATAGAAATCCTTGCAGAAGAATTCAATGCTAAAATAGAATTTATCTCTGCAGAAGAAGAAAAAACAGATGAAGAAGTAGACATTGATGATCCAAAAGATCTCAAACCTAGAGCCCCAATAGTCGCTGTAATGGGACACGTGGATCATGGTAAGACCTCATTGTTGGATTATATTAGAAAAGCCAATGTCGTATCAGGTGAAGCTGGAGGTATCACTCAGCATATCGGAGCTTATGAAGTCAATGTAGGCGCTCAGAATAAAAAAATTACCTTCCTTGATACACCTGGTCACGAAGCCTTTACAGCGATGCGTGCTAGAGGAGCGAAAGTAACTGATGTGGCAGTAATTATAGTCGCAGCTGACGATAAGATCATGCCTCAAACAAAAGAGGCAATATCCCACGCACAAGCAGCAAACGTACCTATGGTATTTGCCATCAACAAAATAGATAAAGCAGGAGCAGATCCTGAAAGAATCAAAAATGAACTTTCTCAGATGAATCTCCTCGTCGATAGCTGGGGAGGTAAGTATTCATCTCAAGAGATTTCAGCAAAATCAGGTACTGGAATAGATGCCCTGTTAGAAAAAATATTGTTAGAAGCTGAAGTTCTCGAACTTAAAGCCAATCCAAATAGACTTGCTCTCGGAACAGTAATCGAAGCATCATTAGATAAAGGTCGAGGTTATGTAACCAAATTGCTGGTTCAAAACGGAACACTTAAGATGGGTGATGTCATGATCGCAGGAGAGAATTCTGGTCGTGTCAAAGCGATGTTCAATGAACGTGGTCAAAAGTTAAAAGAAGCTGGTCCATCAGCACCAGTTTTAGTCTTAGGTCTCACAGGAGCTCCTACTGCAGGAGAGAAGTTCAAGGTCATGGAAGATGAAGCAGAAGCAAGACAGTTAGCTACCAAGAGATCACAGATCTCTAGAGAGCAAACAACTAGAGCCTCTAAGCGTATTTCCCTCGACGAGATCGGAAGAAGGCTTGCTTTGGGCAATTTTAAAGAATTGCGCTTGATTATCAAAGGAGACGTGGATGGATCCGTAGAAGCCTTGGCAGATAGTTTGATCAAATTGTCCATTGAGACGATCCAAGTCACTGTCATTCACAAAGCTGTGGGACAAATCATTGAGTCCGATATTCTCCTTGCCTCTGCTTCGGAAGCGATAGTCATTGGATTCCAAGTGCGACCATCCGTTTCTGCAAGAGCTTTAGCTGAAAAAGAAGGCGTAGAGATCAAGACATACTCTATCATCTATGAAGCCATAGACGAGATCAAACTTGCGATGGAGGGAATGCTTGAACCAACCAAAGAAGAAGAAATAGTAGGTACTGTCGAAGTGCGAGAAGTATACAAGATTCCAAAGATTGGTACTGTCGCAGGAGGTATCGTCACAAGTGGAAAAATCATCAGAAACAATCTTATTCGTGTCATCCGCGAAGGTATCGTCGTCTATCCAAACAAAGAGGGCGGCAGTGCAGAACTCGCCTCATTGAAGCGCTTCAAAGATGATGTCAAAGAAGTGAAGAACAATATGGAATGCGGTATAGCAGTCAAGAACTACAATGACCTCAGAGTAGGTGATATCATCGAAGCGTATGAGATTACTGAGGTGAAGCAGAAGTTGAAGTAAGGGAGAGGTGATATTGGTTTTGCCTATTGCATAATCTTGGCAAAAGTGTACCGGAATTAAAAAACAGCCAATCCAGAGCAAGGTAGACCACCCAAATCTATGTAGGCTTTATCCATTTCTTACAAACTTTTATTGATTAAACCTATAATGTCTTTACTACGAGTATCTACTAAAAGCATACGTTGCCTTACTGCATTATCAGGCTTTTGATACCAATCGTAAAATTCTTGTATTACTTCAGCTTTCGCTTTATCAGTTTTTAAAGTATCAATAGGTTTTGGATTTATAAATTGCAGTACATCTATACCTACTTCTTTCATATGCTCTTCAAAATACAACTCATACACCATCATATTGAGTATATCTTCTAAATGCGAAGCAATACGAGTATTACTTGTATGGGATAGGATTTGTGGGGTTTCTTTGTTGTGTAATAAAAGTAAATAATCTACAAGGGCTATGAATGGGGCTTGTTGTTCAGGATTAATATCCGCAATAGGAAAAATCCTTAGTTCATTAATTTTAAATTGTGGAAATACTTTTCTAGATAATTTACCAAAGTATAATGCAAACCATAGACTAATTAATTTAGAATTAATAATACCCAAAATATATTTTATTGAAAAATCATTATTTAGAGTATGTATAATCATACTATTATTATCATAATGTGTTTTTAGAATTCTTATAGCAAGCATTGATAAACAATGCAAGGGTCCATAAGAATTAGCCCTTTAAAATTCTTTCTCCTTCAAATAATCTTGCTTCTCTAGGTCTAGATAAATTTCTTCCATATTTAATAAATTGACCACCCCATTTTAAATAGTATCTGTTTACATCAGAGCCTTCTAAATATTGAACCCAAGTATTGTCAATTTTTGTTTTACTATGATATACTCTATCTTTTTTCATTTTCATGTTTTTCTTATCAAATTAACCCTTCTCCAACTGTAAATCAATATTTACTCCAATTTTTAACTTCACAACACTCTTGAAGTTCCTTACCTTTAATATTTATGAGAAAATCAAACGCCCCACTTTTTGAATTGTCTCGGAATTTGTAATTAAGACTTACTTGATTTTAAATATTCTTCTACTGATTTAATGGTTCTAGTTGTTGGAATGTTATTTTGCCATTCAAGATATTCTAAAGTTTTTTTTCCGTGGTTATTGAAGCCTACTATAAGAGTATCAACACTTGCACTTTCAAAAACATTTGCATAATTTTGGATTACTTTAATATTACCCATTTTAGATAGTATATACTGTCTTAAATCTGAATTTGTGTCAAGAGTAAGCCAATTATTTGGGGTGATATAAAAAGGTTACAGCCATTTTTCTTAAGTAATTCAGTGCCTTTTTCAATAAAAAGTATGTACAAATTAATCTTAAATTGAGTAAGACTATAATGATTTTTATATAGTTTCTTATCTTCACTTGATAAGTTACCTCTTGAAAAAACATACGGTGGATTACCAATTACAATATCAAAACCATCTTTTACCCCAAACATCCACCAAGCATCAAACCAAGTACAGCTTTTATCTTCAAAGGGATTAAACTCACTTATTTTTAGGTAAATATCGCCATCTTCTTTGCTTACCCATTCTTTGGCAGTAGCCCATAGTTTGTTTTGTAGGTTTTTAAATTGGCGTTCTAAGTCTTTTTTATCTTCTTTGCTGGCATCAAAATAATCGTGGCGTAATTTTTCAATTGCTTTGGCTATATCCAAGCTACCACTAAGGTCGCTTTTTGGTTTTCCCAATGGTATCAATGTATTGGCACATACAATTTTAAAAGCTAAGTTGGGTAAAGGTTGTGGGGCTACTTCATCTACAACCAAGCTCAACCAAAAACGAAGCCTTGCAATGTCCACTGCACCACTATCAATATCTACTCCATAAATACTTTCTTCAATAATATGTTTTTTAAGGTCGGCAGGGCTTTTGGCTTTCATCCCTTTGCTATCTTCAATAGGTATTTTGAGGTGGTAAATTTCGTGTAGCAAACCCATAGGGAAAGCTCCTGAACCAATGGCAGGGTCACAAATTTTTACATCTTCTAAGGCTCTGTCTATTAGTTTAATTTCGTCTTTATCAAAAATGCTTATATCAAAAGTATCGTTGTACAGTTTTAGTTTGGCTTTAAAATCTTCGTTTTCTTCATTGCCTGTATAAGTGAATATGTAATTGTGCAAACTCTCCCGGCACATATAATGTACTATATCTTTTGGGGTGTAAAATGCTCCTTTGTCTTTGTTATCTTCTAATAAGTTTTCAAAAATATGCCCCAACATTTCAGGGTCAACGGCTACGGTGTGTTCATCTGGTGCATCTTCGTAAATGGTAAAGTTGTAATTATTGAAAGTAGTAAATAGCTTATCAAATATTTCGGAAGGCAATGCAATTTTATCATACTTAAAATCTTGAGCTTTGTCAAATAAACCACCATTAAGGTATGGGAAACGAAATTCATTACTTTCTTTTTGTACATCTACATTGTTCAGAGTATCAAAAAATAAAGGCACTAAATATTCGCTATAAAAACTGTCTTTGTATTTGGCATTTTTATACAATTCAAATAAATAATCTGGGTTGCCTTCGCCCCATTGTTTTGTTTTAGGCACTGACAACCAACCTTTCTTTTGAATAAAGTATAAAAACACAATACGCCCCATCATTCGTTTAAAGAAATCACGGGCTTGTTTTTCATCGTTATTAAAATAATTTCGTAATTGAAAATGTGCTTCGTGGGTTGGTGTTTCTACCCATTTGCTTCCTTTTTTAATATATCGCTTACCTGTTATGAACTCTACAAAATCATCATATATCTCTTTATACTGAGCAAAGAACTCTTTACTTAATTTTTCAACACTAAATGCTTCTTCAAAATCATTTAGGGTTAGGAACTGGTATAAATTGCCTTGTTGTTTTTGTATGAGCCTATCAAAGCGAATAGAAGCCGTTAAGGCTTTTTCGCCTTTGCCAAAAAGGTAAGTGTATCGCTTAGGTGCTGTTTCTTTATCTTCAACTGTATTGGTTTCTTTGTTGCGAATTTTGCGTTTGCTGATATAACTAAAACGCCATTTATCGCCTTGTACAAATACCACCATTGCCCCTGCAACCTGTTGTGTAATGCTTTTAATAAGGTTACGCAATGCCACACGGTTACGAGTAAGGTTTACTTTATCTGCTAATTGTATTTCAAAAATGCCAATTTTTGTATAATCATCTATGGCGTAGTTACCTAATGAGTAACAGTCGGTGTATAAGTCGCTTTTGCCTAAATTTAAAGGTGCATCGTTTGCCAATAGGTTATTATTGGTAAACTGGGTTTGAATAAAAGATTTCCATACCT
This sequence comes from Saprospiraceae bacterium, assembly GCA_016710585.1. Lineage (GTDB taxonomy): Bacteria > Bacteroidota > Bacteroidia > Chitinophagales > Saprospiraceae > Vicinibacter. The sequence continues at coordinate 159,162 of JADJVN010000003.1, forward strand.
TACGATTGTAAGGTGCTTCTAATATATTTCTTATGTCAGATATTGTCATTATTTTATTTTTGCTTTATACTAATGTTTCAGAAATAATAATTTTTGGCTCTATTGGTGCTATTTCCTTTTTTAATTGACGCTTAATTTTAGTCGTATATTTCTGTGCTAATTTTATTATTTCTCTTTCTATCTTATCAGCATCGGGTTCGTTTCGCATTTTGTATACTTCGTTGGTAAGGTTGGCATAAGTACCATTTTTAAGCAATGGTAATAGGTTTACTGCGCTCTCTTTGCCATCTTCTGTAATGAGTAAATCTGCTAACCAATTGTTTAAATGCTTGATAGCTGAATTGGCTCGTATATCGTCTGTATCTTCTCTTCCACCTACCATTTCGGGTTTGGTAATATCTCTTTCAAATTGCTCTACAATATGATTGATATGCTTGTAATGTATTTCGGGAATTGGCAAAATACCTTCTTCGGTTTTAGTAGCTTCAAATATTTTTACTGCTTTTTCAAATGGTATTGTATAGGATTTGCCTTGACTATGTACATAAATGTTTTTATACGCTCCATTTTTTATAAATGCTATACTACTTTCGGTAGTAGCAGATTTACGAATACAACGAATTTTTAAAGGCATTTTTTGTATAGCTTTAAAATGCTCTGGATTTTGTTCTTTGAATTTTCGTAGAAACTCTAAATAAATACTTCTTATATCTACATCATCATCTTTTTTATTAGGGTCAAACATTCCCCATTGTTCTATAATTTCTTGTAATGAATAAATTCTATTGTCTTCACCATAGGCACTGTGGCTACTTTGTAATTTACCCAATGATCTATTTTTTAGGTTTATTCTATCATCGCCTTGCTCTGAAGGATAAAAATTGTAGTTGTAAATAAAATTGGCTTTACTACCGATACGATTGATACGCCCTAAACGCTGAATGAGTTTTGTAGGGTTCCACGGTGTATCATAATTTACAATTACATTGGCTCTGTGTAAGTTGATACCTTCTGCTAATACATCGGTAGTGAGAATAATGTCATAATCATTCTTAAATGCTTTTTCATAGTTAGCATCAAAGTTTTCTCTAATGATTTCAAAATCTCGGTTACGATTTTCGGCTGTAATACTTAATACTTTGTATGTTGTTTCATTATTCAGTCTATTTTTTAAGTAAGTCAATGTATCTACACTTTCTGTAAAGATTACCAACTTGCCTAATTCGTTTTTATCGGTATTGAAATATTCTGATTTTAGAAGCTCAACAAATACATCCCATTTAGGGTCGTTGTTTTCTTCTATGGCTTGCCATCGAGTATTTAATGCTGTTAAATATTCAAAGTCCTTTTTAAGTCCATCAATAAATTTAGGTCGTACTTTGCCATCTTTATCTTTTAATTCTTTGCTGAAATCCTTTTGTTCAAAGGTTCTATTTCGTGGATTAAATTCATCATTTTTCTTCTGCATCTCAAATTCAATTTCTTCATCTGTATATCCTTTATCCATCATATCAGTTACAGAAATAGAGGTGTCAGGTGCAATATATACTTTGTTGTTTTCGTACATTTCTATCATATAACCTGTAGAAGTGGTTATCTTTTGCAATGACTTTTTAAAGGCATAAAAACTACTTTCTAATCGCTTAATTAATTGATTGTGCATAATGCTTGCCAATGACTTTGAAATTGTTTCTGCATTTTGGTATGTTCCATTATTGGCTTCATCCGTTAAATATGCAATAGCCTGGTATCTATAAAAATCAATTTTATTTTTATCAATAATAGTATTAAAGGTTTCTAAAAATAGTTCTGCAAAATCTGTAGGCAATAAATACTCATTGGTAAATGGTTCTGCAACTTTAGGAAAGTAAATTTTTTGTTCTATTAAATCCTTGCTGTATCTGTCATTCTTTTGTAAATCGGTTCTTGTTCTACGAATAGTAATATCTTTAATTACCTTATCTCGTATGTCGTTAAATATTTCTTGTATTGAAGCAAGGTTAATAGGATTTTGGCTTATTTCTTCTTTATACTTTTGAGTAAGTGGGTAGAAATATTTTTGTAAATTATTTTCGGGAACAGAAGGTAAAGTACAGTTTCTTTCATCTTGAAATAAAGTCAATAATCTGTAAATATCATCGGGCTTATTGTTTAGTGGTGTAGCAGAAATTAAAACAACTTTCTTTTCAAAGCCTTCTACACCACCAATGAACTCTCTACCTGACTTACAAATTATCTGTAAATTTTGAAACTGTTGGCTTTTATGATTTCTGAATTTATGAGCTTCATCTACTAATATTAAATCGTAGCGTTCTTTATCGTTCTTAAACTTACCATCAATGATTTTATCCAAACTACCATTGGTAATAAAATCGCAATAATTTTGTATTTCAAAATCTTTAAAAGTACTCGTCCAATTCTTTTCTAATGCAGGTGGATAAACAACTAAAATTCTTGTTTTAGGGCCATTGGTTATTATAAACTTTTTAGCCAATAGTGCTGACATTACCGTTTTACCTGTACCCACCACATCTGCAAGAAAAAACCCATTGTGTTTTAATAATAATTCATAACCTTGATTGACTGCATCTATTTGATAGCTTAGTTTTTTGAACTTCTTTAATGGAATATCACTAATGCTATCTGGGTCATACTCTATATTTTTACCAAAGAACTCAATTAAGAATTTTACATACAGTTCAAATGGTGTAGGTGTAGCATCTAAATAGGTTTTCTTAATTAAAGCTGGTGCATCTACTGGCAATATGGGTGTGCTTTGTTCCCATAGCTTATCAAACTCATCATTTGCAAATTTTACATTTGTATAGTCTGAAAGTTGGATATTCATTTCATAATTATGCTCTACATCTTCTAACCCCAAACCTTGTGCAGATAAATTAGACGAACCCATAATAACAGTATTATTAGGATTATCGCTATTGAAATTGGGTGAAAGGAAAATGTAAAATTTAGAGTGCAATTTTTTCGAATTATGCGCTCTAATTTCTATTCTACCATCGCCTATGTCTTGTATTAATTGTAATATGCCTTCTTCAATGTTTTTACCATATTTAGCATTTAGTATATCCTCTTGTATGCTTTCATAAAAACTTTGTTTAGCATCTTTAGCATTTAGATTGAATAATAAACCTTGCTTTTGTGCTAATGCAATAAATGGGTCAACATTGATACCTGCAATTATTTTTACTTTAAGTGTATCTGGAAAGTGTTTGCGAATAGCAAAATAACCTGAAGCTCTAAAGTAACCGATAACAGATTTGAAATACTCAATGTTTTGCATATTCTCAAATACTCTTACAAACTTATTGTATAGTGTATTGTCGCCTTGATTTGTAAAGAAATTCAATCCCATTATTCAATTTTTTAATTTGATCAGTTAATTCACAAATTGTATTATCATTTTATACCTCTTCAACTTTCTCAGTTTACATTTGCCAAGTCAAACTTTGCTTAGTAGATCAATATCACTAAATTAGGCTAAGCAATAATAGCTTTTTTGTTACCTTAGTTTCTATATTAAAGAACTCAACTTGTTAGCTAAATTAACAGGCCAATTTTTGACAAATATAAGCTATAATATTAATTCAAAGTAAAGAACTTTAATTTACCTAATTGATCAGTTTAAATTCATTATTCCTTCATCATTTTATCAATCTCCTTTTGAACTTCTTCTATTAATTGTTGCTCTGTAGGTAAGTAAAGTTGGTATTTGCTGGCTATAATATTATTGCTATTTTCAGGAAGTGTAATTTTCACAACAGCATCGTTTTTGTCGGTACACAATAAGATACCAATGCTTGGGCTATCATGTTCTTGCTTTTCAAATCTATCGTAGTAGTTTACGTACATTTGCATTTGTCCTAAATTTTCATGGGTGAGATTGGATGTTTTGATTTCAATGCTTACAAAACATTGTAGCAGTCTGTTGTAAAAAACTAAATCTATAAAAAACTCATTGCCATCAAGATGTATTCTTTTTTGCCTTGCAACAAAACTAAATCCATTTCCAAGCCATAATACCAAAGTGTAATACAATTTAGTCCAATATGTTGCGAAAAAACCCCCATACTTCCTTACCCACCCTGGAGGGAGGGACCCCCCCCCTCCCTGGCGGCTGCCGGACAAATTTCTCATCAAAATATTTCGGCCTACTTTATAATTCACTTCGGTATAAGATAAAATCTTGCAGATGTGTGATGATGGCTGTTTCAAAATCTTTTTCGTAATAGGCTGTTTCTCTACGCAAACCCAAAAACTCTAATACCATTGGATCTTTTATGATTTCTTTTGCATCAGTAGGCATTTTTTCTTCTTTGGCTACTGCCAGTACAGATTGTAGATCGTTGCTCAATAAAAGACGTTCAAATAATTGGCTATTTACTTGGCGTTCTAGCTGCCTTGCATTCCAATTGTTCTTTTCGGTTTCTGCTATATAAAAATCTCTTTTGTCTTGATTATCAATGCGAATTAAAGTCCGGTAATGTGTCCAACTGAATTGTGAACGCAGTGCGTTCACAATTGGAAACGTCCTATAAAACTGCCTAAATAAATTTAGCTGACGGTACGAAAACTCTGTGCCATATTGAGGTTCAAGGGCATTAGCTAAAGATTTTATAAGAAACTCTCCATATTAAGCCCGTTCTTTGCCTTGCTGTTCTTCCTCAAATATAACTTTGCCTATTTGCCAATACATCAATACCCTTTCGGTATCTACACTGCGAATAGCCCTTGCTTGAGCATTCGCTATTATACTTTGGATTTGGTTTAGAATATTCTTGTCTACATTCATTTATATTACTTTAGGATATAACAATTTTTTTCTCTATTGATGAAGTATCTTTTTCACTTGCCAAATTATCACAAAATAAGCAATAAAAATCACAATAACGATTACATTTGCGCTCAAATTTTTTTCAAGCAATTCGAGTCATGTTTATACTTCCCAAAAAACACAAAGCCAGTCTTGTCTTATTGCTGGTTTTTTTTCAATTATGTTATTTTGAATTGAAAGCCCAAACGATTTCCAATATTCATGCAGTGGAAATTTGCGACAATGAGATAGATGATGACGGTGATGGATTATTGGATTGTTTTGATCCTGATTGTTGTGATTTTTGTTCAGATTTTTATTACCAAACTTGTTACGATAACAAGTCCTGTTCATGTACTTTTCCAGATTCTATATCTGTATTTTATTCCAATCTTCGATTGAGAAATTATTCTGCATTGGTGGCAGGAGATCTGAATCATGATGGTAAAATAGAATTGGTAAGTCCGATGAATGATGGATCACTTTCAATATTTGATGCTCAAGCTAATGAAAAATTCAACAACTCTAGTTTTGTATTCATACATTCGGCAATTGCAGATATTGATCGCAATGATTTTGGAGAAATTTATACTATAATAAGAATTAGCAATACTAAGTTAGGCTTAGTCTGTTTGGATCACCAAGCAAATGTACTTTTTCAAAGTAATTTTATCTGGGATTTTATTGACGAACAAGAGATTCAAATCATAGATTTGGAAGAAGATGGGGATCCAGAGATATTTATTTCTCCACACTTGTTTAGAGCAAAAGATGGCGTTTATATTTCCTCCATTCCATCAAATTTACCAAAAGGCCAACACAAGGCAGAACATCAAATTGTTCAAACTGCAATTGCAGATATTTTACCTTCAAGCTTTTGCCCTTCTTGTGATGGATTAGAGATCATTTGCGGCAATACAGTGTATAGCTATGATCCAATGACTTCATCTTTGCTGAGTCAGGTAAGTGTCGCTTCAATGTATAATGAAGGGACCTCTTCCATTGCTGATATAGATATGGATGGCGATCTAGATATCATTTCATCAGTGGTAAATGCTGATGGTACAAGACATATCTACGCATGGGAAGGGGAGAATACGACAATACTCCATGATATGGTGGTGAACCAACAATCTGGAACACAATTTTATGGATCTGGAGTTGTTACTGTTGCAAATTTTGATTCGGATCGATTTCCAGAGTTTGCTGTTACGGTGACAAGAAGTTTTAGAGGTGAATGTGAATTGCTAATACTCGATCATGATTTTACGCTACTGTGGAAAGTAAATCTTGATGAAGTCAGTCAATCCGTTCCTGTTGCCTTTGATTTTTGCAAAGATGATATTGATGAAATTGTATTAAGCACGATTGATTCATTATTTATATTCGATGTTGGTAAAAAGTCAGTAGCGGCAAGTATAAAGTGTGGTTCATTTACTCTTTATGATAGACCTTTGGTCTTAGATATCGATGGAGATGGGTCTGCAGAAATAGCTTGTGACTGTCTTGTAAATTTATCATCAGTAGGTAAATTTACTGTGATAGAAAGTAGTAATGCTAGTTGGGCAAATTCTAGAAAATCTGTCTCTCAAAAAACGATTGTGAACAATGCCTATAATGACGATCTAAGCATTCCTAAAAAGCGACAAGATATATCCAAACTTAATTATCCAAAAAATTTAAACTCCTTTAATCAAAATATTTCATTGTGGAATAAATTGGAAACAAATGCCTTGGCTTTGCAATTCAATTCAAGTACCTGTGTAAATGACAGTATTGAGCTAAATTTTACGATTTGTAACAAAGGACTTTTATTTACTGGAGATGTAGATATAAGTCTTTACAATGGATCAGTATTTGATCCAGGCTCATCGCTGATACAAAGTAGAACAATCAATCTTCAATCTTTAGCCATTGGAGAATGTAGGTCATTTATTTTAAAAATAAAAGCAAGCAATATAAATGGAAAACTTTATCTTGTAATCAATGATAAAGGGAGTTTTCCATTGCCATTTAATAGAACAGATCCGAAGTTTGCAGTCGGTTTTGCGGAGTGCGATCTCTATAATAATATCGACAGTGCAGAAGTGATGTCAAGTTCAATATTTAAATTAAATGATACGCTGGTTTGTGATGTTAATTTAAACTATGTTGTAAATGGAAATTGGAAATCTATACTTTGGGAAGATGGAACCACTACAGCAAATAAAACGATTCAAAATTCAGGAGCGTATCGTGTCTGTGTGACTGATTTTTGTGATAAGACTTTATGTGATACTTTTAGTGTACAATTTATTCCGAGTAAAATATTAAACCTACCCGACTCTGTTGGATTTTGCAAATTTTCAATGGCGTCAATTATTGCCCCATCTGGATTTGATACATACTTATGGAGTGATGGATCACAAAGTCAAAAATTGGAAAGTAATAAAACTGGAATATGGAGACTTGAGGCAAAGGATAGTTGTGGGAGAATTTATAGAGATTCAGTATTGTTCTACCATCATCCCGAATCGGTTATTTTTAAAGATAGTATATCAAGACTATGTCAAGGGGAGAATCTGAATTTAAAGATTAATGGATTCAATAATGCAATTTGGTCCAGAGATGGAAAGGTGATTTGCAATACTTGTGATTCGATAACTATTCTTGCTGATGTCGATCATAAAATTAATGTCATAGCAAAAAATCAGTTTCAATGTGATCAAGAAGATAGTATCCACATAAAGGTATTTAGAAAATATTTTTATTCAGATACTATTGCGCTGTGTTCAGGTGACTCAGTTTTTATTGACAATCGATGGATAAAGGACACGACAACGATAAGAAAAACGCTTACTACTCTGCAAGGATGCGATAGTGTCGTGACGACATCAATTCGAATTCAAAATACAATAAACAGTCTATCTTCAAATCGCATTTGTCAAGGAGATTCTGTATTCGTATTTGGTCGATGGTTTGCACAGGCAGGAAAATTTTCATTTTCAAAATCAAATGGAAATGGTTGTGATAGTTTGTTTCAAGTCAACATTGATACATTATCGAAAAGCTATGGAAATATTACGAATACTTTATGTAAGTCTGAAAAATTGGTCATAAATGGTGTAGAATATAGCGAACAGCGCCCATCGGGAATTGAAATATTGAATGGCGCTTCTCAAAATGGCTGTGATTCCATTCTCCGGATTAATTTGAATTTTTCAGATCCTCAGATTACTTACCAGCAAAACTATATTGTATCTACAGGAACAAAAATTCAAATAAAAATACTTGCAAATTTTACGGCAAAAGAAATCGCATGGTCAGCGAATCCTAATCTTAGTTGTACAGATTGTCTTGAGCCTGATTTTACTGCAAAAGATTCTAGCACATTGTATCTTACGCTTACAGATGAAAATGGCTGCAAAGTCAATGCAATCATAAACATATTTGTCAAAGAGGAGACAGACCTCTATATTCCAAATGTTTTTTCACCTAACGGCGACCAGCTAAATGATCTGTTTGAGCTATTTAGTACAGACAAAAATTTAAAATTGAAGACCTATCAAATCTTTGATAGATGGGGGGAACTCATTTATTCACAAAAAGAACAGAACCTATCGACATATAGACCTTGGGATGGTGTATTTAAAAATAGACCATTGAATCCAGGCGTATATGTTTATCATATTGTTGTTGAATTTTCTGATGGTCGTATTGGATCCTATACTGGTGATTTGACTTTGATTAAGTAGAGTGTCCAGTAAAGAAGGATGACTGAGCGTTGAAAAGCAAAATCGTGATAGAGATCACGATTTAGTGAGGGAACCTCGCAACACTTTGCGAGGCGTGGAGGAAGATATATTGATGAAGTAAAGAATGAGGCATGGCAGAAGATCCGTCAATTGTATTAAAACGCAACAGATCAATTCTCGTTTGTCTTCTAAAAATATTTTCTCAATAGAGTTTATTCTTTTAACTAAATTTGTATTAATTACAAAATCTACATTGTTGTTTTAAAAAAAAATAAATGCTCAAATTCAAAGAATATTTGCAAAATATTTCGACGATTTCTGATAAGGAATTTGAAGAGACTATTAGCTATTTTTCTGAGAAGCACCTGCACAAAGGAGATTTTTTTATCAAACAGTTTAGTGTTTGCAGACAAGTTGGATTTATAATAAAAGGTACGATTCGAATTTATTACATCAATCAAAAAGACGAAGAAACAACTTATGGTTTTTGTCAAGAAAATTGTTTGACTACATCCTTTAAAAGTTTTATTTCCCAAACCCCAAGTGACCTAATATTACAAGCTCTAGAAGATACTGACCTACTTACCATAGATTATGACAAATTGAATTTGTTGTATAAAAATTATCCAACCTGGCAAAATATAGGAAGAATCATCACTCAGAATGAATTTCTCAATATGGAACAGTACGCATCAGTATTAAATAATGAGACTGCAAAAGAAAAATATTTACGCTTATTAAAAGAACAACCCAATGTTTTACAAAAAGCAAATATAGAAGATATCGCTTCATATTTAGGTGTAACCAGGAGAACATTATCTAGAATCCGACAAAAGATTTATCAAAAGTAATTTGAGGACATTTGTCCTTTTTGTTCGAATAGAATAGTCTCAACTTTGCATTATTATTCAATTAAAAAAAAATAATGTAAAATGGACAAAAATCAAATCCAAAAAAATGTAAAACAAGGCTATGCCAAAATTGTGAAGCGCAGCAATAAATTGAAATTAGTTCCTTCTTTTCTAAAATGCTGTGATGTAAACAATGTAATAAAAGATATTAGCCAAAGTATTGGCTATTCTGAAGATGATATGAAGCATGCACCTGAAGATTCAAATCTTGGCATTGGTTGTGGTAATCCAATCGGTATAGCATCTATCCAGAAGGGACAGACAATTTTAGATTTAGGTTCTGGAGCAGGATTTGATTGTTTTTTGGCTGCAAGAGAAACGGGTGAAAGTGGAAAAGTAATAGGTATAGATATGACTCCAGAAATGGTGATGCAAGCTAGAAAAAATGCTAAAAAAGGAAACTATAAGAATGTGGAATTTATTATTGGAGAAATAGAAAATCTTCCCATAGAAAATGATAGCATTGATCTCATCATATCAAACTGTGTGATTAATTTATCAAATCAAAAAGAGCAAGTTTTTAGAGAAGCGTTTAGAGTTTTGAAACAAAATGGGAGCATTTTATTTTCAGATATTATTTTACAAAAGGAATTGCCAGATTATGTAAAATATACCATAGAAGGGCATATTGCTTGTTTGGCAGGAGCCATTAGAAAAGAAGATTATATTTTTGGACTTGAACAAGCGGGTTTTTCGGGAATACAAATTAAAAAACTATCTCATTTTCCAATAGAGCTAATGCTGAATGATCCTATAGCCCAAAAAATTGTAAGTGAAAATCAACTCACTGAAATTGAAATCCCTGAAATAGCCAATTCGATTGCAAGTATTTCTATTTATGCAAAAAAACTATCTCAATGAAACAAAAATATAAAAATTCATTCCTAGGAGGTATTGCAGCTTTCATTTTAGGGACAAGCTGTTGCTGGTTAGCTTCATTATCTGTTTGGTTTGGTGGAGCAACGATTTTAACTATTCTTTCAAATTTTATCCAAAGCTACCAAAGTATCATATTGACTATTGCGACTTTTTTTATGCTCATTGGGTTCTATCAATTTTTGCAATTTCAAAAGCGTAAAAGGAAAGACAATTTTCATTGAAGACATTATTGAATAGGTGAAGGTCATATTTCTAATTTAAAACAATGCTTTTACTATTTCCGACAAACGGAGGATTTTTAAATCCCCTATTATTTGATTTTTCCAATACTTTTAGTTTAAATTTGCCGATCAAAATATTCAAAATTGAATCCGACAAATATCCAAGACCCGGAATACTTTCACAAGGTAGTCGATTGTCAGTATGCATGCCCCGCACATACTCCTGTTCCAGAGTATATCAGGCTCATTGCGCAAGAGCGCTATACTGAGGCTTATATGATCAATTGGGTGTCCAATGTATTCCCTGGAGTGCTGGGCAGGACCTGTGATCGTCCTTGTGAACCTGCTTGTAGAAGAGGTAGAATCGAAGAAGAGCCCGTGGCGATTTGTCGATTGAAGCGTGTGGCAGCAGACTATAAAGGAGACGTTAAATCTTTGATTCCTGGCCCTCCAAGCATTAAAAATGGCAAAAAGATCGCTTTAATTGGTGGTGGACCAGCTTCACTGACAGTAGCACGGGATTTGGCGCCATTGGGATATGAGATTCATCTCTACGATGAACAACCAGCAGGAGGAGGTATGATGAGAAGTCAGATTCCATCCTTCCGACTTCCGGATGAGGTATTGTCAGAAGAGGTCAATTTTATCTTGGACATGGGGATCCATACTCAGTTCAACCACTATGTCAAAAGCATGAAGGAAGAAATCCTTCCTAAAGGCTATGATGCGATATTTGTGGGAACAGGAGCACCGCGAGGTAAAAATTTAGCAGACTTACCAGGCAGGAATGAAGCCGCAGCAAATATTCATATAGGAATAGAATGGCTTGCTAGTGTTGCCTTCGAGCACACTAAAAAAATTGGTAAAAAAGTACTCGTCATCGGAGGAGGAAATACAGCTATGGACTGTTGTCGTACCTCACGACGATTAGGAGGTGAAGATGTGAGAGTAGTCGTAAGAAGCCCTTTCAATGAAATGAAAGCTTCTCCTTGGGAAATAGAAGATGCACAACATGAAGATATTCCTTTCTATAATATGCATTCGCCAAAATCTTTTGTGACAAAAGATGGAAAATTGGTTGGCATGGAATTCGAAAAAGTTGAAGCCAAATATGAGAATGGTAAAAGATCATTAGTTTCTACAGGTGAAATCGTTTTTATGGAAGCTGATGATGTTTTACTTGCTATAGGACAAGAAAATAGTTTTCCTTGGATAGAACGAGATTTAGGTATTGAATTTGACAAATGGGAAACGCCTGTACTCAATGATAAAACATATCAATCAACTGTACCAAATATCTTTTTTGGAGGAGATGCAGCCTTTGGTCCAAAAAATGTTATTACTGCAGTAGCTCAAGGTCATCATGTTGCGATTTCTATTGATCTCTTCTGCGAAAACAAAGACATCGCAACGGAAAGACCATCACCAATGACCAATCTGTTCCGTCAAAAAATGGGAATTCACGAGTGGTCTTACGACAATAATACTGCTGATGATAAAAGGTATAAAGTCCCTCATGCAGATAAAACAAAAGCATTAAAGGATAGACTATTGGAAGTTGAATTGGGATTTGATGACAATCTGGCATTTAAGGAAGCGCAACGATGTTTGAACTGCGATGTGCAGACGATTTTTACGACATCTAAGTGTATAGAATGTGATGCTTGTGTTGACATTTGCCCTACTTCCTGTATTACATTTACAACTGATGGTGATGAAGCGGATCTTCGTACCCGTCTCAATGCTCCAGCCAATAATTTGACACAAGAACTTTATGTTTCAGAGATACTTCCTACAAAGCGAGTCATGATAAAAGATGAGAATGTATGTCTTCATTGTGGCCTTTGTGCTGAGCGATGTCCGACAGCCGCTTGGGATATGCAGAAATTTTTATACAACGCTCCAAAAGCATGTAGTTTATGATCGATTTAAAAGGAATTAATGATGTAGTAATTCGTTTTGCTACTGTCAATGGTACAGGTTCTGCCAGTGCCAATAATATGTTTGCAAAAGCGGTATATAAAATGGGCGTGCCAGTCACTCCAAAAAATATTTTCCCTTCCAACATTCAAGGCTTACCTACATGGTATGAAGTGCGAGTGAGTGAGAAAGGATATTTAGGCCGCAGAGAAGGTATCGATATTTTAGTTGCAGTCAATGCACAAAGTTTTGCAAAAGATGTTCAGTCAGTAAGATCTGGCGGATATCTTATGTATGATTCAACAAAGCTATTGGCTGATGAAGATAAGCGTCCAGACATTCATTATATAGGCATTCCGATGATGGAGATGTGTATAGCACATTACAATGATGCAAGGACACATTTATTGATGAAGAATGTCATCTATGTTGGTGCTTTGGCAGCACTTTTGGGGATGGAAATTTCAGTTTTTGAAAATTTAATTCAAGAGCAATTTAAGAAAAAAGAAAAATTAATACCAGGCAATATTCAAGCACTACATCTTGGTGTAGATTATGCTTTGAAAAATTATTCCTTACTTCCTTATAAGATTGAAAGAAGAGATTTAATAGGAGATCGCATCCTTATCGAAGGGAATAATGCCTGTGGTTTAGGCGCACTTTTTGCAGGTGCTACAGTAGGGTCATGGTATCCTATCACACCATCTACTTCAGTGATGAATGCTTTTGAGAAATGGTGTTACAAATTCCGTGTAGATTCAGAGACTGGTGAACATAAATTTGCTATCATCCAAGCTGAAGATGAATTGGCTGCCATGGGTATGGTTTTGGGTGCCAATTGGAATGGTGCAAGATCTTTTACTGCAACTAGCGGTCCTGGTGTTTCACTTATGAGTGAATTTTTAGGCTTATCTTATTTTGCAGAAATTCCAGCTGTACTCATCGATGTGCAACGTGGAGGTCCGTCTACTGGTATGCCTACTAGGACGCAACAATCAGATTTGATGCTCGCCGCGTATGCTTCTCATGGAGATACGAAACATGTATTGCTCTTTCCTTCCAATCCAAAGGAATGCTTTGATATGACGGCTGATGCATTTGATTTTGCGGAGCGATATCAAACAGCAATATTGATTATGACAGACCTAGACCTTGGTATGAATGATCATCTTTCAGATCCATTACAATGGGATGATTCTAGGATGTATAAAAGAGGTAAAGTGCTTACAGCAGTTGAACTAGAAAGTATGAAGTCTTTCGGTCGATATCAAGATGTCGATGGTGATGGAATTCCTTATAGAACGATACCTGGAACACATCCTACCAAAGGTTCTTACTTTACAAGAGGAAGTTCTAAAGACGAGAATGCAAAATATACAGAAGAAAGCGAAGCCTATGTGCGCAATGTAGATCGCCTAGCAAAAAAATGGCTCACCATCCAAAAAGAAATCTATCCTCCTGAAATCACTATCATTGACAAGGGAAGTAAAAAAGGTTTAATCTTTTTTGGTACATCGAGCTATGCAGCCATCGAAGCCATAGACCTCCTTGCAGAAAATGGTCTGCACTTCAATGCAATGCGATTAAAAGCTTTTCCTTTCACAAAAGAAGTTCACGAGTTTATCGATAATCACGATGAAATCTACGTTATCGAACAAAACCGCGATGCTCAGTGTAGAACGATTCTCATCACTGAACTCAACATCAATCCATCTAAATTGAAATCTGTTTTAAACTATGATGGGTTTCCGATTACGGCACAATTTATTAGTGAAAAGATAATGGTTAAGAGTTAATAGTTAATAGTGAAGAGTGAAGAGAGAAAAGATAAGAGTTAAAAGATAATAGTGAAGAGTGAAAAGTTTAGAGTTTAGCGAGAAGAGAGAAAAGTGATTGATGTTATAAAATATAAACTTAAATTATATGAATAATGATAAAATCGAGAGTCCCTTATTAATAAAATCAAAATCATTTGCATTGCAAATAATAAATTTATATAAAAAACTAACTAATGAAAAAAAGGAATTTGTGTTGAGCAAACAAGTTCTAAAATCTGCATCGTCAATTGGTGCAATGATTAGAGAGGCTCAGTTTGCACAATCTAAACCTGATTTTATTTCTACTGAGAGGGTTGAAAGTCAAATGAAACTTTATATTGGCTCGAATTATTAGTTGAATCGAATTATATTGAAAAAAATGATTTTGATTTGCTTTATGAAGAAAATACTTCTATTTTGAAAATGCTAGTTTCATCAATTAATACCCTAAAATCAAAATAATGAATATCAAAAATATTATCCATTCACCATTATCTAAACACTATTATCCCTTAACTATTAACCAAAAACTATTCACCATTATCCATTAACTATTAACTAAAAAAGGCATGACATATCAAAGACCAAATTTTCGCCATCCAGATCTTCCACAAAACAAAATAGGTTTTTATCGTAAAGACTATGAAGGAGCTTTATCCACGCTTTGTGCAGGATGTGGTCATGACAGTATCAGTGGTGCTATCATTCAGGCGTGTTATGAAATGGCTATCGAGCCACATCGATTGGCAAAGCTATCTGGGATAGGATGTTCTTCAAAGACACCAGCATATTTTTTGGGCAATTCACATGGATTTAATTCAGTACATGGTAGGATGCCTTCTGTGGCGACTGGAGCGGTGATGGCAAATAAAGATTTGCTTTATCTTGGTGTAAGTGGTGATGGAGATACAGCTTCTATAGGGATGGGACAGTTCGTCTATGCGATAAGGAGAAATTTGAATATCCTTTATATAGTCATGAACAATGGATGTTATGGATTGACCAAAGGGCAAGACAGTGCCACTGCTGATCAAGGCTCTATCAACAAATCTGGAGTAGAGAATTCATTTCAGGGAATTGATTTGATTGGATTAGGATTGGAGTTGGGAGCGACATTTCTAGCGAGAAGTTTTAGTGGTGACAAATCGCAATTGATCCCATTGATCAAAGCTGGATTGAGTCATCCAGGATTTGCATTGATCGATGTGATCTCACCTTGTGTGACATTCAATAACAATGTAGGTTCTACAAAATCTTATGACTACACGAGAGAGCATATAGAGGCAACAGGATCCATAGATCTAGTGCCATATAAATCAGAGATTACGCATTCACAAACAGATGGTACGACGCAGATCATCACACTTCACGATGAATCTAGTATCCAAGTACATAAATTATCACAAGATTGGGATCCGACCAGCAAAATCTCAGCCTATAATAAAATGCATGAAGCAAAGACTGTAAAAGAAATATTGACAGGCTTGATCTGTATCGATACAGACAGCAAAGACCTCCATAGCGTTCTTAAAACATCAAAAAAACCATTAAACACATTGGTCGAATCAGATCTTTGTCCGGGGAATGATGCCTTGGCTAAAATTTGTGTTGGGATGAGGTAGGGATTTTTGGGGGTTGTTATGTTTTGGCTTGATGTGTGTCGAAGAGCATAAGATTTGTCAGTCCTTTGAGAACTGTTAAATTTCTGTTTCGTCCACGCATACCTATCTCCTTCAACCAAGCCAAAAACAACGGTTGTAAAAACTTGCATCCAGAATTCCAAAATCAACACTTGCAACTTGATATTTGCCTCATACAATTTATTAATCACCTAAACATTTCCCACTAATTTATACACTACATAAAAAAGTACTGTAAATATTTGATATTTAATAGATGATTACCTTTGTAGTGTACATTATACATTACATGAGTTTTATAAGAAAGATTGAAAAAGAAAGATTCAACTTTTGTGGAAGTAGAGTCAGTCCGGGTTGATGCAAAGTAAAACAGAAGGTCATTAAATACTTAGGAAAGGAGATTGCTGGAAAGCCAGTTAAAAAAGTATATACTTCGAATCTTGAAGTAACTGCGGTAAAACAATATATGGATTATTATATACTGCACTATATTTCAAAGCAATTAATGATTCCTGAACTTCTAGGAGAGAAGCTAAAAAGCATACTTGTACTAGTATATACCCAACTGCTTACACATAAGTCATTGTATAAGATTCTGAATATGCTGAACATACAGCAATCAAGGAAATTGTTGGAGTAGACAAGCTTGTTGATAAGCAGCTGTTTGAATCATTAGATGATTTAGATGAAATGAATTTTAATAGGATTGAAGAAGTTATTTATGATCAGTTTAGTATATTAAGAAAGGAGAAGAAAGTGCTTATATTAGATGTCACTGATACTTATTTTAGGGAAGCCAAGTTGAATGGAAAGCTAGAAGAGGAAAGGATGGTAAATATGATAAGCTAGTTCAAATTGCATTAGCTGTTACAAAGAGAAGGTTTTCTACATGCATAAACAATATGAAGGGAACATTGAAATACAAAATATTTCAGGACATGCCTCCGACATAAGGCTAAAAGCTTTGACACTATTGTATTGGACAGAGGGATGATCAAGTGAAACAATACAAGATCTAGCTCAAGTACACCAGAAAGTCATTACTGGATTGAGGCCTCAAACTATAAAAACACAATTCATAGATCAAATTATAGAGAAGAAATTTATCAACCGACACATAGAGTCGTTCTTAAAAATACTGAAGTATATGCTAAAGAGTTTCCGTATGAGAATGGAACATTGTATGTATCTATAACCCCAAATTAGAAGCAGAGAAGAGGAATCATGCTATGGACAAACAAGAAAGCTACAAACCTGAAGAAGCAAAATATATGGGATACTCACTAATATATCATTCTACATCATTAAAAAAAGATGAAGTCATAAGAACTTACTTTGAAAAAGACATTGTTGAAAAGGCATATCGCGAACTTAAAAGTTCAATCAATTTACACCCAATACGAAAGTATCGAATCCAATAAAAAGCTAATTAAAATTTCTATTTGGCATATTCAATACTAGCTTATATACATTCAAGCAAACCAAAAGGAATCTCTGCCACTTATGCTCTTGACCAAATGAGAAGTATCTATAAAGTAGATATAGAATCAAAAAAAGATAAAATTCAATTTTCAAAAACGGTGACTTTAAAAAAGGATCAAAAAACAATTCTCAAGACTCTAGGACTGTAAAGTACATTTTACGCGAAAAAGTTAGGTAATCAATTAAAATCTACAATCTGCACTCACGATTCTTCTATATAAAATAATTCCTGTTGCCACTTATATTTTTTGTATTGTTCACTGTAATGAATGAATTCATCCATTCCACCAAACCACGACAATAATTCACTTTTATTCAGACGAGTTTCTTTCTCACTTACAATCGATCTATAGGAAGACCAAGGATATGCTCCAAATGTGTATGCATAATCGTGATGAATTACATTGTGATGAATGTAGGTAGATACTTTCTTTAAATCTTTGACACCAAAGACATGCTTTCTTCGAAATGGTTTTTGAAACAAACTGCCTGTTCGATCTTGTTGTTTATTGATGGATTTGGCATAACTGAGCATAAACCTTCGCAATCGTTCACTCACTAAGTATGAACATAGTTGGGATGTGAATTCTAGTTGATCCATGTGTGTTGGATGGTCCGATGAAGCTGAAAGGGGAGTTGCGTCTGGGTGTGTCAACATGAGATTTAACATTTCTTTGAGAACTGTCAAATCTGCTGTTCGTTCCACCACACCTATCTGCTTCAACCAAGCCAACACATAACGGTCGTAAAAACTTGCATCCAGAATTCCAAAATCAACACTAGCAGCTTGTAAAATTTCATTCGTTGATTTTGGCTTAATCAATAAGTGAAAATGATTGTCTAATAAGCAATAGCTATATGTATCAAGATATGCCGAAGTATAGTCTGCATATCTTTTCAAAAAATATTGATAATTTTTATATTCAAAAAAGATATTCCTTTTCTCATTACCGCGATTGAAAATATGGTAGTAATGATTTGGAAGGAGTGGTAAACTTAAGTCAGCTTTTGACATATTAACTAATTTTCAATATTTTTATTTCGTCAAATAATGCAAGTCTATCTCTCTTTTCATGTTCTGGTGGTAGATAATTTAATATTTCATCAGTTGTTAATATCGTGCCATCAATATTATCCTGATTTTTATGGCATGATATCAATAAGAAAATGAATAAAACCGTATAGGTTGTTAGAAAGAGTTGAGAATAATTTCGTAGTTCAAACATGTGTCCCGATTTTTAATTAAACACCAATAAGCAAATATAGGATTATTTTAGACAAAGGTCAAAAATGAAATGATTAGTTTAATATCTTTCCAAATTTTTTCACAAACTGCTGCGATAATTGAAAAATCAAAATTGGAAAGCAACAGCTGCAAACCTAGCCCCGATAGTAGGGAGCTCCTGCGACTGGATAGCGGGACCAAGGCCAGTCAAATGAGATAAAAGATGCTGCTTCAAAATAGACTTCAACCAAAATCATTGAATTCGATTATTCAAGAATGAAATAAATAATAAAAAAGGAGGCTTCAGCAGGTAATTAAGTAATTATATTTAATAAAAGGTCATATTTGCGGTTCATTTATGGCATATAAATTTACTTCTAAGATATGAAAAAAGCAGTCTATATTGTATTTATTTTAATACAGGTCAATCTCTATTCACAATACAACAATTTATGGATACCGGATACACTATCAGGTACACAGTTTAATTTAACTATAAAAGATACATTTGCACAATTAGTATCTAAAGGTCAACAAACTATTACTAGTGGTATCAATGGTAAATTCTGGGGTCCTACACTTTTTGTAAATAAAGGAGATGAAATCCACATGAATGTGGTCAATAAATTGAATGAAAGCACAACTATTCACTGGCATGGTATGCATCTACCTGCAGTAATGGATGGTGGTCCTCATCAAATCATCCCGCCTAATACTGTGTGGCAACCATACTGGAAAATTAAAAACAATGCAGCAACATATTGGTATCATCCACATTTACACGAAAAAACACAAGAGCAAATCACAAAAGGTATTGGTGGATTATTGATCGTTCAGATGAAATAGAAAGTGCATTAGCCCTACCAAGGACATATAGTGTCGATGATATTCCATTAGTACTAACTGATAGAGACTTTAATTCTTCAAATCAGTTTACTGTAGTCCCTTATGGAGATAGTATGCTTACTAATATGACCTTAGAGCTCAATATAGTTTGCCTGCCCAAGTCGTTCGATTTAGGATACTTAATGCTGCGATTGAAAGGAGTTTTAATCTAGGGTTCAGTGATGGAAGAAATTTTGCTGTGATCAGCTCTGATGGTGGCTTGCTCAATGCTCCAGTCACAGTGACAAAATATTTACTACATGCAGGTGAGAGAATAGAAATTCTGGTAAACCTATCTGGGCAAAAAGGGACTTCTGTAGATTTACAAGCATTCAACAGTTTATTGGGAAATAATATACCTGGAGGAGAACAATTCACACAAGGCCCTTTTTAGTAATTTTCTAGGCCATAAGGATTTTAATATTCTACATATTAACATTGGCAATCAGACCACAAACCCCATAACTACTATTCCAACTAAGCTAACTGCTAATGAGTTGCTCAAAGTAGCCGATGTGAATATTACTCGAAAATTAACGCTAAGCGATAGCGCAGGAGTCTCTGGTATTTTAGGACCTAATGCTTTTATCATTAACCATAAATTATTTGATATTAACTATATCGAGTATAAAGTGCCGATAGGAAATACAGAAATATGGGAGATCACAAGTTCATCAATTTTCGGACATCCATTTCACATTCATGATGTAGAATTCAATATCATTTCTATTAATGGGGCTGCACCTGATCCAGCCCTTGCAGGTTGGAAAGATGTGGTCTTTATACCAGGTAGAAATGGTGGTGGACCTGGAAATCCTGGAACACCTTCAGTGGTAAAATTTATTGCAAAATTTGAAGATTATGCAGATGCTCTGCATCCATTTATGTATCACTGTCATATCAGCTTACACGAAGATGAAGGGATGATGGGTCAATTTGTAGTTGTGGGTTCACCTACTGATGTAGATGATAAAAATAAAGATGCTTTTTTATTTTCTGTTTATCCAAATCCTACAAGTAATAAATTATTTATCCATTTTTCTGATCCTTCTCAGTCTGCATATTATATTAAGATAATAGATGTTTTGGGTAGAGGAAAATGATGTTACCTAGTCCTCAAATACAAAATGGTATTGATCTCAGTTCACTACAAAAGGTGTTTACAAAATTCAAGTGACTGAAAATAGATTTAAAAAATAATTATACTCAAACATTCATCATTAATTAGGTATTCATGTCTTTTAAGATATTATTTCTTTCTATAGTATTCTGCTTTAATCCTTGGAGATATAATCTCTTTGGTCAAAATATTATATCTGAAAAATCAATTAAAGATTTTGCTTTGCTGAATGTAGATGGAAAATATATAGGGACTAAAGATTTTAAAAATGCTCGAGGCTTTATCATTATTTTTACCTGCAACCATTGTCCATT
The DNA here is from genome assembly GCA_016710585.1 of Saprospiraceae bacterium. Taxonomy (GTDB): domain Bacteria; phylum Bacteroidota; class Bacteroidia; order Chitinophagales; family Saprospiraceae; genus Vicinibacter. Next base: position 180,141 of record JADJVN010000003.1, read on the forward strand.
TGCAAAACTTTATACCAAGCGGATAAATGAATTGCAAAAAAAATATTCTAAACATCAAATCTATTTACTTGCTATCAACAGTATGGATTCATTGGTATTTGAGGATGAAGGTTGGACAACAATGAAAGCAAGGGCAATACAAGAAAAATACAAATTTCCCTACCTACAAGATCCAGAACAAGTTGTTGCGAAATTATTTAACGCTGAGTTTACACCAAGTGCTTATGTGTTGTGGAAAGTTAATAATGAATGGGTGGTAAAATACCGTGGCGCCATAGACGACAATGGAGAAAATCCAAAAATTGCAACTCCTTATATTTCAAATACAATCTCTGAATTATTAGGAAATAAAAAAAGTAACTAATCCTGAAACATTTGCAATGGGATGTAGAATTTATTATAAAAAACGTAGAAATCTCAATGAAAAATTTAATTTATTCATTTTTATTTTATTGGCTTTTACAGTTAAAATTTGTGCACAGCGCAATACAATCTTAATCATAGCTGATGATCTGAGTCCAGATTATTTTGGATTTTATCCCAATCATGGAGACACGGTTGATGTACCCAATCTAAGAAAATTAAAAGAAAACGGTATCTTATTTACAAAGCTATCTAGCAATCCTGTATGTTCCTCTACTAGAGCTGGTATATTGACTGGAAGGTATAGTTTTAGAACAGGAGTAGGAGGAATCGTAGGAGGAGTCGGTGGAAGCAATCAAATTGATACGGCTGAAATATCGATACCCAAACTTTTGAAAAAACATAATCCTGATATCGCAAAAGCAAATATAGGAAAATGGCATTTGAAACAGCCAATGCCTGCTGTAAACCTGACCAGTCCACTTGCACTAGGATATGACTGGAGTGAAGGACCATTTATTGGCCAATTGCCAAGTTTTACCAATTGGCAAAAATATACAAATGGTGTATTGAGTAATGTGACGACATATGCTACAACAGAGAATGTAAACAATACGATTACTTGGCTTAAAGCACAAAATAAAGCAAAGCCCTTTTTTATATGGTTGGCATTCAATGCGCCACACGATCCTCTCCATTTGCCACCAGCGGATCTTCATAAATTTACAAATTTAACAGGTACAGCAACAGATATTCGAGATAAACCGAAAGAATACTTCAAAGCAATGATTCAAGCAATGGATCGCGAAATGGGTCGACTGTTTGACAGCTTGAAAGTGATGAATAAATTGGATAGCACTGATATAATTTTTATTGGTGATAATGGAAATTCGACGCGCACAGCGCAGATTGCAGATCAGAACAAGGCTAAAGGAACAGTGTACGAATATGGGGTTAATGTGCCAATGATTATATCAGGACCGACTGTAGTGAACAAAGGAAGAATAAGCGATGCTTTGGTGAATACAGCAGATTTATTTGCTACAATTGTAGAAAATTTTGGCTATACAAATTGGCAATCTCAAATACCATCCAATAAGCCTGTCGATAGCAAAAGCTTGTTGCCAATAATAAAAAATCAAAGCGACAGTATTCGCCCTTGGGCATTTAGCGAGATCTTTAAGCTTACCACAGATAGTGCAGATGGAAAATCAATTCGCGATTTACAATACAAATTGATTCGATTTGACTATGGTGTTGAGGAGTTTTATGATCTTATGGTAGATCCATTAGAAAACAAAAATTTGCTATCTGGAAAATTGAATGCGATAGAAGTCGATCGCTACAATTACTTGTGCAATGAAATGTCAAAATTGGTAGGAAGCTTTACTTGCAAAAAGTTAGTTCAAGTAAAAAATTCAATTCCTACCGATATTAATATTTTTGAACTAGTACCCAACCCATCAAATTCAAATGTTACAATAAATTTTTCAAGAGAGTCGGGAGAAAAATATTCTCTTAAAATATACGATAACCTAGGTCGAATAATAGACCATCAAATTCATTTGTCATTAGGGAAGGGTATTGTTATTGATATTTCGCAGTACGACAAAGGAATTTACTTAATTAATGTATCAGATGGAAAAATCACTCAAACAAAAAAATTAGTCAAACATTAGAGTTTAAGAGGAAACGATTTTTAGATTAATCACTGCTATTTTGCTAATAAATTTACAAATAGGATATCAATTCCAGAGCTAGGATCTTTTTCAAGCAAAATTTGATTTCATTTGGATCAAATTTGAACTGTGCCTTTTCGATTGAGTTTTACCAATAACTGTCTAAAACTGCAATTATAAATACCTATATTTGCACTTAAGGATCTAACTGCAAATATAAAAAATCATAATTGCACTTATGCAAATAAGAGGTATTAAGGTTTATATTGAAAAATACTACTGTACCACCATTTTTTTCTAGCCCTATTAGCCAGATCGTCCACATTTTAATATTCAATAAAATGTTCATTTCGAAATTGATCTTCAAAAAACACTTCGTAAATAATCTTAGTAAGTAGTAGATTAATTTTATTTATATCTTCTATATTAGATATTCTTAAAGAATATTGGAGTCTATTTGAATTCACTTGAATGAATCCAATTTTTTGAAGATGGTCGATTTGACTTTTCCATAAATGATGATTTTTTAGCAGAAATCTGATATTAGGGAACATTATATTTACCTGATTCTTTTTATAAAAGAAATGTAGATAAAAATTGATTGAACGATTTAAAATTAATTTGAATGTAGTAATTCTTTTTTCGATCAAGTCGCGAAGTATATAAGTCAATATAGGATTTTCTGTATGAAGTGTGCTTTCAGTTGGCTGTTTGTTTAGTTGATCAAGCTTTGTTTTTAAATCATTGAGTTTTAATGATAGATCATTTTCCAAATGACTTAGCCAATTTTTCTTGATTGTTTCAGAAACCTTTAGTTTTAATATATAATCATTAGCTGTTCCTTCATTTTTAAACTCTTTTATTCTAGTTTCATATTTTGAAATTTGTCTTTGTATAGATCCTTTATTTGGGTAAAGTGGATCCTTTATTTTATATAGCCTGTCAAGAATTCTACTAGTTTTGAATAGGGCTTGTTGATAATAATGAGCTGTGAGATAATATGGACCTTCTACATCATCAAGACATTCTTTTATCATTAATTGCAATTGGGATTTTTCTTGTTCGTAACAAGCTATGCAGAGTTCAAGATTATTCTCCATTGATACAAATTTTATCGTCTATTAAAGAATTAGATAAATTGATATTTTGTTTCGATAAATAAAAGTTTTTGTATACAATATTCTCAATTATTATATCCTAAAAAAACAAACCTCCCTGAAATTATTCAAGGAGGTTTGATATATCCACGGGGGGAAGGATTATGTTAATCTTAATCGAGAAGAATCATGCGTTTTGTGTCGGTATGATTTTCTGAATCCAATTGATAAAAATAAACACCACTTGATGGGAATTTAGATTTATTGATATGAATTGAGTTGATCCCTTTGACACCGTTCATTTCTTTTATGAAAATCACTTTTCCTGCAATGTCATAAACTGACAGTGTGATAGGCATTTGATTTTGCAAATAGAAATCTATTTGTGTTTCTTCTTTGAATGGATTTGGATTATTTTGATATAAAACAAACTTATCAGATGTTGCAGTCTCTTTTGATCTAGTAGACAAGGTGATATCCATTGCTTTTAGATCATCATGATATGCTTCTGAAGCAGTGATATCAGAATTAATATTGAATACTGATTCCACATTGCTGCTTTGCTTAACTTTGAATTGTAGACTTGCCAATATTTTATTTCTATCAAAACTCAAAGCTTGATCTGCATTCCAGCTCACAGAGATTTTACCTCTATTAACTTGTTGTAGTCCAAGATTGGATTCATCTAGATGGATTGCAGCAGAATTTATTCCAGTGAATTCTAATACTTCAGGATCAAAGCTTAATGTGAATTGCATTCCAGTGATTGATTCAAAATTATCAGAGAATAAATTCATCGTGTAATGATCACCAGCTACTAACTCTGATTTATCTATAGTTAAATTTAATTTTTCATTTGATCTTGTCTCTAGACTCGTACCAAAATCCAAACTTGCTGATCTGTTGATATCACCCATCTTAATCCCTACAAAATTAGAATACATAGCCTCCTCTTCTGTTTTCACTACTTTCTCAGTAGGATAGTTATATGGATAGGTTGGATCAGTAAAGTGAAAGTCAGTAGGAATATAAATCCAAGAGAAAGATTTGGCAAATTTATCCGATGTGCCCAATATCAATTTTCTCATATCTGCAAGATCGGCAGCTGTGATACTTCCTGTTTTATTCACATCAGCAGCAATCAATAAATAAGATTCTGTAATTTTCTCAAGACCTAGTATGTGTTTTTGTATCTTAACTATATCTGCAGTAGTTATACCATTGAGGTAATCTTCTTTTGATACTGGTTTCACAATAAAGTCATCGTTGACTTTAAGGTTTTGGAAAGTATAAGATCCACTGCTTGAAGTTTTGTTGCTCAATAAAAGCGCTCCTTGATTATACAAATCCACATCAACATTTTTGATTGGCTTATTATCACTTGTTTTAATCAAACCAGAGATATTGCTTTTTGTAAATGTAGTTGGATCTGGACACAATCCATTGTCCTGAATTATGATCGTAGTTTTACAAAAATCTCTGTTTCCTTCTTCGTCTTCAACCCACATTTCTACATCAAGGAAGTATTGATCTTTGATACGATTTTTTACAAAATCTTCACAACACACACGAATGCTTTTCTTTGAAGTATCTCCATTGAAATAGTATTTCAAATTATTTACATCGGTACAGTTGTCATAACTACCTAAATTCAAGTCTTTAGCCCAAATGTCTACACAACCAGAAGCAGGCATCGGTACTGTGATAAGCCCAGTAAGACAATATGGTGTTGGAGCTTTACAATCTTTTACAGTAATTACTGTATCACATTTTGTAATGTTTCCACAACCATCTTCTACATAGAATTGGAATCTATGTTTACCTATAGGATAAGTACCTGTTGCATCAAATCCTTTTGTTTCATCATCTGCAAATGGATTGTTTCTAAATGCTGGTAATTCACCTCTAGCATGGGCTAGTTTTGTGTTTGCTCCTACTCTATATTCAAACACGCCATCATTGAATAAGTCTAATTTATATTCATAGAATAACCAGTTTTCTGGTGTACATGAGTCTGCACCTAAAGCTGTGATTTCAACATGACTCATACATCGAGCTGTAACTGGATTTCTTACAGCAGGTGAGCATGGACCAGTAATACATGTTACAGTAGGACTAACTTCATCTCTTACTTTGATGATTTGAGTATAGCTCCATCTTCCTGTGTTTGGAGATCTGATTGGATCATAATTACACCAATCAATTACAGTCCATTTTCTTAAAATTTTGTAACATGCATCTGCTTCAATATTGAATATTTCATCTTCATAATTGATTGCTAATAAAGCGCAGTGATCATCAGCTCCTGGCACAACTTTTGGTCGGCCCAAAGCAGGATTGTCTGGACTTGTATTGGCACCACAACCAGTTAAAGTACTAGCTTGATCACAATTTGGCCAGATGATATCATCGTCAGGATCGCATTTTACAGCTGAAATATAAAATGGATCACAATCTACAACCCAAATCGTTTGAGTGGCTCTAACAAATGCACCACCAGCACCTCTTGCAATAAAGTGACGCAATATTTTACCTACACCACAAGCCCTCATGTCTTCAACATTCACCAATGGATCTAAGCCGCATGGAGATAAAATATATCCATCGGTTCCCCATAATAAATCATATTTATTATCAGGATGCGATACATTATACAAATTATTATAAAAATTACAAGCTTTATTTGATGCTGGCTGTTGTGTAGGTGGAAGTCCACTCACATAACCAGGATATCCAGATATTGGATGTGCTACACAGTAATTTTCACATACAATATCATTGGTTCTTACATTAGATCTCCAAGCAATATCATTTACTATTTTACCAAAGGTAGAATCTTTTGGATTGGATAGATTATTAATATCAAACCAAAACATACAGCTCACGACTACATCTGGTGGCGCTACTATTGTAGGTATTGATTTGTCTTGAACTTCCACTTCTACCATGCAGTCACTAAACTTTCCCCATAAAAATCCACCGGGCAACATCATCGCAGGAGGAATCGGACCAGATCCAGGATTTGTATCAAATACTCTGAATACCACTCTTGTCGTAGTGCCTACATCTGCACAACAGAATTTTACAAAGTCATCAAAGTAAACTTGATCACCACTTCTTGTAGCATCATCATCACCATTTGCACCATTGCATATTGAAGAACTTGCAGTATTACTACCACTCAATGTTCCATTTAATTCATCCATTCTGATCACTTTAAAATATAAGTGACTAGCACAATTGTCATGTGATCCATCATTGAATGATTCAGCAAAAATTTTCGCTGTATTTTCTCCAGGGCTCAAGTTTCCAGTGATGCTTACAACAGTGCGCTTTTCACAAACTGCATTTGGTGCTACATCATCTTGTACATCTATTATAATTTTTTTCTCAGAAACATTTCCACAACAGTCCTCTGCAACAATCCACACTTCTTGCCATCCAAGAGGTAAGTAAGTAGCGATATATCCATCGATTTGATTTCCTAATAAAGTACCATAGGAAAGTCTAATTGAATAACTAATCGTTCTAGAGCAATCATCTTTGATCCAAGGCGCTGGAACAGCCCATTTTCCATTACATTGCCATATATCTGTGCCGACTACTATTGAATCTGGATATAGGATTTGTGGTCCTAATGTATCCATCACTTTTATTATTTGACTGTATTCGCGAACATTGCTTGTACACCAATCTACCATGGTCCATGTTCTCAATAATTTATAGCAACCGACATCACCTGCATCACAATTATCTTTTGCTAGATTAATTTTGATATCTGAAAAAGTTGATGCAATATTGGTACAGGCATCATTACCTGGTCTGCCAGTTCCTTCCCACATAATATAGGTATTATTATCCCAACAATTTAAATGTTCAGGATAAAATATCGGATCTGGACTAGGATTGCCTGAGTATTTTCCAGAGCTAATAGAATTCCATCCCAATACTTTTGGTCTTCTATTCCCTGATAAAAGATAATATGCAGAATCCAATAGATATCCATCTACACAGATTGGACTCGCTACAAGATGTGCACTAATGTCTTTGTTTGCATCAAACTTATCATTACACAACAACATCGGTTTATTTCCAACCAAGCCATCATAATGCGGCGGAATAGATACTGCAATTAAATCAGAAAGTCTAACTGTGATAATTTGAATACATTCTCCTTTATTGTTTGAATTGTCAATAGCAACCCAATGTCTTAATATTCTTTTTTCATATCCAAGGACACATGAACCTTTTTCAATGACATCATAATAGCTTAAAGTTGCAGTACCGCAATTTTCAATAACCAATGGCGTCCCTAAAACATCCGGTGATATACTTTGAAAACAATAAGGAGATGCTGGTTCAGGACATATAAGTAAAGGAGCTTGTTTATCTTCAACTCGAACTTTGCTCCAACATCTATTCCCTGATAATGGATCTATGATCAAAACTTTATAAGTTCCACCTATTCTATTGATTCCCAATTGTGGCCATGGAGCAGGATGATCGTCTATAACAGCGCCAGTATTCCAATCTGAAACAATGATCTGATAATTTGGTACTCCGCAAGGAAATTCTTCACCTTCTAGAACCATACTAGGCTCGATAGTAGCGAGACAAGATTCATCCAAACTCACTTGAATATCATCATCACAAACCATTGCTCCCATATGAGGAACATTGAGATTAATCCCAAATTCTCCTACTGCAAATCCACCAGCTTCAACAGGATAAGTTATTGTAATAGAAGTTAAGGTACAGGCTGATCCAGTTGTATAGAATCCAACATAATGGGCACCAGAATTAGAATTGACAGGAAAAAGTCCAGAATTGGTCCCATCATTAGCTGTTGCAATTACATTAAAAGTATTAAAAATATTACCTTCAGTGTAAAAATAAAAAGCATTGGTTCCTGCAGGCAAATTAATCGTAATTACTGCTAAGGATGTAGAATATACATCGCCAAGATATCCATGGCTCCATGTTCTCCAGAATTGACCAATTCGTTGGTGATGGACAGGAAAAGGAGCTCCAGTTGCTGTGAAACTAATTTCACCAGGGCAAGTAGTACTGTAAGGTACAGATGTCACATCGGCTGGAATAGCTCGCGAATCAGCTACAAAAGGGATCATCGTCCATGGACCTAAGGTAGATGGAGGCGCTCCTGTGCCTGGACTGAGATCAATTAAGATACCAGCAAAAAGTTGGCACGATAATTGAATTGTAAGAAATACCATCAAGATTATTTTTCTTAATGGTGCCTGACTCAATGTAAAGCTTGGTCTGTTCATAATACGGTATATATAATTCAATAATTAAGTTTAAAAATTATACCGTTTCGAGTTTGGTTAAATAGCCTTATTCCTTCCTACTTCGTAGTATATCGGGAATAAATAAGGCTTGAGTTGAGTTGTGAATTTGTTATTAAATGAAGATATCTTTTGGAGATCCTTTCTCCTTCTTCATGCCCCAAAGCTATTCATATTGGTGCTGTATTTCCAAATAGTTTTTCTTATTTTTTTTTTACTAATATAAATACTTTATAATATTATAAAATTTTTAATATTATAATAAGATGCTTATTAGAATATTAGTGCGTTTACTTTGAACTTCGAAATTGTGATTTATTTTTTTATCTTTTTACAAAAGTGCTTTAAAATGAGATAAAATTTTTTACATCGGGACTGGTGAGTTTTCCTCATCCCTATTTTGAAATATTCCATAAATTAAATAAAGCTTCAATATCTTAGTTCAGAAATCATTATTTATTGTCTGAGTTTTCTTTTTAAAGTAATTTAATGATTTCAGCGTTAAAAATATTCCGAAGACTAAATACAAGAAAAGTTTTATTTTAATAAGATTTTGGCGATTTATATCAATGACTTTGATTCTCTTGCTTTTATAAATTTTTAAATTATTTTAAAATAGTGCTTATTTAAAATTTGAAGACGAATTGTCCATTTCAGTATAATATTTGTAAAAGAATTAAAATGATGAACAATCAAAATAAAGAATTTCTTGTTTTTGTCATATGTTAAATTTGATTTTGTTTTTTACACATTTTTTAGTTAATAACCCTTCTCAAACATGGCTTACTGATTTTAATAAAGCTAAAATTCAAGCCATTAGTGAGCATAAATATATTTTACTAAGTTTTTCAGGATCTGATTGGTGTATTCCATGTATGAAAATGAAGAGAGATTACTTTAATTCTTCAGAATTTTTAAGCTATGCTGAAAAACACTTAATTTTAGTGAATGCTGATTTTCCTAGAAAAAAGAAAAACAAATTATCAGCAGAAGTTCAAAAACAAAATGAATTCTTGGCGAGTCAATTCAATAAAAGTGCTATTTTTCCTATGACCCTATTATTAAATGAAAAGGGAGAAATTCTAAAATCTTGGGAAGGTTTGGTAAAAATGAGTCAAAGAGATTTTGTAAAAGAATTAAGCCAAATCAAATAGTTTATTTTCAGAAATGGAAGTCTTTCGTAAGCAAAAAAAATTGATGGGAAATCAATTTGAAATTTGTATTATTGCTGATAGCCAAGAATCGGCTGATGAGCCTATACAAATTGCCATTATGGAAATTCAACGCATTGAAAAATTATTAACTACATTTAGTGAAAGTAGTCAAACGAATCAGATCAATCAGAATGCTGGAATTAAACCTGTTCAGGTCGAACAGGAACTCATTGATTTAATAAAAAGAGCTAATAGAATTTCTGAAATTACTCAAGGCGCCTTTGATTTGAGCTATGGCTCAATCGACAAGTCTTTGTGGAATTTTGATGTTAGTATGACGTCTTTGCCATCTGCAGAAACCGCAAGAAAAAGTGTAAGGCTGATCAATTATAAAAATATTTTACTCAATGAGAAAAACTCTACGGTATTCCTTAAAGAAAAAGGAATGAGGATAGGTTTTGGAGGAATAGGAAAAGGTTATGCAGCAGAGATGGCTAAAAAAAAGTTATTGGAATTAGGAATTAAAAATGGAATCGTCAATGCAGCAGGAGACCTTTGTACATGGGGAAGGCAAATCGATGGAAGTGAATGGACAGTAGGGATTGCAGATCCAAATCAAAAGCTAAGATCCATTGCTCAAATGAACATCTCAGAAAGAGCAATTGCTACAAGCGGAAACTACGAAAAATTTATAAATATTGATGGTAAAAAATACTCCCATACGATCAATCCAAAAACAGGATTGCCAATAACTGGAATTTCTAGTGTAACGATTATAAGTAGTCATGCAGAAATTGCTGATGCAATGGCAACTCCAGTGATGGTCATGGGGATCAATGCTGGATTATACATGATAAATCAAATAAAAGATATAGCATGTATGATCATTGATGATTATGGCAAAATATATTTTTCAAATAATATTAATATCAAATAATGAAAAAAGGAATTTTTATAGTAGCTGCTACCATGTTGATGTTATCTTCTTGCGCTACAGTATCTGAGTATCAAAGGATGTATATCAATGATAGTGATATGGAACTGTCACTAAGAACCGGAAAAAAATTTGAACATGCTTTTCAGTTGTACAGAGAAGGGGCTGCAGGAGCAACTGGGGGGAAATCTGGTGGTGGATGTGGATGTAATTGATAATTAAAATTTAATTTTAAAAATTTTACATAAAATGAAAAAAATAAATTTAATAATATTGTTTGTTTTGTTTAAAATTCTTTCGGCCTTTTCACAATCCGAAGAGGATAACACAGGTTTTAAACTAAAGAAATTAAAATTTGAAGAAGCAACATTAGTTAGTAGCTATTATACACAAAATGGAAATCACTCAGCGGTAACAGGTGGTATTGGCACTGAGAAACTTAATGACAGTTCCAATTCATTTGATTTGTTTTTTAGCCATAAGGATAAAAAAAATCGTATTCATAAGATCGGAATAGAGCTTGGATTTGATACCTATTCTTCTGCCTCATCAAATAATATCGATCCATCAACTAGAAGCAGCGCTTCAGGAAATGATCAAAGATTTTATCCATCTATTTCATGGAATAGGAGCAACGAAAAGACTGGAAATTCATTAGGCGCAAATATTTCATTTTCAAAAGAGTGGGATTATACTTCATTTGGTAGTAGTATAAATTATGGTAAGTCATTTAATAAAAAACAAACTGATGTTAATGTAAAAGCCAGTGTGTTTTTAGATCAATGGGAACTAATTTATCCAATAGAGCTTCGTAGTTCGTCATCTGGACAAGGGCAATTCAGACAAAGAAATATCTCAAAGCCTCGCAATACTTTTGATTTAACATTGGCATTATCGCATATTGTAAATAAACGATTTCAACTTGCTTTAATTTTTGAACCAAACCTTCAAAAAGGACAGTTATCTACCCCTTATCATAGAGTTTATTTTAAGGATACGACTAAAGTATTCATAGAAAACTTACCCTCTACGAGAATGAAATTACCTTTAGGATTTCGAGCTAATTATTTCTTTGGTGACCACTTGGTTGCAAGGACTTTTTATCGATTTTATAAAGATGATTGGGGACTAAAAGCCAATACAATGGAATTGGAACTTGCAATTAAACTAAGTCCATTTTTGACATTGACGCCAAATTATCGATATTATCAACAAAGTGCTATAGATGATTTTGCAGAATATAAAGAGCAGTCCATTAAAGAAGAATTTTATTCAAGTGATTATGACCTTTCATCATTCACTAGTCAAGGATTTGGATTAGGGATTAAGTGGAAGCCACTAGATGGCGTTTGGGGAGTGAAGCATTGGGATCAAATAGAGATGAGATATCTACATTACGATCGAAGTACTGATTTAAGTTCTGATATAGTTTCTCTATTGCTTAATTTTAAATAAAACAAAATTAAGATAGATTATCCCAATTTTAGCAAACTTCATCCGTCTAATTGATTCAAAGCTATACCAAGCTAATTGAATAAAGCTGTTTATCATTACTTTTCAAAAAAGATTTTTTGTTATTCGTTTAATTCTCATAAATCACAATCTCTTGGATTTCATTTGTTGCCGCCGAATAGCTATAATATCCTTTGCAGATATTATTTTCATAAATGAATTTTTTATAGCTGCCATCTTCATTAAATTCTATTATAGGTTTTGAACCATCAAAGGTATTTGTAAATCTTTGATCACTAAGTACATTTTTTCTTTCAATGATTTGATTACTTTCATTGTACTTTATTGTAATATGTTTAAGTATATCCCCATTCTGGTTAAAGGAAATCTCTTCTAAGACATCTCCAACTTTGGTGAGTAAAGCAAAATACGTTTTATAAAAACTACTATTTTCATTTTCAAATAAATAACTAATTATAGTATCTGGATTGTTTTGGATTCCTATATGAAGTACTTGTTTAGTTTTAATTTTAACTCCAGCATCGTTTTCATCAGCTTTACCGAGCATATTCTGCATTTCTTTAAACTCCTCTCCTAGTATAATCGTAGCAACATATTTGATCTGATTCTCTTCTTTTGTGGATTGTATTAATGTGGAGATAATGCTTGTTTTTAGATCAATTGACTCGATATAGCCGTTTTCATAATACTTCATTTCACAATCTAAATCATTAGAACAGTTACCACATTTAGAATTTTCAAGTTGTGTTATTTGATTAGCTGCATTATAGAAGATCCTTGTGAACTTATCACTTTGGCTATCGCCCATCAAAGGATATTTTGTTTCATTTAATACGACTTGATCCATAGAATTAAAACTATCTCTTGAATAAAATTCTAATACTTGATCTGAATTTAATTTGTACTGAATATTCTCGTTGGGCTTATGTTTATAAATGATAGAATAGGAATAGCTACATGCAATTTTTTCACCACCAAGAACAATGTTTGTATCTCTTAGGAATTCACCTTCTTTGGAGAGTGAATAATGTAATTCATTTTTTTTTAGCTCATAGTTTTCTCTTTTTAGACTTTTGCGACTTTGGGTAACAAGTTGATATATCTCATTTTGGGCATTGCAGAAATTACAAACCGATATGAGTAGTATTGTTTGAATTATATTCTTCATTATTTCTTTTTGTAAAAATAGAAATTTTTATTAAAGTTAGAAATGATATGATTGAAAAATTTTAAAGCTTAGATCAACACAGTCCATTCACTTATGAATTATTCTTTGTCAATGTATACTAATTCGTTTATTAAAATTTATCGCAATAAGGTACAATCTCCTATTAATTGCCTTCTTATCCCCCTTTCATTTTCAGCATTAATGACATATACATATACTCCAGGTAGAGCTTGATTCTCTGAATGTGCCATTCCCATCCTTGACCAGCCTTTAAGTCAGTTCCATAAAATAGCTGTTCTCCCCAACGATCATAAATACTCATAGTTCTGATGAAATAGGATTTGTCTTCTGAATAGATCGTAAAAATATCATTAAATTGATCATTGTTAGGGCTAAAGACATTTGGAACAAAACATCAATATTCTGATTTACAAATATCCAAACACTATCGATGTCAGTACATCCATTTTCGTCAGTTACCTCTAGTTGATATTGAATCGTTTGCAATGCGCTACAAGTAGGTCTTTCGCAGTGATCACAACTTAAATCTGTATCTGGATACCAATGATAAGTTAGACCTCCTTTCCATAAAGATTTATAGACTGGCCTTCATATATACTCTGTATCTTTTCCTGCATCTGCTATGGGCAAAATCATTTACTATAATGAGCAAATTTTTTTGTTGAGTCAGTGACACATTGATCACCTATAACATGAAATGTATACATGGTACTCTTCTGATTATTCAACTGTAATGTCCAATATCCTTTGACTCCATGTATTGATGTAGTCGGAAGATCTTCTAAATAATCTCCTTTGCAAATTGGCTCTATGTGTTTAAATTCAACACCCTGTTTTGGAAGTATTGCAATACTAAGACTATAATTTTTGGCACAATACTGTGAATCTGGAATAAATGTGTAATCCGTGGTTTTTTGATTATCAAAAGTGGGAATCCATTCACCCGAAATTCCATTTAATGAAGTATTTTGTAATGGATTTTTTTGACTGCCAAAACAAATAGGATTTATGGGGTTAAATATAGGATCAGTTTTAGCATTTACTCTAATAATTATACTGCTTTGATTGGCGCATTGATTGTTATCAGGAGTAAAAAAATAACTTTGTGTCTTCATATTGTCAAGTGCCGAAACCAACTGCCTCTTATTCCATTGGAGGAAATATTTGATAATGGCAAAAGTATATCTCCCTCGCAAATATCGGGAATTGGCAGGAACTCAGGTTTAATTTTTTTATTGATTTTTATTTTCATAACAGCTGATGATGCACATTGTCCTTGTTCTTCTGTAAAAATATATTCTACAGTAGAATCATTTAATACTTGAGGAGCCCAAGATCCTTTTATTCCATTTAATGATACATTGGGGAGAGAAATTTTTTCTCCTTCACATATAGAAATGATTGGGTCGAATGTTGGGATAACTTTTGGTATCACTTGAATTTTTAAACTAGTAGTTTTTGCGCACTGACTAGAGTCAGGAATAAAAAAATATTCTCTTGTCGAATCACTTTTGAATTGAGGAGTCCACGATCCTTTTATTCCATTTAATGATACATTAGGGAGAGAAATTTTTTCTCCTTCACATATAGAAATAATTGTATCAAATGTTGGTAATGCTCTTGGAACAATCTGAATTTTTAAACTGGTAGTTTTTGCACACTGATTAGAGTCAGGAATAAAAAAATATTCTCTTGTCGAATCACTTTTGAAAGGTGGAAACCAAGTTCCTTTTATTCCATTCAAGGATAAGTTGGATAGTGATATAATATCTCCTTCACACACTGGAGCTATCGGATCAAACTTTGGAGATTGATTTGGATTGATTTTGATAGCAATGGTTTGATTTTTGCACACTGACCAGAATCAGGAATAAATGTATATGTTTTGAAACTGTCGGATCAAATACTTCATTCCACTTGCCTGTAATACCATTTTTAGAATTTGCTGGTAATGGATTGATTGCATGATTTTCACATAATTCAGGAATACTATCAAACTCCGGAGTAACTAAGGGAATAATGTCAACTTTTAATTGGACACTATCAAAACACAATGCTGAGTCAGGAATAAATACATATTTCTTGCTTTGGCTGTTGTCATAGGATGGTGACCATGTTCCAGTGATTCCATTCTTAGATTTTGGAGGAAGCGGACTTACAGAAATTGCTTCACAAATAGGCGGAATTGTGTCAAATGTTGGGCTGACATTTAGTTTATTATTTACATCAACATTTTCAGTAATCATGCATCCTTTTGCATCCGTAATGGTGATAATATATTTACCATTTGATATATTGCTAAAAACATTACTTGATTGATTTCCATTTCCTATGTTAAATAGATAAGGCGGTCTTCCACCTAGCATGTTGACAATAATATTTGATCGACAAAAACTATCTTCTACTTGTACTTTTGATAGCATTGGAAACACAGCTGGACATCCCAAGAATTTTTCTGGACTAAGTTTTGTGAAACTAGTTCTAATTGTATCTTTTAAGTTGAGCCAAATGGGAGCTAAAACGATTTGTAGATTGTTGAGAACTTCCAGTGCACCACAAAGAGCCATCTGCTTTCACTATATAACTGAACAATTCACCTGCCATAATATCAATAACTCCGGAGGCAACTTTTATTGGACTAAGATGCCAATTTGTATTACTATTTCCAAGTTGACCAGATAAGTTATTGCCCCAAGCATATACATTCTGTTCTGAATCTAGGGCTAAAAAGTGATAACCATCATTCGTTCCAGAAATTGCTACAATGTCTTTTAACTGAGGTATTTTGGTAGGTCTATTTAATTTTCTGTTCTGCAATTGTGAAAATCTTAAATCATTTGTATTGCCCCAAGTATAAACGTCACCCAAGCTATCTAATGCGATGATTGAGTATGTATTTGACTTGATGTCAACAACTTTTGAAATATTCTGAACTGGCACAGGGATTGTGTGGACTAAGTTATCTTCACTTCGACCTATTCCTAAGATTCCACTTTCATTTACACCTACAGACATTAAGCTCCCGTCTTTTAGTAGGATTATATTTGCTGTAAATGTACTCGCTATTCTCACGGCATTTTTGATATTGAGCATTTTTATAGGAGTTAAATTTATTGGAGAAGAAAGTCGATTCCGTTTGCCATTGCCACACTCTCCATATTGATTTGAAGATATACTGGAGACTTCTCCATTATTGTGTACAAATGAACTCCATATATACCAGCATCTGCATGCTTGACATCATCAACTACTTTCAATGGTTTAGCTATTTTTATAGTATCAAATCCAGAGGTTCCCCACATCCAACCACTATTATCTTGTTTGATGGCTGCCATATAATATCCACAAGTATAAAATTTTACATTATTTATACCAATGACTTTTGTTGGCATATTCGAGCCCAATAAATTCCCAGTTGAATCAATACCCAATTGCAAAGTTGAATTTGAACCCCAAGCATATAATTGGTTACTAAGACTATTTCCACAAGTATCGGTGTAACATACACTGTAGGCAGAATATGAACCCACAACACAATAATTTGAAGGCACATACCACAACCTGCCCCCAAAACCATCGCCTACAAGGCTATTTTGTGCAAATGCTGAGCTATATAATAATTGAAAAGACTTATCCAGTAGAATAATTTGAGATTTGTCATAGAACATTAGTCGAATTTATAAAAAGTAAAATGCTTAATATTAAAGAGGACTTGAAGCATTAAAACGCTGCTTGATTTTTTGGAAATAATGATGGTAGTGCTATAAGTCAAATAAAATCAAAGTCTGTGAAAAGTTAAATTTGTAAAACAACGTACTAAATTATCCCTGAAATCCATTTCTTATTATATTTACCCTTCTAAATTAAAAAATACATCATGAAGACTATTTCAAATTTTATTGGATTATGTTTGTTTAGTTTGCTATTTTCCTGTAATTCAGACGATACCATGGACATCCCCTTTCCCAGCTGTATGATTGCTAAAATCAATCAGTATCAGCTAAAAAATCAGAAGTTAAAATTAGTTGAAATAGATCAGGATGGTACAAAATATTATTGGCTGAAAAATGAAAGCCTTGCAGATGAAATAGAAAATGTGTATGATGCATCTTGCAATTTCATTTGCTTTACTGACTGCGAATGTGAACCAACTGGCGATCATTGTGATTCGGCATTATTTAATTGGCCAAAGAAAGTAGTTTGGGAAAGTAAATAAGCCTAGTTTTTCTCTATAGCTCGGCTGATTTCTATTTGTCAATGTAGTAAAGAGAAAGATGGATTTGAATTATATGATGCAATTTCGACTATAGAGAGCAACGAATATACTAGCTGTTCAAGTTCTTTGTCCAATCCTTTTGATATGGCAATATAACCTGGACCTCTCAATTGGATACCAGCTATTACCTTATTATCCTTTACTATTTCTACCCCTCGTGCACTATATTTTTTAGCATTGCGAGTAGTGCGAATATGCAAGGTGTCATTTGCAAATTCAGCTGTGCCTACAATATTAGTAGTAATATCGTTTTGAATTGCCCAATCGAATCGACAAAGTTTTTGTTCATCTCCAATAATAATATCTGTAGTAATGAAAGAAGTATCCTTTTTAGAACTGCTCATTGTGCCAAATTTCTCAGAATTATATACAGTCGCTTTTTTTTCTATATATCTGTTTCCATTCACTTTTGCAACAAATTTTTCTTCTGCGAAAATGTCGTAAGTAAAATATTCTTCAATAATATAATGCTCCTTGTGTTTCTCTACATTGAAGAACTCCGGAAGAAGAAATGAATTTATAAATTTCTTTGAATTCGATTTGTCTTTTAAATTAATTTCCTGTGTTTGCATTGAGTAATTCTTCAACAACATTTTCCCAAAAGCCATCTCTGACTTCTTAGAATACAAATTGGCAATATTTTTTATTTTATAAACTTCAGCATTTTGCTCTAAGCTATCTGCAAATAAAACCAATTGCTGAGAGAAAACAGTGCTACTGAATACGAATAAAGACAAATAGAAAAGGGATTTCATAAGCCTGATTTTATATTTTTTTTCTACAAACATAAGACAATTATTTAAAATAAATTCTCTTCTTTAAAAAAATTATAAAAGCTAGTTTCCTTATCTTATGTTGACCAATATGAATTAATGATATCGCCTATTTGACTTTTTAGAAATAATTTTGTTATTTCATACAAATAAAACTGGATTCAGGCTATTCACATACGATTAATTTTAATACTCTTTTTTGTTTAATGACATCAGTTCAATAAAATAGTTTCCTGAAACCAATTCATCGCTAACTTGTAAATCAATGGTCTGTTCACCAACAGGAAAATTAGCTTGATACAAAGTCTTTATTTTTTGTCCGCTTTCATTTAATAAATTAATAACATAATCTGTATTACATTCTGAATAAAAATTAACTTTAAATTGCTTATGAGTTGGATTAGGATAAATCAAAATAGGATTTTTAATTTCATCAGCATTGAAAACTGCCGTTTCGATATCGTTCGCTAATCTTAATATATAACTATTATAATTTGAAGTAGATCCTGTGATCAACAAATGTTGTAAATTATCCCATTTTATATCATGAATAGAATTTATTCCCTCGTTAAGTTGGACTTCAATCTTAGCGTTTATACCATATTGTTGGTCAAGTGATCCATTAGACTCAAGTCTTTGTATTATAATTTTCTGATCCATTAGACTCAAAAAATAAACTCTATCTTTATCATCAATTATTACTTTCTGAATTTGGAAATTTATGCTTGTATCTGTAGGATAGTAGTATCCAAAATCTCCAAATGACTTTGAAATAGTTCCTTCCTTATTTATTTTTACAATAAAGGCCTCACTTGATTTAGTCTTAGCTACAAGTAAATTATCATAAGAATCAAAACTAATGTCAAATATTGCCTCTTGAGATGAAACATCATTTAAAATTACAAAGCCTCGATCGCCAAAGTTCTTATTTAAATCACCATTAGATTGATATGATACAATAAATGGCTGATAGATATAATTTTTATTTGCTTGACTTATTGGTATTAGTCCTGTGGCATATAACCTTCCTTTACTATCTTTATAAAGACCATGAAATAGCTTTTTTGTTATTTATTTCAAATTCTTCAAACTTTTTAACCGTTCTACCAATCGAATCCAATAGTAATACATTAGATTTTCTAAGATCCAAACTCTGCTCTACAACGGTTGCAATCTGCTTATTTTCCATTGGCAGAATTTTAAGTATTTTGCCATCATGAATCGTATCATACAGATTGATATTAGTATTATAATATAATTGATTCTGATAGTTTGAGTCAAGCAGACCTACATTTGTAAAATTGGCTAATCGCTTAAAGTACCTTACTAATTTATCAGTGCTAGAAATGTAGTTCCCGTACCCTGTAGCTGTTACATCTCCATTATCTTGTAATAGAAAATCCGTATAATAACCGAAGTTAATTCTCCTTAACTCAAGTTCCCCTTTATTTCCATAAGTTGATATATTGAATCCATTTTTGTCTATTTTCCTGGTGCTGATATAATGTCCAGAATTTTCACTAATTTGGATTATTTCATTATCGGGAAGAATAAAAAGTTTACGCCCAACAGAGCTTCCATTTCCATGCTTCCATTCTGTTAAACCTAAATTTCCAAAACTAAGATCAGCATTCCCATTTTCTTTTCTTTTTCCAATTGAAAATAATTCCCTCTATCATTATTAATATCCGAAAATAAATATATATCATCATTTGTGACTTTTAAATTTACTCGCAAAACATCTGATTTAAGCGAAAATGAATCTTCTAAAATTCCTAAGTGATTGTACTTAAAAATTATATAATTTCGATTGAATTCATTTTTAAGTAGCAAAAAAGCTGAGTCAAGCTTAAAACAACTAATTTCTTCATGCGATAGTGCATCAATAAAAAGAACTCCACTATCTGCAAAATTTGTATCTATTCTGCCATTTTGAAAGTACTTTATGGCGTGGAATTGACCTGCTTGCTTTTTAATAATCAACATTGAATTATCGTCCATTAAATCAAAATCAACTATAAAAAATTGCGAACTTGAATCAATAATTAATTTTGATTGCATTCCAAAGCTTGTATCTAGGATTCCATTGGACAAAAATCTAGAAATCCAAACTACCGAATTGCCATGATTTAAGCAATAAATTCTATCTTGAGAATCAAAAATGATTTGAGAATTATTTATGCTAAAGTTTATTTTAATATTTTTAATGTCATTACCAAAATTTAAATCAATATCGCCATTTAGATCATACTTACTATATTTATTTTCACTATAAACAAATATTGAATTTGTTGTCACTTGAACGTAAGAATTTCCCAATAATGGTTTGTCAATTATTATTTTTCCATTATCACCAAAAGCGTTGATTAAATTAAAATTTGAGTCTAACTTATAGACTATTTCTTGAACTTGCGATGCGCTGTATAAATAAAAATTGTCAAAGCTATCTTTCATAATCTTCGCACAATTAGGATATGGTAGCTCATAGCTTCCATTATTGTAAAAATTTGAATCATGAATTCCCGAGTCATGAAATTTAAAGATTGTAAATTTCATTTGTTGAGCATCATATATGAATGTAATTATTTTCCCATCACGCATAAAAAACACATCATTTGCATGAAAATTTCCATCACCTCCTTTGTCAATTCGGTATCCAATATTAGCAAAGTTCTTATCGAGAAATTTCGCTTGAGCAAAAAGTTGATCATTAGAAAACAAAAAGAATAAAAGGAATAAAAATAAAGAATTGAATGGTAATAAGATCCATTTACAGAATAGGTTAATGTGCTTCATTTTAGTTTATTTAAAGTTAAGCGTTTTTTTCGAATCTAATTTGATAACGAGGTGTAAGAATTAATATTGTGTTAAATATTATTGTATTTCACATTGAGTTCTTGCTTGCTTAAAATTTCTTAATTCCAACTTGAGTAATCTTTCCATTCTCATATTGACTTTTGGCTTTTTCCCAACTCTGTTTCCAATTAAAGAGCATAATAAATTTTATGATATCCAATCTTTCTAAAAAAGCTTTAGAATGTTTTGAACTATTGCATTATCCTCTATATAGGAACCATTGTTTAGATTGTCTTGCTAAGATATTCATTTATTAAACATGTTCTAGAGATTGTAGTTCGTTTTAAAACTTTCCATCAGAAGAAGTGTAAAAAGTGTATTAGTTATTTTTTAAAATATTCTAATAAATTAGAATATTTTTCCTATTTTCACCCTAGAAATGTAATGAATATGCCAAGGATTTTGCCACTCGTATTTTTTGTTTTATTTGCGTTTAATTTCTATGCTCAACATCCTTGTATTTACAATGTCATGAACGAGTTAAATCAAAATCCCCTGAGTCGAATACAACAAACAAAATTTGAGAAAAATTGGCAACAATCAGGAACAAAAATATTAAGCCCTAGAGCCGTACAGGTATTACCTGTAGTCGTTCATATCATCCATGATGGTCCAAAAGGATTGCTTACAGATGCAAGGGTGATTCAAGCAATACAATTTCTCAATGATGGTTTCAGTAACAGCGGAAATTATAGCATCTCACAAGGGATCGATACTGAGATTAGATTTTGTCTTGCAAAGCAAGATGCAAATGGAAATCCTACCACAGGAATCACAAGAGTTCAATCCACATTAACTGATTTGGTCGCAGAAACTCAAGATACTGCACTTAAGAATTTGATCCATTGGGATCCGTACTGTTATATCAATATTTATGTAGTTAATGAGATCACTTCAACAATACTTGGTTCAGGGGTGCAAGGATATGCACTAGGACCATCTGTGCATGGCAGTATCAAAGATGGTATTGTAGTAGAAGCTGGTTTGACTGGTAATACAAGTGAAAACACAAGCACATTGATTCATGAGATGGGTCATTATTTAGGCTTATATCATACCTTCGAAGGGGGCTGTAAAAATGATGACTGCATGATTGATGGTGACAAAGTCTGTGACACTCCACCAGATGCTTCTACCGCTTCTGCGATTTGCAATGATAAAATCAATTCCTGTACAACAGATACACGATCAGGATTCTCATCTGATCAGTTTGACATGATCACGAATTTTATGGATTATGGTGCTGCTTTTTGTAAAATACAATTCACACAAGGCCAAAAGCAACGAATGAACTTGGCATTAAATACGCTTCGAAATTCATTGTTAAACTGTAACAGTTGTGATGACCCATGCCCAAGCCCCATGACAATAAATATTTTAGTTGACAGCCTAAGGAATGCGATCCCTACTCCTGTAAATCTGAGTTTACAAGCTAGTGGTGTAGTCACAAAAACTACTTGGTGGGATGGGCAAAATTTGATTTCTACACAAAGAAATTTTCAACATACATTTACTACAACAGGCAAGCACAATATTTATGTAGAAGTTGAAGGAAGTGATAGTCGATGTGTTTTTAGAGATACGGTGTGTATCGATGTGTATTGTCCTATTTCATTTACTCACAATCTTAGAGATACAATTTGTTTAGCTGAAAATACTGTTTGGAATTTGACAGTAAATAGCGCAACAGATTCTGTACAAGTGCGCTGGTTTATTAACAATGTAGAACAAGCGAATGGAAAGAATTTTGCTTGGAGAAATAATGGTATTGGATTGAATCAAATATATTTTATTGTTGAAAATAAATATTGCAATATTCAATCACCTATCTATCATGTATTGGTAGGCTGTACTGAAATATGTGACAATGGAACTGATGATGATGGCGATGGTTTGATTGATGGATTCGACCCTAATTGTTGTGATGAAATTAATACATTCTATTATGATCCATGTGATGATTCTTGTCCCAATACTTTAAAAAATTCGTTTACGAATATTCAAGTTAAATGGACTTCACCAGCAAACTTGAACTGGCTAGATTCTAATACACCATTCGTTGGTGACATGGATGGAGATGGTGATGTAGAGGTAATAGGTTATGAGATAGAAATTGATGCTAATATGCAACCGTGGTCCAAAGATATCTTAATTCTTGATGGCAAAACAGGTGCTTTGGAAGCTAGATATCCTTATGGTAGAGGAGCATATTCTGGCAATCTAGCCATTGCTGATGTAGATCGCAATGGGAAGGTAGATATTTTTATTAATAAGGGAGTAATGCGTCGAGTCGAATATTTAGGCAATGGAACTTTTATTCAACGATGGCAAACAGCTCCTATAAACAATTTACAACAAGCTTCAATCACTGACTTTAATCAAGATGGGATTCCAGAAGTTTATGTGAATAATGCTATATACAATGCGCTTACTGGAGTACAGTATGTCCCAGCAAACATAAATATCAGTCAAGGAAAAACGAGCTTAGCCTTTGGCAATAGCGGATCCGCTGCTGTCGATGTATTAAGTTCTACAGATTGTGCCAATTGTGCTGGTCTTGAACTTGTTCTCGGAAATGAAGTCTATTCCGTTCGATTGAATCCAGCAAATAATATAGGAAGCTTGAATCTTGAGAAGAAAATTGCAAATGGTACTGATGGCTATACTAGTATGGCGGACTTTGATCTCGATGGTGATCTTGATGCGCTTGTAGTAAGCAGTCTTCAGGTCATGGGATTATCTGGTGCAGTACAATTTTACGTTTGGGATATCAAGACGCAATCCATGCTTTTTCCTCCTTCAACTGTGAATAGTTTTTTGGCCAATACAGCTCATCCAGCAATCGGCGATCTCAATGGTGATGGACGTCCAGATATTGCATTCAATACTAGAGATTCTTTATATGGATTTACATATCTCAACAATCGTTGGAATGCACTTTTTAGAATATCCAATGTAGATCGCTCTGGTTTAAGTAGTTTGTCTTTATTTGATTTTGATGCAGATGGACGCAGTGAGATTGTTTATCGCGATGAGACAAGACTACAACTCATCAATGGAACAAATGGCGCAAGACTTTATACTTATCCTTGTATCTCTGGAACAGGTGTAGACTATCCTACAGTAGCAGACATTGATGGTGATAAAGAAGCAGAGCTATTATGTTCATGTGGAGAAAAACTATTAACATTCGAACCCTCTCCCAAATCATGGGCTTTCACTAGACCAGTCTTTAATCAAGCTTTGTATTACAATGTAAACATCAATGATGACCTGACGATTCCTACCCATCAACAAGCACATCATTTGGTCTCAAACAAAAAACAAATCAATACCTACCTATCACAATACGCATTCAAATCTTATGAAGCTGCAGATTTATTTTTTAAATCCATCGATGCAACTTGCGATTCAGATTCCATTGAAATAAAAATTCAGTTTTGCAACAAAGGACCTGCAGATAGCAATGATTCTATTTTTATTGCCATCTATGATTCTAATCCATTTATATCTAATGTTTCACTGATTCAATATCTTTCTTGGCCTAAAATTGCATTAGCTAAGGATAGCTGTATTTTATTACAAAGAAAAATTGCAAAAATTTCTGGAACATTTTATTTTATTCTAAATACTAAAAACAATATTTCGACGCCTATTAATATTAATACTGATCAAAACTCTTTTTATATCTCAGAATGTGATTATGCAAACAATTTGCTTCAAAAAACAATGGATCTTCCTCAGCTTGTTCTGAATCTTGGACCAGATAGAGAAATATGTGCAAATGAATCTATATTATTAGATGGCGGAAAAGGATATACAAAATATACATGGATTGATGGTAGCCAAAATCAAACACTCACCGTTTATAATTCTGGAGCTTATTGGCTCGAGGTAGAAGGGCCTTGTGGAGAAAAATATCGTGATACTGTTAATGTAAAAATCAAAGCACCAACAATTATTGATTTAGGTTTAGATAAAAGTGTCTGTGTCGGAGATACCCTTGAATTACAAGCAAATGGTATCAAATTAAAATGGACATCAAAAAATCAAATACTTTGTGACACGTGCAATACAGTAAAAATAATTGTGACTCAAAGTGACCTTATTGAAGTGTTCGCACAAGTAGATAGTTTTTGTTTCTCATACGATTCATTGCGTGTCCTGTTAAATGCCAATACTTCGATCAATAAATCAAGTTTACTTTGTCGGGGTGATGTCATTTCTATACAAGGCAAAACATATAATTCAGATACAACATTAACATATACCGTTGATGCTGCTTTAGGATGTGATACTGTTGTCACACATGTGATAAGACAAGACACAAGCAATGCAGATTTAGGGGCTGACATCTCTCTTTGTAAAGGAGATTCATTTCAATATCAATCTAATCCAAATCTAAGCATTACATGGGATGCATCGCAAGACCTATCATGCACGAATTGCAATAATCCAGTGATCAAGCCTAGTAATACAAATTCAATTTACAAAGCTACTATCAAAACAAACCTAGGATGTATATATCGAGATAGTTTGATTCTAAACCTTAGGGATGTGAATCAAAAGCAGTCTACAAAAAATATATGCAAAGGGGATTCATTGTTTTATAAATCACAATGGATAAAAAGAGATACAATAGTGTTTGACACTATAAATAGTATAACGAATTGTGATACGATACACACTATTGCATTGACATTTGAAAAACTAAGTTTAGATTTGGGTAAAGATACCACCATCTGTGTAGGTGATAGTTTAATGCTTACTATTCCTGGTTTCTCAAATTATTCTTGGTCAGCTTCGCCAGATCTTTCTTGTACAGATTGTTCGATGCCAATCATCAAGCCTTCTAAAAATACAAATATCTATACCTTAGAAGTTCGGTCCCCTTTAGGATGTTCATATACTGACCAATTCGTAATCAATACAACTAATGCTATCAATATCTCAGAGACCAAAATGATATGTCGAGGAGATTCGATTTTTTGGAAAGACGGTTGGAAGAAAAACACTGGTAACTATATTTTCAAAAATACCGCATCGATTTGTGATACTGTTTTTCAACTCCAATTAAATTGGTTTCCTACTTTGAAATTATTCAATCCTGACACCATTGTGTGCGAAGGTAGTTCGCTCCAATATTCAGCTCAAGGTACAAATTCCATCAAGTGGATTTCAAAAAACAGCATTTCATGCGATACTTGTCCTGTGGTAAATATTACTGCATTGCAAAATGACAATCTAATCTTGTATTCCAAAGATGCCAACCAATGCGATTTTATTGATAGTATAAGCATTCGAGTTATTCCAACACAGAATGTGACTTCTGAAGTTTTTCTTTGTCTAGGGGAAGATAGTATACAGATCAATAATCAATGGATTAAACAAGATACTAACATTGTCCAAAACTTAAAGAACATTCATCAATGTGATAGTATCGTGAATACTACAGTTCGTATTCTTTCAAAAGCAATTTACCAATTTCCTGATACCATTACTCTAGAAGAATCAACACAATATACTATAATCTATCAACCAACACGCAGACCTAATGAAAATTGGTCTTGGCAAAGTGATCTACCTATATCTTGTTCTTCTTGTGATCAAGCCATTGTCACTGCGACCAAAGATGGAGAAGTATTACTCACTATCGAAGATGAAAATGGCTGTACCCAGATCCATCGTATAATTTTCAAAATAAAAAAACAAACAACAAAGATCATTATCCCTAACATCATCAGTCCCAATGGTGATCAACTCAATGATGTCTTAGATATCTTTTCGGATGATCCAAATTTGCAAATTAACTTTCTACGAGTTTTTGATCGTTGGGGAGAATTAATTTATGAAGTAAAAAATCAAACGCTACAAAACTATAAACCGTGGAATGGAACATTTAGAGGCAAAAATGTCATCAACGGTGTATATATCATTCATGGTCATTTTGTTTTTTCTAATGGAAAAAGTCAAGAGGTCGCCCAGGATCTTAGTGTGATAAGATGATGTGAGTGAAAATGTACAAATTTGAAAATGTATTTCGTTAAAATGAAAGTTTGATAATGTGGAAATTTGTTTTCGAATGAATAGATTACTTGTTCACTACATTCTCCTTCATCAAAAACTCCTTAACTTAAGTTTACTTATTGCTCCTATAATTTAAAAATTATGGCTAAAGTATAATTTACATCTGCAGGATTATTTTTACATCTTCCTGGGATCCAATCCGGCATGTTTTTTACAATTCTGATAGCTTCTGCATCACAATTTTTTGTTAGGCTTCTTGCTATATTGATATTTTCTAATTTACCAAGCTTTGTGATCAAAAGACTTACTATCACTCTTCCTTCAATGCGGTTGATTTTCTCATATTCTGGGTAGACAAGTGTGCTATCTAAATACATTAGCAAAGCAATTTCTCCGTTTGGGAATGTAGGCAAAATTTCCACAAATTTACAGTCATCTTGATTTACTACATTGTTTTCAAAAGGTTCATGTTGACAAGAAATGAAAATTGAACTTATTAGAATCAAAGTTATCAAGAAGTGTAGCGTTGTTTTCATGTAAAATGTTTAGTAAGTCAAAGTTACTAAATTATATTCAATTTAGAGATATTTTTTATTTATTTTATAAGGCTAGAAATTCTACTTTCATGTCATTCCTCTTTGTTCAACATTCGATATATCCAATCTTCATCATACTCATTTTTATTCCAAACTTTATCTGCATTAACTATGGCTTTTTTCGCAAAGTTATTTGCCAACAATTGCCGAATTTCTAAAAATTCTTCTTCAGACACGTCTCGTACGTTTAGCTTGAGTAGTTCTTTTTGAACATTTGAAAAATTTGGTTTCTGAATGGTTTCCATAATTCTTTTACCGCCACATTTCATAAAATACTAAAAAATATTATGTCTAAATCCTATATTGAAATTCACATAAGTTTTTTTAAGATTTGTACCTGCTAAATAATATAAATTGGAATTTCTTAAAATTTCATCTTGTGTATCTGACTTAAAGTTTTGATAAAGTTCCAATCCTATGTTGAAACTTGTCCTGAATTGAAATAATCTATTATAATCAAAACTTACTGCGGGCCTTATAAAATGATTCTTGTTCTGAGTAGCGTAGCTATATTGGATTGATGGAGATAAGCTCATATAATTTCGAGAGTCTGGATAGTAAGCCCATGTATAATTGCTTATTAAATACGGACCAGATAGATTACGTTTAACATCCGAATTATCCCAGTCTTTGTTAAATATATATTTTAGTTCTGTAGAAAAATTATTCTGTCTTTTTAAATTTATTGCTTTATTATTTTGATACTTGACTCTAATTGCATGTTGTGTAGTTGTGTAATCTGTATATAATGAACTATTATTGTGATAAGCAAAATTTTCTAAACTAATCTCTTTTACTTTTCCATTAGTCCTGTAAAAATATGGTGTTAATAATAAATAATCCATAATTGTAGTGGATAAGGATATTTGCTCAAGTGTATTGCTTTTACCATTTTCTTCAAACCATTCATGTATCGATTTGATCAAAGCTTTTGAATATTTTCTTTGATCGAATATTCTTCTATAGCTTGATTGAGAAATTTTATTTGCTAAACTAAATAATTC
Source organism: Saprospiraceae bacterium (assembly GCA_016710585.1). Lineage (GTDB taxonomy): Bacteria > Bacteroidota > Bacteroidia > Chitinophagales > Saprospiraceae > Vicinibacter. Next base: position 208,868 of record JADJVN010000003.1, read on the forward strand.
ATTCTCTGTCAAACTTTGAAATGCAGGGTTCTCTTCTTGCAGGTCTTTCATTAGGTTTTGTGCGTTGACGAGAACTGAAACATTTTCTAATCTTCCTTTTCCTATTCCTATGCTAGTTTTCAAATAAGTTGATAATGATTTTGTAGATGCTTGATCATATATTTTTTCAGCATAGTAATAATTATCAAGATCTACTAGATAAGAAATATATTGGTTTTTAGAATTATAGTATGTTGCATTGCGAGTTAACTGTAATGAAGGATTGACATAAATATTATTTTTACTTTCATTTTTTGAATTTTCATAAGTATTAAATCTAAAAGCTAAACTAGCATAGTCATAGACATTCTTTTTTCTAGAGAAGTTAAAATTGGAAAAAGAAATGTTGTCTGAATTATTAAAAATAGTTCTAGATGAATTGAATTGTCGGGCTTGTTCTGGATTTATATAATTTGCGTCAGCGCCCACAATCAACGTCTTATACTTAACGTCTGGAAATAAATATTTGCTATAATCGTAAGATTGAGCAATACAGGATAGAGTGAAAAACATCCCTAAGGTTGAAAATAAAATTTTTTTCATAACATTCGAATAATTAGTTGTACAAAAATATGTTAAATAGTAATTTTTTTTGATACAGCGAGAAAAATACTTCTTAATAACATTAGCCTCTTTCACAAACATTATCTGCATATATTACAACTTTCTTGGCAAAATAAATTACCGAAAATTATTATATCTTCAAAAGTTCTTCTTCAGACACATCTTGAGCACATCACTTTTTCCTTACTTCTAATTTTTTATCAAAAATAGTAAAAATTTTTCTGTATATTTACATGTTGACTTTTTTAACTCAACTATAACTTAATATTTATGACTTATAACTTTTTAGTAACTACTACTCTCGACTAATTACTAACTACTAATTACTAACTACTAATTACTAGCTACTAGTATCGTCCATCCCCAACATAAGCCAACTTTCGATGCGAAATCACCTCCAACGAAGGAAATCCAAAATCCTCTACCACTGTACCAAAGATCTCGTAGATGCCGCGCCCTTGGAGAGGATATTTTTGTAGTGCCTGTGGGAAATGAGTTGTATCGAAGAATCTCCCTTCGCGATCCAGCCAAGTGCCGAATGCCATGTGTTTGTGATTGGACGTCGTGACAGGTTTGTAAGTGACGTAGTAGCCGTGCATGATGATTTTTTTGCCGAGATATTTTTTCATGTCTTTGCTGAGCGTGCTGCGCTCTATCGGATCTTTGAGTAATTCAAAAGGACTGCAGATCGGAAATCCAAGCAACTCAATCTCATCGAATGCCTGATCAAAGCGACCGTCTTCAAGTAAGGGCAACTGATATTCATCATCAGGGATGGCAAACATAGGTCGCGCAGCTGTGTACTGTGCTTTGGGTTCGTGCACTGCTGTGCGCTCCCACATGAGTTCGCATTTATGCCGACCTGTGAATCTGAAGGCGCCAATACGCACGAGAAGATTGAGCTGTTCGCGACCGATCTTGACGCGTTGGGTGAAATCCTCCATACTCGTGAACAAACCGTGTTTATTGCGTTCCCGCACGATGCTGCGCGCTAGATCGGCTTCGAGTGAAGAGATGTGGATGAAGCCGAGATAGACTTTTTTTCCATAGATGTGCGTGAGATGGCGGCTGTGATTCACACAGGGCGCCTCGATGATCGCTCCAGCCATACGCGCCTCGTGGACATACACTTCAGTGCGGTAGAATCCTCCGAAATTATTGATCACCGCCACCATAAATTCGAGAGGGTAATAGGTCTTAAGAAACAGACTCTGAAAAGACTCCACTGCAAAAGAAGCCGAGTGCGCTTTGCAGAAGGAGTAGCCGCTAAAGCTCTCAATCTGTCGCCATACTTCGTGAGTGAGTTCGTCGCTATAGCCGCGTTCTTTGCAATTGCGAAAATACTTCTGCATCAGATTGCGGAAGGTGTCGGAGGATTTCTTTTTGCCCGTCATGATGCGCCGCAAGACATCGCTCTCGTCGAGATCCAATCCCGCAAAATGATGTACGATCTTCATCACATCTTCCTGATAGACCATGACACCATAGGTTTCTTTGAGGTTTTGTTCGAAGACTGGATGCAGGTATTTGATCTCTGCCTGACGGTGGAATCGCTCTATGTATTCGCGCATCATACCGCTCTTTGCTACGCCAGGGCGGATGATGGAGCTAGCTGCTACGAGATGGACATAGTCGTCGCAATGCAACTTGGTGAGCAATCCCCGCATAGCGGGTGACTCCACATAGAAGCAGCCTATCGCTTGACCACTGCGCAACTGTGCACGGACATTGGGATCTTCTTTGATCCGAGCGATATCGTGGATGTTGACTTGCTGCCCTTGGTTCTCTCGGATGAGATCCACAGCGTCTTTGATGTGACCGAGACCGCGCTGACTCAGGATATCGTACTTGTGGAATCCAAGATCTTCCGCACCATACATATCGAACTGAACGATAGGAAATCCCTTGGGCATCAACTGCAATGCAGTGTGATAATACAGCGGTCGCTCAGAGATCAAGACGCCCCCAGCATGAATCGAGAGGTAGTTGGGAAATCCTTCCATCAACTTGCCATAGCGGAAGATATGCTTGGCGAAGGCATGATGCTTCGCATCGGCGAGAGGCTCATCGACGATAGTGTCGATATCCGCTTTGGGAAGCCCAAAGACCTTGCCGAGTTCACGGATGATGGATTTGCCCTTGAAGGTATTGTAAGTCGCCAGAAGGGCTGTATGTTGCCTTCCATAGCGCTCAAATATGTATTCTGTCACGTCGTCGCGTTCGTTCCATGAGAAGTCGATGTCAAAATCTGGCGGCGAACTCCGATGCGGATTGATGAATCGCTCAAAATACAGATCCAGCTCCAAAGGATCTACATCAGTGATGTAAAGGCAAAAAGCTACGATACTATTGGCTCCACTGCCGCGTCCGATGTGGTAATATCCCGCACTCTGCGCATAGCGCACGATGTCCCAAGTGATGAGGAAGTAGGATGAAAATCCGAGTCTGTGGATCACTTGCAGTTCTTTGCGCACCCGCTCTAGTGCGCGTTCATGCTGTGCGCCGTAGCGGCGGCGGCAGCCTTGCATAGCGAGCTTGCTCAGTAGCTTATAGTCTTCGGGTATGGTGGCGGTGAAACTGATGCGATTGTTCTCCATGCCTACTTTCATTTCTATCTCGCACGAAGCGAGGATTCGCTCAGAATTCTCTACAATCTGAGGATATCGCTCAAAGGCTTTGCGCAAGTCGTCGGGATGTCGGAAATGCTCGTCTTGACCAGCATAGTCGCGAGGTTCGAGTTTGCCAAGGATGATATTGCGGTCAATGCAGCGGAGGAGCTTGTGCAGCCGCCAATGCTCTTCATCTTGCACAGTCACAGGGGCATAAACCACCAACTTGTGTAGAAAATTTCGCAAAGGAGAGCTATACAATGCATGTACCTCTCCTGGACGAATACCGAGCCATTCATGTTCTTGGAATTCTTCAATAGGCTTGACCAACTTGCGATACACCACATGGCAGTGCTTCCAGTCGGGAGCCAATACTGGTAGATTGTGCAGCGCCACTGAGTGTTCCGTAAGATGCTTACAGAGCTCGTACCAGCCCTCACTATTTTGAGCGATGGCTAGATATCGGAACTCCTGTTGCTTAGTCTCCGGATCCACAGCCCTGAAATCTATGCCGCAGACAGGTTTGACGCCCTCTTTCTTGCAAGCAGAGATGAATCCAAATGCCTCAGAAGTATTGTTGATATCCGCCATACAAAGCGTCTCTATACCCATGGTTTTGGCCAAACGGGGCAAGTCTTCAGGGGCAATAGTCCCATAACGCAAGGAGTAGTAGCTATGACACGCGAGATACATTATGTCGATTTATTCGGCAAATATATGTAATTGTGTTGACTTTTTAGGCAAAATAATAGTAGTTAGTAATTAGTAGATAGTAGTTAGATAGTAGTTAGTTGTTAGTAGCTAGTAGTTAGAGGAAAAGACTAAACACTAACTACTAATACTAACTACTAATTACTAACCACTAATTACTAACTACTAATCTATGGCATGCCCCTTCGGGTCGGGCTATGCGTGGGTTCGCTTTGCTCCGTCTCGAGTACGAGACCAAGCCACTCCTATCCCTCATGCGAGTGCGAGAAAATTGAGTTAAAAAAGTCAACGCTATTCAGGCATGAACAACCGATTTAATTCGTTATATTTGTATGAAATTAAGTCATCCTTAAAATTTGCTATATGAGATTAATAGTTTCAATTATTATTATATCATTTTTAATTCAATCTTGTAATAAGGATAATGGTCAAATGTCTGAAAAGGATCCCACACCTAACACATGATACCTTCTGGCCATTCCTATAGTTATTATAAGAGGGTGGAATGAGGAAAAGTAGGTAGTAATTAGTGGTTAGTAGAAAGTAATTAGTAGCTAATAAAAATTATTTAAAAACTAATTACTAACAACTAACTACTGGCTACTAATTTAAAAGCAGCGTTTACAAAATTTAAGCGTATATTTGTTACAGGAACCAATAAAACAACTCTAATGAAAAAGAAAATCTACTTCTTAATCAGCTTTATACTAATTTCATATGTTGCAACCATTTTACAAAGTTGTTGTGAAGAAGAAATTCGATTGAGGTCTTCCATAGACGTTATGGCTTTTACAAAAAATGAAGATAATAGTTATACCGCCACTGACACGATTAAAGGTCCATTTGTCTTGTCTTTTTTTATAAACGTTTATGGATATCAAGGTTTTGAATTCATGAGTTCTGCTTATGCAACAAGTTGTGGGCGTACTTATTTAAATCAAATTGATAAAAATTCTGTACAGTTGTTTTTAAATGAATCAATTGTTTTCAATAACGATACTCTAGCAAAAAATCAAAATGTCCTTTCTCTTGCAAATTCAGGTATAGAGATGAAATTGGAATTGAATCTGTGCGTTTTGATTTTGATAAAGAGTTTATTAATAAAACTCAGTTTCTTTCAGACAGCGTCACTTTTCGCCTAGATGCAAAGACCAATGATGACACATTGTTGGTTAAGGATATTCGGATGTTTGTGAAGTAAATTTAATATAATGTCTATATCAATTTAAAATCGCTTAGTTTCAATACAGGTATGTTTTTACACTTGATATGATTTGGACATTTCACTGGATTTCGAAGATTTTTACATGTATGCAATACGATAGAGTCTGATAAAATATCGGAAGGCAAATTAATTGAACCATCCACATCAAATTTTTCTGTGTAACCTTCAAGTCCAAGGTAAGGTATTAATCTGCATTGCGGAAATACAATAATCTGAACCGATTCTTGTTTTTCTAATTTTAATTCAATCGGAATCAAGAGTATATCAGGTATGCAAAGGTCATATGAACTGAGAGAGCGGAAAGCTTTTTGCAATTTGTTCACTAGATTAAAATAGTAAAGCTTATTATATTCATGTACAAGTCCATTCTTTAATGCAAAAGCAGAATCTAGATGTTTTGGAATTAATTGAATGTGACTTAATGAGTCTTGAAAGTATTCTTTAGATTTCTTAAACACATCTAAGCTATCAGTATATTTTTTTAAATCATAATAGTTTATCAGTTGCTTTTTCTGCAATATTTTATCTAAGTTCACAATTAAGGAATCCATTTGCTTTCTGTTTTTCCGTTGTCTTGTAAAATTTGGTAAGTAGCAAAGATTTGAATAAAATGGCATATCATCTAAATTGGGCAAGTATAGTTCTTGATAGTTTAACTTTGTTTTCAGATTTCTTTGTTGGACTACAATTTCACTCTTGAATTTTATTTCAGTGGCAATATACATTGTAACGATTGTCATGAACATTAATAAATTGGTATGTTTCAATTTTACTAATTTAAGTTCGTTAATTTTTAATCGTACATACATGAGTGTCTGTTTTATTCGTTATTGGGTTAAAAGAAATATATTCAAGCTTATTTATCTTGATGTTTTTATTATTTTCATAGTAGTAAAAATAATTGTCTTTTATTTTGGCAAAGCCAATTTCCTTACCATTTAGTTTAACTTTGAGAGGATTCATATGTAAGCCAATGAGTTGATATTTACTTGAGTCCGTTTGAATTATTGCTGTTTTATTCAAGAAAATATCATCTATATATGTATTGTTGAGCAATACATTGAAGATGTATAATGCATCCTCAATATTTTTAACATAAGGAATTGAATCACATTTTTGATAAGCTATATGTTCACTATAATCTTGTAAGTAAGTGTTTATTTGTTCCCATGAGAGGGTATCTGATTTAATTTTCATTGAATCAATTAGCTTTTCAATTTCAAATATATTTCCTATTAATTTATAGCTTTCAGGTGCAGCTTTTGCTTGTTCAGTTAAGCGCATAATCCTTTGTTGCATATAAATTGAAGCTTTTTCAATAGTTATTTTGGAGCATTCTTTATTGATATTTTTCAATTTCAAAAGCGTATTCTTTTTTGAGAATAATTATTATACAATAGTATCAAGCAAAGGAGAAAAAGAAAATACTTCATCTATTACTTACTGTTGTTTCTTCATGTATTTCAATTTCTGTTTTATCTTCAGAATTTTGCATACTTTAGAACGTTGCAGATTTGTTTTTATTATGTTTAAGTTAGAAAAGTCTAAGGCTTTGCATAGATGCAAAGACCAATGATGACACATTGTTGGTAAAGGATATTCGGATGTTTGTGAGATAGATTAATTAGTTAAATAACTAAATAAATCCCATTTTGCGATTTATTATTAACAACTTCCAACTTATCCCTAATTTCTAACTACTAACCACTAATTACTTACTACTATCTACTAACTTCCAAACACCATTTCATCAGTATTTTATGGCAGTTTACCATTAGTAAAGGTGAGTTCATGTAATTTTTGCCATTTGTAATTATCAGTCATCTATTTTCGGACCTTCAAAGATAGAATATTTGATAATTAAAAGCTACGAATTTGTTTTTTATAAATACCTCATTGGGAATATAAATAGCAATAATAGAAAAGAAATAGATTGTAAGTAAAGGGCTTTATTAAGTACTTGAAATTTATCAAACGATGTGAATTGTTGTGATAGGTGAGGAGTATTTAAAACTTTATTTAAAAAAATTAAAGAATAAATAAAATTTAAAATCATAAAAAATAGTATATGAATCGATTATTACTCAGCTTTATTATATTCTGTAATTTATTAGTAAGCAGTATCTCTGCACAGACACCTAGTGATGCTTTCATGATGAAGAAAAAGGAAATTTGTTTTGCTGTACCTGATCAATATTCCTCATGGGATCACTATTGGGAAGGAAGCTTATATAGAGATAATCCTAATCTTGGTACTGTCTCTACAGTGATGATAGGCCCCATGATCGCAGCTGGGATACATGATAGAATAAATATCATCGTATCTTGCCCTTGGATCAAAACTAATACGAGCAATTCTCCACTGCGAGGTGAATCTGGTTTTCAGGATTTTTCACTTTGGATTAAAGCGAAATTATATGAAAAAAAGTGGAGCGAATTAAATCGTTTGGAAGCTGTGTTAAGTTTGGGAGCATCGTTACCAGTTGGCGGATATTATGCAGATTATATGCCATTGTCTTTGGGCTTGGGATGTAAATCATTTGGCTCAAGAGCAATGATAAATTATTTCATGAATAATGGATTATTTGCAAGTGCAACTATTGGTTACGATTTAAGATCAAATGTCAACATTGATAGAACTAATTATTATACAACTGAACATATTGAAAGCAATGAATTCAAAATGCCTAATGCTTTATTTTCTGGAATTACACTTGGTTATTTTAAAAATTTAACTAGAGTTGAATTGCAATATAACAAGATGAATACTTTAGGTGGAGTAGATATTAGAAGAAATGATATGCCACTTTTAGTAAGTGATATGGATGCTGATCAAGTTGGTTTTTATATTCAGCAAAGAATGCCTTTTTACGAACCATTGGGAATTATACTATTTGGAAATCAAACGATCTCTGGAATAAATGTCGGTAAATCAACAAGTTTTGGTGGAGGAATATTATACCAATGGAATATTAAATCTAAATCAAAGACAATAAATAATTAAAACTAAATCTTAAAATTAAATTACAATGAACAAATATATTCTTGCACTATCGATATTTACTTTTATTTTTATAGCTTGTGATAAAGATCTCAATCTCAACACCAATGTAAATACTTATAATTATGATAAAATAGATCCAGATGGAGGATCATGGATCACTGTATTTATCAATAAGTCAGACATATCTTGCAATGCCCCTGTTGCAACAAGCAGTCCTGAGTATTCTGCACAACTTACAGATCTAAAAACCAAATCTGCTACCATTTCCCCAAGTCAACAGGATGCTATTAATAGATGGGGGGCAAATGCAATAGCAAGTTGGAATAATGTGGCACGTGAATTGGCAGCTAAATATAATCTTACACCAGCTGCAAACGCTGATGGAACTTATCCAATTCCAAATTCTGCTGAACCTGGAAAATATCCATATTTTCCTTTTGCAAATCCACCTTATGCGAGTAGAGCATTTGCTTATTTGGCAGTTGCACAATATGATGCATTAATACTTGCATGGAAATATAAATATGAATATAATAGAGCCGCTCCATATAAAATTGACAATAGCATTAAGAATGCATTACCAGATCAATCTCTACCTTCTTATCCATCTGAAGATGCTGTAATTGCCGAAGTGTCTTTAGGTATATTGCGAGTAATGTTTCCAAATGATACTACATATTTAAAAGATCTTGCAGCAGAACATAAAAATTCAAGATTATGGGCTGGAATGAATACTCAAGATGATCTCGATGCTGGAAGCCAAATAGCAAAGCAAGTTGTAGCCAAAATAATAAATGATAGAGCAAAAAAAGATAATATGAATAAAGCAATAAGTTCTATTGCTGTGACAGATTCACTGGCTGCATTAGCAGAAGCAAAATATGGTTGGAGATGGAGAAGTGTTGAAACCCCAGTACGTCCTGGAATGTTACCAAAATTTGGTGAAGTAAAACCTTGGTGTGTTCCAGATATTACTTTAGTAAGACCTGGACCTCTTCCAGCACCTGGTACTGAACAATATGAAAAGGATGTTGAAGAGATCAAAAAATTCACTAGCAATCCAACTGCTGCACAAAGGAAAATAGCAAATTTTTGGGCTGACGGTCCCAGTACTTCAACTCCACCTGGACATTGGAATCAAATCGCTTCAGACTTGATGATAAAATATAAAATGAGCCCTTTGCGCAGCGCAAGAACGATGGCTTATATGAATATGGCAATTCAAGATGCCGGAATCAGCACTTGGGATACAAAATATACTTATTTTGGATTGCGTCCAAGCAATGCAATTCCAGGATTTAAAACATTAATTGGAGTACCTAATTTCCCAGGATATATATCAGGACATTCGACTTTTTCTTCTGCTGCCTCGACTGTATTATCACATATTTTTCCAACTGAAACAGCTTCATTAAATCAGTACGTTGAAGATGCTTCCAACAGTAGAATTTATGGCGGTATTCATTTTAGAGTAGATTGTGAAGTAGGAATTGAAACAGGGAAAAAAGTCGCACAATATTGTGTAGATAAAGCAAGAATTGATGGAGCAAAATAATACTATTTAATTTTAGTATGAGTATAGAATAATATTTTCTATACTCATATTTTAATTTTATGCTTTTAAAATACCAAGGATAATTTTATTGTGCGTTTAGAGAAATATCCAATATTTCTATCATAGATGTGATGTCAATTACTATTAAAGAAGGTAGAATATTATTAAACATAGTCTCATTTAAATAGCTGATGAATATGTTAAATTATAAAACTAGTTTTCGAACACCATCCATTACTCTATTTTGTATTTTCTTAATTTCACTTCTTTTTGTTAAAAGTAAATTAAACGCTCAAACTTGTTTTGGTTTATTGTCTAGCTCTGAAACAATCATTTATGATACTTTACTATTGCCAGTATATTCGGAAAATAAACTTGTTTCTGGAGTTGAACTAAGAAATATAATTCTAGTGCCAGGACATACAAAATGGGTCAAAAAGTTAGCTGATAAAAATTGTGTCTCGCCGAAAATTGAGGATTGTTTGGTGTGGTGCCTAGAGAATATCCCATCAGTATCTAAGACTTATTTCATAGTTACAGACACAGCTACCATAAAGAATTTCACTTATAAGACAATTTATATTATTAGAGGAATAATTAATGAAGGGCAAAAGATAAAAAGACAGGTATTGTGTGATCATGAAATAAATGATACCCTTTTGAGTGAACTAAGGCAATTGTTAGAAAATCAAGGCTATGAAATATCGAAGACAAAAAAATCTAAAGTATTAGCTGCTTTAATTGAATTTCAAAAAGATCAAAAATTAGTTTATGGTTATTTTGAGCCTATAAGTATTGAGCTATTAAAAAAGTTGAAAAAATAAGAATGTAAGTTCCTGATTTCAATTTAATAATTTGTTTATAAATTTTTCAAATTTCAAACTCACCAATACCAATTACTCCATCATCACTAGCTTTGCTTTCTTCCAGCCACTTGATGTATTTAGTTGAATAATATACAAACCTGGTTCTAATTTTTGAAGATCAATTTTTATTTGATCATCTGTTTGTTGGTATGATCTTAACTCAAACTTGCGACCTGATAAATCTATGAGATGAATAGATTTGATTTCAGAAGTTAGTTGACATGTTAATTGAACATTTAATTTATTTGAAAAACAATAAATGTTTTCCGATTTTCCATCACCTTTTTTTGACGGATTAAAGTCTTCATTGATTGTAGATAACTGAAGCGTTATACTATTACTTTCCAATACCAATGATGGGAATAATGGATTAGTTACTTTTACGGTATATCTACCAGCATCTTTGTTTTGGATATTTTTAAAAGTATAAGAGTTGGAGTGAATATCTTGTGATAGATCCATTTTCCATGCAGGATCTGACAAATTCACCCATTCATAGGTATTATCGCTAAGAGAGTTATCAATATTGAGATCTACCAAAAGATCCTGATTAATAGTTAAAGTAAAAACAGTGTCTATATAAAACTTTTTTTGTGGATTATAGTAGAAATTTTTTATTCGTTTATTAATATTTATTAAATGCTCAAAAGTGAAATAGTTTGACGCTACATTCAAATTAGTTAGCATAAAGCAACTATCGAAATTAGGAATTTTACGAGTTAATAGATTGTCATTTATGGTAATAAATTTCAGATTTTTCAAATTTGTAAAATCAGGAACATTTCCAAGGAGTTGATTATTGGATAAATACAATGTACCTAATTGGGGTAATTTATCAAAGGAAGGAATTTTTCCAGAGAATCGATTATTCGCTAAATTTAAAGCAGTTAAATTATTCAAATTATTAAAATTTGGAATAGTACCTGTGAGTAGATTTTGGCCAAGATTTAGATCTTTCAATAAAGGCAGTTTACTAAAATTTGGAATCGCTCCAGAGAGTTTATTTTGCCTCAAATTAAGTATTTCTAGCAAAGGCAATTGATTAAAATCTGGAATTAAACCAGAAAGTTGATTACCTGATAGCTCCAGAATTTTTAGATTTTGCAAATGATCAAAATTTGGAATCTCACCTGAAAGATTGTTAGCACCTAAGTAGACATTAATTAGATCAGGAAATTGATTAAAATTTGGAATCTCACCTATGAGATCATTTACCGTTAAGTCTAAATTTTTTAGATACTTCAAATGATCAAAATTTGGAATTTCACCTGAAAGCTGGTTAAAATACAAAGACAGATCCTGCAAAAAGCCCAATTTGTCAAAATTAGGAATAGTGCCCTTAAGTTTGTTGTTTCCTAAATCAAGACTTATTAGATTGGGTAATTTATCAAAATTGGGTATTGAACCCGTCAAATTGTTAAGTCGCAAATCTAATTGTGATAAGCTTGGTAAATTTAAATTAATAAGATCAAATTTTATATTATTATTGCTCAATTCAATACTTGATACACAGCCATCAGCATTCAGTTTTATGCCATACCAAGAATTTATACCTTTACCAGACTGTAACCAATTTGTTTGCTTAGACCAATTTGGCCCATCTGTTGCATTATAAAATTTTACTAACTCTAACGAATCTGACTTTCGATCACATTGAGCATCTACATTAACGGAAAAAAATATAAGAATTCCAAAAATGAATGGAAAGTGTTTGAAAAGCATGACTTTGTTTTTCATAAAAAGTAGAATTATTTCATTACAATTATCTTAGTTTTTTTATTGCCATTTGAGGTGTTCAGTTGTAAAGTATAAGCTCCTGAACTTATCTTATCAAAATCAATTTCGATAGTTGTTCTTTGCTTTTTAAATGAAGAAGTTAAATCAATACTCTGACCTGAGACACTGGTAAGATGAATTGAATTTATTTGTCCTTCATATTCGCATGTTAAATAATCTCTAACTGGATTAGCAAAACAATTTATATTTTCATCTTTAGGTGCAGCACTTAAGTCATCATTTTTAGTTGTGATTGCAAGAGTGATAGGATTGCTTTCCAAAGTGAGTAATGGCAAAGAATCATTTTTTACTTTTACAATATACTTTCCAGCATCCCTGAATTGAATGTTCTTGAATGTGTATACATTTGAATGTTTATCTTGTGTTGGATCCATTGTCCAAGTAGAGTCTGCTGTATTGATCCAAGTATATGAATTGGTATTGAGAGATGGATCTATTTTTAGATCGAAAGCTAGATTCTTATTCTGAGCTATTGATATAGTTGTGTTTTTATAAAATTTCATCTGTGGCGCATATTTAAAATCGACAAGAGAATTTTTAAAGTTGAGAAGGTTTTCAAATGTAAAATGATTAGAGTCTACTTTGAATTCTAGCAGTGCTTTGCAATTAGAAAGATCTGGAATATTGCCAGAAAGCTGATTGTGCGACACAAAAAAATATTGGAGTTCTGGTAGTTTGTCGAAATTTGGAATAGAGTTTGAAATTTTATTGCTTTGTAAATATAAGGCATATAGTTTTGGCAAATTGTTGAAATTGGGAATTGTCCCAGTTATCTGATTGCTATCAATATAAAAGTAAGTAAGTTTGGGTAATTTATCAAAATTTGGAATAGTACCGATCAATTGATTTTTAGATAATCTAATGTAGGATAACATTGGCATTTTATCAAAGTTTGGTATCGTTCCAGTCAACTGATTTTCGTTCAAACTTAGATTAGCTAGAGCTGGTATTTTATCAAAATTTGGAATAGATCCAGTAAGTTGATTACTCCTACAATCTAGATGAATTAGTTTAGGCAATTTGTCAAAATTGGGAATAGTGCCAGTGAATTGATTGGTACCTATTATAAGTCCAGTAAGATTTGGTAGTTTGTCAAAATTGGGAATTGTACCAGTCAATTGATTCCATGAAAATGTTAAATTTTTCAATAAAGGCAATTTGTCAAAATTGGGAATAGTACCTGAGAATTGATTGCTGTATAAGGATAAATATTGTAAAGCTGGTAATTTGTCAAAATTTGGAATAGTTCCAGTGAATTTATTATCACCTGCAAAAATCTGTATCATTTTTGGTTTATCAAAATTTGGAAATGGACCAGTCAACTGATTTTCATAAAGTGATAAATATGCAAGTAATGGTAGTTTATCAAATATTGGCAGTGATCCAGTGAGTTTATTGCGAGCTAAATCAATATTGGACAATTTGGGCATTTTATCAAAATTTGGTATTGGTCCAGTGAGTTGATTTTCTGAAATTGATAGACTTAAAAGTAGTGGCAATCTATTAAAATTTGGTATCGTATCAGTCAATAAATTTTTTGATAATAGAAGTTCAGTTAGCTTTGGCAATTTATCAAAATTTGGAACAGAACCAGTTAACTGGTTGCTATACAACCATATTTGAGTAAGATTGGCCATCTTGTCAAAATTTGGAATAGATCCTGACAGATTATTATCTGACAAACCTAAAAACGCGATGTTCGGAAAGTTAAAACTATATATCTTTCCTTTCAAATTATTAAAATTTAAGTCAATTGAAGTCAAACAACCATTGAAGTCGAATCTAAGTCCATGCCATGTATCAATTGTTTTACCTGGTACAAGCCAATTCGAATTTTTTTTCCAGTTTGGACCATCAGTTGCATTGTATAACTTCACCAATTCCAATGAGTCATTTCTGCGATTGCATTGCGCTGAAATGTTTAGTGATGAAAGCAATAGAAATGCTAAAGAAAAAATTATACTCACATAATTTGAAAGTGTCGATACAACTTCTTTTTGATTGTAATTCATATTTAGTTTATAAGAAAATTTATTGATAAAATTTAATTCTAGTATTAGATTTTATTATTGTTTTTTAGAAAATGGAATTACCGCATATAAAATAAAAAGCTTCCGCAAGATGCTCAACATCAAGTTCAATTTCTCTAGCTCCTTGTAAAAGAATATTATCAGAATAAACTACTTTACCCTGAACATCAATAATCTTTATTGAGCTAAAGTCTTCATTTTCATAGTTCAATTTTATATAAGCTTTTTTCTGCACGGGATTAGGATAAAATTTGATAAATGTTGCTTGAAGAGAACTTGTATTCACAACAAACTGACTTCGGTATGTATTCCAAAATCCTTGTGCATTGTATAGTTGAGTCGTACTTACACTTTCGATGATGGCTTGCCCAACGCTTCCTTTTAGCAAGAGATTGCCACTACTCGTGACTGAAGCTCCTGAGCTTATTACTGATGTCTTCATTTGTACTTGAGCACATAACGATTGAATCATAAGTATCAGCACAAATAAAATTTTAATTGCTTTCATATTCAATTTTTTTTATTTGTAATTACTTGATTTGCGCAACAGGAGTCAGTAATGACTTGAGTTGTTTTATTTCTTCTGCGGTAAATATTGAAGCATTTTCCACATTAGATTTTTTCAAAGCTTCTATTTGTCTTTGTTGATCTTTCAATGCGTTGATTAGCACAGGAATTAATTCTGTATAACTTACGCTCAACATTTCCTTTGATTCATCGCCATGTACTATAGATGGAACAAGTGTTTTTAATTCTTGGGCAAGCAAACCCAACTGTAATTCCTTAGTGTCATCATTTTTAAGTATATAAGATACGGGATTCATTTGCAATACTTCCTTTAATCCAAACTCAATAGGTTTAATTTTTTCTTTTAGTCTTATGTCTGAACTGACATCTGGTGCTGTAGTGAGATAGATTTTTCTCCATCTTGCAGTTGAAGCACCTAAATCACGTGTTCCATTGGCATCTGGGCGGATTAAGGAATTGGATATAATAATCCCTGAACTACCAGATAAAGTTGTGCTACCTGGCATTTCAATTCTAGTAGAATATAGGGTATTAAAGCCGTTACTATTTGAACCTAAATCCCGAACTCCTGAAGTGGAAGGTATAATATCAGAATTGAATACTATGACATTTGTTCCACCATCAGAAATGGATTCGGTATTTCCTATTAATATCCGACCCGACAAGTAAAGATCTTTAAATCGCGATGTTGAAGTTCCCAAATCGCGAATGCCTGTTGCATCAGGTCTAAATGTACTATTTATTGCTATTGTGTTTGAGCCTCCATCTGAGATACTTTCTGAATTGCCAAAAAATACAGAGCCAGATAAGTATAAATTTCTCCATCTAGAAGTAGTAACTCCTAAATCTCGAGTTCCATTAAATTGAGGTATAAAAGTAGAGCTAGATACAATTTGATTTCCTGTAGCATATGCTAAGAAATCTCCTCCTCCAAATATCACTTTATTTCCTAGAGAAACATCACCATCTATAAACAAATTTCTCCACCTAGTATTGAATGTTCCTAGATCTCTTGTACTACTATTATCTGGTCTGAAACTACTATTGATAGCAATAGTGTTTGAACCTCCATCATAAATGTTTTCTGCGGATCCTAAGAATAGCCCTCCTTCTAATCTCATGTTACCATTCACATGCAATCTTTGACTAGGACTACTTGTTCCTATGCCAACATTGCCAGAATTTGAATTATAAATTGTTGCGCCTGAAGATATCCATGGTTGACTGCCTCCGCCACCACCAAGAGAAGAGAGATCCACTGAATTTCCTTGAGAGATAGAAAGTTGCTTTGTAGCAGAGTTAAAACTTAAAGATTGAATTTCATTTGTAGGTGAAATATCCGCTGCTGCAATAGTAATTTTATCTGGACCTGGTGTAATTGTGCTTAGGTTAATTCCTGCTCCAGCTGAAATTTCCAGAGGTGGTAGAAATTGCCATCTTCCATCTCTGAATTTTGGGATATGATTTTCATTTACGCCAGAAGTTTTTAGGCTAATATTATGCAAGCCAAAAAAAGGTAATGTAGTAGTTTCTTGAAAAATTTCTGGGTCAAAATTGTATTTACTCTTTTGTGCGATTTGCCACGCACCGGATCTATACACTAGGCATTGTTCTTCTGTAACGCCACTCGTTCGTATTCCTATTGATGCAGTTGGACCATTCGCATTTTGAATACTTAAAATGCCATCTGTATTTTGGATTCCTTGTATGCCTTGTCCCCCACCACCAGATGAACTTATTGTAATGGTATTACCGCTTTGGTTCACTGTAGTTCCTCCACTTCCTACTATATTAATATTTCCTTGTGTTGAATTTATACTAGTGACGACTCCAGACGCACCGGGTGCAAGTGTTTCAGCAACATTTGCTCTTTCTGCTCTAAGTGAATAAGGGACAGCAGTTAAAATAGTTCTTGGAGCCATCTCTACTCCAAAATCTACACTGACACCGAGAAAGTATGGCTTGTCAAAATTAATAGTAAATGGAATGGGATTTATTGAGCCTATATTGATATTAAATAAACCTTTAGAGACAGAAGTATTTTGTGTTTCAGTATAGATTGCACTGCCACCAGCCAAAACATCATAAATTTTTAGTGTCAAAGAATGTGTACCGTCAGGTATAAATGCGCCTTGCTGATCTGTGAGCACACCTTGATAACTGATCAAACGAGGGATTTGTGCTTGAACAAAAGTGATTGTTGTTAAAAAAAGTACCAACAATAAATTAAATTTTTTCATAATACTTAGAATTGATTTATTTAATAAAATATATTCTGGATTGCAATAAATACTTAGTTCTAACATGATATCGCATGCTGATTTCTTTAAATATTGCAGTTTAATACTGCTAGAACTATGATCTAAGTGTAGATGCAATGAATTAGTATAATCTTAGCAAGGGTCGCATATTTTTTTTATTTTAGTCTTGGAATGTAGGATGATATTGTATTTTGCTAATTGAAAATTTACATTTCACCCCTCTGGGGTTCCTATTAACATATCGCTCCTCTGGAGCTTTTATTTCCAATTTTTTTAAATTATACTAGATAATTTTAGCATTAAAAGATCCTTTGCAGATTTGCAAATTATGCTCTTTTGAAAATTGCATAGGTCACCCCTCTGGGGCTCTTTATTTTTTATAATATTTTTCTACAAGAGGGACGCTCCTCTGGAGCTATTTGCATTTTCAAATTTGCAAATTCATTCTCACATTAACTCATTATCAAATTAACTAATTCAAAAAATCACTCCATGAGCACAAATCCTGCCCAATAGTAGGGTTCCAATTTTTTATCGCGCATTGTCTTTTGGGCTGTTGTCAAAGCAGTTCTAATACTCATTTTTTCAATCAACCAATTTTTATAGAATAATTCCATCAACTCAGCTGTCTGTTTATCTGGAACTTGCCAAAGAGACATGATGATGTTTTTTACACCTGCGATTTTGAAGGCGCGCTGAAGACCATAGACACCTTCACTGCCCTGTACTTCGCCTAGTCCAGTTTCACACGCTGAGAGCACTACGAGATCGGTATTGTTTAAATCCATAAGACTAATCTCGTAAGCGGTGAGTATGCCATCTTCTTCATCAGCTATTTTTGGATCTGCTTGTTGCCAAGAACTATTCGCACCTGAAAGAATTAGTCCAGACCGAATCATTGGATCTTTACAGCGTTGAAATGCATTGTTCAATGCTGAGGCATCATTTGGATCTGGAAAGAAAAATCCATGTGTTGAGATATGAATAACTGCAGGAGAATTTTCACGTGATGTAGATTTCCCAAAAGATTTAAACTGTGACTCAGTTGCTTCAATTCCTGTAAATTTATTGCAATTCCATTTTGCATTTTTAAAGATAGAATTCAATTTATCGACTTCTTGAAGACTGCCTGGTAAATATTTCCATTTGCTATTTCGAAAAGTGGTATCATTATTATAAAATGAAAAAAAAGATCTTGTAGCAAAAGACTGTGATTTAGTATCTTCTATATTAGCCGCAAGATCATTGTCATTCATTTTATTGTACTCTACACCTCCGACTAAAAGAATCTCTCGGTTAGTTTGATTTTGTGAATTGTTCTTAAGTTCTAATAAATTTCTAGTGCTTTGAACAAGAATGAGATTAAAAGAATCTTGCAGATTTTTCCCAGGTGAAATCGGCAATGCACTAGCGTTGATTGTGTTTAATAATCCAACTGGTGAATAATAAACTGTCTTAATATCGTGCAGGAAAGGAATTATATTTTTCCAAACTAATTGGTATAATGAATTCGCATTAGGATTTTTGTTTGATAAATAATAGAATTTATTGACATACTCAATTCTTTTAATTTTAACATCTCCAAGCAATTTTTTTAGATCACTTTCCTTAAATTTATTTACAAGAATTGGCTTTGGATCGTCTTTTCGAATGAGGAGTGCTGCGTAAATATTTTCCTTTGGCTCAAGTAGGCCTTCTGTTTTTGGAAATAAAACAAACTCCAATGCAGCTTGATTAGGCTCTAAAATAGATTGTATATTTTGCCATTGGATTAGATTCAGTAGTTCTTGGTCGTCTGAAAGTAATACCAATTTTTTTAGCAATTTCTCATTCTGTTTTTTTAAATCCTCAAGCTTATTTGAATTGAGTTTACTATATTCTTGTGCGATGGATCTTTGAATAAAACTAATTGAATCTTGCAAAGATTTATATTGTTCATTTTTTGAATAAATCCTATTTCTTTTGATTTTCGCATTTTGTAAAATGCCTTTGTAGGCTATGGCGTCATTATATGCATATTCGGTTATTGATGTATTGATTGGATCCGCATCATTTAATACTGAGAAGATAAAATTATTGGTATTCGACATAAAGAATGGAAGTTCTTCTTCCGTTAAAAAATCAAAGCTGTTTTCTGTTAGATTTCGATTTGAATTGTACAGCAAATTCAAGTACTTATTTAATGAATCGTATTGGTTTGTTTTTGCAAAATAATTACAAAATCTATAATAACTTGCAATAGTAACATTTGATGATGGTCCGTATTCGGATTTTCTAAAGTTATATACTTTTTGTTCTAATTCAATGGCTTCAGCAAATCGATTTTTACTAGCTAAATAGGCTCCAAAATTAGCCAATGCATCGATGTATGTGATCGTATCTTTAGCCAAAAGGCACTCTTTGTTTAACTGTAGGTATTGTTCTTCACTTACTGGAATGCCTAGCTTTTAGAAGCTTTGTAGAATAATTTATATACTTTTGGTAGATTGGTAATACGCTCTTGTGACGACATTTTATTTGTGTCTATGATAGACTTTAGAATATCATAAGACTTTTGATAATCGGCATTATTGGCTTGATAACTATTTGCTAAAAAGTAAATAAATCCGTAATAATTCCATGTAGTATTTCCCCATATTTTTTCAGCAGATGAAATGGCTTTATTAAAATAATCTTTTGCTTTTTCTCCATTGCCAACTTCACGATAATATATTTCCAAACGCTCTCAAAAAATCTGGATAGTTCATATATTTTTTTGAGTGCGATATTATTTTCATATAATTCAAGTTCTTTGAAAAAATATTTTTCTGCTTCTTTGAATTGCCCCATTCTCATTAAATTTGATGCAATTCCTTCTAGTGTCTTGGCATAGGAATCAGTTTGTGTTTTTCCAATTTTTTCAAGAATAGATGCGTTTGTTCTATACAATTCTAAGGCTTCAGAAAATCGTTGGGTTACATCATATAGCATTGCGATTCTGACGAGTGACAAGCCAAAGTCTAATGAATTTTCTCCATATATATTTTTCTTCATCACAGAAGATTTTCTGAAAAAATTTTCTGCTTTTGCATATTCTAACTTTCTTGAATTGACAATTCCTAGGTTGTTTAAAGTTTTACAGTTCTTTTATTTTCTTCACCACTAAGTAGTTTATTGATCTCTAGATTCAGAAGATAATATGATTCTGAAATGTCATTATCCCCATTCATAAAATAACAAAAGGCAATTTCATTAATGACCCCTTCATAAAAATCATTCAATGTATCTTTTTGATTTCTTAGTAGCTGAATTAAATCTAAATTAACGGCAATAGATTTGTGTATGCTTGCTGCCCAGATTGGCTGAGGACTTTGATCCACAATAGTTTTGTATGCTGTTTGTAGTTTGATAAAGCGGAATAGCTAGGAATAGAAAGTAATGAATCGGAATAAAGACTTGCACTTTTAAATTTTTTTGTCTTTATCAATTCCATGCCCAATGTGTAGATGGAGTCAAATGAAATCGAATCTTTTTTTATAGCTTTGTCTTGAGAAAATAATGGGCTTGAAACTAGTAATAGTAGACATATTATTTTCATCATTGCATTCAAATTTAATGAGTAGGCATTTAATTATTTTTTAAATTATTCAATGCATGTTTAGCCTGTTCAATATATTTTGATTCTCCATTGCTTATAATTTGTTCAAACAAATCTCTTCCTTCTTTCACTCGTCCAAGCATCACAAGCACATTGGCCTTCAAAAATAACAAATTATCTGAATCTCTCAATGATTCATCGATTGAATTATAAGAAATTAATGCATTTTTGTAATCTTTAGCTAAGTATAGTGCTATAAATTTTTCGTAATTGCTTTGTTCTCCATCACTTCTAGTCATTGACATCAAATCATCGTCTTGATAAGGTTGAAAATGTACAGCATAAAGTTGTTCTTCTTGATCTTTATTCTGTTGTTTTTCAGCTATAGCTATCTTTGGAGGATTTTTTTGATTCTGCTTAAGCCGACTTGTATCGATTTTTTCGATGGGATCTGCGGATGGTGTAGGATTCTCTTGGATTGTAGGAAGGCTTTGTTCTATTTTTAGGTCTTGCTTGGGTGTTGGATTAAAATATTTATTATAGACAAAATAGCTAATTGCTGAAAGCAATGCAATAGTAGTTGCTAAGAAATATAGTTTTGTATTTGAAGTAGAACTTTCTGTATGGAAAGATTTTTTTTCAAGCTGTATTAATCTTTCTTTGAGCTGTTGATTTTGGACTGTTCTCAAATCGGCTACTATAGCTTGATATGTCTCTACTTCTGCTTTCAGCTTACTATCGACCTTGAGTTTTTCTTCAAAGAGAATTTTTTCTTCTCCTTGAAGTTCATTGGCTACATAGCGTTCTATCATTTCTGAATTCATTTCTTTAGATATTTCTTGCTTGTTCGATTAATTCTTTTAATTTTTTGAGAGTTCTAGATAAATTGACACTTATAGCATTTTCAGATTGGTAATTCATTTCATTTTTTATTTCTGCAATTGATTTTCCATCTACATATCTTAACATAATCATTCTGCGGCTTTGCTCTGGCAACTCAACAATTTTTTTATTTAGCAGAGTTTGCTTTTCATCCAGTTCCGGCAATAATTCCATATCATAAGCATATTTTAAGTTTTCATTCTCTGAAGCAAAGGAATCAAATGGTTCATGCTTGGAATTATAATTATAAGTTTTAATTAGAATGCGAAACCCAATCAAATATAAAAAACTTTTGATCGTGCAGCTCAGACTTTGTAGTTTGCCAGATTTGATTTGGTCATAAAAAGAAATCACTGCATCTTGCCATGCATCAACAATATCATCTTCTCTACTTGAACTAAATCTATATTTGGCTGCTTTTATAAAATCATTTCGATACAGACTATACAGCTGATCAAATGCTTCCATATTGCCATTTTTTAAGGCCTGGAAGAGCTTTTGGTCTTCGGAATGGATATTTGTCTCTTGGTTCAATTGGAGGAAGTATAACCCTACAAAGAAACAATATTATACAATTATTCCAAAATATATTTATTGGATATTTTACTTGCATAAACGCTTAATATTAAAGTTATATACATTAAGCTTGTAAAATCTTAGCAAGTTAGTTGCGAATTATTTTTTTAAATAGAATTTCTAGAAAATAAAAAAACTTGAGCTGCTATATAATAATAGAAATATATTTAGTTTGAATTCCTTCTCTTCTTCAATTCTTCCACACCGTACCAACAAATTTCGCATTGGATTTAAAATCTACTCCATTAATTTTACTGTTACCAGCAAATCCACCTAAACATCCAAGGTCTTTGCAGCTAATATCATACACACAAGAAGCACCGTCTGCTACGCAATCCACTGTATAAAAAACATATACTGTTTTACTTTGAAAACTATATTCATCTATTTTAGAGCTGGGGCAAAATGACGCTTTATTAGTATCAATTAGCGCTTGAATACAATCAGGAATAGTGGAACAATTATTTTGATTTTTGTCACAAGCCACCAAAGCTATTCCTAGCAATAAAAATATTGCAAAAACAATTCTCATAATAGCTGTTTTTTATAAAATTAAAACATACCACAAACCCTAAATTCAATGGTATGATATTATGCTTTGTCTTTGGAAATACTATGCATCATTTCTTTTTTTTGCATCGCGCTTCATTGACTTGGCAGCTCTTTTTTCTTTTAAACTTAATGCAGGAGCTTTTTTAACTGCTTTTTCTTTTAAAGTTTTTTCTTTTGACATCTCAATTCAATTTACGATTACACAAAAAATTTTTTACAAATTCAAAGATAGCTAATAGTTCTATTAAAAACGCTTTCTTAAGCTTTTATATTATTACATTTTAAATCAAAAAAATTTATTTATTTATGTGGGCAATGAATTTAGGCTAAGTAATGGCAAAAAAAAATCCCCACATTTCTATGAGGACTTATCTGGCGGAGCGGACGGGACTCGAACCCGCGACCCCGTGCGTGACAGGCACGTATTCTAACCAGCTGAACTACCGCTCCATCACTCCTTTTTACAAAGGGGAGCGCAAAATTAATGATTATCTGAAATTATTCTAATATTTTCTTCCAAAAAATAAAAATCATTAAAAAAAAAATAAAATTGGGTTTTTCAAGTAATTTGGTGTTTATTTGTAACCCATTTTCAAACAGGCAAATTGCCATAAAATGCTGATATTATGATATTTATGGAGTTTGAGAAGCCACTTGAGTCACTTTATGACCAACTCGACAAGATCAAAAAGATTGCCGAAGATGGGTCATTGGATATGTCCAGTCAAATTAAGGAGCTTGAGTTAAGGATCAACAATAAACAAAAAGAGATTTATGAAAACTTGACAGGATGGCAAAGAGTCCAATTGTCCAGACATCCTGACCGTCCCTATACACAGTATTATATTACTCAGATTTGTTCAAAATTTATTGAATTACACGGTGATCGCTATGTTAAAGATGATAAGGCTATCGTAGGAGGTATAGCAGAAATCGAGGGTCAGTCTGTAGTGATTCTTGGTCATCAGAAAGGAACGACAACCAAATTGCGTCAATATCGCAATTTTGGAATGGCCAATCCTGATGGCTATCGCAAAGCCTTGCGTTTGATGAAGTTAGCTGAAAAATTTGGTCTGCCAGTTATCACATTAATTGATACCCCAGGGGCCTATCCTGGAATCGAAGCTGAGGAGAGAGGGCAAGCAGAGGCTATTGCTCGTAATTTATTTGAGATGGCTCAGCTTAAAGTACCTATCATCTGCTATATCATCGGGGAGGGAGCTTCTGGTGGAGCACTTGGCATTGGTGTAGGCGACAGAGTATTTATGTTAGAAAATACATGGTATTCTGTGATATCCCCAGAGTCCTGTTCTTCAATATTGTGGAGAAGTTGGGATTTTAAAGAGAAAGCAGCAGAAGCTTTGAAATTGACAGCAACAGATATGAAAGGTTTTGGCATTGTTGATGGTATTGTTAAAGAACCCATTGGAGGCGCTCATAATAATCCTGAGGCCATGGCACAAAGTTTGAAAAAACATATATTGGAAAATTTGGCAGAAATTTCAAAATTATCTCCAGACGAAAGAATAAATTTACGAATAGAAAAATATGATCAAATGGGTCGGTTTAAAGAAACTGAAATGCCCACTAATTAAATTAATATGCTGAATTATAATTTTTTAAAAGGAACTGGTGTAGCTCTTATAACGCCGTTCAATCAAGATAAATCTGTAGACTTCAAAGGACTTGAAAAATTAATCAACCATTGTATCGAAGGTGGTGTGAATTACCTTGTTACCATGGGGACAACTGGGGAGTCTGTAACTTTGACTAAAAAAGAAAAACAAGAAGTTATACAGTTTACTATAAAAATATGTAATGCAAGAGTACCAGTTATTATTGGAATTGGAGGAAATAATACTCAAGAGTTGATAGAGGAAATAGAATCACAAGATTTTACTGGAATTTCAGCAATTCTATCTTCTTCTCCAGCATATAATAAACCCTCGCAAGAAGGAATTTTTCAACATTATATGGCCTTAGAAAAAGTAAGCCCACTACCTATCATCATATATAATGTTCCAGGAAGAACGGCGTCTAATATCACTGCTGAAACCACATTGAGATTGGCTTGGGCATCAACTAAATTTGCAGCTGTCAAAGAAGCATCTGGCGATCTAAGTCAAGCCACAAAAATCCTCAAGGATAGGCCAGATCATTTTATTGTATTAAGTGGGGATGATCCTCTTGCATTGGCTTTGATGGGAATCGATGGCGATGGAGTAATCTCTGTTATTGCAAATATATATCCTCGAGAATTCTCACAAATCATTTCTTATGCGCTTCAAGGGGATTGGGAAAAAGCACAATACCTCAATCTAGCATTGTTTGACATGCATAAATGGCTATACATTGAAGGAAATCCTGTGGGTGTCAAATCTGCAGCACAAGCATTAGGAATTTGTCAGAAATATGTGCGTTTACCTCTTGTTGAATTAAGTGAAGTCAATAATCAGAAAATGATTGAAGAGATGAAGAAGTTGAGAGAGCTTTAAGAGAAATTTGCAAATCATCTCAGCTGCAAACCATAAAATTCATTCAATGCGATTTTATAATTGAAATTTTCAATCAAAGATATAGATTTTTTAAGGCTAATCAAATTAAATTTTTTGATAAAAAATTGAATTTGAGATCGTTTTTATTCTCTGTCAAAAGTACTACGCAATTCAATAAAAAACGCTGCTTTTTCTTATAAAACAATTACATCAATTTGAGTATAAACAACTGATAATCAATTATAAAAAATATCATATATTTATTTTTTTAATATATTAAAAATCTGTTCAAACGTTAAATTTTTAATAAAAAGAAAAAACTTCTTTTCCATATCAATAAATACATTTAATCTTGTGCTGTCAAATTCAAACAAAGCGATGACTTTTCTATAACACATCGTCTAAGAATTGAAACAAAAGTCAACTATCTTAAGAATAAATTTTTCCAAACAAAATTTATTACCTAATTTATTATTTTTTATGAAAAAAATGTTTCATTTCGAAACCCCAAAACTTTTATTAGTATTTGCATGTGTTTTCTTTGCTTTGAATACTAATGCTCAGTTTTCAAAAAAATTGACTTCAAAAATCACAAAATCGACGATCGGGAATTTCAAGTCTTCTTGTAATCAACCCCCAATCATCACTTGCCCATTCAATTTTAGTTCTTGTCCAGGAGTGAATACTTCTCCTTCAAATACAGGAACAGCCACAGCAGTGCCTGGAGGCGTTGGTTGCGGACAGCCAATCGTATCTTATAGCGATGTAGTGATATCTATTGGCCCATGCAATGGCGCTATTGAGATAGCAAGAACATGGATTGCTCGAGATCCTCAAAATCCAAATTTGAGTTCTAGCTGTGTTCAAAATATAAGACTACGCGATATTACAGCTCCAGTCATCACAAACTGTCCTCCAAATATCACTGTTGCTGCCAATTCCAATTGTGCTGCAAATGTGAGTTGGAATCCTCCAACAGTTACAGATAACTGTGGTAAATTATTTCTCACTGTGTCTCATATTTCTGGTGACAGATTCCCAATTGGTGTAACGACAGTAACTTATACTGCAGAAGATCTATGCCTGAATTCTTCAACTTGTACATTTACAATTACAGTTACTGGACAATGTTGTACAGTTCCTCCTATCCTCACTTGTCCTACAGATTATAATGGCTGTCCTCAAGACACGATTTTACCAAAGAAAACTGGAACTGCTACTGCAATAGCGGGTTCTCCTTCTTGTGGAACACCAATCATTATTTATAGAGATTCTGTTCTTTCTACAGGCCCTTGTGCAGGAGCAATAAGTTTATATAGAATTTGGACAGCTAGAGATCCAAACGACTCAACACTTAGGGCTACTTGTAAACAGAAAATTACATTAGTAGATAATACAGATCCAACAATAACCAATTGCCCAGCAAATATTACTGTAGCACCAGGAGCAAACTGTCAAGCTCAAGTGAGTTGGAATCCTCCAACGATTAATGATAATTGTAAAGCGACACTTAGCTCAAGCCATAGCTCTGGAAGTTTATTTAATGAAGGAGTCACTACAGTTACTTTGACAGCAACTGACCTATGTGGTAGAACGGCTAGTTGTAGTTTTACAATTACAGTAACTGCTTGTTGTCAGACTAATCCAATCATCACTTGCCCAGCAAACTACACTGCTTGTCCTGGTACTTCAACTCAACCATCAGTAACAGGAATGGCAACTGCTGTGTCTGGCCATCCCAATTGTTCTGCTCCATTGATCACTTATACTGATAATATTACTTCTACTGGACCTTGTTCCGGTGCGACTAGAATAGAAAGAACTTGGAAGGCAACAAATCCTAACTACAGCAATCTATCTGCTACTTGTGTTCAAATCATAGAACTAAAGGATGTCACTGCTCCTAGTATCACAAATATGCCTGTAAATGTAACCGTTGCACCAGGATCAAACTGTCAAGCTCAAGTTAGCTGGAATCCTCCAACGATTACTGACAATTGTGGAAGTACATCTTTATCTTCTTCTCACACTTCAGGCAGTTACTTTAATGAAGGAACAACTACAGTAACATTAACTGCAACTGATAATTGTGGCAATTCAACACAGTTAAGTTTTACTATCACAGTATCTGCATGCTGTAATGTAAATCCAGTGATCACTTGTCCTGCAAATTATCAAGCATGTCCTAATAGCTCTATACAACCTTTAGCTACTGGTACAGCAACAGCTGTCGCTGGAAGTCCAAATTGTGGAATTCCAGTTGTCACATACACAGATAATATTATTTCTACAGGACCATGTGCAGGAGCAACAAGAATCGAAAGAACTTGGAAAGCAACAGATCCTAATAAAACCAACTTATTCTCAACTTGTGTGCAAATCATAGAATTGAAAGATGTCATGCCGCCTACAATCTCCAATATTCCTGCAAACATTACAGTTGCACCTGGAACAAATTGTCAGACTGCTGTGACATGGAATGCGCCTTCTGCAAATGACAATTGCACTATGTCAAGTTTAAGTTCAACTCATGCCTCTGGAAGTCTTTTTAATGAAGGCACTACAACTGTAACTTATACCGCAACAGATGCTTGTGGAAATTCAATTCAAGCAAACTTTACAGTTACTGTAACAGCTTGTTGTAATTCAAACCCAATCATTACTTGTCCATCTAATTATAATGCGTGTCCTTCTAGTTCTACACAGCCTTCACATACAGGCACAGCAACAGCAATTGCTGGTGGAATCAATTGTGGTATTCCAGTAGTGACTTATACAGATAGAATTTTAAGTACTGGCCCATGCACTGGAGCAATTAAAATCGAAAGAACTTGGAAAGCAACAGATCCAAATAAAACTAACTTGTTTTCAACATGTGTGCAAATAATAGAATTGATTGACAATAATGCGCCGACATTATCCAATATGCCACCAAACTTGACTGTGAATCCTACAACTTCAAATTGTCAAGCTATCGTTTCATGGAATCCTCCAATAGCTAATGACAACTGTCAAGTAATTAACTTTAGTTCTACTCATAGTTCTGGAAGTTTATTCAATGTTGGTATAACTACAGTAACATATACTGTTCAGGATATATGTGGTAATTCAACACAATTATCCTTTACTATAACAGTTCTTAATAATTGTTGTACAAACCCACCAATTATTAACTGTCCATCAAACTACCTTGGTTGCCCTACTCAAGCTTACGGACCTGGAAATACTGGTCAAGCTACAGCAAGCTCTAGCAATCCTTTGTGTGGAACTCCAATCATTACATATAGACATTCCATTTTGACAACTGGACCATGTTCATTAGCGAAAAAATTGATTCGTATATGGAAAGCAACAGATCCAAATAATGCCTCTCTATTTTCGACATGTCATCAGACAATAGAATTAATAGACAATACACCTCCTGTATTTACGTCTTGTCCTCAGAACTTGACTGTAAACTTAAATGGTGATTGTCAGAAAGCAATAAGTTGGTTAGTTCCAACAGCAACAGACAACTGCGGCACACCTACCATTATTGGTAGTGCAAATCCTGGTCAAGTTTTTGGCCCTGGCGTGTATACCATTACTTATGTAGCACAAGACATATGTGGCAATTCTGTAAGTCATTCTTTTACGCTTACTGTAATAGGTGGAGGTTTGAAGATCAATTGTCCAGCAGATATTTTAGTTCCAAGGACGAATCCAAATTTAAATGGAGCAGTAGTGACTTGGAATCAACCAACAGTAACAAGCTGTGGTCCTTGTAGAGATTCTATTCCAGGATTTATGTATATCGGTACTTTCAATGGTCATAAATATTTCTGTTCGATAGCGCCTGGAACTTGGCCGAATGCGAAAGCACATTGTGAAAGTGTAGGAGGATACTTATGCTCAATGAACTCTATTTCCGAGAATAATTTTGTGGCTTCAAAATTAATGGGTCAAACAGCATATATTGGATTACACGATTCAAGAATTGAAGGTCAATTTGAATGGTTGGACAATAGTCCTTTGACATTTACAAGCTGGTATCCTGGTCAACCTAATAATGCAAATGGTGATCAAGACTATGTTGAATTACTTCCTGATGGAACATGGAATGATCAATATTCTACTTGTTTAAGAGAGTATATCTGTGAGGTTCCTTGTTATGAATTAACTCAAATCGGAGGTCCAGTTAGTGGTAGTCTTTTCCCTTGTGGTACAACAACTGTCACTTATCTTGCTAAACAAGGCTCTGTAACAGATACATGTAGATTTAATGTAACCGTTAGCTGCAATACGACTAATCCTCCTACGACTTACTGTGAATCAAAAGGTTTGACAAGTCAATATATGTGGATTCAATGCGTTCAATTGGGCACAATGAATAATTGCTCAGGAAATAATGGTGGATATGCCAATTTCTCCAATGTATGTGCTTCAGTTCAATATGGTAATACTTATCCTCTTTGTTTGACTCCTGGATTTGCGGGATCTGCTTACAATGTTTATTGGAGAGTTTGGATTGATTTAAATGCTGATGGTGATTTTGAAGATGCCAATGAATTTATTGCTCAAGGCAATGGTGCTAGTAAGGTGTGCGGCAATATTACAATTCCTGGGTCTTGCGTATGTCCTTCAAAGTATTCTAGAATGAGGGTATCAATGGCTTATGGTGGCTACCCAGCAAATTCTTGTTGTGTATTTTCATATGGAGAGGTTGAAGACTATTGTATCGCATTGGTAGGATCACTTCAAGGTGATGGTACTACAAGAATGAGTTCTACGCTTGATGTAACTAAATTGACATGTGCTGAAGATTGTAATTTAAAATCGAATTCCATCCCATTGCCAAAATTAAATGGTATAGGTTATGGTAGTCTAGATTTTGAATCCAATGAACTTCAAGTGAGTTTATATCCAAATCCAGTAAGTGAAACATTTGTTTTAGAAGGAAATACTGATATTACAGAAGTCGAAATATTTGATATTTATGGTAAGTTAATTCAAAAGTTGACAAAAATTGATTCGAAATCAACTTCTGTCGATGTTTCAAATCTCCCTAATGGGCAGTATATAGCAAGAACGAAATCAATAGATGGCATGTCTGCAACGAATAAGTTCAATGTACAACACTAATCGTGTGTACTAATTTTTTTAGATTAAAGGTTAATATAGAGACCTGCTCATTTTGAGCAGGTTTTTTTTATGCATTTTCATCACTTTCAAAAGAGAAAGGATTTTAAAATCTTATCCAAGAAACAGCTAAAAAACCCAAAAAAACAATTAAAAAATCAAAAATCTTGTATTTAATTAGTTTATATATAATTAAAATCTATACATTGCCCATTATTTTACCTTCAAAACTTTTAAATTTTTTAAAAATGAAAAAACTATTCACACTTTTAGTAATTTGCTTTATTGCAAACTTCTCACTTTCAGCACAGTACAAGTATTTTGTAGGCGGCCAATTAGGTTTTCGCAGCAATGACGCTCAGAGTTATTTTTCTGTTTTACCAAATGTTGGTTATATTTTGAACGACCACATGATTTTAGTTGGAGAAGTGGGTTTTTCTTCAACAACAGATAAAAACACAGTAAAGGACATAAAATCAAATACTTTTGACTTGGGAGTAGCTTTACGTTACGGATGGAAAGCAGGTGATAATGCTTTTGTTTTCCTAGCTCCTGGGGTAAATATTAGCAATGGAAAAGTAGATGGTGTAAAAAGCTCTAAATATGGAGTTAATATCAGACCTGGAGTATCATACCAATTAGCACCAAGATGGTCTATGACATCACATTTTGGTTCATTAGGATATAATTCTAGTAAACTAGGGGATGGTGATGCAGTGGGAACTTTTGGATTAAATTTAGATATGAATACATTAGATTTTGGCTTGAACTTCCATTTTTAGTCATTGATTTATTGTTATTATAAATTCATAAACAGCCCTAAAATAGGGCTGTTTTTATTTGGTACATCCCCCTAAATTCTATTTGCAATAATGGTTTATTAGAAAAGCAGTATTTTTGCTTATCAAAATTATAAAAATAATGAACGAAGCATATATAGTAGCTTATTCAAGATCTGCTTTTGCTAAGGCAAAAAAAGGTGGTTTTAGAAGTTTAAGATCAGATGACATGGCTATTCAAGTGATCCAAAACTTGATGAGACAAGTACCACAACTCAATGCCAATCAAATCGATGACCTCATCGTCGGATGTGCCAATCCTGAAGGGGAGCAAGGACTTCAAATCGGCAGACAAATCGCATTGAGAGCATTGGGTATGAGTACAGCTGGAATGACTGTAAATCGATATTGTGCCTCTGGAATTGAAACCATTGCTATTGCCACTGCAAAGATTAGAGCTGGAATGGGATCTTGCTTTATCGCTGGTGGCGTAGAAAGTATGAGTATGATTCCAATGGAGGGTTATAAACTAGCCCTTAATTATACTGTAGCAGAACAACACCCAAATTATGTCATCGGAATGGGTTTAACGGCAGAAGCAGTATCCAAGAAATATAATATTAATCGAGAGGATCAAGATCAATTTTCCATGCGTTCTCATCAACTCGCTGCATTGGCTCAAGATCAAGGAAAATTTGCAAAAGAAATTGGTAATGTCTCAGTAATTGATGTTACAGTCTCCAATGATAAACGTGTAGAAAAAACAACCGTCATCAATTCTGATGAGGGAATACGACGCGACACCACTGTAGAGGCATTACTTGGACTTAAACCAGCGTTTGCAAATAAAGGCTCAGTCACAGCTGGAAATTCATCTCAAACTACTGATGGAGCTGGCTTTGTCATTGTTATGAGTGAGTCAATGGTCAAGACTTTGGGTATAGAACCATTGGGCAGATTGGTGTCAAGTTCGGTAGTTGGCGTTGATCCATTATATATGGGAATAGGTCCCTGTGCAGCCATACCAAAAGCATTGGAACAAGCTAATCTTAAACTGAACGACATATCACTCATAGAATTGAATGAGGCATTTGCCGCCCAATCTCTTGCAGTAATAAGAGAAACTGGCCTTGATCCAAATATAGTCAATGTAAATGGAGGCGCTATAGCTCTCGGTCATCCTTTGGGTTGCAGTGGGGCAAGACTCAGCATGACATTATTGCGTGAACTTAAGGAGCGCAAACAAAAATATGGTATAGCCACAGCTTGTATAGGTGGTGGTCAGGGTATTGCGGCAGTTATTGAGGCGTTTTAGTACCTAGTGGAAAGTTAGTTGAGTAAATTTTCGTTTGCTTGGGCTAATGTTTCATCATTTTTTGCAAAACAAAATCGAATTATTTTTGGATCATAACTATCGTGATAAAAAGCAGAAATAGGAATGGCTGCAACCTTCTTTTCCAGTACCATTTTTTTACAAAAATCTTCATCGTCAAGACATTCCTGATGTTGCGCTAATACAAAATATGAGCCTTCACATTTTAAAGGTTTGAACTTTGTTTTGACCAATCCACTTAAAAAATAATTTCTCTTTTGTTCGTAAAAACTGGAGAGTTCATTTATAAAATTTGGATTGGATTCCATAAATTTTGCTGAAGCGTATTGGCCAGGTGTATTGACTGAAAAAACTGTAAATTGATGAAGTTTTCTCAGTTCAGTGGAGAGCATTTCTGGAGCTACTGTGTAGGCTATTTTCCATCCAGTAGTATGAAATGTTTTACCAAATGAAAAACATACATAACTATTACTCCAGAACTCAGGAATCTCTAATGCACTAATATGTGTATGCTCATCATAAACCATAGCATCATAGACTTCATCAAAGATGAATAAAATGTCTTTGTCTTTAGTGATATCGTATAGTGTTTGATAATCATTTTTTGTCCAGATTCTTCCAGTAGGGTTATGTGGATTATTGATGATCATCAATTTAATATCATGATTTTTAAGCGCATTTTTTATTCCTTCCCAAGGAATATCAAATAATGGTTCATCCATCCTCACATAAATAGGGATTCCACTATTCACCAATACAGATGGACCATAGCTATCATATGCTGGTTCTAGAATTAAAGTCTTATCACCTGGAGATATCAAAGCTGAGATGATACTATAAATAGCTTGAGTGGCACCAGTGGTTATAGTGATTTCTTTTTCGGGGTCAATGATTTTATTATAACGATGTAAAAGCCTTTTTGAAATTTGTTGTCTGAGTGGCAAATATCCAGGCATTGGAGCATATTGGTTCATTCCATTCTTAAGACCTTCATAAAAGTACTCAATTAATTCTAGTGGAGGATTGAAATTTGGGAATCCTTGAGCAAGATTAATCGCTTGATGTTCGTTTGCCAATGCAGTCATTCGAGCAAACACACTTTGACCTATATGGGATAGTTTACTTTTCACTTATTTTTACTTTAGCCTTAAGAGAATATCTACACATTAATAATTCTATTTTACATTATACTTTTTGACAATGGATTCAATTTTCTTTGCCAATTCATGATCTTTTTCTGTAATGATATTTCCAGAGGAATGCGTATTGAGACTGATTTCTACTATATCCCATACATTGGTCCATGATGGATGATGATCTAATTTTTCTGAGACTAAAGCGACTTCTGTCATGAAAGCAAATGCTTCTCTGAAGTTCTTAAATTGGAATTTTGCAAACAAACAATTATCTTTTATTTCAAACATGCTTTATTATTTATAATTCAAATTGAAAAGTTTAATATTATCGATTGCTTTTTCTAAAATATTTATCGCCGCAATACAGTCCTCTTCATGAACCATTTCTATTACTTGATGTATGTTGCGCGTAGGAATGGATATCGCTCCAGATATCGCTCCATGTCCTGCCAACTGCACGGAAGCAGTGTCTGTTCCTCCTCCAGTGAGGATTTCAGCTTGCCATTTAATATCTTTAGCACAATCTTTTAAAAATTTTATCATCCTTAAATCAGGCATCACACTAGAGTCAAATATTTTAATTGCAACACCGTGTCCGAGTTTTGTAATATTTTCATGGGCTTGAGCACCAGGTACATCAAAAGCAATCGTGGTATCTACATTAATAGCATAATCAGCACCAATGCTAAAAGCTGCCGTTTTAGCGCCTCGAAGACCAAGTTCTTCTTGAACTGTAAAAGCAAAATACAGATCTAGATCACTGGACTTCACTTTTTTTATAAGCTCAATAAGGATGTAAACAGAAATGCGATTGTCTAAAGATTTTGCATTGATACATTTTCCCATTTGTATTAAATCGCGATCTCGTGTGATTGGATCACCAATGGAAATTTGCTCTAAAACTTCTTCTTTACTCAATCCTGTATCGATAAAAAAATCCTTCAGCTGAGTTGCTTTATTCCTTTCGTCCTGACTCATGATATGAATCGGTTTAGAACCCATTACCCCAATGATATCTTTTTTTCCATGGATAATAACACGTTGGGCAGAAAGTGTTTTCGGGTCGAACCCTCCAAGAGGAATAAACCTTATAAAACCTTCATCGTCAATATGTTGAACCATGAATCCAATCTCATCCATATGCGCAGTGAACAATAATTTTTGCCTAGAATTTCCCTTTTTTATAGCAATGATATTTCCTAAGGGATCTACTTTTAGTTCATCGACATCATTAGAGATTTCACTGATGATCAATGATCTAATGGCTTCTTCAAAGCCAGACACTCCAGGAGTATTGCATATTTTGCGCAATAATTCAATATTTAGCATAATCTTACAGTTTTGATTTAATTGGCTATGCTTGCCATTTATTAGCTTGTAAAATTAATAGGATTTTTCAAACTCGATGGATAAGATTTATTATGCAAAATAATTGATAGTAATAGCTGTTATGGCCCAGATAAAAATAATATTAAGCATTTAAATCAAAAGTCAAATAAGATTCTAGCTTATTTTTATAAAATCATGCTATGAGTCTAAAGTTTTCATAGGTTTGTGGAAATTTTTGTACAAAATTGTCAATACTTAAATCTCTAGCAAAAGAAACAGCTATTTATGGATTGAGCTATTCTTTAGTTCGTGTATTGAATTTTGTTTTGCTCACCCCTTTTTTAGCAATTCTTTTCAAAGGAGAAAAAGGATTTTTAGCAATTCATGCAGACGTATATCTTTATATTGCCTTAGGAATCGCATTCCTTACTTGGAGGATGGAAACGGCTTATTTTCGTTTTATAAAAGAGGAAACACATCAAAAGACTATTTTTATTCATGCTTCGCAATTGGTATGGATCTCTTGTTTCATTTTTCTAATACTCGTTTATTTTTTAAATGAAAAAATTAATGACATTTTACTCTTTCCCAATCTCAAATCGCATATTTTAGTTGCTGCATGGATCATTGTGTTTGATGTAATATGTTCTTTACCGTTTGCAAAAATGAGGTATGAAGGGAAAGCCAAGAAATATGCATTGTTAAAAGTTTCAAGTGTGATATTGAATTTGGTTTTTGTGTTTTTATTATTATATTTTTTACCTAAATATGATATTAAATATGAAGCAGTTAAAGCAAGTGGAAGTTCAGTATTATATGCAGTGTTGGTTGCAAATTTAGCTGCAAGTTTTTTTTCATTTATTATGCTATTTAATGAATGGAAATCAATCTTTTCATTATCAAATAAATGGAAAGGTTTTTCAAAAATTTTACAATATACTATTCCACTAATTGTCGTGACGGCAGCCTATACCTTGAATCAATTTGGAAGTACCTCTTTTTTAAAATATTTATTACCTGGAACAGCGGCGGAGAATTTTTTACACTCTGCTGACTTCAATGCGGCATTTAGATTAGCTGTGATTATGAGTATTTTTGTAACGGCTTTCAATTATGCTGTTGAACCATTTTTTTTTCGCTATCAAAAGGAAGCTGATGCAAAACATAAGTATGCACAGATTTCAGTCTATTTCACTATTGCTTGCTGTATTATTCTCATGGGAACTAGTTTGTTTTCAGAATTTGCTGCCCTGATGTTTCCAAAAAATTATCGAGGCTCGATGCATTTGTTGACCTTATTACTTTTATCCAATTATTTTATTGGTCTTTCTTCAAATTTTTCTACTTGGTATAAACTTACTGACCGCACTTGGGCTTCTGCATGGATTTCAATCTTTTCACTTTTGCTTACTTTTATATTGAGCATGATATTAATCCCGCGATATGGAGTTGATGCAAGTGCATGGATTTTATTAATCAGTAATATCTTTATTGCAGTGGCATCTTATATTCAAGGAAAAAAACATTATCCAATAGATTATCCATTAAGCAGAATTATATTATATTTATTAATAGCACTTACCATAGTTTATTTTCTTCCTCGAATTTATGATTATCTCAGTTTCAATGTGTTGATGAAATCATCGATTAATATGCTCATCATTATCTTTTTTGGGTACAGTTGTTTCAAATATGAGGAAACTAAGTGGATTGCACAATATTCAAATAAATTTTAATATTTATATCTCGTTTTATTACCAAATTCAGACAACTCACCTAACTTTGCATTAGAATCAAAACTATATACCGATGGCAATTATTGGAAAAATTTCACAGCACTCGGATTTAAACCTATTTGGTATAAAAGATTATACCAATGCATTTTGTAATCTTTCTCCAGATGAACTGGTAAAAGCTAGTCTGGATCGAAATATGGCTACGCTCAGTGATACTGATGCGCTTTGTATCAATACTGGTAAATTCACCGGTAGAAGCCCTGATGACAAATTTACAGTTGACAATTCAATAACTCACGATACAGTTGATTGGAATAAGTTTAATCAAGCTTTCTCGACAGAAAAATTTGATGCACTGTGGAAACGTGTCTGCCACTATTTTGAAGGAAAGGAAGTTTTTATTCAAGATAATTTTGCTTGTGCTGACACAAGGTATAGAATAAGTGTTCGTATTTTTGCTGAGTATCCGTGGAGTGCTCAATTTGCAGGTAACATGTTCATCCGTCCTTCTTCTGAAGAGTTGGAAAACTTTAGTCCAGATTGGTGTATTTATTGTGCACCAGGATTTTTGGCAGACCCATTAAGAGACGGTACTCGACAATCTAATTTTTCAATTATTGATTTCGCCTCAAAACGAATTTTGATAGGAGGAAGTGGATATACAGGGGAAATAAAAAAAGGAATTTTTACGATCCTTAATTATATCCTTCCACAAGACAAGGGCGTATTATCCATGCATTGTTCAGCAAATATTGGTGCTGAAGGAGACACTACAATATTTTTTGGTCTTTCTGGGACTGGTAAAACAACTCTATCCGCTGATCCAAATAGAGGATTGATAGGAGATGATGAACATGGTTGGTCAGATACTGGTGTTTTCAATTTTGAAGGAGGATGTTATGCAAAAACAATAGATCTCACTGAAGAAAAGGAGCCAGATATTTTTCACGCTATCAAAAATGAGGCAATACTTGAAAATATCGTTTTTTTTGATGGGACAAACAAGCCAGATTTTTCAAATGCAAGCATTACTGAAAATACAAGAGTTTCTTATCCACTAAAGCATATTAGAAATGCTGTGATTCCATCAACAGGTGGTCATCCAAAGAATATATTCTTTCTCACTTGTGATGCTTATGGAATATTGCCGCCAATCTCCAAATTGACAACTGGTCAAGCGATGTATCATTTCATTTCAGGTTATACAGCAAAAGTTGCAGGAACAGAAGCTGGAATTACAGAACCCAAGGCAACTTTTTCTGCTTGCTTTGGAGCGCCATTTTTACCGCTGCATCCTACGAAATATGCAGAAATGTTGGGGAAAAAAATAGATACTTATAAACCAAATATTTGGTTGATAAATACTGGATGGTCTGGTGGTGCTTATGGTACAGGAAAAAGAATGAAACTAGCCTATACTAGATCAATGATTACTGCTGCTTTAACTGGAAAGTTGAATACTGGTGAATTTACTCAAGATCCAATTTTTGGATTATTTTGTCCTACATCATGCCAAGATGTTCCTTCCGAATTATTGAATCCTAGAAATACATGGGCAGATAAAGCAGATTATGATATGAAAGCATTAAAACTTGCTGCGCTTTTTAATAAAAATTTTGAGAAATATAAAGATAAAGCATCTGCAGAAATTCTTAATGCGAGTCCAAAAACTGCATAGTTTAATTATTGTTTTAAATTAAGCTGCACAATTAAAATAATTAGTCTTTCAGAAATGAAAAAATCTCTTTTTATTGCCTTTGAAGGTATTGATGGCAGCGGCAAAAGCACACAATCTAAGCTATTGACTGAAAGATTTGAAAATTTGAATCATGAAGTTCACCACACTTTTGAGCCAACAAATAACGAAATTGGTGCCATTATACGTCAAATAATCAGGGGGGAAAAATCAGCTCATCAAACGACTATAGCAGGACTTTTTGTAGCTGATAGATTAGATCACTTGCTTCACGATGACTATGGCATGATTCAATATTTGCTCAAAGGAACCCATGTTATTTCTGACCGATATTATCTTTCATCCTATGCATATCATGCTGTTTTTATGGATATGGACTGGGTGATACAAGCAAATGGGATGAGTGCAAAGCTAAAAAGACCAGACATCAATATTTTTATAGACATCAATCCAGAAACAGCCTTAGAAAGAATCCAGAAATCCAGATCTCAAATGGATATTTATGAGTCATTAAATCATTTGAATAAAGTCAGAGAAAATTATTTTATTGCCTTTGATAAAGTACGACATCAAGAGAATATTTGGATAGTGGATGGCGATCAAAGTCAAGATTCGCTTTCTGATATGATTTGGAATAAAATTTCAACAATGTTATAATTTCCTGTTCAAGCAAGTTGATAATTTCATTTACAAAAATCGAGAGAACTCACCAAAACTTATCATTTTTACATAAAATTTAGTTAAAATTCTATTACTTCTATTGAACTTGTTTTAACTTTACTCAAATAACAAATTCAATGACATTTCATGCTAGGTTAAAATTTGTATTTATATTGAATCTAATTCTATTATTGGGATCTTGTATAAAAGATCCAGAGACTGGAAATCAATTTGGTAAAAAAGCACAATTTATACCGTTTGAAGAACTGGATAAAATAGAACAAAGAGCCCCACAAGAATTTGTCAATACTGGTAAAATAGCATATTACTCTCCATACCTCTTTATGGTAGATGATATGATTGGTATCCATATCATCGATCTCAGTGATACAGTAGATGTAAGACGAATATCTTTTATAGCCATTCCAGGAGTGAGCGATATTTCATTGAAGAATAATATCCTATATGCCAATAATGGACCACATCTTGTTTTGTTTGATATCAGTGATATTCATCATGTTTTTATTATTGATAAAATTAAAAGTGTTTTTGAAGTAAACGCAAAATATCCTCCACCAAATACTTGGTTCGAATGTATCAATGAATCAAATATATGGATAACTGGATGGACTGATGCATGGTTAGTAAATCCAAAATGTAAATCATAATATTCCCTATATGAAAATTAAATTATTTTATTTTATTTGTTTGATAACTGTGATGTCTTGTGGTTTGGAAGATGGAAATATAAATTTAAGTGAAGACAATGGTAATGGTAAAGCATCGACCAACGGCTCTACAAGCAGATTCACAATTAAGGATAATTATCTTTACACTATCGAAAGCAATAAGCTGAAAGTATTCGACATTAGCATTTCTTCAAAACCTAATTTGATCAATGACTTATATATTGGAAATAACATAGAGACCATTTTCTCATATCGCGATCAATTATATATTGGTGCTTCCACCGGAATTTATATCATTAATATTAAAAACCCAAAGTATGTTTATCTTGAAAGTTATATTGAACATTGGGTGGCACGAGATCCTGTAGTGGTAAAAGATGATATAATATATTCTACCACAAGAAACTCTTGGAGCGGTCAATTAAACATTTATCAGAAGCAAAATAACAGTTTTGTTAATCTAAGTAGTTTTAGGATGACTCAACCATATGGTTTGGGAATTTCAGACCATTATCTATATATCTGTGATATAAATGATGGATTAATTCTCTTTGATGTAAAAAATCCAAGACAAATAGTAAAACTCAAGTCTTTTAATGATGTGCAGTCGCCACAAGATGTGATTGTTCTTGATAAATTAATTATAGTTTCTACCGCGAATCAGTTCTTTTTATTTGATAGTTCAGATCCTATCAATTTAAAATTAATTCAACAAATAAAATAAAAGCGATTCTCAATTATCTGATCATTGATTTGAATTATTGATGTTGAAAAAATTTTTATTGTTCTACATTTCATTTTTGTCATTACTTTATTTTGCACATGGTCAAAATGAAGTCATAAATAAACAATATCCTAATCGGACCTTAATCCTTAATATCAGAGATATGATGAAG
This sequence comes from Saprospiraceae bacterium, assembly GCA_016710585.1. Taxonomy (GTDB): domain Bacteria; phylum Bacteroidota; class Bacteroidia; order Chitinophagales; family Saprospiraceae; genus Vicinibacter. The sequence continues at coordinate 249,511 of JADJVN010000003.1, forward strand.
GTTTATCCCGCGCTAACAGTTGGATATGGATATCATTTAAGAGATAATCTATATGGTGAGTCTAGTGTAGGTTTTATCAATCCTTATAGTTCCTTTTTTATCTATTATGTGTTAGCAAAAAGTGTTTTAGAAAAAAATAATTATGGTTTGAAAGTAGGCCAAGAAATAAAGTGGTTTGAAAAGAAAGTTCCTACCAGATATAAGAGCCTTGAACTTATTTATCAATATGAAAGAACTCATGGTGATATCTGGTATAGAATAAATAACCAATATTCACAAATAATAAACTCAACATTGGATTTACATCAAGCAAGATTGAATATAAAGTATGGTGCTTTTTTTGATGTGGATAAGGTAATTCATGATTTTAGTTTTGGACTTGGTTTTGAATTAAGAAGCGATAACAATAGTGTATTAGATAAATATTCAAATCATACTCCTCAAATAACTGACAATAATTTATTTTCATCAATAGGTCCAAGGTATTTTGGATATTTAATAAAACCAAAAATTGTTGAAAATAAATTGCAATTCTTGCCTATTATTTTATTTCATTACAAACTTGCATTCAGACTTTGAAATGACCCTTAATTTTCTCATTCAGGTCTCCAAAAACGTTTGTCCAAATTTTGGATTTTATCATCTTTAATTTGGACTCCTTCAGACTCTAATAATTCTTGCATCGTATTTCCACCAAAATACAATTTTCCAGATAATTCTCCTTTTACATTCACCACTCGATGTGCAGGAATATGATTTCTGTTCTCTTTTAAATTGTTTAAAGCATAACCTACCATTCGTGCAGATCCTAATGCTAAGAAATCTGATATAGCACCATAGTTAGTTACCCTGCCTTTTGGAATCGTAGAGACCACGGCATAGACTTGATCGTAGTAATGATTTTCTAATAAAAACTGTTTTCTGTATAAAGCTAAAGCTTCATCTTCTGCTTGACGGATAGCTTTAATTTCTACTTTAGTTTTATCTTTAAATCCGATGAGATGCAATATACCATGGATTATTACTCTTAATAATTCCAGTTCTTCATCTATCTTGAGCTGCTTTGCATTTTCTCTTACTCTATCTATGCTGATATATAAATCGCCATAAACTTCTTCCTCGCTATGAGGAAAAGTGATGATGTCAGTATAATAATCATGATTTAAAAATTGACGATTGATATCTAGTAAATATTCGTCATTACAAAAAATGATATTGAGTTCTCTCGCTGGTTTGGTGTATTGTGAAATGACAGAACTTATCCATTGAATTATTTTTTTTTCTTCAATTTGAAGAGTGATATCAATATAGTGAAAGTCACAATTTATTTTTTTTATTTTTGCCATATTAAAAAATTATCCAGCCCAACTTTCTCTATCTAAACTTCTAAAATGAATGGCTTCCGCCAAGTGTTCAATTTTTATTTCATCAGAATCTGCCAGGTCTGCAATCGTTCTGGACACCTTTAATATTCGATCATAAGCACGAGCAGAAAGTTGTAGTTTTTGCATAGCAGTTTTTAATAATGTAGCACCTGCTTGATTGATCTGACAAATGTCTTTGACCATGCTTGATGAAATCTGTGCATTGGAGTGAAGATCATTTATTTCTTTATACCTTTCTTCCTGTCTTTCTCTAGCTATCAGCACCCTTTTGCGAATGAGTTCTGAAGTTTCGCTTGATTTTGTATTTTCCATCAATGCATCGGTAGAAACTGGTGTAACCTCAACGTGAAGATCTATCCTATCTAATAATGGACCACTAATTTTGCTCAAATATTTTTTTACCACTCCGGGACCACAAACACATTCTTTTTCTGGATGATTATAAAATCCACATGGACATGGATTCATAGATGCTACGAGCATAAAATTTGCAGGATATTCTATACTCACTTTGGCTCTAGATATCGTTACCCTTCTTTCTTCCATTGGTTGTCTCAATACTTCTAAAACTGTTCTTTTAAATTCTGGTAGTTCATCTAAGAAAAGTACGCCATTATGTGCTAATGAAATCTCTCCAGGACTGGGATTGGAGCCTCCTCCTACTAGCGCTACATCACTTACAGTATGGTGAGGTGATCGAAATGGACGAATGGAAACTAATCCAGCCTCCTTTGATAGGATTCCTGAGACACTGTGAATTTTCGTAGTCTCTAATGCTTCATGGAGTGTAAGCGGCGGTAGAATAGTAGGCAATCTTTGGGCTAACATCGTTTTACCAGCTCCTGGTGGTCCTATGAGGATTACATTATGACCTCCTGCTGCTGCTATTTCAAGAGAGCGCTTTATATTTTCTTGACCTTTGACATCTGCGAAATCTTTTGCATAAGCGACTTGTTGGTAAAGAAACTCTTCCCTAGTATCAATGACTAGAGGTTCGATCTCACGAGTGCCATTGATAAATTCTACAGCCTCGACCAAATTATCTACACCTATTACATCAAGTTGATTTACAATTGCAGCTTCTCTTGCATTTTCTTTAGGTAAAATTATTCCTTTATATTTTGCTTTTCTAGCCTGAATGGCAATAGGAAGAGCTCCTTTTATTGGTCTTAACCCACCATCTAGACTCAACTCACCAAGCAGCATATATTCTTCCAATTTTGCAGTTTGTATTTGTTTTGTTGCAGCGAGAATTCCAATAGCAATGGGTAGATCATAAGCAGAACCTTCCTTGCGTATATCAGCTGGGGCAAGATTGACTACAATCTTTATTCTAGGAAAATTAAATCCAATATTTTTTACAGCTGCTTCAACTCTTTGATATGATTCTTTCACAGCGTTATCAGGAAGACCTACCAAGAAATAGGCGATTTTTCCAGCTGCCACTGTACCACCTGCATTAACTTCAACGATGATGGTCTTTGCATCTACTCCAAAAACAGCTGCAGAATAGGTTTTTACAAGCATTCTATTAATTTTTAATTATTCTTTCTGGTTGTCCTTTTAATGCATTTTCATAGTCTGGAGTTTGTAACAATTGATCATAATTTGCTGGAAATTCTGTTTTAAGAAAAATTCCTTTATAAGCCTCCCAGTTCATACTATCAAAATGTAAAATCGCTTTACTTTTTTGCCATGTCTGAAAAATGTTTAATGCAATACAAATATTGAATAAAAGGACAAACGAAACTTTATATGTTAATTTATAATTACTAAAAATATTTTTAATTAAATAAGCAAGTGGGATTGCCATTAATGGAGTAAATTCAACCATAGGTCTGGAACTAAATGAACCACCATACCACCAGCACCACCATGAAAAAGCTATATAGCTATAAATAAAAAATATAAAAATGACTACAAAAAAATAATCTCTCATTTCTTTATAAACATAATAAAAACCAAACATAGCAATTGCCATAATCGGAGTATAAATAAACCATCCTTTTCTAAACCCAATTAATCCACCCAAGATATACGGATTCGAAAAAAAGAAAGTTTCTTCATTATAAGAGTAATAAATGAAATTCCCTGTGACGGATTTCCATAATAGCAATTGAGGAAGAACTGCAATGATGCCACCCACGATGATTAATAAAAAATAAATTCTATTTGTCCAATAGAAATTCAGTTTTTCCTGAAAACTTTCTTTAGAATTAATTCCTATAAAAAATAATGGAGCCACCAATACAAAATTAATCGGTCTAATCAAACAAATTATTCCTGCCAATATACCACAAATTATGCTTGTCCTTATTTCAGGTTTATTGATCCAGTTATAATAATAATAAAGAAAGATAGAGATAGCGCAGAAACTATATATATGAGACATTGATGGTTCATGTGTTGCATAATAATAGATATTTGTTCCGACTCCAATACCCAATAAAGTCAATGCGACAATAAAATCATCAAAAAAGCGAAGTAAAAATTTTCGAAGGAATATTAAACCTAAAATACCAAAAAACAAACCAGATAATTGAACACAAAGATGGTAAGGCATGGAAAAACCATCAGGAACGTAATCAAAAATTTGTGCAAGGAAATGAGCTATAATGAAAAAAGGGAAATAGAAATAGGCCACTCCCATCGTTGTTTTTGTAATTCGATTTCCATTGGGTAATTTGGTCGTCCAATATCTCATTTTTTCTTCATAATTCTTCAAGTCTTTATCGACAAATCGCATCCGATAGTCATGCTCTATGAAAGTAGCAGGAAGATAAGCGTAGTAATATACAGTATCCCAAATAATGACTTGCTCATGACTCCATTTTTTTTGAAGTACAACGATAATGATAAAAAAAATACTCATACATATTACAGCAAATAAAGAATATTTATTTTTTAATTGAGCTAAACTCATTTATAGATATTGTTTTGGCTCTAAATTTATCATTAATTTCAAATTTAGAGAATTCCTAATAAAAATGCAATATAAGACAAGTTTATTAATTTCAAAAAAATAGCTTATTATAACTTTTTCTCACGTAAAGCTATGCGCTGACCATAAAATACTTTTGTGGTTTCCTGGAAAGAAGTGGTCAAATCAGAAACATAGAACTGATGTTCCTTATGTATTTTATTATTATTCAAAAGTTGTTCTTTTTGCATGATCATTTTCAGTTTTGCTGCCACGATTTCAGCTGAGTCAAGTATTAGAATTTTATCTTGATAGTAATCTGAAATTTCTTTTTTGATTAAAGGGTAATGTGTGCAAGCTAAAACAAGGCTATCTATATCTTGCAACTCATGATGTCCCAGATATTCATGGAGTACAGATTGACTTATACTATTATGTATAAATCCCTCTTCAATCATTGGAGCCAATAATGGTGTAGCCAGTGTGGAATAGATTAAATCAGATTTCCTTCGACTTAACTTCTCTTGATATACTCCTGAAGCAATGGTTGTTTTTGTAGCGATAATTCCGACATGATGAATATTTGGGTTTTGAATAACAAACTCAACCATAGGATCGATGACATTAATCACAGGAAGTTTCCCTTTTAATTCATCCCTTAAAAAACTGTATGCAGCCGCAGAAGCTGTATTACATGCAATAACTATTGCTTTACAATTTTTTACTTCGATTAAAAATTTTGCTATTTTTATAGAGTACTCTTGAATTAGTCCTAAAGATTTGTCTCCATAGGGAAGGTGTGCTGTGTCTCCAAAATAAACAAGTTGCTCGTCAGGAAGAACTTTTGATATGGCTGTTGCCACCGTTAGTCCTCCGATACCAGAATCAAAAATTCCAATTGGATATTCCTGACGAGCATCCAAAATATTATATTCCTAACTTGGTTTTGACTAAACTAGTCACGTCCATTGATTCTTGAGCATAAAGTAAAATACCAGCACTAGAATCAAAAATATAGTTGAACTGATTTTCAGTAGCAACCATTTTGATGGCATTATTTACTTTATCTATCACTGGTTGAAGTTTTGATTGTCTTTTTTCAAGGACATCTTTTTGCATTTGCTGTTCGAACTTTCCCAATTCTGCTTCTTGCTCTTTTAATTTTTTAGCCTCATCTTCAAGTGCTTTTGGTGAGATCTCACCGCTTTGCTCTTTTCTTTGAAGTTCTTTATATTTATTTTCTAATTCTTGCACCATCATTTGACCTTTTTTCTCCAATTGAGTCTGTAATGCTTGAATTTCTGCATCCGCAGCTTTTACTTCTGGCAATTCAGCTAATAAAACTTGAGAATTGAGATAACCAAACTTTTGTGCTTGAATGCTCAAACTCAAACCAGTAAATAGAATTGCAAATAAAATGTGATTGATTTTCATTTTTGAATTATAGTTTTATTTTAATAATTAATAATTATTACTTAGACGTCATTTTTAGTTTCTTGATAACGTCTTCAGTTTTATCAAGTTCTTTTTTATAGTAGATCACACCAGCAGATCCAGACATATCAAATATTGTCTCCAAGTCTCTTGTCTGCGCAAATTCTTGAATTGCTGCATACACTTTATCTTGAATAGGTCTAACTAGATCTTGGCGTTTTTTAAATAATTCTCCTTCTTCTCCAAATTTATCTTTTTGGATTTTTCGAACCTCTTTTTCTTTATTTGTGATTTCTTCTTCTTTCGATTTTCTTTGCTCGTCTGTTAAAAGGACTTGTTCCGCTTGATATTTATTGTAAAGCGCTTTGATCTTGTCATATTCCACAGAAATTTCTTGCTTCCATGTTGCAGCTACCTTATCCAATTCTGCCTGTGCTTTGGTATAATCATCCATACTTTCCAATACTTTATTGACATCAACTAAGGCAAAACGCTGTGCTTGAAGTCCAATTCCAGAAAGTAGAACAAAAAATAATACGATTTTAGATCTGTTTTTCATTTTTCAATTTTAGTTTAAGAATCAAGAATCATTCCTAAAAAGCGCTCAAAATTAATATAATTTTCTTGCTTTTAGAAAATCTCTGCTTTAAATGGAAAAACTCATATTTTATTGTTCAAGTTTACTTTTTATTCACTTTAACATGCTTTTAACCCAGTCTTAAGCTTTTCTTGCGCAAAACCAAGCTTTAATATATTTAAATTTTTTAAATACAATAATTTACAGAATAAAAAATACCATATAAAATACCCTTTCCAAATTATATTTTGTATTTATAAAAGAAATAGTTTTGCGCTGAATTAAACTAGTCGGCAAATGAAGACCTGTATCCTTTTTATTATGTCAAGCATCGCTATGCTCAATTGTGATCTTTTTTCACAACCCATTATCCAATCATCTCAACTTAGTACTTCTGATCTGACTTTTGCGGATCAAATTCTTTATTCATCCTTTTGCAATATGGAGGATGTAGAATCTTGCCAGTTAATTTCGATTGGAAGTCCTCAATTACTTTCTGGTGCAGATGGGGTAAGCACAAATTTAAATGGGAATAATATTAATTGGAGGACAAAAGAATTTAAGTTTATCAATAGTCAGGATTATTTTTGGTTAGGCGAAGAAATTGATTCCAATGGAAATCCGAAGGAATCATATTTTTTTCTGCAGAAAAAGGCCGAGATTACTGTTGGTGAAATTTCATTTTCTGATCACTTCTATAAAATTTATTCAATAAATGATCATGATCAGGTTTTGTTAGAATATGATACTGAGAATGAAGACCATTCAAAGATATGTGGCAATCAAGATGGAGAAAACATTCCATATCAAAATCCTGAAGCATGTGAATCAAGCTCATGTCATATAAAGGTATTGATGATGTACACAGCTGCTGTTGCTGCAAAATATAGTCATCAACAATTATTGAACTTTAGCTATGGACTTATTGCTCAGACCCAAACAGCTATGATCCGATCTGATGTTCATCATACTTTAGAATTGGTCGCAGTGGCACCAACCACATATTTTACAGAAAAGAGTTCAGATTTAGGATTACAGTTGTCAGAGGTGACTTTTGCGGCATTGCAATCAGGTAATGATATATCACAAAATCTTAGAGCTTATGCTGCTGATGTAGTCACTGTCCTATGTGATGAAAAAGCTTGGGGAAGTGCTCAATACGGTATTGCTGCTGTTCCAGCAAGTAAAACAACAGGAATGGCAAGTCTCAATGCAATCACACAAAGTCTTAATAGTCAAAAGAGCTATTCACATGAGTTTGGACATTTAATGAACGCCAGACATACAAATGATAATAAAGCATTGCCAGGTAGAGCCTATGATTTTATTATAAACAATAAACATGTCGCAACACTTTTGGATAATCAATTACTGCCAAGGATACTTAATTATTCAAATCCTAATATCATGTATTATGGCAATATCGCCACTGGAGTGTCTGATCGTTTTAACGTATGTAATATGTGGTCTCATGGATGTATAGTTGCTTCCATATTTCCAGAGGATGGTTGCCAATACAATATGACAGGTACTATTGAAGGGACGTGCCCTACTGTTTTAACACATCTTGAGGTCAATAAAGATCTAAGCTCTTCAAATAATTGAACTAATTTTACAGAAATTCAGAGAGGAAGTTCAAATATATGTATTCTAAATTTACCCATAGGTTCAATCTTATATATCAGGGTTAAAGTAACATCTAAATTAAACAATATTTTTAAGTATAATACAATATTTAAGCGCTTTCAGTCAAGGTGCCCAATCGTTTCTGTGCCATTACCTGGGAGAACAATTAAGTCTAGCACAGATTTAGATATTTCCATTTATCCCAATCCAGTGAGTGATGAAATAATGATCAATTCAAAACTTTCTGGTGAAGTAGCTACTCATATTATGATTCAAAACACACATGGACAAATAAAGAAATCCATGAGGCTTAATTTAACTAAATCAAACAAAATAAATATTGCGGAGATTCCTAATGGAAGTTATTTTATTATTTTTAATACTGGTATTAATCAAAAAATACTTAACTTTGTAAAAATAATTGAATGAAGTGTTTTTACCTTCTGCTTTTTTTTCCCTTATTAATATTTTGTCAAAAGCAGCAACTTACCAATATCCACTCACAGATAGAACAATCGTATACAACAATCACTGCTGATAGTCTTGCATTTAATGACAGTTTATTCGAAGAAGGGGTATGTGAAAACTGGAAATATGCAGGATATTGTACAGCACTGCTCAATGGGAAAAAAATTAAACTTTACCCATTTTTAAAATATCAAAAGACTGGTGACGTATTGCATTTATGGCTTTATGACTTTGACGCCTATCCAGATTATAGAATGTTATATCGCCATATTTTTTTAGGATACTTGCCTAATTTTCCAAGCTATTCAAACTGTTATGCAAGAGAGTATCCGATTGCTGCAATACTCAATGATATAGACAATGGATGTTCATTTTCTGCTATTTTTTATCCTAAGAATAGTGGAGAAGAAAAGGACAACACTTTTGCAAAAGTAATTTCTTACGACAAAAAAACAAGAATACTAAAAGCAAGGTTTGAAGGTACTTTTTATATAATATTAAAAACAGAACATGACCATTGGGATTTGGAAAAAATAGAAATTCTAGATGGTATCGTTTGTGCAAAAGTACTGGAAGACGCAAAGCATCCTCCAGAAATCAAAATATCTGACTAAAATAGCAGCTATCATTTAGAATGTGTTTAATTTTGCAGAATGAATTCTGTTAAAAAATTATCTAGCAAAGATTGGACGCTACAAAATATTAATGATTTTTTAAATACAAATTCAAAAATTGTATTAGATAAATCAACTGAAAGTATCGTCAAAAAACAAAGGGAAAAATTAGAGAAACTGCTGAAAAATAAATCCGCTCCGATCTATGGAATTAATACTGGTTTCGGTTCGCTCTGTAACACTTTTATTGAAGAAAAAGATCTAGAAAAACTACAGGAAAATTTAATTAAATCTCATGCTTGTGGTATTGGAAATCCAATTGAAGACAAGATTGTGAGAACATTAATATTATTGAAAGTACTCAGTCTATCAAAGGGGAATAGTGCAATACGAATTGAATTATTACAATTTCTTATAGACTTATTTAATAAAAATGGAGTCCCATATATTACAGAATTTGGCTCACTGGGTGCATCAGGAGATCTTGCTCCATTGTCTCATTTATCTCTTTGCATTCTAGGAGAAGGAAAAATGAAAGATGGTGAAAAATGGATTCAAACCAAAGCAGTCCTTAAAAAGAAAAAAATTACACCTATCTCTTTAAAGGCAAAAGAAGGACTTGCTTTAATTAATGGCACTCAGTTCAGTCTAGCAATGCTATACACTGCAGTAAATAAAGCTAGGAAATTATACCATCTCTCTAATTTTGTTTCTGCTCTTTCTTTTGAAGCATTTAATGGGAGATTGGAAGCCTTTGACTCATCGATACATGTATTGAGAAATCAAGTTGGACAAAAACTGTGTGCAGAAGAATTTTTGAGTTATTTTAAAGGATCAAATATTCAAACACGCAAGAAACAAGCTGTTCAAGATCCCTATTCATTTCGCTGCATCCCTCAGGTCCACGGGGCAAGTCTTGATGTCATCCACTATGTTGAATCCATTGTAGAAAGAGAAATAAATTCAGTAACAGACAATCCATTATTGGTCGATGATTTAATAATATCTGGAGGTAATTTTCATGCTCAACCTTTAGCATTGGCTGGTGATTTTTTAAGTATTGCTGTATCTGAACTTGGCAGTATTTCTGAGAGAAGAACTTATCAACTGGTTAGTGGTAGTCGTGACTTACCAGATTTTTTAGCTAATAACCCTGGTTTAGAATCAGGATATATGATTGTTCAATATGCTGCGGCATCAATAGCGAGTTTAAATAAAAGCCTATGCAGTCCTTCAAGTGTTGACTCAATAATAAGTTCTAAAGCTCAGGAAGATCATGTCAGTATGGCACCAAACGCAATGTGGAAATGCATAAAAGTCTTAGATAATGTAGAGCAACTTTTGACATTAGAGTGGATCGTTGCATCTCGGGCTATTCATTTTAGAAACAATATCATTTTTGATAAACATCTACAAAATACCTTGAGTAAATACAGAAAAAAATTGCCTATTATTTTAGAAGACCATATACCACAGGAATTATATGCTGATACAACTGAATTTTTAAATGGTGTGAAATGCCCGTTTTAAAATATGCTCTAATTTTTTTTAATCTTTGTCTTTTCGCTCAAGGTCTTGCACAGAATCCTTGGCAATGGAGTGTTGAATACAACCTTGCGACATTGCGTAAGCATACACCTCGTATGGTTTTTACTCCTAGTGGTGCCGCACATGGTTTGGAACTAAAACTTTTCAAAAGAACAGCCGGTAATAAGCGATGGGAAAACTATTATAATGCTCCAAGTTATGGATTTATGGCTAAGTTTTTCTATTTAGGTGCTCCTCGAGAAATTTTAGGAAATGCATATTCATTTTATCCGTTTATTGAGTTTAATATTGGTAAAAAATTACACTTATTCCTATCAGACGGAATTGCCTATTTTCCTAAGCCTTATAACATAAAGACCAATCCAAATCAAAATGCAATTGGATCTCATTGGAATAGATCAGTTTGTTTTAAAGCCCTCTGGAATGTTTATAATTTTAAAAGATTGAGTTTTTTTTCTGGTGTGGGAATTACTCACTATTCTAACGGGTCGATAAAATCTCCAAATTTGGGTTTGAATTTTCCTTCAATTGATTTTCAAATAAGACAAAACTCAGTAATAAATTCAGAATTTATAAAGCAAAAAAATAATGAAAGACTCTTTAAAAAATGGTCCTTTTCATTACTGTATGGAATTGCAATGAAAGAACTTAAAGTTACAGGAGGCCCGAAATTTTTTGTTTATACTTTGGCGGTTGATGGCGGTTATCACTACAGTGATTTTAAATCAATACGTGTCGGCATAGAAGAAGAATATCACAATGTGTCACCTTACTTTTATATTCACACTGTAAATGTGGATAAAATTGATCCATTTAAAGTAGCATTGAGACATCAAGTATTTGTTTCTCATGAATGGCAAATTGGTCAAAGCGCCATATCGCTTTCGACAGGGTATCGATTGAACAAGGAAGTTGTGTTGGAGGATATGCTTTATACAATAAATTAATCGTAAGTTATAGATTTCCAAAAATCATAAAGCGTATAGAGCCCAGTTTAGGCATGATATTAAAGGTCAATTATGGCGTAGCAGATCACTTGGCACTTTGTCTCAACCTGAGATGGCATAAAACAAAAACCAAAATGGAATAGGGATAAAATTGGGAAGCATACTTACCTTACCCCATCATTCAAACTAAGTAAATTATTTCAAAAGTTTTTTTCTTATATCTTGTGGAATTGCATCTTTATGAACTAAGATAGCGATAGTCTTATAGTCAAAAAATGCTTTAGATGCAAAGAGATATCCTTTGTAATCATTCTTATCTCCCCAACTATTTTTTACGATATAATAAGGTTTGTCATTTTGATCGTGAGCCAATCCTACGATGTGCATTCCATGATCATCAGTAGTATTATAATTATCAAAAGCATCTTCTCTTAATTGTGCTGTGATCTTTCGCTCTTCCATTGGACCATCGAACATCTTAGCTTTTTCCTCGTCAGTCATGTCCTCAAAATCTTTTGTTGGGACAATCGCAACACCATTTTTCCAGCTGAAATATTTTTCACTAACATCTGTAGCCCAAGCGATGCTATATCCCTTATTTAATGCATTGTCTACGATTTGAGACATTTCGTTCATAGGAACATTATATACTGGTTGTAGACTCCAATTATCGGGAACCATCAACATGGTTGGTTCATAATTATTTGCATATAAAAATGATCCCAATTCAATATAATCGTCACCATTAATTCCGACCACTTCTTTTGCAAAACTTTGAGGTGTATATTGTTTCCCGTTATAATTAAATTTTTCTGGAACTTTGCCTAAGTATGTGTCAAGCACTGAAATAATAGCTGGAAGCCAATTGGGAGTAAGTTTTCCATTTTTATTTTCAACTACAGCCTTTAGCATGCCTTCAATCATGGCTTGCATTTCTCCAAATTTATTCTTCGTGGTACCATAGTTCAAGCCAGTATAGGCATCATAAGGCATAGCGCCATATTTTTTATAGATTTGAACAACATCATGAAGTTCTGCGCCATCTCCCCATGGGATGCCGCCATGCATTCTTACATAGTTTTTTGCTCTCTCAATATAAGCACATCTTGCAGTATAAATTTCTGAAATATCTACAAATGGCTTGCCCATTCTGAGCATTTCACTTTCAAGATAAGAGTTTCCGCTATAGCTCCAGCAGGTACCGCTACTCCCTTGATTTTTTACAGGAGAGTCTTCTAGATCAATTTTTATTGTAAACTTAAATTTCTTTGCGCTATCCGATGCATTCTGTTTTAAAGAATTGACCAAATTATCTTGTCCAAAAGATAGACCAAGACTCACAAAATATATTAGAATTAACCATGCTTTTTTCATGTCGCAAATATAAAAAATTTGTTGAACTATTTGGAACTCATGAAAAAAGCTGACTTTTAGCTCCTTTCTTTAACCCATGTCGCTACTGCAGGAGCTAATTCTTTTTGTGATTTTGCTCCGACAAATACGCCGATATGTCCTCCTGGGAACGCGTATTCCTTTTTGTCTTTGCTGCCTATCTTTGACATGACAGCTATTGAAGATTCATTTGGAATGATATTGTCTTCTGTTGCATAGACATTCAAGAATGGAACTGTCATATTCTTCAGATCAACTTTTTGTCCATCCATCTCGAATTCACCTTTGATCAATTTATTGTCTCTGAACAAATCTTTGATATATTTTCTATACATCTCACCGCTGAGGTCAGGACAATCTGCTTTCCACTTCTCCATGCGAAGGAAGTTCATCAACTTGTCTTTGTCTTCTATCATGTCCATGACGCCGAAATACTTTGCCAAATCTGCAGAAGGCTTCAACATACCGAATGCTGAGTTCAACATTCCTGCGCTGATGATCCCTTGTGTATCCACCATCGTGTCAACATCGACATACTTCGTCCATTTGTAAAGCATATTACAATTGGTATCTGTAAAATCATAAGGCGCAACATAGGTCGTCAAGGATTGTAATTTCTCTGGAAACATCGCAGCATAGATCATGCTGAACAATCCCCCTTGACAAATTCCCATTTTATGGATTTTATCAACTTTGTGAGTTCTTCTTACAAAATCAATAGCATCACCCATATATCCAAGGATATAGTCTTCCATAGTCAAGTATCTATCCGCTTTGGTAGGATAGCCCCAATCCATGATGTAGATATCGAGTCCTTCTTCAAGAAGTTTTTTCATTAAGCTTCTGTCCGGCTGAAGATCCAAGACATCATGTCTATTCATGATCGCAAATGAAACCAAGACTGGTATCTTGCATGTAGCCGGAGTAGTTCTAGTGTAATGATACATCTTGACTTTATCACTTTCCCATACCAATTCCTTTGGTGTGGTGGCTACTTCTACTTTATCTATAGATCTTAGGACTTCTTGTCCTCTTTTCAGTTTTTGTGATAATTGGACTACTTCGTTGACTACGGCTTGTGTATTGATCATGTCTAAATTTGATTTGGATTGCAAAAATAGAAAAGCCCGACCAATTTGATCGGGCTTTTCCAATTTATTCTTTTAAATTATTTTTTCTTAGCTACTTTCTTAGCAGGAGCTGCTTTTTTGCTAGCTGTAGCAGGAGCTGCTGCTTTCGCTGTAGGAGCTTTTGGAGCAGGTGTACTAGATTTTGTAGTTCCTGTTGCTTCTGACATCGCTGTAAATGCTCTTTCTAAGTTCTTGTACATTTTCTTCAAGTCGTACAAGTTTTTGTAAACCTCATCCATCTCAGTTCTAGTCGCTACTGGGATGTTTACCAACATCATTTTCTCCATCTGACGATCGATTTCGCTTTTGATCTTCATCTGTAAGCTGCTTACTTCTGTCATCAACTTGCTATATTCGTCACTTGAGAAAAGTTTTGTGAATACTTCATCTCCTGTCATCATCCACTCTTGGTATAGCTTTACGATGCTTTCGATTGATTCACCATTCTTTACTTGTGTAGCTACTTTTACAGCCAATTTATCCATAGCTTTCAAGCCATTTTGATAAATCATGTACTGCAACTCATTATTCTTTAAGCTGAATTCAGCCATTTTATCAGCTAGGTCTGACCATAACTTTGCGTTTTCAACTTGCTCATTTCCATTGATCAATTTTGTCAAAGGAGATACTGCTTCATTGATTCCTTCTCTCCATTGCTGATACATAGTCCACATTGAAGCATAAGGGCTACCAGTCATTCCTGGCATTTGACCCATTTGGTTTTTGAATGAGTTGTAACCATTCAATCCAGCTTCACTTGCTTGCTTCATCATGTTGATGAATTGAACATTCATTTGATCCATCATTTTCTGACTTCCTTCTGGCATAAATTTGAAGAACTGATCGATGAATGCTTTGAATTTCTCTGGGCTTAACATTTGAGAAAAAATCTCAGTGTTAAAAGTTTTTTCATTCATGCTTTTCATCATAGGCATCCATAATTCGAAGAATTTGGTCATATTTTGATTCAAATCTTGCATTCCTTTAAATGAATTTGCAGTAGTTGCATTTTCAAATTGTGATTGCCAGTTTGTAAAAGAAGCATTTACAAAATCAAAATATTCTTTTGTGTGCTGAGCCCATGTGTTGATATTGTCTTGCACATTTTTTTGCATAGACTCTTGATTCATCATAGGATTTTGGTTCATCCAGTTTGCAAATGGATTTTGGTTCATTGCATTCATGAATGGGTTTTGTTGATTTGATGTAGCCCAAAATTGTTGAGATTGATTCATCCAATTCTGCCAAGGAGCCATCCAATCAGTATTGTTTGTTGTATTTGCAGTTGTCTGATTGAAGGCATTTTTTGCCCAATTCATTTGGTTTTCAAACCATTGTTGGAAAAAATTCTGAGCGTTTGTGGATTGTTGATTCATTTCTGCTTTTGTTTTATTGAAGTTTTCTGTTGTTTTTTGAATTGTCTCTTTTTGAACCTTTACTGTGTCTTGGTAAAGTTTGTGACCCTTATCCAATGTTTCATTAACGATCGGAAGATCTTTAGCTAATTTTTTAGTAGTTTCTACTGCCTCGTTAACAAATTTAGCTTGAGTTTCTACTAATGTGTCAAAAAATCCTTGGGTTTTTGTTGATTCTGCCATTTTTTTTATTTTTTTTAAATTGACTATTGTAATATTGTGACGCAAAATTACGACTAAAGTGTCGTATAACTGTGTCAACAAATTAATAATAAAAGTTAAGATGCTACAAATAAACGACCAATTTCGACATAAATTTCAATATTCACAGACAGATGTCGACCTTTTTGCCAAAGTATCAGGCGATACCAACCCATTGCACATTGATGCAGAAGCTGGAAAAAACAGTATGTTTGGGAGAAATATTATACATGGATTTCTTGGTGGAGCCGTTTTTACCAAAATATTTGGAGCTTTATGGATGGCTGATGGTCATGTCTATATGAAACAAACGATGCAGTGGATGCGCCCAATGTTCGTCGAGACTGAATATGAAGCAGTGATCACTGTGAAAGAGATCTTTCCTGAGAAAAATCGGGTTCTTTACGATTGTGCCATATATGAAGTGAGCAGTGGGGATCAATGTTTTACTGGAGAAGCATTGTTGATGAATAAGAAGCAATATGTTTGGAGTTAAATAAGAATTATTTCAAATTATTCTTATTTTCAATTTGATGATGATTTAATACCATCATTATATGTATTTACTGCTTGTTTTGCTTGCTTAATACCATTTCGATTTATTGGAATTGAAACAAAAATTAAACCTGCTCCAATCCCACCAATCGTTAAGTTTGACTTTCCGCCATTTCCAGTAAGGGCACCCGCAATTGACCACCCTATCATGAAACCTCCTACATTAGAAATTATATTTGCTAAGATTAAATTTCCTCGAGCAGCTTGAATTTGTTGAAAAGCTTGAGTGTTTAATCTCATGGTATAGACTAGTTGTTTCATTTTTAATTTTTCCTCGGTATCACTCTTATAAAAGTTATACCCTCCAAATACTTTTTCCATGTAAATTAACTTGGTAGAATCTTGTGCTTGCATGATGGTAAATGTTACTGTCAGCAAACAAAAAATTATTGCGAATTTTTTCATATAATATTATTAAAAATTATTATTTCAATTCAAGGCATGCTGTAAAAATAAAGTCTTTGCTTTAAATGTGCAATAATATTCTAACATTAATTTAAAAGTCAAGCATAATTGAAGATTGCTTTCTTCACTCCGTCTATTCTTAATTATTTCATCAATAAGGTTCCAATCATTTAAGACTAATTAACCGATCACCTTTTATCCTTGTTTCCTTTAAATGAACGATCTTCTTATTTGATCTCCGTATTTAAATAATTAGCCTTAAAATAACTACTATACTCTTTGAAAGATTTAAGCTTCAAGACTTCTCGGTAATTGCTCTGGTTGATGACATACATCTCGTAGTTCTCAAATACACCGCAAAACTCTTTTGGCTTTCGCTCTACACCTCGATAGTATTTCATTGCCATTTCTTTGTTCTCAAATTTTTTGATATGGATTAGTGGAAGATTGTTTTCTATATCGAGATCTACTACAGACATCTTTAGATTCTCTGGTTTGTGGTATTTTATATTATAATCTGCGATAGATATTTTAATTTTATCCATGAGCTTATCTTCTGGTTGGAATAATAAGACGACAACATAGTGAAGTTTATCGTCCTCCAATTTGAATTGTGTTTTCTCCAAATCTGTTGAAGACACTTCAAGAAATGCATCTTTATCCCCTTTGATGAATCGCAATATTTCTTTTGCCTTTGTCTCTTCTGTCGTTGAAGGATAGTTTGCCACCACATCTCTAAGTGCATTGATATAAACTTCTTTACCCTGTGTATTGCCCACACAAAAGGCTGACAATAATGCAATTTTTGGAGAAAGGGTGTGTTGATTTATGATTTTAGTTTTTGTTACTTGGAGTAGATTGAATGCTTCATCATACTTTGATTTTGAATATAGATCATAGGCTGCTTGGTAGCCAGTAGCGACGTCATCTTTTTTAATGAATTCTTTTTTTGCATTGTCTGGATCGGTGAGGTATTTGCCATATCTACTGTCTGGAAATTCGTATTTGATTTTGTCAGCATATGAATTGGTGCAACCCATATCATTTAAGTCAAGACAATTTAGATAAAGATAATATAGCGCATCTGGCTTTCTCATTGTTCCAGGATATTGAGAAATCAAATTCTCAAATGTATTTTTAGATTTTAAATAGTTGTTTATTTTTTCGCGATAAAGCACTCCAAGATTAAACATGGCATCTTGAATTTTTTTGTGTGCCGCTTCAAGTTCTGAATCATTGGAAGGAATTCCTCTCAAGATCGCAGCAAGATCTGCTTCTAGTGAATCTTTATTTTCTTCATTTGTCTTAGTCGCTATTTCTTCAAATGTAAAAGAATTTTTATCTTCTCTTCTCCAATTATCTTCTAATACTCTATTGCCCCACAAATCTTTAAATTCTGATCTGCCTCGATTTTTCAAGCGCTCATCATAAGCAAAGAAATTGGAAGTAAGTTGTTTTTGTTTTTCTATTTCATTTGAAAGCGATTCATTTAAATTGAACTCGCCTCTATTCATCTGTAATGCTCTTAATGCGTTCGTCGTGGGTTCTATGCTTTTATTTTTTTGTTCACTTTTTATCTTTAATGCTAGTGCTCTTTTGTCTTTCACAGATAGTGATGAAACCCTGATCAAACTATCTTGTAGATTGATCACTTCTAGATTGGCTGCTATTTCAGAAAGATTGGCTGAAGTGGCGCTAAGTTCTGGTCTTCGCGGATCTGCTTTGGCGAGATTCAATAAAGTACTATCATAATAATACTTTGCCTTAAGATAGTTTTGCTTATCGAAATATAATGTAGCAAGCATCAGATAAGAATCTGCTTTTTGTCCTGTGGATACATTTGCAGATAATAATGATTGGTTTAAATATTGTTCAGCTTCAATATGTTGATTCTCTTGCAGTGCTAATTGCGCCAAAGTAAAATAAATCTCTCCTGCATAATCTGCATTTTTGGAGTCTTTGATTAATTTCAATAATCCAGACTTAACACTTGCGGTATTCTCCCCTGCCTTGGCATCATTCAAGAAAGTATTCAGCTTAGCGTGAAATGTCATGTCATAAGATGACTTGATCTTATAGCATTTGGCAAAGTATTCATTGGAATTGACATAGCGATTTTGCTTTTGATATAGCTGCCCGATGATATAATAGTATCGTGCCTTTTTCTTTTTTGATTTGCTTGTAGCAATGGCATTCTTCAAACTCTCAATAGCTTGGTCATTCTTTCCTGTTTTAATCTGAAGATCAGCCATTGAGGCGTACAGATCAGGGAGTATTTTGGACGGTGTGAGTGGATCTTTTTCTAATTCTCTGAATTGTGTTTGCGCTTCATAATACTTTCCCCTCTCTATTAAATTTTTTCCAGACCATAACATTGATTCCCAATAAGCTGGTCTGTGTTTGACTAAAAAGTTTCCTTGATTAGTGATATCATCATTATTTTTTTTTAGGCTCTTTAGGTCTTACAATTTCTGGAAGTTTTTCATCAATGGTAGGCTCTGTCGTTTTTACACTTGTCTTTGTTTTTCCTTTAGATTTTTTCTTTGCTTTTGCAGCCTCTTTTTTAGCTTTCTCTCTCGCCTTCTTTTTGTCCTTTGCTTTTTTTATCGCTTCTTCCTTTTTGTCTTTTGCATCTTCTTTCTTTTGTTTGGCCGTTTTTTCTTTTATTTTCTTTAAAGTTGACTTTTGTTTATAGGGATTGAATTCATCTAAAAGAAAGCGAAATGAATTTTCAGCTGTTTCATAGTCTTTTTTTAGATATTGGGCTTTAGCTAATAATAAGTAACAGTCATCTGCCCATCTACTCACTCGGTGCAAAGTAATGTCTATGGACACTTTTTCAATTGCTTTATCAAGGTTTGCTTTGACAGCATCAGCACTTTCTACTGCTTGATATGGAAAAACAGGCAATATTTTATTATAATTATCTTTGTGTCCAGATTCTAGAACAAGGATACTTTCGTTCAAAATTTCGTTGGCATTGAAGTATCCATTATATTTGGCGGTTGTATTGTGATAAAATCGACCTAGGGCTGAGGTTTCCCCTTTTTTCCGCTTTGTTACGCAAGAAACAGTCAGAATTAAGGTAAAAAACCAAATTAAGTGGTAAAGTCTAAAAAATTTCATGTACATTGATGAATCTTAACGAATTGATATATAACTAAAAACCTGCAAATTTATTTTAAATTTAGCAAATTTTACTTATGGTTTGGGATTGGAAAAAGATAAAAAATAAAATAAAAGATCACTTGAGGAGAAGTTTCCTTCTCACTGTAAGGGATGAGGAGACTTTTGAGGAGACCGCAAGTTATAAAATAAGTCTCAAAAATATCTATATTTTGTTGAGCGGTGTTGTCGTCGCTGTAGGAATCTTGCTATTTTTATTGATCATCACGACGCCTTTGAAGCGATTTATACCCGGATATGGTGACGTCAGATCTCAATCTGAGTTCGTAAAGCTCCAAAAACAACTTGTTGCTTTAGAAGAAGAGGTCAATGCTAGGAATTTATATATTGAAAGTTTTCAAAGAATCCTTAGCGGCAACCCTGAAACCAGCCAAGATGTGATAAAAAACATCAAAATCGCACAAGAACAAGCAGATCCAGTCCCAAAAATCAAAGAAGACAGCCTACTCAGGATAGAATATGAGGCTGCCTCGAAGTCTAAAACTAACCCAAAATCCAGCCAAAGGAACCCAATCTCGATCCAAACCTCCTCAGATTTCTCCATCAATCAAAACCTTGATTTCTTTATGCCTGTCAGAGGGACTTTAGCTGAGGGTTTTAAACCTGAAAAAAATCATTACGGAATTGATCTCCTTGCTGCTAAAAATACACCTGTGAATGCTGCACTTTCTGGATCTGTCATCCAGTCTGATTGGACTCTTGAAAATGGTTATACAATTGCTATCCAACACGAACAAAATTTTCTATCCTTTTATAAGCATAATTCTGTTTTATTGAAAAAAGTAGGCAGTTATGTGAAGACAGGTGAAGTCATTGCAATAATTGGAAATACTGGAGAGCTCTCCGATGGACCACACATCCATTTTGAACTGTGGCAGAATGGCAAACCTGTCAATCCATTAAATTTTATTCGCATGAACTGAGAACCGATTTAAATATTTCCAAACCTTTCCTTAAATCATTCTCTGCAATATCTAAGGGTGGCATGATTCGAATGCTCCTGTCATCAAATAAAAAGCCATCAAGAATGAGTTTTTGTTCATAACATTGACGAATGACTTCTCTTGGATTAATGTGATGGTGTAATTCAACTCCTAAGAAATTTCCCTTTCCTCGAATCTCCTTTATCATTGGATGTTTTAAACTCTTCATGATGAATGTTTCATTCTTTACAGCTTGAGCACAAAGATTCTGTTCCAATATCAAACTCAATGCTGCAAAACCCGCTGCACAGCACAATGGGTTCCCACCAAAAGTCGTAATATATGCCAATACTGGATTGCTTTGAAATGAAGAAAGAATTTTGCTTGAGCTTACAACGGCAGCTAGAGGAAGACCTGCTCCTAAAGCTTTTCCCAATAGTAAAATATCTGGTTTAATCGAAGTGTGTTGAAATGCAAAAAGTCGTCCGGTACGTCCCATACCAGTTTGGATCTCATCAAAGATCAAAAGCACATCTGACCGATTACATTTTTCTCGCAACTTTATAAAATACGCGTCACTTGCTATCCTCACCCCTGCTTCTGCTTGAAAGCACTCCATGATCACTGCTGAAGTGTGAATAGATATTTTATTTAAGTCCTCTTCATTTCCATATTCAATGAATTTAATACCTGGAAGCAAAGGGTAAAACACATTTCTTGCACTATAATCACTTCGTAAAGATTCAGCTCCAATAGTACTTCCATGATAAGCATTTTTGCATACAAGGATTTCTGATCTATTCGTATAGCTTCTAGAAAGCTTAATTGCCGCATCGATTGCTTCACTTCCAGTAGATAGAAAATAACAGCTGCCTAGCGATTCTGGGAGCATATTGGAAAGAGATTGTGCCAATCGTATTTGTGGAGATTGAATATGTTCTCCATAAACCGTAGTATGAAGATAATGCTGCGCTTGATTTTGAATTGCCTCAATGATCTTTGGATTAGAATGTCCAATATTACTTACATTAAATCCAGACAAAAAATCAAGATAAGCTTCTCCTTTTTCGTTATATATAAAAGCGCCATGTGAGCGGGATATCTCCATTGTATGAGGCGTTTCCGAAGTACCAACTATATTCTCAAAAAATCTTCTTTTCCAATACATTTGCAATTAAACTAATCGACATAAAACAATTTTTAATGCTTTGGAGTTTAGTTTTTCTGATCACATTTAAGGGAATTAAGCCTTATCTTTGTAAATAAAACAAGAAATAAATGAAATTTCACACTAGAATTAAATTATTATTCTTCGCCATTACTTTAGTTTTCAATTCATTTTTGATAGCTCAAGGTGAAACAACCAAAGGAATTCAATTTTTTCATGGAACTTTTGCAGAAGCACTTGAAAAAGCAAATAAAGAGGGAAAATTGATCTTTATGGATGCATATACCAGTTGGTGTGGACCTTGCAAAAGAATGTCGGCTTCAGTATTTCCAGACCCTGTAGCAGGTGATTTTTTTAATCCGACGTTTATCAATTTAAAAATCGACATGGAAAAAGAAGAAGGCCCCACTTTGTCAAAAAGATATAATGTCCAGTCTTACCCAACTTTATTATTCCTCGATGGCTCAGGTGAGATCGTACACAGAGCATCTGGCGCTAGACCTGTAGATGGTTTGATTGATTTAGGCAAAGAGGCGCTTTTAAAATATGACAAATCGGGAGATTATGCAAAACTCTATAATGAAGGAAAGAGAGATCATGAAACAGTCTTGGCTTATATCAAATCCTTAAATCAAGCTGGAAGACCTTCGTTAAAAATAACGAATGACTATTTGCTTACACAAAAAGATCTTACTACCCCTGAAAATCTTGATATAATCCTTAACGGTGCAACTGATGCTGATTCAAAAGTTTTCGAATATCTTATTCAAAACAAAGATGCGATCATCAAATTAAAATCAAAAGAGACTTTTGAAACTCGTGTTTATGCCTGCTGTAAAAAAACAGCTACAAAAGCATTGGAATACCGCAATGAAAGCTTACTGAAAGATGCGCAATCAAAAATGAAGCATCATCCAAGTAGAGAACAAGAGTTCAAATATGATACCGATCTTCAATTCTATGGACAAACAGGCAATGCAGCTAAATACCTCAAGTCTGCAAAAAGTTATGCATCAAAAGTAGCAAAAAAAGATCCTGAAAAACTCTCTACGCTTATCACAAAAAATAGTCTTTATTTTAAGACTGATAAGTCAGTCGGAGCGCTATCTGAAGTTTGTGCAAAAAAAGCAATGAAATATGGCATGGCTACAAACTATTATGTCAATTATGCTGCCATTCTTTCACTCAATGGCAAAAAGCAAGAGGCTTTAAAAATAGCAAAACAAGCTCTGGAACTTGCAAAAGCGAAAAAGGAACCAACTCAAATGATTGAATCATATATCAATCAACTCACAGCTCAATAAAATTAGAAAAACTATTATTAGCTTTTGTCTAATAGAACAGATCCATTTGTAAAACTAAATTGGAAAAAATTATAGATTTATAGTAAATACAATTTGTTTTTACTTATAATCTACAAAACATAACATTTCAATTGATGTGAAAAGTCTATAGTTCTCTGGTCGACTAGATAAAGAAAAAAACTTAGAACTTCTTACTTACAACTTCTTTCTATTATCTATTAGTTATTCACTATTAACTATTAGCTATCTTTGCATCTTATGCTAGAATTAGGTACGACTCATAGAATGGAAATATTGCGCACTACAAGCGTGGGACTCTATCTTGGACTTGGAGACAATGAGGTTCTTTTGCCCAATAAATATGTACCAGAAAGCTATGAAATAGGAGATGCGATTGAGGTATTTGTTTATCTTGATTCCTTAGAAAGAATTGTAGCAACAACTTTGGATCCGCTCATCAAAGCTAACGAATTTGCATATCTGAAGGTCACTGCTCTTTCAGAAATTGGTGCTTTTCTCGACTATGGACTTGAAAAAGACTTGTTTGTTCCAAACAAAGAACAAGCAATAAAAATGCTGTTAGGAGAATATTACGTCGTGCATTGTTTTTTAGATGAACAAAGCAATAGACTAATGGGATCCAGCAGATTGAACAAATTTTTATCCAATGAGGAGCTGACAGTAAAACGATTTGATGAGGTTGATTTATTGATAAGTCATTTTTCGGATCTAGGGATCAATGCCATTATAAATAATAAACACAAAGGCGTCATTTACCACAATGAAATCTATGAACAGCTCAGCGTTGGTCAAAGTCTTAAAGGCACTATAAAATTAATTCGGGCCGATAATAAAATAGATCTTTCTCTTATTCCTATAGGTTATAAAAATATCGATCCCAATGCAAATATCATTATGGAACATCTCAATAAAAATCAAGGCGTCTTAATGCTCCACGATAAAAGTGATCCTGACGAAATTCATAGACTTTTAAAAATGAGTAAAAAGAATTTTAAAAAGGCTGTCGGTTCATTGTATAAACAAAAGAAAATTATTCTAAAAGAAGATAGAATAGAATTATTAAAAACCTAAGATCAAATGACATTTCAAGAATTAAAAATAAATAAATCTTTACAGCAAGCATTATCTGAAACCCCTTTTGATAAGCTCACTAGTATTCAGGAAAAATCGTTTTCTGTCATCATGTCTGGAGCTGATGTTGTCGCCATAGCTCAGACAGGAACAGGTAAGACATTGGCCTACCTTCTGCCTATAATCCAACTATTGCCTTATAGTCAAGAAAAACATCCACGTGTCATCATACTCGTTCCTACTAGAGAACTGGTTGTTCAGGTAGAAGCAGAAATAAAGAAGCTCACTACATATATGTCGATAAATTCCTGTGGCGTTTTTGGTGGAACGAATATGCAAACACAGGCTTTGTTTTTTCAAGAAAAAGTAGATATTGTTGTGGCAACTCCAGGTAGATTACTAGATTTAATCTTAGGAGGATTTGTTTCGATGAAATCATTAAAACATGTCGTTATCGATGAAGTAGATGAGATGTTGAACCTAGGATTCCGCACTCAAATTGAAAGGGTCTTTGATCTCTTCCCAAAGAAAAGACAGAACCTGATGTTTTCTGCTACACTCACTGATGAAATAGAACTATTGATCAATACTTTTTTTCACAATACTGTTAAAATTGAAGCAGCTCCATCTGGAACTCCAATCGAAAAGATAGTTTTATGTGCCTATAAATATTTAAATTTTAATACAAAAATTAATCTTCTTCAATATTTATTAAAACAGTCGATCTATAAGAAAACTTTAATTTTTGTGAAATCAAAATCGATGGCAGATCGCATTTTTGAGACCTTGCAAAACAAAGTCACAATTCCCATTGGCGTCATCCATTCCAATAAAGAACAAAACTATCGATTCCGCTCAGTTGAAGATTTTAAAAATGGCATGATCGATGTGTTAATCGCTACCGACATCATCTCTAGAGGAATCGATATAGAGGATGTATCACATGTCATTAATTTTGATCTACCAGAAGTACCAGAGAAATATATTCACCGCATTGGACGAACCGGGCGTGCAGATAAAGATGGCATTGCTATCAGTTTCGTATCTGAAGATGAACAAGCACTACATGAAAGCATCGAGGCCTTTATACAAAAAGAAATTGAGGTCTTTGAACTCCCTTCTGAAGTTGAAATTTCAACTGTCCTTATCCCTGAAGAAATGCCAAACTTTGAACATCAAGAAATAAAACTCAAGCTCCCAAAAATTGATATCAATAATTCTGCGTTTCACGAGAAAAGTAAAAAAAATCAAAAGGTAAACGTGAGGGTAAGTCGTCGCGAAAAAATGATGGCGAAATATGGAAAACCTATTACTAGGGGTCAAAAGAAGTAGATTGGTGATTTGTATTAAATCCAAAGGTGAAATTATAATGATCTAAAAAGAAAAATAATAGCTTAATATACTTTTTATCAATCTGAAAGATATCTTTTTTATATTTGTGCTAGAAACGATTTAACTAAAATCAATAAAGCAAAAAACCATGCAAACGAAAAGCTTTTCTTCCTTAAAAGAATTTTATCCATTTTACTTAACAGAGCACAAGAATGTTACATCAAGAATATTGCATTTTATGGGAACAGCTTTGGTTTTCGTATTTTTAATCGTAGGGATTTTATTTCACAAAACCAATCTTCTAATTGCAATCCCATTAGTTGGTTACGGTTTCGCATGGGTTGGTCATTTCTTTTTTGAAAAGAACAAACCCGCTACGTTTAAACATCCTTTTTATAGTTTAGCTAGTGATTTTATAATGTTTTTTGATTTATTGACTGGAAAGCAAAAATTTAATCCAAATAGGTAATAGTGTCAAAATCTTTGTAGTTTACGACTATAAATTATATCTTTGAAGGTATTATCGTAAAAATTAGAATAAGTATGGCACTTTTTAAGTTTGATATTGTTATTATATAAAACAGCAAGTTATGTCAAGTATAGAATTGAAAACCAAAGTTTACAAAGAATTAGAATCTGCAGAAGATTACTTATTAGAGGAAATTTTAGGATTGATTGCTGTTGAGTCTAAATCTGATGAAGTCATTAAAATTCCAGAACATTTTAAGGAAGCTCTTGATAAAAGTATTGCACAAATGGAATCAGGGAATACTCTTTCAAATGTTGAAGTTGAAAAAAGTATAGAAGGGTGGCTTTACAAATAGTCTGGACTCCTGAATCTAAGTTACAACTTAATGAAATTCTTAAATATTGGGAGCTAAGAAATGATTCATTGTTGTATTCAAAAATTTGTATCAAATAATTAAAAATGCTTTGATAGTTTTATCAAAATATCCAGAATCAGGTAAGATCACTGAGAATAAAAAAGTAAGAATTAAAATCATAAAAGGCTACTATTTATTTTACTCTTTTGATATGGAAAAATTATCCGTCATTGGCTTTTGTGATATGCGTAGAGATCCAAATTTTGTAGAATCAATCATTATTAAAAAAATTTAATATATTGCTAGATATATTTATAAAGACAAAATAAAATGGCAAAAATAAATCCACACATCAACTTTAATGGCAATGCTGAAGAAGCATTTACTTTTTACAAATCTGTATTCGGCGGCGAGTTTGGAAAGATAATTCGATTTAAAGAAATAGCCAGTGAGGAATTTCCTGTTCCAGAAAATGAAGCTGACAAGCTCATGCATATTGCATTGCATTTTGGTCAGAATATATTGATGGCAAATGATGTCCCAAAATTTATGGGTCGCGTCAATGAGAATGAGAATCGAAGTAAAATTTACATCACAGCAGAAAGTAAAGATGAAGCTTTTCATATCTTCAATGGATTGTCAGAAGGAGCTAATGTCGAAATTCCTCTTGCAGAAAATCCAGGAGGATCTTATTTTTCTATGTTTAGAGATAAATATGGAATTGAGTGGATGGTGAGTTATGAGGCTCAGTAAATAGGATAATCTTTACTCGCTTTTCATTATTAAACACTCACCCAAAATTCACGCAATGCATCATTTAGCGATACTTTTTTATCTGTAGGTGGTTTTCTTTGTCCGATGATTTGTGCTTTGGCAAAAAATGAAAATGTGCTTTGGTTTATTCTTTTGTTTGATTGTCGTTTATTAAATTTTCTGCTAACATTTTAGCTTGTGCGATTACTGTCTCAACCGCTTTTTCTTGAAGGTCTGGCGGATATCCGTGTAGTCTTAATATTCTTCTTATGTTTCTTCTTAAGGCTGATTGTACGCTTTTATTTGATTAAATGATTTACTTGATTTTTTACCTTTGAATTTTTGTTCATCAAGTAAATCAACAAAATCTTGGTTCTGACTTTTATTTGTTTTCCTTTCACTCATATTTCTTTAATTTTCTTCATAATAATAAGAATAATCTATTCCTTTCATGTACATTTCTCGGCTGTTGATTTCACTGGTAAGTGCCTTTTTAAGTAGCTCTTGTAATACACTACTATCTACCGAGCTTATAATCATGGCATTCATATAGTTGGCTTTACTTATTTTGCTCCAATCTATACAGCATTTCAGTTGTTTTTTAAGCATTAAATCAAGCCATATACGGGTGCTTCTGCCATTGCCTTCCATAAAAGGGTGGGCTTTGTTCATAGCCACATATTTTTCTACTATTTCCTCTAAATTGGTTTCTGGCATTTGGTCTATTTGCAGCAAGGTTTTGTTTAAATATTGAGCATGCTCAAATCTATATCCACCTTTAGCAATATTTTTGGTTCTTATTTGCCCAGCAAAATCGTACAATCCACCAAAAATATAGGCATGTATTTGTTGTAATCCATTGGCTGTGCCCACTTCTATGTTATCTACAAAAGCCGTTTCGAATAAGGCATAGGCCTTGGTTTTGCTTTTGCCATCTATACTTTCTGGGCTATAAGTAAACCATTCTATAAATCGGTTGGCATTTTTGCTGGGAAATTGTTTGCCTAATGCAATGATGCCATTGTAATCGAGCATATCGGTTAAATAGCGTTTGCCATCATTTGCCAATAATTTCAGTTGGGTAGTGGTACTAACCAACTCACTTCCTTCTTTTTTCAACTTGGCTTTTAAATACTTCCAATAGTTTCGGTTTTTGGTGTAGTCATCTTGATTACGCAAAACAGCTACAATATCAATCACCGAAAACCACCATTTAGGATTGGCATCATCCCAAACGGCACGTACCTCTCTGTCTTCAAAAAACGTATGGATATTTTTGATTTAGAGAGCATAGCCTATTTTAGCAAGGTTATATTTAATAGCCTCGTCTAATTCATTGGCTTTTTGCATTTGCTCTTTTAAAGTTTGGGTTAAGGTTGCCATTTTTTCGTCAAAGGCAATTCCATCTTCGGCTACTTCCTTAAAGTCAATGTATCTGCCTGGTGTAAGTATGTAGTTGTTTTTGCGTACATCAGATTTATATTTTAAGAATTTCAAACCCAATACAACGTCTTTGTATTCAGCTGCATCCATATTGTTGCGAAGTTTGTCAGCTGCTTGCCAAAGGGTTTTTTCTAATTCTAAATTATCTGTCATTATCTGCTTTAAATACAATAAACTAATTGTTTGCAAATTTACAATTTTTAAATGGCTTGGGTGCTATAATGTTAATTCAAAATTGTCCTAGTCCTCTTGTTGATAGGTGGGTGGATTTGGGTGTGTTGGGGTAAAATTAAATGTAAAGCTAATGCGTTGGCTTTTCTGTCATTTTTTGTAGGATTGTCAATTTTTGTAAGGTGTCTCTTGGCATTGGGAATAACGTTCAAGTACTTACGACGTGCCGTCACTTGTCCGAATGCCACAAGTAAAAATAGTTTTTTCAATAGAAGCGAAATGTGAAAATTTACATTTATTGACGGCATGATCGCAAATACAATGTTGTCTGGAGTTTTTAGTTTGTAGATGTCCATTTTGTAAAAAGAAAACCAATTGCGAAAATAAATATTGTTAATCCAAATAATACTTCAGTTGCAGTAAATAACTTTGTGTACCAAAGATTTGGGGATATGTCACCAAATCCTACAGTAGCAATACAGATTACCGAATAATAGAGACAATCTATATAAACTGTTTTACAATTTTTGGGTAAGTATTCACAAACTTCGGTAAAATCGTTTATATTGTTAGTAATCCTTTCAATTTGATCGATAGACAAGTCATCGTACCCGCTGTTCGTAAAAGTTCTGCGTAAATCGGGATTAGGCTTGCCATTATGATTAAATAAGAGACCCATTGAAGGATAATCAATACCTGACCAAAGCCGTGGGACAATTCCTTTAAATGCTCTTTGGTCAATAACCTTCATAAATGTTAAATCGGGTGAAATTTCTTTTTTTAGTTCTCTTTGCATTTTATACATTATCTCTTTATTTATTGAATCATTATAATCCCCAACCACGATACATTGATAATATGTTGCAGCGAAAATTAATATTATTCCAATATATGAATGTATAATGTTACTCAATCCATCTTCTAAAGTTCCAGCTGAAAAACTTTTGATACAATATATCAATCCAAATATAATAGAGAAGCCAAAAGAGAAGGCAAAAAAGAAGAGAATTAAAGAGTCTGAAATGTGTTCTATTCTAATTAAGAACATTTTATGGAAATTTAGAGCACAAACATTGCATAAGAATACACCTAAATAAATAAGGAAGTTCTTTTTGATATAATTAATAATACTAGTTCTAATAGAATTTATTGATTTCATTTATAAATTAATAAAAAAAGGTGTAAAATTATAGTCAACAATTCACTTTACGCAAGAGTAAACTTGCTGCAACTCACATTATCTGAAAAATATACGCAATCTTTATGCTCAAAAAGAGAAGTAAAGTGAGGTAGTGTAGAAATAAATTTTAGTTTAGTCATATGTCTAGGTTTTATCAAACATGTACAAATATGGTAAACTTTATTTTATTTACCAAATTTTTAATTATATTTATTTTTAATGAATATGTTTATTTTATTTTGGAGTAGTTTAACCTTTAACAGGTAGTTTTTTCCTAAGATTACGATTGGTTGTTTTCTATGGTTTAACCAAGTATTTATGACTTATGGTTCTAAAAAACAAAGAAAATTTAAAATCTTACACTTCGGTAAAGAACAGCTTACGCTCTTTCAAAAAGAAGAGATTAATTGGTCATTCATTATTTTTCGTCACTATCTCAGACTTTTTTAACTTACAAATTGGTTAATATCTATGTTAATATTTTTTAATCTTTCATAGTATTTAAGATTTTATATTGTTCAATGCTTTTTTGTGAGCTAACAAGTTTTCATATTGAGCTAAAGAAATTGCAGCATCTATATGCTTTGATGTCATATTTATGTCAGTAACAACAGGAACAATCTTTAAGAATTTAAAAGGAGAAATTCCACTTTGCCCATTTGCACATCCGCCAGTTGGATCTGCACAACCCCGTCCAATAACTCCATAGTCACCTAATGTGCTAGAAGTATTAAAATAAACAAGACCACAGCTTTTGTAACACTTTTCATATTTTTCAATGTCATCTGAAAATACTTCTAGTGTTTCAGGCGATTTTTTACAAACAATATCTATAGCATAACTAGACTCTTTAACATAAACAATGTCAATAACTTGAGTTTCCATCAATCTATATTTATATTGGCAATTATCAAATGAGACCTTTGCATTATCTCCAACAATTATTAACTGAGAAGTGCTATCTTTCCCGTGTTCTAATTGACTTAGTAAATCATAAAATATTTGTTCCCAGTATTCTTCTTTATCGGATATTATTGTTAGGTCAGAAGCACCTGAAGACATATCTACAGCAACACTTCCTATCAAGCCACATAAATTTTTAAGCAAATTCAAATTATCACCACAAGGGCCACAAATTAAATCGCATTTTTCTACTTCTTCTGTTCCAAAAGCTAGAGTCGGAAATGCTATTCTTGCAGGTCCTCCAATTATGTGAGATTTATATTTTTTTGCAATATAAATTGTTAAGGGATCAATATCGCCGCTAGAATCTTGGGCAACAAACAGTACGATATTATTTACACCAGCTGCATTTGCAGCGGATAAAAATGTATAAGCTGAAGATGGCATTTGCTTCGGTATGTATATACCAACTCTATTAATTGGCATTAATCTTAATGACAGTCCATCTTTTTTCAATTGGATATTTTTCTGAATTTTATTTACAATTTGCTTGTTTACTCTGTCTAAACGAGCTGATAAATCGTCAATAGCTAACTTTTGTTGGTCATTTAACTTCAAGAGTTGTTCAAAAAAATACTGTTCTGTTTTTACTACTGAAAAATAAGGAATCTTTTTATCTAAGTTTATACTAGAAATATAATTTTTTGGCGATTTTTTAAAATCATCAATAATTTTTATAGCTTCTATTATTTTAATCTTTTGCATATCACTTAATTTTTTTCATTAATCTTTCTACTCCGGCCGCCATACCAATGCTATAGACTGTATTTTTCACACCAAATGACTCAACCAATCCTGTGAATTCACCTCCACCAACACATTCTTTTGTATCCCCCAAATCACATTGAAAAATCAAGCCTGAATAAAAATCTAAAGAACGGTAAATGCCACCATCAAATAAGCAAGATTTTAAAGCATTAGAATCTATGTTTGATGCCAATAATTCAATTTCATTAATTGTATTTGTAAAAAACTTTGGATATTTTTTTTAGCAATGACAAACCATCAGTAATACTGCAAACATTTAGATGAGCCAAATCAAGCAAGATGTTTCCAATGACTTTGTCAAAATTAATTTTTGATAAAAAATTAAAAAGTTCTTCTATCTGGTACTTTTCTAAAAAGCCAGTTATTCTTCGTTTATCATAATCTGCCAACCTTATTGCCATTAGAGGTGCTTGTAGTACATCAATATGAGACATTCTCACACAATAATTTTCGTCAAGTTCGGAAAGAAAATTTGACATAAATTCAACTAAGTCAATTTTGTTCTGACAATGTTCTTTTTCGGATATAGCAAACATTTCTAAACCTGCCTGATAGAAAGCTCTTAAATGATTTTCATCTAAATCGTTGCTGTATTCAAGCCTTACCATTTCTTGAAAATAATGATGCCTTTTATTATGATGGAAATTACTTTCATTAATATCGTTAGCTATTTTTTGTGCAGTCAATGCAGTTCCCTCATATCTAACAGCCATTGATTTACCGTCGGGCATATGACCAATAAGAAGTTTTTGAACTTGCTTTTCATTCAATGGTTTTGGTCTTGTGCCAAGAAAACAACTTACAGGTGCAGCCAATGGAACTTCAATCGGAGTAGAATTGTACTCCTTGCATAAACGGTTGAAAATTGATTGCAATTTTAAGCGGTTGTTTATTTCGTTTTCATAACGATAATTAAACCCTGAATAGTTTTTTGTTAATGTAGAGATCATTTTAGATTAAATTTTAAATGGTTATTTAAATAGGATTCATTTTTAAATTCATTTTGCTGTCCTGTTAGCATATCCTTCAAAATAAACATGTCGGACTCCATTACTAATAATACCTTTCTAATTCCTTTTTTATTAGCATATTTTAATTGTTTTGTAATATTACTTTCTCCGGTGTATACATCAGTTTTTATTTCTGCTTTTCTTAATAATGAAGCAATTGAAAAAGTTATGTCCATAAATTTAAGCTCTCGGGAGCAAATTAATATATCTGTTTCTGTTTTTCTATATAGCCTAACAAGTTTATTTTTACAGACTAAATCAAATAACCGCGTAAGTCCAATTGATCCTCCAAATCCAGGCAATTTTTCTTTAGTAAATGTTGATGCTAAATCATCATACCTTCCTCCACTAGCTACGCTTCCAAAATGTTCAAAATTTTTAATAAAAGTTTCAAAAACAGTACCCGTGTAGTAATCCAATCCCCGCACGATACATGTTTTGAATATTATTAAATCTTTAGGAACACCTAATTTTTGAATCAAATCAAATACATTTTTGACTTCGTTGATGCATTCAACTATCGAGTCAGAAATAACACATTCTGTTTCTTTAATAAAATCTTCTATTGATCCAGCGTAGGTAAATATTTTAAATAAGGAATCAGCAGTGGCTTGATTTATGAAAGACAGCTGTTGAAATCGTTTTTTTGTTTCAGCAAAATCAACTTTTGGAATCTCATCTACAATGTTTAAAACTTCCTTTAGGTATTCATCTTTTATATAATACGATTTAAGTATTAAATTTATAAGTTTTAAATTATTGATATTAAGGTAGGCATTCCCAATTCCTAATTTATTGATTGTCTCATAAATGACAGCAATACATTCAGCATCTGCACTTATGCTTATTTCTCCACGTCCGATTATATCAATATCTGCTTGATAAAATCCTTGAAATCTTCCATTCTGTGATCGTTCACCTCTAAAACTATAACCTATATCGTAACGTTTGTACGGAAAATCTATTTCTGATTGATGCTTTGCAACCCAATTGGCCAAAGGTACTGTTCTATCAAAAGGCAAAGCCAAATCAGTAGAATTATCATTTGGTAATCTTGAAATTCCAAAAATTTGCTTTTGAATCCCTCCTTTAGCTAACAGAACTTCTCGCAATTCTAATGGTCTAGGAATAAGTTTGGTAAAACCAAATAGTGAATAATTCTGTTCAACTATTCTTATCCACTCTGACAAAAGATAATTTTGTGCTTCTGTATAATCAGCGAAACCTGATGTGTTTCTAGGTTTAATAATTTTTTTAATATTATCCATTGCTTTAAAATTTAATAGCACAAAGATTGCCCCTTTAGTTAAACATAAAGCATTGATCTTCTACATTTTACATTATAATATTTATACTGTATTCTACTATAGAGTAAATATCTTTCAAATATTTTTAGTTACCTTTACAATAAAATCTTAGTGTTTTATAGTATTTTGTATTGTATTATTTTTGGATGAGAAATATTTTAGCATTCAGTATATTTACACTGGATTTTATAATTTGTTAATTTATGCAAGCAACCATTCACACAGACGCAGATAGTTATCCAAATCGTAAAGAAATAGCTAAAAATTTTTTTCTTGTATGTTCTTTGATTGAATCAAATAATCCTAATACAGCATTTGGATTAAAAGAGGCATATGAAGTTATAAAAAGTTTTTATTCAACTAATAAAAGTACTTTAACCGAAACAAATAGAAACCTAGTTGAAAAAAAATTATGGAACTCTAAATATTCAACATTTAAAGGTGAATCTTCAGTTACGAAATTTTTAAAAGGTGAAGGAAAAGATGAAATCGAAGAAGAAGAGAAGAATGCTTGGATTGAATTTCTCTACTTATTAAAAAACAATCATTCAGAAATAAAGATGAATAATGGAGAGGTTTCAAAAAGTAATTATTCAGAAGAATTATTGAATTCGCTTTATGAAAAATTTAAAAACAAAGAAAATAATTCAACAAATCCAATAATAACCTATTTTTCAAAAGAATATGCTCTTAGTGATAAAAGTATAAGCCAGTTCTTAATGGCATTTCCTGATGGTTTGTGGCACTACATCAATAATAGAAGTAATAATGAAAAAACAGTTTCTGACCAAATTGATTTTAATAGCCCTGAAAACATCAAGTCAAATACTCATAATGGACTTCCACAATATGAAATAAAAGATTTTAAAAGTTATAAAGACCTAAATGAATTCGACAATTTTTACTTTGGACAAAGCCAAAACCCCAACAAAGAACAACTAAGTTTAATTTTAGAGTATGGTAAGCTATTTCGTATAAAAGATGTTTTTAATAAAGATCTGAAAATAATTTTTTCAGATATAGAATGGTCAAATCTAAATGAGGTCTATAAATTGGATAAGGAAGAGGATCTATCTGAAAAGAATATCAATTTCAGAAAAGACATTCTTAATAAATTAGGGATTGAAAATAGTACATTAAATGGAAAATCTACTATAAGAAATGTTGTCAAAGATTATTCCAATCAATTAAAAATTAAAGATTATGATGATATTGAGGTTTTCAAGGCTGAATGTAGGTTTTTATTTAGTCTTTATCAATTCATTAAGGAAAGCGATTTTTATGGCTCCAATAATCAGGTGTCTATACCTGATTCTAAAGATTTTTACGGTATCGATAGTATGCGAGAATTTAATAATGCTGCTAAAAAAACTTCAAATCTAATTATTCACCCCTTATATAGTAAATTTCCTCTTGAAATTATAAGTATTGTTCATAGTCATTTTAAAGCAAAAATCGATGAAAACACATTCTTTTATATTCTTATACAAAAAATGGCTCAGTTTACTTTTAAAAATTCATTGAAATTGGGTGTTGCTTCCGAATATCGCTTTGACGAAAGTTTTATGCGATGGGATAAATTGATGGGGCAATTTTACACCGATGAAACCACCATTGAAAGAACTTCTATATATTACAGCCATTATTTCTGGGGTGGTGACAAAACAAAATGGACTCTGCCTTATTATTGGCCTAGCGGTGAGTTAAACAATAAAATTTACTCTAATAAAAATGAAATTGAAAGACAGATAATTCTTTTAGATGATGATAATAGTAAAGTTACATCCTTAATAAACTCTACACCAATTGATGAAATTTTAAGACAATTATCAGACCTTTTAAGTTTTTTACATTTTTATATAAAAGGAGAGCAAGATACTGAGTTGTTGAAAATTTTTAACGATTTTGATATCAGGCTTAAAGAAGCTTTTTGTATTGAGAAAGCAAATGAAATACCTACAAATCAATTTTTAGGACTATTTATGTACAAATACAAAATGCCATATTATATTTTTCCATACATAAGCTTATTATCAGCAGAGAAAACAGAAAGTGATATTAAGAAACTATTTATATCACTAGTTAATCACACTATAAAAATCCTAAAATACAACAAATAATGAATGCCAATGACAAAACACCTTCTTTCTTTGAAGCATTCAAATATATGGAACTTGTAGAATTTACTTCTAATAGTGATATACAAAACTGTATGATTGATGAAAATATAATATTGAGTAATCTGCGAAATACTCAGCATAAAACAGTTTTCGATATTGGTGCTGGGTATGGAAGAATCACTGCTTTTCTATCAGCTAAGTTCAATCAAGTAGAAAGCATAGAAATAGAAGCTGAAATGTATAAAGTGTTGAAAATCCGTTCACGCCAATTTAATAACTGCAACTCTCAAAATTTAGATTATAAAGCTTATAAATATTCTAAATATAGCGAGGAGCGTATGTTTATTTTTGCCCAAAATACGTTTGGTACATTAAACCAAAGCATGGAAACTTTCACGAGTTTTCTTAACTTAATACTAAAAAAAGGCGATGAGTTAGTGATAACATTTTTTACTGCTAAATCTTTAGCTTCAATAGGACAATCTGTATATAAATCATTAGAAGAAATGGTTGGAAAAATCAATCATGAGAAAAGTGATTTTAGAAGCGGTGATTTTGTAAGTGAAACAAATTATTATTCCAAATGGGTAACAGAAAAAGAGTTGTGTTTTTTTATTGAAAACATTAATCATAAATCAATACTTCAAGACATTGAAGGTAGTTTTTATAAAATTATTCATTTTAAAATTTAAAAAATGCAAAATATTATTATAACAATATTTATATTAGGCTATATAATGTTTATTTATAAAACTAGAAAGTCTAGCAATTTTGAAAGTTATTCAGTAGCTGATAGGTCTATTGGATTTTTTTTAGTCTTTGCCAGCATGTGTGCTAATTACATAGGCCCTGGAATGACAATGGGACTTACTAATGAAGGATTTAATAATGGCTATTTTCCTTTTTTTCTCGTTGGATTTTATGGCTTGGGGAAAATATTTGAGGGGTATGTGTTTGCTCCAATAATTAGAAATAAATTTACCAATTCATATACTTTGGGAGATATAATTGGAGGACCAAATTCTCATAATAATAAAATAGTAAAATTCGTTGCAGGAATTATTTCCTTTGGGCTTGTTGTTGGCTTTTGCGTAATAATGTCAAAAGCTGGTGGCGATATTTTAAATTCCTTTCTTGGAATAGACCAATTTTTAGGAACTGTAATTGTAACGACTTTAGTAATGTCATACTCTATATTTGGTGGAATAAAATCAAGTATGCAAACAGATTTACTTCAATTTTGTATGTTCGTAATTTTACTTCCACTCCTTATAATAGTAATAATCTATAGTAGTAAAGTTAATTTTTCTTCGTTTTCTACAGTTTCTTACGACTTGACCAAAACCGCCTTTCTAAAGTCAAATGGAATAGAAGTATTTGGACTTATAATTACTTGGTTTTTTGGAGAGATGCTTGTTCCTCCAACGGTCCAAACTATTTTATCGAGTGAGAATAGCAATACTTCAAAAAAGGCCCTTGTCTATTCTGGACTTTTTATGCTTGTTTGGTTACTTATTATGTTAACTATTGGTATACTAGGAAAAGCATCAAATATTTCTTTTTCTTCAAATGATAAGACTTTGCTTGAATTAGGCAAAACTTTTTATCCAAATGGAATATTTGGACTATTCGCTATAGCAATGGTAGGTGTTGTAATGTCAACTTTGGATGCTTTGATAAATGGGGCTTCGGTTATTTTTGCAAAAGACATTTTAGGTTCTACACAAAATTTAGAGGATAAAAAAATATTATACTTTTCTAGA
The DNA here is from genome assembly GCA_016710585.1 of Saprospiraceae bacterium. Lineage (GTDB taxonomy): Bacteria > Bacteroidota > Bacteroidia > Chitinophagales > Saprospiraceae > Vicinibacter. Next base: position 287,435 of record JADJVN010000003.1, read on the forward strand.
ATGGCAGGTCTATTGATTGGAGTTATTTCAATTTTATTGGCGGTTTATATTCCGTCAATTATTGGTAGTTTGTTGTTTTTTTACTCAATTTGGGTGCCTTCAATATTAGCAGTAACATTATTTTCAATTTATTTTAAGAAACATTATTGGCAGTCAGCTTTAATATCAATGTTAAGTGGTGTTATGGTTTCTATTATTTGGAATTTGACACCATATAAAGAACAAATTCCAACTATAATTATTGGAATAATAATAAGTGCATCGTTTTATTTAACTACTCATTTAATATTAAAAAAATGAAGTTATAAAAACAAAGACTTAAACACATTAATTTTAATGATATAGATTTATAATTTTTATTGCATATTTCAATTCCTTCATCGACTGGAATCCAAACTTCATGTTTATCTATAAGATGCTGTATTGGATGTGTAAATCGAGCTGCGACAATGTAGTTTAATTTATTTGACTCCAAATAGTGCATAATCCAGTCAAGGTAGACCACCAATCCAGACCAAACTGACTCACTTTAAGAAAGTGGAAAAATTGAGTCACAAAAGTAATAATAAATTTTTATTAATTTGTTTTGCGTAATGAGTCTCCTTTGAGCTCAAATTTATGATTTTTTGATGAAAAACGGTATAAAATAGCATCTGCTATTGTTGGATCATTTAGATATTCATTCCAATTTTTTAATGGAAGTTATAAAGCTACAATGACTGGTTTTTTGGCATACCGATCTTCTAATATTTGAAGCAGGGCTAGTCTTAAATTTTAATCAAAGGGAATTTGATAGTATGTTTTCTATAAATCGGTTGGCAATTTTACTAGGAAAAGTCTTCCCCAATGCAATAATGCCATTGTAATCAAGCATATCCGTATTATAATGTTTGCCATCGTTTGCCAATAATTTCAGTTGGATAGTAACACTACCCAACTCGTTTTCTTCTTTTTTCAACTTAGCTTTTAGGTATTTCCAATAGTTGCGGTTCTTGTTGTAGTCATCTTGGTCTCTCAATACTGCTATAATAAATAATACAGAAAACCACCATTTGGCATTGGCATCATCCCAAACGGCACGAACCTCTCGGTCATCAAAAAAACGAATTGATATTTTTGATTTAGAGAGCATAGCCAATTTTAGCAATGTTATGATCATCAAAGGCAATTCCATCTTCGGCTACTTCTTTAAAATCAATGTATCTGCCTAGCGTATGTATGTAATTGTTTTGCGAACTTCAGATATATATTTTAAGAATTTCAAACCCAATACAACGTTTTTGTATTCGGCAGCATCCATATTGCTGTGAAGTTTGTCAGCTGCTTGCCAAAGAGTTTTTTCTAGTTCTAAATTATCGGTCATTATCTATGTTAAATTCAATAAATTAATTGTTTGCAAATTTACAATTTTTAAATGGCTTGGGTGCTATAATGTTAATTCAAAATTGTCCTAGTCCTCTTGTTGATAGGTGGGTGGATTTATGTGCTTTTTAAGTTTAGAATATATATTATTAAATCTCATACCTGTTTCACTTGATAAAATTTTGCTTCATATTTATTATTTCATCAATTTTTTCTTTATAAAATATGTAATGACTCCCTTTTATATTTCTATTCTTGTATCGAAGTTGCACACTTCGACAATTGGTATTCATAATGTTTTGTGAGTCTGTGTGGTGCTAGTGGCTGTTATTTGGAGGGATCATACTTACTAAAATGATTACCATCTCCAAGCCATTCACGTTTTAATTTTGTTTTTGCAATAAATTGTTCTTGTTCCGCAACAGTTGCATAATCAATTATAAAATCTGAACCACCATTTTCAAAAAAAGTATATTTACCTTTAGTTTTAAATTCAGTTGTTAAGTAAACAAATCTATTGAAAAAAGAATCATCAGAATGACCTACCGCCATTAATTTCCATGATTTTGAAATTCCGTTTACTTTAAAATTGAGCCACTGAAAACCATTTTCAATTTTAAGTTCAATATCAGTAAATTTTAACTCACCTTTTGTTATTACTCCTATTCTTTGAATAAAGTTAATGAATTCAGCGCCTAAATCATTGAATCCTAAATTATAAATTCTACATTGATTTGTATAATAGTTTTCTTTGTCAATACTGTAGTCTCCTAATATAAAGTACAACAAACTAAATTGTTGATTTCTGAATTCTTGTTCTATGTTTGCTCCTGGTAAATAATTACCTGACATATCTTTAAGTATTGTCTTGCTTGTAATCCCTTCATTAAGCTTGTAGCCTAAAGATTTGAAAACAGTTAGTTGCTCATCAAGTGATAGCGTATCGCTTTTGTATTGTAAAGTTGTTTTGTGAATTTATATCATTCTTAAACATACAAGGAACAAATAGAAGTAAAACTAAAATGTAATAGATCATATTTCAAAATTTTTAAATCCCAATCAAGGGCTCTGATTTTCTATATTTTTCAATTTGTCCATTGAGTAATTACATCCGTAGGTAGAATAACCATTCTTTGATTTACTAAATGCAAAGCTGCTAAACTTTATCTATCGATACATCAATGTGCTTTTGTTTTGCCATATAAACAAATATCAAACACTCACCCCAAAATCACGCAATGCATCATTGAGCGATACTTTTTTATCTGTAGATGGTTTTCTTTGTCCGATGATCAGTGCGCATGGCACCTGATATTCTCCAGCTGGATATTGTTTGGTATATGATCCTGGGATCACTACAGATCTTGCTGGAATTCTTGCTTTGTATTGCACTGGCTCACTCTGTGTGACGTCTATGATATGCGTTGAAGCAGTGATGACCACATTGGCTCCTAGGACAGCCTCTTCTTCAATAATGGTTCCTTCTACAATGATGCATCTCGATCCGATAAAGCAATTGTCCTCGATGATGTTTGGCGCTGCTTGAGGCGGCTCTAAGACACCTCCTATTCCTACTCCTCCTGCTATGTGAACATTCTTTCCTACCTGAGCACATGAACCTACTGTAGCCCATGTATCGATCATCGACCCCGAGCCTACATAAGCGCCTATATTGACATAACTGGGCATTAGAATGGCGCCACTCTCTACAAAAGATCCATATCTTGCTATGGCGTGTGGCACAGCTCTAACTCCTGCTTCTTCATAGTTCTTTTTCGTTGGGATCTTATCAAAAAATTCTAGATCTCCAGCCATTATTTTTTTATTCTCGCTAATTGGAAAATATAATAGTATCGCTTTTTTTATCCAATCATTTACCTTCCATTCTCCTTGTGTAATTCTTTCTGCTACTCGTATTTTACCACTGTCCAAAAGCGCTATCACCTCTCGCACAGCTTCTTTATTTTGTTGCTCTTTCAATAGATCTCTATTCTCCCATGTTGACTCTATTATTTGTATTAAATCTTGCATATAATTTTTTTATTTTTTTTAAAATGTAATGGAAAATGCAATGAGCGTTGAAAATATCCCAACGATATAACCTATATAAACATCATGCTTATTATGCACACCGAGCAATAATCTCGAACTCCCAATCCATCCTGCCAATACAATACTGATGATGATCAAATGATGGATGTGAAATGAACTTACGCTGTCTTCAAAAAATCTAAAATTAAATATTCCATCTGATGAATGCGATATCCGCACTTTTATCCACAACATCAAAAAGGCTGCTATTCCCACAGCATGTAGACTTATTTTGATCCAATTATTGATGACAAATGAAATAGAAATAGAAATAATCGAAGTGAGAACAAATGCAATGAGCACCTTAGGTACTGTATCTTGATTCTTGAGATTCACCCACAGCCATAAATAAAAAATCAAACAGATCATCATCGGCGCTATTCGCTCATGCTTTTCATGCATCTCAAATGACTTGATCAGTCCAATAAATTTTAATACAGCTATGCCTACTATTGGAATAAAACAAGTGTATATGAATACTAGCACAATGAGCAAGTGTTGCTCTTTGATATGATGCACACCAAACCAATGCGGCTTTAGAAATAATAAAAACAAAAATCCATAAAAAAATAAAAACAATGGATGAAAAACCACTGCCGATATTTTTGAAATAATATTTATTGCTTTATTCAAAATATGATTTTCTTTATTTTATCCAAAGTTCTACCTTAGGTTTTACTTTATTTTTTGTCACCTTCACACCATGATAGAAAACCATTTTTTGAATCGTTTTCTTAGACTGAGTCACAAAAATTTTACTGTATACATCTGGAAATAAATTGGCTTCTATATCTATTGATTTCTTTGTGCCATCTGTGAAATATATTAATACATTTCTAAAACTCACATTGACATCTTTCACGATGACATAAAATGAATTTATGATCATTGGTGTCTTAAATTCAAAAGCATCATGATCATTATCATAGCGAAAAACCTTTGTGTCTAACATGCGGTATCCTTGACTATGCGCTTGTGAATATTGAGCTTTCAGATCCATCATTGCAGCTATGCAGAATATCAAAACAAATAGATATTTTTGATTCATATTTTTAATCTTGATCTAATTTGTGCAATATTAATTGATTTTTGACTTACTCTGTATAGTCTAGCGTATTATTTTTTCCAGCGCCTTGATATATCCCTCTCTGTATTGCATCATATCCAAATCGATGTCGAATATGATCGACCTGCTTCAGTAATGAAATCTGCTCCTCAGTATCTTCAAACAAATCTAAACTCGCTCTTCCGTAAGTCAAACCTCCTAGCTTGACACCTAGCAGACGTATCAGTTGGCGCCGATCATATAATTTGTCAAAAAGTTCTTGCACTACAGACCAAATAGGCTTGTCCAGTGCTGTATAGCGTATTTTACATTGCTTGGTATAGGTATTGAAATCCGCATAGCGTATTTTTATCGTGATCACTGAACACAATCGATTAGTATCTCGTAGTTCAAAGGCAAGTTTCTCTGTCATGTTCAATAGAATAAGCCTGATGCGCTGCATGTCGAGCGTATCTTGTTCAAATGTCTGCTCCTTGGATATGGACTTGGCCTCATGATATGGGATGACCGCGCTGTGATCTATAGCATTGGCATGTTGCCACATACTCTTGCCGCTTTCACCAAACTCTCGCTCTAATAATTTTACAGGAATTTCACTCAAAACTTTGATGGTGCGCACTCCCATAAAACTCAATCTCTTGTAGGTCTCCTTCCCTATGCCCGGCATTTTATTGGTGGAAAGGGGAGCTAGGAAACTGCGCTCGACACCCTGTGGGATCTCTATTGTTCCATTTGGTTTTGCCTCGTTAGTGCCAACTTTCGAAACTATTTTATTGACCGACAAACCAAAGGAAATCGGCAATCCAGTTTCTTTAATGATCGTTTGGCGCAATTCAGTACTCCACTTCATACAGCCAAAATATTTATCCATGCCTGTAAGGTCGAGATAAAATTCATCAATACTGGACTTTTCAAAAAGTGGTGCCTTTTCATCAATTATGTCTGTTACCTCCTGCGAATGTTTGATATAACTGTCGTAATCACCTCTCAATATTATCGCTTGGGGACATAATCGCAATGCCATTTTTATTGGCATGGCACTATGTACTCCAAAAGCTCGTGCCTCATAGCTACAAGCAGATACGACACCACGATTGCTCGTACCTCCGACGATAAGCGGTTTGCCTTTTAAAGCACTGTTTTTCAATACCTCTACCGATACAAAAAAACTGTCGAGATCGAGATGAAGAATGGAGCGCATTTTTTTTAATTAGATAATGTGATAATTAGTTAATGTGATAATTAGTTAATGTGATAATTAGATAATGTGATAATTAGTTAATGTGATAATTTGCAAATTTGCAAATGCGGGAAGAATGAGAGAATTGATAATTAGTTAATGTGATAATTAGTTAAGGGATAATGGTTATTAGATAAAAGTGAAAAGAAATCACTATTTACTATTAACAAAAACCCCTTTTCCAATAAACCAAGAATAGATACTGCAAATTTAATGGGATTGGATTTATATGACTATAAATGACTTTTTTTGCAATGGTGTTTTATGGTTCCGAATGGTGAAGGATGTCTATCTGTTATTTTAATCACTTAGCAAGTCCAGTCGCTGTAATGGCTATCCATACAGCGTCTGGCTCCTGCAAGTTCAACTACGAAATTCGATGCTTCGGATATCTTTATATCTAATTATCGACGATTATCAGTACAAATATATGACTGGTTGTCGATTTTTTCGACATTTTATAAAAATATTTTTAGATTTTTTTTAATAAATGTGTTTCTCTCTGAATATGAGTTGATTATTTCTCTCTTTTATAAAAAATATAATCCGTCACGGGAGGCTGTATCCCTTGCTGTCTTAGATCTGAAATGACTTGTGCGCGATGATGGCTGTGATGGTTGCTTACATGGGTCATGATCTCTTGGATGGTATTTTGGAATAGCTCTCCATGGCTTGTCTTATAGCTTATCTGTTCATTGAGATCTCTGTCGTCAAGAATTTGGATGGTATTCTTAAAATTTAAAAGATCTTCCTTCAGCATTTCATCCCAATTATAAATTTGCCTCTGATCTGCGAATTCCTGATTCAAAATCCTACAATTCCATATTTTATGCGCTTTTTGATTGTGAAACAGAAGCCCTTGAGTTCTTTCTGTTAATTTGTCTCCATGACTCATGCAAAGCAAGATAGTCTTTTGGTTCATCGCGTGTTGATATTCGAATAAGTCTTTAAAATAGGTCTTCATTTTTTTAATTTCTTTGATCTAAACCCCAGTTCATTTTATCGTGAAGTGTTTTTAAAAAGGTTACGGGCTGAAGTTGCACTAATTTTATAGAATACTCTGCTTTTCTTATCGCTAGTTGAAAGGAACTGTCTATGATCTCATATCGAGAATCCATCGTACATAAAAAAGTATCTGTGCGACCTTCTACTTTAAATGATAATACCACCTCGTCTGGCAATACTACTGGACGCACATTGAGATTATGCGCAGCTACAGGTGTGATGATAAAATTCTTAGCTTGTGGAAATAAAATCGGTCCACCACATGAAAGTGAGTAACCAGTAGAACCTGTCGGTGTTGCTATAATGATTCCATCTGCCCAATAGGAATTCAAAAAATCTCCATTGACATAAGTATGGATCGTTATCATCGAAGAATTGTCTCGCTTCAATATGGTAAAATCATTCAAGGCTATAGGTGTGTTTCCAAATATTGGTTTATTGCAATCTAAATGTAATAAAGTCCTCTCTTCTATTCTGTACATGCCATTCATCAATTGATATACAGCATTGGTGATAAACTTTTTCTCTACACTGGCCAAAAAACCCAATCTTCCAAGGTTGATTCCCAAAACAGGAATCCTGCTGTCTCTAATCAATGTCACAGCATGTAGCATGGTACCATCTCCGCCAAGTGTAATGATAAAATTGGGGCGCTTCTCTTTGATATCTTCATATCCTCGCCATTCAACAACTTTTATTTCTTCAAAATTAAAAGCAGTGTCCTTTTCTACCTCATCAATTTTTACATGAATATCAATATTATTGTTCTTCAATTCGGTGAGAAATCCTCGAAAGATCCCTTTGTCTTCGTGCTTCAATTTTTGAACATAGATGAATACTTTCATTAAAATGATGATTTTGAATGGATAAATATACCACTTTCTTTTTTATGGTTTATACTTCCTTGAACTCGAATAGATATTGCGTCATTTATTACAAATCCGAAGCCTGTGCTTAGACTGTATAAATGTGTATTACTTAATTCATTATTAAGCTTATAAAAGGGATCATTGACATAGCCATAATTGACATTGACAAGATAATCAAAATTGACTTTAATCTTGATTTTTGGTTCGTTTTTGAAAACCCTTATAAAAGATTTATTAAAATTAAACAACGGTATTCTTAATCCATTTTCAACAGTGAAATAATCCAAACCATCTATAACATAATACTCATATCCATAGACCAAATCATTATTATACCCTAGGCCTTCGTACAAATTAAAAGGATATTTTTTGTCCCTCAATATTCCTTGCTTAGATTGTAGCAATATATTAAATACTATTTTTTTCTTGTAAAGCGATTGTGTCCATGACATTTTTTGAATGGTGTTGATCAGATTATATTTTTCTATCCATGGTATTCCAATTTTTTCAACTTTAAATAATAGATGTATTCCCTTCGTAGGTCTGGAAGTAAAATCTTTAGTATAATATTCTAAATTATATACAATGGCAGTAAATTGCTGCTTGGTGGCACCATCCAAAAAATAATCTGGATTGAGGTCTGTAATCGCTGGACTCACTTTATTATACACATAATCCGTATTCAAACTATGTGTCCACTTTCTATTAGGTCTATATTTAAATCCTAAGCTGAATCGTCTTCTACTGAATAAAGATTTTTGATCATCTTTATAAAAAAGAGATTTATTGTTTTCTGTCTTATAGACAACTTCCTTATTCTGTGTATATAGGACCCCACTTCTCATTCCGATATTGTATCGCTTACTGATATAAGGGTATTCATAAGAGGCTTCCAATTTATTAGTATATCCTGTGTGCATTTGCAATCTTAATATATCTTTTCTTCCCGTGATATTATAGTGAAATAATTTTGCTCCAAGATTTATTCTAGAAAAGGAATGATTCTGCTCCTTCCACCACACATTAAAATTTCGATCTGCAATCTCAAAAATGATTGACGGAAACAAAACCCAATTTTCTTCTATCTTAATTTCGATCACGATCAAATAGTGTTCTGTAAATTCCAATTGGTATGTGATATCAACTTTGCTAAATAAATTTGTTCGGTTTAAGTCAATGGTAATTTCTTCGATTTTTTCATTAATTTTTTGAAGTTCTATTGTGTCTCCTTTATGAATTCTTGCTTCTTGTTCTATGACCCAAGGTTTTGTTCGTTCTACTCCTTTTATTATTATACTATCGATAATTACATAAGAATTATTTTCTTGAGCAATTAATATTGAAGTTGCACAAGTACTTAGTAATATTAATATTAAATAATATCGTTTTGTGGTTTTATCAAACATTTAAATAATTCATCAAACCATGATATCGCTCTTTCATGATATCTGAGTATTCTTTATCCGTGAATACGACTTCAACATCTATTTCAAATCTATAAAATGAATTTAAAATAGATTCAATATCCATGCAATTAACTTTTATCGTAATTAAGACATCTTCCTCATTAAACTTTTCAGTTAAAAAAGAACTTAATATGACGCAATGTTCTTCCTCTACTATTTGGGCTATTTTTGCTAAAGAATATTTTTGCTTTTTTGTGGATAGAATGATGATGCTCCCTGGTTCTGTATAATTAAAACTAGAGGTATAATAATTTACCAACTCTTCTTGGGTAATCGATCCTATATAATTCTCATTGTCATCTATCACTGGAATGCAACTCAGTTGATTGCTAATCATCTGTGACCAAATTTGAAAAAAATATTCCTTTTCATTTACAGGTCTCACTTCTTCAATATATTTGGGCAAATCTTCTCGATGTAAATTCAGATCCTTTATTTTTTCTTCTGAAATAATCCCAATAACTTTATTTTTTTCCACTAAAGGTAAATGGTAGATATGATGTCGCTCCATTTCTTCCAAAATGTCCTTTATGTCTGCATTTATATTTACAGCTTTTATATTTTTGGCAATCAGATTTTTAGCAATCATATAAATTATCTTAGTTCTTGATTTAAGATAATTTTTTCTGATTTCAATTTTTCTAACTCTAGTTCTTTCTCAGCTTTGATTCTTTGTTCTAGGCTTTGAACGATACTGCTGGTCAGTCTATATTGATTATTTTTAAATGCTTCAAATTCTGGAAATACACGAATATAAGCTAAAGATTCGTGACTTAAGATTCGATCAAATTCTTGAAAGCCATAAGCCACTGCATGGTCTAGATGAATGAGTGCTTTTGTCGCCTCTTCCTCCATAGAATAGGCACAAGCAAGATTAAAATGCAATGCCTTATCTTGACTGTTTAATTCAAGGGCTTTTTTGAAATCTTCAATACTTCCCTTGATATCATAATCTTTGAATTTCTTTATTCCTGTTTGCTTATAACTTTCACTTTGTTTTTTGGATTTTATCAAATCAAAATAACCCGTTCTTCCTTGTGTCGTTACATTGTCTTCATCCATTAGGATATATTTTCCTCTTCTTGTCTCTTGTACCCGAGGCTCTGTGCGTCTATTCCCGTATCGATCTCTAAAATTCTGACTATTGTATTTTCTATCGAATTCGTTTTCATTCATCATTAAATATCGATAGGCGTCATACCAGCCTAAAATGGCACTCAATGGAAATCTTGTAAAGTTTAATATCATTAAAAAAATATACACGACCCCTATTTCTGGCTGTCTCAAATAAAAGCGATGTAGTCCAAAAGCGCCACCAAATAATGCTAATATCACTGCAGTCCACCTTCTTTTCATGCTGTCCAATATTTAAAAGTAATCAATGCGATATCATCTGGAACATCTTCTTCGCCTTTAAAGTTCAGTATTTCATCCATAATACATTCACACATAGATGTTGCAGTCTTTTTTGAATTTTTTTTGAGTAACTCGCCTAGCATTTTTATAGTAAAATTCTGGTCCAGATTATTTTTTACGTCAATAACACCATCTGTATAAGCGACCAATATGGTATCATCATTTAGATCTATTATTCCTTCATCCATTTCTGGCAATTCTTCAAAATGTCCAATAATCGTACAAGTGGCAGATAGTTCTTTTATCTCTCCTCCTTGAAAAATTATTGGTGGAATATGCCCTGCATTGACGTAGTATAGTTTTTTATTGGGAATATCTGCAATGGCAATAAATAAGGTGAGATATTTTTCACCTTTGGTTATCTTCAGCACCATTTCATTTAGGGCGATAACCATGGTCTCCAGGTCTTTATATTGTTGACTTAAATTTTGAACAAGTGCTTGAAAATTTGCCATAATCATTGCTGCCGCCATGCCTTTACCCGATACATCTGCTATACAAAAGCAAATTTTATCTTCAGCAAATTTTATAAAATCTATATAATCTCCTCCTACTTTAAAATGCGGTCTATAAATATTGGCCAGTTCATAATTCTTCCCAGAAGGCATTACTTCTGGAATCAACATCTTGGTCACTTCAGTCGCAAACTCCAATTCTTTTTCTTGTATGATTTGTCTCCTAACCAATCTTTTATTTTCTATAGCAACAGCAATGATATTTGTAATGGAAGTAATGTATTGAATATTATTAAATACATCAGATCCTTGTTTAACACCATCTATCAATGAATATGCAATAGGTTCTTTTTTATGATACACTGGAATAATAAATTCAAACTCCTGCAATATCTCGTCATCAGCATTTTTAATAGTATGTAATCTATTAAATTTAAGAAAAGCATCTGGTAGATTTTTAATCTTTGTTTCAGAATCAATATTGTGAATTACTGCAGGAACCCAGCCTTTATCATCTCGGATAAATAAAGCAATTTTTTCTATACTTAATTCCCAAGATAGGAAGTTCTTATACATACTGTACAATGCCTCTTGAGGTAGGTTTTCATTAATGGCTTGAGTTATATTCAATAATGAAGTAATCTGAAGTTGTTTTAAACTCAGTTCATTTTGCATTTTATTTAATATATTCTCCTCTCTACTCATATTTGCATCCTTACATCCCACTTATCTCGAAGATAATTGGTCAATATTTGAAACGATAAGATCAGCAAAACTACTATAATTGATGGAATTATTGCTAATAAAGCTTTTCCCGCTATGGCATAAGGGTATTGTTCTTGTAAAATATTGCCCAATGTTGGAATTGGGGCAGATAATCCAAGACCAAGAAATGAAAGACCTGATTCTAATAAGACAGCTAAAGCAAAATTTGCAGCACAGGATATCCATATTGGATTTAATATATTTGGAATGATGTGTAAAAATAATATTCGTGTGTGAGAATATCCCATTGAAATTCCATTTTTTATAAAATTCATTTCCTTATAATATAATACTTGGCCCCTTACTAATCTTGCTATATCGCTCCACATCGTACAAGCAATAGCTATAAAAATACTACTCATGTTTCTACCAAATGCAAACAATACTGCAAAGGCCAAAAGTATCGTCGGTAAAGTCCAGAAGACATTGATTAATAAATTAATTATATGATCAATTATTCCTCCAAAATATCCAGCTAATGCGCCTAATATGATTCCAATAATCAAAGCTGTAATCACTGAACACAATGCTAATATGAGTGTATATCTAATTCCAATAACGATTCTGCTATAGACATCCCGTCCATATTTATCTGTACCAAAAATATATGTGCGACAAACTGGTTTTGCTGTCGAATCTATAGATGTACTTGAAAAATTATAGACCTCATCTGAACCAAAAACATACTTTTGAATATTCGTTTGTGATTCATCTTTTCTTATATAATTTTTATACATGCAGACTGTGGATCCTGGCGAAATTAAAGCTATTTGTGTTGTTTGTGTATTGGCATATTTTGTATCATCCACACAAAAAAAATAACTTATTGGCGATGTTATAAAACAGATTGCAAGAAAGCACAAAGCAAAAATAAACTGTATTTTTCCAAAATTCACTTTCACTTTTTTAATTTTTCATTTTGCTCATGGCGATGCAGATCTCTTTTGGTTTTTTTAAGAATATTTCTCTCCATGGCTTCATCTAAATCGATATCCATTTGATTTGCCAGACAGCAAAGTACAAATAAAATATCTGCCATTTCATCTTCAATTTTTTGTTTTACCAAATGTTGTTCTTCTCCTTTTTTAAAGGATTGTTCCCCATAAACCCGACTCATATATCTTGCCAACTCACCAACCTCTTCTGTTAATAGTGTAAAATTGGTCAATTCATTAAAATATCGAACACCATGCTCTTGTATCCACTGATCTACTTTGTGCTGTGTTTCTTTCATATTTTATTTTTTGTATCGATGATTATGGTTACAGGTCCATCATTAGTTGAGGTAATTTTCATATCAGCTCCAAAAATACCTGTTTGAATTGACTCAGAGATATATTTTTGAATTTGCACTATGAATTTTTTATACATTTCATTTGCAAAATCTGGTGCCGCGGCTTCAGTAAAGCCCGGTCTATTTCCTTTTTTTGTACTTGCAAATAAGGTAAATTGACTGATTACCATGATTTCACCTTTGATATCAATCACACTTTTATTCATTAAATTATTTTCATCGGCGAAAATTCGCATGTTTGCTATTTTTTGAGCTAACCATTCAATATCTGTTTCATCATCTTCTGGAGCTACTCCTAATAAAATCAATAGACCAGATGAAATGGAAGAATAACTATTTCCATTTATCATACATTGTGCTTGGAGAACTCTTTGAACGATCGCTTTCATTTCATTTATTTATAAACATAAAATAAATCTATAATATTTAAAACAGTAGATACCAAATGCGGTATTATTTGTTTTTCCATAAAATATTGTGGACAATGTGTAAACATAAGCGATATTAACAAAAGTTATAAGCCCTAATCTTAAAATATTTTGATTTTGTGTATAAATATTAGAATTGTCTATTTTATTAAACATTTTATTGTGTATAACTCACCTCTATTTATCCACTTTAATTTATCCACAAAATTCAGTTCATTGTTAATTACTGGGATGTAAATCGGAAAATTTCCTGTTAAATTTATGTGTATAACTTGTTTAAAAGTATAAACTATAATATCCAACATTCCAACGTTCCTTATATTAATACTATTATATTTAAAAATTATTAATTAATATATAATATATATGTAAAAAGCTGTTGATAATTTTATGAAAAAAATTGAGAGATTTGCAAAGTAATTTTAGAAAATGAAAAAGTCAGTAAGATATTGGTTGGTAGCAGGAATTATTTTGGTTTTAGTTCAAATGATTTTAGGTGCCATCACTAGACTTACAGGATCAGGATTGAGTATAACTAAGTGGGATATTATTACTGGAACATTTTTTCCTTTGACTGATAGTTCTTGGAATCATTATTTTGATTTGTATAAAAGTACACCCCAATATCAGAAGATAAATTTTGGGATGACACTGTCGGAATTTAAGTTTATATTTTTTTGGGAATATTTTCATCGACTTTGGGCGAGGCTTATGGGTTTTGTTTTTTTATTTCCATTTATTTATTTTTTAATAAAAAAGTATTTGGCGAAAAAAGATATTTTAAACTTAAGTTTTGTTATTATACTAACTGTATTTGTTGCATCGCTTGGATGGATTATGGTGGCTAGTGGTTTAATTAATAGACCATGGGTGAATGCTTATAAGTTAGCTTTTCATTTGACTGCAGCTCTTTTGGTTTTGTTGATGTTATTGAAGACTTATATTGATTATAATAAAAGACCCTTTGTTGTATTTTATAATATTTCCAGGAATGAAAAGATATCCTTAAACATTTTAATGGTTTTGGTATTGCTTCAATTTTTTTTGGTGGGATAATGAGTGGAATGAAAGCAGCATTAGTGGCACCGACTTGGCCTCTTATTAATGATGTTTTTATTCCGATGTATAGTATTAATATTTTTAGGATTGGAGATTTTTTGATAGGTGATTATGAACAGAATAGTGTTGCAACATTGATAATACAATTTTGGCATAGATCTGTAGCATATATTGTTTTTTTATTTATATTAATTTTTTATATATGGAATAGTATAAAAATAGGTGTAAGGAATAATTATATACTTAAGTTATTTTTGATTGTATCTATACAGTTATTACTTGGTATTTTGACTTTGTGTTATAGTGTTGGTAAGATTCCTATTTTATTAGGGGTTTTACATCAAATAGGTGGAATCGTGTTGGTTAGTTTTGTGTTTATTTATTTTTATTCAAGTCATTTTTTAAACGATAATGAAAGAAATGTTGATAAAGAGTAAAATTATATTATTTTTGTGAACTCCAATATGGAAAAGTGATGAATATAATAGAGGAAGGTAATTTTAAGTATATAGAGACTAAAGGAGGTCCTAAAAATCTTGTGCTATTGCATGGGTTGTTTGGAGCTTTAAGCAATTTTGAAGATTTGATACAACATTTTGGATCTAAATATAATGTGATTGTTCCTATTTTACCTATTTATGAATTGCCTATACTAAGTGTTTCTTTAGGTGGTTTGGTAAATCATCTTCAGGATTTTGTGAAATATAAAGGCCTTTCCGACATTAATTTATTGGGTAATAGTTTAGGTGGTCATATTGGTTTGCTGTTTGCTTTAGAAGAGTTGCCTTTGTTGAGAAGTTTAATATTAACTGGTAGTTCGGGTTTGTTCGAGTCGGGAATGGGAAATAGTTTTCCAAAAAGAGGTGACTATGAATTTATGAAGGCAAAAACAGAGGAGACATTCTATGATCCGAAAGTAGCGACCAAAGAGTTGGTTGATGAAGTTTTCGAAATTGTAAACAATAGAGGAAAAGCGATTCGTATTATAGCAACAGCAAAGTCTGCTATAAGGCATAATTTGTCTGATAAATTGCATAATATTAAAGTGCCTAGTTTATTAATTTGGGGAAGAAATGATACCATTACACCTCCTTTTGTTGCAGAAAAATTTAAGGAATTATTGCCTAATGCAAGATTAGAATTTATAGATAAATGTGGTCATGCACCCATGATGGAGCAACCAGAGTTATTTAATAAAATTTTGGAAGATTTTTTAGAGAAACTTTAAATTTTCTATAGAAAAATAATAGTAACGGGCAGCGATTCTTAAACATAAGGGATCATTATTTAATAAGTATAGTTTTCTAATGGAACTGGATCAAATCATAAATGGTTGCCTTTTGGGAGATCGGTTCTGCCAGAAAGCCTTATTTGATCGATTTTCAGGAAGGATGTTTTCAGTATGTTTAAGGTATGCCAAAACAAAAGCAGACGCAGAAGATTTAGTTCAGGATGGTTTTGTAAAAGTATTTCTCAATTTGGAGCAATATAAAAACGATGGACCATTTGAACAATGGGTTAGACGCATCATGATTAATAATGCCATAAAGAAATACCACAAAAAGAGTAATCAAAATGAATATTCTTCTTCAGATTATTTGCCAGAGGAAGCTATTGAGCCAGATGTGGTAAATAAGTTAGGAGAAGGTGAGTTATTAAAAATTATTGCTGAATTGCCAGATGGATTTAGGATGGTTTTCAATTTATATGCGATTGAGGGATATTCTCATAAAGAAGTGTCTGAATTATTGCATATAGAGGAGAGTACGTCAAGATCACAACTGACAAAAGCTAGAAAAATATTACAAGAAAAATTATTGAAATTTCAAAAATCATATTTATGAAGAATTTTGGAAAAGAGGATTCAGTTGATAAAATATTTAGACAAAAGTTAAAGGATCATGATTCCTCAGGTACAGAATATTTATGGAAAGGTATAGAGTCTCGTTTGAACCAAGAGAGTGGTAAGAGAACAGCGTGGTATTTTGGAAATATCAAATTGATTGCCGTTCTTTCTTTGTTTGTACTGGGCGGTTATGCATGTTATAGTTTGTATTTTAAGTCTGGAGAAAAGAAAGATAATAATAAGACTCAAATTGAAAAACAAATCAAGTCGATAGAAAAAGAGGCAAATAATAATAGTGTAGCAACAATGACAGAAAGTTCAGGAATACAAAATACCAATTTAAATTCAATTAAATCTAGTACAAAAGAGAACTTAGTAAAGAATAAAGCTGGAGTGGTAAACTTGAATAGTGATGGGAAGAAATTTTCCACAGGGCTAGTTAGTAAAAAGGAATTAAATGATAATTTTATTGAGTCGGGGAAAGATAATGACATATCTACTCAGATAGATCAATCCAATACAGTTTTAGTTCCTACTAATTTTGCACAAAATATTGTTAATCAAGACATTAATAATGAAGAAGTAGCATTAAATAATAATAATATTATACTTAATGAATCCACAATTGATAAAAACAAATTTCAGGCTATTGTAAATTTAGAAAAATTAGATAAATTAAGTTCTTCTGTTATATCAAAATCAAATCCAAAAAGGCTAAAGAAACACGCTTATGATGATGATGGATGTAATATATTTAAGAATGACAGAAAACGGTTTTACTTAGATATATACTATGCTCCTGAACTCACCAGTAAAAAAATTGAAGCTAGGGATCCATTGTATGATTCGTATGCTAAATTGAGAAGAAGTGATGAAAAGTTTGCTATGTCCTATTCTATGGGAGCAAGAGCAAGTGTTGTCTTCAGAAATGGTGTTGCATTTAGAAGTGGTTTTGCTTATTCAGTAATAAAAGAAAATTTTGATTGGGTAACTGGATTTGTGACAACTACTAATGTAAAATTTAACCCTATTACTGGTAAAAATGATACAATAGTAGATCCGTTTGTACCAACAATTGAAAGATCTAAGAATTTTTATAAATTTTATGACATACCAGTATATATTGGATATGAGAAAGAGTTAAAGGATTTTGTATTTTCAGTAAATGCCGGTTTAGGTTTTAATATAGCTGCAAGACAATCTGGTGTTATTTACGAGAATGAAAAGAAGAACTATTATAAATTAGGAAGCAATACTGATGCAGTTGCAAATATTTACAGACAAAACGTAGGTGTTAGTGCTTTATTCAATTTTGGATTAAATTACAGATTAAATCAAAGGTGGAGACTATTGGTAGAGCCTTCATTCAGATACTATATGTCAGGCTTGACCACAAAAAGCCATGTATTGGAGCATACTTCTCTTCAATCTGGCTTAATGTTGGGTTTGAGGTATAAATTAATGTAAGTCAAACTAGTTTTCTTTAATTAGATTTTTTTGGACATGTTCCACGTGGAACATAGTATGTTATTCGGCAATATTTAATTGTATAATTTAATTGGCTGGATAATGTTTTGAGTGAGTTTACAGACATTGGCTAAGAATACCTTTGACTGAATATTTTTTACTGTGAATGACATATTTTGTGTTTTGATCGGTCTATGGAGAAGTCTTTAATCATAACTTCCACATTTTATTAAGAATTTAATATTACATACTTACTTAATCTTTGATTTGTCTTCTTACGATGACTTGCAAGAGTAGTTTTTTTAATTTGTATATTTTCTTATTTACAAGATTTCAACAACATTCAAAATATTGTTGTGCATTTCTTTTGATTAAGTGCTATTCTAATTTTTGTAAGAGTAGTTTTATTTGGCCCCACAAACTCATTTTTTCAGAGGGTGACTTAATGGTAAGTTAGTTCTCTCAATATCGAGTGATTAATATTTTGTGCTAACCAGTCGTTCATCCAAGGAAAAGTCGCTAAAGGAAGGTAAGAGTTGTTATAAGGATTAGAGAGTTCTCGCGTTATTGAGTAGAATTGTTTACTGGTTTGTTTCACCATTTATTCATTCAAAGGATTTTAGCTATGCATAAGCACAATATAGATTCTAATTTGTTCCAAGGTCTGCTCAATTCTTAGCGAATTTGAATTGCTATGTTCTTTAGAAAGATCTAACTAACTTATTGATCTGACCTTAATTTAAATTCTTTATTGCTCACGAGGCATCGCTATGTTCCACGTGGAACAATTTTAAAAGTATTGTACTTCTAATTTAGATTATAATCGTTAATGTTTTGCCCTAGAAGAAGGTAAACTAAAAGGAATTAACACGATAATAAAAACTTTAAGTTCCTATGGTATTATTATTGAGTCATGCTCGCCCTTTCCAAGTAAATCATTTCAGACAAAAAAAAGAAGGAGCATTTCGCTCCTTCAATAAAATTTTTAGATAAATAGAATAATATAAAAATAATATTTTATTTGACTACAATTTTTTGAACTTTCGAATTTCCTGAAGAATGGTTTATTTGAATACTATATACACCACTATTATTTAGACCCGACAATTGATATGAGTTTGAATTAATATTAGCAATATGATTTATTTTTTTTCCATCTATATTGAAGACTTTGATACTGGCTATTTTTTCATTTGAATAAATTTGAATTTTATCATTCATAGAAACTGGATTTGGATAAATGATAGAACTGATTATTTCTTCATCATCAGAATTGACTATTATTAGATCAAATAATAAAGAATAATTTGGATAACATTTCGATATGTTTTTGATTTGTAATGCATTTGCACCTTTATTGAAAGAAAATTGGCCAATGGTAATCGTATCAACGCCGGGAGTTTGATTTCCTGCTGCATCAGTAATTAATTTTGCAGGAGAATTATTTACACTGATTTCATAACTAGACACATCTCTAGTTGCTCTATCTTTTACTAATCTAACTTTATAAGAACCTGCAGTTGTTGCATTAAGTAAATAGAGTTGAGACAATCCTTGATCAACTTGAGTGTTTTTACTTACTTGATTCCATGTATTAGGATAACCAGCATATTTTCTTGTATCTACAGCCTGACTAATGCTGTGCCCAGCAGTTTGGTTAGGTTGTGTTCCTTGAATAAAATTTTTAATGAATACGTTTTTGATATTTAAACTATCTGTGATGTCTTTTTGTAAACCAAAGCAATCCCCTAAACTATAATCTGAGGCTCCACCAACAAACCATGTGAAAACAGAACCTGGCCCACCATAGGAAAACCAATTAGTCAGATATTCATTATATATACCTGTCAATCGAGGATCTAGTTGCGCCTTAGCAAGAGTATCTCGGATCGCCTTCTTTTCCAATTCACTTAGATTGGATGGCAAAGTATAAGAAGCGTCATGAAATCCCCCAGCCTCATGTGCTAGAAAATTTAATTCATAATACTTAGTCCATGCAAGGCCTTGATCCAGGATATTGCTAGTGGGTGAAAACATTTTATCAAGCTCAAATTCTAGGTGATTAATATAGTCATCAACTGTCATACCACCCTGAAAAACAGATGTTTGTCCTAAAAAAGGTGCTGAAGCAGTTCCATAGAAATAGTTTTTTGGAGCACCATAATTTTGGTGAATAAATTCAAGTAATTTCCTGAGATTAGTCTCAGGACTAACGTACTGATATCCCAAAACTGGACGGATTCGGTTGTTTGGATTATTGAGTCCATAAACGCTATAAAAAATATCTGCTATTTCCTTCGATCGCCTCGCATACCTTCGCATACTCCATACAGATTCATTTGTTTCTCCATTTTGATTCAGTGGGCTATTTCCTGCTAACACTTCTTTTTTTGCTTCATTGAAGTTTGCTGCTCCAGCAATAGTAAAAAAAGACCACATCTCGTTTCCGTATTCGATGTAAATGTTCAGATTCGAATTTAAATTATTCTTAAAAAGTGTTGCCAATTGTTGCACATAATCATCTGTAGCTAATGTTGGAATATTGATCCATGCATCTTTTTGAAGTAAATTGCATAATTCAATAATGTGTTCCCATGCAACGCCACTGGCGACATATTTTGCTTCTAAAGTATCTTCTGTGTAAAAGGTGCTCTGTGTTGCATCATTTATTAATTTACGCTCACTCCATTCTCTTGACATATTAAAGTTAGCAGCATTCCAAGTCATAAAACGCAAGACAGGAAATTTGGAAATATGAGAAAGCCATTCAGGCCTGAATGTTGGATAATTGTTTGGATTGAAGCCTGGACTAATTAATTTGATGTTGCGAATTGAAGGGCTCATTAATGTCTCAAAGAAAAGTATTAATTGGGATGAAGAAGAGGAAATAAATATTGTTGCAGTTGTTTTATTCGTGATGGAATCATAGATTTTATTTAGAATTTGATTTGTTGTATCTTCTATGTATAAACTAGCATTACCTTCAAAACTTAAGTTGTACATCCCTTCATCACCAGGATAGACACGGTGTTTTACCCAAACACTAAAGGGTTCTGTTGGCCAACCTTGAGGATCTAAAGCAGGTTTTCCAGGAAGCCATGGTCCACCAATAGGAGAAAAGGGTTTTGCGGATTTCATTATATCTACGAACCAATTCGTAGGTGAATTAAAACTACTGATAAGCTCTAATGTTGCACCAAGTTGCGGATTTTGTTGTGCATGAAGCAAAACATTCATAAGGACAAGGGTCAAATAAAGTAATTTAATTTTCATGATAAAATGTTTTTATATGGTTTAAATGGTAAAAATAATTTTATAGATGTGCCTGTGGGTTCTCCATTTTCAACTTTATCAATGATTTCTGCATAGTATTTTTTTTCATCGGTCTCATTGAGATTTATGATCCTATCGATAGTAAATTTCATCCCGAGAGATTTCTTTTTATAGGTATTTTTGTTTTGATTCTTAGAGCTATTAATTCTCCCTATTCCATTGTCATCAATGGTAATCTCTAGAATGTTATTTTGATTTTTTTGAATAGAGATATCAATTTGTCCTTTGCCATTTAGTTTATTTTTAAGGCCGTGAATTATGGCATTTTCTACAAATGGCTGCAGGATTAATGGTGGAATTTTTATTAGATTAGAATTAATGTTCTCATTAACGGATATAGAAAAATCCCATTTATGATTAGATCGAATTTGTTCAAGATTAATATACCAAGTAAGTACTTTTAATTCTTCCGCAAGAGAAATAAATTCTTCTTGAGAATTTTCAAGCACACTACGGATTAATTTAGAAAATTTTTGTAAAAAGGCAGATGCTTCATCATCTCTTTTCTCTACAATATAAGCTTCAATAGTATTTAAACTATTGAAAATAAAATGTGGGTTCATTTGTGATCGCAGCACCTTAATTTCGGAATCTACTTTTATTTTTTGAATCTCCAACTGCCTTTCTTTTTCAGCAAGTTTTCTTCTTGCTTTAAATAAAATAAAATAATAAAGTGTAGAAAAAAAACCAGCTGCGACTATACTTTGAAACCACCAAGTCAGCCAGAAAGGAGGAAGTATTTGGAAGCTAAGAGAAGTAATATATTTTGAAGGTAAATTATTAATTTTTTCTCTAACCTGAAATCGATATTTCCCCGGACTTAAATTATTGTATTGTATTGTATTTTGTAATTTTTGAGCTTGCCATGTTTTATCTAAGCCTTCAAGATAAGTTTCAAATTCAACATTATAATCTTGATATAATTGTGAAGAGTAAAATTGAAATATAAAAGTTTTTTCCGACCATTTTACATCGTATATTACAGTATCATAAAGGTGATTATTTGTAATAGTGGAAGTTGGCGTTTTAAAGTTATTAATTAATATTTGAGAAGTAGAAACAAGAGAAGATTCCTTATTTGGATCGATGATTAAATATCCATTGTTTTGAGTAACAAGTATTTTACCGTCTTCCATTGTTTGCAAACATTCAACATGGAAATTATAATAAACAGTATTCAAATTTTCAGGATTCAATTGGAGTAAACCAGACTTTAAAGATATCCATAGATTATGGTTGAAGTCAGCTTTAATCATATTATAATTATATCTAGAAAGATTCATGTTTTTATGATATATTTTTTTTAGAGAATGATTATTTAATATATAAATACCATCATCTCCAAGCGCAAATATTTTCCGTCTTGTGTCAAACACAATTCAAAAATTCCTTTAAGATTATTGCTCAATATAGGTTTAATATAGCTGCCTTTAAAATACCTCTCAATACCCAATTCTGTCGCAACATAAATTGTATCCCTGAAGTATAGAATATCTCTATTTAGATCAGATGAGGATCCTGAAGTACAGTTATAAATCCTTTTAATTCCACTCCCATTCTTAGTCGTTAAAAATAGTAAATTATTGCTACATGACCAAATATTTGGGTAATTTCCTAAATCAAAATGAGTAACCTCAGGAAAATCTGGTAAATTTGGATCTCGAAATAGAATTTCTCTCTGTTTTTCATCTTGTATTATTGTAAATCCATTCTGGGTATTTAGCCAATAACTTTCATCATCAGCTTTTTTCAATTGAGTAAAATAATTAAACTCTACTTTATAGATATTTTGTTGGTCAGAATAGTTGAAAAAATGATTTGGTTTTTGAGTTTGAAGATCATAAGAGATAGCTCCAAAATATTGAGCGCTAATTAAGATTTTGTTTTGATCTGTCGCATAAGGGTAAATTTGAGTAGGAATGATAACTTTGGTATTGGGTATTGAAATTCCTTTAAGTGTATAATAACTAATCTGTGAATTGTCTAAGGGGATAATACTTAAACCTTGTTGTCCTAATACCAAAAATTTTTTCCCAACATATATAGCTGTTATTTTGAAATCAGCAAGTCCTTTTTCATTGTCAATATGCCCTACAAATTCTTTCTTTTTTTTGTCAAATAAGTAAATTCCATTTTCTTCAGAAAAACACCAAACAATGCTATCTCCAGTCATTTGAGGACAAGTTGAAACAGCTTTAAAAACTTCTTCTTTGTATTTATTATTGGTCGTATATCTTTTGATAGAATTATTTTTGAAATTATAAATATTGATACCATCTCGCCAAGAGCCAAATAATATTTCTTCATCACTAAAATCTATCATTGATATTCCACAGACAAAGTTTGTTTTTATAATCTCGTTATTATTACAATTATAAAATGTCGTTGATGTCAAATTTATTCTTGCATCAGACACGATTACTAAATTATTGCTATGGTGCAACATCGATTGTCCACCTATTCCCATTTCAGTAGAAATAATTTTCCACTCTTTTTTATCTATAATATATTTAGCAAAAACTTTTTCATCGGATAGATAAATTGAATGCTCTGCGCGATGATATAAGATCTGTCTTGTACCAGAATACCAAGAATAATAAGGCGAAGAAATCTTTACAAATTTGTTTATTGACTTGTCTAAAAGGTACATTCCATTTTTCCCAACTGAATAAATATTTCCAGAGCTGTCACATATGATATTGTGAAAAGGTCCAGAACCCATAAGTTTGTCATTATTTTCTGAATATTCTTCTGTAACATTTAGAGCAATGCGGTAAATTGCTTCTTCTCCTGCCACCCAAACAAATTTGCAACTATCCTCACATATTGCATTAATTCTACCCGGATGAAAAGAATGAGATAGTGGTATAAATTTTCCTTGAAGAGAATTTATTAAAGGAGTACTATTGCAAAAATTACATAATGCGATAAAAATTAGAAGTAGGATTGCTTTTATAATAAGTTTCAATTTTTGTCAAAGTTTTCTACTTTTAAGCAATTATTCATTATAAATTTATATTAGGTGGTTTTCAATTTATTTAAGGTAGCAATTATTTTATTCCTGTTCGTTCCAAAAACTCATCTTTCCTTCTTCTTGCAACTTCAATTTCAGCGCCATCTTTGAGCACAGCAGTGCCTCCATCTCCTTTTATATAGCGCTCTAAATAATTAATATTTATAATATTTGATTTATGTATTCTAAGAAATTGAGGATAGTGTTCTAGATGATGCTCCAGATCACTTAAGTTTTTTGAAGCGGTTATTTTCTTTTTATCAAGTAACAAGATAGTACTATAACTTCCCGAAGCTTCTATACGGATGATATCATTAATAGGAATCAACAAGACCCCTTCAGAGGTTGATATTTTAAGCTTTTGATTTAATGTATTATTTCCCTTGAGTAGTTTTACTAAGGATTCAACATCAATTTCAGCACTTTCTTTTTTCAGTTTTTTTCTTTTTTCAATTAGTCTCTCAATGCACATTTTCAAATCCTCTTCATCAATGGGTTTGACTAAGTAGTCAAACGCTGACTTTCGTATAGCTTCAATAGCATATTCTCGATGAGCTGTAGCGAAGATGATGTCTGATTCAGCATATTCAAGTTTTTCTAAAAATTCTAGACCCGTAAGATGCGGCATATCTACATCAATAAATAATAGGTCAGGTCTTAACTCTGGAATAATCTTCAAGGCCTCTAAAGGGTTGTCAGAAGTCCCGATTACTTCAACCTCCTCGGGAAAATTTCTGCTTAATTTATGCTTTAACAAAGTTATAGCGCTCTGCTCATCATCTAATATAAAAACTCTAAACATATACAAAGATATCAATAAGATTTGAATATTCCACCGTTGGTAAATTCAAAATCTCCATAGGTAAATTCATGATCAAAAGCCATTTTCGAGAGCCTAATTTTACAATTATCAAAACGATAAAAGATAAAAGTAAATGGACTTTTTCAAATATCGTGGATAAAAACCCATTAAAATAAATTTAATAAAATTATATATGAAAAAATTCTTAATCCTTTCATCATTATATTTCTGTATGACAATGTTTGTCTACGCACAGGAATGCATCATGTCCCAATCACAAATTGTATATAATTATCATACAGGGACGTCTGGTGCTTTGCATTTTCAGTCATCGATTGGTGCCTATGGATTAGTTGGCGATTGTAATTCTTTAGACTATACCTCCATTTTTTCAAGTCCTTTAATAACAACTGGGGTAAAGAAGGTACAAGATATCTTAACTATAAACTTATACCCCAATCCGGTGCAAAATCAATTAATATTAGAATGGAGATCACTAGCATTTGAGATAAATTTTGAACTCCTAAATGTCAATGGTGAAATCTTGCAAAAGGGAATAATACCTGCTTTTGAATTCAAAAAATATTTTGACACATCTGATTTTCCAGCTGGTGTATATATCCTAAAAGCGATGGGAAATTCAACATTATTATTTACAAAAAAATTCACAAAAATTCAATAAAAAAATTCTTTAAATAACTTCATCATGAAAAAAATAATTATTTTATTAACAGTAGTCTGTTTAATGACAGAGCTAATAGCGCAGAATGGATTTACTTACCAATCTATTGTTAGAAATTCAAATGGAACTCCAGCTGCAAATACTCAGGTAATCATGCAATTTAAGATATTATCTGGAAGCAATTCTGGCCCGATCTTATATCAAGAAAAACATACAGCAACGACTGATGCTTATGGATGGATTAATCTATTAATCGGTTCAGGAATTGCTGTAAGTGGAAATATTGATTTGATAAATTGGCATGACAATGCCTATTTTCTTCGTGCTGAATGTTTAGATGGATCTGAATATAGAGAGATTGCAACAAGTAGAGTAAATGCAGCCCCTTTTATTGGAGCAAAAGGTGATAAAGGCGCTCAAGGTGATAAAGGAATTCAAGGTATACAGGGAGCGCAAGGGGTTCAGGGTGCTCAAGGCGCTCAAGGAGTTCAGGGAGAAAAAGGTGATAAGGGAGATAAAGGAGATGCTGGAACAGGCGTTAAAATCGTTGGATCTCTTGCAGACCCATCAGCATTACCGAATCCATACAGCGGTCAAATAGGAGATGTATACATTATTCAAAGTAATGGTCATGGCTATATGTGGACTGGAAGTTCATGGCTTGATGTTGGAGAAATCCGAGGACCAAAAGGAGATAAAGGGGACACAGGTAACACTGGTAGTCAAGGCATACAAGGTATTCAAGGCATACAAGGGCAAAAGGCGATAAAGGAGATATAGGATTACAAGGATTAAAAGGGGATACTGGAGCACAAGGTATTAAAGGGGACAAAGGAGATAAAGGAGATAAGGTGACAAAGGTGACACTGGACCAGCAGGGACATATATAGCTGGAGCTGGCATCTTCATATCTTCAAATGTAATTTCAAATACAGGGGATACCAATGCAGGTGATGATATCACAACAAGTACAATAGCTGGAGGAGACCTTGATGGAACTTTTTCCAATCTTCAACTAAAGCCAGAATCTGTGGGAGAAGCTGAGATCAAAGATGAATCAATCAGTATAGTTGATTTAAGTGATATGGGCGCAGCAGCTGGTCAAATTTTGAAATATTCAGGAACAAAATGGATCCCAGCTAAAGATGAAACAGGAGGGCTTGTTTTGCCTTTTGCTTCTAATTATGGAGGCGCAAATCCTGTTGCATTTAGTATTAATTCTATCAATAATACAACACCGATAGAAGTAAGTCAAGGAGCGTTAGTTTCAACAGTTCCTGCTTTTAGAGCTACTTCACTTGGAGAAAAGGGAATTGAAGTTGAAGGAAGTTCAAATACACCAACCAATGTAACAGCTAGGATTTTTAATAAAAATCAACAAAATATTGGTACGATTTTGCAATTGGAAAATGAAGGAGAAGGTTTGGCATTAAACGCACGTTCAAGTTTAGGTTCTGCGGCAAAGATTGAAGGAAATGTAAATAAATTAGGAAGTGTCTTGGAAGTATCTAATTTAGGGATAGGAAAAGTAATCCAAGTAACGAATGGCAATCCTGCTACTGTTGAAAATACTATGGAAATAAGATCAGCAACTAATTCTTCAATCCTCAAATTAGAATCCACTAGGAATGCCAATCAATCTGCAGCCACAGCCTTAGAATTAAAAAAATGGATATTTAAGAGTAGACCAATCTAGTGATGTTAAAACTGCATTTAAACATACAACAAATGCGAATAATGTTACTGGAAATGCTACAGTTCTATATTACCCAAGTGCTGGAATAAATGATATTTTAATTGTAACAAAAGGCCTGCCTTACATCAATAAAAATTATTTAGTATGGTATGACTCTGTAACTCAACGATGGAAAATCGCACTAGAAGATACATCAATGAATATGCCAATTGGTGTGACATTTAATGTACTGATCATAAAGCCTTAATCCCGGTAAATTAGAAATAAAACCACACATAAAGTAGAAATCACCATTGGTAAAATGGCAACAAAAGAGAAGTACGATTTCAATAATTTTGAATCAAGAAAAAAAATAAAATGAAAAATTTAATCGCACTTCTCTTACTTTTTACTTTGGCTTGCACAGAGATTACAGAGGTCATAGATCATCCGTTTTCTATGAATGTCGATGGTAAAAAATGGACAGGGGTCGTAGCAAAAAATGAAGTGGATTCACTGAATCGTGCTACATTAAGTTGTCTTGGAACCAATGGAGAAATCTTTGGATTTGTAATTCCTAAATATAATGGAAAGAATCAATATTCCACAATGCAAGATTCATTGACATTGGCTACATTGATAAAAACAGATAGCACCACATATATTGGAAAAATACAAATTGATGTAACAAGTGAAACAGTTGTATCATCGCAAAAGAAAATTCATGGAGTATTTCAAGCTAATCTTTATTCAATAAGTGATAGCTTAATTATTACAGAAGGAAAATTTTAAGTAAATAAAATGGTTTGTAAAGTTTGTTTATAGTGTATAAGGGTTTTTTTAAGGAGCATTTAGTTTTCCAAAAATTTAAGTGCTCCGAATTTTAAAAAAATGTACAAATAAAAAAATGAAATGTTTGTAATTTTTTAATCAAACATAATCTGTCAAAATAATCTGACCAATGAAAAATTTAATTTTTTATTTAAGCTATTTGTGTTTTTGTATTCCAATTTTGGACAATATCAAATTACAGTAGTTCGACCACAGGAACTTTCACTTAGGTCTATTCATATATGGAATTGTATCATTAATAATGAGCAAAAAATTCCCATACTATGTTATCTGCATGGAACCGTAACAGAAGCAAAAGATGGGAAACTAGGTGAAGCGAGGTCTGCAGATTTTTTGTTAAATACGGGGATAACTCAATTTAATAGCACTAATTATGATGCATTGCGTCCAGAACAAGTCATACAGTCAAATAAAAAATATGAAGAACATGTCATCAGAACCAATAGTTTGCCCAATGGCAACTATACGGTTTGTTTAACATTAATCGAAACGCAAACTAAAAAACAATTAGCTAATAATTGTTTGAAGATTGTAATAAATAATGTCACGCCACCAACATTACTTTCACCAGCAAATGGAAGTAAAATCTGTGAGCCAAGCCCAGTGTTTTTGTGGAATCCGTTCAGAGGTTCTATCGAGTCCAACTTGACGTATAGACTACATATCGTAGAAGTCCTAACAAATCAAAAACCAATTACCGCGATTAAAACGAATCCTTGCTTTTCTGTACATCAGGAATAACAGAACCTCTTTATCAATACAGCATGACAGGTGTACCATTTAGAAATAATCAAACTTACGCATGGTATATCGGAGTGCAAGGTCAGAAAAAAGAAATCGCAGTATCACCAGTGTGGTCATTTACATGGAATGAATGCAATGGTGTTAGCGAAGAAGGTGTGGAGGAGGAAGAGGAAGGAACGCTAGTGGAAACTTCAAATGATAAAAAGAAAGGGCTAAATTATTTTTTTGTTTCTGCTTTTAATAATCAATCAGATAATATTTCAATAGATTCAAAACAGCTCAATTTTTATATAGATAATAAATTTAATTCAGAAAAAATGGAATACTCAATTTCTAATGGAAAAACGAGTTTATTTAAACAGGTAAGCGATATAAATCAAGGGTTCAATTATTTTACGATTCCATTACACACAATCAAGCTTACTCCAGAGAAAAAATATAAACTTAGAATTCTCTTTGATAATGCAGAAGAATTATATCTAAACTTCAAATTAAATAATCCATCAAAATAATTGCAATGAAAATTAATAATAGAAATAAAAGGATATTTTCAGTTTTTCTTTTAATTATTTTAAATCTTAATCTTTGTGAATCTGCGGCATTGATTTTAATTGGTATTGAAAATCACAATACAAATTTTATTATAATAAAAGATCATTGTGAAGAAGATTTAATTAAGGATGATTGTATTCCAGAGGAATTTATACCAATTAAAACAAAGAATAATTCAAAGAAATCTGTAAAATCGATAAAAGTAAAAACTGATAAACTTGATCATGGTGGGCCAAGTATGCCCGAAGCCTCATCTTTTACTTCCCCTAATTCAAATAATCTTGTCAATCTAGCTACTGGCGATTTTAATTACAGTATTCCATTATTAGATGTTGGTGGATATCCACTTGCGATTAATTATAATTCAAATGTTGGAGTTAATGATGAAGCTTCTTGGGGGTGGGACTTGGATGGTCATTGAATGCTGGTTCAGTAAATCGCACAGTGAGAGGTTTACCAGATGATTTTAAAGCAGTTGATATATCAAAAGAAGCAAAGATAAAAGAAAAGAAAACTATTGGAATAGGCATAGGGTTTGGAGTCCAAATTAGTGGAATTAGCATTGGTAAAGGCGGAAAAGCTGGTATTGGATTAAGTTTAGGTCAGGAATTAGAGTATGATAACTATGAAGGTTTTAGTACAACATTAGGTATTGGAGGCAATGCAAGATTTGGTGGTTCAAATTTTGGTGGAGGCATAGGTTTAGATCTAAGCTTAAGTTCAAGTAAAGGGGCTACATTCAGTCCAAGTTTAAGTCCTTTCAGGTAATTTTAGTACTGCAAGTACACAAACTTCAGTTGGAGGTTTTTAGGAATGACATTGGATAGTAGAGAAGGTTTTAAGTCATTAAATTTTGGGATTAATTCTAATTCAAGCATAACTGGAAGGACTGGACATGGTGAATCAGAGCGAGAAACAGATCATGAATTACCTGGTATGAGTTCAAATTTTAGATACAGCTTTGCAGCGCCAACAGCATCTCCTCCGTTTGAAATACCAATGACAAATGTTTCCATAAGTACTAAAGGAACATTAGGAGGAGAAATAAAACCTGTGCATTTGCATGGTGAAGTGGAACACAATTTACATCTACAATTGGTTACCAAGAAATTTAAAAAGAAATCCTTTGGATATTTATATAGTCAGTTTGGAGGTGAAGATGCATTGCATGATTTCAATAGAGCAAATGAAGGTGTATATTTTAGAGAAACACCGACATTGCCAATTACTGCTTATACTTTTGATTTATATAATGTAAGTGCACATGGATTAGATGCATCATTTAGACCAAAAAGAAATGATGTTGGAACATTACATCAAGCAAAGCAAGTCAATAAAAGTATAACTGGTGAAACCGCAGCGGAAGTAGGGTTTGGAGACCTAGTTCATATTGGAACTGATATAATTTATCAAGAAGGAAGTGATGTAAATCAAAAATGGGCCAATGGGAATCCGCTAGCTCAAGTTTTTCAATTTTCAGATTCAATGTCCAACCCAGCATATGAACCTGTTTATTTTCAAAATACTGGGGAATTAACGCCTATGGAAGATGAAGCTATTTTTAATAAATTAGGTGGCTTCGATGCTGTGAGACCACAACTGGAAAGAGATAATGATCTCTCTACTGCCAATACCACAGATGTTCTTTCTAATGGACAAGAATTGCAACAAAAGGAAGACGTTACTTTTACAGAAAGACGGACAAGAAATAAGATGATGAGTTATCGCACTAGAGCAGAAGTGAGACATGCAGGAGAATCCTTGGAAGCACACTACTTGAATGCAACGAGAACTGGTCATTATGCAGACCCAATATTGGAAGGAATAACAACAAGTGATGATCTTATACAAGATATTAAAGTAAACTGATGAAGGTGGACTTCCAATATCACTTTGGTTTACCAGCCTATAATAATTTTATACAAGAAATGAGCTTCATGGTAGATGATGAAACAACCTCTGTAGAAGAAGATGATAATGGAAATGTAAGATATAATTTAATAGATGCAAGTATAGAAAATACCAAAGGTGAAAATAATTATTTCTTAAAAACAACAACACCAAAACATGCTTATGCTTGGTATATCACTAAAATTCTTAGTTCTGATTATGTTGATGTCTCAAATAATGGACCAACTCAAGATGATCTTGGGAGTTTTACATCTTTTCAATATAAAAAAGTGCATTCAAATTATTTATGGAGAAACCCACAACAGGATTCAGTTGCAAATTTTCAGGAGGGAGAACTCCACACAAAACGTGATAACTCAGCTTCAATTATTTTTGGCGCAAAAGAGGTTTATTATCTTGATAAAATTCAAACACGAAATTATGTTGCAGAATTTTTTACGAGCCCAAGAAAAGATGGTCTAGGAACAAAAGGAATTCATGGTGGTACAAATCCCTATGCAGATCTACATAAATTAGATAGTATAAAATTGTTTGCAGCCTTTTCTGATAATACAACAGGTCTGATTCCAATTAAAACAATCTATTTGAACTATGATTATTCGCTTTGCAAAAACAATCCCACTACAATCAATAGAGAAAATCCAATAGAAAACGGAAAATTAACACTAAAGTCTATATCTTTTTCTTATGGAAATTCTAACAAAGCAAAAGAAAGCCCTTTTGTTTTTGCCTATACTAATAATCCAGAGTATCATCAGAAAAAAGTAGATCGATGGGGAAATTATACTAGGATTAAACATGACAACACACCTTATGTAAATCAAGATGCAATGCAACAAAATGAAGACGCATCAGCATGGTTATTAGACAGTATTAAAACGCCTCAAAATGCAGCGATGAAAGTTTACTATGAGTCTGATGATTACGCCCACGTACAAAATCAAAAATCAATGGTCATGTATAAAATAGCGGGTGTCATGTGTAGTAATCTAGATAGAGAAATTGATACTAGACAATTATGTAATTGCATTGCAGGTGCAGACAAAAAACCTGCAAAATATCTTGTAATTAATATTCCTCGTCAAGCTTCAATTAGATTGACTACAAATGAGGATGTGTTTGAACTTTTAAAGATATTGATGAATTATATTTTAAAGCTGAAATTGAGATTATGAAAGCCATTATGAAGAAGTACAAGGATTTATTCCCATTGATTTTCGAAGGTCTGAAGCAGGAGTAAAATATGGATTAAAAGCAAATCCTTCAGCTGTTGGTGATTATCAGTGTGGATTAGAATACCTGTAGTTTATCATGGTGCAGAAATAGAATATGAGGAGAATTATCATCCCATAAAATATAATTTGCATCCATTTACATTAGCTGCTAGAGAGTATATCATGATTGATAAACCAATTTTGATAAAGTCCTGGTGATCATACAAGCCCGACGAGTATCGAGGAAGCGTTTGATGATTTAGGACAGACTTTTGATGAAGTCTTTGGAAGTGGTGGATTGATTGGATATTTACAAAGAAAGAAGCGAGGTCTTCGCTTTCGAGCAGAAAACTCATATGTTCGATTATATCCAAAACAGAAATATAAATTTGGTGGAGGCTCAAGGGTAAAAATGATTGCAATTAACGATAACTGGGATAAAATGCAGCACATTGAAGATCATGGACAAAAAAATGCTATATATGCCACAAAGTATATCTATCATGAAAACAATGTGAGCACAGGTGTAGCATCGTATGAGCCAATGATAGGAAAAGAAGAAAATGCGCTTGTTAAACCTGTAAACTATTCGAGGCGAAAGGTAAATTCTATAACAATTAACAATCATCAATTGGAACCCTTCGGAGATATTTTTTATCCTGCACCTTCTGTAGTGTATTCGAAGGTTAAACTCATGTCTTCCGTTCCATATAATGTGACTCAACATGGGACAGGCTACAGTATACACGAATTTTATACAGCTAAAGACTTTCCATGTAAGTATTCAAAAACAGATAAGTATTTTATAGGAAAGGAATTCATGGTTCCTCTACAATTTTATAATAGATCAGAACTAGCAGAGGTTGTAGTTCAAGGGTTTGCAGTAGAAGTCAATGACATGCATGGAAAACAAAAAATGCAATCGGAATATGATCAGTTTGATCACCTGATTACTAGCACAGAAAATATTTATAAAACAAATAGCAGTGGGGATCTAGATAATTTTGCTACAATAATTAATCCTGAATCATTACAACTTCAAAATAGAATGATTGGTGTAAATCATGAAGTTATAGTCGATGCATGTAATCAAATTACCTCACAAGAAGGAGGAGGAGTTCAATTAAATATTGAGGTGTTCACCTCTCCTGCTATTCCTTTTCTCTATTTATTCCCATACCTATTATTAATCAATTTTCACTGAATTTAGATCAATGACGATTACAAAATTTATAACAAGGATGGGCCTTTTAGATCGAGTCATTACAAGAAAATTTGGATCAGTGGTGGAAAATAAAAATATGGCTTATGATGAAGGAACGGGGAGAGTCATTGTGACACAATTTGATAATGAGTTTGAAAATAAAAAAATATTATAATATAGATCTACCAGCATATTGGGCTTATCCAGAATGGACATGTATCGGCAAATGAAGGAATGAAAATTTGAGTAAAAGAATTTCTGATGGAAAGTTGCAATTAGGTAATTTACGAGATCTTCTATTTGAAGGAGATGTTTTGATTTTATCTGAAGTTAACTCAAGTGATTTATCACATAAAGTTTGGTGTCAGAGGTGAATGAAGTGAAGCTTGGTTAATCAATGATGGTGGCGAAATATTTAGAGGTGATGGAATTTATAATATTACAATAGAAAGATCCGGAAGAGAAAATTTATTATCAGCTTCCGTGGGTTCCATCATTACAACGAATAATCCACTAACTACTAGAACTTTAAATTTAAATCCATTCTGAAGTACTCAACGCTACAGCTTCAACATATAGCGATTATTGGCATACAGACAAAGCTTTTGTAAGGAGGGTTACAGGAGGAGATTGTGAATGCACGATTCAATCACCTTTGGGAAAAAGTTCAACCTAGATCTAATATTCTAACTATTAATTTGGATTTACGAAAACGTTCTGAAGATTTTATAGTCTTTCCAAATCGCATAGAACTATTATTTCCATCTAGGTCATGTTCCATTAATATATCAACTCAAGATGGATCAATATTTTGTGATAGCACACTGAGAATTGAATTTAAAATGCCTGAAGGCTCAGATAGAGAATGTAGAAACGGAAATACTTTAGTAGGAACAAGTCTATGTGGACAAGGTCGTACTCAGACTTTTACCATGAATACTGATTGTATAGATCTTGTAAGTTGCAGAAGCTCGAGACCTAGTATTTCAATAGAATGTAATTCTGGAGGAGGAAATTTGAATCCATTCTTAAATGGTATTATTGGTAATTATCGACCAGAACAAAATTATTTTATTCATACCAAGAGAACAGAAGGAAGGATAAATGAGTCAGGATATTTGGAAAGCTTTGAGCCTTTTTTGGTTGAAAGATCGAAGAAATGGTATATCAATAAATTCAAATAAGACTTTGTGGGAAAACGGAGACAAAATTACTAAGGTAAATTCAAGAGGAAATCCAATTGAAGTAAAAAATGCTCTAGATATACCTAGTGCAAATATTTATACATTTGGTAATTCATTGATGACCGTCAATGCTATAAATGCAAATTTATCAGATCTTGCATATGATGGTTTTGAAGACTACTCTACAGTTTTTTATTCTAGATACTCATTCGATCGGAGCACTTTTTGTAGAATACCAGAACATTTTAAATTAGATGGCACCACAGATATTGATCCAGTTGGTTTGGATATGACGGTATCACATACTGGGAATAATAGTGTTAGATTAAATGTTGGAGGAGAGGTTAAATATACTTATTCTAGCAATAGAGACAGAACACGTCCAGAGAGAAATAATAGAATGACGAACGGGGTTTTTCGATTGGAAGATGGAGATATAAATCCTGGATTTTCGCCAGATCCTAATAAGGAATATTATTTATCAGCTTGGGTACATGCAAATGATAGGGATAGAAGTAGTTTTGAAGATTTAGCTGAAATAAATATTAATGGAAGTGCCTATACAGCCAATGGTGCTATAATAGATGGTTGGCAGCAAATCAGTGGGACATTTAGATTTATTGGTCGGGAGTTTGTGATGAAACTTAAAAATAATTCGAATAAACAAGTTTGGTTTGATGATGTGAGAATACACCCTTTTCATTCTAATATGGAATCATATGTCTATACACCTGAACAGTATCGTTTAAGGGCAAAATTGGATCAGAATAACTATGCATCGTTCTATGATTATGATGCTGAAGGAAAGTTATCTCGGGAGAAAAGAGAAACAGAATTAGGAGTATATACTATAAAAGAAATTCGATCTGAATTACCCAAATAAAACTTATCATTATGTTTAAGAAATTATTATATATTGTTATTCCAATTCTACATTGTTTATTTTTTGTAGAGAATTCATTTGGACAAAGTTATCAACAAATAGGGGATCCTGAACATCAAATAGAAATTAATGAATTAAAAAGAATTGGACTTGGTATTCAAAAATATCGCGATACAATTTATAATTCAGATAGGATTGATAAAAATGGAACAGCTGTAGTTTCTCCTAGAAAAAAAATCCTTGAATCAGCTTTAGTAATAGGATTAGTTCAACAATCTCTAGCTGTACCATCTGAGCAATTAAATCACAACTCGACAGTTTCTTTGCTAGTGAAATATAGAAGGAATCAAAATTTATCAAGAATAGACAGTGCAAGAGTAAGATTGCAACTTGATTACGATGGTAGAAAAGGGAGTTCATATAAAGCAAAAGATTTTATAGCTTTTGATAGTGTTGCATGGGCAGAAATCAGAATAGATAGTTTTATTAGTAATATTACTTTTCCAGAAAACTCTCATCAGTTTAAATTAACGGCTCAAATACTGGGTCAAGAGATTGAATCATCTCCTAGTTCTGCAAGAATACCATATAACATACAGGTGTCGAAAGAATCTGGATATATTAAGATTCAATTTGATGAACAGACTTGGGCTCAAACTTATGATTTGGAATGGAAGGTTATTGATGGGCTCTCTTCAGAAAATGAAAATTTAGAAAAAAAGGCGACTAGAATAAATATTAAAAATATAAATTATCGCATTACAATTATTTGTACAAAAGGTAAATTTGTTGCTCGAGTCAGAGGAAGAACATTAAAAGAAGATAAAACAATATATGTAGGACCTTGGTCAGACAATAGTACTATACTTACAATAAACGAATCTGAAGCTTTCGAAAAAGATAAAAAACCATGGCAATATACAGTCCAATATGCAGACGAAGGATTTCGATCAGATGTCGTTACATTTTATGATGGTACTGGAAAAGTGAGGCAGAGTTTAACGAAATCAAATACAAAAGGCCAACATCTAATTGCAGCCGAAAAATATTATGATTTTCACGGAAGACCTGTTATACAAAGTTTATTGACACCATTAAAGCCAAAAGAAAAAATAAATATTTACGGGAGATCTTCTAGCATTATTCTTCCGAGAAATTCAAGAAGCGAAACAACTTTGACATCGATCCCTCAGAATGTGGTGCAAAAGAAATTATTGCCAAAAAAATGAGTAATCAATCAGGTGCTGGAAAGTATTATAGCGCAAACAATGATGTAGCAAATTTACATAGAGATGAAATACCGGATGCCAATGGATACCCTTTTATACAAGTAGAATATACGCCGGATAATACAGGAAGAATAAAAAGATCGGGACTTGCAGGAGAATCATTCCAGATTGGCTCGGGCAAAGAGACAAAATATTTTTATTCAATCCCTTCACAGGAAGAATTATATAGACTCTTTGGATCCGAAGTGGGAGATGCTAATAAATACACAAAGCAAATAATCCAGAATTCAGATGGGCAGCTTGTTATCTCTTATATAAATCCAAATGGTCAAGTAGTTGCTACAGGACTTGCAGGAAATAAACCAGAAAACCTAGAGTTGCTACCTGATCAAGAAACTCCTATTGTAAGCAAAATTCGAATCAATAGATCTAATCAAAGTAATGATTTTGAAAGAGGTAAAACTGAAGTCTCGAAGGTTGTTTTTGTGGAAACAGAGGGAGGAAATCTTAGACTCAAATATAGTATAAATACTGAACAATTTAACAAAACACTATGCGCCCATAGTATATGTTATGACTGTCCTAAAACAATCAAACTAAAATTGTCTAATGCCTGTGGCAAAATTTTATTGGAAAAGATTATAATTATTGGACCAGTAAATGATACAAGAATTGAAACCTGTGAAGCTTCTAGAATTCCTTCTATTGATACTATAATTTCAGGATTAGCAATGGGAGAATATTATTTTTCCAAAAGAGGTAATCATTCGTGAAGAAGCAAGAGAAGACTATGCTCTAGATTTTGTAAGTAGAGATACAGCCTGCTACAATCCAAATATTCCAAGACCTTTACCATGTGTTGATTCTGATCAATGTATTCCATGTGAATATTCAATACTGGATGGATTACCTACTAGAACTCCTGCATCAAATCCTCTTTGTTCTCGAAATTGTAATCAATCAAATTATAATTTTGATATGGAACATTTTACTATGATGGTTGGAGATATGATGCCTGGTGGAAAATATGGCTCAATTAATTTTGGAACTACGGTATCGGATTCAATAAGAGTTTCAGTTTTCAATTCTAATATAATTTATGGAGCAATTCCATTTACAATGATATTCCATTTGGATATAAAGAACCTGATGGATCCATATCTTGGGTGGATGTTACAGATGCAAATGAGAGTGATTATATTGCAACAGCTCCAATAGATCAATATAAAAATGAAAGAGGAAGAAAATATACAATTCCACAAAACATTAGTAATCTTGAAATACTAAGAACAGTGTGGAAAGAAACATGGTCTGAATTATTGGTTCAATTTCATCCAGAATTTCCATTATTACAATGGAATAATGACAAAAGTTCAAGTATTAGGTTTGATCGAGAGATGAAAAAGGTAGAAAAATTTGATCAAGCAGTGACAGAAGGATTTATTAGAACAGATGCTTTGTTAGATCTCGCTTATATAAGAAGAGATCCTTTTTTTGCATCTACTGAGCCGAGCATTCAAGAAGTTTTTTTACAAAAATTGAATCGATCCGCGCCGCTTTCATCCAGTCTATATCTCAATATATGAATCACTAATATCGCAGATGTTCTGCAATGCTCCCTTTTATAATGATCCATCAAATATGCGAAATTGTGTGACTCAAAATACAAATAAGTTATCTGAATTGAATGAAGAAGCTAAGCAATATTGTTGGACTACTTTTAAAGCCATCTATCAAGATGCCAAACAAAGAATAGTAGATAGTATTCGTCAGGAATTTTTAGTAGCACAATTTAATTCTACAACAGAAGTAAATAAAAGAAGAATCCAAGCTTGCCTATGTGTAGGTAAAAATGAATCTGGCAGTTGCAATAATTGTCCAACAGAAACCCCATCTCGATTAATCTCAAGATATTATGCAAAGATGAAGACTTGCTTTGAACATGCTCGATGTAATACATTAAATAATATTACAATTGATGGTAGATTAATGAATTTAAATACAGCTGTAAATTATTCAAAAGCCAAATTCATATTAAGCTGTGGCAAATCTCCAAAATCTATTGTGTTATTAACATTTTTAAATGCCTTGGTCGTTGATCAAAATCAGGAGGGGAATAAATTTTCTAATTCTAAAGTAAATTTAAATGATATTCCTCCCACCATTTTGCTAGAACTAATTGTAAATTTTTTACCAAATAGAAAAAAAAAAATATACATGGTGGAGTGTGATAGAAAGAAATATTCTTAAAGCTATAATTAAAGATGATCTAGGCGTAAATCAAATTGAGTTTAAGTTTAATAAATCAGATTCATTGCAATGGAGAGAAATTATATATTTTGGTTGTATTGAAAAAAATCAGAAAAAGACAGGTGAATTTATTCTCACTGCCTTTGATGCAAATAGTCGAGCACGTAAAGTTTATTTAGAAGTTCCAATGAGTCTTTTTAATGATATAAATAATGTAGACCAAGAATGGGCTGAAATCTTAAAAATAAATGGTAAAGAAAACATGCCAAATAAACCAGCAAAAGATGCATTATGTTGTATCAATCATTTGATTCCAGATGTTGAAGTTCGAAGCAAATGTGAAGAATCAAATTTGGAAAATTATAGTGCGGCTATTGTCGCTGCAAAAATAGAGCGGGCCAGATTTATTTATGATAGTGTTAAACTTGCCTATACTAAAAAATGCCTCTTAGGTGCTACTGAGAATTGCCAAATTGAAATCGAGCAAAAATCATATTATTTTACTCTTTACTATTATGATCAAGCAGGAAATCTTACAAAAACTGTACCCCCAGAAGCTGTGAGAACAATGGATGTAAATAGGAGCATTACTGATACATCATTTCCGCCTCACGATATTGAACTTGTGACATTATATAGCTATAATTCTTTGAATAAGAAACTTTCACGTTTGTCCCCAGATGGAGGAAGGACTCTTTATGCCTATGATGAATTGGGAAGAGCGGTATTAACACAAGATGCTGTGCTTAGAGAAAGCAATGAAGCAAATTATGTTAAGTATGATCTACAAGGAAGACTTGTTGAGGGAGGAAATGTTCAACTATTTAATAATCTCAATACAATTATGGATGAAGGTAAAATAAAATATGCTGCTTTTAGAAGTGAATTGGATAATCGGGCTACAATAAAAAATGATTATGTCGTCACTAGTTTTGATAGACCCACAGAAGAAAGAGCGGTATTATCAAAATTTGAAAATTCTCAACAGTCCAATTTGCGAAATCGAATATCTTCAGTGAAATATTATGGTACTGGAACAAATTTACAGCATGCCATATACTTTGATTACGATGTTGCAGGAAATATGAAGGAAATAGTTCAAGATTTTGCAAACCTACAATCAATGACAGAATTGAATTCAGAACTTGCGACTCATCACAGATTCAAAAGTATTCGTTACAAATATAATATTTTTACAGGAAAGGTAAATCAGATTGCATATCAAGAAGGAAACTCAGATCAGTTTTACAGATGGTATGTCTATGATGCAAATCAACAAATCACTGCTGTAAAACAGGATTTAATAAATGGGAACCAGAAATCTATAAAGACATAGATGTTAAATATCAATACTACATGCATGGACCAATAGCGCAAAGTATTTTTGGAATGGAGAATATTCAATCATTTGATCTAGCATATACAATCAATAGTTGGCTTAAGAATGTAAACCATAATATATCTCAAGAATCAAATTGTTTGCCAGATGTTTTGGATTACAGTTTGGATTATTTTCAGGGTGATTATAAGGAATAGCCGATCCTGTTTCAGCATCTTTTCAGGGCTCAATTATATTCTGGAAACATCTCAGGTATTAAAATATTTAATCGAGGACTAGACACAGATATTCGCACCAATCAATATAAGTTTGATCAGTTGAATCGTTTGGCCAATCTCGCACAAATAATTTAGACGCATATAGAATGGATCTCACTTATGATAAAAATGGAAATATCCAGACTTTGGATCGATATGATGGATCTTCCAGTAAATTTGACCAATTAACTTATCGATATGATACGAGAAAGAAGAATCGATTGCTTTTTATTGA
Organism: Saprospiraceae bacterium; assembly: GCA_016710585.1. Lineage (GTDB taxonomy): Bacteria > Bacteroidota > Bacteroidia > Chitinophagales > Saprospiraceae > Vicinibacter. The sequence continues at coordinate 328,623 of JADJVN010000003.1, forward strand.
AGATGATGCCAGACCAATGCATCCTGAACCAATGAAGGATTTGACTAACCAATCACCCAATAATTATCAGTATGATGCAAAGGGAAGACTTATCAGAGATGCATCAGAGGGCAATATGAGTTTGCAATGGAACTCAACTGATAAATTGAGACAGATGGTTAATGAATCTGGGACTAGTAATATGTTTTATGATGTAATGGGAAGACGTACCATAAAAGAGATCAGGTCACGAGACGGACAAACTGAAAGTGAATTTACAGTGAGAGATTTTGCAGGAAATGTTTTTGCAGAATATTCTTTAGATAATCATGGTATCACATTAAAATCGATTCCAATCTATTCTGGCTCAAGAATTGGCTCTAATGAAATGGACACTTTAATTGGTACGGCATTTCAAAACCGATGGGGTCAATACCGAGGCAAAAACTATATGAATTAAAGAATCAAATTGGGGACATCAATGTATTGGTCACAGACCGTAAAATTCCTGATGCTGCAGTTTATACATCAGATATTAAAAAGCCACCGAATATTATCCATTCGGGATGATCATGCCAGGTCGAGATTCTTCACGTAATGATTACCGATATGGATTCCAAGGTATGGAGCAGGATGATAATTTTAAAGGTAGAGGTAATTCAATTTCTACAGAATTCAGGCAATACGATCCTAGAGTAGCCAGATGGTTGAGTGTGGATCCAATGGAAGAGAAGTATCCAGCTTGGTCAAATTTTGTAGCTTTTGATAATAATCCAATTAATTTAGTAGATCCGAAAGGGAGTCAATCAGCTCCAACAACTTCTCCTGCTGGAGTTGCTCCTCAAACACAAAGTTCACAAGCACAGACAGCAACTTCGGATGTGCAACAAAGAGTAGTTCCATTAGCAAGAAGCTTACCTCGTCGACCAAGACTTGTAAGACCTGGCTCAACTTCAATAGGACAGGTTGGAATCCAAAGTGTAACTGGATCCCAAACCGCAGGAGAAGTAGGAAGTGGATTTTTACCATTTGATGTTCCTATACCTACTGTTGAAGAAGAATCAGAAGTTCCACAAACTGCTCAAGAAAGAACTGTAGCTGTAAGAGGTACTGTAATTGAAATAGCACATATAGCACGTGAAGCTATTTTTGAAGGTTTAACTCCTGCTGCAATGTTAAGTCAGTTTACAAGAATAATATCTGGATACTGGGCAACTATTGTTAATTCCCAGAGATTACAAGTATATGCTGGGCAGAATACAGGATTTGCATATTTTTTAACTTTAGCAGCACATAGAGCCGGCACTGGTCAGGATCTTCTGCAATCAAGTGATATAGGAGCAACAAATTCACTTACTGCGCATTTGTTTCCTTATCAGAGTGGTCGCGTTATTGCAGGTCAAAGAGTAGCATTTAGACAAGTACATAATTTATTATCAAAGCTGAGAGAGCAATTAGGAAGCGAAAGGTTAAATCAATTATTAATTGCATTAAGGACACCAGAAATACTTGGGGTACTGCAGATAGGATTTTAGATCTAACTGGAATTAGAGAAAGAGGAAGAGAAGCTGCTGCAACAGAAGGAAGAGCAAGATAAAAAGATTTTAGAAGTTATAATATTTATTCGATCGAACTATAATTTATAGGAATAAAAACATAGAAAGCGTAATATTCAATTTTAAATTTAAGGTTTTTTAATTTTATCAAATAACCTTACCACAAGTAAACCCAATCTCCCTGTCAACAAAACCACCATGATCTGGAAGAAATTTGACGATATATTTACAACAGAATAATTAATGTATAATTTAAAATAATCAATATGAAAAAAATATTCATTCTTTTTAGCTCACTCATATTATTGAGTGTTATATCCTGTGATAAATCCTCATCAGAAAATACACCCAATGAAACTGGTTTTGGTACCATCACATTCAAGTATAATGGGCAGACGTGGTTCAGCCCAACAAATCAATCTTTATACAAGATGATTTACTTGGACTTGGTGCAACTAGGAGTTCTGACAATAGCAGCATCAATATTGTTGTGGATGGATTTACTTCCAATAAAACCTACGATATAGCAGATGGGCTTTACGCAACGTTCACTATTTCCTCAAAAAAATTTGCATTTGGAGATGGTGATATTACAATCACTAGTACCTCTATAGTCAATGGTAAGCCTATTGCACATGGAACTTTTCAAGGGATATTCGTCGATGTAATCACTGGCGATAAAATGCAAATAACAGAAGGAACTTTTTAATATTTTTAAAACCATATTTATATGAAAAATGTATTTTTTTTTATTCTCGCGATATTAATCATTTTGTCATCTGCCTGCTCAAAAGATGATAATAATATCAATAATAACAATAATAATGGAAATACAAAAAGAGACACAGGCTATATTTCATTTAGGCTAGATGGACGAGAGGTCAAACTTGATTTCGCTGCTGCAGCTTGGTCGGACTCTGGAGATAGAATCGCTTCCATAATAGGAACGCAGAAAAATGGCTTTGAGACTTTTCAGATTGTCTTAGAAGGAATAGATTTAAATGTTGGTTCTATTCATTCTTTAGTAGATGAAAATACAGTAAATCTAGCATATTACACACCAGACAGGAGAATGCCATTTTCAAATATTATAGGGTTTGTTAATGATAATCGATGTTCTGGATCTTAAAAGTAACCAAAAAGAAATTAGTTCCTATCCTTGGTTCTTTTGCTTTTCTGCAACGTTTTCTGGTTGTGCTCTTGATGAAAATGAAAAATTCATCAGATTACTGACGGGTTCATTTATGATTCAAGATCAGAGTAAAAAAATTTTTTTAATAAATAAAAATTAGCAACATGATAAATTTAAATAAAATAGCAATTACATGTTTAGTATTAAGTTATGTGTTTTTTACTTCATGCGAGAAAAGTGAAGACACAAAAATTCTAAATACCGAAGTGATCTCTAAAGATATCACATCCAATCTTACATTAAACAACAATGTAAATGGTGTGGATTATATTATACAAGGCTGTATTGAATTAAAAGCTTCAGCAATTCTAACGATAGAAGCAGGGACTACCATAGCTTTTACACAAAATAGTTGTCTAGAAGTGCATGAATTTGCAGCTATAAAAGCTATTGGAACAGAAACCAATCCAATTACTTTTACTGGCGAGCAACAAACGAAAGGATTTTGGGATGGTATCAGTTTTTACAATACAAATAATCAAGAGAATGTACTATCTCATTGTATTATTGAGTATGCAAGAAATGCTAAAATAAAGTACAGCAAGTAATGCAAGAAAAGCTGCACTTATCATTGGGAAGGAATTCAAAGATCCTGTACGTATAAGCATAGATCATGTTACGATTCGGCATAATTTAAATACCGGTCTTTCAATTTATAATAATGCGATCTTGAATAAATTTGAATATTGCCAAATGCTAGATAATCAAAATTCAGTTGTTGTGTACGATCATGCGATTCAATATATGGATCCATTTATCATTGCAAAAGACAATCAGATAAATAATGTGCAGTGGATCTATAACACATCGAGTTCTGTTGTAAATTCTGTATTTTCAATAAAAGCAATTCCTTTAAGTTATCAATTGATCAGTAGCTTTTATAAGATGGAGGCAGGAGGAAAACTGACTATTGAGGCGGTGTAAATTTAATTATGTCGCCATCATCTGTAATATTTGCCACCAATGGAGGAATTATTGATATTAAAGGAACAAGTGCAAGAAAAGTAAATTTATCTGGAGAGTTCAATACTATAAATTATTGGAGAGGAATTTATGCAGATAATGGAGGAAGGCTGAATATCGATCATGCCGTCATTGCAGATGGTGGAGAAGCGAGCACGAATTTTGGTGGAATGGTAGCTCAATCGTCAGATGGAGCCTTGTATATTACAAATTCCACATTGAGTAATTTTTTAAAATATGGAATCGCATATTATGCTTCAAAGCCGCATAATGCGGATATAGAGACTAGTAATAGTTGTTCTGGAAACACAGGGATATCATGTTTTTGGAAAAGATAGCGATATGCGTAATTTGAATTTTTAAATCTCCATAATTGATAAAATGAAAAAATATTTTCTGCTTACAGTATTCATCAATTTATTCCTGTTTAGCTTTTGTTGTAAAGGACATACACAAATCGTAGCTCCAGAAACTTTAGCTCCTACTGATGTATGGAATCAAACCATCAATAATGCAAAAGCAGTGAAAGTTTATATGATCGGAACCATTAAAAATGATGGAGGCAAAGTATTGGTAGAACTGAAATCAGAATCATTTTATCTAAAGCAAGGGATTAATCAACTTTCGAATACATTTATTAAAACATCCAAGACTGATTGGCAAGATCAAGATGCTAAACAAGCTGTCGTTGCGAATGGAAATTTTCCTAAAGGGAACTATACGCTTTGCACTAGATTGATTGAACATGCCAATGATCGCGAACTAGCTAATCCATGTCGTAATGCTACAGTTGGGGATCTGATAAAGAGACAAGGAGATAAATCAAAGTATAAAAATATCTCTGCCTATGGATCCGCATCTGTAGATTTTATGTACAATGACCTAAACCAGTGTTTACTGAATTGCCCAATTCTTATGTTCGCATTGAGGCAGAACAAGGCTTAAGTGTATACTCATTTCCTATAGCTGGACAATTCGATATACGACTGAAAAAACAAATTATAAAGAGATGTAGATATGTTTACATTGGCTTTTGATCGATCTAGATTTGAGCGAAATGTGAAAGAATTGATTTTAAGAAAAGTTATAGAAGCACAACTAAAAAAGTGAAACTAAATGAAGAAGATTTACGTACATTGACCGAGTATGAAGATTTGGAATCGAAAGTAAAATCTGCAGCACTTCAAAAAGTAGATCAAGAAATACAAAGGATATCAAGTGAATTAAAATCATTAGCACAGGAAAAGTAACCGATGCTACATCCAAACAAAAAGCAGCTTTACAAAAAAATATAATCAATTGCTTGAGCAAAAAGAAAATTCGATCAATTGAAAAATCGATATATTCAGTTAAAAATACCTATGATAAGTGGATTACATCCGGACGTCTGGAAGAATTAAAGAAAATGGCTATGAACCACCACAGTTAGATGATCCCAAGCAAATGTTATCCTTACTAAAACAGTATGGAGCATACACAGGTATGAATAAATTTTTGTTCAATATAAAAGAGTTGAGCATTGGTACTGCGTTTCCAGTTTATTCTCCATTGACCCTCAATGGAACACAGATATTTGGCGCTAATTTTGAGTGGAATCCAGGAATATTTTATATCGCTGCTTCAGGTGGAAAAGTACAGTCAGCAGTGTCTCAATCAGTGGATTCCAGTTTTGCAAAATTTGAGCAGAAGATGGCAGGACTTCGCTTAGGCATTGGTAGAATTTATAGTAATTTTGGTGTCAATGAATATCGTGAGATTTTGGGATATCGATAGCTCGATAAGTACAGGTGCTTATCAAGAATTATATCCAGAACAATCTTGGGTTGGTTCTACCGATTTTCAATTGTCCTTTGGAAAAATCGTATTGTTGAATTTGGTGGTGAATTGGCTGGAAACTACAATAATGGAAATCGTTACGATACATTGTCGTATCCTTCACAAAACTTAAAATCTCCAGAATTGGATCGAATTTCTAAGGAAGAAAGTTTGAAGCCCAATCTATCGAGCAGTTTTGATTTCGCTTACAATGCCAATTTTGCTTTAAATTTATTCAATCAAACAACTCATGCACGTGTGGAACATTCGTTTGTGGGACCTGGGTTTTCACATCCAGGAGTTTTTGGTTTACCAAATGATTTGAATAAATCCAATTTTAGATTAGAACAAGATTTATTTCAAAATAAACTTGCATTAGGTACATTTTATCAGTTGGATTATGATAATTTTTCAGCGCAAAAGTTATCGAACAGATAAAAGAAATTGGAATTGATGCAAAGTGGCATTCCAAAAAACTATCTTCCTTGAATTTAAGATTTTCCAATGCAAAGATTTCAAATAGCTTTTATTTTTTAATTCAAATATTATTCAATTGGGTTTAGGAAAGAATTTTAAAATAGCAAAACATTCATTTGCAACGACGACAATGCAGACAATGTATTATTTTACTAAAACAGATAGTGTAGATCAAGAGATTAATTCATTATATGTATTTGAATCAATCCATTGGCTTGCCAAAATCATTTTCAATAAATTTTGGAGGACAATTTTCTAATAATTCAGTGCAATTTGGTCAAAGAAGAACTGGTTTATTATTGTCTCTTGACAAGACATTATTTAAAAAGATTCGTTTTGTCCTTTGGTAGTAATTGCGATTTTGATAGATAGTCAGAATAAATTGGGTTTTACTGAATCAATGGAAAGCTCAGCTAAGAATCTAACGCTGAACTGCAGAGCTTACCTAAATCAATATTCTGAATATCCACAGCATATTGGCAACTATTCAGAGAAGGTGCAACTTGGAGTGAAGTATAATTGGTAGGAGAATATTTATTGTTCTCTGTGGAACATGTTGCAGAAGATCGTATTAAAAAGCCCTAAAGCAATAAAACAAAATGAATTAATTTAAGCTCTTTTTTGATTTTTTTAATCTTTTTTAGCTTTAAGTTTAATTAATAAAACAATCTGGATTTGATTTTTTTGAAAAAAATTAGCTGTATCTTAGAGCTATGATAGGCAAAGAAGAACTGAAGAATGTTTGTGATCAAACTGTAGTTGTGGTCAGGAAGCAGGACGATTTATCGCTCGCAGATTGGAAAAGTACAGCAAACAGATATTATTGAAAAGAAAAACTCTTTGTTTCTTATGTAGATATTGAGACCGAGAAAATAATTCTCAAAGGATTAAGAAATATTATAAATGATGCAGACTCTTACAGAAGAAGATACTTTGTGAATCCAAACCAAGCAAGTCAGACTGGAAGTGGATCATTGATCCATTAGATGGGACGACGAATTTTTTAAAAGGAATTCCTGCTTTTTGTGTTAGTGTTGGATTGAGTTATCGAGAGGAACTAGTCGTCGGAGTAATTTATGATATGAATCGAGATGAATGTTTTACAGCGACTAAATCAGGTGGTGCATTTTTAAATAATAATAAGATAGAAGTCAGTCGCATAGATAAAATGCGAGATTCAGTTATTGCAACAGGATTTCCATATAGCATGAATCAATTGGAAGGACTGATAGAATTGCTGCGCAATATTTTGCAGAATGTTAGAGGTGTGAGAAGGATGGGTTCTGCAGCGCTTGATCTTAGCCTACAGCACAGTGGTAGATACGACTCTTATTATGAGCTTAGAATCAACTCTGGGATGTAGCAGCAGGTATTTTAATCGTAAGAGAAGCTGGAGGTAGAGTTAGCGATATTTTGGAAATGAAGATGTATTATACAGTAAGAATATTTTGGCCAAATAACATCACACATAATGAATTTTTAAGCCTGATTGAGAATATTAATAAGTTTTAGTATAGGAAAGAAAGCTCAATTGATAAAATAAAAAAAGTGGATGCATCCCTGAAATTATAGCATTTTTGATTTTACCAAATAGAGCAATAGCCCAAAATTATCTAAACCTAGTTCTGTAAATACTTTTTCACTACTGAAACAAATGCTTCAAAATTATCTGCATGAACCCAGTGACCGGCATGAGGAATTGTTTCAAATTTTGCGGATCAGTGATGTATTTCAGCATGTGTTGATCAGCTTCTGTTCGAGATTTTATTTCTGATAATGGCATTTCCATCATTGCCCTAAAGATATCTTCATGTCCAGCTGGATATGCTTTTGGTGCGATGTCAACGATGATAATTTTATCCAAAAGTTGAGGACAAAGTGAGAGTAATTTTAAGGCAACTTTGCCACCCATGGAATGAGCTAATACATGAACCTTTGACAGTGATTCGGCAATGATAAATTTATATATATCATCAGCTAAAACATCTAAATCAAAATCATCTGAATGGAAAGACCTACCATGATTTCGCTGATCGATAAGATATACTGTATATTGATCTTGGAGATTATTAGCTAGAGTTTGCCAGTTATCACCACTACCAAAAATACCATGGAGCACGATTAACGCTGCTCCATGTCCTTGTTTTTTGAAATGTATTGTTGAAGTATCCAAGATCAACCCGAATAAACTCTTTAATTAAGAGTTATCAGCTTCTGGTTTTTCATCAGAAACATGCTGTCCAGACAATGGCTGAGGTTCTGCATGTTTATCTTTGTGATATGGACTAGGTCCAATAAGTCTTTCTACATCTGATTTGAGAAGCACTTCTTTTTTCAAAAGCTCTTGAGCTAAAATTTCCAATTCTTGTCTTTTTCAGACAAATTTCCAACTTTTTCATTCATTCCATAGACTGATATCATACTATAGGACATTCTTGTGACTTGATCTAGGTCGCTTTGGGCGCCTGTAGAAATTTTATTGAAAACCAATCTCTCAGCAGCCCTTCCTCCCATGGTCATACACATTCTGTCAAGCAATGCTTCAGTTCTAGTGATATACTCTTCCTTTGGCAAATATTGTGCATATCCCAGTGTTCCAATACCTCTAGGTACGATTGTAACTTTTACTAATGGTGAAGCAAAAGGTAAGAACCAACCACAAATAGCATGTCCAGCTTCATGGTAGGCAATGACTTGTTTTTCTTCGGGAGAGATTAATTTATTTTTTTTCTCTAAACCACCGATGACTCTATCTAAAGCATAATTAAAATCATCAAGGTCGATTTCTGTCTTATTTCTTCTAGCTGCAACTAAGGCTGATTCATTACATACATTAGCGATTTCAGCACCAGCAAATCCTGGAGTCATTTCAGCTAAGACTTCAGGTGTAACTGTAGGTGACAGCTTTAATTTCTTTAAATGTACTTTGAATATCTGAGCGCGTCCTACAAGATCGGGCGGATCGATTGAAATTTGTCTATCGAATCTTCCTGGCCTCAATAATGCAGAGTCTAATATATCTGGTCTATTTGTAGCAGCCATGAGGATAACACCTTTGTCAGTGCTAAAACCATCCATCTCTACGAGGAGCTGATTTAATGTATTCTCTCTCTCATCATTGCCTCCTTGTACCTGAGTCTTTCCTCTAGCACGTCCCACTGCATCGATTTCATCAATAAAGACGATGCAAGGTGCTTTCTCTCTCGCTTGGCGGAATAAATCCCGCACTCTTGAAGCTCCAACACCGACAAACATTTCCACAAAATCTGATCCTGAAATGGTAAAGAAGGGGACTCCTGCTTCACCAGCAACAGCTTTGGCAAGCAAAGTCTTTCCAGTTCCTGGAGGACCTACTAAAAGAACTCCTTTTGGGATTTTACCTCCGAGACTTGTATATTTTTTTGGATTTTTTAGAAAATCCACAACTTCCATAACCTCTTCTTTAGCTTCTTCTAATCCAGCTACGTCTTCAAAGTTGATTTGAGTATTCAGATTTTTTTCGAAAAGTGTGGCTTTAGATTTTCCAATATTAAACAATTGACCACCAGGACCTGCGCCGCCTCCTCCAACTTTCCTCATCACATACATCCATAATGCTAGGATGATTAAAAACGGAATAAGAAATCCCAAAATCGTTCCAAGCCAATTTTCTTTTTCAGAATAGTTAATATCAATTTTGTTTGGAAGGGTTTCATTCATTTTGTCCACTTTTTCCGCAAAATGCTCCGATGGTCCTGAGTTAAAATGATAATTTGGTCTACCAGAAAAATTTGATTTTAAGGCATCTTTATATTCTTCTTTGGCTACAGCTTCTTTTTTTAGATAGACATAAACCTTATTACCATTGATGACTTCCACTTTATCGATATCGCCGCTTTCAGCCATTTTTTGAAAGCGAGAATAGTTAATTGGATCCTGTGAGGGATTGCTGATGTAAAATATATTTACTCCGATGATGGCTAAAAAAATAATTCCATAAATCCAGTATGGGTTAAATCCTGAATTATTTTTTTTTGGGTTATTGTTTTCCTGTTCCATATAATTTTTGACTCTATTGAGAATTAATATAAACGAATAATATGCGTTTCGGTTTTAAATTGAGTGTTCAAACAAGGTTAAAAACGTCTTAAATGTTTTTATATTCTGTTTGTTTTGCATCTGCCCACAATTCTTCGAGATCATAAAAGAATCTCGCTTCTTTGTCAAAAACATGAACGACGACATCAAAAAAATCGACAAGAACCCATTTTGCAGCAAGAGTTCCTTCGATATGTGCATATTTTACCAAAGCCTCAGCTTTCGCTCTGCGTTGAACATTTCCTGCAATGGCTTTTATTTGAGTATTGCTTTCACCTTCACAGATGATAAAATGTTTGGCAGGAGCATCCTTTAATTCAGTGAGATCTAAATGAATTATATTTTTACCTTTGATGTCTTGGATGCTATCGATGATCAAATCAATAAATTTTGATTCTTGATTTTCGGTTTTTTTGGATTTTGCAATTACTTTAGGCAATATTTAAAATTTTAGTTTAAGAATAGATAATATTTGATTTTTTATAAACTTTTATGGTGTCAAATAGATACAAATTTTCATTTCCACATATTCATTTCACAAAAATAGATTCTACAAACAAATATCTAAGAGAAAACTTATCAAATATTAGTCCATTACATGGATTTATGGCAATTTCGGACTTCCAGACAGAAGGAAAAGGACAATATGGCAGAATTTGGGAAAGTGATAGCCAAAAAAACATTCTTTGTACCACTGTGCTAGATTGTAGTTTTCTCCAGATTGATCAGATTTTTGGATTGCATCTCATAGCAGCAATATCTGTCTATGAATTGATAAAAAAATATGTCAATTCAAATATTAAAATAAAATGGCCAAACGATATTTATATAGATGATAAAAAATGTGCCGGAATTCTGATTGAAAATGTATTAAAATCAAATCATTTGCAATGGTCGCTTTTTGGCATTGGAATAAATGTATTTCAAGAACGATTTAATTCTGCTGAATTTGCAACATCAATGCAATTAAATACGACATCAACACTTTCCTTGCAAGATTTAATTATTGAATTGCGAGAAGCATTATTATTAAATTATGAAAAATTAAAACAGGGACAATTTCAAAACTTATTAGTCTTTTACAATTCTGTTTTATACAAAGCCAATGAAGAGGTCGTTTTCGAGGATAAATCAAGCCAGAGTTGGATTGGTATTGTACGCAATGTTTCATCAGATGGAAGGCTCAACTTAGACAAAAATAAGTGCTTAATAAGTATAAATTACGGTGATTATATATGGAAAAATTTCTAATATAAAATTTTTAAATATGAGATAATTTAGGTTTTTTCAAAAATTAGATTTAATTTTGCATTGCTTAGTGAAATTAGTGTTTTACAAACATAGACAATATGATAAAAAATTTACTTCTATTAATTTTAGCAATATTTGGACTTCAACTTGCCATAGGACAATCTAAAAAATATCTCACTCTAGAGCACTTTACCAACACAAGATGTGGTGTTTGTGGAGGCAGTAATCCTGGTTTTTATAACACAATTAAGCCTTTTGAAGGAAACTTTCATCATATGACAATACATCCTTCAAATCCATATTCAAGTTGTGTACTATATCAAGCTAACATCGCTGAGAACACAGAGAGAAGTAAATATTATAATACGCCAGGAACCGCGACTGTGTTTTTTAATGGAACTACAAGTAGAGGAGCTGGCTCTGTTACAGCAAGTCATATTTCAGCAGAATTGGCAAAAACCTCTCCTATAGAAATAAGAGTAAAAGAAACTGGGACTACTACTAGGAATGTAACTATCGAAGTAAAAGTAACTGGATTAAGACCGAGTTCAAACTATAAAATCTATGTGGCAGCAGCGGAAAAAGAGTTGAACTATGCTTCACCTAATGGGGAGAAAGTCCATTACAATGTATTTAGAAAATTTGCATCCTCAGCATCTGGAGATGTCATCACATTACCTGTGCAAGGTTCAAGTATTAATTTAAATTATAGTTATACTGTAGCTGGAACTTGGAATGAATCCCAAATGTATGCTCTAGTATGGATACAGGATGTTACAACAAAAGAAATATTAAACAGTGGAACTAAATTTGATCCAACACCTACTGCTTTAGATGAAACCTTATTGCCTAATTTTAAAATTTATCCAAACCCAGTTGTGGATAATTTAAATTTGAAATTTGATAATAGCATTTCAGTATCTTCTATATCCTTGACTAATATTTTTGGAAGAGAGATTAAGACGATTAATCCAAAAACACCTGTGAGCCAATTAGCAATACCAGTATCGGATTTTGTAAAAGGAGTTTATTTTATTAAAATAAATTCTAATGGCAAAACCATCACTAAAAAGTGGATGAAGCAATAATATTTATTGCATAAGCAAAGTATATAATTCAACAAATTTTGTAGGCTCTACATCTTCTGGACGTATAGTAAAATAAGGATCATTTAAGAGATTTGTGTTTCTTACAAATCCTTTTAAATTATTTCTCAATGTCTTTCTTCGATACTGAAAAGAAGCTCTAACGAAGGGTTGAAATTTAGTGTAAAACTCGATGCTTATTCTGTCTTCTCTCCGCTTCATTAAGATCACTGCAGATTGAACATTTGGTGGTGGCGAAAAATTTTCTTTATTGACATCAAATAAGATTTTTCTATCATACATTAGTGAACTCAAGATACTCAGTGGACCATAATCTTTAGATCCATAAGAAGAAACGATGCGCAGCGCCATTTCTTTTTGGAACATGCCGATCATATATGGAATTTGATTACTGTTTTCTAATGTCCGAATAACTATTTGAGATGAAATATTATAGGGATAATTTCCAAAGAGTAAAAACGCTTTTCCTTCGAATAAGGACTTTAAATTAAATTTTAAAAAATCATGTTGATAAATATGATCTTTAATTTTTGGAATATGTTGTTCAAGATGTGCAACCATATCCTTATCAGCTTCAATCAATTTGTAATTCGGAATTTTATCCAGTAAATGATAGCTTAAAGCACCTTTGCCAGGCCCCACTTCACAAAAATTTTCAATTTCTATCGATTTGAGCTGATCTATAATTTTGAGAATAATATCTTGGTTCGTAAGAAAGTGCTGACCAAATGATTTTTTAGCATAAGCCATGAGACATATTTTTAAAAATTAATAATGCTATACATAAAGTCATAAAAGTAAGCATTAAAAAATTTCTATGTATACCAGACTTGTTTTTCATACAAAACATATTATTAAAAATTTTAAATTATTAATATTTTAAATATAATATTTTTAAAATATGAGTAAAATCGCAATTTTATTTAGAAATTCTCAAAAAATCGGAATAATCTATTTAGTTTTACGCCCTGATAACTGGCTCAATTCACGATTGATTTAAATAAATTGATTGTATTAATATATTCGTTTTATGAAAAAAAGCAATACCTCCCCATTAAGAATTGGCTTATTCTATTTTATTGGAATCTTGTCTAGTTTTTATTGTTTAAATGCACAAAATCCAGCTTCTATATCGTTGGTTAAGGCAAAACCGCCCTGTACTGTATCTCCAATCATTTCTTGTCCACCCAATGTGACAGTTTTACCAGGAGTGAGTAGTGATCCAAATGTTCATGGATGTGCAACAGCTTTACCTGGTGCAAGAGATTGCAATCAACCTTTAGTGGAATATGTCGATAGATTAACTCAAGGCTCTTGCCCTGGGTCCGTCACAATACAACGATTATGGACAGCAACTGATCCTGAAGATGCAAACGTGAGGTCTTTTTGTATTCAATACATTACAAAAGAAGATAAGACTGCGCCTCAATTCTTGAATTGTCCAAAGGACACTACAATTTTATCGAATTCTAAATGTGTAGCAAGCTATACATGGATATCACCTTGGGTTACTGATGAGAGTGGTAAGTTCTCGCTTCAAAGTTCTCATATCAATGGAGACATGTTTCCTATTGGAGTAACGACAATCACTTTTACTGCAACAGATGAATGTGGAAATGTATCGAATTGTAGTTTTAAACTAACAGTCATCAGCAACTGTTGCAATGTACCACCAATATTGACTTGTCCTGCTGAATATTATTCATGTATTGGTTCTAGTACTAATCCATCTGCAACAGGTGTAGCAACTAGTTCTAAAGCAAATCCTACATGTGCAGATGCGATAATTAGCTATACAGATCTCCTCTTAATTGATCAAGCATGTAACAAAAGAATACAAAGAACTTGGCTTGCTACAGATCCAAATAATGCTACACTTCAATCTTCATGCATCCAGTTTATTAATCTAAGAGATAATGAAGGCCCTGTTTTTGCAAATTGTCCTAGCGATCAAAATTTAACAGCCAGAAATTCTGACTGCAAAGCAATAGCGACATGGACAGAGCCAATTGCAAATGATATATGTCCAGGGGCGATTAATATTCAAGCATCTCATACTTCAGGATCATTATTTGATAAAGGAACCACAACAGTAACTTATACCGCAACAGATGCTTGTGGCAATGTTTCTACTTGTACATTTAATATCAATGTGTCTGGAAATTGCTTAGGATTACCACCAGTGATTCATTGTCCAGCAGATTTTGTAGCTTGCCCAAATTCTAGTAAAGAACCATCCGTAACTGGTATCGCTACGAGCACAGGAAATGTCAATGCAGTAGTAAGTTATGTAGATAGAATTTTAAGAACAGATCCATGTAATAGTCAAATTGAAAGAAAATGGCTATCAATTGATCCTACAAATACCACAATGCGAGATTCATGTCTACAGTTGCTCACTTTCATCGATACTTCTGGACCAAGATTTACTTTTTGTCCTACAGATTTTAGTATTGATCCTTCATCAAATTGTGTTGGTATGCCAATGTGGAATGAACCCATTGCAACTGATCCATGTGGCTCTGTATTCTTAAGTTCAAATTATAGATCAGGATCTAAATTTGGATTGGGAAATACATTGGTGATCTATACAGCAACTGATGATTGTGGCAATACAACTTCTTGTTGGTTTACTGTAACGGTAAATGATAATTGTTGCAATAAACCACCTATCATCACTTGTCCAGCAGAATATCACGGATGTCCAAATACATCGATTCTACCTGCAACGACAGGCTCAGCATCAATGGCAGTTGGTCATGTGACATGTGGAAATCCAATATTGTCTTATACAGATGAGACAATATTTACATCAAATTGTAGTCTAAGAGTAAATAGAAAGTGGCTTGCAGTAGATCCAAGCAATAGTAGTTTGCGAGATTCTTGTTATCAGGTAATCGATTTATCAGATCGTGAAGCACCAATATTTACATCATGTCCAGTGGACTTTACGATCGATCCTGGATCAGATTGTATCGCTATGCCAATGTGGGCAGAGCCTACAGTAACAGACGATTGTGGAGGAACAATAAATCTCAGTTCAAACTATAGATCAGGATCTAAGTTTGGATTAGGCAATACATTGATCGTCTATACAGCAACCGATGCTTGTGGTAATTCCAAAACTTGTTGGTTTACAGTAACAGTAAATGACAACTGTTGTAACAAACCACCAGTCATCACTTGCCCTGTGGAATATCGTTCTTGTCCAAATACATCAATTCTACCAGCTTCAACAGGATCTGCAACAGTGGCAGTAGGTCATGTCACTTGTGGAAACCCAATATTGACTTATACTGATGAGACAGTTTTTACATCGAATTGTAGTCTAAGAGTAAATAGAAAGTGGCTAGCAGTAGATCCAAGCAATAGTAGTTTGCGAGATTCTTGTTATCAGATCATCGATTTATCAGATCGTGATGCACCAATATTTACATCATGTCCAGTGGACTTTACAATCGATCCAGGATCAGATTGTATCGCTATGCCAATGTGGGCAGAGCCTACAGTAACAGACGATTGTGGAGGAACAATAAGTCTGAGTTCAAACTATAGATCAGGATCTAAGTTTGGATTGGGCAATACATTGATAGTCTATACAGCAACCGATGCTTGTGGAAATTCCAAAACTTGTTGGTTTACAGTAACAGTAAATGATAATTGTTGTAATAAACCACCTGTAATTAATTGCCCAGCAGAATATCGCGGATGTCCAAATACTTCAATCTTACCAGCCACAACTGGTTCTGCAACAGTTGTAGTAGGTCATGTAACATGTGGAAATCCAATATTGACATATACAGATGAGACGATTTTTACATCAAATTGTAGTCTTAGAGTAAATAGAAAATGGCTAGCAGTAGATCCAAGCAATAGTAGTTTGCGTGACTCATGTTATCAGATCATTGATTTATCCGATCGCATAGTTCCAACGATTCATAATTGTCCAGCAAATATTTCTCTAGATCCAAATTATGATTGTACGAATAATGTCAACTGGACACCACCGACCGTTACAGATAATTGTAATGGTGCAGTGACTTTAAATTCAAATTATTTGCCAGGTTCAAGTTTTCCAAGGGGAACAACTCAAGTATTATATACTGCAACAGATGCATGTGGCAATACTTCAAGCTGTACTTTTAGCGTCACCATAACAGAGAATTGTTGTGATAGAAATCCAGTAATAACTTGTCCCCCTGCCTATACAAATTGCCCTTCAAGTTCATTAGATCCTTCAGTTACTGGAACAGCAACTGCTTTGAAAGGAAAACCAACTTGTGATCAGCCAGTCGTTACGTACCGAGATAGTGTCTTGACAAATGGTCCATGCACAGGAGCTATTAAAATGATAAGAATCTGGACAGCGACGGATCCAAGGATACCTAGCTTAAGAGCAGTTTGTCATCAAGAAATTGAATTAAAAGATAATGTATCACCTAGATTTAGTTCTACTCCACCAAATCAAACCATCGATGCAGATGGCGATTGTGAGGTTGAAGTGAATTGGATACCACCGACAGCTACAGACAACTGTGGTGTTGCATCAATAACATCTACACATAGACCAGGCGATCTCTTTACTTCGGGAATCACAGTGGTAAAATATTATGTTACCGATAATTGTGGAAGAAAGGATTCTGTAAGTTTTACAATTAAAATTACAGGAAACGAAATTCACCTTACTTGTCCTAATGATACTATGGTGACTAGGAAAGATCCATATTTACCGGGTGAAGTGGTATGTTGGAATTTACCAACTGCTCATTATTGTAAGCCATGTAAAGACAGTATTCCTGGGTATATCTATATGGGAGAATACAAAGGTCATCGATATTTTTGTTCTAAAGCTCCTGAAACATGGGAGAATGCAAGGATTCTATGTGAGCTAGCAGGAGGAAAACTAGCTTCAATCAATGATGCGGGAGAAAATGCATACGTATCTAGCAAATTAATGGGTCTTACTGCTTGGATAGGTGGAAATGATAGAACCACAGAAGGACGTTTTGTTTGGGATAACCGAGATCCATTTGTTTATAAAAATTGGTTAACAGGTCAACCAGACAATGCGGGAAATCAAGATTATATCGAGATGAGACCAGACGGAAAGTGGAACGATCAATTTGGAACTATAGCTAATGAATTTATCTGTGAAATTCCATGTTATGAGCTGAGACAAATTGAAGGTCCAGATAGATGTAGTCTATTGCCTTGTGGCACAAATAGAATTACTTATGTTGCCACAAAAGATGGTGTTGATGATACTTGTTCATTTAATGTAGTAGTGAAGTGTGATTCCTTAAGTTTATATTGTGAAGGAAGAGCATTGTCTAGTAGTTATACATGGATCGACCAAGTAAAATTTGCAGGAATAGATAATACATCTGGAGCAAATGGTGGATATAAATTATTTACCAGTCCTTGTGGATCCATTACAGCAGGAAATAATTACAACATTAGTCTAAACCCAGGATATTCTGGAACGACATATAATGTTTATTGGAGAGTGTGGATCGATTACAACGCAGATAGTTTGTGGAATAACACCACAGAATTGGTTGCACAAGGTTTTGGCGTATCGGTACTCAATGGTATGATTTCTATTCCAAATGGCTTAAATGCAGAAAGAGTAAGGATGAGGGTCTCTATGGCTTATGGTGGTTATCCTGTTTCAGCATGTAGTTCATTTTTACACGGCGAAGTTGAAGACTATTGTATTTCTATCAATGGTGGATTTACAAATGGTGGAAGTACTGGATTGACAAAACAAACAACCATCCTCAGCTGCGAAAAAAATTGTGATCAAGAAATCAAAACACAGATACCAAACACTAATCATGCTCAATTGGGAGAGATTGAATTTGTGACTATGAGTTCGGTTATATTATTTCCAAATCCAGCAAATGATGAGATAAAAATTGAGATTCAGAATAATGAATTTGATCATATTTCGATTTATGATGCCAAAGGTAAATTGGTGTCTAACAAAGAACTTGAAGAGTATTTCAAATCCTATAAACTCAATACTAAAAATTTTAGTAATGGAGTATATCATTTGATTTTAGATACTAAAAATGGTGAAAAAATCACGAAGCGATTTTCGATACAACATTAATAGTGATCATCTTAGAAAAGGTATGAAGCAAACAGAAGTCGTCTCTTGGGACGACTTTTGTTTTTTTGGAACTATTTAAATTTAACTTTGGTTGATAATAAAAATTAGTAAAAATGGTCAATAAGCAATTATCAAGTCTTTTCTTTTTAGCCTTGTTGTTTTTTGTAAATTGCAGTTCTGCAACTGCGCCAAAAAAGAGTTTATCAGGTTCTTATACTGTCAATGTAGAAATTAAAGATCTGAATATTAATAAAGATCAAATTCAGAATTCCATAAAGGAAGGAATGCAATCGATGAAATCTGAATTAAACTCAGATAAAGTAAAGTCTGAATTGAGTACAGAAAATATAGATACTAGCACTGTGGAAGGAAAAATCGAATATGCTGCAAAAAATTTTGCTAAAGGTATGAGTGGCTTTGGTGAAATGATGGCACAACTTGGTGCGGATTTATCATCACTATCACTATCTGCAATAGATGGGCTTTTTGATCAAACAAATGGCTTGACAAAAAACATGAATGCAGATGTAGAGTTAAAAGAAGATGGCAGTGTTAAAATAACAGGAAATCCAATATTAAAATTCATCGCAGCTCAGCTTACATGGGATCTAGAAGGAGATTATTTTATTTTAAAAAATGATAAAGGCGAAGTAGAGCAAAAGCTGTTGATAAGTGATAAAACTTCAGAGGGTTTTATGCTGTCAAACGAAGGCGTAAAATTGGTTTTGAAGAAGAAAGCGATGAAGATTTAAGAATAGTCTCATTTTTTTTCTGCTTAATTCATCAGCTCTGTACATTTATCCAATAACCATTTGCGCTCTGTAAATTTTTCTTCGCTATTAATTTGAGAATAGAGTGTTTTAATTTGTTTGGTTTCGTGTATATTAATTTTGAATAATTTGGAGCAATAACTGACAAATTTTTTATAATGCTCGGAATGATAGCCAAATTGATTTTTGCGCCTCATGAATGTGTCCATACTTTGAAGTTGATAACTGGCTAGATCTATTTCTTTAATTTCGAAGAATATTTTTATTCGCTCTAGCCTACAAGCCAATTCAAGTAATACATCATTGAAGCTTAAATTATTCAGGATATTCAATGCCTCATTGAAATATTTTTGCTCACTGTTCCATCGAGCCAATTCCAATAAGTAAATCGAATTTCGATATTTTATTTCAATGAATTTTTTGTTTGATTCTAGAAAGTGTTTTACCCATGAAAATTCTTTTAGTTTTAAACCATTCTCTGCAATATTTCTATAAGTGAATCGAGACATGGATCCAAATTCAATTAAGTAGTCTTTATCTAAACATCTTTTATAAATATCAAAAAGGAGTTCAAGGTAATTCTGTTGACCTAAGTTTGCTTTGCGAATGCAATAATTCAAAGAGGTGATATAGTTTTCCTTGAGTTCTTGATGAGAAAATTCATTTTCATGATTGAATAAAATATGAAGAGCCTTTTGAAAATAGGCTTCATTTCCTGATTGTAATTGCGATAGATGAGTAAAATAATAGAATCCAAGAACCGGAATTTTATATAATTCATTTGTATCAATATGTGTTGTAATATCTGATAGAAATGGAAAGTTTATTTCCATTTTATGAATAGTCTTCAAAGTATTGCATCTGCAACTATGTTTTAATTTTTTTATATAATATGGGATTTCAATATAGTCGAGAATTTTATCCATTTGATAATCTTCTTGTCTTCGGTTGGTAACTTGCCATTCATAAATTTCTTGTGAGATATCATATTGGTAGTCATAAAAATGATCATTTCTGATTGACGAATTCTCAAGATTTTCCTTGATTTCATTTATGGAATGATCAAAGCGTTTTTGAAGATGAGAAGATCGATAAAAATGAGTTAGATATAGTGGTTTTAACTCTTGGTCTCTGCTGAGTTCTAAAGCAATAAATTGTTCAGCAAGTGCAAATAATTGACTCAAGGTAAGTCTCCATTTGGAACTATTATAGTCAGTGTTGTTGAAGATTTTATTATATATGGCAATTGGGTTCAGCTCAGAATTCAGATCAAAAAGAACTAATTCGATTTCTTTTAAGAAGTCAATCAAAGTCAAATTGCCATTGAAATATGGTGATTTGACAAATAAAAGAAATGATTTTCGCTGTTTTGGCGTAAATTTAGAGTACAGTGAGATAAATTTTCCTGTTTTCATATTGTGTTTAATTATATGTGTTGTACAAATATATTTTTAATGCATTGATAATCAATTATATAATTAATATTTTAATTAAAAATGCTATACAAATTTAATAAATTGTATTTGTCATAGTGAAATTATTATCGTCCTTTTGTAACATAAATACATATCCAATGAAAAAATTACTCAAATTGCTCGTTTTAGCTTATTTATTTGGAGGAAACACCATCATGAATGCTCAGGATTCTATGAAAGCTAATATCTATTTGGAGCAAAAAATTGAAGGAGATACATTGAAACTGAGTATAGCGGGCAGCAATTTAGGAGAGATTGTTTCATTTCGGTTTGGTATTGAGTTTGACTCTGCTGCACTCAGTTATGTGAGTCTTGAAAGCGATATTTTAACTATTGATCCAACCAATGTTGAATTTGATCAAACTATAAATGTATTAAAAGGAGGCTGGTCGTCACCCCAAGCTGGTGGTTATACCTTCTCTGATTATAAATCATTTATTACATTAATCTTTTATAGAAAATTAGACAGAGAAAGGTATTGTTTTACTTTTGCTGAAGCTAAATACCGATTTGAATTTCTTAATGAGTTTTATACACTTAAAGTTGAAAAATATGGTTCTTGTGATCCTTTTGACTTGGGGTATGGATTTGCAAAAGGAATAGTGTCCAATCACCCAAATGATTCTTGCATTGATCTCATTACAAACAAAGCAATATCGAATGCAACAGTAAAATTCACTAAAGGAAATAATTCTTATTATACCAAGACAGATGAGCAGGGTGCTTTTAGTAAAATGCTTCCTGCAGGAGATCTTGAAATGGAAGTCACTGGGCCCAATGATTATTTTGCCCCTTGTCATAGTGTACAGACTATTCGAATCGACAGTGCTAAAACGAATAGTTCAATAAGAGAGACATTTATACGAAGCATTAATTGTCCTGATATGAATGTCAATCTTTCTGCTGCATTTTTGCGAGCTTGTGTGGAGAATTCTGTCAAACTCTCTTATAAAAATCAGGGCACAATTACCGCACAAAATGCTTATGTAATCCTAAGTTTGGATGATTCTCTCAGTTTGGTTTCCGCAACAAAATCTTATACATCATTGGGTGCTCAAAACTTTAGATTTGATCTTGGAAATGTTGAATCACTAGAAGCCGGAGAAATCACATTAAGTATTTTACCTACTTGTGCTCTTGATTGGAGAAATAGAACCCTGTGTATGGAGGCTGAAATATTCCCAGATACAATATGTATTCAGAGTTCATTATGGAATGGCGCTAATATCAAACTACAATCTAAATGTGAAAATAATGAAGTAAAATTCACCGTCATCAACAATGGACTTGCTGATATTTCTGATCTAGCATTTGCAACGATTGAAGACGATCTTATGCCTGGCATTAATGGAAAAATGGATTTGAAAAAAGGAGAGTCCAAAGAATTCAAATATCCTGCCAATGGAAGAACTATAAGAATGATCATCGACACACTTACTCATCATCCATACCAAAATAAATTTACTAAGGCCGTTGAAGGATGTGGTACAAATAGTCAAGGAACTATTTCCACTGGATTCGTCAATGCTTTTCTGCAAGGTGATGAATCTCCGCGATATGATATTGAGTGTCATGAAATTCGAAGATCATTTGATCCTAATGATAAAATGGCAATACCTACAGGCTATGAGAACACTCATTTAATTGAGAAAGGACAAAGGCTAGAATATAAGATCAGATTTCAAAATACTGGAAATGATACTGCATTCAAAATTGTGATCGTCGATACACTAAGCCAAAATCTAGATCTCAGTACATTAGAGATACTTGGAGCAAGCCATCCATTTACTTGGGATTTGCTGCGTTATAATATTTTGCGATTTAATTTTTTTCCTATAAAATTGGTCGATAGTATGAGCAATGAACCAGCATCTCATGGCTTTGTAAAATATGCGATCAAGACAAAAGAACAATTAGCACTGGGCAGTACTATTGAGAATACAGCTTATATTTATTTTGACTTTAATCCAGCTATTGTAACCAACCAAACCTTGCACACCATAGGGAATCCAAGCATTACTGCAATATTTGATGAACCAGCAACAATGCAAAAAGTAAAGGCTTATCCAAACCCATTTCACACTACTGTTCAGTTTGAATTGAAAGAAGAACTGAGTCGTTTAGACAATATAAAGATTGAACTTTTGGATGGAATGGGAAAACGAATTTTAATCAAAAATTTTAATCATAAAACAATCAGTCTTCATGCCAATGAATTGCCCAATTCTAATATTATTTTCTTCAAAGTTTATAATAATGACAAAGTGATATCAACAGGAAAATTAATACAAGTCAAATCCAACTAATATGATTTCGTTGAGATATTTTTTTAGAAAAATTGCTAGTAAAAATTATCAAGCAAACGAAACCAAAAATGACTCTAATGAAAAATCATTGATCTATTGATTCTACATATAAATCAAATCAATTCTTTATGATTTTGTAATTTTTGTCCTTAAGCTGGATGATATAAACTCCAGGATTATAATTTTCAAATGAAATTACTGTAGGACTATTAGTTGTAATAGCACTAAGTATTTTTTGACCATGCAGTGTGTAGATGCTAAAATTTTGATTTGATTCTGTGTTGAGCTGCAATTCATTTGATTGGGAATCAAAGTAAACTGTCGTAGAATTCTTTTTTTTCTGATTTGAATCAAGTGAAGTAGTGATACAATTTTTATATTGATTTCTAAGGACTGCATTGTACTTAGGTGCAGGAATCAAATTCAAATCTTGGTAGACAGACTCTAAAATTCCCCACGAACCATATCTTCCATCAATGCCAGATATAAATGAAAAATTCATACACTGCAAAGGGTCTTTACCAGTTTGAAGGCTGCGAATTTTTGTAAACCATTCATTGTATAAATTGAATATTGCAGTATCGCGATGGATTGAATTTAATGCAAGTTCATAAGTAGGACTAACACCAAATGGATGTGCTGTCAAATGATGTCCACCCTCATAAAAAATCATTTTTTTGTTGAGTTCAGTACATATCGTTTGAATGAGTTTAATTCTATCGAATTCTGTGCCCATATTCAGTCTTGCCGCTGTTGCGATATCGGCTACTGTAGCTCGACTGCCAAGATCGTCCAAAAGTGAATCTGACTTTTCAGAAATCCCAAAATAATAAGTTGGAGCAATGGCATCAAATGAATTAATATTCATCGTATGAGCCATTCTATTGCTCACATCGTGCCAGCCTGTTTGTATGCCAAGAATTCTTGTTATTCTAGATTTTTCAGCTGTGCCATATTCAGCTGTCCATATATCTAAAGCATTTTGGATACTTGGTACGAGACACTCGGGCCAAGTACCAGAAGGTTTGCAGAAGTTTTCATCCAGCCAAACTGCTTGGCCAAAGATCCAATTCCAAATCTCATTACTATATTCAACATACATATGTCTTCCCGACTCTACATTTGCTTTGAATAGTGCCGCCATATTTCTAATATAATCATCACTAGCTCTATGTGGGATGCATACCCATCCATCTAGATCTTGTTCATTCATAAGCTGGATCATGATTTCATAAGGGATCCCTTTATTTGTCGTCCAAGTATAATAGTCCAATTTTGCCCTTTCGTTCCAGTCGGCTTTGCCAGTAACTTGAATCCAAGGTTCTTTTTGAGACCAATGATTGGTATGTCCCCAATCCATAAATCGCACAGTCTTAAAGGCTTTTAAATAATTTATCCAATGTGGATTAAAGATGTTCGTTTGATAAGTATTCTCGTAATTCTTATGGATGATTCTTATGTTTTTAACAGGATTGGATGAGTCTGAGCGTGTAATAATTAATTGAATTTCTCGATCAACATTATTGCTCAAGTTAAAAGCATAGGATTGATTAGATAAACGTCTATAATTATTGACCCCAAAATTAATATCTATGTCTCCAATGCCCTCATAAAATACAAAATAATCTCCAAGTTCCCAACCTGCAATTCTTCCCCATATTGTCGCGACAAATTGAGGTCTTGTGAATCCTGGAATAAATTGTGGAATATGAGTCGGGTAGCCATCAGGTCTAAAACTCATCTTATCAATATTGCCAGAATTGAATTCACCCGAATCATCTTTAGAATACCACTCTCTGCTACTTCTCATCATGTCTACAAAAGGCTGTTCAGCCCCCCAATCATAAACACCAGACAAATTCGTCCCGATGATCAATTTACAAGAATCGGGAAGTGTATTTTGACTAAATAAGCTGAAACTTAAACAACAAATTGTAATGAAAAACAGATAGAAGCGCATAATAATAAAATTAATGTTTAATAAATTTAGAGTAAAAGAATGGACGAAGTTACGGAAAATTTTAATGTGCAAATTTGCAAATGTTTTTTTATGCAAAAATTTATTAAAAGTAAATATAAGCTCCAGAGGAGCGACCTGTTTGTAGAGATTTAGGTGGGTTATTACGACATGATTTAAGTAGATTGTTTCTTTATGTAAGTCCAAATCTGTGAAATGTATATGCATGTATAATACCAATAAATCCCAAAAATCATTTATAAAATTCTCACATTAATATAAAATATATAAAAAAAATAATTTGCGTTTTGTAAAAATGTCTGTATATTTGTCTTATCACCTACGGAGCCTGAGCGAATGATGATTCACACACACCTCGTCGATGATAACAGCATGTAACCAAAACACTTTTAATATGAAAAAGACGAATCTTTATTCAAACCCTAAAAACCAATCACCAACCCACAAATTTAATTTTGTAAAGAACTGGGGGGGCAAATAAAATTTTGCTTTAAATCCTTTCTTATGTTCATCGCTTCATTTTTTCTGCCTGGAATATCGGAGGCGCAGTGTCCTGCAACTTTGAATATTACAAATGAAGGTTTTGATGTTTGTAGCTATCAAAAAATTAAAATTGCTGTCAATTCAGCTTCATTAGAAAAAATAAAATCTATCAATGTTCAAATTTTTTTGAATACAAGTGCAATTTATAATGGTACTGCTATGCAGACTAGCAAAAGTGGTATATTCAGTAATTCTTGTACATTATTATTTAATCAGAATAGTAATCTGATTACCTTTTCAGGAAGTACATTAAATCCTTTCGAATTTGTAGAATTTCAAAATTTGTTGACCCTTTTCACAATTTTTTTAGAACCAGGAGTATTGCCACCTAATTGTAGATTTGTTGAAACAGCTCAAGTAATTATTACAAAGGAAGACGGTTCATTTTGTTCAATGCCATCAAATGGAAATGGAATGTCATGTTTTATCCCTAATAGTATTAATGGTACAGTGGAAAAGTTTCCTGTTGGTTGTGCAAATGGATTAAATAATGGACTCAATTTAGTAAATGTCAAATTAAATGAAACAATCAATTCTTTAACCATTAGTGATGTTTTTACTGATCTTTCAGGACAGTATTTTAGTAATGGAATATTGGATGGTTGTTATGAGCATTGTTTAGTGAAAAATACAAATGTAAATTGCGGGTTAAATAGTATAGATCTAACTTTAATTAGAAATATAATTTTAGGAGTTACAGCATGCTTTCCTCAAGCATGGCAATCAATAGCTGCAGATGCTAATGATGATCAAGCAATAACAACAGGTGACATAAATATTATAAACAAGTGGATTCTTGGACAGGCCCCAAGCAATCCTTATAGACCATGGAAATTTATTAAAGTTTCTTCGGGATTATTTAATCAATTAAACAATGCATTAGAAACTTGTCTTGAATCAACGCCATTAGTTCCAACTTGTTGGAGTGTAAACTCTACAGCAACAAGTAGTATTAATGATTATGTAGGAATAAAGGTAGGTGATGTAAATGGTAGTTGTACAAATTGTGCCGGATTCCAAACCCCCAATAATAGTATTACCAGAAGTAATTCTAATTTGGAATTAGTATTTGAAGAAAAAATTATAAATAATAATAAAATTTTGCAATTGGATTTGTCTAAACTTAATAATATTGTCACCTTGTCAAGTGAATTAAAGATCAATTTAGATGAGTATAAATTTGCAAGTTGCTATGTCTCTGGAATAGTAGATAATGGTCCAATATTTAATTACTCTTATTTATCCAAGGAAGGTATACTTCAATTTAGTTTAATAGAAGTTCAAGGAGGTAAATTAAAAGGTAAGCTTAATATAGAACTTCAAAAAACAAACCCAAATAAGGATGTTGAGTTGCCTTTCCATTTAAATGATTCAAATAATGAAATGAATGTAGGTGTATCTCAAGATCTAAACACTTACAATCTATCTATCAAGATTGAGAATAGTCTGCATAACGAAATAAATATTGTAAATAATTTAATAGAAGATAAGTTATTGATTAACCGAGTAGGAGCAAAATATGAATTGCCTTATATCATCATGAATATGGAAGGAAAAGTACTTGAAAAAGCAATATTAATTCCTTATGAAAACTTGATTAACCTAAATCAACTTCTTCCAGGTATTTATATTATAAGTGCAAAAAATGAAGAAACAAATATTAACCAAAAGTTTGTTAAGAAGTAGAATAAAAACAAAAAAGTTCAAAAAAACAAATTCTTTCATTGCTCCTCATTTTTGGGGCAATGAAAGTTTTGCTCAATTTGTTTTTCTTACAGACGACTACAGTAATTTATATAAATATTATTATGATTCTTGCAGAATTGAAAAATACTGCGACTCTTTAGTAAATGTATTTAAGGGGGATGTCAATGAGATTGCACTTTATTCAAGTAAATCGAAAAGTTATTTTATAGGAATTCCAGATGCAAGTGCTATTTATCAGAATATAGACACAAGTTCCTGTACTGTACAACCTATAGTGAAGTATAAATATCAAAATAGATTGATCAATTGCTTAGAATTTGATGAAGATGGAATATTATGGGGTATAGGATTGACAGTACTGAAGTATGATCCATCCACAGGATTATTTGAAGAAAGGAATCGATACACAGGTTGGAACAGGACTAATTACCCACGTAATAGCAGTATGTTTCGTTATCAAGGACAATTTTATTGGGTAAATGGATTTGAAAGTTTTTTTAAATTGGATACAAATGATATGCGAAACAGTCAATTCCAATTTATTTGTCCAGTGTGTGATTCATTTAATACAATTATACGTATGGTGTTTACCTTACGTGAGGATTGTAATTCTGAAAGGGTGATATGTCTTGTCCAAGATAAAGGGCAGTATGAAGTAAATATGCAGACAGGAGTCTTCACATATCTTTGTCCTGTAGATCCATTTATACAGAATTCAATTTCAATTCAAGGTTTGGCTGTTCCATGGATTAAGCCTGCTCATTACTGTGATGTTTTGATAGATTTGGATATAAACAATAATTCTGGAAATACTCAGAACGGCTATTTTGATACTCTATCATGTTTTTCACAATTGAAACAAAGGATTACAGATTTTGATGTCAATGTTTTTTCAGATTTTGGATTGATGGACTCCATCAATATAAAAATATTAAATCCAAAAAATGGGTCAAGTGAAAGATTAGACTTTGCAGAGAACCATAACATACTTAAAGTCATGAATAATCAAAGTTTCACTTTGATACCAGATCTCTTTGCAACCAATGATAGTTTTGCATTGGCTTTAAAAGAAATTATTTATGAAAATTCGGACTGTGAAATTGTAGCAGGCACTAGGTTAATCCAGTTTGTGGCATATAAAAATAATCTATCAGATACAGCAATTTCAACCTTAACCTTTTTACACCAACAAGCTTTTGCAGGACGTGATACAATAATTGAACTATGTGAATTAAGCCCACCAATTTCTCTATTTCAAACTCTAGGATTATGTTATCATACAGGAGGCATCTGGAATAGACAAACCCAAGTTCCATTAATATTTAATCCAAAAGTAGATATCGTCGGAAATTATCAATATATAGTTGGGGATACTATTTGTGGATTTGATACGGCAACAATTACATTTCGAGTTTTAAAACAACCAAATTTAATTGTAGAAAATAATATTTCTTTATGCTTTGGTCAAATATATAAAATTTCATTACCAAGAGGGAATTATTTATGGCAAGATGGATCAATAGATTCCATCTATACTATTAGGCAAGGTGGAATATATTGGGTAGAAACTATAAATGGAATATGTAATGTTAGGGATAGTATTGAAGTAAAATATAATACTTCTCCTACTATTGAAAAGATTAACTTAATTTGTCCCAATGATTCCATAGTTTACAAAAATAAAATATATAGATCAGGAGAAATTATTCATGATACAATCTCATCCTTGACAACGTGTGACACAATAGTAGAAATTCGGATCAAAGAATTTGCAATATCAAAAATAAGTTTCAATTCCGATACAATAATTTGCAAAGACGAATTAGTAAATCTAAGTGCATCAACCAATTTTCAATCCTACAAATGGTCCACAGGAGAAGATAAATCTAGTATTCAAGTCCGCAGTGGAACATACACACTCACAGTAACAGATGTCAATGGTTGTAAGGTCAATTCATCGATTACAATCAAAGAATCTCCACCGATACAATACAGCGCAAGACCAATAAATCCGATTTGCCCGGAAGATCTAGGTAGCATAGAGATTAAGAATCTGCAAGGAGGAACTGCTCCATTTGAATATTATTTGAATGGCAAAAAAGTAAGCCTTTCAGCGCTTGACAATCTCAATTCTGGATTATATGTTTTTAAGGCAATTGATTCAGAAAACTGTGAAGTGTCAGATACAATTCGGATCCTTGATGCAGCAACATTCGATGTAGTGTTTGATGATCATGTAGAACTGGAAGAAGGAACAAGTCACAGTTTAACATTCTCAATCCAAAACCCAAAAATTGCATCAATTCAAGTTTCACCAAATTCAGACGTTGTTATTCAGAATGGAATAGAACTAAAATTTTCACCAAAAGAAGATATCACCTATACACTTACATTTACAGACGAACGAGGCTGCGAACTTATAAAGACGATCACATTTACGATCAAGCGCAATGAAGGCTTTTATCCACCAACTATATTTTCACCGAATGGCGACAATATAAATGATATATGGCAACCAACTTATGGCAATGTGTATACATTGGTATCAGCTTCAATATATGATCGCTGGGGCGAACAAGTGTATTATTCAAACGATCCATCAACAGGTTGGAATGGCAATCATAAAACACAGCCATGCAATCCAGGAGTGTATGTCTATCTGATCGAGCTACGACATCGAGATGGATCTGTTAAGAAATTTTCGGGAGACCTGGGGTTAATTAGATAATGTGGATAATTGAATTTACAAATCAGCAAATGAATTTTAATCTAATTCTCACATTAACTAATTCCCTCATTAAATATTGTAAATTTCATTGTAATAATCTATATACTCTTTAAGGACAATTTTAATATCAAATTTTTGAGCTTGAACTTTTGCATTTTTCTTAAATTGATTGAGTGTCTCTTGATCTAGAATGATTTTTAAAACAGCGTCCGACAAGGCTTGGATATCTCCTACATTGCAAGTAAATCCTGAAAATCCATCTTCATTGACTTCTCTTAATCCTCCTGCATTGGTAGATACAACCGGGACTTCACACGCCATCGCCTCAAGAGCTGCTAATCCAAAACTTTCATGGTCTGAAGTCAATAAAAAGCAATCTGAAACAGCTAGTAAATCTTCTACAGAGTCTTGCTTACCAGTGAAGATCACATCTCGTTCTATATTCAATTCTTTTGCCATTATAGTAAGCGCCACCCTTTCTGGTCCATCACCAACTAATAATAATTTAGACGGTATTTTACTTTTTACAATTGCGAACACTTTTAGAATATCATCAATTCGTTTTACCTTTCTAAAATTAGAAATATGAATTAAAATTTTTTCTTCATCTTTAGCAAATGATCTTCTTAAACCCTCCTCTCTTTTTCTATAAAATCGATCAAAGTCTATAAAATTTGGAATAACTTTAATTTTATTTTTAATATCAAAAGTTAGATAAGTTTGGGCAGCTAAAGCCTCAGAAACAGCAGTCACCCCATCTGATTGATTAATACTGAATTCTACTACAGGGTAAAAAGAAGGATCCACTCCGACTAAAGTGATATCAGTGCCATGAAGTGTGGTAATAATCGGTAAATATATATTTTTTGTTTTTAATATTTCTCGAACCAAGAATGCTATGGTGGCATGTGGTATCGCATAATGAACATGCAAAATCTGTATATTTTCACTGAGACATACTTCAACAATTTTACTCGCTAAAGCAGTATCAAATGGTTTAAATTCAAAGAGAGGATACTCAAAACTTGGAACTTCATGATAAAAAACATTGGATTGAAAGATACCCAGTCTAGCTGGTCTGCGATAGCTGATAAAGTGAATTTCAAAACCTAATTTTGCCAAGGACATACCTAGCTCTGTCGCAACGACTCCCGAACCACCATACGTGGGATAACAGACTATTCCTACTTTTTGAACTTTCTTCAACATTGAATTTCTAAACAATATTTTTATTAAAATGTTATACAGAAATAACAAGATACCGATACAAGTGGCTATATATTCGATCAATGATGTAGAAAAAATTACTGGGATAAAAGCTCATACAATAAGGATTTGGGAAAAAAGATATAATATCCTTCCTCCCAAAAGAACAAAGACGAATATTCGTTTTTATGATGAGCAGGATTTGAGGAAAATTAGTAACATTGTATTATTGAATCATCATGGCTATAAGATATCAGAAATTTCTGATATGCAGGATACCCAAATTGGAGATCTTGTTGCTGGACAAATTGCAGTAGAATCTTTTGGCGTTGAATCTTTGGATGCCATAACTCTGGCTGTCTTGCAATTGGATGAGCAAAAATTTTTATATCTTGTAGATACCAATATTAGACAAGATGGATTTGATAAAACCTTTGACAATCTTTTGCTTCCTTTGTTGGATAAGTTGCATATTCTCTGGTTAAGTGGCTCTATAAAACGTGTTCATGAAGAATTTGTCAATACAATAATCAAAAGAAAACTTATTGATGCGATTTCAAAAGTTCAGTATTCAAATCCACATGATACTATTAAGGTCATTTGTTTCTTGAATCCCAAAGAGAATCAAGAATTGTCCTGTCTCCACACAGAATATTTTTTAAAAAAGAAGAATTGTTCTGTCTTGAATTTAGGTATTAATTTACATCTTAGTGATCTATTGGACTCTGTTCAAATAGTCAAACCTAGATTTATCTTTACTTTCGTACATGAGCAAGATTCAGTAGATTATTTAAAGCAATTTTTAATTGCTTTTGAGCAATTGGAATTTAAACCAATTTTGTTATTATCAGGATATTATGCTCATGATTTTATTCAATACAAAGAACAGGTAAAAATTATTTCCAATTTTAATGAATTGAAAATATTTTTAAATAATCTTTCTTCGAAAATTTTTAAATAAATGCAGTGGTACTATACACTGACTTTTCTTGTCTTAATATTGGCATGTAAAAATGAGAAAAAAGAGAATACTAGCTTAGTTTCTAGTCGGAATCTAATCCATGATACGATATCAGAATTATTTATTTTAGATACAGCACAAAGTATCGTCTATTGGCAAGGTTCAAACTGGAAAAATACTCATAACGGAAGTATTAAAATTAAGGAAGGAAAGTTTTTTCTAAAAAATGACAGTATCATTTCGGCTAGTGTTTTAATAGATATGAATACTATCAAAAACTTGGATTTATCCGATGAGAAGGAAAGACAAGAGTTGATAGAAGAGCTGAAATCTCAACTATTTTTTGACACTGAAAACTTCCAATATATTACATTGGATATAAAGGACAAACACTTCATAGTGGATAGCAATAGAGTGGAAACAAGACAGGCTCTACTTACTATGAAAGGTATTACAAAACCGATTTCGATTTCATATAGAAAAGGATATTCCAAAGATGCCATGCTGATTACAATATCTGCTCTGCGATTGAATCGGAAGGATTGGTCCAATCCTTCAACAGGAATCATAGAAATGATTGCAGATAAAGTCGTGGAAGATACGATTACGCTACACGCAAAAATTTTATTAGAAAAAAAATAAATATTTTTTTAAATATCATAGATTCCTTCAATGGGACAATGATCTGAAAAACGAATTTCCTTGTGATGTTTGTAGTCCGTTACTTTTTGCGAGATAGACTTTGAGATTGACTGATAATCTATGCGCCATCCTTTATCTTTCTGATATGATCCTGCTCTATAACTCCACCAACTATATGCAGATTGATCAGGATATTTTATTCTGAATGCATCATCAAAAAGTTCATTAAACCAATTATCCAACCAAGACCTTTCCTCTGGTCTAAATCCACTGGGATTATCTTTACGTGTAGGATTGTGTATATCTAAATTTTGATGTACAATATTATAATCTCCGACTAGAATTACATTCTTTTTTTCTTTGACTAGTTTTTTAAAAAAAGGATAAGTTGTTTCTAAAAATTTCATTTTAAAATCATGTCTTTCTTCACTTGCAGAACCAGAAGGAAAATAACAGTTTGCTATGGACCAACCTTCAAAGTCAAGCACGATGATGCGGCCTTCATCATCATATTCTTTAATATTAAATCCAGCAGAGATTTTTTTCGGTTTTTCTTTAGTCAAAGTAAGAACACCACTATAGCCTTTTTTCACAGCACAATGCCAATGTGAGTTATAACCTAATTTTTTAAAATATTCAGGATCTGCAAGGGATTCATCCATTTTCGTTTCTTGAAAACAAATAACATCAAAATTATTTTTTGTGATCCACTCATCAAGCCCTTTTGTTTGAGCAGCTCTTAATCCATTTACATTGAATGAAACAATACTTTTCATGGCATAAAAATAATTACAAAAACGAATTAATTTAGTTTTTTAATTTATTTTAAAGGAAACTTAAGAGAATCAATAAATATGAATAAAATTTGTGACCTTTGCAGGAATTTTTAAAAGAAATGATTAGCATTCGTCTTCGCAAAGGAAAACAACAATCAATAGACCGAAAACATCCTTGGGTTTTTTCTGGCGCTTTACATTTAAATAATGTTGCATGTGAAGATGGAGAGTTAGTGTATGTAGAAAATGAGTTCGGTGAAAGACTTGGATACGGCCATTACCACAAAGGAAGTATAACAGTGCGTTTAATTTATTTTGGAACAGAGGATTATACGCCAGACATTTGGAGTCGCTTAATAGCCAATGCTTGGAATTATAGAGCGAATATCAATCTTATAGATAATGCAAAAACCAATTGTTTTCGATGGGTACATGGCGAAGGAGACCAATTGTCAGGATTGATCATCGATGTTTATGATAAAATTGTAGTAATACAATGTCACTCTATTGGGATGCATAAAAATTTGAATGACATTGTGGAAGCAATAAAGAAAATTGCAAAGGAGAGAGTTCATTCCATCATTTTAAAATCTAAAGAGACTCTGCCGAAAGAATATTCAAAACAAGTTGAAGACAAAATGCTTTATGGAACTGAATCAACATGTATGGTTCTAGAGAATGGCGTCTCATTTTGGATCGATGTATTAAATGGCCAAAAGACAGGTTTTTTTCTGGATCAGCGGGAAAACAGAAAATTATTGGGTCAATATTCAAAATCCAAAAATGTGCTCAATACTTTTTGCTATACTGGAGGATTTTCAATGTATGCATTAAGTAACGAAGCTAATTCAGTTTGCTCTATTGATGTGTCTAAGAAAGCAATGGAAATTGTAGAAAGAAATGAGCAATATTTGGAAAATAAAATTCCTCATGAAAAACTTACGGCTGATGTCATTGAATATCTAAAGCAAATGGAAGAATCTAAATTTGATATCATTATTTTAGATCCACCAGCATTTGCAAAATCATTAGATAAAAGACATCAAGCAATACAAGCATATAAAAGAATTAATTTATTGGCGCTAAAAAATATTAAGACACCGGGATTTTTATTTACGTTTTCTTGTTCACAGGTGGTTACAGAAGAACTGTTTTATAAGACGATCGTATCCGCTGGAATTGAATCAGGAAAAAAAATTCGCGTGGTCCAAAAGTTAAGTCAGGGTCCCGACCACCCCATTTCATTATTTCATGCTGAAGGTTCGTATTTGAAGGGCTTAATTCTTGAAGTAAATGAGTGAGTTCATGTGGCTTGGCAAAGGCTTACTTTTTGGTTTTGGAATAAGTCTACTTATTGGTCCAATTTTTTTCTTTATGTTAGAAGCAGGAATAAAATATGGATTCAAAAGAGCCATTCATTTTGCCTTGGGAACATGGATAAGTGATATTATATTTATTATAAGTACTTATTTGGCTTTTTCAAAAATTCAAGATTTAATTAAAAATCCTGAAACCCTGAATACTATAAAACTATCTGTAGGAGTGATATTGATATGTATAGGGATTTTTAGTTTTTTATATAATGCTAAAGTAAAAAAGCAGACAAGTTCAAAAAAAATTATAGCTTCAAAATTATTGACCAAAGGCTTCTTTATAAATACCCTTAATCCAAATGCATTGTTGATTTGGTGCGGTGCTGCGACAATATTACTTCAATTTGAAATTGAAAATAAATTAAGCTCAGTAAGTATCGTCTTGTATTATGTTGGAATTCAGTTCATGATTATTCTCACGGATATTTTTAAATTATATTTGGGCCACCAGATTAAATCATTTTTATCTGAGCAACACCTGTTTTATATTCGTTTTGTATCTTCAAGTATTTTTATTCTTTTTGGTATTTATTTATTGTTATAATCAAATCTAAATGAAACGTATAGATATACATACACATATTATTCCAGAGCAGCTTCCAGATTGGGCGCAGAAATTTGGATATGGCGGTTTTGTTCAGTTGGATCATCATCAGAATTGTAAAGCAAAAATGATGATCGACAATAAATTTTTTCGAGAGATAGAATCTAATTGTTGGGATCCTGAAGTAAGAATCAAGGACAGTGATGGATATAATATAGATATGCAAGTGATCAGTACGATTCCTGTATTATTTAGTTATTGGGCTAAACCAAAAGATGCATACGATGTATCAAGGTATTTGAATGATCACATTGCTGAGGTCGTTCGTAAGTATCCCAATCGATTTATAGGCTTGGGGACTATTCCTATGCAGGACCCTGATCTAGCTTGCCTAGAGTTAGAGCGCTGTATGAATGATTTAGGGCTTAATGGTGTAGAAATAGGGAGCCATATAAATGATTGGAATTTAAATGAAAAAGCATTGTTTCCAATTTATGAATGTGCTGAGAGAAACAATGCCGCAATGTTCGTTCATCCTTGGGATATGGTAGGAAAAGAAAAGATGAATCGATTCTGGTTGCCTTGGTTGGTAGGGATGCCTGCTGAAAGTAGTCTTGCTATTTGTAGTATGATCTTTGGAGGTGTGTTTGAGCAATTCAAACAACTAAGAATTGCATTTGCACATGGAGGAGGATCTTTTCCAGGCACTTATGGTCGTATCAAGCATGGATTCGAAGTGAGACCAGACCTCGTCGCTGTAGATCATGCAATTCATCCAGATGAGTATTTAGGAAAATTTTGGGTGGACAGTTTGGTCCATGATCCTACTATGTTGAGTCAATTAATTAGTTTATTTGGCGAAAATCGCATTGCCTTAGGCACTGATTATCCATTTCCACTAGGAGAATTGTCACCTGGCAAACTTATAGATTCAATGAATTTTTCAACTGAAACAAAGGAATTTTTGTTTTACAAATCTGCAGCAGAATGGCTTGGGATTTCTATTTAATACAATATAATAAATTTCTATTTTTAGATTTGAACTGCAATAAAAATATATGAAAATTACATTAGCTCAGTTGAATTATCACATCGGTAATTTTGATGGAAATTTAAGTCAAATGAAAGAGGCTATTGAAAAAGCAAAAGAAGATCAGTCTGATTTAATTTGTTTTTCAGAACTATCGACATGTGGCTATCCTCCAAGAGATTTTTTAGAGTTTAGGGACTTCATCCATCAGTCTATGAATGTTATTCAATCACTTTGTGAGCAAAGCTTTGATATCGCCATCGTAGTAGGTGCGCCAACGGTAAATCCAGAAATAGAAGGAAAGGATTTATATAATAGTGCTTTTTTTCTTTATGGTGGAAAGGTGCAACATATAGCCCATAAAGCATTATTGCCCAATTATGATATTTTTGATGAATATCGTTATTTTGAACCGAACAAAAAATTTAAAACCGTAGAGTTTAAAGGTAAGAAAATAGCGATTACCATATGTGAAGATATATGGAATTTGGGCAATAATAATCCAATGTATACCATAGTTCCTATGGATGAGATGATGAAAGAAAATCCAGATTTTATACTCAACCTATCAGCTTCACCATTTAGTGCAACACATGCTAAAGAAAGAATAGAAGTGATCAGAGCAAATGTGCTGAAATATAAAATTCCAATGTTTTATTGCAATAGCTTTGGGTCACAGACTGATGTAATATTTGATGGTGGTTCTATCGTGATGTCTCCCGATGGACTGACATATGATGAAATGCCTTTTTTTGAAAAATGTCAGCGCAATTATGATCTAGATCAAGTATGTGAAGGAGGGAAAAGTAATGAACTACCAAAAGAAGAAGTGTCTCTAATTTATCAAGCATTAGTATTGGGAATAAAGGATTATTTTTCAAAATTAAATCTTAAAACAGCACTATTAGGTCTTTCTGGTGGGATTGACTCGGCACTAACCTGTGTGTTGGCAACACATGCATTGGGAAAGGAAAATATCAAGGTATTGCTCATGCCATCTCAGTATTCTTCAGAAGGTTCAGTTGTTGATGCAAGGGACTTAGCAGAAAAACTCGGAATCTCATATGAAATCATAGCGATCGAAGATATCTTTAAAACCTATTCACATGTATTAGATCCATTTTTTAGTGGTATGCCGCAGAATATTACAGAAGAAAATATACAGGCAAGGATTCGAGGTATGTTGTTAATGGCTTTTTCTAATAAGTTCGGATCGATATTACTCAATACTACAAATAAATCTGAAATGGCGGTGGGATATGGTACGCTATATGGTGATCTGTGCGGGGGACTTGCAGTATTGGCAGATGTATATAAGACTCAGGTATATGAATTGTCACATTATATCAACAGAAATGAAGAAATCATCCCCCAAAATTCTATTTCAAAGCCACCATCTGCTGAGTTGAGGCCGGGTCAAAAGGACAGTGATTCATTGCCAGATTATTCTATTTTGGATAAAATATTATACCAGTATATTGAACTTGAGAAAGGGCCTAATGAAATCATCGATCAGGGATTCGACAGAGATATTGTCTTAAGATCTTGTAGGTTGGTAAATAAAGCAGAATTTAAAAGATATCAATCACCTCCGGTCCTTAGAGTATCTTCAAAATCTTTTGGGCTTGGAAGAAGAATGCCTATTGAGGGCAAATATTTAGTTTAAAAAATTGATCATCTATTATTAAAATCTTTCATTAATACTTGAAGATAGGCTTTAAGGTCATCTTCAGTTGTAGTTGAATGAGCTTCATTTTGAATGATGGATTTTGATTCAAGAGAAAAGACCATTCGCCCTGAAGTATCAATACTACCAACTCCAGGATTATAAGCGTAATAGACAAATGGATTATATGTAGTAGAGAGTAAATCTTGATTGAATTTATATTCTTTTGTTGAGATATTCAATTGATTTAATATGGTTTTTGCCAAATCACTTTGTGATGATAATCTCATGATCGTGGAATCACTTTTCACTGCTCCTCCAGTAATGTGCATCGTAATATGAAATTTTTTTGGATCATATAATGCCATTGATCCAGGAAATCTTCCTCCATGATCCCCCACTAGAATGACCACAAGATTATCCCAAAGCGGCATTTTTTTTATACTGTCAAGCATGGCTCCCAATGAACGATCGGCATAATGAATACTATTGACAAATTTGGTTTCTTCATCATTCCCTTCCCATTCATTTTTCATCGGTACATCATAAGGTGGATGACTGCTTAAGGATAATACACAGTTTACAAATGGTTCTTTTGCTTGCTTAAGATCTGAAACGACTTTTTCAAATAAAATGTGATCATGAACACCCCATTTTGCATTATAGCTTGAAGGATCAAAATTGTTTTTGTCAATAATTTCATTAAATCCAGCACTTAAAATATAAGATCTCATACTTGCAAAATTCAATTCTCCACCATAATAAAATGTAGAAGAATAATTTTTTTGTTGTAATGATTTAATGATCGAAGGCAAACCTTCAGATTTTTTTTGATAGAGCATTATCGAGGATTGAGGTTGAGCTGGATAGCCACTCAATACACTCACCACACCTTTATCTGTGCGGTCTCCACATCCATAAGCATTGGGAAAATAAATGCCATCTTGAACAAGTTGATTCAAACGAGGCATGATTTCTTTATCCTTATATTTTTTATGATTGACTTCAGCAGTAAATGTTTCTAAGATGCAGATCAAGATATTTGGAGAATCTGTTTTAAAATATTTTTTATCAGCTATAAGATTTGAATTAATAAGTTTGTCAAATTTACTTTGAGCAAGACCATCATCCATAAAATTAAAATTTGATTTAATTTTATTTTTTTGAACACTAGTATAAATCATATTCCAAACAGGATTAATGGCCAGATGATTCAAAAAAATATCCTTGCTATAATACATTTGACCGGGATTCAAAGGGAACTCACCAAGCCCTCCTCTAATAGGAATGATCCATACTGCCATGAAGAAAATTAAAATACCTAGGCTAGATAAACTGTATTGAATTTTTTCATTTTTTAATATTAAAAATCGAAGTATAAGTCCAATTAATATTGAAATAATTAATGATAAAACAAAAACCAGTATCATTTTGCCAGTTAAGAAGTTTGCAGCTTCTCCAGGAACTGTCAAATAATTGAACGGAGTATAATCAATCCGGTATCCCCAATCTTGATAGAGTTCACAGTCTACAGCAATGAATATACTAAACAGAATGATCAATACTAAATTATAAACATTTATTATTTTTTCAGCAATTTGAGATTTAAAAATATGGTTGATGAGTAGAATGATAAAAATTGGAGTCAGTACATAGAAGCTCATTGATAGATCCATTCTAAATCCAACAATAAAGGAAAAGACACATCTCCAATTTAATTCATGCTGACCAAAAGCAACTTGACAAAGCATAAACAGCAATCTTGTAAGTGCAAAAAAACAAAGCCAAAAGATTAATTGACGCAGAATATATCGTAAAAATATTTTCATTAATGCGCAAACTTACTAAAATTGTCAATTTTTAAGGAATATAAAACCAATTGGATGGGACACTGTTAAACTTTAATGCCAAAATATTTAGTTTTTGTCGCACTTACTGTTTTTTTAGTATTTGCAATTCGCTATTTTTATTTTAGACCAATATTGGGTTATGGTGAGGCTTGTCCAGAATTTAAATGTCAAAATATTCAAGGAAAAGAACTTAGTCTATCAAGTTTTAAAGGGAAATATGTTGTTTTGGATTTTTGGGGAAGTTGGTGTGCCCCATGTCGAGCTGAGAATCCAATTCTAAGAATGTTCTATGAGCAATACAAAGATGCGAAATTTAACTCTGCCGAAGGAATAGATTTTTTATCAGTTGCCCTTGAAAGAAATCGAGATCAAGCAATCACAGCCATAGAAAAAGATGGATTAATTTGGCCCAATCAGGTCATACAGGAGGACAGAATGAACAGTGATATGGCTGTAAAATTTGGAGTTAAAGAGATACCAAGTAAATTTTTAATAAGCCCAGAAGGCAAAATATTGCTTGTTAATCCAGATTTTAAGGAATTAGATGATTATTTGGCAAAAAATCGATTAAAAAACTGACAAAATGACCAATATTTTGCTTTGGCAAGAGAATTGAATTAACTATTAGAATATACAAAATACAAATAGACATGACAGAAGAGGAAAAAATACAACAAGAGATATTAGACAAACAACAATTTGAATCCATCGAAGATTCTAATAAAATTGACATAGAAAAGGATGAGATTTTAGCTTTAAAGTCTGAATTGATGGATCAAAAGGATAAATATATCAGGTTGGTAGCTGAATTTGATAATTTCAAGAAAAGAAATATTAAGGAGCGTATTGACTTGATAAAGAATGCCTCTCAAGATATGATTGTGGATTTATTACCTATAGTTGATGATTTTGAAAGGGCTCAGAAACTATCAGTAGAACAACAAAATGAAAACATATTTCCAGAAGGTATGAATTTGGTTTATCATAAATTAATTGGATTATTAAAGTCTAAAGGGCTAGAGCCTATGGATTCCAATTTAAAAGATTTTGATCCCAGTTTTCATGAAGCAATTACTGAGTTTCCTAGTCCATCAGACGAACTTAAAGGCAAAGTAATAGATACCGTAGAGAAAGGTTATTTACTGAATGATAAAATCATACGATACGCTAAAGTAGTCGTTGCGAAATAAAAATAAGAAAGGCTACAATTTAAAAAAAATGAGCAAAAGAGATTTTTACGAAATATTGGGTGTTCCCAAATCTGCTGATGCAGATTCATTGAAAAAAGCATATCGCAAGGTAGCGATGAAATATCATCCGGATAGAAACCCAGGAGATAAATCATCGGAAGAAAAGTTTAAAGAAGCTGCAGAAGCTTATGAAATACTTAGTAATCCAGATAAAAAAGCCAGGTATGACCGATATGGCCATGCTGGTGTCGACCCCAATCAAGGATTTGGAGGAGGTCGATCTGGGAATATGGAGGATATATTCAGTCAGTTCGGCGATATTTTTGGAGACTCTGGAAGTCCATTTGAATCATTCTTTGGAGGAAGTAGAAGTGGAGGAGGTAGATCAGGTGGCCAGAAAGGAAGCAATCTTCGCATAAAAGTAAGCATGACTTTAGAAGAAATTGCAACAGGAATTACAAAAAAAATAAAAGTCAAAAAACAAGTTTCCTGTAAAACTTGTGGAGGAAGTGGCGCTAAAGACTCAAAATCTGTAAAAACCTGCAGTGGATGTAATGGATCGGGTTATGTACGTCAGATAAGAAGTACATTTCTTGGTCAAATGCAAACGACTACAACCTGCCCCACTTGTAATGGAACAGGTCAGCAAATAGCAAATAACTGTACAAGCTGTAGAGGATCAGGAGTTGAGAATAATGAAGAGACAATAGAAATCCAAATCCCAGCTGGAGTGGAGGATAATATGCAACTCTCTATGCGTGGTAAAGGTAATGCAGGAGCTAATGGTGGACCTGCAGGAGATCTTTTGATAAGCATAGAACAAAAGGAACATGATACATTTACAAGAGATGGCATGAATATTCATTTTGATTTTTATGTAAATATTGCAGATGCTGCACTAGGTACACAGGTTGAGGTACCGACTTTGACTTCGACTGTCAAAATTAAAATTCCACCAGGAACACAGAGTGGTAAAATATTCAGATTAAAGGGTCTTGGTATCCCGTCAGTACAATCTTATGACAAAGGAGATCAACTTGTGCACGTTCACGTTTGGACTCCAAAAAATGTGTCAAATGAAGAGAAAACCTTGTTGGAAAAAATTAGAAATATGAATAATTTTAATCCACATCCTTCTAGCGAGGAGAAAGGATTCTTCGATAGGATGAAAGAATTTTTCAGATGAAAAAACTAAGCATTTTCATCCTTGGTTTAGTATTTATAACTGCTTGTAAAGAGGATATCATTTATTCCTCTGAAATAAAAATAATTGATGAATCATGGTCTTATGGCCAAAAGTTAAATTATGTCTGGGATATTCAAGATACAAGTTTACAGTATGATATTCTTTTAACTTTGAAACATGGAGCTGATTTGAAATATCACAATTTGTATACAAAAATAATCAGTGTATATCCTGACTCTACAAAATTTGAAAATATCCTCTCCTTGGAGTTGTTTTCACCCAATGGGAGGCCTTTGGGCGAATGCTCTGGTTCGAGATGTACCACTCCAATTTTATTACAAGAAAAAGTGAGTTTCAATAAAATTGGAAAATATAAAATAGAAATTCAACAAAACTCCCGAGATAGTGTCATTCAAAATATAAGCGCCATAGCTTTAGAAATTTCAAAATCAGAGCTAACAAAATAATAGAATCAGGTATGTAGGGAAATAAAAACATGAGTACTATGAATTATTATTATTAATTTTGCCCACATAATTCAATTATTCTGTGTCAATATTTTTAATTATTTTTTTTTTAATCTTAACCGCTTTTTTTGCTGGAGCAGAGATTGCCTATGTTACTGCCAACAAGCTTGCAGTTGAAGTAAAAAAATCAAAAGGCTCCTCCATAGGTAAAATTCTATCTCGTTTTTATGAAAATCCTGAGGATTACATTTCAGTGATTTTGATTGGAATAAATATTAGTATTGTAGTTTTATCCTACTTGCTCACTGATTTTTTCAATCTTCCACTAAAAAATTTGGGACTTTCAGATAATGCTACGATATTGATTAGTACATTTTTAGTTACTATAATCATTCTTGTATTTGGTGAGTTCTTGCCTAAAGCATTTTTTAGATTATATGCTAATAATGCAATGAACTTTCTAGCTTATCCGCTATTGTTTTTCCACAAATTATTATATTTACCAGCCAAATTTTTTTCAAAGACTTCCAATTTTATTATTAAATATTTATTCAGAGAATCTATTACAAAGACGAGGATGCGATTTAGTCCATTGGATTTAGAACAATATATGCACAATCCAATGAATCAGGTTCATGAAGAAATTGATGCAGATATTTTTAAAAATGCGCTTAATCTCAATCAAATCCGTGTGAGTGAATGTATGATTCCTCGTACAGAAATTGTGTTTATCGATGTCAATGATAGTATGGAAGATCTCAAAGATGCTTTTATTAATTCA
This sequence comes from Saprospiraceae bacterium, assembly GCA_016710585.1. GTDB lineage: Bacteria > Bacteroidota > Bacteroidia > Chitinophagales > Saprospiraceae > Vicinibacter. Next base: position 372,333 of record JADJVN010000003.1, read on the forward strand.
AAGCTTTCAAAGATTATAATCGTAGACCAAGACATAGACAATATTCTAGGATATATTCATCACCAACAATTATTTCATCCATCCACATCACTTAAAGATATGGTGCGAGATATTCCATTTGTTCCAGAGACCTTGAGAGTAGATGATCTTATGCTACGTATGAATAAGTTGAGGATTTCAGTAGCTTGTGTAGTAGATGAATATGGTGGAACATCTGGCTTAATCACATTGGAAGATATTCTAGAAGAAATATTTGGTGAGATTGAAGATGAGCATGATGATGAGGCATTTCTTGAAATGAAGGTAGGAGAAAATGAATATTTATTTTCTGGTAGATTGGAGTTGAGTTATCTCAATGATGAGTATGGTCTTAATCTTCCATTAGATGGTGACTACCACACCTTATCAGGATATTTAGTATCAGCTTCTGGGACGATCCCCGAACAAGGGTCTGAGATTATCTTAGGAGATTACAAATTTGTTTATGAGTTGGTAAGCGATACGAAGATTGAAAGTGTGAGGATATTTGAGATTAATGCTTAGAATTGTTGAAATTCGTTTAATGAAGAATATAAGTTTGTTTTGTTTTTGTTTGATTTATTATGGAGTAGTTTCGCAAAATCAAATTGGTTTAAATGATTCATTTGAAGCTCAACTGATAAGAAAATATGGATGCTTAGCTCATGTTTTCCACAATACTGATTATGCATTAATTAAAAGAAATGATACCTTGTATGATATCATTAATAAAAAATTTGAACACCAAACTTCATCTAAAGATAGTAAGGTTGCGATATTACCAAATCATTTGGCAATAATTAAAAACGATACTGGGCGCATTGTTTTTGATCTAAAAGCTAGAAAGCAAGTCTCAAGAACTTATAAATATATAATAGCCTCAGGAGTTAATTTTATTGCTAGTGACGATGAAATTCATTATGATTTATTAGGAAACGATTTTGTAAAAATTTCAACAATTCAATATAATAATATTGTCGAAGTAAAAAAATGGTGTTTCAAAACGGAAATAGATAAAAAGCAAGGTCTTATTGATAGGAAAGGGAACCAAATCCTACCTAACGAGTACGAATCAATTTTTTCAATGCATACTGGACCAAAGTGGGTTGCAATAAAATCAGGGAGAACTTACCTCTATGATTCATTGGACTTGATAGCTCAGGTAGACTCCCTTTACTGTGTTTTTGATTTTAATGAAAATTATGCCATAATTTGTCCTAATAAATTTATTAGCAATAAAAAGAAACCTAAATTCGGTTTAGTTGATTTTAACCATAAACTGATAATTCCCTTTCGTTTTGAATCTATTAAAATGTATCCTCAATATTTTCAATGTTTTGATGGAAATAGCTACAGCTATTATGATACTAGTGGTACCTTAATAGTTGATCACAGTAAATTTAATATCAAAACTGAATGTAACTTATTAAAAGCGAAGAAGTATAATGAAGGAGATTATTATGGTTTGATTACAGACCAAGGAGTTAAACTAACAAAGGCTGTATATTACCCTTTGAAACAGATGGATCAAACAGGTTATTGGAAAGGTTATAATCAAAGTAGTTCGCAACATGAGTACTTTACACCTGCGGGTGAGAAATTATTATTTAAAGCTGAGTTGATTGAGATGGATGCCAACGGAAATGCAATGATTACTGAAAATGGTAAATTTGGATTGCAAAAGTTGAATGGTCAAATATTATTAGAAATAATTTATGATAAAATTCAAATTTGTCATGAATTCGATCATCATACTAATACAATTTACCAGGTTTATTATATTGTCCTTAAAGATGGAATTTATCAAATTTTAAATCAAGATGCCAAGCTCATAAATAATAATTCTTGGAATTTAGCCATGAGTTGTCCAAAGTCAGGAATGATGTCTTTATACAAAGGAGATAAATTTTTGCTTTCGGATTTAAAAGGTAAAATATTAATAAGTGAAGAATTTGATGAAATTGTTATTCTAGATTCAACTTTGATTCGATTGAAATCAGAGGGGATTAATAAAATATATAATAGGAAAATGAATCAAGTTATTTGTGAACAATTTGATGATTTTATATTTGAGTCTACCAATCTTTACTTAGTGGTTTCAAAGAACTCAAAATATGGTATTATAAATTTGGAGGGTGAAATTATTTTACCATTTGAATTTGCCAAAATAAAACCCTCAGATATCTATTTAGTTGTTTACAATTCAAAACAGCTATGTGGACTATATGATCAAAGCGGAAAACAGCTACTTCCATATGAGTATAAGGATATTAAGGTATTTGGTTTGGGAAAAAGAATAGAGGTTTTAGATCTTAAAGGAAATCAAAAGGAAATTGATATCCTTGGCCAAAACTATGATGATTGGAAAAGGGAATTATAATCAAAATTAGATAATAGTCTTTATAGATTTTAAACTATGTAAGCTCGATAGATTTCAAAAGATAAAATTTATTGAAATTCTGTTGACCATTTAAAATTATCTATGTATGTTTGTATAACAAATTATTTTATAATGAATTTATCTACAAAAAATTTCTCGATTTATATTGCAATTGCAATCACAGCACTCTTTTTTTCTGGATGTGCTTCACTTACAGGTTTTCAAGATGGACGAGCTGTGGGTGAGGGAAATGGTGAAATATCAGCTTCCTTGAGTTTATCGCAGTCTCCAGATTTTAAAATTGATGATTTTGATTCAGATTCATCAGATAATTCTTTTCCAAATTTATATTTTCCAAATTTAGAGGCTGGAGGAAAGTATGGAATTACCAATAAAATTAGATTTCATATTTAAAGTAAACTTAACTTTTAATCTTAATGCAGGAGTAAAATATCAACTCATTGGAGACCAAGAGTCATTATTTGCATTTGGAGTGGGTGCTGAAGCTGGAACATTTGCAATAATCAGTCAGTTGTGGAATATACAGATCCCTTTATATGCTAGTTTACATCCAACTGAGAAATTTGGAGTGTATTTTTCACCACGATATATCTATCAGTTTAATGCCTTTGCTGGTATAAAAGGATGGAATTATCTAGGAGGAAATTTTGGAATATTGTTTGGAAATAAGCATAAATTTGGACTTGACATCAGCTATTATAAAGTTAATACGAGTGGCTTAATGTCATCCAATTTACTGTCATTTGGCTTTGGGGGAAGATTTTCACTGTAGATATAATACAGACATTATTGTGTTTCAAGAATTAGTATAGCTAGATTTCCTCAATAGAAATTGAGCCAATTAGCATATCTTTGCAGCCAAACGAGAAATTTTAACGTATGGCGGCAAAATGGAAAATTGGAATTACAGTAGGAGATATTAATGGAATCGGGCTTGAAGTCATCCTTAAAGCTCTTAATAATGAATATATTTATAAAGAAATAATCCCTATTATTTACGGGAATATCAAAGTCGCATCATATCATAAGAATATTGTACAACTTGAAAATCTAAGCTTCTTTGTACTAAATGAAGGAGATAAACCTCGCGCGGATAAGATTAATTTAGTCAATTGTTGGAATGACAATGTCACGATCAATATAGGAAAAGTAAGTCCAGAAGGTGGTAAATATGCACACATGAGTTTGGATAAAGCTATTGAAGATATAAATAGTGGCTTTATAGATGCTTTAGTGACTGGCCCTATAAATAAGCAATCAATGAAGTTATCTGGGTTTCATCATGCTGGACATACTGGCTATCTCAAGGAGAAAGCTGGAGCTTCAGATGTTTTAATGATGATGGTAAGTAATAAGCTAAGAGTTGGTTTAGTCACAGAACATATCGCATTGAGCAAAGTCAGCGAAACGATCACCAAAGCTCTTATATTAAGTAAGTTAAATTTAATGGAACAATCACTAAGGGTGGACTTTGGGATTGAAAAGCCACATATTGCAGTATTAGGACTTAATCCACATGCTGGTGATGAAGGATTGCTAGGGTCAGAGGAAGAGGAAATCATTAGACCTGCTATTATAGAGGCAAAGAAAAATGGGATGTATGTTGCAGGGCCATTCTCTGCAGATGGCTTGTTTGGCTCTTCTCAATTTTCCAAATTTGATGGCATACTGTCTATGTATCATGACCAAGGCCTAGTTGGATTCAAAAGCATCAGCTTTAGCGAAGGAGTAAATTTTACTGCAGGTCTGCCTTACGTACGTACTTCACCAGATCATGGAACAGGATTTGATATTGCAGGAAAGAACTTAGCAGAATCAAATTCTATGCTCCATTCGATTTATTTAGCAAAAAATACAGTCGCTTCTAGAAAATCTTATGATGAAATGAGGGTGAATGCATTGAAAAAAAGGCCAAAGCTATCAGAAGAAATGAGCGAGTAGGTTGGTTCACTCTATTAACATTCGTCTATTGGTTTGAGATTGGTTTACTTCGACCCCGACAACCTTGGCAGGGGCAAATATATGTAAACTCTTGTTCTTTTTAGACTTATGTCTTGTTTTCTTTAACTTTTTTGGAGATTTTGGAGTAATTTCTTGATTATCAATTCGAACTGGAGCTGGATTCATGGGTTGAGAAAAATTAAACATTTTAGTCCCATTATCCAATTCATACAATTCATATTTTTCTATAGTTTTGATTAACTTATAACTGTAGTTAGGATCTGTAGCATAACCACAATTCTTCAATCCTACAGCCCAAGATATATAATCTGTTTTGTCTATTGAAAATAAGTCTTTATATCGTGATTAAAAATAAGTTAGCCCTGTCCAATCATTTTTACATTTTATTCCAAAATGATTATTAGCCTGAATAGCGAGTTCACTTTTTCCTGCACTAGACTCAAATAATCCTTGAGCTAATTTAATACTTGCAGGGATCCCAGTCCTTGCACTTTCAGACTTTGCAATTTCTCTAAATTGATAGATATAAATTTCTTGATTAGTCATTTCTCTAGCTGCCATAAAGTATACTGAGATGACGATTGCTATCAGTTTTGAAAATCTAGAATTGAATATTGCTTTCATTGAAATACATCTTTCCTAAGACACAACAAATATGATACCAATTTTTGTTCAGCTGAGGTATTAATAATATATATAGCAATGATATACAAATAATTATACGTGTAAAATAAATTTAATATGTAGTTATTTTTGGAATAATTTGAAACCCTACTCCCGTGATCTAAAGTTCAAGATAAAAATTTTGGAGAAGCTCGTTTATTTCAGTTTAAATAATTAACTATTCGTTACAAATCTATAAAACACACTTAACAAATTCATTTTTTGAATGATTTACATTTGCATAAAATTTAAGAATAAAATGAAAAAATTAATCGCAATTATTTTACCTCTTTTTGTCTTCATTTTTGCTTGTAAAAATGTTGAGCAATTCAGAAAACCTATTGAATCTCTTTCAGCTGATTGGGAAAAAGCAACAACTTCATTTACAGATGCTGGTACTTTACTTGCTTCTGTACAGGGATCTATTGCTGGTTTAAAAGATAGTTTGGTAGTTGATCCAAAAATGAAATTGGATGCAAATAAGTTAAAATTGGTTGACTCATTAAAGTCTAGCTTTATGGGTAATTTTGCTGGTTTAACTGAAATGGCAAATAAATTAACTTCTATGTCTGCAAACTGGCAAGATGGAACTACAAAGTTAGCTGCACTTAAAGAAGGTTTGACTTCAGGAAAATTAGATGCAACAACTTTGACTCAAATTGAATCATTAAAGTCTATGTTGAGCGAAACAAACTCTACTACTCAAGCAGTAACTGAAGCAGCAAATGCATCAAAAACATCTGCTATGTCTATTTATGAAGCTTTCAAAGCAGCTATTGCAAAGAAATAATATAAGTAAATCTTATTATTTTATAAGCCTCGATCCGTCGGGGCTTTTTTATTGACATGAGAAGATAATAAACGGAATTTCTTTTCTAAACTAAAAATTGAATTTTAGGTTAATTAGGCGTTTTGGAATTTCAATTATAATTAATTAAATTATCAATGCTAGAAGAAAATCATCAACAAGCATCTTTTACCAAATATCAAAATTTGTCATCTTCATTCTAGCTATTACACAGTTTACTGTGGTGTTAGATTTTACAGTCATGTCACCATTGGGTGATATCATGATGAAGACATTATCCATCACTACTTCTCAGTTTGGTATGGCAGTATCTGCATATGCATTTAGTGCAGGAATTTCTGGATTTCTTACAGCGGGTTTTGCAGATCGATTTGATAGAAAAAATTTATTGCTCTTCTTTTATATTGGTTTTGTAATTGGAACGTTATTTTGTGCTTTAGCGCCCAACTATCATTTATTGGTTGCTGCTAGAGTTTTTACAGGAATTTTTGGTGGTGTGATCAGTTCGATAAGTTTAGCGATTATTGCAGATTTATTCAAACTAGAACAGCGGGGCAAAGTAATGGGTTTTGTACAGATGGGATTTGGGCTGAGTCAAATTATTGGCATTCCATTTGGGCTATACGTAGCGAATCATTGGGGATGGCAGATACCATTTTACTGGATCGCTATCATGGCCGGATTCATTGCTATTGCATTACATCTCAAGCTAAAACCTATTGCAGATCACTTGAAGATTCAAAAAGCAAATTCAGCTTTTCAACATTTATTAAATACCTTAGCTCCAAGTAAATATAGACTGGGTTTTTTAACCACATCATTGCTTTCAGTAGGAGGATTTATGATCATGCCATTTGGCAGCGCATTTGCTATCAACAATTTAAAAATTACGAATGAACAATTGCCTACACTTTTTATGGTCTCGGGGATAACGAGTTTTATCATGATGCCATTGGTAGGAAAATATAGCGACAAAAGAAATAAATTTGTAATATTTACATTAGCCACGCTCATGGCGATTGTTGTATTAAATATTTATTCAAATTTCTCAGCGACTCCATTTATATTAGTATTCATTACATATGTTGTGATGATGTTTTTATCATTACGGCAGAATGATACCAGGATCTGCTTTAACTACAGCTATTCCCGAGCCTGAAGATCGCGGTGCATACATGAGTATAACCTCTTCATTACAACAATTGGCAGGTGGTGTAGGCGCCATGATTGCAGGAATGATCATCGTGCAAAAAGATAATTATGCACCACTTGAGAATTTTAATCTCTTGACAATGATCATGTCTATAATAATGCTCTTTACGATATACTTGATGTATCGAGTAAACCAAAATGTGATGAAAAGGAATTAGTGAATGTGAAAATGTAGATAATTTGCAAATGAGCATAATTACGCATTAGAGCGTCCTAGAAATAAATGAAACCTATGAATAACAAATCGCTCCTAAGGATCTTATAATAGTTTTAGTAATTAGAATAAAACAAAACTAAACACAATAAAAGCCCCAGCGGGGTAAACTGTTGTAGTAATTGAAATTGAATCCCACAAATTAGCCGTAGGTGCGACCTATAAATCATGCATGTTTTACAAAAGTGTATTTAAAAAAATATCCTTGAAAACTAAAGTTACAAATTGTAAGTTCAATTAATAAGTGCAACAGGTTATTTTTTTCTAAAAATTAAAAACAATTAAACAAAGTAAAAATATATTCTTAAGCTTTAAATTTGTTTCAAAATAGATCTAAAGTGGAAAACTTAAACTAAAATGTCAAATACCTATTCACAAATTTACATTCAAATTATTTTTGCCGTAAGAGGCAGACAAAATCTGATACAAGAACAACATAGGGATGAATTGCACAAATTCATTACAGGAATAGTAAGAAACAGAGATCAATAATTGTTAGCTATTTTCGTAATGCCTGACCATACACATTTATTGGTTGGTATTAAACCTATTCTTGCAATTTCTGATTTGGTAAGAGATGTGAAATCAGGATCATCCAAATTTATAAATGACAATCATTTGGTTAATGGCAAATTTAATTGGCAAGAGGGCTTTGGTGCGTTTTCTTATTCTAAAAGTCAAATTGATCATGTGATTAAATATATTTTAAATCAAAAAGAACATCATAAAAGACAAACATTCAAAGCAGAATATTTAGAATTTCTTCGAAAATTTGAAGTAGAATTTAATGAAAAATATTTATTTGATTGGATAGAATGAAATTGGTTTTATGGAGGAGCCATTCAGGTCGCTCCTATGGAGCTCAAAAAACTTCATATATATTGACTACAAACAGATCGCTCCTATGGAGCTTTTGAATAACAAATCATAAAACGAAGCAAAAAAATAATTATCAAAATTGAAAAAATAAATGAAACCTATGAATAACAAATCTTCTAAGGATCTTGAAATAGTTTTAGTAATTAGAATAAAGCAAAACTAAACACAATGAAAGCCCCAGCGGAGTAAACTGTTTTTAGAAATTGAAATTGAATCCTACAAATTAGCTCCATAGGTGCGACCTATTATTCATAAATGTGTTACAAGGGTGTGTTTAAAAAATATCCTTGAAAAACATTTTGTACAAATTGAAATTCCAAGGATATTTTATAAGCCGAATTGACTTAATTCGATAATTTAAACTTAACAGGTACGGTGTATTCCACTGTTACAGGCTTACCGTCTATTAAACCAGGTGACCATTTTGGCATGTTACGAAGAACACTTGTTACTTCAAAATCACAGTCCTGTGTCAATGATTTTATTGTGATCCCAGATTCTACTTCGCCGTTTTGATTGATGTATATTTTGGTAATTACCGTTCCTTCAATATTTGCTTTTCTGGCAGATTCTGGATATTTTATATGATCAGCAAGGTATTTCAAAACACAATCATCACTTTTTACATCTGGTCCGCATTGATTGAATTGAGGCATCACTGCAGCATTTTTATATATAGTTCTTTTAACTATTTTAACCCATTCTTTATAGGTTTCAGGATCATATACCGTAATAGTATCTGTGCTAGTATAACTTTCAAATTCTGTCATTAAATCTCGTGTTGGTGCTTTGACACAATACTGAAATAATACAATGAGTAAGGGTAAAAAATAGGCATACTTAAAGTATGAGTTTCTTGAAGATTTTGTTTTTGTCATCATGATAATTCTATGTTTAAGTTGTGAAGTTGAAAATGAATGAGCCATGCTAAGTTTCTCTGGATTGACAGAATCAAAGAGCATTTGCATATAGTTTTTGCTTGGATATACCTGCAATACTTCTTCATCAGCAAGGTATTCATGAACGAGCCTTAATTCTCTATAAAACAAATGAATAAAAGGATTCCACCAAAACAAAATATGAAATATCTGAAATAGGATCACATCAGCACTGTGCAATTGATTGACATGGGTCATTTCATGTCGGATGATGGTTTGGTTTTCTGGATTTTCTAGATTAAAATTTTTTGGTAGAAAAATAAATTGCAAAAAACTATAAGCAGTTTGTATTGAATCGGAGAATACGAAAGTGTTTTTTGAGGAAATTATTTTCTCTCCGACATTGATCATTCGAAAAATCTTAAGCAATCCATAAGTAAATTTAACTGCAAAAAATAAACTAACTAAGAGTATAAAGAGCTTCACAAGAAGTAACCAATTCACAGTAGAATGATCTGCCACGATCTCTACAGTGAAAGGTAAGATATAAGATAGCGTCACTTTTTCTTCAATAAAAGCCATTGGTGAGATAAGCTGTTTTTGAATAAAATAATCTTTAATAAATGGAACAAGAAGACTGATCAACACAGCTAGAATGATATAAAATCTGTTCCATCGGAAGAAAGTTTCTTTGCGTAGGACAAAATAGTACAAAAGATAGAAAAGCCCAAGGCTGATCGTAAATTCAATAGCATAGAATAGTTCTGCATTCATTTTTTTAAGATTTACTATTATTAATTAATTCTTGTATTTCTTTCATCTCTTTTTTATTGATGTGCTTTTCTTGAATCAAGAAAGAAAGCATCTCTGTTGGAGAATTTTCAAAATAATCTTGAAGCACTTGCTTTACATTGAGGCTAGTGTACTTGCTTTTAGGAATGGCGATATGGTACTCATAAGTTTTTCCATAGGCTTTGTGAGTGAGGAACTTTTTTTCTTCGATCGATCGCACCAAAGTAGAGATTGTTGAGTGTGGCGGTCTCTCTTCTCCCAGCTCTTGTTCTATATAATCCAAGACCTGACTTACTGTGCAGGGTGCTATCTTCCATAAGATATGCATAATCTCTTCTTCTGATTTCGTCAGTCGCTCCATATTCTATATTTTATAATGCAAATATATAACGTAATTTTACGTTATGCAAGTTTTTTAGGAAATATTTTTTTGGAAGATGATTAAATTAGTATGAAAAGAATGAATCCATTATGAAAACTTCATTTGTAGTACGATCAAAATTTCTGAGGATTGACAAATAACTTAGTGATTTACTACTGTCTAAAACAATTATAGAAAGTAATTAAACTACCTCACCAACAATATTCCATCTTTCTCTATTTCTAAATGATTTGCATTAAGCCATTTTGTTAAAGTTAAACTATCGTGTTTTTCCCAAAAGGCCCAAAATCGGAGTGGCAAGTTGATGAATAGCCATTTACACTTGGGATCGACAATTGTTGAGCTGCTAAGGCTCCTTCAATTTGAATTTCAACGGGATTGTCATTCGAATTCGGAATATAAGCAATCGCTTTTATTTGATGTTTAGAGGAATCGGAATGAACTCTAATTTTATTTATGACTTCATTTATCCTTTGTTGGGATAAACTTTTACTATGGTGCAAAATAGATTTAGCGGTAATACCATGATCCAGCACTACAAAACAGGCCAATACGACATAGATCCATTTATATTTGTAATATTTAATCATTAAAGTTCTCAATATATAAAGCATGACCCATATCATTAAAAATATTTGAGGAATGATGATACGACCTATGGGCTTCATTGAAGAATATCCTGGAAAATGTCGAATGAATTTAAAAAAACTATAACCCAAACCCCAATTAACAAAAATAAAAATAGATACAATCAAACTTGAGATTAATATAAAACTAATGCCTTTGCTATGCCATTTTCCAATAAATCGCTTAAATAGATAATAGAAAAAGAAGCCAAACAATAATCCACCACACCATAATTGCTTTTCCCATGAAAAAGGAACGTCTTGATTAAACACTATTAATTTTTTCCAAATCCATGGCTCACCGGTTGGCATTAAAAAGTTTCTGAAAGTCAAAAGAAAAGGAATAACATCTTTATAATCCTTATATCCTGATGATGTTGCCCTTTGAAGATAAGGGATTATCAAAGGAATCAGAATTAAGACTGGAAGAATAATACTTAAAATGAATTGACGAATAAATGATTTCTGGGATAACTTACTTTTGAAAGTACTAAATTTCAGTATCACATTCAAAATGAAAACGATAGAGACTAATAAAGCTGTAAGAAAACCCAAATACATGCCACAATAAAATAACCAAACTAATACTAAAAAAGAAAATCCTAAGTGCTTAGCATCCCAAGTATAAAAAAATCTAATTAAATAATAAAATATCCAAGGGATACAAAACTGAGCAATCAACTGCGCATGTCCTATTTGTCCAATAAAAGGCATTGAAAAAGCAAAGATATAGGCTCCTATTGCACTTAAATATAGATTAAATTTTAATTTTTTAAAACAAAAAAAAGCCGAGATAAAATTTAAAGCACAAATCAACAAAAACCATAGTTGGAAAGAAGTTTCTCTATCGAATGAAAGTACGCGTAAAAACATATAAAGTGGAAGAGTCCCAAGTAAATTGTCTGAATAAGTTAAAGTCCTTTTATCAGGATACATAAAAGGGGCACTCCAATAACTAGAAGTTTTTCCAGTGAAATATTGATATCCATGTTCTAGAAAAAAATTATTAAGCCTTGCATCTCCAAAATCACCAGGGACTCCATCGAAATTTGTTCCAATTATTCTTCCTGGAAGTAAATACAAGCCGACACCGAATAAGATGCATACAAATAAAATAGGAATCAACTTCATATTCATGAGTTTCTATAATTTTTAGCAAAAATACATATTCACATCCACCCAGAATAAATTAATAACATAATTCTGTTTTAAACCTAACTTAGGCTTTTATATGTTTTTCTAGCCCCTTTAGAATTTTCTTTTTTTCTTATATTTGAATTTCAATTGTTGTCAAATGTATAAAATATTTTTAAGGGCAAATAATTTGATTTAAAAGATTGAATTCAGACCCTAAATATTAAGCCTCTTTATCCAAAAACCATTACAACTTTTCTCTATTCACTAATAGTTATTAACTAATATAAACTTTCATCAACTCTTTTCCCCATTTCATCATTTTTTTAGGGCATTTCATCCTCATATAAGTTTGGTCTATAATATAAGCTTTGTTTTCGGATGGAGATCCCTCTATTTTCGCCCTGTTTAATAAAAAAACATTTTCATGCAGCAACCGCATAATTCAAACTTATCCCGCTATGCCAAAAGATCTAAATCATTGGCGATTACAATGGTTTTATTTTTTACAAGTGCCTTCCATCTACTTGCTCAAAATACAGTGATCAAAGGTCAAGTTTTAGATGATAAAAATAGACTAGCACTCGAGGGTGTCAGTATTCAAGTCACTAATTGTAAAATAGGCACGACAACCAATATCCTTGGGGAGTTTTCGTTATTGAGCAATGATGCTTTTCCACAATCTTTGGAGATCAGCTATACAGGTTTTGAAAAAAAATCTGTCACCTTACAGTCAAATGAATTCCTCACTATTTATCTCAAGGAGGAAGCCAAAGAAATCTCAGAAGTATTGGTACGCAGCAGTTATAATGTTCAGAAAAAATCTGAATTTGCAGGTGCAGTGTCAAATATTGATGTGAGGAGTTTGGAAAATAGACCTGCATCAAGTTTTGACCAATTATTAGGAGGTCATGCGACAGGGGTAGATATTATCCAGCCCTCTAGTGTACTTAATAATACTCCGATCATGCGTATCCGAGGGATCAATACAATTACTTCAGGTCTTTTCCCTTTGGTGATAGTAGATGGAGTATCAGTATTTGTAGGATCTATTGGAGGACTAATAGGGAACAATCCTCTGTCGGACATCAATCCAAATGATATACAGAATATCGATATACTTAAAGATGCCTCAGCAGCTGCTCTCTACGGGTCTCGTGCTGCAAATGGCGTGATGGTGATCACGACTAAAAAAGGACAGAAGGGAAGGGTCAAGGTCAATTATTCCAATTGGTTGAGTCGTAGTACGCCCTACAATTTGCCAGAATTATTGAACGCTGAAGAATATACGATGATCAAGAATGAAGCTATGGTGAATTCAGGTCGAGCTCCTGGCTATCAATTGATGAAAAATGCAGATGGATCTACTGTGAATACAAGTTGGTATGATGTCGCATTTCGACCAGGTATCTCTCATAATCATACCTTGAGTGTATCAGGAGCCAACAACGCTACAAAATATTTTTTCTCCGCTGGATTTACTGATCAAAACAGCTATATTCGTTACAATAATTTTAAACGCTATTCTTCAAGAATCAATATTGAGAATCAAGTTAATAAAGCCATTGTTGTGGGAGCCAATGTCAACCTTAGCAATAGTCAAAACACTGGACCAAATACTGGAGCCATTGCGAGTAATTCACTCTCTTCATCTTCATATAATTCAAACTATATTACTAATGAACCGCTAGGACGTATGACTTATGTGTTACCACCAAATGTTCCCGTTTATCGCGAAGACGGATCTTATAGTATTCAGAATGGTGTGAGTGTCGGTTATGGAGCGAATGCACTTTCTATCGGAACGATTAATGCCTATAATCTCGCTATGGTGCAAAAACTCGATGTGAATACATCTGAGAATTTGTCCATCATAGGAAATGTGTTTGCAGAATTAAGTTTATTGAAAAATCTAAAACTTAGGACAAACTATGGCATCAATCGATTGCAGGTAGAGAATAAATCCTTTCTCAATCCGATCCATGGAGGAGGCGCTTCTGCCAATGGTTCTGCAAGTAATACCAATGGAAAATACATTCGATCCGAATTGGTCAATACCTTAAAGTATGATTTAAATTTTAATGACGCTCATCATATTAATTTATTGTTAGGAAATGAAATCATCAAGAATAAAATTGATATTTGGGGAGCGCAGCGTAGCAACATTACGGACCCTTATTATGAAAATTATCAAGGTGGATTTATCAATATCGTCCCTACGGGAAATGTGATTTCTGAAACTGCGATATTATCTTATTTCTCTGGTTTGAATTATGATTATTTGAAAAAATATTTATTGAGTGTCAATGTGCGCAGAGACGGACTTTCAGCATTGGCAAAGGGAAATAAATGGGGAAACTTTTATGGCGCATCTGCAGGTTGGAATTTATCTAAAGAATCCTTCATCAAAAATTTGGATATCGAAAAATACATTTCAGATTTTAAACTAAGAGCGAGTTATGGACTTGTGGGCAATAGTGAGATTGGAGACTATCCATCCATAGGTGCATTTAGTTCTAATACTTATGGAGGGCTGCCTGTTCTCTATTATGCGCAAGCAGCGAATCCAAATTTGAAATGGGAGACTAGTAAGAAATTAGACATCGGCTGTAACTTTTCTATCTTAAAGGGAAGAGTGAATGTTGAATTTGATTATTATAAAAATGTGATTGATGGATTGATTTTAAAATCACCACAATCCCTGTCTGCAGGAATCCCTGGTAATTTTATCAATGCCAATGTAGGGAGTATGTATAATCGTGGTATAGAATTAGGTATTCAAGCAGATATCATCCAAACAAAAACTTTCCAATATCAAGTCGGCTTCAATTTTTCTACTTTAAAAAATGAAGTGACTGCATTGGTGAGTGATGTCTATGTGCCAAGTATCTTTGGTGTACAGAACATGACTCGTGTGGGTTACTCAGTAGGTTCCATTTTTGCTGTGCCAACAAAAGGCGTAAATCCAGACAATGGTCTTATGGTATTCATCAACAGTGAAGGTCGAGAAGTACAATACAACCACATTGGATCGCCACGATGGACATATCTTGACGGCTCTGCGGCACCAGCTATAGACAATTATAAAGATGGAGTCATTCAAGGACCATCATTGCCAACTTATTTTGGAGGATTGAATCAAGAATTCAGATATAAAAATTTTGGATTGCAAGTTAATCTGACATATTCTGGAGGAAATTATTTGTACAATGGAACACGTGCTACCAATTCAGATCAGCGCTATTTTAACAATGGAAAATTTATTCTCAATCGATGGACTACACCTGGACAAAAGACAGATATTCAGAAATTACAATACGGTGATAATGTGTCTGCAGGATTCTCTTTTGCAGCTACATCCAAAGTAGAAAAAGGAGATTATCTCAAGTTAAAAACATTGACATTGAGCTATGATTTTCCAGTGAATCGCTATCGATTTGCAAATCGAATTTCCAACTTAAGAGCCTATGTTCAAGGAACTAATCTCTATACTTTGACCAAATATAGAGGTTCAGATCCTGAGGTTTCTATCAATGGTAATTCTATTCACTCAGGCAAAGATCAAAACGTGCCACCGAGTGCACAGATATTGACAGTTGGTGTAAATTTATCCTTTTAATTTTTAAAAAAATGAAAATCATGAATTCAAAATATAGTTCTCTATTCAGTTTTATTTTATGTTGTTCTTTCATCCTCATGTTCAGTTCTTGCAATGAAGATTTGCTCGATACAAAACCGAACACGAGCATAGATGAAAAAGATGCATTTAGCACACCATCACGCATATTATCGCAAGTGAACAATCTCTACGGAAGATTGCAGAATGAATCACTTTATGGCGGAAGACTAATCGTTTTTAATGAGCAGCGATCAGATGAGTTCGGACAAAACGATGGCAATGCAGCGACCGGATCTGCAGTGTGGAATCAAAATGTTGCTTCAACCAACGAATATATAAACAATGTGTGGAGTGCAGCTTACACAGCAATTAATTCATCTAATATCGTCATCGCCAATTTGACAAATACGAAAGTGATCTCAGATAGTCTTGCAAAGCTATACATTGCAGAAGCGAAATTTGTCCGTGCATTATCATATCTGGTATTATTGCAAACTTATGCAAAGCCATACAATATGGACAAAGCAGCTTTGGGTGTGCCATTGAGATTGACAGCGATTACTTCAGAGGGATATAATGATCTGGCGCGAAGTTCAGTGGAAGAAGTTTATACACAGATCATTAAAGATCTAGACGAAGCAGAACAAGCATTGCCAGTATCGTACAGCTCTGCTGCATTGAATTCATCTAGAGCACATCGCGCAACAGCAATAGCATTGAAGACAAGAGTATATTTGAATCAAGCAAATTATAATATGGTCATTGTAGAAGCGAAAAAAATAGTTTCTACATCAGCACCATACCAATATTCTGAAGGCAATGTCAATCATAGATTAGAAGCAAATTTTACCAATCTTTACACAGGATCATATACAGGAGCTGAAAGTATATTTTCCATTCCATTTGCCAACTCAAGTACTGAGACACCATTTTCACAAAGTGCATTGGCATTCAATTATGTGACACAACCGATTTTGTTTTTAGCAAAAGGAGGAATCGTCGCCAATCCAGTATTACAAAACCCTACAGACAGCAGAGCCACGATGATCGGAATAAATGCAGCAAAGCAAAGTATCTTAAAAAAGTTCAATATTACCACAGCACCTTTTAGAGATTATGTACCTGTGATTCGATATGCAGAAGTCTTATTGAATTACGCGGAAGCCGCTGCTGAGACAGGAGAACTAAATACTGCTGTAGCATTGCTTCATGCTGTGCGCCAAAGATCACATGCTGGATATCAATTTGCAGATGCAGAAATCAATACTAAGCAAGCATTTATTCAGACCATTGTCACTGAGCGAAGAATTGAATTCTTAGGAGAAGGACTTCGCTTACAAGACTTGCAGCGCAGAGTAGAAAAACTACCTGCAAAAACAGGCAGTATAGGCACAGCACCAGAAGTATTACCAGATGCAAAAAATTATATTTGGCCTATACCAAGTGGAGAGCTTTCGACGAATAAACTTTGTTTACCGAATTAAGCTAGAAAAATGAAGATTGAATTCTTGAACTATTAAAACTAGGGATCGGCCTTTTTCATTTTAGTAGAAAAGCTGTTTAAAAAGCGTTAAGAACGGAAAACTGTTTGAGCCCAAATCAAAAATATTTTGGAAAGAAATTTGTTTCTAATAGAGAAGAATAATAAATGAGGAATCTTTAGGCGAGTTTTTTCCGTTTAGTTTTTTGAATTGCTTTTCTACGTTAAGAAATGAAAACAGCCTTGAATTTTTTTGGTACTTTTTTGTTTCAAGACAAAAAAGTACATAAAGATAAATCTGAAAAGTATTTTTCATTCTACCATTAAGCTATACTTTTTTGCAAAAAAAAATCTCAAAAACTAATTTTTAGCTACAATTCATAAAGCAGACATTTTAATCAGTTGGAACTTTAAACACATTATAAATGTTTTTAGAATCAGAGCTTACAAGCGGTAAACCTTAAGTTAGCTTATTCACAAATAGATATTAGTTCACCAAAAGATATAATTAATTATGAAGAATAAGGATAAAATAATTAAAGATTTTAAGGCTGTAGAATTTATGCGAGAAGTTCGTGACAAAATTGGTGAAGACATAAAAGAAATGAACTTTGAACAAATAAAAAAATACTTTGAAGAACGCAAATTAAATCTAGCTAAAAAATAAGAGCAAACTGCTTTTTAAATAGGATTTTTTTATCTAAAAATTCTTAAAAACTTATAAAGAAATATTTCAAACCCACTCCAAATTGTACATTTCTTGCAGGATAAAGATTACTGTAAAAACCCCATCTCATTTTATTTAATGGATTAAAATCCTTTCCTGCAAAAAGATTCAATTCTATAATATTATTCTTAACCAATTGTCTTTGTATTCCAATAGAGAAACTACCCTCAAATGTCCTTTTATTATATTTGTTGATTGGCAAACCAATTTCCTCAAAAATGATTTTTTGGAAATTATCTTTATATCTAACTAAAAATTTAGGAACTAAACTACTTGAGAGGATAAGCTTTGAACGTTCGTTAACTTTTATACCATAAAGTAATGAAATAGTACTAAAAATTAAGATTTTCATATTGTATTAATTTATAATCAACAAAAATTCAAAGCAATCAGGATGTCAAGAAATCCAGAGCCAAAATAAATCTTTTGGCTCTGAATACTTTCCTACTTTATTTTTTTCTGATGCTTTGCAATATCGCTATCGCAGCTTCCTCAGACTTCGCATCATCATCCGCAAAATTCAATGTGGCAAAAAAATTGGTGTGAGAGCTTTCATCAATAAATCCAAGAACAATGATTCTGTCTCCTGCTTTATATCCTTCCACATAAGCACCTTTCAATCCATTCAATTCTACAATGTCGACATCGTCCAGTTCTTCCAATTCAACTGACTTGGCTATGTCTAGAACATACTTCGTGATATTGGTATGATCTATCGAGCCATCCTCAAATGGAAATAAGCTGACCGAAATTCCATTGCCTTGTGCAGTAAATTCATCTGCAGTATTTTTCAATACTTTGAATTTGTCGCTGAGGGTAAAAGCAATATTATAATGCTCCCACTCATAATCCCAATCTGTCTGGCAGATCGCAAGATTAGCAACAAAAAGAAATGCTACTAAGAAACTAAATTTTTTCATTGGTTGATTTTTTAGAATTTGCTTCAAGATAAACATTTAGACTAATTTTAGCTTTATTCAGGGGGTTAATTCATAAAAAATGGTCAAAGTCCAGAAAAATGTTTAATTTTTGGGCTATTTTCTAATTCATTTAATCACTTTTAATCAACTTTTTTGTCAAGTAGATAGGAGCTTAAATATGAAAAAAAATAGTTTTATTCAATTAAAATGAACTTACAGAATGTCAAATAAAGCGCTTATAGAAAAATATTACAGCTCATTCGCTGCTCAAGATATTGAAGGAATGCTCAGCTGTTATCATGATAATATTCAGTTTGAAGATCCAGCTTTTGGTATTTTGAAAGGAGAACGAGCCAAAAACATGTGGAGAATGTTGTTGAAAAGCAGCAAAGATGGGATTAAACTAAAATTTTCAGATATTCAAACTGAAGGAAATACAGGATCAGCAATCTGGATAGCTGAATACAATTTTAGTCGAACAGGTCGGAGGGTAGTTAATCATGTGAAAGCCAATTTTATCTTTCAAGATGGATTAATCATCAATCATAGGGATCAATTCAGTTTATATAAATGGGCAAAACAAGCCTTGGGTATGACAGGTGTATTGATCGGATGGTCCTCTTTTTTTAAGAAAAAGATGCAAAAGGGAACCAATAGTTTATTGGATAATTTTATTTTGAAAAACACGGATTAATCTATTTTCAATTTTGTCAAGATAGTATATTTAAAATAGTGTATTTTAGATAAGTCGAGTATTTTTTCTTTAAATATAAATCCACTACATTTGCCATGAAATTATTATCTGAAAGATAAAAAATTAGTATTTTATTGAAAGGTGGTATTGAAGTGGAAAGTCGTTTTTTGTTGAAACAATAGTACATCAAATTCTATTACATTAATTCATGTCAAAGCATATACAACTTTTACCAGATTCTGTGGTCAATCAAATAGCTGCTGGAGAAGTTATCCAGCGCCCTGCATCAGTGGTAAAAGAACTAATGGACAATGCATTGGATTCTGGAGCTACTAGCATCAAGCTTATCATAAAGGAAGCTGGTAAGACATTAATTCAAGTCAATGATAATGGCTGTGGAATGAATCCAATTGATGCTAGAATGTGTTTTGAACGACATGCCACCTCAAAAATAAGATCAGCAGATGATCTCTTCAAAATTCAAACCATGGGGTTTCGAGGAGAAGCCTTAGCCTCAATAGCTGCAGTTTCACAGGTTGAATTAAAAACTAAAAGAGCAGAAGATGAACTCGGGACGAAAATAATAATAGCCGATTCAAAATTGAAATCTCAGGAACCTTGCTCAAGTTCTAATGGCACTCAAATTATAGTCCAACATCTGTTTTATTCTGTCCCGGCAAGGAAAAAGTTTTTAAAAACAGATACAGTCGAGTCGCGCCATATTCACGATGAGTTCATCCAGCAAGCATTGGCAAATCCACATATTCAATACAGCTATTTCAATAATGATCAAGAAGTGTATAATCTCTCTTCTGGTAGTCTGAAACAAAGGGTTGTCAGTATTTTTGGCAAGAAATATAGTGATGAAATATTACCAGTAGAACAAGAGACAGACCTATTACAGATAAGAGGATTTGTAGGTAAGCCTGAGATTGCAAAAAAGTCAAGAGGTGAACAATATTTATTCGTCAATGGTCGCTATTTTAAAAGCCCTTATATGCTGCACGCTGTCCAATCAGCATACCAAGAATTGATAGCTGAAGGGCTGTATCCTTTTGCTATTTTATTTATTGATATCGATCCATCACAGATTGATATCAATGTACATCCTACAAAGCATGAGATTAAATTTGAAGAAGAACGTTTGATTTATAATTTTTTAAAAGTAGCAGTTAAACATGCCATCGGAAAATTTACAATAACCCCACAGTTGGATTTTGAAAATTCAAATCCAGGTGTAGAAAAATTAATTACACATCAAGGCTCCAATTCTAATTTTTCAAATCAAAGAGTAGTTAGTTCGAATGCAGGAAGTAAAGCAAGCTGGGAAGATTTAGCTTTTCCAAAACAAAGTTCGCAGAAATATTCTCAAGCCTTATTTAATCCTTTTACCGAAGAAAAAAATAATGAACTTCAGTTATCTTCAGATAAAAAAGTTCAAGCTATTCAGATACACAATAGTTATATCATATTTCCATCAGCTGCAGGTTATGTTATCATCGATCAGCAATCTGCACATGAACGAATATTGTATGAACAGTACAAAAAAATAATTAAATCTCAATCTGCAACACATCAAAAACTATTGTTTCCAGAAACCCTGCATCTATCTGGTCCAGATGTGATGCTCATGAAAGAGATTATGCCATCGCTCAATGAATTGGGCTTTACTATTGAGGAGTTTGGTGGAGATTCTTTTATTATTCATGGTGGACCTAGTTTCTTAGATGGCAAACATAATGAAAAAGACTTGGTGATGAAAGTTTTAGATCAGTATAAGTCAAATGTTGAATTTCAACTAGGTATTGAAGAGTCGATAGCGAGGTCAATCTCAATCTCATGTAGCAATAAACGTGGAACTGTCTTGCAAGACGAAGAAATTCAATTGTTGATTGAACAGTTATTCTCCTGTGAAGTTCCCTATACAAGTCCCACTGGACATAAATGTTATTTATCCATTAGTCTTGAAGAAATTCAAGCGAAATTATTTTAAAAAATGCAAATCACAGAGGCCGTTAAGCATTTATTGATAATAAACGTACTGGTATTTTTAGCCACGTTTACTATTTTCAATGAACAATATTTAAATTATGCTCTATATTATCCAGAGACACCAAAATTTAGAATTTGGCAGGTGATTACCCATTTATTTTTGCATGGCAATCCTAGTCATCTACTTTTCAATATGCTCTCATTATTTTTTATCGGGCCAGTATTGGAGAATAGACTTGGTACAAGAAGATTTATAATATTTTATTTTGTAGCTGGAATAGGTGGCGCACTCTTACACATCCTTTATAAATATATTGTCATCCATTATATAGGAGGAGACATCAGTACAGCATATATACCTGCATTAGGGGCTAGTGGCGCTATCAATGGACTATTTATCGCACTCGCCTATTTATATCCAAATATGG
This sequence comes from Saprospiraceae bacterium, assembly GCA_016710585.1. Taxonomy (GTDB): domain Bacteria; phylum Bacteroidota; class Bacteroidia; order Chitinophagales; family Saprospiraceae; genus Vicinibacter. The sequence goes on from JADJVN010000003.1 coordinate 394,162, forward strand.
AATTTATGATGATGTTTATTCCTATCCCTATTAAAGCTAAGTATCTTGCTATATTTACTATCGCAGCAGATTTTCTATGGGGCATGAGTGGATATCAAACAGGAATTGGACATTTTGCACATCTTGGAGGAGCTTTATTTGGGTTTTTGTTGATAGTATATTGGACAAAAAAAGGAGCATAGAATGTTTCAAGAAATTTGGAAAGATATCCGTTATCAAATCCGTACTGGCAATATATGGACTAGGGTAATCGTGCTGTGTGTTATCGTTTTTCTAATAGTCAATCTCCTTAAATCCTATTTTACATTCACTAATGGCGGAATACCATCAGAGGAATATCGCAGTATATTGGAGAAAATAAGCATCTCTTCATATTGGTGGAATAATATCAAATTTCCATGGGTGTGGTTGACTCATATTTTTGTTCATGAAGGATTTTTTCATCTTCTATGGAATATGATATTTTTATATTGGGTATCACAAATTGTAGATGATCTAATTGGAAAAAATCATTCAGTTTATATATTTTTTGAAGGGGCTATAGTTGGCGGATTATTTTTTTTATTGAGCACCATGTTATTACCTTGGTATTCTTCTTCTTTTTCCAATATTGCTTTTGGCGCTTCAGCTGCCGTAACTGCATTATTATTTGCTGCAGCTACAATTGCTCCTGATTACAATATTCGACTTTTGATTATTGGAAATATTTCATTAAAATATGTTGCCTTGGCAATATTGTTATTGGATTTATTATTTGCATTTCAAAATTCAAATAGTGGAGGTCACTTTGCACATATTGGAGGCGCTTTCATGGGTTGGCTTTATATTTATTTATTGCGCAGTGGTGTGAAGATGAATTTTTTACAAAACTTTTCTTTTGAACCAAAACCCAAGCCTAAAAAAACCATAGTGAGAAGAATGCCTCCGCGAGAGATCCCAAAGCAGAAAATAGAAATTTTAGAGGAAGATGAATTAGATAGAATATTGGATAAAATAAAAAGTAAAGGTATTCAGAGTTTGTCAGCTTCGGAGAAAGAATTTTTAGATAGAAAAAGTAAATAAAATGTTACAATTTCTTTTTTCACTAAATATCGTTTGGTCTTTTGTTTGTATTTTATTGTATATAATTGTTGGTGCTGATCCAAGAACTTTTTGGTTATTTTCTATTTCAAGTATCTTGATTCCAATTGTATTTATTTTAAATATTTTAATCATATTATTTTGGTTGGTATTTAAATGGAAATATGCAGTTCTTTCATTAATAACATTGGTTTTTGGATATAGCCATTTTACAAAACTTTTAGTTTTTGAAGCAGATAAGATTACAGAGAAATGTAAGTCTCACAGTTTTAATTTGATGACATTTAATATTTATGGTTTGAAGAATATTAAAATTAGCTCAGAACAAACTAAAGAAATAAACAAGACGAAATTTATTTCATTTTTGCGAAAATATAATCCCGATATTTTATGCGTCCAAGAGGACAATTTTTATGCAGACGCGATTATTAATAAGACAGAAATATTTCCTTATTTTCACTATGAACCTTCTCACGCTACTGCGATTTATACTAAGTTCCCTATTCTTGACAAAGGTTTTTTAGATTTTGGAACTGTGACCAATAGTTGTGTTTGGGTAGATGTATTGGCCAATGGAAAAAAAATTCGCATTTACAGTGTTCACCTGGCTTCTAATAGAGTATCTGTGGATGTAGAAAAAATTACAGATAATACTGAAGAAAAAAGTAATGAAAAATTTTCTATTATAAAAAGAATGTTTGTCAATTACAGACGAAACTCTATTCATCGAGCTAAGCAGTCTGAATTATTGGTAAAACATTTTCAAAATATAAATTACCCATTCATCATTTGTGGTGATCTCAATGATACGCCATTTTCATATTCCTATGAGCAATTGGAACAATACTGTAATGATAGTTTTCTAGAATGTGGTGATGGATTGGGAAGTACCTATGTAGGTGCATTGCCAGGCTTAAGAATAGACTATGTATTAGGAGATATAAAATCAATAGAATTTTGTTCACATAAAGTTTTGCCTTCTACATTCTCTGATCATAATCCAGTTTATGTAAGATTGTATTCTAAAATTTAGCTGATTAAAGATGAAATTGTTTGATAAATTTATAAATATAAATAATTCAATTGCGAAATGAAATATTTAATTGTTGGATTAGGAAATATTGGTGAGGAATATGTCGACACAAGACATAATATTGGATTCAAAGTTGTAGAGAATATAGCTGCAAAGTTTGATGTAAAATTTTCACCAAACACTCTAGCATCAACTGCAGAATTTCGGCATAAAGGAAAAACTATCATCTTGATTAAACCGAGTACGTATATGAACCTCAGCGGGAAGGCGGTCAGATACTATATGGAGAAGGAAAAAATTGAGAAGTCAAATTTATTTATTGTAGTTGATGATCTTCATATTCCATACGGTACAATTCGTGTAAGACCAAATGGTTCAGATGCTGGTCACAATGGTTTGAAGGATATCACAGCTATCTTAAATACAAGTGAATATCCTCGTGTTCGAGTTGGAATAGGGAGTGAGTTTCCAAAAGGAAGACAAGTAGAATTTGTATTGGGAAAATGGAATCGTTCGGAAAAGGAGAAATTGCAAGAGTTAGTTGATCTTTCTTCTGATGTATGTATTAGCTTTTGCCTAGCGGGATTAGGTCACACTATGAATACTTTCAATTCAAAAAAAATAGAACTTTAATAGAACTGTAATAATGTAGAATTAAGATTAATTTGAGCATAATCAATAAGCTCTTACATCTTGTTTCTCCATAAAATTGATAAAAGAAATATTGACTACTTTATTTCCTCCAGGAGTTGGATAATTTCCAGAAAAATACCAATCTCCAGAATGATTTGGACATGATTTATGAAGTCCTTCTAATGATTGAAATATTACAGAAACAGGAATTTTAATATCTTTTGGAGTTAGTAATTTGGCAATTTTATCTGAAATCTCCTTATCAGTAAATCGATCATATAATTCAATTAATTCATTTTTGAGATGGAGCTCATTATTGGCTCTACGCGCTAGACAACGGTCATAAGTTTCTTCTAAAAGATGTTCTTGATTGTTATCAAGTAAAAGCTCTACCAAAGCTGTAAACGCAACAAATTTGCTGAGTTGAGACATATCGATACCATAACAGTCAGGATATCTTATTTGTGGTGCAGAGGAAACGATCACGATTTTCTTTGGGTGTAGTGTATTGAGGATTCTAATTATACTTTCCTTCAAAGTTGTTCCCCTAACAATAGAATCATCCAAGACAACTAATGTATCGACATCATTTTGAACTAAACCATAAGTGACATCATAAACATGAGAGACCAAACCACCTCTTATTTGGTCATTTGCAATGAAAGTTCTCATTTTATCATCTTTTACGATGAGATTTTCAAATCGAGGTTTTTGATATAGAATAGATTTTATTTTATCTATATCTTCAAGATTTTTGAGACTGCGTATCTTCTCTTCTTTTTGAACATTCAGATAGTCATCTATTGCTTCAGAAAGTCCAATGAATGCAGTTTGGCTGGTATTTGGTATATAAGTAAATACAGTGTGTGTGAGATTACCTTCTATTTCTTCAATAATAGCTTCTGCTAGTTCTTTACCCAGATGTTTACGCTCTTGGTAGATGTCTCTATCATTTCCTCTTGAAAAATAAATTCTTTCAAATGTGCATGATTTCTTTGGTTTTTCTTCTAATACTTCAATTTCTCCTACAGTGCCATTTTTCTTTATGATCAAAGCAGTACCAGGAGTGATTTCTTGAACTTTTGAAAAGGGAACTTCAAGTGCAGTCATCAATGCAGGTCTCTCCGACGCTACAGCGACTATTTCATCATCCTGGTAATAAAAAGCAGGACGAATTCCATTTGGGTCTCGCAAGACAAAGGCATCTCCATGACCAATCATTCCAGCCATCACGTATCCACCATCAAATTTCCTACAAGCCTTCTGTAAAATGCGACAGATATCTAAATTTTCAAATATCAGTGGATTAATCTGTTCTCTGGAATAACCTTCTGGTTTATACCAATCAAATAATTGTTGAACTTCTTCATCTAGAAAATGTCCTATCTTTTCTAAAACTGTTATTGTATCAGATTTTAACTTTGGGTATTGTCCCAAACTTACCAACTTGTCAAACAATTCTTGAATATTGGTCAAATTAAAATTTCCAGCTAAAACCAAGCTTCTGCTGATCCAATTGTTTTCTCTAATGAAAGGATGAACTGTTTCGATGCTATTGTCACCATGAGTACCATATCTTAAATGTCCTAGTAAAAGTTCACCCATAAATGGTTTATGTGTCTTCAACCAATGCGCATCATGAGTCTGTTCAGGTGTAAGATCCTTAAAGTGTGAAAACACAGATTCAAATAGCGCTTGTAAATAATTGGGAGCATTGGATCGCTTTCTGGAAATATACTTATTACCGGGTTTTATGTCAAGTTTTATTGTAGCAATCCCAGCACCATCTTGACCTCTATTGCGTTGTTTTTGCATGAGCAATTGCAACTTTTGAAGACCATAAAAGCTCGTCCCATACTTATTTTCGTAATAATCAAGTGGTTTCAGTAATCTTACTAAAGCCAATCCGCATTCATGGTTGATTTTATCTGACATAATTCTAATTCCCTAATACAAAGGTACGAGATTATATCAATACAGGAAGCGATTTTAACATTGTAACAACAATAACGGATCAAGATTTGACCAATTTCCAATGTTTTCTTCCAAGTGTGCTTTGTGCTATATTTAAAATATAGATCCCTGGAGGATACTTGGCCATGGAAAGGCGATAATTCCCATCAATGGTAATACTATTATTGTTTACAATTTTTCCATCTGATGTAATCAACTGCAAACTACATTTTGGTATCACATTCTTGCTTTTCAATATATATTCTTTTGTAGAAGGATCATAAACTAATTGAATGTTCTCAACGATATTATCTTGAATAATGGTAGGGGTACAAGATTCTATGAATTCGTTTTGTATTGTTTGAATTTGAACAGATGTTGAATTAGAATTTAGAACAATATCTTGAATATTAAGTTTGTCATCATCAAAAAATTCAACGGGATCTTTCGTTACATTAAATCGAAAAGAGTCTTCACAGAACCCATAATTTTGAAAATGAAATGTGGCAATACTCACGATATTTTCTACATCATTATTTGGTTTTGCAAAGAGCACCATGGTTCTATTTGATGCATTAAATATCGAAGAAGCAGAAGATGCAATACTGAAGTTTTTGAAGCGATCCCACGACAATACAGTATTTTTTTCTGGAATTGCATTGGAAGCATTAATCCTAGCAGAAGCATATCCTTCTAAACCATTTGTCACAGGTCGTTGACCGGCTAATATGAAATTACCATTGGAAATGTTGAAATCTTCCAAATTCATTTCGGCAGAATAGTTGCGCCATGTTCGTAGATTTAAGTCATCATCAATCATAGTAATTAAAATTGGTCCTGTGTCAGATCTTCCTACGACGGCTTGAACAGCAAGGTGGATGTTTACACTATTAGTTTTTAGAAAAATTCTCCAAGGGCGAAATCGAGTAGTTTTATTTTTGATCGAAAAATTGAATTTTTTTTGAAGAAATGATATTTTTGTTTTCATCTAATTTAACTAGAGAAATGTCTTTATTTAATTCATTTTCCAAGTCATGTGTTCCTGCTAAAATTAAATTATTTTGATTGCTTATGCTTGCTTTCCACAGCTTACATGATTTTAAAGAATCATTAGAATATATTTTTTTGGATTTCAATATTTCGCCATTCATATCGAGATCGATGAGATAACTGACTCCATAAGATGAACAAATCAAAGTCAAGATATTATTATGAATTAATAGGTCTCCTTGATCTATAGATAGGATTCCAGTAAGTGATTTGCACCATTGAATATTTTGAGTAGAGGTGGCATATTTAATGAGATGAATATTTGGAGGTGAAAAGTCGAATTGAGATCCTGTACACAATAAATATAAATCAGTACCATTAAGAATGGATTTTAGACAAGCTATTTTTTGTCCTTCAATGGTCAATGCTTTGGAGTTGATTATTTCTGATTTTGTGTTGACTTCATTTATTAACAGGCCACTTTCTTTAAATAGGTCTTGCGTAATAAAATTAGAAACAAAATAACTTGTAGCTGCAATAGGCAACAAACTGGAATTTGAATGTGAAGATACAATTTCTGAAATACTTACTTCTGGTTTATATGACCTTTGAAAAGATTGACAAAATAATGTCGTCGCAATGAAAGAAAGATAAAATAGAACTTTGAACTTGTGTTCCATATATTTTAGATTTGCGACAAATATAATGAAGCTTTGCGCAAAGTCTGATACTTTTTATTTGCAAATTTGGGTATATTATTTTGATGTATTCACATTAGACAATCTAAACAACATGAATAACTCTTTGTGGAAATGGAATCTCAATTCCCTCTTTGTCAAAATTAATTTTTATTCTTTTCCTTAATTCACCTGTAACTTCCCATTGCTTTAATGGAAGCGTTTCTCCTAGGATTTTTATAACTAAAGCAGATTCAGCAAAATCGTCAACCCTAAGGAACTGAGGTGGTTTTATTATAAATTCTTTCCATGCTGGATCTTGAAATAATTCTATACCTACTCTATTGATTACTTCAATCACTTCTTCAAGTTTGGCATTATAGGAAATTCCAAGATTTAAATTTACTCTTGAAAAATGTTTTGAAAGATTAGCAACTTTTTTAATTTCTCCATGTGGAACATGATAAACTATCCCGTCTAGATCTCTTAAAGTGGTCATCCTTAAACTGATATCTTCGACCAAACCATTAGTTCCATCAAAGCTAACTACATCTCCGATGCGGTATTGATTTTCCATAATTATAAAGAAGCCAGAAATAATATCCCTTATAAGATATTGGCCACCAAAACCAACTGCCAGACCTACTATTCCAGCACCAGTTAAGATTGGTACAACGGGGATACTCACTTCCTGTAAAATCATTATAAAAGCTATCAGAAAAATAATAATACTAGAGGTCAAAGAAAAAATGCGAATTAGTGTATCTTCTCTTTTTTTCTCGGCTTCTTTTGAGGCGCGTTCATCAACAATTACAGCAAATTGAACAATTCGATTTATCAATTTAAGTATAATTTTATTTAATATTAATGCACCGATGATGATGATGGTGATTTTAATTCCGTGTGAGTAACCAAGGAGATAAATTTTGTAGCCAATCAATAAACGTTTTTGTCCATATTTTAAATTTTTGTACCAAACACCATAATAAATTTTACTTTTAATCAGATTAAATTTCAAAAGTATTGTAATATAATTTATAATTTAACAGCAAAAAAAGATAATAATTGTGTTTGGAATTAAAATAAACTTTTCTTGATTAATAATTACATATGTAAGTCCAATTATATTGGAACAAAGTCAATTTAATTCTAGTTCATCCGAGACAGTAATTTAGACCATCAATAAATAAAAAACATTTTATTGAATTAACAGGAAATGCAATGGGGAAATTTTATTTAAAATTTAATTTGTAGAAATACGTGTTCATTTACGGTTAAGACTTTTTATCCCTGATAATTTGATATTTCATCTAATTCTGATAGTATTTGACATGCATACTCATAACCATTTTGAATAATTTGATCAAATGCGAGCCATTGCATTAATCCATATTTTGAAACTTGAGGTTCAAAATATAAATCAATTAATCCGATATTTTTTTCAGTGTTCATATCAGTATTCGCCATGGAAGATTGGTATAAAGTAGATATAATATTAGGTAATTTAGGCTTATCTCTTTGTAGTAATTGATTTATCAACTCTTGATGCAATAATATTTCCTTTCATTTTTCTTGAGATTAGATCTACAGGCAAATTATTAAGGACACCACCATCTACTAGAATATTATCATCGTCCACAACCGGAGGAAAAATCCCTGGGATTGCTAATGAAGCTCGTAATGCAATGACACTGCTTCCACGATCATGAATTTTGACTTCAAGTTTTGATAGGTTAGTTGAATTGCAAAAGAAAGGGATCCAAAGATCTTCTATTTGATGATCACTTAATTGGCTTTTGAATATTGAATCTATTTTTTTACCCTTGAACAAAGAATATATTGGAATAATACTCAGATCCCACCAAGGTGTCGGATTGTTCATGAAAAATAGTCGGGCATGATTTATTGCATTTGTACTATTGCGGTGATAGGACCAAAGAAAGGCGACAATTGCCCCTATGCTGGTTCCACAAATTCTATCAATAGGGATTTGATATTCCTCCAATGCCTTTAGAATCCCAAGATGAGCCAATCCTTTACACCCCCCACCACTTAAAACTAATCCTACTGATTTTCCATTAATGATTCTTTCTATTCTCGCGAAATCTGTTGCACAGTTTTGGATGTGGTACACATTTTCTGGCAAATTACCATTAAATATTTTTGAAGTATCACTAGGGATTTTACAGTGTTTTGAATGACAAATGATAAAATGTAATCTGTCCGATTTTATATTCAAAGACCATATCAGATCATTAAAGCAATAGTCTTTAGTATTTTCGCTTAGAAAGACAAAAATATGATCAATGCATTGATTAAGTTCTTTTACTTTGTGATGTGTCAACGTATTGGAATGAATTATAATTGACTTAGTGACCTTGAATCTATTTTTAATATTAAGGGATTTACAGTTGTTTTTATTTCTGAAATTTTATATTGTGAAGCTGATAGCTCATATACAGTTTTCGTTCTTGAAAATGGAAAAAAAATTATTTCTTCAAAAACGCTTTCTGAATACGAATCTATTTTAGATTCAAATGATTTTATTAGAATTCATCGGTCATATTTAATAAATATCAATCATGTTAAGGAATACAAAAAGGGAGAAGGGGGAACAGTTATAATGAGCAATAAAGCGGAGATCGAAGTCAGTCGAAGAAAAAAGATGAATTTATTTTCAGAATGAAGAATATAATTTCATCTTAGTTTTAATATTAGAATCGTTTGTAGAAATTTGTTGAATTATTATAATTTGAAATTGTAATAAATATTATATTTTAGTGACTAAAATTTTATCAATTCGTTGTCCATCTTTGTCAATAATTTCAAGTTCATAATTATCTAATTTTATTTTTTGTCCAATTTCTGGTAGCGTATTATTACTGTAAATAATTAATCCCGCTACTGTTGTGAATTCTGATTGATAATTTTCTTTTAACTCTATATCGAAGTATTTAAGAAAATTAATTATTGAATATTGTCCGTCTACTAACCATGAATTTTCATCTCTTTGAATTAATTGATATTCATCTTGATCATTTTCAGTGACATCTCCAAAGGCATCCACGACATCATCCATAGTAACTATTCCTTGTGTAGTCCCATATTCATCCCACGACAATCCCGTAATGCATTTCTCTTTCTTGAATGACTCAAGTACTTTGTAAGCATTTGTACTTTCATTAAAATAAATGGGTTCTTTTATAAAATCTTTGATATCAAATTCTTTATCAATAGAAGGGTGAATAAATCTTTAAGCAATACTATTCCAATTATATCATCTAAATTATTTGTTTTGCACACAGGATAAGCAGAATGTTTTTCACGATTGATTTTCATTTTAATGGTTTCCCAGGGATCATCAATTGTAATAAACACAATTTCATTTCTATGGGTAAAAAGCGTATTTACTTTTCTATCTCCTAATTCAAATACACGTTCTACTATATTATGTTCAATATCTTGTATTTCTCCACCTTCAGCACTTTCTTTAATTATTGATTTAATTTCTTCTTCTGAAATTTTACTATCTGTAGTTTTTCTAATTCCCATTATTTTTAACAAAATATCGTTTGTAGTTGTAAGTAACCAAACAAAAGGTGAAGTTATCATTGATAGAATCTTCATTGGTTTGGGTAGTACGATAGCTATGGGTTCAGGAAATGTCATACCCAATCTTTTTGGAAGTAACTCACCTTAAGACAATCGATAAATAAGTAACGAAAATTACAATGATACCAGTGGCAATATTGTGTGAATATGGTTTTATTATTTCAAATTGCTTCAAATATTCAGAAACATTGTTTGTTAAATTCTCGCCACTATACACTCCTAATAATATTCAATTAAAGTAATTCCGATTTGAACTGTGGACAGGAATTTGTAGGATTTTCAGATAGTTCTATAGCAGTTTTAGCCCCTGAACTGCCTTTCTTTTGCATTTTTCTAACTTAAACTTTCGTGATGAAACTAATGACATTTCTGACATTGAAAATATTCCATTGAGTAAAACTAGAGCTACGATAATTAAAATTTCCATTTTTCATTAATTTGATATTGTGGTATTAGTGTCATAAAGTAGAATAAACGTTAGAATTCCTAAAAAAATAGACTAATATTTAATTGGGCCATTTTGTTTTAATTCTTCCCTAATGTTGAGTTGGTATCTTAGACATATCCATAAAAAATACTTCCCATGTATGTCCATGATAGTCTTCGAGAGTGCGTTGCTGCATAAATCCATAATCCCTCATTTCATTAGGTTCGCGACCACCTTCTTCAAGACCATTAGACATAAATTGATTCACTTCATCAATACTTTCTAATGATAATGGGAGTAAATTCCTGCAACCTGTGATTTGGTATCTGCAATAGGTTTCGTGACAAAATTGGCAAATTTTTCGTGACTTAAGAGCATCACAAAAATATGCTCACTCCACCATACATTTACCCGATTCATCTGAAAACTGAGGATTGTTGGTAAAACCTAAAGCAGTATAAAAGTTCATTGATTTTGAACATCTTTTACCGCCAAATTGATAAATATTTGTTTAGCCATATTTAATTATTTTCTTAATATTGTTTCCATTTCTTTCCCTTTTGCAAGTTCATCTATTAGTTTGTCTAAATACCTCACTTTTTTAGTCAAAGGATTTTCTATTTCTTCTATTTTGTAGCCACAAATTACACTTTTTATCAAATATGCATTAAATTTAATTTAGCTTGATCAAAGAAATTTTCAAATGTTACATTTTCTTCAATAAGTTTACTTAATTTATTTTCATTAAATCCTGTAAGCCATTCGATAACAGATGTAATTCTTTTATCGTTCTCCTTTGGACTGTACCTTTTTAATATAATGAGGGTAAACTGAGGCAAAAGTAAGTGTTGCAACTTTTTGGTTATGTTTTCTGTTTCACGCATTGCTCAAATATGATACTCAATTAATTA
>JADJVN010000004.1 GCA_016710585.1 Saprospiraceae bacterium
CAACAGAGTAGAAGAATTTATAGAAGTAAATACATATTGTTCAAAGGAAACTAACCAGAATATCAATAAAATAATGGGAGTAGTGCGATATGATATTGATAAAAATAATTGTGATGCCAATGATCCGACAGTTCCCAATTATCTGCTTTTTGCAAAAAGATGCCACACAGCCGGATCCTCCACCATACTATTTTACTACTCAACAAAATGGTCGCTACGAAATTGGAAAGCAAAATGTCTCCGGTAATTTATACTCTAATATTAGCAACAAAATAGCGTTTAAAACTGATCCGGAATTTTATCCTTACAATTTTACAAGTTCAAACGGAATTCTAGAGCGCAATTTTTGCATTACAGCAATAGGAGATTATAATGACATGGAGGTATCTATTGTTCCAATAGAGTCATTGATTCCTGACAATAATGTGAAGTATAAAGTTTTAATTCATAATAAAGGAAATAAAATTTCAAATGGTGAAGTGGCCTTTGATTTTGATAATACTAGGATGCAATTTATTAGTTCCAGTCAAAGTCCAGATGCTATCATAGGAGGAAAAGTAATCTGGAGCTATTCTAATGTATTGCCATTTGGAACTAAAGAATTCGATATAAATTTGAATTGCAATAGTCCTGCTGCAACACCACCAGTAAATATTGGGGATACATTAAAATTTAATGCAACAATAAAAAGTAATTTAAAAGATGAAACAAGCCTTGATACAAATTTTGTATTAATTCAATTTGCACAGAATAATAGTTCAAATAACATTGTAGAATGTCTTCAGGGGAATACTTTGCCATTCAAAAGGATTGGTGAATTTTTACACTATATGATTAAGTATAAAAATACTAATTCTTCAGTTACACCGAATATTTTTATTCAAAGTCAGATTGACACTAATTTATTTAATCTAGCTTCACTTCAGGTCTTATCAACTAGCCATGCACCACAAATGCAGGTTTTAGGGGGATATGTAATAGAATTCGCTTTGTGGGATATAAACTTGATGCCTAGTGATTCAGGGTACATTTTGTTTAAAATTAAGGCAAAACCAAAAGTTACTGTAGGCAATGTTTTAAAAGTATCAAGCAGAATATATTTTGAAAGTGACAAATACACTAACTTGAACGATGTAGATGTATTGGTTGATTACCCTAATTTTTATGATAAGATTGTTTTTCAGGATTCAAATTTTAGAAAAGCATTAGTGTCAAGTATTTGCGTAGACACAAACAATGACTTTAATCCTGATTCTGATGCGGATTTCAATAATGATGGTGAAATTCAAGTAAGTGAGGCCATTAAAGTTGAAAAGCTATTTTTAAGGGCAAGAAATATTAAATCATTACGTGGCATTGAAGAGTTTTGTCTTTTGAATTTTTTAGACTGCAGTGAAAATGAGCTCGATTCATTAGAACTGAGAGGATTGGGTATGCTCAAGGTACTCGAGAGTCAAAGGAATAAAATTAATAGCATAGATCTCAATGGATCACCATTACTGGAAAATCTAAATTTAATCAATAATTCTCTAGCCACCTTAGATCTAAAAAATACACCCAAATTGAAATATCTATATTGTTATAATAATCTAATGGATTCATTGAATTTAAGGTTTTTACCTGATTTGATTATTGCATATTGTTCCCACAATCAATTGAGTAAATTAGAAGTAGGCAATTTAAAAAATTTAACAACACTCAATGTGCAACGCAATAAACTGCAAAGTATTGAATTGCAAGATTTACCTCAACTGGACACAATGAATATAAGTGCCAATCAACTTGATAATTTGAATCTTTCCAGTTTAAAAAAATTAAAATCATTAGACTGTTCAGAAAACAAATTAGCAAGTCTTGATATACGTGAATTAAAAGAACTAATCCATTTGAATATTGGAAATAACCAAATAACTTCTATAGATCTCAATGAGCAAGCTGATTTGCTCAATTTTTATTGTAATATAAATCCACTAAGTGCTTTGGAAATTTCAAAATTAGTCAAGTTGAAAATTTTACATTGTTCTATCACAAATATTGAATTTTTGAATATTGAAAACTCTAAAGATTTGATTGATCTGAATTGCTACGCAACAAAATTAAATGCATTATTTTTAAAGAATGGTGCAAAAAATCTGCCTACTTTGAGACTAGATCAAAATTCTTTTCTAAAATATATTTGCTGCGAAGATAATCATATAGACCAAGTCAATTCAATTTTAGTTTCTTTAGGAAAGACTGATTGTAATGTAAATTCGTACTGTAGCTTTAATGGTGGCGGAAAAGTCTATACTGTAAGTGGTGACACAAAATATAGTATTAATGGTATCGACTGTAATGCCAATGATCCAGCTGTTCCATTTGTGAAGTACAAAGTAAGTAATGCTAGTCAGTCTGGCGAATTTATTTTTAGTAAAACGGGAAATTACAGATTGTTTTTAACAGAAGGAGAACATACTATCAAGCCACAGATTGAGTTAAGCAATTATTATAGCATTACTCCTGACACTTTGACTGTGAAATTTCCAGGTATAAGCGATTCTATTGCAGCTGATTTTTGTTTTAAGCCTATAGGGGTTAAGCCAGATGCTAAAATAATTATTATTCCTAAAGATCCTTTAAGACCAGGCTTTCCTATTGAATTTAGTTTGGTTTATAGCAATGTTGGCAATGCAATGTTGAATGGGGATATATTGTTTGAATATGATGAAAAGCTTATTAAATTCATTAAAGCTAGCACTCCTCCAGATATGCAATCTACGAATACATTACTGTGGCATTTTTCAAATTTACCACCATTTGAATCTCGGACTATTTCTTTTAAACTGATATGTAATAGCCCAATGGATGATCCACCAGTAAACAATGATGATATATTAAAATTTGTTGCAAGAATTAATGTCAATGAAATTGATGATAATTTGGCCAATAACATCTTTGAATTAAATAGTATCGCTGTAGGCTCATTGGATCCGAATGATTTGACATGTTTAGAAGGTGATTATATACGTATAGAACAAGTAGGAAAAAGTTTGCATTATTTGTGTCGTTTTGAAAATGTAGGAACATATAATGCACAAAACGTTGTAATTAAGCATGAACTAGATCCTCAAATTTTTGATGTGAATACAGTTGAGATTGTGGATGTTAGCCATAAGTCATGGTCAAGAATGAAAAATTCAAATATCCTAGAGTTTATATTTGAAAATATAAATTTGCCATTTGATACATTAAATAATAAAGGATACGTTTTATATAAAATTAATACAAGGGCAGATTTACAAATTGGGGACACAATTCGCAATGCAGCAAATATTTATTTTGACTTCAATTTTCCAATTATGACGAATGTTGCAAAGACAGTGGTCGGTTTTCCTACTTCAACTAAAAATATCGATAATTATACTACTTCTGAGTTGTTTCCCAATCCAACGAATGATATTTTGTATTTACCATACCATGAGGGTTTATTAAAATATGAGATATTTGATATTGACGGGAAAGTGGTAAAAAGTCAAACCGTTTCCAGCAACGATCCCATTGATATATCTGAACTAAAATTAGGTACTTATATAATAAAAATGAATATTGGAAATCGGACAGTCATTAATAAGTTTATTAAAATGTAGATTAACCATTATATTTTATCACGTATATAAGCATGGCAGACCAGAGGATCACAGCATCATATAGCGGCAGATATACCTTCACCGCTAAGGAACAAGACGCCCTTACTGGATTGCACTACTTCATGGCGAGGTATTATGATACTAGGGTTTCTTTGTGGTATGGTGCCGATCCAATGACTGAGAAAATGCCTAACTGGAATCCTTATCGATATGGATTTAATAATCCGATCAGATTAATTGATCCAACTGGAATGAGTGAAGAAGAAGTAGAGTATCCACCAAAGGATTTTAAAGGGACAGCTTGATGCGATTCATATGGATGTTTTAATCGAACTACTGATTCTGGCGCGTATAGATGGACAGATAATGAAGGAAAGTATGTTGGAAGTTATAACCCAGATGAGCCTTCAGGGAAATCTACTTTCCAGACTATATTAGACGATCAATTATACTCAAATGAAAATAAAAATTCTCAAGAGGGGCTTGGATTGGCAATTCTTGGTTTTGCTGGTGATGTTGGTGAAACTAAGTTGTTTAATGATAAAACTTGGTTTAGTTTATACAAAATGAAAGAATATAAACAAAGCTTTAATGGAAATGTGGCAACTGGTGGAAAAGTGAAACATGCAAAATTTTGGTCCAATACTTTAGATCTTTCAGGAAAAGCATTAGGAGCTTATCAAGCATATGATATTTATAATCAGTGGGATAATGGAGAAATTGGTGCATCAAGGTTTTTGATTGAAAATACTGTAAATACATATTCAACATTTGGGGGAATATATGGCTCTGCAGTTGGTGTAGGTTGGGAAATAGGTCGTGCAATAACAAGAACGGATTGGTATCATAGAAATTTATATTTAAAGGTTGATCCTGGAGGGAGAGATGGCCTAATTTCTACTTACAAGTAGATCACTTTTATATTTTTAAAATGAATTTATTAGATATTATTTATTATCAAACTTATTTATTTTATTCAAGTAAGCTAAAAGAATTAGATCCACATTTTACTGCTTCATGGGGTGTAAGTGCAGCTACAGCCTTTATTATTACTTTTCCTATTTTAGCTATAAAAAATTTATTTTACTGTGGAAAAATTGATACAATTTATCTGTTTTCAACAGCTATTCTAATAATTGGATTTGTAATGAATTATTTTTATAAAAATAATTATTGGATTAAAATCATTAATCAAAGCCTTTGCTTATTGAAAGTAAATTTTATTCAAAATTAATAGCAATTTTATATTTTATACTTTGCAGTATTTTTAATGTTTGTATGTCCAATTATTTCTAGACACATCAAAGAAGTTTACTGTTTGGTTTCACAGCTAGCACAAGTCTTGGACTTGTGCTGAAGCAACAAAAACAAGAAGTACCATAACAAATATATATTCCTAAGCTAAATTTTGAAATATAAATACAAGTATTATTTTTGTCTTATGAGCACAAAATACAATTTTCTAGATCCTGAAGGAATTTATTTTGTCAGTTTGGCAACTGTTGGTTGGGTGGATGTTTTTATTAGGATAGAATACAAAGAAATCTTTGTTGATAGCCTTAGATATTTCATCGATAAAAAAGGACTTATTTTGAATGCTTGGTGTCTGATGACGAATCATGTTCATCTTATATTTTCAAGCAAAGAATCAGAAAACATTCTGAAATCTTACGAGATATAAATTAGTTAAGAAATTTTTTCAGGATAGTCTTATTCCCACTTGATATCCATAACTGCAAATCAGCTTCTGCATCAGGTAAGAAAATTGTTTCCATAATGAATTTAATTGTTCCGTAGTTTATATTTTACCTTTGCCATTATTATAATCTTGTCTTGCCTTTTTTATTTTAGCTACAAATTCTGAATTATAATTCTCCTCATTAGAATACTCAAATTTTATTTTCCGCGCTTCTAGAAAAGCTCTAACGACAGCTACTTGTTCTTCAGAAGCTGGATATACTATTAATATATCTTGATTAGTCATAAGTAAATATATTTAAAATTAAGACATTGTAGCAAATTCCCCAAAGTATTAGTTACTTAAATTAGTAACTTCCGCTATAATTAATAAACCAATGACAACATTGTAACTTAGTTTGTTTGCAAATAAGCAGTAATTCATGCTTTGATGATAATATTTTCAAAGCGTCTATTATTTCTAACTGTGTACAATGTTTTAAAATTTGCATATTTGCACATTTGCAAATTAGCTCATTAATTCGTTATATTTGCCATTCGGAGAAAGCATGGCAGACCAGAGGATCACAGCATCATACAGCAGCAGTTATACCTTCACAGGTAAGGAACAAGACGCCCTTACTGGATTGCACTACTTCGGGGCTAGGTATTACGATGCTAAGATTTCTTTGTGGTATGGTGTGGATCCAATGGCGGAAGAAATACCTAACCAGAGTGCTTACAACTATGTTTACAATAATCCAATCAGATTTTTAGATCAACATGGATTGTATGGCGAAGAAGGCGAAGCAACAAAGGCTCAAGAGTCAGCGGTTGATAAGTATGGTAAAGATAGAGTTGGGGATGTTTATTTTAATAAGAATAAAAATGAATACGCTTTCCAAATATTTGGTGAAGATATAGATAAGTATGAACACAATGATAATGAAGGGGTTGTCGCATTTAAACCTGATGTAAGTGTTTATAATAATGATCAATATTATGAATACTCTGATAAAACAGATAGATTAATGACAATTAATTCCGTAGGAGGGATAGCAGATGCTTTTGGCGCTGGTTCTGATCTCAAGGAAGGATTAATTGAACAAACACAAAAAATTGGAAGCTTAGGAAAGTCTGGAGAGAATTACCTTAAGTATACTAAAATAGCTGGTAAATTACTTGGAGCTACAAGTGCTATAACTTCTTCAATGGAATTTTATGAAAATCCTACAACTGCAAATGCCATTAAAGCTACAATGAATATAGCTCTTGCATTTGCTAGAGTAAATCCACTTACTGGTGCAGTTATCGGAATATTGGACGTAACTGGAGCGACTGATGCATTATATAATTCCATTGGAAATTCGGTAGATAAAATACGTAAGAAGTAGAGTTATGAAGACACTAATATTGAAAGTATTGTGTACTTTTTACAATTATTATAACAAGGGAAGTACCAAAATGATAGCGTATGAAAGTGCTATATTGGCAGTGCTTCTGCTATTATTTATAAATTTTGCAACTATTTTTTCAATTTATAATTACTGGAGTAACGATTTTATAAAGTTGCCTACTATTAGTCGAATGGTGAAATATATTGTATCTATTATTGCGTTATCAATACTATTATTTATATTCAAAAAAATATTTTCAGAAGATGAAATTGTTCTAACGGGTGAGTGCATTAAGAATAATCCATTGAGTAAATATATTTTACTGATATATGTTATATTATCTGTTGTTTTATTTCTTGTAGTAGTTTTAAAGGCTAACTAAATTTTTTGAAAATATAAATATTTTGTACAGGTAGGTGTAATAGGTCTAAGATATTTATCTAGTATTGAGTCCAGTCCCATGCTAGCTCAAGTCTTAGGACTTGTGCTGATGAAACTAATACAATAAGTTCTGCTAATGAATTTATAATCGGAATAATAATCAGAAGTAAAGACGGATGTTCCCCTGCTAGCTTAAGTCTTAGACTTGTGCTGAAGCAACTAAAACAAGAAGTACCATAAAAAATAATTATTCCTAAGCTAAATTTTGAAATATAAAATACAAGTAATATTTTTATCTTATGAGCACAAAATACAAATTTCTAGATCCTGAAGGAATTTATTTTATCAGTTTTGCACTGTTGGGTGGGTGGATGTTTTTACTAGGATAGAATACAAAGAAATCTTTGTTGGTAGCCTTAGATATTGCATCAATAAAAAAGGACTTATTTTACATGCTTGGTGTCTGATGACGAATCATGTTCATTTGGTATTACTACTAATCCAAAAGAAAGTAGAAAAGAATGGATGCTAAACATTTTTGCAGAAGCTGGAGAGAAAAATTCTAATTATTTAAATTTTCAATTCTGGCAACAAGATAATCATCCTATAGAAATTTATAGCCCAAAAGTAAGCAGTCAAAAAAATCAAATGATGATACGATAATGGATTCTTAGATTGTTTATAGGCTAATTTTTTATTATATTTACATTTAAATTGTTTTTATGGATAAGTTACTTCAAAAATATCAATTTACTGCACACATTGAGTACGATGCGGAATCAAAAATGTATTATGGATATATCCCCACACTTCCTTCGGTCCAGTCTTATGCTTCAAATATAGATGAATTAAATAAAAACCTTTCTGAAGTATTGTCTTTGGTGTTAGATGAGTTAAGCCTTGAGGAAGTTGAAGAAGCTGTTTCGCATTTTGTTGGAACTTCGATCCTACAAGTTAGCTGATGAGCAGATTAAAATTGATAGATGCATATTAACTAGAATTATTTCTTTTGTCTCTTGGATTTGCAAAACTTCGAACTAAATGCAGCCATTCATTTTACAAACACAATGACGGTAGATATACAACAATTGGTTTCATTCTTCTGCAACGCTTCCAAGACCAATTATTAGATCAGTATTAAGACAAATTAAAGTTGAAATTTCACTTTATAATAATTATTTTAATCATTAGGAAAGAAGTACTGCTTTTCATCTGACAAAAGGGAATATATTGTGTAAAATCCGACTTCATTTATAATATAATTTTAACTTTGCAATCAGCCTATTATTTTATGGATTTGATCTATGAAATTTTGGTTTAAAGAATGTTTAAAAAATATAATATGAACTTTAGAATTACATTGTTTTTATTTCTTATTTCAGCTTTGACAATCTATGCTCAAAAAGTCGATTTAGACAAAAAAGTAATTGCCATAAAGCGAACGTCATTCCCTATAAGCCCTATGCTTTTTAAACACCAATCCTATAATGTTACTATTTCTGAGAAGAATGTTTTTTTCAAAGCGCATTCATTAAATATGAATGACTATAAGAGTAGAATCAACCTTCAAGGATTCAAAAAACTGAGCGCCAAGGGAGATTTTAAAATTGATGTGGTCGTGTCACCAACTGTAGAAGAAGTCAATCAGAGGCAGACAAAATCCACCAAAGCAAAAGATGGACAATCCATTACTAAATATTATCATTTACTTGTCCTGTATGTTCCAATCGAGATTCGTTTTCTAGACCCTGATCAGGTAGTAATACATAGTTATCCTTTCCCTTCCTCTAATTTTAAATCAACATGGAAATCGGCAGAGTATAGCAATTCATCTGAATTAGCTAATTTTTTAAAGGACAATTGGTCGAGTATTTTAAATAACGAAGTTCAGCGACATTTAGATAATGTATTTGGAGAAATCAATAAAGATCTTAATACTACTTATGGTATTTCACAAATCACTGAACACGTGACCATGTACAGATTGGATTCAAAGGCACATCCTGAATATGCAGAATATGATAAGCATATGAAGCTCCTTGAGACAAAATTTGAGTCTATTAGTCCGGGCTCAGATCCAGAAGAATTGAAGAAAGCACTACAGCCAAGTTTTGATTATTTTGAGCAGATAGTTGCTAAGTCAAAGACTGATGATAAACATCAATTTGAATTGAAGAAATATAGTTTGATAAATTTGATACAAGGATATTTTTATTCCAATCAATTTGATCTCTATGAGAAAAAGCTAAAAGAATTGGAAGCAATTGGCGGAAAAGGATATTGGGATAGTGCAAGATTGATGTCAAATGATGAAATAAGGAAAGCAATGAAGGCAATTAATGCAAATAATTTATACATGGTTCGCGACCTTTCCAAAGTTCCAGATTCAGGTATTGGAGATGAAAAACAAAATGATGTAGAGAATAATAGTTCAAATGCAACGTCTAATGCAACTCCACCTGAAGTAAATATTGAAAAGCTTAAATGGACCCCAACAGATAGGGTAGTGCCGGGAACCTATGTTGACATCAAGGATATAGAATATAAAGGATATTATGTCATAGCTACATCTAATGATGATGATGTTGCCTATGTTGGCAGTCTTCAAAATATCGGCTTTTATAATATCGAAAATGGAAAACCCAAAAGTAAGCCGATAAAACCAACTCAATGCAAATCTATAAAATTTAATGAGAAAAATATCATCATAAAGATTATAAATCGGGCGCTTTAGGCGCTCGATTAGAACCTACATTTATGGAGTTGGTAGAAGAGACGCCGCAAATAAAAATGTATAGAGTGCACGATCAAATCAATGTAGTCGAAGATAAAAGAGAAGTAGCTGCTTTTTTTAAAGTAGGTATGGACAAATCTATAAGTGTTTCCGCAAATGATATTACATGGAGGAGAAAAGTTAAATTATTATTTGAAGATTGTCCGAAGGTAATAGAAGCACTAGAAAAAGTTAAAATGATCAACGGACCTAGCTTTAGTCAATTTCGTGAGTGGGTTAAAATGTATGCAAGCTGCAAGTGATATTCCTTATATTTTGTTTTTTGGAATTTTGAAACAGGGATAACGATTTTTTTATTTAGGCAGCATTTATAGATAACAGCCTTGATTGGACTTGGAGTACATTTAACCCTTGAAGTTTTTTATGGCATTAAATTTGAAGCTTTTGTTCGATAAATTGCAGAAGATGCTTATTTGAATATATTTGATTAAAAAAACGTTTCCAAGATGCAATTTTATTAGCTTAAATGAGTTTCTATAAATAATTTGAAGAGGATTGATTTGAAAAATCTAAGATTAATTAGTTTGTTGACCATTTTGATAATGAGTTCCTGTGCTAAGAAAATGAATAATGCTAATGAAGTTGTAAAAACTCATGAAGTGGACTCAGAAATATGTGTCGATGAGGAGACTATTTATTCTGAGAGGACGCCACGAAAACCTAGTCTCATGTTCGCCATGTCTTTATCTGATTCTCTGCAGCGACCTATTTTAATTAATTTTCATGCAGATTGGTGTATTCCTTGCAGAAATATGGAGGCTCAAGTTTTGTCCACTGAATCGACAGCCCTTTTATTGGATAAGTTTATATATTGGAGTATCGACGGTGAGACAGCTCAAGGTGCAAATATCAGAACGATATATGATGTGTTTTCATACCCTTGTTTTTTGATCATTAATTCTAAAGGGGAAGTTGTACAGAGGAAAGATGGAACATCAAGTGAAGCCGAATTTCATGTTTTTTTAAATTCTGTTTTGAATTAAAAATTTACTCATAGTCATGGCAAAATTTAAATAGAAAAGCCTGACTGTGATGTCAGGCTTTTTATATTGCTTGAATTATTTTATTATAAAAGCTTTTTTACTTCTTCCTCCAAATTCATGCTAGGATTAATGGCAGCAATTTTACCATTTTTATCCAATAAGAATGTCTTAGGAATACTTCTTACGCCATAAGCTGCTGCCGGTTCGCATTCCCATTTTTTAAGATCTGAAACATGTGTTTCCCATGCTAGTTTATCTTTTTCTATTGCTTGAATCCACGCTTCTTTTGCTTGATCCTCAAATGTTTTAATTTGAGCAGGATCACCTATTTGTGCTTTAGTTCTTGAATCAACACCATCTAAAGAGACACTATATACAGTAAATCCTTTAGATTTATATTTATGATATATTTCTACCACATGTGGATTTGCCCTTCGGCATGGGCCACACCAAGAAGCCCAGAAATCTATTAATACAACCTTGCCTTTTAATGATGCCAAACTAAATGATTTACCTTTTGGAGAAGGCAGATTAATTTCTGGTGCATCCATTCCTACTTGTATGACTTCTTCAGCTTGTTGTTGTTTTTGTGCTTGTTCAGTTTGAACAATGAATGACTCATAAGATTTAGTCAATTCTGAGTCAGGGTATGATGATTTAAGCCTTGCTGCAACGTCTCTATGCATGCCAAGGAATTCTGGTCTAAATCCAAGCAATTGAACAGCAAGTAATGAAGCTGCCAATGGACTTTTTGCATTGGTGATGGTACTTTTGATGTCATCCATATTGGGTTGGCCGCCAGAAGTGAATTTCTGAAAAGAACTTAACATCTCTTCAGTGGGCGCTGATCCTTTTACGACATAACTTGCATTTTGAAGGCTAGCTAGATTTCCACTTAGCTCAACATTTTTTTCAGTCCCATCTAGAAGAATGATGATATTTTGCTGCGCAAATTTGATGCGATATAATCCAGCTTTAGGCTGCTCTTTAAAGTTGAAGCTGAATGCACCATTTTTCATTTCTTGTTGA
The DNA here is from genome assembly GCA_016710585.1 of Saprospiraceae bacterium. Lineage (GTDB taxonomy): Bacteria > Bacteroidota > Bacteroidia > Chitinophagales > Saprospiraceae > Vicinibacter. The sequence continues at coordinate 11,888 of JADJVN010000004.1, forward strand.
TCAATAACAGTTGCATTATTGTCCAATCCTATTCTCTCTAAAGTAATTGGAGAGCTGCCACCATCACTGATATTGCCTTTGATTCCAGGACCGCTATTACATGAAGAAAAACATATTGAGGCTATTGTCAATATGATTAAAATAAATTTGTCAAATTTAAAATTATTCATCGATTGAAGTTTGTATTGATTCTAAATAAATTTTTTGATATTCTATAATGCTGCCATAACAAGTTTTGTCAACATAAAGTTCAGTTCCACCTACCACTCCCAATTCTAAATAAGGAATCCCATCTTGCTCAATTAGTGATAGAAAGCTTTGTTTTTTAAAAGGGGAAACGCTTACAATGACTCGTCCTTGTGCTTCACCAAACAGAAAAATATCTTTTCGCACATCGGAAGGAATGGTGATATTAAATCCTTTTTGCGATGCAAAAGCGGATTCAAGAATAGAGATAAATAAGCCACCTTCTGAAATGTCATGAGCCGATTCAATTGCCTTATTTCTGATTATTTTTTGAACAGTAGATTGTAATTCCCACTCAGACTTTAAATCAAAATAAGGCGCCGGAGCATGCTTGATTTGATGTATGGTCGAGAGATATTCTGAATAAGTGATTTCATTATTTTGTACTCCTAATAGAAATATTAAATCACCTTCATTTTTAAAATCAAGACTTGTGAATGTGTTGACATCATCCAGTATGCCCAACATACCAATCGTTGGAGTAGGGAATACGGGTTCTGTTTTATCTTTTAACACGCTTTGATTGTAGAAACTAACATTGCCTCCTGTGACTGGAGTTTCAAATTGTAAACATGCATCTCCCATTCCTTTTAGAGCATGGACGAATTGATAGTACACTTCAGGATTGTGAGGATTTCCAAAGTTCAAACAATTGGTTATCGCAACAGGTATACCACCAGAACATGTGATATTTCTAGCTGCTTCAGCGACAGCTATCATGCCGCCTTTGTAAGGATCCAAATAAACGTAAGCAGAGTTACAATCGACAGTCAGTGCAAGGGCTTTGTTTGTACCTTTGACTCTTACAATAGCCGCATCAGATTCTTTGACAGAAGTCATCGTTCCAGTTCTGACCATTTTGTCATATTGCTCATAAATCCATTTTTTAGAGGCAATATTTGGATTTGAAGTCAATTTTTTTGCAATGCTGATCAAATCCTTAGGCTCATTGATTAAATCGGGATTAAAGGCTTCTATTTCGGCAAAATATTTTGGGGTACTATATTCCCTTTGATAGACTGGAGCGCCGCCTCCAAGGACAAGCGAATCCGCAGGGACATCAGCTTCAAGTGTGCCATTCATATAGTATTCTATTCTTCCTGTATCTGTTACTTCACCGATCTGGACACATTCAAGATCCCATTTTTCAAACACTTTTAAGAGTTCTGCTTCACCTCCTTTTTTACAGACGATGAGCATTCTTTCTTGACTCTCTGAGAGTAATATTTCCCAAGAAAGCATGTTTTTTTGTCTTGTAGGGACTTTGTCTAGCCAGATTACCATTCCTGTCTTTGACTTTGCACTCATCTCGGAGGTGGAACAAGTGATCCCAGCAGCGCCCATATCTTGCATTCCAACGACTTGACCAGTCTGGATTGCTTCTAAGCTGGCTTCTAGGAGTAATTTTTCTTGAAATGGGTCTCCTACTTGAACTGCAGGAAGGTCTTCAGCAGAGTTCTCTGTCAGATCAGCAGAAGCAAAAGTAGCTCCATGAATGCCATCTTTACCAGTGGCAGAGCCTACGATAAACACTGGATTGCCAGGTCCATCTGCACATGCAGACACTGTCTCACCGACTTTTACTATACCTGCTGACATTGCATTGACCAATATATTCTGATTGTAACAATCATTAAAATATACCTCGCCACCAACTGTAGGGACACCGAATGCATTTCCATAATTGCCAATGCCCTTTACGACACCTTTCATTAAAAATTTGGTATGGTCTAGATTGATATTTCCAAATCTCAAAGAATTCAATGCAGCAATTGGTCTCGCTCCCATCGTGAATATATCTCTATGAATACCACCAACACCAGTAGCGGCACCTTGATAAGGTTCGATAGCAGAAGGGTGATTATGTGATTCTATTTTAAACGCACATGCCAATCCATCGCCAATGTCTATTAACCCAGCATTCTGTTCTCCAGCTTGAACGAGTAGACTTTTGCTTTTACGTGGAAGTTTCTTGAGATAAATTATTGACTTTTTATAGGAGCAATGTTCTTACCACATCACTGAATATATCGAAAGTTCAGTCAAATTTGAAATTCTACCTAGATAAGTACAAATTTTTTCAAATTCCGCTTCACTTAAACCTAATTTTTTTGCTGTAGCAATAGAAGTATGGGCCATTGTTTCTTAATATGGCTGCAAAAATATAAAATATTTCTTAAATATGTTATGCGGATTGGGCTTGAAAATGCTTCGCTATTGTTTTAATAACAATGTATTTACATATTCAAAACAAAATTGAGAAAATCATAGCTTAAAGTGCAATCAATATGATTCGCTTATTTTATTTTTGGTTTGACCATGATGTGAATCCATAAAGATCTAGAAAAACGAAATAAAAACACAAATAGAAGCGCTAGAATGCAGCAAAGAATAAAAATTGACATTTTCCATTCTATTCCCAAAACAATAATGCAAATCCCACAAATACTCAATGAAAAAAATGCGGAAATGATGTAGGATAAAAACATAGCCCCATAGTAAAAGCCAGGCTCTCTTACAAAATCTTCATTGCATTGAGAACAAGACTTATTGACTTGAAATTTAAAATCAAAAAAATTATTATTTGGAAATAAATTTCCTTCATTACAATTAGGACACTTGAAGAAAAATATTGATTTTAACCTACTAAACATGCTTTATTCTTATTGAAATTGTCTGCTACGATAAGTTCTTTAGATGTACCATCATATTTATAAAATCCCATTCCGGATTTAACACCTTTCTTGCCTGCTGCAACCATGTTTACAAGTAATGGACAAGGCGCATATTTTGGATTGCCAAATCCATCATGAATGACTCTCATGATAGCCAAACAAACATCCAATCCAATGAAATCTGCAAGTTGCAGTGGCCCCATTGGATGTGACATTCCTAGTTTCATCACGGTATCAATTTCTTGGACACCAGCAACACCTTCGTATAGGGTATAGATTGCTTCATTGATCATAGGCATCAGAATTCTATTTGCTACAAAGCCTGGATAATCATTGACTTCAACAGCTATTTTACCCAATTGCGTAGACAGGTCAAGGATCTTGCTACAAACTTCATCGCTTGTACTGTATCCACGAATGACTTCCACCAATTTCATTACTGGAACAGGATTCATGAAGTGCATACCGATGACTTTATCGGGTCTAGAAGTAGCTGCTGCAATTTTCGTGATAGATATGGAAGAAGTATTAGTGGCAAGAATACAATCCTTAGGCGCATGAAGATCTATATCTTGAAATATCTTTAATTTTAAAGCTTCATTTTCTGTGGCAGCTTCTACGATTAAATTTGCATTTTTTACTGCTGAAACTAAGTCAGTTTGTGATACGATTCTGTTTAAAGTATTGACTTTATCATCGGTAGTGATCTTTTGCTTCTCTATCATTCGATCCAGATTTTTGGATATCGTCATGATAGCTTTTTCTAATGCTGAAGCACTGATATCGCTTAGGATCACATTAAATCCAGACTGAGCAAATACATGTGCGATACCATTTCCCATCGTACCAGCTCCAATTACAGTAATTTGTTTCATTTTTTCTCTACTTTAAATTAGTCCATGAATCTTCGAAAATTCATGAACTAAGCAATGAATATTCGTAGTTTTTGTTCAATGAAACTGAGATATAATTTGATGTTTTAACCAGAGATCATTAAATTTTGTTCTTTTATTGTAAAAATAAATAAAAGACTTTAATTGTGGAATTCTAATCGACTGCCAATACTTCCTTCAATTATTTTACCAGCATCATACACACATTTGCCATTGACAAAAGTTAATTCTACATTTCCTAGGATCGCTTTGTTTTCTAGCGGACTCCAAGCACATTGATAGAGTAGCTCATGAGATTTAATTATATTTTTAGAATTTGGCTCAAATAAGACAAGATCTGCATAATATCCTTCTCTAATGAATCCTCTGTCTTTTATTTTAAAACAAATTGCAGGATTGTGACACATTTTTTCTACAAGGAATTCAATAGTCCAATTGTATTTTTGGGCTAATGTATTCATGATTAATATTGAGTGTTGTACTAATGGCAATCCTGAAGGAGCATCCCAATAACTTTGATTTTTTTCTTCAATGGTATGAGGGGCATGATCTGTCGCAATAACATCAATATAATTATTGGATACTGCTTGAGCAATAAGGTATGCGTCATCTGCTGATTTGATAGCTGGATTACATTTTATCTTATTTCCTAAAGTTTGATAATCTGAATCATTAAAATATAAATGGTGAACACAAGCTTCGGCTGTTATTTTTTTTTCTTGTAATGCAATGTTGTTTTGAAATAGCGCCAATTCTTCTTTTGTGCTGATGTGGAGTATATGTAGCCTTGTATTATTTTTTTTAGCTAAATTGACTGCAAAGGAAGAAGACTTGTAGCAAGCTTCTCTGCTTCTGATCTTAGGGTGATAGCTTGCATCAATGCCATCAATTTTTTTATAGGCTTCAATATTATCTAATATTGTTTGTTCATCTTCACAATGTGTAGCGATTAGCTTGGGGAAGTTGGAAAAAATCTTCTCTAAAGTGGATTGATTGTCCACAAGCAAATTGCCAGTGGAAGATCCCATAAAAATTTTAAGCCCACAAACTTTACTATAATCTATTCTCATAAGATCATCATAATTATCATTTGATGTTCCCATAAAGAATGAATAATTTGCTATTGAAGTTTTTGCTGCAATATTGTATTTTTCCTCTAGAAGTGCAGAAGTCAATGCTGCTGGTTTGGTATTTGGCATTTCCATAAATGCAGTAATTCCACCTGCTACCGCAGCTCTAGATTCAGAATGAATAGTCGCCTTATGTGTCAAGCCAGGTTCTCTGAAATGAACCTGATCATCTATACATCCAGGAATTAAATAATGGCCTTTACAATCAATAATTTGGGCATTGTTATCTGAAATAGTTGCAGAAATTTTTTCAATTCTTTCATTTATAATGAGTAAATCACCTTCGAAAACACTTCCTTCATTAACTATTTTTGCATTTTTTAAAAGAATCCGCTTATTCATGCTCAAACTTATAGAAAAAAATACTATTTCTTAACTAAAGCTCCCGACATTTGTGATTTCTTAAGAATATGGGCTTTAATCCTTTAAAAATTAAAATTGGTGTATTAGGCGGAGGGCAACTTGGCAAAATGATGGCGCAAGAAGTCTCAAAATGGGATTTGAATTTGCATTTTTTAGATCCAGATAGCCAAGCCTCTTGTAGTACAATGAGTCCAAATTTTACATGTGGGGATTTTAGAGATTATGATACCGTATATCAGTGGGGAAAAGATAAAGATATCATTACAATAGAAATAGAGAGTGTAAATATTGAAGCGCTATTGCATCTGGAAAAAGAAGGTGTTAAAGTTTATCCTCAACCCAAGCTGATTAGATTTATTCAAGATAAAACGAATCAAAAGAAATTCTTCACTGAGCATAATATTCCATCAGCACCTTATTTTACATTATGCAAAAATCAAGAATTTCGAGAGTCATTTGAAGCATCAGAGCTAAAATTCCCGCTTGTCCAAAAATTAAATAAAGGAGGTTATGATGGGAAAGGAGTACAAGTGTTGAATGATGAATCTGAATTGAATAATTTATTTAAGGAAGATTCTTTTTTTGAAAAGAAAGCTGAAATTATAACTGAAGTAAGTGTTATTGTGGTGAGGTCTTCCAATGACGAAATAAAGTGCTATCCGAGTGTGAGTATGGATTTTCATCCTACTGCAAACTTGGTGGAATATTTAGTTTGCCCAGCTCAAATTCCTGAAGAAGTGGACCAAAAATGTAGAGCTCTAGCATTGAAAATCGCTTCTGAATTGGGCATAGTTGGACTGCTCGCTGTGGAGATGTTTTACAATCATGATGGTGAGATTTGGGTAAATGAATTAGCGCCGCGCCCCCATAACAGTGGTCATCAAACATTGGATAATGGCGCTGTAAGCCAATTCGAAAATCATATACGATCCATCTTAGGATTGCCATTAGGAAATACAAATTTTGATAAAATGGCAATTATGATAAATCTACTTGGTGAAGAAAATTATAGCGGAGAAGTTATTTATAATGGTATTTCAGAATGCCTTGAGCAAAACGGAATCTATATCCATCTTTATGGAAAATCAATCACCAAACCGTTTAGGAAAATGGGTCATGCTACCATCGTTGGTAAAGACCTTTCAGAATGTATCGAAAAAGCTGAATTTGTGAAAAAGACATTGAAAGTTGTTTCAAAATAGATAAATTTTAATAAATAAAAATGAAGTAAAATTATGGACTATAGAGTAGGGATTATCATGGGATCGGATTCTGATTTAAATATAATGAATGATGCAAAAAATATCATGGAGGAATTTAATGTGCCTTATGAAATTAAGATTGTTTCTGCTCATAGGACTCCAGAACTCATGTTTGACTATGCTAGGACTGCTAAAGATAGAGGACTGTCAGTAATTATTGCAGGAGCAGGAGGAGCCGCACATCTACCAGGGATGGTTGCTTCTATTACCACCTTACCAGTGATTGGTGTGCCGATTAAATCTTCAAACTCCATTGATGGGTGGGACTCTGTTCTTTCTATTTTACAGATGCCGAATGGCGTGCCAGTGGCAACTGTTGCACTGAATGCTGCTAAGAATGCTGGGATATTGGCAATACAAATTTTAGCATTGCAAGATCAATCCTTAGCTCAAAAATTAGTGGAATATAAGCAGAATATGAGTCAAAGTATTGCAGATAAGAATAAAAAACTAGGCTTTTAACAATCCTCTAAATCAAGTTGTTTTATTTGAACTTATATCTAAATCCAATGAAAGGCTTTATACCATTTATTGGAGCATATATTTCAGTGGCATTAAAGGTCCTGCTAAAAGGTGCATCCGCTGATAATATTGCATGATGTTGGGTGTAATTCGTTATATTCTCACATCCAATATAGAACTCAATTTTTGGTAGGATATAATTGACTGTCGACTGAAGAAGAAAATATTCTTTAGAATAAGTTGATTCAGTTTCATTTACTTTTTGAGGGATTCTCATTTTACCTATCCATTGACCAGTCAAATTCGCAGTCCATTTTTTGTTATTGGATTCATAATCTAAAGAAGTCATTTCTCGCCACTTTGCTATAAATGGTGTCTGTTTATTTCCATGCTCGTATCCTGTAATATTATCGGTATATTTCATACCAATTTTGGCACTGATTCCATAAATAATAGGGTAGGAGACCGTGATTCCAAGACTCTTGGTGTTTGAATTGCCTACGACATTATAGTATTTTAGAATATTAAAATTTTGATCTATCTGTTCAAGATCTGTGACCAATTGATTATTGAATTCTGTGATATAAAAATCAAGATTAAAATTGAGTTCCTTATTATTTATTAAAGGTTTCCCTACAAGATTGATTCCATAATTAATCGAAGTTTCAATATCTGGCACATTGGAAAATACTTTTTCATAATTTACAAAAAATAAATTCAAATTATCTGAGTATACGCGCGGATGTCTATATCCTAATCCCACTGAAGATCGCAGTGTCCATGATTTATCAAAATTAAATCTGGTACTTAATCGAGGGATATAATACAGTTTACTTGATTTTACATAATCTAGTCTTTGACTTAAAGTGATATGAAGTTTTTTAAATCTGTATTCTCTATTTTTCCAATTGCATAATCATAGTCGAAAAACAAGGAAGGAGTGATCTCTTTGTAAGTTCTTTTGTCAGTAATATAATTTTCCTCAGCAATATTTACATTTACATTTGGTCCAATATTTATTTTGTGCTTTCCTTCTGCAAATATTTCAGAGTAAAAAACCTGTCCTAGAAAACGGAATTCCTTTGCCTTGAATGGATTCAATTCAGTGCCATAATAGGCATCAATATTTGATAGAGATAATTCCCAGATCGAGCCACTATTGCGATCAGGATTTGCAAATCCAACATAACCTAGATTTCCAAATGCTTGAATATGGGATGTCTTTTGGTTGAAATTATAATTTCCAACATTTTTTAGTTGACCCCCATTTTTGTCCTCATATAATCCATAAAAATTAATTTGTCCTTCCATTTTTCTGCCGAACAAAGTGTTGCGCTGGAGTAGGGCAAATTTCTGAGCTCTTGCATCATCCTTAAATCCATCATTATTGTGATCTCTGAAACCTTGATGATTAGAATAATGAGCATATATACCAGAATGTCTTGCAGCAGACCATGACTTGTTGAAATGTTGATTGAGTTCTAGTCGTCCATGATAATCAAGAAAGGCATTGCTGTACATTCTGTGGTCTTTATCAGGTTTTTTTAAACCTACATTTATAGCCCCAGTCATACTTTGAGGGCCATATATTGATGTTGACGCACCTTTTAAAATATTGATATTGTCTAACCAAGTTCCAGGAATAAAGTCGAATCCTTGTGAAGTGAGGATGCCATTGAAGAATCTGAAATTCTCAAGTAATAACTGAGTATAAATACCACGTAATCCTAAGAATATAATTTCTTTCGATCCCGTCACTGCATTATTATAACTCACATCAATGGTATTTCCCGTTTGAAAACTTTCTGACAAACTACAACACGCTGCTTTTTTAAATTCTTGGCTAGTGATGGATTCTACATTTAATGGATTCAGTAATGAAAAACTATTTGATTGTCGTTTTGCATTAACTGTAACTTCATTTAATTTTTGTCCGCTATTCAATGATAGCTTTATGAAATTCTGTTCTAGAGGGATATTTAAAGTGTCTGTTTTAAATCCAGTATACGAAACAACTAATTTTTGTTCTTTATTTTTTCTGAATAAGACAAAAGCTCCATTTTGATCAGTTGCTGTTCCGATATTTGTGTTTAAGAAAAAAACTGAGACTCCTTCTAAATTTAGTCCTGTATCATCCTTTATAATTCCACTCAATGTCTGACTAAAAACACTAGAAACACTTAATAAACAAAAAAAAATGATTTTAATTTTCAATAATTGGTTTTTTATAATTGAAGAATTAATATTCAACAATTATATTAAATAATTTATTCTTTTAAAGCTTCACGAGAAATGACAAGTTTTTGAATTTCTGAAGTTCCTTCGCCTATGGTACAAAGCTTTGAATCGCGATAAAATTTTTCTACAGGATAATCTTTGGTATAGCCATATCCTCCAAAAATTTGAACTGCATCTGTTGCTACTTGAACGCAAATTTCAGAGGCATAGTATTTTGCCATAGCCGCTTCTTTTGTCATTTTTTGGTGATTGTTCTTCATTTTTCCAGCTTGACGAATCAATAATTCAGCTGCTTCAATTTTTGTTGCCATATCTGCAAGTTTGAAACTGATTCCTTGAAAATTAGCAATGGCTTGTCCAAATTGATGTCTCTCTTTTGCATATTTTACAGCAGCTTCATAGGCACCTCTAGCGATACCAAGAGATAATGCAGCTATACTGATCCTACCACCATCAAGAATTTTCATTGCTTGAATGAAGCCATCACCAACATTTCCAAGAACATTTTCCTTTGGAATCCTACAATCATTGAATACCATTTCAGCTGTTTCAGAAGCTCTCATACCAAGTTTATTTTCTTTTTTACCAGCGGAAAAGCCTTTTGTCCCTCTTTCTATTATAAAAGCCGTCATGCCTTTGCTGTCAAGTAATTCACCAGTTCTAGCAATCAATACTGCAACATGTCCAGATTTTCCATGAGTGATCCAGTTTTTAGTTCCATTAATGACCCATTCATCGCCATCTTTTTGAGCCACACACTGCATTCTTATTGCATCAGAGCCCGTATTTGCTTCAGTCAAACCCCATGCTCCAATCCATTTTCCAGAGGCTAGAAGCGGAAGATATTTTTGTTTCTGTGCTTCATTTCCAAAAGTCATGATATGACCTGTACATAATGAATTATGTGCTGCAACAGAAAGACCTATCGAACCACAAACTTTGGATATTTCATCTATAACTGTAATATATTCTTGATAGCCGAGACCTGCTCCACCATATTGTTCAGGAACCAATACACCTAGGAAGCCATGTTCTCCCATTTTGTGCATCATGTCCATTGGAAATTCTTGACTCTCATCCCATATCATGACATTGGGTCTGATATAGGTTTCTGCAAAGTCTTTTGCACTTTGTTTAATTAAGTTAAGATTTTCTGTATTTGAAATTGGCATTTGTTTGAATTTGTAGCAAAATTAATAAATAAATGAAAATTTGAATGCTTTTGTTTAAGGTCTTATTCTCGATATCCATATTTGTCTTTCCAGTTCACTATCAAGCTTTCTTTTATCTTTTCTTCACTGGGATTATTTGAAGGTTTGTACAATGTTGTATTAGAAATTTCTTTTGGTAAATATTCTTGCTCAATAAAGTTATTTTTAAATTGATGCGCATATTGATAGTCTCTGCCATAATCTAAATTTTTCATTAATCTAATTGGTGCGTTTCTGAGATGTAAGGGCACAGCTAGATCTCCAGTATTTTGTACTAAAGCTATGGCTTCATCAATTGCTGTATATGCAGAGTTTGATTTAGCAGAACAAGCCAAATAAATAGTTGCTTCAGAAAGAATAATGCGTGATTCAGGGAAGCCGATAAATTCAACAGCTTGGGCTGCAGTCTGAGCGATGAGAAGTGCGTTGGGATTGGCTAGGCCGATATCCTCAGCAGCGGAAATAACTAGCCTTCTCGCAATAAAACGAGGCGATTCACCTCCTTGAATCATTCGCGCTAACCAATATAATGCGCCATTGGGATCAGATCCTCTTATCGATTTAATTAATGCTGAAGCAATGTCATAATGCAATTCTCCATTCTTGTCAAATTTTGCAATGTTTTGTTGGACTAAATTTTGAACTAAATCATTGTTTACTATTATAGTGGTTTCTTTTGTATTGCCTATCATGTCCATTATATTGCATAGCTTTCTGCCATCACCATTGGCTAGATTTATTAATACTTGGTCTTCGACTACTTGGATGTTTTTGCCTTTAAATAATTCATCTTTTCGAATAATTTTTTCTATTAATTCTCTAAGTTCTGCTTGAGAAAATGGATTTAAAATATATACTTGACAGCGACTTAAAAGTGCGGCATTTATTTCAAAAGATGGATTTTCAGTTGTAGCACCGATTAATGTAATGACTCCCTTTTCGACTGCAGCTAATAAAGCATCTTGTTGCCCTTTATTAAAGCGATGAATTTCATCAATAAAAAGTATTGGTGATATTCTATTGAAGAAAGTTGAACTCTGAGCTTTTGCTATCATTTCTCTCACTTCTTTTACCCCTGCGTCAATAGCGCTTAGATTGAAGAATGCAGTATTGAGTTCTTTCGCAATCAAATGTGCCAATGTAGTTTTCCCTACGCCAGGAGGTCCCCAAAAAATAATTGATGGGATTTTTTTTTGAATCAAAGAAAGACTAAGGACTTTATCAGGACCTAAAATGTGTTTTTGACCAATATAATCCTCAAGCGATTGAGGTCTCATTCTTTCAGCAAGTGGCAACATGGCTGCAATTTTATACAAAATTTTAGGATTTTGACGTTTTTCTTCAATAAATCGTAAAACAATATTAATTTTGAACTTATGAGACTATTGGCTAGTATTTTTACAGTAATACTTGTTTGTTGTAGTAATTATTCATACTCCGCCCATATTATTGGTGGCGAAATGTACTACGAGTGTTTGGGTTATGCTAATAATGGCTTAGATACAACTAAGCGATCTTATAAGATTACTATTAAACTTTATAGAGATTGTTTTGCTTCGAACGCGGCTGGTTTTGACAACCCTGTCTTATTTACTATTTACAAAGAAAGGGCTACTGGAACAGGATACGATCTTGTTCAGACTCCTGCCAGAAGACAGGAGTTTGAAATGTTTCTTGATGGTCCATTTCGCGTTGCTGCTCCAACTTATCCTTGTTTGATTCTTCCGCCAAATATTTGTGTAGAGGAAGGACGCTATGTCACAACTGTCGATTTGCCAATCATTTCTCAAGAATATGTCATCGTATGGCAGCGTTGTTGTCGGAATAATTCGATCACCAATTTAGTTACTCCAGAAGCAACTGGTGCAACTTTTACTATTAATATCCATCCAGAATCTCAGCGTTCTTGCAATAGTAGCCCGCAGTTCAAGAGTTTTCCTCCCACTGTGGTTTGTGTGAATAATCCGTTGAAATTCGATCATTCAGCAATTGATAAAGAAGGAGATCTGTTGATTTATGAATTTTGTGAGCCTTTGGCTGGAGGAGGAAGAACAGGAGGCGGATGTGATGCCGTAGTGCCCACACCCGATTGTCCTCCACCGTTCAAAACAGCTGTATTCAAAACCCCATTTTACAATTATACTTTTCCACTTGGAGGTAATCCTAAAGTTACGATCGATAATATCACTGGATTGATCACTGGAGAGCCTGTTGAATTAGGGCAATTCGTAGTAGGTGTCTGTGTGAGCGAATACAGGAACGGGGTTTTACTATCAAAATTAAGACGTGATTTTCAATTTAATGTGGCGAGCTGTGAGGGAACAGTTGTGGCAGGAATTCAAAACGGAAATCTCATAGGTAAAAAACAATATGATATATTATTATGTGGCACTGATCAATTGCAAATGGTGAACAATAGTTATCAGCAATCCTATATCAACAGCCTCTTGTGGACATTTGAAAATGGTGGAAAAATAGATTCATCTACCATATGGGCTCCTTTGATTAAATTTTCAGAAGGTGGAATCCATAAAGGTCAATTGGTGTTGAATCCAGGATCGAATTGCAGTGATACCGTAAAATATTCAGTGAATGTCATTCCCGATCTCAATTCTAATTTTAAAGTGAAATACGATACATGCAATGCTGGTCCAGTATCATTCACCAGTCTAGCAAGCTCGACTTATTCAAATATAATAGATCACAATTGGGCACTAGGAGATGGCTATACAGCATTTACTCCAAATGCTGAAATAAATTATTTTAGGCCAGGTTGGTATAATATCCAATATGTAGTTAGAGATAATTTTGGATGTAAGTCTAGTTCTTCAACAGCAGTTCAGTGGTTTCCCGCTCCTAATGTGGTCATTTTTGAGCCAACAATTAGGGAAGGGTGTGTGCCTTTGAAAGTTGATTTTAAAATATTTCATTTCCAACTGATAATTCATATAAGTTTGTTTGGAAATTTTCAGATAGCACTGTTTTAAATGGATTTAATGTGAATCACACTTTTAACGATACAGGAGTATATCATTTGAAACTTGAGGTTACATCACCACACGGATGTTATAAAGATGGTGAGTTTAGAGATATTGTCACTGTGTACAATCCTCCTCTCGCACAATGGAATATCAGTAAGAAATTAATTAATCTGAAAGATCCTGAAATTATTTTAGAGGATATAAGCCAAAAAACAATAGGACGGACATGGATATTGAATGGCAATGAACATTACTTTGATCAAAAATTGAAGTTCAACTATAAAGATACTGGCAGCTATTTGATCAAAATGATTGTGAATGATAAATTTCTTTGCACTGACACATTAGAAGATTTTGTATTTGTATATAGAGATTTTAGTTTATTCATGCCCAATGCGTTTAGTCCTAACGGAGATGGTAAAAACGAAGTCTTTGTTCCTTTTGGACAGATACATTCATTGGCATCTTATTCATTGACAGTATTTGATCGATGGGGGCTAAAATTTTTAATTCATCTGATCCTGAAGTTGGTTGGAATGGAAGATTTAATAATACAGGGAAGGATGTACCTTCAGGAGTTTATATCTATGATCTAAATTATAAGGTAGGCAATAAACCTGAATTCCATGAAAGAAAAATGGTGACATTAATTCGTTGATGCAAAAGGATACTGTAGGAGAATTATTTGGTGCATTGCAAGAGGCTTTCTCAATAGATGCAAATCCAAAACGGGCTGCCGCAATGTCATCGTACATGCGTGATCAATTTCAGTTTTACGGAATTCCTTCTCCTAAAAGAAAGGAAATCGTAAAGCTAGTTTTTGAAAATTATAAATATGATCGACAAGAGTTTATATCATTAGCAAAATTATTGTGGGCTCATCCACTTAGAGAAAATCAATATGTGCTTTTTGATTTAGGCTATAAATGGGTTAAGAAAATGGATATATCCTTAATTCCTTTTTTTGAAAAATTGCTCGTGCAGAAATCCTGGTGGGATACAGTTGATGGTATAGGCCCAAATTTTATAGGTAAGATTTTGCTGAATCATTGTTCCGCAGAAGTGCGAAAAAAGTATGCCGTCAATTGGAATAAAAGTAGTAATATTTGGAATATAAGAACCTCAATAATATTTCAATTGAAATATAAAGACAAATTGGATTTTGATCTTGCGTGTACTATGATTTTAAATCATATTGATTCTAAAGAATTCTTTATCCAAAAAGCTTCTGGATGGATACTTAGAGAATATGCAAAGACTCACATGACAAAAGTAAAAATATTCGTCGAAGGACATGCATTGTCAAATTTAACAAAGAGAGAGGCTTTGAAACATGCCTAGCTAGTTTTGAATATTAAACTCCAATAAAACATTACTTGATAGTTATTTATCGTATTAGAGTAACATCACCCTTCAGTTTGAAATTTTCTGTTTTATTGCATATTTCCAATTTTCCAGATACTACATATATATAAGTATCGATTCTCGATCTTTCATTATTGTATTCACCATTCCATCCACTTTTTGGAGTAGTCGTCTCGAAGATCAATTGACCCCAACGATTATAAATTTGAAGTTTATAATCTGTTACCAAATCATAGTTTTCCATATAGGGTAAGAAGAAATCATTTTCATTATTCCCATCAGGAGTAAATACATTTGGCATTTTAAATATATCATCAAAAGTTTGACTTTGTTGATTAACTTCAAAGGTGCTTATTGCAGAGCTACAGTTATTCGCATCAGTAATCGTGAGTGTATAAATACCTGGTTCATCAACGGTAATGATAGGAGTATTTTTCCCATTACTCCATTGATATTTTACTGGAGTGGTCTTATTATCCAAGATCACAGAAGGACCAAAGAGCTCAAGTTCAGTACAAAGTGTTAAAGTGTCAAATGGACGTATGTTAGGAAAAGCAGGATGCTCAGGGATATTAATAACAAAAGAGTCAATATTACATTCTTCTTTGCCTATAATAT
Source organism: Saprospiraceae bacterium (assembly GCA_016710585.1). Lineage (GTDB taxonomy): Bacteria > Bacteroidota > Bacteroidia > Chitinophagales > Saprospiraceae > Vicinibacter. Next base: position 27,332 of record JADJVN010000004.1, read on the forward strand.
ATATTTTAACAATACCTTTTAAATTTTTTATCAATGATGTGGTGTCTTCTACATTCCCAACTCTAAAATAGTAAAGCCCAGAACCATTTTTAACATTAATTTGTACAGTTCCAGTTGCTTTATCTACACAAGATTTTTGTGACTGTGTAACTATATATTGCTTTTGAGTAAGGTAATACTGTAATGATCCCACTGTGACTACATCCATTTTTTTGATATACGGTATAAGTATAATTTCCTGCTTGATTTAAAGTGATATATTTTCCATTCTGTGTATTTTGTATGGTTTGGTTTCCTTTTTTCCATATTATAGAATCGATGGAGGAAAACATTCTTTTATCAATTATCACTGTGCTGTCATGGCAACTTAATTTGAATGTATCCTGAATATTTATATTTATTTTTGTAGTATCAATTTTGATTATCAAAGTATCTTGAACAAAACATTCCTTGTTTGGTGTAGATATGAAGAAAAACAAAGTATCTGCTTGTTTTATTGTTTGTCTAACCATACGTTCATTTCCAGTTGCAATAGATTTGCCCACCCATTGAAAGTAATAATTTTGTGGATTAATCATTTGAGCCAATACATCTAGACTGTCGATTGCACAATTTAGGGTTAAATCTGGGCCGAGATTTACACTAGGTTTGTTTAATTCTTTGGTAACCCGTACTGTGTCAATAAATGTACAATTTATTGAAGTATCAGTGATGTATAGCAGATAAGTGTCTGGTTTATCGACAACTGGTTTCTGAAGCGCAACATTGCTAAAATTGATTCCAGCGCCTTGCCAGAAAAACACAAATTTCGACTTATCTATTTCACCTTCTAATACGATTTGATCATTATCACAGGTAATTTTTTTATCTGGTCCACCTGTGCCAGTGGGGACACCTCCTAGGTTTTTTACTGTGATAGTATCGGTAGATGTGCAATGTGTCGTCGTATCAGTGATTTGTAATACATATGTTCCAGCCAAGGCTACATTTATACTTATTTTATTTCTTGAGGAAACAGGTATTGAAGCGTTTTGCCATTGATAAGTCAAGTTTGACCCAATGGATGTGTTTGCTGATAGATTTATTGAATCAATTCTACATTGTATATCTCCTGATTTTACAATTTTTGCTTTTGGAAATTGCAATGGTGCTGTTAATTTAACTAAGTCAGTGTCCTGGCAATAATTTATTTTATTAGTTACAATTAATGTATATAACCCTGTGTCTTTTGCAAAATAGAGTTGTTGTTTATTGTTATTGGTATCTATCTTTGATCCTAACCATAAATATTCATATTGATTGCCTACAGAACTTGATTGTCCTCCCAATGTTCTTCCTGTCGAATCGCAGAATAGAAGTTTGTCTAAACCAGCATCTGAATTGGGTTTGTCGATGTCTTGTTTAATCAGTACCGTATCTATTGACTCACATCCATTCGCTATGTTTGTAACCTTAAGGACATACACTCCAGGTAATGATATTTTAGGATTTACAGATCCTTGGTTTGATGGAGAGATACTAGGTCCAGTCCATTTTAGGAAATAACCAGCTCCAATGTCTGACGAGTCCGCATGAAGCTCTATAGAAGTGTATTTACAGTTAAGAATTGAATCAATTCCTGCATTTGATTTAGGTTGGATTCTATTGTCTTTTACGATCACAGTATCGAATCCAGAACAACCCAAGCTAGAATCCCTCGTATGCAATACATATGCACCGGGTAAGTTAACCAACGGGTTTAAAGAGTCCCTATTGAAAGAATTGATACCGGGGCCAGTCCAAAAAAAGTATCTTCCTTTTGCTGATGCATCTGTTCGAATGGGTTGCAATCGTACAATGTTATTGAGGCATGTAATTTCTTTATCATCACCTGCATGTGGATCAGGAGAAAATTTTACTTCAATAGAAATTTGATCTTCAGTAATGCAACCAAATTTATTTATGGCTTTAGCAAAAAATGTTTGAGAAAGCGGAGGACAATTGGTGAAAATTTTACTCGTGTCTGTATTATTCCATATTCCAATATTGCTTGTATCTGTTTTAATTTCAAGCGTAACACAGTCGCCACTACAAATGGATGTCGCACTGGCATCAATTGCAAAATCTGGTTTTTGAATTTCTCTTACAAAAATACTGTCTATACCTTTACATCCCAAGGAATCTTCTACCTCAAGATAGTAGGTTTTTTCGGCAAACACTGAGCACTCAATAGTGCTTTCACCATTGGACCATTTATATAATTTATACGGTTTGTCAGCTTTTAATTTTACAAAATAGTCTTCACAATAATAATCATTTCCTAAAATTTTGGGATTTAAATTATTGCTGAATTTTAATTCAATGGGCGTAAAGTGTGCTGTTGGAATTTTTGGAATATTTAATGCTGAGATATTAATTGTCTTCCCGTTACACCTACAATTATCATCATTAAATTCCCTAGGAAACAAAGTTCTGATCGTGTCATACTTCCATTCTTCTTTCCATATAATTGAAAGTTTTTTTGTAGCATTTAACTTTACTCTATTTCCCATTGTGTCCAATAAATAAAGTTCAAATTGCAAATTATCTGGACCATAATATTTCGCGCCTGTCACGAGATTTAATTCATATTTATTAGAATCAAGGACAATGATATTGGAGTTGTTGAGTGCTATTGTGTCTTTGTTTTTAATCAAATGCCATCTACCTCCACAATGAACGGGAAATGGTATTTTGAGCGTATCCCATTTAACTGGATCTAGGCACAGATTCGCATCAAGATAGCATTTATTTAAAGGGCATTTTGTGTCCAAATCTTTGAGTACGCCATCAGAAAGAATGTTTAAATAATTAATGAACCTATTATCGATAATATTTCCAGTGGAATCTTTGGTGAGAAAACTAGATTGTAAACTTGTCCATTTAAAATTGGAAGTATCTCTGCGTAAGTCTATATCATAAAAAATGGTGTCAGCCAAGCAGTTGACCAAATCTTTATTGACCACATTAACATGAATTCCAAAATTCTCGCAACTACCGGTAATATCAAATTTCCAATTTGGATTTATTTCAGCTTTTGCTGAAATGATTCTTAAATTTCCACAACTATCAATGGGAGAATTATAATTTTCAAAAATAGGATATTCTAAATTTAATTTTTGACTTAGTTCTTCAATTTTAAAGGTCTTGTTCTCGAATTTTATAACAACTGTGTCTGTTGAAGGACAAGGGCTGCCTACCGAATAAGTGAAACGATATTCGCCACATCGATTTGCTGATACCTTCACGACGCCAGGAAAAATAGTATCGAATTTTACAATATAAGACGTATCGTTACAGATATAATTCCAATCTCCACCAGTTGGGGAGCCGACAAGATTGTATGTCAGACCGCACACTAAGGAATCCTTCCCTGCATTGGCACAAGGCTGCGCAGCTATTTTGCCAAGAACCAAAAAGAAGAGGATCAAGCACTTATTGATTGTTTTTATACCTTTCATATATCAAATGAGTTATTTTTATAATATAAATATTATGCCAAAATTGAGCTTGAAGAATTGTTGAACATGGAAAATCGCAAAATTTGGTGCATTTGTAAATGTATAGTAAATTGAAATACATTGTATTATACATTTAAAACACAAATATACAATATTTTTGACTATGTAAGTCTATGAAAAATTTCTAATTTGATTTTTGTTTTAAAATTGTAGACTTCTTGATGGAAAAGCAATGTATCTATGGATTTAGAATCGCTAATATTTTTTTGGAACTAAAAAGCGATATTTTTAATCAATATTTTATTTCCTGTTGCAATCACATTAATTTACTGTAATTTTATGAAAATTTGATGTGATAATGGTTACCCAATTAACTAAATCTTTTTCTAAAATAGTACTGCTATCGTTTGCAATATTTATTTATTCAGCCTGTAATAAGTCAACAAGTCATTTTACCAATTCCAATCCTTCATTGTTTTCAGCTTACTTGCATAAAGTGCCCAGTGCGATGATTGATAGGGCTGCTCCAATCCGATTTGTGTTCAACGAAAATTTACCTGCCGAGTATACTTCCAATGTTGATTTATTGAGCAATATATTGCAAATTAATCCTAAATTAAAGGGGCAGTTTGTTCTAGATGATGCCATGAGTATCGTGTTCGTGCCAGATCCTCTCGAGATCGATCCTAAAACAAAGTATAATCTTACATTAAATCTACAAAAAGTATATCCTAGCATTGTAGACTCTTTTCGTATTTTTAATAGCACAGTTCAGTTTTCACCAATTTATATAAGTTTGTCAAATGAATATCCTAAGGCTTCTTTGATTCATGAGGATAAGTTAGAGTGTAGCTTTAAAATTAAGTGTAATGTACCTTTGACTTTGGAGCAATTGAAGAAAAATATAAAAATTTCTGTTGGCAAAAAAGAAATTTTAGATTATCAGTTACAAGCAAATTCAGAATTGGAATGGCAGGGAACTATTTCAAATTTGGAGAAAACAAATATTAGAGAAAAGCTAACATTTGAATGGTACTCACTTCCAGAAATGAAGAAGGAAATGAGTAAGATAACTGTAGATTTGCCTGTTGGAGATGAGTTTGTGATTACAGGCGTTAAAGTATTCAATGAGCCAAGTAGGATGGTATCGATTTATCTTTCAGATCCGATTGATCCATTAATCGATTTGAGAGGAATCATTAGTTTTAAGAATACAAACTCGCAATACCGACTTGAAAATCAAGGCAACCAGATCAATGCATTCTTTAATGAAGAAATGAATTCTGAAGAACTAGATTTGGAAGTCCAGTTGATGTTGAAAAATAAAGAAGGTAAAGTTTTAAGTGAAAGTTTTGAGACTAAAATTCAGTTCAGTTCAGTTAAGCCGAAAGTGAAGTTTTTAGATGCTTTCTCCAATTATATTTTGCCTATGGAAAAAGAGGCAATCATTAAGTTTCAAACTATAAATTTGAAAAAAGTTGACATTGAAATTTTTAAAATTTTTTCAAATAATGTATTGTATAATATGCATGTCAACAATGGCAATGGTTTCATCCGAGAAACCAAGCTAGGGAGAGTTATTCATCAAGAAACCATCTCTCTTGATGTAACAGAGAAAGATGTTTGGAAGACTTATGGTGTTAATATCAATAAGTTTGTTAAAGAAGATCCAGCAGCATTGTATGAATTAAGGATTACATTCAAGCCAGAATACTCTGATTATGATTGCGTAAAGCCAGTCATCATTCCTGAAAAAAGAGAAGATAATTTCTCTGGTGACCCATCAATTAATTCCAATTGGGTTGATTATTGGCCTTATGAGTATTTGGAAGCAGAAGGAGATGAAGAAGTAAATTACAATAGTGAAGATCCTTGTAGTCTGAATTATTACACCTCTACGAATTTCGTTCGAAAGAATATCCTAGCTTCGAATATTTGTGCACAAGCGAAACAAAGCGCCGATAAAAAGAATGTGTTGATTTCTGTACTTAATATCCTTGATGGAAAGTTTATTTCTGGAGCAAAAGTTAAGTATTATGACGAGCAATTGCAAGTACTTGGAGAAGCTAAAACTAATGGAGAAGGGAATTGCAATATCACTGCTAGTATTCCAATAGCATATATAATTGTTGAAGCAGATCATCAATATAGCTACTTGTCATTAAATGAATCCCGTTCTTTAGCCTTAAGTGAATTTAATGTTGGAGGAGTGAAGTCATCTGATGGAATTAAATCCTGTATATATTCTGAAAGAGAAGTATGGCGGCCTGGTGATTCCATTTTTGTAAATATCATTACATATAGCCCGAAGAAAAACCTTCCAGATAATTTTCCAGTGTTGCTTGAATTTTTTAATAATAGAGGGATTAAAGTTTTTACAAAACTAATCCAAGAATCAAAACTGGGACATTACCAAGCCGTTATTCCGACTTCGAAATCATATCAGACTGGAAAGTATAATTTGGTATGCAAGATTGCAAATGAACAATTTAATAAGTCGTATTGGATCGAGGCATTCAAGCCTAATCGATTTATTGCAGAATGGGATATTCCAGCAATAGATAATAGCAATAGTAAGACTGCTGAATTGAAGTTAGACGTAAAGTACCTACATGGTGCTAGTGTGAAGTATGCACAAACCAAAGTAGAGTTTATTTACAAGCGGATTGCTCCAGATTTTGAGGATTTTCCTAATTATAATTTTTTGAATCTTGAAGAAGTGCAATCGACGACGAGAGATTATGTATTTGATGGTGAATCAAGATCTGATGGTAGGTGCATTATAAATTTGAAGAAGTATGATTTTTCAAAAATTAGTGGTTTCATACAAGCTAGTTTATTGTCAAGGATAGCAGATAATACTGGCGACATTAGTACTCAAAATAAGAGTTTTGTCATTAAGCCATCAAATGAATATATTGGAATTCGTATACCAGAATCGCCTTATGGCAAAAAGCTGGAATATGATAAAGCCCAGATTATTGATATTGTTTGCATTGATAAAATGGGAAAGCCTATTAAGAATCGAAAAGTGGATGTGGAATTGTTTAAAGTGAATTGGGATTGGTGGTACGAAGTTAATCACAACAGAAGTAGTTATATTAGCGATAAGTCAAAATCAAAAGTTGAATCTAAATCATTCACGACTGATGCAAACGGTAAGATAAAATATGAACTTAAGCTTATGTCTTATGATCGATTTTACGTTAAAGTAACTAATGCTGAGAATAAATATGTTGCTGGTGATTTCTTTTATACGGGTTGGCCAGAGGACGAAGAGAAAAATGAATACGCTTCAATCGTGCGCTTTTCAGCAGCAAAGAAGGCATATCAAATAGGGGAGAAAGTTGAACTGCAATTGCCTGAAGCTGTAAATTCATTATATCATATTCATATTATTAAAGAAGATAAAATATTGAAAACATATCAATTTGAATCTGATAAAACAAAAGGTAAATTTGATTTTATTGTAACAGAAGATATGATCCCGAACGTCTATGTCGATCTTTCAATCATTCAAAAGTGGGTAATAAACGTTCTGATCTACCATTGCGTTTATATGGATTTTACCTTTAGAGATTAAAGATCTCAATACTGTTTTGGAACCTCAAATTGTAATGAAAGATAAGGTAGAGCCTGGTGAGGAATTTACAGTGGAGCTTAATGAAAAAAAGAATAAAGAAATGGCTTATCAGATATTTATTGTTGATGAAGGACTTATGTCTTTAACCAATTATAAAGTACCTGATGTTCATAGTGCAATTTTTGCAAAAGAAGCACTTAGCATTTTTAGCTTTGATAATATCAATGAAGTTATTGGGGTGCAGAATGTTGTTACTTCAAATGTGTATAGTATTGGTGGAGATAAAGCTAAGTTGGCGCTTGATGGAGATAAAAAGTCCGATCGTTTTACGCCTGTAGTAATCAATGGCGGATTGCACATATTGAAACCAGGGGCAAAGAATTTGCATAAGTTTAAAATAAATAATTATATAGGTGCTGTTAGAGTAATGGTGGTAGCCAATAATAGAAAAGCATTTGGATCCACAGAAAAAAGTGTAAAAGTTAAAAGTGATCTCATGGCAGAAATCACATGTCCAAAAGTGCTCAATACAAACGATAATTTGGAACTTCCTATAACAATCTTTAATTATAATAAAAATATTTCTTCAGCTGAAGTAGAATTGATCGCTTCACCTAATATTCAAATTTCAGGAAGTAAAAAGCAAACAGTAAGATTTGATGGCCTTACTGAGAAAATCATTTTTGTTCCAGTTATATTAGACAAATTTGCGGGAAAGGCATTTTTAGAAGCTAAGGTTCACTCAGGGAGCAATTCATCTTCCCATAAATTAGAATTTAATATTCTCAATCCTAACCCAACAATAACTGAAGCGAATTCTTTCTGGATAGAACCTAATCAAGAACTCGATCTCCAATTGACACAGGATAAATTTGAGTTACTTGAAAAGCAGAAAATTGAAGTATCCAATGGACTCGCATCAAGTTTTACAAAGTCAATTCAGAATTTAATCAATTACCCTCATGGCTGTCTTGAACAAACCATTTCTGCTGCATTTCCACAATTATATGTCAATAAAATAGTGAATGTGAATGAACTCTCTAATGAAAAGATTCTTGAGAATATTCAAGCAGCTTTTTCAAAATTGAAAAATTTTCAAAATGGTGATGGTGCATTTTCATATTGGCCAGGCTCTAGATCTGTTGATGAATGGGCATCTGTTTATGCAGGACATTTTTTAGTAGAAGCAAAAAAGAATAGCTACACTGTTCCATCCGGAATGTTAGAATCTTGGTATAAATACAGTAGCTATATGTCCTCTCAGTTTGACAAACTAAAATACAGTTATTCTATCGAAATTCAATGCTATAGATTGTATGTATTGAGTAAGTATGGAAAGCCAGATTTTGCATCGATGAATAGAATGGCTTCTGTGAGTGGAAAATCATTGGTGGCAACTTGGTTTTTGGCAGGAGCTTATGCTGTTGCAGGGAATAAAGATATTGCTGAAAATTTGGTGGAAAAATTAGGCAAAGATGTGAGTCCATATCGCGATTCAGAATATACCTATGGTTCCGACTTTCGAGATCATTGTATGATTGCCATGATTCTTGCAGACATGGGCAAGCAATCTGATGCAAGAAGCTTATTGCAAAAGATTTCAAAAAATTCAAAAATTAATGCAAACTATACCACTCAAGAAAATGTATTTTTCATACTTGCAGTAGAGAAAGTATTTGGTCAAGTAGGCAATACCGTTGAAATGAATTATAGCTATTTTGATGGTAAAAAGAGTCAAGATATTAAAACTTCAAAATTTATAATGAATCATGATTTGGATATGAACTTGAATAAAACTAAGATTCGAAATAACTCAAAATCAGTTATTCATGTCTCGCTAGTCCAAATAGGAAAGCTTAAATCACAATATACCTCCGAGGTCGCTCAAGGAATTTCAATCAAGAATTCAATGACGTATCAGAATGGTAAAGCAATAGATTATAGTCAAGTGAAGCAAGGAGAAGATATAAAATTACAAGTTGAAGTGTATAATAATGGAAGTTCTGGAAATATTAAAAATTTAGCTTTGACTACAGTCATACCTCCAGGATTTGAGATTCGGAATGAAAGATTTATTTTTGACCAAGAAAGTCAAAATTTGGATTTTCAAGATATCAAAGATGATAGGGTCATGAGTTATTTTAATTTGAATACAGGTCAAAAGAAGAATATTGTAATTCAGTTGACTGCAGCCTATCGAGGTAAATATGAAAAGGCTTCTATAGTGTGTGAAGCAATGTATGATCCAAATATTTTTGCAAGACAATATACAGAGCAGATTGTTATTAGATAATGGTTTGGTTTAAGTATGGAACTTATAGTCTATTTATAGCAATATTATTTGCAATATTTAGCACTTATTTTATTTTTCAGAAGGAGGCCTATTCTTATGTTGCATTAGATTCAAAGGAAGAGGTACTCATAAGTAAAATTGCGAAAGATGGTCAATGGCGATTTCCGATTTCAAATGTTCCTGATTCAAATTATATTGCAAGTTTATTAGAATTCGAGGATAAAAGATTTTTTTACCATTTGGGTGTAGATCCTCTAGCAATTCTAAGAGCAATCAAGCAAAATATTGCTAAGTCAAGAGTAGTAAGCGGAGGAAGTACGATTACAATGCAGTTATCTCGCATGGTTTTGAAACATAAAACTCGAAGTATTTTTGCAAAACTATCTGAAATGATAGTAGCAATAGGACTTGAGTTTCGATTTTCGAAATCCCAAATCCTTAAATTATATTCTATATATGCATCATATGGCGGTAATATAGTTGGAATCGGAACTGCTAAATGGAAGTACTTTAATAAATATAATATTCAATTAAGTTTTGCTGAAGCAGCTACACTTGCTGTACTCCCTCATCAGCCTTCATTAATTCATACAAGTAAAAATAATGATAGGTTATTGCATAAACGAAATAGTCTATTGTTGAGATTAAAAAAGAGTAATTTTATTTCAGATCTTGATTATAAATTAGCTATTCTTGAACCTTTGCCTATACAAAAAAACAATTTAAGTAGAGCTTCTACACATGCTTTAGATTACTTAATTAAGACATATCCTGATCGTTATATATTTCATACTACTATCGACCCACAGATATTACGTATGGCATCTCAGATTTTATACCTTAACCACAATCAATTTAAAGAAAATCTTATTTCAAATGCCGCTTGTTTGGTCGTGGAAAATTCATCTCAAAAAGTTCTAGCTTATATTGGAAATATACTTGATAGCACCAATCGCAATGATGCCTTTGTAGATATGATACATGCACCTCGAAGTTCTGGTAGTATTCTTAAGCCATTATTGATAAGTTCAATGATAGACAAGGGATTGATTTCTGATGCTTCGATAGTTGCAGATATTCCTATTCAAATCAATGGATTTATTCCTGAAAATTTTGATCGCAGTTTTTCAGGATATGCTTCAGTGAGAAATATATTAAAACATTCTTTAAATGTTCCTAGTGTGAAGTTATTGCAACAATATGGGGTAGAGCCTTTTTATCGAGATCTAAAATCACTGGGCTTTAATACTTTGTTTCGCAATGCGGAGGACTATGGATTGAGTTTGATATTGGGCGGTGCAGAAATAACCATCTGGGATTTGGCGACTGTTTATTCAAACCTAGCTAATATTCATCAGACTAATTTTAATTCTGTCGTTGACCATAAGAATTCTGTGTTGCAACAATTAAAAATGACAAAGGAAGATAGTTTATCAATTAAAGAAACCAAACTATTAAATTTGTCAATAGCGAGTATTGGAAAAATGTTTTCTCTTATGCGGAATCCATACTCATTTTCACCAGGTGAAATAGAGCATCATAATTCTAATATTGCATGGAAGACTGGTACATCTTTTGGGTTTAAAGATGCTTGGTGTATTACTATTTCTCCTAAATATACGGTCGTCGTCTGGGTTGGGAATTCCAGTGGATTGTCTCGACCAGGAATTATTGGTTTACATACCGCTGCTCCGATCGCCCATGCTATAATGGAGAGATTGAATGATAATTCTGTTTGGCTAGAGAGTTTTAATCTAATGAAGCCTATGCTCTTATGTAGGGAAAGTGGTTTTTTGGCTAGTGAATTCTGTAATGAAGTAGACACGACTCTGCAATGTCCATCTGCTTCACATTTGGAAATTTGTAAGTATCATAAATTGTTGGCTGTTGACTCAAATGGTACTTATCAAGTTAATCGATTTTGTGAAAATAATTTTAAACTTCAATCTTATTTTATTCTTCCTCCAATTATGGAATTTTATTATAAGACACATCATTCAAATTATATTTCAGCACCACAACTGAGAAAAGATTGTTTGGATGAAGGTCAATTGCAAAGTGATAATGTTGATATTATTTATCCAACACACCTTTCAATAATAAAAATTACTAAGGATATCGACGCGGAAGAAAATCAACTTATTTTTAAGGCTGTTCAAAAGCGTGAAAGCGCATTGGAATCATGCAGTTTACATTGGTTTATTGATAGTGATTATTTAGGTGTGACATGCAATGATCATACTATGAAATGTAAACCTAATGTAGGAAAACATAAACTTTTGGTGACCAATGATTTTGGAGAAAGTAAAACGATTTCTTTTGAGATACTGAAGTAAAATTAATTTTCAGAGGAGAAGTAATAACATTTAGTTTTTGGATTATTTTTTAAATGATTTCGGATTATTGAATTACTCACAACAGATGGCTTAAAAACTTCTAAAATTTCTTCTATCTCTTCGATATTTCTTAACGATTGCGCTTCATTCAAATATCCAATACCTCTGCAGAATCCATTTTTAACCATTACACAGGATTTTTCTTCGGGATTTCTTCCTTTGTCAATTAGGATAAAATTTTTTGTGAATAAAGTATTGTTTTCAGCAATCATATTGAGAAATCTTTCATTATAATCTTCAGTAGATTCAATATTCTCGCATATTCCATGACAATGTAAATTCAATCTTTCAGGGCAGATTTTATAATTATTATTTTTGGCTTGGTTTACACTATTGCACAATTGATACTTCTCTATTAAGAATGAAATCATTGATTTTGCATTATTCTTGGATGAAGTGAATCGTATGATTTGTTCTTGATCAGCTTTAAATTCATCTATATGTTCTTGCTTGAGTTGAAATATACCATTGCTATTCATACTATAATAGAGGCATATAGACTCTCTTTTATTTCTTTGAGCGATATTAATTTCAGGACTAAATTCTTTTATATATTTTGATTCTAATAATGATGCCATGAGTTCACTTCCAGTTAATTCATAATCGATGTCAAATACTAAATTTTGCATTTTATTAGATTTGGCATCGGATTGCATAAAATGCTGTTGTATTCTTGAATAAATGTTTTTACTTTTACCAATATAGACTGGAACGCCATCTTGATTTCTCATAAAATAGACGCCACATTTTTCTGGGAGATTTTCTATAACAGAAATCTCTATATTGGGTGGAAATTTAATATCTTTAAGCAATGATTTGATAGCAGGTTCATTAGTAGAATAATCTATCTTTATGTCCAATATTTTTTTTAATAAAATGGATGAAGCATAAGCATCGTCCAATGCGCGATGCCGATTCTCTACATCGATATTGAAATATTGTATGAGATTGCCAAGACTATAAGAATGTAAGCCTTTGAAATTTCTTTTTGAAAGTTGTAAAGTACATAATTTTTTGCGTTGAAATTTGTATCCTAGTTGTTCAAATTCATTTTGGATGAATCCATAATCAAAATGGACATTATGTGCTACAAAAATGCAATCTTCTGTCAATTCAATGATCTCTTTTGCTATTTCAAAAAAATGAGGTGCCGATTCCACCATTTGATTTGATATTCCAGTGATTCTGGTTATTTCTAGTGGAATGCTACGCTCTGGATTGACTAAGCTTGAATATCTTTTTATTTCTACATCATTTTCAAGAATTATTATTGCAATTTCTATAATTTTGTCCCGTTGGAACAATGTTCCTGTTGTTTCAATATCTATTACTGCATATTTATAATTCATGATTATATTAAACCAAGTCTATTTTTTATTTTTTTTTATTTTGATATCCTGTAGTGACTCTATTGTAAAAACAAAACATGGTTCACCCACTTCTAGTTCAGTTCAAGTCGCTGCAAATGTAATGCCTGGTGCTAATAATATTTCAGAATATATTGAAAAACTAAAAGAAAAAAACGTCGCTCTAGTCGTCAATCAAACTTCAGTGGTGTCTGGTGTTCATCTATTAGATACGCTGCTTTCGCTCAATGTCAAAGTAAAATGTGCTTTCGTTCCAGAGCATGGATTTAGAGGAGAGAAGTCCGCAGGGGAATCGATTAAAGACCAAAAAGATTCAAAAACTAACATTGCATTAATCTCCTTGTACGGAAATAAGAAGAAGCCTACAAAGGATGATTTGGCTGGAATAGATTTGATTGTTTTTGATATACAAGATGTTGGGGTTCGTTTTTTTACTTACATTTCTACATTGCATTATATCATGGAGGTTTGCGCTGAGCATCATATTGAGCTTTTAGTTTTAGATCGCCCCAATCCCAATGCACATTATATTGATGGCCCAGTTTTAAAACCTGCTTTTCAGTCTTTTGTAGGGATGCATCAGATTCCAGTTGTGTATGGTATGACGATAGGAGAATTGGCTAAAATGATAAAAGGGGAGCGCTGGATTAAGTTTTCGGATTCACTTGATATGCAGATTATTCCATGCCAGAATTATACACACCAAACTAAAGTAAAACTGACTATTAAACCTTCTCCAAATTTACCAAATGAAAAGGCTATTTTATTATATCCATCACTTTGTTTTTTTGAGGGGACAGAGATTAGTTTGGGACGTGGTACAGATGCGCCATTCCAGATTTATGGTCATCCAGATTTTGAATTGTTTGATACAACATTTACACCTATCGACAGGGCAGGAGCATTGAATCCTCCTCAAGAAGGAAAGCTATGTAAAGGGTTTAGTTTGCAAAAATTGGAAGCAGAATTTATTAGGGAATCACCTGCAATCCAACTATCATTTTTGCTCAATAGCTATAAGCAATATCCACAAAAATCAAACTTTTTTTTAGCTAATAAATTTTTTGATAAACTTGCCGGTACAGATGAATTGCGAATGCAAATTATAAATGGAACCTCGGAATCATCGATAAGAAAATCTTGGAAAAAAGATCTGGATTATTTTAAATCAATCAGAAAAAAATATTTGTTGTATGCGGATTGAATTCTAATTTCAATTTGTGTGTGCAATCAAATATTTATCTTTGTTAGTATATTTTAGGGTAAATCTTGGATAGAAATTTGTTACATTTTAGTTGGAACATTGATATAAATGTTGAAATGTGTTAAAATTCCGATTATTTTTTTAAATTTGTAAATAAATAAATGAAAATTTAAGTTCAAATTATGACTAACATTCCCTACAAGCAAATTGCATTAAATCATATTATAATATATTTTTTTTTAATTTTCATCCCTGATTCAAATTGTCAAAAATATGATTTCAATTGGTTTGTAGGATATGAGTATTTTCCTAATAAACCATTGGATACCAGCGAAAGTGTGAATGCCATTACATTTAATACACTTGATGGGAATATAAAACTTCAGTACGAATATAAAAGCACACTTGATTTTATAAAATATGGTTGTAATATTTCCGATGCAGATGGGAATTATTTGTTTTCATGGGATGGTAAGAAGCTGGAAGATAATCAGTATAAAATAGTCAAACGGTCGAATGAGATATGTCCAGATTATTATTGTGAAGCCATGTCAATGGGTTCATTTATTCTGCCAAACCCAGTATACGATGACCTCTATCATTTGATCACGACTCATGTGTCTATATGTGGGGACTCAATTGTAATGTTAAAAATAGATCAATTGAATGATGCTCGGATTAGATTGAATAAGGATAAGTCCATAGCTATTGAAGATCCATTTGTACCAATTATTAAAGAAGGAAATATGGATTGGGGTAAATCTACCGCCTGTCGTCATGCTAATGGTCGAGACTATTGGATTTTGAATCCATCAAAGAATAGTAATTCTTATTATACAAGTTTAATTGTAAGAGGAATTACTTTTAGTTTTGCAATAATTTATCAATGAAAAATTGCATGGTTTAGGCTATTCATGTTTTTCTCCAAATGGCGAATATTATTGTCATACAAATACATTTAACCATATAGATTCAAATGGAGGTTATCTGTATTTTTATCATTTTGACAGGAGTACTGGATTACTATCTAATCAAGAGATTCATTTTACAGATCGAGAGCCTGATAGTTATACTTATGGTGTTTGCTTTTCACCGGATAGTCGATTTTTATATATGAGTTCATCACATGTATTATACCAATATCCTATCGAGAATGGGAAATTAGGTACTAGAATAGAGATCGCAAGGTATGACGGATTTCAATCACCTGTTTTTGATACTTTTGTTGCGCCGACTTTTTTTGGACAGATCAATCATGGGCCTGATGGAAAGCTTTATGTAAATGCGTCTGGAATTCAAAAGCGTCATATCCATACGATACACAAGCCAAATGAAAGGGGAAGTGCCTGTGATTTTCGTCAACATGATTTTCAGCTGTATTCAGTGATGGTGAATTTTCCTCATTTTCCACACTATCGTTTGGGACCTATTGATGGAAGTATCTGTGATACTCTTGGTATTGATAATGTGCCTTGGTGTCACTGGAGATATAATCAAGATACAGCGAAACCTTTTCGTATTTTATTTACAGATCTAAGTGCATATGAGGTCAAGAAATGGAGATGGGATTTTGGAGATGGAACTCAAAGCGATGAAATAAATCCAATTCATGATTTTTCAAAAAAAGGAAGCTATAAAGTATGTCTTATCGTGAGCAATGAGTATGGCAGTGATACACTTTGTCGCATACTCAATCTAGGGGTAACAAGTTCAGAAGAAATCAATGATGCTTCTATCAAGTTTTATCCAAACCCAGTCCATGATCATCTTATCCTAGACTTAGAGAGATATATACCAATGGATGGTGAGCTTGAAGTATTTGATTTATTTGGCGTGAGGCAGTGTCGACAGAAATTAAATCAAGGTCAACAAGAAATTCAAATTAGTTCCTTGGAAGAAGGGATTTATCTTTTCATCATAAAAGAAAATGGTAGAATAATTTATCAGCAAAAAATACTTAAAGTGTTATAGGATATTATTACAATTGCAATAAATAATATAAAAAGACTGAGCTACTTTTTAATGCTTTATTCCTTTGAGAAATAAAACTCATTTTTGATAGAGGTAATTAAATTTTATATGATGAATGCTATTTTAATTGATTCACCTTTCCTTCAATTTTTATTTTCACCACGCCGCATTCTTTTTTAGGAGCTGCTGGATTTGCTTCAAATTTCCATTCTTTGACCAATTCCATTGCCTTTTTTACAAAAGGAATATCCCTTGTGCTAGATTGTTTAAAATTGAATTTTCTATAAGTTACATTTCCAGATCTATCGATACAGATATCAAAAGCCACCATTTGTAGTTTCTCTCCAGCCAAGACTCGCATATTATTGTTGGCTATTCTTTTTCTTTGTAGTGGTCCTGTTGATTCAAAATCTACACCAACACCATCTCCAGTTCCAGAGCCAGTTCCTGCGCCTGTACCACCACCAGTGCCACCACCGCCTCCTGTACCTGCACCACCGCCTGATCCAGCGCCTGATCCATTGTTTGAATCTCCAGCGCCTGTGCCTGATCCAGAGCCTGTACCAGTGCCTCCAGATCCAGGTGTATCATTATCTCCTGATGAAGTACTTGTTGTTGTAGATGTAGGTTGGCTTGGTGTTGTTTCAGTTTTAGGAGCAGTCACCACTTCAGGTGCTGGTTTTGCTGGAATATTCACCACTGGAGGTGATGGAAGTTTTACCACATCTGGTTCAGTGCTAGTCACCACAGGTTTTGGAGCTGTTGGGGTAGGTATTTTTTCTACTGGGACTTCTTCTACTTTCTCTTCCGCCACGGGTTCTGGTTCAGGTTGAGGAGTTTGGTCTTGATTTCCTTGTGATCCGCCTTCTAGATCTTCAAATCCTTCAGCGCCTTTGCTACCACCTGCATTTTCATAAGCGATGATTTTTTCTTCTGGGATAAAGTCTATCAAACTTAAATATGGCGGCAAATCTGGATCTTCCGGAATCTTAATATCAAATCTAAAAAAGAAAATTAATAAAAACAACAATAACACGATCGAAACTGATGTGACAAAAGCCTTAAAGCTATTCTTTTGTTCTGTTTTATGATAACTGAATGCAAGTGCGTTCATATTAAAATTTTATTTTTTGACTCTAATTTTATTCTTATGTTTAAAATAATCTGCTTACAAATTATAAATATTTTGTCTTTGGTAGATTATAATACATCATTCCAATACCAATAATGATCATTAGGAATTTGACCGTGAATGATACTGTGTTTCCAAAACGTTCAAGAAAAGCTAAAAATTGTAATTGAACATTTACCAGACCGAGTATTATTCCCAAAAACCCGAATATAAATAATAAAAAACCAATGATTATCAATAAATTCCGCATGAGTTTAAGAAAATATAATACAAATGTATAATATATGTTGAACTTTTCTATGAATTCTTACCTTTGAATTAAATAAAATGAGCGATTCTATCAAAATAATCGAATGTCCACGTGATGCCATGCAAGGTTTTCCTAAAATCATTGCTACCCAAGACAAGATTGAGTATATCAGGACTCTTTTGGAAGTTGGCTTCGATGTTCTCGATTTTGGCAGTTTTGTTTCTGCAAAGGCTATCCCCCAAATGTGGGATACAAGTCTAGTTTGTGAGGCACTTGAGGGATATTCTGGACCGACAAAATTATTGGCCATAGTAGCAAATAAAAGAGGGGCTGAAGAAGCCGCACAATTCAAACAAATTGATTATTTAGGCTATCCATTCTCGATTTCTGAATCGTTTCAATTAAGAAATACCAATTCAACTATTGAAGAGTCTATCGTCCGCGTACAAGAGATATTGGATATCGCATTAAAGCATAATAAAGAGTTGATTATATACATTTCAATGGCCTTTGGGAACCCTTATGGTGATCTTTGGAATTCCGAAATTGTAAAGAAATATGTCGATCAATTAAAGGATTTAGGCGTAAAAATTATGGCTTTGTCTGATACAATTGGCGTAGCTACACCTGAAAGCATTCAATACTTATTTAAAGCGGTGATCCAAGACTATCCTGACTTAGAGATTGGGGCACATTTTCATTCAACTTACGATACTTGTGTAGAGAAATTGGACGCGGCATATTCTGCGGGTTGTCTAAGATTTGATGGCGCTATCAAAGGGCTTGGAGGCTGCCCGATGGCAAAAGATGAATTGGTTGGAAATATGGCAACAGAAAGTATCCTCCAGTTTAGTATCGATCGAAAGATCGAGATGAATATTGATCTAGAAAAATTTTGGAAAGCTTACAAAATGAGCGAATCTATATTTACAAAGCAACACTAGCAATATGCAAATTTTTCAAATTTTATTTGGAACGCCAGAATATGATGAGGCTTTAAAATTGCGATATAAAGTTTTAAGAGAGCCTTTAAATTTGGATTTTGAAGTTGAGCAAATCGAAAGTGAATGGGATTCATACCATTTGGCAATAGTCAATTCACAACATAAAATTATTGCTTATTTAATGTTAACACCTACATCAAAAACTGAAATAAAGATGAGGCAAGTTGTAGTCGATTTCGATCAACAAAAAGCTGGTATTGGATCAGACCTCGTCACTTTTTCTGAACATTTTTGTAGAGAAAATGGATTTCAAAAAATGTCGCTACATGCAAGAGATACAGCAGTTCCTTTTTATAATAAATTGAATTATATGCAAGTTGGTGAGCCATTTATTGAGGTAGGTATCACACATTTTGAAATGTATAAAGTGCTATAATTTCTTGATTTGTAAGGATTTCTATACTGCTAATAATTTGTTATCCATATATCACAATGCAGCGAATACCGCAGAATCTATTTAATTTTACACTTTAATTAAAATAAAGGCAGAATCAATGCAGGAAATCAGGAATATTGCGATAATAGCTCACGTAGATCACGGGAAAACGACACTTGTAGACAAAATTTTACATCAAACGAAACTCTTTAGAGAGAATCAAACTACAGGAGAGTTAATATTAGATAATAATGAACTAGAGAGAGAACGAGGAATAACCATCCTAGCAAAGAACGTTTCTGTTCAATATCAAGGAATAAAAATTAATATCATAGATACACCTGGTCACGCCGATTTTGGTGGCGAAGTGGAGCGAGTACTTAATATGGCTGATGGTGTATTACTTCTCGTTGATGCTTTCGAAGGCCCAATGCCTCAAACAAGATTTGTATTGCACAAAGCGCTCGAACTAGGTAAAAAGCCAATCGTGGTAATCAATAAAGTTGACAAGCCGAATTGTAGACCTGAGGAAGTGCACGATATGGTATTCGAATTGTTTTTCAATCTCGATGCTACTGAAGAACAATTAAATTTCCCTACAATCTTTGGATCTTCAAAGCATGGTTGGATGTCTGATGATTACAAGAAACAAACTGAAGATATTACCCCATTATTGGATGCCATAATAAAATATATTCCAGCACCAGTGATTCCAGAAGGAAATCTACAGATGATGATTTCTTCTTTAGATTATTCAGCTTACATCGGTCGAATCGCTGTAGGTAGAATATTAAGAGGTGGTTTGAAATTAAATCAACCTTTGTCTGTAGTAAAACGTGATGGCTCAATTCAGAAATCAAGAGTAAAAGAATTATTTACATTTGAAGGTCTTGGAAAATTAAAAGTAGAAGAAGTGAGTGCAGGAGATATCTGCGCAGTTTTTGGAATCGAAAATTTTGAAATTGGTGATACTATTGCCGATTTCGAAGCACCTGAAGGATTGCCACCAATTCAAGTAGATGAGCCTACGATGAGTATGCTTTTCACGATCAATAATTCACCGTTTTTTGGAAAAGAAGGAAAGTATGTTACATCAAGACATATCCGTGAAAGATTAGAAAAGGAATTGGAGAAAAATCTTGCATTGAGACTTGAAGATACTGAATCTCCAGATGCTATTTTGGTTTATGGAAGAGGAATATTGCATCTTTCTGTCTTGATCGAAACCATGAGACGTGAAGGTTATGAATTACAGGTTGGACAGCCTAGAGTTATCATTAAGGAAATTGATGGTCAAAAGTGTGAACCTATTGAACATATGACTGTCGATGTTCCTGAAAATTTTTCAGGTAAAATTATAGAATTTGTTTCTCAAAGAAAAGGAGAAATGACAGTAATGGAGCCTAAAGGAGATTTGATTCATATTGAATTTAATATTCCTTCAAGAGGATTGATAGGACTGAGAAATATGTTGTTGACTGCATCAGCTGGAGAAGCAATTATTGCGCATCGATTAAACGGATTCGAACCATGGAAGGGCGCTATCCCATCGAGAAATAATGGAGTTTTGATTTCAAAAGAATTAGGTCCTTCTACAGCATATTCTATAGGGTATCTACAAGATAGAGGAACGTTTTTTATTGATCCAGGTGAAACGATTTATGTAGGACAAATAATAGGTGAAAATATCCGACCAGGAGATCTTGTTGTTAATGTAATTACTGCAAAAAAATTAACTAACATGAGAGCTTCAGGAAGTGATGGCACGACGCACATCATTCCTAAAAGGGCTTTTTCATTAGAAGAGGCATTGGAGTTTATTCAAGAGGATGAATATGTAGAAGTTACTCCAAAAGCATTAAGGCTAAGAAAAATAATATTAGATGACAACGAAAGAAAGAAAGCAAGTAAAAAGTTGGAGTCTGTAATGGATTAATTTGATCAAAAATCCAATTAGAAAATAAAAAAGGGACATGAAATTCATGCCCCTTTTTTTATTTTGAAAATGATTTCTTTAAATTATCTGTTGGGTTGGTTATAGTTTGATCTCCTCACCAATTTTACTTGCCAAGGACTATTGCCATATTTCTCTTCACCAATAAGGATCATAGCATCAGGATCCACTTTTATTCTCCAAAGTGAAGAACTGTCTTTAAGTGCAGATCTCATTTCAATCTGAGTGCTTACTTGATCGTAGGTATAGCGACCTTTGTCGATTAGATTTTCTGCTATCCCATATTCAAATTCTCCATTCTCTTTTAGATCAAGCCATGTCTTTTCAAAAGGGATAGGCTTGTTTTCTGATTTAGATGGATTTATTGCTGCATAAAATAACCACAGTGAATCTGTGATCATAAGATATGGTTTCTGAGTTTGACTTCTCTTGATAAACTCGTCATCAAGTTTTCCATAAGTAGTCCTTGAGACTGTATTAGCGGGAATTGTATTTTTTGGCGTCTCCTTGACGGCATTGGAGGAAGTATCAGATGATTGCTTCACTTTTTCAGTCTTACAGGCTATGAATAGACTGAAACTTAGAATTGTACAAAATAAATTGAATTTCATTTTTAATTTCGCTTTTGATGAACAATATATTGCGCAAAAGTATAGAGAATCAACAGATATTTACAAGAAATCATAAATTATTAGTTGCAGCAAGTGGGGGAAAAGACTCTATGGTGCTATGTCATTTACTGTTTTCAATGGAGTTTAATATTAGTTTAATTCATGTAAACTACCATTTGAGAGGGGAGGAATCTGATACAGAAGCCCTTTTGGTCGAAACTTGGGCAAATGACAGGAAATTAAAGTTTTTTAAAAAGAATGTATTTATTGATCCTAATTCGGCAAACAGACAAGAGTTGGCAAGAAATATTAGATATGAATTCTTTGATCAAATAAGAGAAGAATATAATTATGACTACATTCTTACTGCTCACCATGAAGCAGATTTAATCGAAACATTTTTTATTAATTTAAATCGGGGCTCTGGCTTGAGAGGTTTGAAGTCGATTAGGTATCAAAATGGTTTTCGTATTAGACCGCTTATTCACATTTCTCAAAGTGCAATCTTGACTTACCTCAAAGAGCATAAAGTCCCTTATCATGAGGATTCTTCTAATTTAAAAAATATTTATAGTCGCAATTATTTGCGCAACGAAGTTATTCCATTATTGGAAAAGCGATTCCCACAGTTTCAAAAGAATGCTCATCAAAGTATCCAATATTTGCAGGAGTTAAGTGAATATATGATAGCGCAAGAAAAATTATGGGAAACTTCACATGTATTTTACATGGAGAATGAATACAAAATCCTAAAGCCAAATTTACAAAATAAAATTCTCTTCTCTTCTTGGTTGAGTCGATTCGGTTTTCATCATGATCAAATTCAAGATATTCTAAATGGCATGACTGCGGTGGGTAATCAATATTTTTCTAAAGATCATTATCAACTACTTATAGACCGAGATTATTTATTAATGTCTCAATCAAAATCTTTTCAGAATGGAATAAAACATGTAATTAATATTCAAGAAGAAATCACGATCAAATTGCCAAATGGATCAATTCGTTTTTTACCAGATACAGATATTCCTTCCCCAGAAGAACTTAGGAGTGATCCAACTAAAGTTTATTTTGACAATGATTTAATTCATGAGCAATTAATCATTCGTTCTTGGCTTCCGGGGGACTTTATTAGACCATTGGGAATGAATGGTAAAAAGAAAAAACTGCAGGACATTTTTACAGACCAAAAAATAGACAGAAACAGTAAATCAGATATTTTGGTAGTCCAACATCAGGATGATATTATATGGATAGTTGGCCATACCCTAAGTGAAAAATATAAAATAACGGAGAAGTCAACTCGGGCCTTTAGGATCATTTTCTCAAAATAGGAATGAATATTTGTGTTTATGCTTTTAGGTCAAATGGGTTGCTTTGTTGATTTATTTTTTTAAAGAGATCATCCATTTTATACACTTCATCCAAAGTATCATCCAGATATAATTTGAATTCTGGCATGACCCTCATTTGTTTTTTAATCTTGCTATAAAGTGATTGCTTCAGACGATGGTATTGTTCTTCCAATTCTAGTATTGGTTCCTGTTTATTTTCAGTATTATATATACTCAGATAAATTTTGGCCAATTGAAGATCCGAACTCATTTTTACAGTGGTAACGGTCACCAAGACTTTTTGTCCATAGATATATTTTCCTTCTTCAGAGAGAACAGTGCTAAAATTTCTTCTTATCAGTTCGGCTATTTGTTTTTGGCGTATGGATTCCATAGTAATAGTAAATGAAAAAAGCAACTTTTTGTTGATATTTATTAAAATTTGTAAAACAGATTTATAGCCATTTTTCACTATATATTATAATAACTTGTTGTCCATAAATTGATTATTTGTAATTTATAATAGGTTAATTATTTTCATAATATGTTGCATCACATTAGATTACCACCGTTATCCACATTATGTGGATAATTTGACTAGCACTATGGTAAGAATTCGTTCTATTTTTACAATCATATTAAGTATTTTGTTAATATGTAAATATTGCTTCAAAAGTGAAGTGAATTGATGTGTAAATGAACTAAATCAATCGTTTATATATTTTTAAAAAAAATATATCAAAAAATTTGTTATATATCTTCGGTAAGTTTTTGAAAAAAACTATCTTTGCAATCCGAATGTAATTTAAACCAACCAAATTTAAAAAGAATATAAAATGAACCAACTGCATGAACCAATTTTAGTCGATAATCCTGGCCGTTTTGTATTATTTCCTATTCAACACCATGATATTTGGGAATTTTATAAAAACTCGGAAGCTTGTTTTTGGACTGCAGAGGAAATCGATCTTCAAGCGGATCTTGTAGATTGGAATAACAAATTAAATGATGACGAGAGACATTTTATAAAACATGTTTTAGCTTTTTTTGCTGCAAGTGATGGTATCGTGAATGAAAATCTTGCAGAAAATATGGTTCGTTCTGTTCAATTCACTGAAGCCAAATTTTTCTATGGTTTTCAAATCATGATGGAGAATATTCATTCGGAAACCTATTCCTTGCTTATTGATACATATATTAAGGATAATGTCGAGAAATCAAAATTATTCAATGCCATAGATACTATGGATTGTGTTAAATTGAAAGCTGAATGGGCATTGAGATGGATCAGCAACGGCAATTTTGTGGAGCAGTTGATCGCGTTTGCTGCTGTTGAAGGGATCTTTTTTAGCGGTTCTTTTTGTTCTATTTTTTGGTTAAAAAAGCGAGGTTTGATGCCTGGACTTTCTTTTTCAAATGAGCTTATCTCAAGAGATGAAGGGATGCATTGTGATTTTGCCTGTTTACTATATAATAAACATATCGTAAATAAATTATCTAAGGATAAACTACAATCGATTATTACCGAAGCAGTAGAAATCGAGAAGCAATTCGTTACGGATTCAATTCCTGTAGCTCTTATAGGTATGAATGCGGATATGATGTGTGAGTATATCGAATTTGTAGCGGATCGACTTTTAGTAGCTCTAGGAAACCCAAAAGTATATAATTCAGAAAACCCTTTTCCATGGATGGATTTGATATCCATGAGAGGTAAAACCAATTTTTTTGAAAAGCGGGTAGGAGACTATCAGAAAGCAGGAGTGACGACCGGAGCACACGAGCAAAAGGTATTCTCCATTGATGAAGATTTTTAATTTTTTTTTACCCATTTTCAAATTTTTAAAAACCAAGTAAAATGCAAGTCTTAAAACGTAATGGAAAGCGTGAGGATGTTAGTTTCGATAAAATTACAGCGAGAATTAAAAAACTTTGCTACGGATTAGATGCAAATTTTGTAGATTCTATTGAAATTTCTAAAAAAGTTATTCAGGGTATTTATGATGGTGTAACCACAACAGAATTGGATAATCTGGCAGCAGAGACAGCAGCTTCTTTTGTTGCAGTCCATCCAGATTACGCACTTTTAGCAGCTAGAATAGCAGTGAGTAACTTACATAAAAATACTAATAAGTCGTTTTCAGAAACAATGATTACGCTCTATGATTATGTCGATCAAAAAACTAATCAGAAAGCTGGTTTGATCAGCGATGATACTATAAAAATCGTAAGGAAATATTCTGATAAATTAAATTCATCAATCATTTATGATCGCGATTATAGTTTTGATTATTTTGGGTTTAAAACATTGGAACGTTCATATCTTTTAAGAGCTGATGGAAAGGTAATAGAAAGACCTCAACACCTTTTGATGCGTGCTGCAATCGGAATTCATGGTGATGATATTACTTCTGCAATCGAGACATATAATCTTATGTCAGAAAAGTGGTTCATTCATGCTACACCAACCTTGTTCAATGCTGGAACGCCAAAGCCACAATTGTCTTCTTGTTTCCTGCTCTCTATGACTGATGATTCTATTAGTGGAATATTTGAAACATTGACACGATGTGCTAAAATTTCTCAGTCTGCGGGTGGCATAGGATTGAGCATCCATAATGTTAGAGCAAAAGGAAGTTATATAAAAGGAACTGGCGGGACTTCAAATGGAATTATCCCCATGTTAAAAGTATTCAACGATACTGCAAGATATGTCGATCAAGGAGGAGGAAAGCGCAAAGGTGCTTTTGCTATATATCTCGAGCCTTGGCATGCTGACATAGAAGAATTCTTAGAGCTTAAGAAAAATCATGGAAAGGAAGAAATGAGAGCTCGTGATTTGTTTTATGCAATGTGGATACCAGATTTATTTATGAAGCGCGTAAAGGAAGATTCAACTTGGTCATTGTTTTGCCCAAATGAATCACCAGGATTATATGATTGTTATGGTGAAAAATTTGAAAAGTTATACCATGAATATGAGGCAAGTGGTAAGGCTAGAAAAGTAATTCAAGCGCGTGATTTATGGTTGAATATTATCGAAAGCCAAATAGAAACAGGCACGCCTTATATTTTATATAAAGATGCTTGTAACGAAAAGTCAAACCAAAAGAATCTAGGTACAATTAGATCTTCAAATCTATGTACAGAGATTATTGAATATACTGCACCTGATGAAATTGCAGTATGTAATCTAGCATCAATCTCATTGTCAAAATTTGTTATTGATGGCACATATGATTTTAAGAAATTAGAAGAAGTAACTAGAGTTATTACAAGGAATCTCAATCGTATTATTGATATTAATTATTATCCAGTAGAGGAAGCAAGAAAATCGAACTTTAGACATAGACCTATTGGAATAGGGGTACAAGGACTGGCTGATGCATTTATTCTAATGCGTATGCCATTTGATAGTGACGCGGCTAAGAAATTGAATCAAGAAATTTTTGAGACTATTTATTATGCTGCAATTAGCGAATCTTGTGAACTTGCAAAGAAAACAGGGGCATACGAAACTTTCCCTGGATCGCCCATGAGTCAAGGCATATTTCAGTTTGACATGTGGAATGTAACACCAACACCAAATCGATATGATTGGGAAGGACTTCGCAATGAGGTCATAAGTCACGGAATAAAAAATAGTTTGTTACTCGCTCCGATGCCTACAGCATCGACATCTCAAATATTGGGAAATAATGAGTGTTTCGAGCCATATACTTCAAACATATATACAAGAAGAACTTTATCTGGCGAGTATATCGTCGTGAATAAACATCTTCTTGAAGATTTGATCAAGCTTGGATTGTGGAATCAAAAAATGAAAGAGCAATTGATGGCTCAAAATGGCTCTATCATGAATATTCCAAGCATTCCATTGGAATTAAAAGAATTATATAAGACTGCCTATGAAATTAGTCAAAGGGCCGTCATAGATATGAGTGCAGATAGAGGAGCATTTATTTGTCAGAGTCAGAGCTTGAATTTATTTGTGGAGAATGCCACTTTTGGAAAATTATCATCAATGCATTTTCATGCTTGGCAAAAAGGGCTCAAGACTGGAATGTATTATTTGCGCACATCAGCTGCTGTAGATCCAATTAAGTTTACCTTAGGATCTGATCATCAACAAAAATTTGTCACGCAGACTGATGAGATAAGCAATCCTGAAGTAGAGATCATCAAATCAAGCCAACATCAGAATATTGTAAAGCATGATGTCAAAGCAATGATTACTGCTGTAGTAGAAGCTGAGATCATAGAAGGACAGACTTGTACCATGGACGAAGGCTGCATTGTTTGTGGATCTTAATGAAAACTGATATTACTAATTTGTGTTATTGAAGTTTTCTACGAATTGAAAGCTTCAATAATCTCAATAAAATCAACAGGAATTAAACTGGCGCCACCAACTAGGACTCCATTGATATTTTCTTTTTTTGCAAATTCAGAAGCATTACTTGCTTTTACACTGCCCCCATATAAGATTTTAACTTGATCACTATTAGAATATTTTTCTGATAAAGTTTGACGTATGAAGGCATGCATCGCTTCTGCCTGATCTGATGTCGCAGTCTTGCCTGTACCTATAGCCCAAATTGGTTCGTATGCTATGATAATTTTATCAAGATTTTCAAGATGATATAAGTCATTTTTTAACTGGTTCGAAACAAAAGTCTCTTCTTGCTTAGACTCGCGTGACTCAAGGTTCTCACCGCAACAGTATATTACTTTTAGGCCTTTCTGCAATGCCAAAGAAATTTTTTGTGGAATAATTATATTTTCTTTTTCACTCATCATTCTACGCTCACTATGTCCTATAATAACATGTGTACAGCCTAGGTCTAAAAGCATATCAGCTGAAATTTCACCAGTATGTGCCCCAGATTCAAATTCAGACATATTTTGTGCGCCAAGATAAAATCCAGAAATAATTTTATTTGCTGAAATATTAGCCAGGTGTGTATATGGTGGACAAACTATTAAATCGGAATTTTTTTTCAAATAACTCATTAAAATTTCTGCAACCAAAGGTTTAGCTTGAGAAGGAAGTTTATTCATTTTCCAATTTGCAACAACTATATGTTTACTTGATGGCATTTTGTAAAGTTTTTTTGTTAGAAAGATTTTTAAAAATAGTTCTCCATTATTTGTTGATAGTATTGTGTCTCTCTCTGTATATTTTTTTCAATTGAATTTTCAATTTGCTTTGGATAAATGATGCTTCTGCCAACATTTATAAGTATACCACCAAATTTATTTTTACCAAATTGGATTGTCGATTCTAGGTCGCCACCTTGAGCTCCAATACCGGGCACTAATAAAAAATGATCAGGAAGAATATTTCGAATACTTTGTATTTTTTGGGGATGTGTTGCCCCAACAACAAACATCGCATGATCTGCATCGATGGCATTGCCAAATTTTAATAACACTTCTTCATAGACATATCTTCCATTGGAAGTTTGGAGCATTTCAATATCCTCACTTCCTGGATTTGAAGTCAACCCCAATATTATATTCCATTTTTCATCATACTGCATAAAGGGTTCTAAAGAATCTATGCCCATATAAGGATGCAAGGTGATCGCATCAGCTCCCAATCTTTCAAAAAAATACTTGGCATACATTGCTGATGTATTACCAATATCAGCTCTTTTTGCATCTGCAATAAATAAACATTCCTTTGGAATAAATGCGGCGATTTCTTCAAGTTGTTCCCAGCCTTCTGGCCCTAGTGCTTCAAAAAAAGCAATATTCAATTTATATGCAATGGCTTGATTGATTGTATTTTCTACTATAGACCTAGAAAAGCTTACTAATGGTTTTTTGTCATTTTTAAATATTGCAGGAATTTTATCTATGTCAGGATCTATGCCAACACAAAGAAATGATTTTTTCTTTTTCATTTCTTTAAATAGAAATTTTCTATCCTTTTCCATGTTATTCTACATTAACCATTTTTGTTGGAGCAAATAATTTGTTACGCTCTTCGATTTTAAGGATTAATTGATTGCATATGCGCATAAATTCATTAGAAGAATCATCGCTTTCAAAAATAGATTTTTCGTTATCTGATCTTGCTCTAATGTCTTCGATTATTGGTAATTGACCTAAGACTGTAGATTTGGTATAATCTGCCAATCTTTTACCTCCATGTTGACCAAAGATAAAATATTTCTTATCTGGCATATCTGGTGGACAAAAGAAAGCCATGTTTTCTACAATACCTAAGAT
The DNA here is from genome assembly GCA_016710585.1 of Saprospiraceae bacterium. Classification (GTDB taxonomy): domain Bacteria; phylum Bacteroidota; class Bacteroidia; order Chitinophagales; family Saprospiraceae; genus Vicinibacter. Next base: position 56,523 of record JADJVN010000004.1, read on the forward strand.
AGGAACATTAATTTGTTCCATAGAGAACATGTTGGCAGCTTTGATGGCATCTATGACCGCAACTTGTTGTGGGGTGGTGACCATAACTACACCTGTCAATGGGATGGTTTGGACTAAAGTCAATTGGATATCTCCAGTTCCAGGCGGAAGATCGATAATCAAGTAATCCAATTCAGGCCAAGCTGTCTCTTGAAAAAACTGTTTTATAATTGCGGCAAGTCTTGGTCCCCTCAGAACGACAGCTTGTTCACTTTCGATGATATTTCCTAAGGAAATCAGAGATAGATTCTTAACTTGGATAGGCACTAACTTATGTCTACCACTTTCAGTTTCAACTTTTGGACGAAGCCCCTGTATCCCGAACATGGTAGGAATTGATGGACCATATAAATCTGCATCCAACAAACCAACTCTAAATCCTAAATTCGATAAGTTTATTGCAATATTTGCTGAGACTGTAGATTTGCCGACCCCTCCTTTACCCGAAGCAACCGCGATAAAATTTTTAATCTGCGGAACGACAGAATTTGGCATCTCAGAAGAACTGGATTTTACTATGAAATGACCATTTAAAGATAATTGTGGGAACTGAATTTGAAATTTTTCTATAATATCAAAATATAACTGCTCCTTAAATTCATATTTAGCATTGGGAACATGGATATTAAAATTCAAGCTATTACCATTGATTTCAATATCCCGTATCATCTTAAGTTGAATAATATCTATGCCAGATTGAGGTTCCAAAACTTGTTTAAAACAATCCAATATAGCATTCATATTAAAATTTTGATCCATGTTTAATAATTTGATCGTTAAAAATAAACCAGAATACCTTAAGTTTGTTGCTAGATTCGTTATTAATACCATACAAAATTTAATGCAGGTAATTCGATTTAAAAAGCAAGATCAGCAGCTATTTTCTTCCTGCGTCTTAACAATTGGCACTTTTGATGGATTGCACAGAGGTCATCGTAAAATTATAGAGATCCTCAAGGAAAAAGCAAAGGAGCATAACTGTCCTAGTGTCATGTTGAGTTTTGATCCTCATCCTCGGATTGTATTGGATCAAGACAAGAAGGCAGTATCTACTATTCTCACCACTGAGGAAAAGTCTGAATTATTAGAAAAAATGGGTCTGGATTATTTTGTGATCATGCCATTTACCTTGGATTTTGCTCAACTTCATCCAGCTGATTATATTGAGAATTATATTTTGAAGTATTTTAATCCCAAAGCAATAATTACTGGTGAAGACCATCGGTTTGGGGCAAATGCGATGGGCAATACAGGTTTTTTTAAGGAGTATTCAGAAATAAATAATTTTGAATTAATTGAAGTTCAAAAAATATTAGAACAAAGTCTTAAAATTTCTTCAAGCTCTATTCGAAATTTAGTTCAGCAAAATGAGTTTGGTAAAGTTCGTGAGTTATTAGGGTATCCTTTTTATTTTAAAGGTAGAGTTACTGATGGAAATAAGTTGGGTCGAAAGATGGGCTATCCGACAGCAAATCTAGAAATACTTGATGAGCATAAGTTAATTCCAAATGATGGAATTTATTCTGCAATAGCTATTATAGATGGAAAAGAATACAATGCAATGTTGTATTTGGGTAGTAGACCAACAATGGGCGATAATTTAAAAAGAAGTTGTGAAGTCCATATATTTGAATTCAATAAAGATTTATATTCTCAATCTATAGAAGTTCAGGTCATTGAATATTTGCGAGAAGATAGGAAGTTTGACAATATGGATTCTCTAAAAATTCAGATCCAAGAAGACGAAGAGAGGTCTAAAAATTCATTGTTGAGATATTCACTAACTTCTCATATTGAAAAATTCAAAGCAGTTACTGCAATTGTGATTTTAAATTACAATGGAATCGAGCACCTAAAATCTTATCTTCCATCATTGTTGAAATTCAAACCAGCTGATATTAATCTTTATATTGTAGATAATGCATCAACAGATAATAGTGTGCTATTAATAGAGAGAAATTTTCCTGAAGTAAATTTGATACAGCTGAAGAAAAATTATGGTTATGCGCAAGGTTACAATAAAGGCTTAGCACAAATCGAAGCAGACTATTATATTTTAGTTAATTCAGATATTGAAGTCAAGAGCCATTGGATCGAGCCATTGATTGCAACAATTAGATCTGGAAAAGATGTAGCTGCTGTACAACCAAAAATAAAGTCAATATCAAAACCAGAATATTTTGAATATGCTGGAGCTGCAGGTGGACATATCGATGTATTAGGGTTTCCATTTTGTGAAGGTAGAGTGATCCAAGATATTGAAAAGGATGAAGGTCAATATAATGTGCCAAAGGAAATATTCTGGGCGTCAGGTGCGGCATTCATTATTAATGCAAAGCTTTTTACAGCAATAGGAGGCTTCGATAAAGATTATTTTGCACATCAAGAAGAAATAGATTTATGTTGGAGAATTAAAAGGGCAGGATTTAAAGTGCTGTATGAACCAAAGTCTGAGGTGTATCATTTAGGAGGTGGTTCTTTGAATTATGAATCACCTAAAAAAACCTATTTGAATTTTAGAAATAACCTCACTACAATATTCAAAAATGTACCATGGATTTATTTGCCTTTTCTATTGATTGCTAGATTGATCATTGATTTCTTAATATTTATTTTATGGATATTTCAAGGTAAGTGGGTGTATAGTACTAAGATTATCAAAGCTTATTTTGTGAGTATGTTGCGCACACCATTTTTGTTGCAGAAAAAATACGACAATGATATCTATGTTGAGAATTGTCAAATCAATGAGTCAAATATGAAAGGTCTATTTAAAGGATCTGTGCTATTGCAATATTATTTATTTAATCATAGAAAATCATCCGATCTAACAAAAGAGTATTTTAATTAATTTATTTATACTTTGAAAAAAACGAAACTCGATATCATTTTTGAAAATGATGACTTAGTGGTAATCAATAAACCATCAGGTATGCTAAGTATACCTGATCGCTTTAATCACGAATTACCCAATGCTTATCATTTATTGAAAGAGGATTATAATAATATTTTTGTTGTTCACAGAATAGACAAAGAAACAAGTGGTGTGCTCTGCTTTGCAAAAAATGCCGAGACTCATAAAAAGTTGAATACGGATTTCGAAGAGGGGAATATTGAAAAAGAATATTTGGCACTTTGTTATTCAAAGCCTGAAATAGAGACAGGAATGATAGATGTGCCTATAGCCCATTCAGGGAAATTGGATGGTAAGATGGTCGTCCATCCAAGGGGGAAAGAGTCTATTACAAAATATAAAGTATTAGAGAGTTGGCAGAAATTTAGTTTATTGATGGTGAAGCCACTAACAGGAAGAACCCATCAGATTAGAGTTCATTTGGCTTATATTCACTGTCCAATCGTTGGGGAGCGAGTCTATCACGAATTTGTACCTTTAACAATTTCGATGCTCAAACCTTATGCTAGAATCGATCCCGAAATGGAAGAGAGGCCATTGATGAATCGCGTAGCGCTCCATGCATCAAAGTTGAGTTTGGAATTAAATGGGGTTGAAATAAATGTGGAAGCTGCATTTCCAAAAGATATGAACGCTTCCTTGAACCAAATAAGGAAGTGTTTAAAACATTATTCTGTCCAATTGGGATAATCTATCTATATTAGCAAAATTCTTTAATTAGTTTTTTATAGAATGATAAGAGTACTTATTGCAGATGATCATACCATGTTTGTCGATGGAATAGAATCAATCTTAAATCAAGAGTCAAAAATAAAACTTGTAGCAAAATGCTTTGATGGAAAGACGATTTTTGATATTTTGAAAACCAAAGAAATTGATGTCATTTTATTAGATATTAATTTACCTGAAATGAATGGAATTGAAGTTTCAAAAAAGCTGAGTAAAGAATATCCCAATGTCAAAGTATTAGCGCTATCCATGTTTAATGAAGAATCTTATGTTACAGAGATATTGCGCAATGGTGCCTTAGGGTATATTTTGAAAAATACGGGACGCATCGAGTTGGTAAAAGCAATAGAAACAGTGAACAATGGTGAAACGTATTTTAGCAAAGATGTGACAGAAACTATAATGGGGAGTTTGATGAAAAAGCCCGCTGTTAAAAAAACTTCTTCCTTTTTGGTTCCAAAGATTTCGCGTAGAGAAAAAGAAGTGTTGCAGTTGATCATAAAGGAACATACGACTCAGGAGATAGCTGATCAGCTTTTTATCAGTCTTAAGACAGTAGAGTCACATCGCAGCAGTTTGATATCGAAGTTAAATGTGAGAAATACTGCCGGGTTGGTTCGTGCTGCCTTAGAGCACAAACTCTTGGATTAATAAATTCATGGTTTTCACTGTTATTTTCTCTTTTAAAGCAGATTACCTTTGTATAATCCATGAATAGAATCATTTTAATAGCTTTTGTTTTATTAAGTTTTTTGATTCGGATTCCGATATTGAGTGCTGAACTAGATTCGTTAGAATATAATAAACTTTATCTAGATTCTTTGAAAATTAAAATATCGTCTTATGAATTGAATCACCAATACACCGAATTGATTCCGATTTATATCCAATTAATTGATTACTATAACGAGATAAATGATAATAGAAAACTGCACGAAACGAGATATTCTTTAGCTGAGTGTTATTATAATCTAGGGTTCTATAATTATGCAGTATCCTTACTGGAATATTGTCAAGTATACTTTAGGCAAACTAGCGCTGGATTGCAGTATGTCAAAGCAGTTCACTTATTGATCTTTACTAATATTGCCATGGGGAACAAGGACATGGCAAATTATTTTATCACCCAATGCGAAATTGAAAAACCTGACAAGAATGATCCTTTAGCCGCGATAGAACATTCATTATTAGACGTGATTTTAGATGTTAAAAAAACGAACGGCTCAAAGAAATCCACTTTGTTAAAAATTATTCAATATGCTAAGCGCTATAAATATGATATCATAGCTCAAAGGGCATATTCAGAAGTCGGTATATTGCTTCAAAGAGAGAATCAAAATGAAAAGGCAATTACAGCCTTTCAGCAGTCATTGAGCTTTGCAGAAAGTTTAAATTTATTATTGGCAAAAAATCAATTGTATTTTAATATATACGAATGTCTTTCTGCAAAAAAAGAATACCAGAATGCAATAACTGCTTTGCTTAATTATACAAAGACAAAGGATACTATATTTATTACCAGATCAAATGAAACCCTTAATAAACTTATTTCCAAACACGACCAAAAATCTCATAGAGAAGAAGGGATTGAATTTGCAAAGGACAAAAGACTCTTTGAATTAAAAACACGTCGCGCTAATTTTACACTTTATGGCTTATTATTTGGGATTGGTGCAATTCTTATTGGTGGGTATTTTATTATTTATTTTTATCAACATAAAATTGAAGCCAATGAAATTATCAGTGAACAAAAAGAACAGATAAATGGTCAGAAAATAAAAGAGCTAGAGAATAAATTCAAATTGCAAAATATGAATTCCATGCTCAGTGGACAAGAACTTGAACGCGATAGGATAGCCAAAGATCTACATGATAGCTTAGGTGGTTTGTTGTCAACTATTAAAATTAGATTTGATCACATGTATAATTCGAGCCAAATTTCTTCAAAAGAAAAAGGGGAATACGATGAGATTCATAAGTTGGTTGATTATGCATGTTCTGAAGTGCGCAGCATAGCGCATGATCTAAAACCAGGCACATTGGAAGAAGCAGGTCTAAAGGAATCAATAGGTGATTTATTAAATCGATATAACAAGGGGTCAAATATCGATATCACATATCAACATTATGGCTTTGAGGAAAATCAAGATATAGATAAAGAGATTTCCATACAAGTCTATAGGATCATTCAGGAACTTGTTCATAACAGCATTAAGCATGGAAAGCCTAAAGATATTTTAGTGCAATTGACATTGCAAGAATCTCAATTGGAAATCATTGTTGAAGACAATGGAAAGGGATTTGATCCAAAGCTTGTATCAAAAGGAATGGGTTTGGGTAATATACACTCTCGAGTCAGTTATCTAGAAGGTGAGATTCATATTGATTCCGATGAAAAAAGTGGCACCTCGTCTTTAATTATTATCCCAGTAAAACATGTAAAAATTTAGGGTAAACACTGAATTTTTAAAATGGGTGTTTTCTTCGATGTACACATTTGATATTTGTTGGAAATTTGTACCGACGAGAATGTATAAAAAGTTATGCGTCGTCAGCTTGATTTGAATATTGAAAATGGGATCCGAGGATTTTGGACTATCAGGAGATAAAATTGGTTTTAAGGGATTATTACTTATTTTAAGAATTATAAAAAATATAATACTTCATTTGCATTGCAAATAATTTCTGGTAGTCCAGATCCAAGGTGTTTGAAACAAGCTTAATTGATTAAACCCTCTTCACACATGAGCTTATAAGTTGTGTCTAAGTCAACTTCATTTTTTACAGCACACAAATTCATTAAAATTTCATCTTGCCTTCTTCCTCTCACCATAGCTTCATGATAGCTGATGTCTGGTCTGAATGTGACCAATGCATATTTTGAATAATAGTTTTGGTGTTTTATCTCTAGGTCCACTTCTAGTTTTCTTTTCTTTTGGAAAATTTCATCTCCAACCTTATCACGCATTTCAATAAAATTATCTTCAGCCAAATCAGCAATGGCATCTGAATTTATTTTTCTAGCCTCCGTAAAAGATTCAAAAATATCTGTCCATGAAGATTTTTCATCCATTAATTTATCTAAAACAAATACATCTTCAAAACCGCAATTCATCCCTTGTCCATAAAATGGAATGATGGCATGTGCAGCATCTCCAAGCAGTAATGTTTCATCGTGAATATGCCATGGATGACATTTTACTGTGACTAAATTCCCAATCGGATTTTCAAAGAACTGGTCTGCAAGATCATTAAATTTGGGAGTAATATCTGGGAAATGTTCAGTAAAATAATTCTCAACATTTGATTTTGATATTAATTGTTCAAATCCATCTTTACCTTTATATGGTGCAAATAAAGTGCAGGTAAAACTAGCGTCTGGGTTTGGTAGGGCTATCATCATAAAATGTCCTCTAGGCCATATATGTAGTCCATTATTTTCTAGTTGGAATTGACCCAATTCATCTGGTTCCAAGTTCAATTCTTTGTAGCCATAATTTTGAAAAGTTTGGCTATAGTTAAATTTTATTGTAGAACTTTGTGATAATAAATATTCTCGTGTAGCTGAAAAAGCACCATCTGTTCCAAATATTCTGCAATTTTTTTCTATTAATTTCTCTCCATTTCCAATATCAAAAGTAAACGATTTAGATTTATTATCAGTTTCTACTAATCGAGTGTTGAATCTAATGCAGTTTGGTTGAATTAATTCAAGTTCGTCCATCAATATTTCATTCAATTTTTTCCTAGAAATTGAATTGATATATTCACCTTCGCGAGTACCATAGGGGAGTATGATTTTATCACCATGAACTGGATGAATTATTCTTGATTTCATTTTAACTGCATGTTGTAATATACTGTCTTTTAATCCAACTTTTTCTAATGCAGCTAGTCCTCGATGAGATAATGCAAGATTTATACTTTTGCCTGCTGATATATTTGATTTCCTCATATCAGGTCTTGATTCATATACGCTTATTTTAATTCCTCTTTTTGCTAGAATCAATCCTAACAAACTGCCTACAAGACCTCCTCCGATTATGATTATTTTTTTATCATCCATGATTTTCAATGATTCTTTTTAACGAATTATAAAATGTAAAAAGTTCGCTATAGCAATTATAAAGAGGAACAGGTGCAATTCTGATGACATCAGGCTCTCGCCAGTCACCAATAATATTGTTTTCAATTAAACTGTTAAATATTTTTTTATCGGGTTGTTTTAGTTGAATTGAAAGTTGACAGCCTTTTTCATCATCTTTTTCAGGTGTAATAATGTTTATATTAGGATGTGCCCATTCTCTTAATAAATTAGCCAAAAGATTATGCATCCTTATTGACTTGGTACGCAGATTATTAATTCCTGCTTTTTGGAATAAAAGAAGAGATTCTCTTAATGCAGCCATAGCTAAAATTGGAGGATTGGATAGTTGCCAGCCTTCTGCTCCTATCATCATTTCAAATTTTGAACCCATTTTGAATCGACTGACTTTGTCATGTCCCCACCATCCGGATAATCTAGGTAGATTATGATCATCGTGATGTCTTTCATGAACAAAACATCCAGCAATACATCCAGGACCGCCATTTAAATATTTATACCCACACCAAACTGCAAAATCTGGTTCATCTTCATGAAGTTTTAAATCAAGATTTCCAGCGCCATGAGCTAGATCAAAGCCAACATTTGCACCATAGCTTTTTGCAAGTTTTGTGATTTGGGAAATAGGGTAGGCTTGACCAGTGTAATAGTTTACAGAACCAATGAGTACTAAGGCGATTTCCTCTCCTTCTGTTTTTAAAATTTCTTGTATTTGCTCGATAGTAATATAACCATTTTTACTGCTTGGTTTTAGTATTATTAAACTTTCGTTTGGATCATAGCCATGAAATTTGATTTGAGATTCAACAGCATATCTATCCGATGGAAATGCAGAAAATTCTATTAATATTTTGTGACGAGTTTTTGTCGGACGATAAAATGATATCATCATCAAGTGTAAATTGGTTGTAAGGCCATTCATCATGACGACTTCTTTTGGTTTTGCCCCAACTATTTCAGCCATAGGTTCACAGAGAAATTCATGATATTTTACCCAAGGATATTTTGCTTCTAAGTGTCCTTCTACGCCATACGTAGCCCAGTCATCCAATTCTTGTTTTACAGCTGCATTGGCTTGTTTTGAAAGTAGACCAAGCGAATTTCCACAGTAATAAATTAGATCGTTATTATTTTTATTCTTTGGAATGAAGAACATGTCTCTATATTGATGTAGCACATCTTCTTGATCCAATTGTTGAAAATAATCTGAACTGTTTTTCATTTAAAAATTATATTTAGCTTTAAGCAGTTTGTTTAATTCCCAAAGATAATAACTAATTTTAAATTAATATATTAAAAATATTAGTAATATGTAAATTGTGCATATATTTGTTCATGGATTGGCATTCAGCAATAAAGGGATTCACAATGTATTTAAAATTGGAGAGATCGCTATCCAAGCATTCTATCGAAGCTTATGTAGATGATATTAATAAATTGGCGAATTATACGATTCAACATTTGAGAGACAAATCAGTGAATGATTTGACAAGGATGGATATTGAAGCCTTTATTGCGAATATTTTTAAAAATGGTTTATCTGATAGATCACAATCGCGAATATTATCTGGGATTAAAGCCTTTTTTAAGTATCTAATTATCGAAGATATAATAGTAGATAATCCTTGTTCTGGGATAGAAGGTCCAAAGTTAGCTAAAGTCCTCCCGGATACACTCTCTTATGAAGAGATTCAATTAATAATTGCCCAGGTAGACTTAAGTTCTGATTTTGGACACAGAGATCGAGCAATCTTGGAGACCTTGTACGCTTGTGGAATAAGAGTTTCAGAGTGTACGGAATTAAAATGCTCGAATTTATTTGAGCAAGCAGGAATTATCAAAGTCGTGGGAAAAGGAAACAAAGAGAGATTGGTTCCAATAGGTGAAAAGGCAATTCATCATATTAAACTTTATAAAGATGGACTACGGAATAAATTGCCTCAAACCAAAGGCCATACAGATTTTTTATTTCTTAATAGATTTGGCAAAAAGCTTTCTAGGATTTCTATTTTTAATATGGTAAAAAAATATACTTTGACAGCTGGAATAAAAAAAGACATCAGTCCTCATACATTTCGTCATTCATTTGCGACACATCTTGTTGAAGGGGGAGCCAATTTAAGAGCTGTTCAAGAAATGCTTGGCCATGAATCAATAACGACGACAGAAATTTACACCCATTTGGATTCAAATTTTTTGAGAAATACCATTTTGGCATATCATCCACGGAATAATAATTTGAAACTTTCCTGATATATCCTTTAATAATTTTGTAATCGTGTCAATTTCGTTCTTTTATATTTAAATATAGTGTAATTATATTTATTTATTCTGAAATGTAGCGCTTTTTAGAAATTTTAATTTACTTGATTTTGAACCTTAACATTATTTTAACCGTTAATTTGTTGATATTGAATTCATATTAAATAATCTTTTATATGAAAATGTAAATAATCTTTGGCAATTAGTTTTGAATTTTAACAATTCAGACTATTTTTGCATCAAATATGTGATAAGTAATTCACATATAAATGAAAAATATTTGTACCCATTTGATATACAGTAAGTTATGAACTGCAAACCATTTTTAAATAGTATCTTGATAATCTTCTTATCAACTGCAGTTCTTAGTGCCGCTCCTGATTTAGATAAAGGGAAAACTTTATTCAAAGACAATTGTGCCTCTTGTCATAATAAAAATATGAAAGATGACATGACTGGTCCCGCATTAGGTGGTGCTAAAGAACGTTGGGCAAGCTATCCGAAAGAAGATTTAACTAAGTGGATGCGAAATTCACAAAGTTTAATTAAATCTGGACATCCTCGTGCTACTGAACTTTTTGCAAAGTGGAAGACGACGATGACTCCTTTTCCAAATTTAACTGATCAAGATATTGATGATGTTTTTGCCTATATTGAAGGGGTCAATAACGGAACTTATGGGCCAAAAGCTGCAGTTGCTGGTCCTGGTGCTGCCAACACTGGTACTTCATCATCATCTGGGTTTTCTTGGTGGTTGTACGGGATATTTGCCTTATTAGGTATTATAGCACTATTTTTATGGAACATTATTTCAGATTTAAATTATTCAAAGAGCAAATCAGAAGGTGATTCTTCAGCACACAAAAAGACTGTTTTTGATCTTTTAACCAGTAAAACGGTAATTGGATTTGTACTTTTTGGAATTATATTATTTGGTGGATACACTACAGTAAATAATGCAATTTCAGTCGGTAGTCGAAAGAATTATGCTCCAGATCAACCGATTAAGTTCAGTCACGCGACCCATGCTGGTCTAAATAAAGTGGATTGTAATTATTGCCACGACGGTGCTAGAAGATCTAAGCAATCAATCATTCCTGGTTCAAGTACTTGTATGAATTGTCATGCTGCAATAAAAGTAGGCTCCAAATACGGAACAGCGGAGATAACTAAAATATATGCATCTATTGGTTTTGATCCAGAAAAAGGAACCTATATTGAAAATTATAACAAATTGTCTAATGAAGATATCCAACAAATTTATTCTAAGTGGATCGCTTCAAATATCTTAAAGGAGAAAAAAACGATAACTTTAACTGAAGGTGACCAAAATGAAGTAGATCGACAAATAAGAGAGTTGACAGCTTCATTAACTTCGGAGGAAAAGCCTTCAATAGCTGGACCCATCGAATGGGTCAGAATTCACAATCTACCAGATCATGTTTATTTCAATCACTCACAGCACGTAACTGTTGGAAAAGTAGCCTGTCAGCAATGTCACGGTAAAATTGAAAACATGGAAGTGGTAAAACAGTATTCTCCGCTATCTATGGGTTGGTGCATCAATTGCCATAGAGAAACAGATGTTAAATTTGCAGATAATAAATATTATGATGCATAAAAGACTTACCATGATGAAATAAAATCTGGTGAAAGAAAATCAGTAAAAGTTGCCGATATTGGTGGATTGGAATGCCAAAAATGTCATTATTAAAATCAAGCAAATCCAAAGAATGAAAAATCAAAATATACAGACTTGGGTAGATGAGAAAGATTTAATGGAGGAATCTTTTGTACAAAATCTTGAAGGTCAGGAATTTGATCCAATTAGTGTTGAATCCATTCTCGAAGATGAGAAATCTGGGTTTATCGAGACTAATAGGAGGGACTTTCTAAAACTTTTAGGATTTGGTGTAGGAGCTGCTACTTTGGCATCTTGTGAAGCGCCGATAAAAAAAGCAATTCCATATACAGTTCGTCCAGATAGTATTATTCCTGGGGTCGCAAATTATTATGCCTCTACCTTTGTGAATGGCGGCGATGTTTGTCCAGTATTAGTAAAGACGCGCGAAGGAAGACCAATTAAAATAGAAGGTAATCCACTTGCCAGTTATACTAAAGGGGGAACTTCAGCAAGAGCTCAGGCTTCAGTGCTTAGTTTATATGATTATAATAGAACTCAGAACCCAGCAAGAGTTTCTGGCGATGGCAAAACTGAATCTATCTCTTGGGATGAACTTGACACAGCTGTTAAGGCAGCTTTGGTTGGTGCAAGAGTGAGAATATTAAGCAGCACAATACTTAGCCCAACTGCAAAAAAAGCAATACAAGATTTTTGTGTAAAATATCCAAATTCAAAGCATATCACATATGATGCTGTATCATCTTCAGCATTATTAGACGCAAGTCAAAAGTGTTTTGGCGAAAGAAATATCCCTGATTTCAGATTTGACCTAGCAGACGTTATTGTCAGTTTTAATGCAGACTTCTTAGGGACTTGGATTTCTCCAATAGAATACGCTAGTCAGTATGCTTCAAAAAGGAAATTAGATTCTGCAACTGCATCTATGTCGAAGCATTTTCAAGTAGAATCTAGAATGTCTTTAACAGGTTCTAATGCTGATAATAGAATTATGGTAAGACCTTCTGAACAAGGGGCGGCAATGGTTTCATTGTATAATTTAATCGCCTCAAAAATTGGCTCAACTCCAATACCGAATGCTGAGCTTAATGAAACTGCAAAAGCTAAATTAAACAAAGTTGCTGATGCACTTATTGCAGCAAAAGGAAAGTCCTTGGTAGTTTGTGGAACGAATAATTTATCAGAACAAATCATTTGTTTTGGATTAAACAATATACTTGGAAATATTGGCTCCACTGTCAGTTTTTCAAAACCTTCATATCAGAGACAAGGAAGCGACCAAGACTTTAGTAATTTAATTAAAGAAATGCAATCCAGTTCTGTGGATGCATTAATAGTTTGGAATGCCAACCCAGTATACGATAGCCCTTTGGCTAAAGATTTTACAGCTGCCATGGCAAATGTAAAATTGAAAATAAGTCTTAATCAAAGTTTAGATGAGACTTCGTCAGTGTGTAATTATGTTGCACCAGACCATCATTATCTAGAATCATGGGGTGATGCTGAAGCAAAAAGAGGTTGTTATTCATTAATCCAACCAACCATAAATCCTTTATTTAACACGAGACAAGCGCCTTTGAGCTTGTTGATATGGGCTGATAGTGCATCGATAAATAAACTTTCAGACCAACCATATTATGAGTACTTAAAATCGAATTGGCAAAGCAATATTTTATCAAAAGGAGCAAATGCTTCTTGGGATAAAACTTTACATGATGGTTATCTTGAAGCTGACTCATCTGCTGGAAGTGCAGTGTTCAGTTGCAATGTAAATGAGGCGGTTGCTACTATTACGAAGTCAAATGCAACAGGAACTGAAGTTGAGTTCTATGAAAGTCATAATTTAGGTTCTGGTCAATATGCAAACAATCCTTGGCTCATGGAATTACCTGATCCAATTACGAGATCTGTTTGGGGAAATTATTTAGCAGTATCTGTAAAATTTGATGGGGACAGAAGATTTATTGTTTCCAATGGTGTAAAAGAAAATGGAGAACTCATTAGTTTTAATGCAAAAGGAGAAACTAAGTCAATTGGAGCAGTTAAACAATTTGGACAACTTGAAGGTACTTCTGCTATTGCAATCGGATATGGTAGGACCAAAGCTGGAGATTGTGGAACGGATATTGGCACTGATGTTTTTCCTTATTGTAGTGTAGATGCTTTGGGATATATTCAATATTTTACGGTTGCAGAATTGGGTAATTCAGCTGGAATTATTGAAAAGAACTATGCTAGTGTACAACATCATCATACACTTGGTGTCACTGCAATTGAAAAGAGTTCAGGTAAAAAAATAAATGCTGATGAAGCAGCATTGGTGGATGATTTTTTCAAACCAATTGCAAAAGGTTTCCAAGGTTCATTGACTAAGAGATCTGTGATTCGTCAGTCTAATCATAAAAATCTTAAAGAAAGTGTTGAAGCACTTCACGAGGAAAGAGCAGATTTTCAAAAACTAAATAGTCATACACTATATCCAGGTCATGATTATAAGTATAATTCTGGTCATCACTGGGGAATGCATGTTGATTTGAATTCATGTATTGGATGTGGAACATGTGCTGTCGCTTGTATGGCTGAGAACAATGTTCCTGTAGTTGGAAAGAAAGAAGTAAGCCGTCATCATGAAATGACATGGTTGAGAATAGATAGATATTACTATGGTGACGTAGAGAATCCAAACGTAGTATACCAGCCTTTAATGTGTCAGCATTGTAATAATGCACCTTGTGAGAACGTATGTCCTGTGAATGCAACCAACCACTCTGCTGATGGATTAAATCAAATGGCATATAATAGATGTGTTGGTACCAGATATTGTGCCAATAACTGTCCATTTAAAGTTAGAAGATTTAATTGGTATGATTTTACAGCAGCGGATTTATTCCCTGTAAACCAAAAAAATCTTAATAAGGAAACAGATAAGCCTTTTTATGCAGATAATATCGTGAGAATGGTATTGAATCCTGATGTGACAGTGAGATCTAGAGGTGTCATTGAAAAATGCTCATTCTGTATTCAAAGAATTCAAGAAGGAAAATTGAATGCTAAAAAAGAACAGCGTGCATTGACAGACAATGATGTAAAGACTGCCTGTCAGACAGCATGTCCTACAGGAGCGATTACATTCGGAGATATGAATAATGAAGGAGGTCAGTTGTCAAAAAAATTACAAAATCCTTTAAATTATATAGTATTGGAAGAAGTCAATGTTAAACCAGCAGTGACTTATACAATGAAAGTAAATAATAGGGACGAAAGTCTGGATGCATAAACCAATTAAAATTAAGCAAAGATGTCAGCAGTTGTATCGCCAGTAAGGAGACCACTTATAGAAGGAAACAAGACCTATCATCAGATTACAGAAGATCTTTGTTCTCCTACAGAAAGAACCCCTAGTCGTGCATGGGTTATTGCATTTATCATCGCTGTAGCAACTATGGCATATGGTTTTTTCTGTATTGGATGGACTATATGGATGGGAACTGGATCATGGAATTTGAACAGAACTATCGGTTGGGGTTATGATATTACAAACTTCGTTTGGTGGATTGGTATTGGACACGCAGGTACCTTGATTTCTGCCATATTAATGTTGTTTAGACAGCGATGGAGGACAGGAGTAAATAGAGCAGCTGAGGCAATGACCATTTTTGCTGTTATATGTGCCGCGATTTTTCCATTGATTCACGTTGGTAGAATTTGGGTTGTTTTTTATTTCTTTCCTTATCCAAACGTAAGAGGACCACTTTGGCCTAATTTTAATTCGCCATTATTGTGGGACGTGTTTGCAATTTCAACATATTTTTCAGTATCACTATTATTTTGGTACACTGGTTTAGTTCCAGATTTTGCAACAGTGAGAAATCGTGCTACTGGTTTAAGAAAGAAAATATATAATTTTTTATCTTTTGGTTGGACAGGTTCAGCAAAACATTGGTCAAGATGGGAATCTTTATCTTTAGTATTGGCAGGACTTTCTACGCCATTGGTTTTATCTGTACACACGATAGTTAGTTTTGACTTTGCTACTTCAGTAATACCGGGATGGCATACGACTATATTTCCACCTTACTTTGTAGCTGGAGCGATATTTTCTGGATTTGCTATGGTGCTCACTTTGATGTTGATCACTAGAAAAATATTAAAACTTGAAGAATATATCACACTTGAGCATATCGAATCGATGAATAAAGTGATTCTAGTTACTGGAACTATAGTAGGTGTAGCTTATTTGACAGAGTTATTTATAGCATGGTATTCTGGATATGTTTATGAGCAATTTGCATTCTTTAATAGAGCAATGGGCGTTTATTGGTGGTCTTATTTTGGAATGATGGCATGTAATGTGATTTCACCTCAGATATTTTGGGTTAAAAAATTCAGAAGATCAGTTTTGGTGACTTTTATAATGTCCATTTTTGTGAATATAGGTATGTGGTTCGAGAGATTTGTAATCATTGCTACAACTTTGGCGAGAGATTATCTTCCATCTTCGTGGTCATATTATTATCCTACATGGGTTGAAATTGGAATATTCATTGGTACTATTGGCTTGTTCTTTACACTGTATATGATTTTTTACAAGAGTGGCTCCGGTAGTAGCTATTGCAGAAGTAAAATCTATATTAAAATTGGGTGGCAATCAATATGTTGAAAGCCATAATTACAAGCATGTTCATGGATTTTCAGATCATCATGGTCATGAAGAAAGTCATCATGAATCACACCATCATTAATTTATTTATTAACTTGAAGATCATTAAAAAATGAGACGATATAATAAAGAGGTAATTTACGGGATCTATGACGATGAAGAGAAGCTACTTCAAGCTGTGCGTAGAGCAAAATCTAAACATTTAAATATCTTAGACGTCTATTCACCTTTTCCAGTGCATGGATTGGATCAAGCAATGGGTATTGAGGAATCTCGATTGCACCAAGCAGGTTTTGTTTATGGTTTATGTGGAACATTGACCGCATTTTTAGGAATGTCTTGGATATTTACAAAGGATTGGCCGATAATATTTGGAGGAAAACCATACTGGCCAGTACCAGCATTTATACCCATAACATTTGAGCTTACTGTATTATTTGCTGCTTGGGGTATGACGATTACTTTTTACACTATTTGTGGACTTTGGCCAGGTGTAGAAAACCCACAATTGGACTTAAGAACTACTGACGATAAATTCTGTATTGCATTTGATTCAAATGAAGTTTCAAATTCTGATGTGCGGTCTTTTTTTACAGAAACAGGCGCTGAAGAAGTAAACACAAAATCGATCTAATCATGGGAAAGAATGTAAATTTTGTTTTGCTATTGTGTTTTGCTGCACTAATGCAGTCTTGCTCTCCTGCGGGTGGCAACAATCCAGGAACTGAATATATGCCGGATATGGGGCATTCAGTAGCTTATGAGCCAAACATTGATAATTATTATTACTATCATACTTGGGGATCAAAATCAGATTTCCGAAAACTGTCTACTCCAAGAGAACCAGTAAAAGGATCCATTGCAAGAGGATCAGTGCCGGGAGCTTCTACTTCATCGGAAGGAATCCATTATACCAATAATGGTTCTGTAGCTTATTATTACGGGAATACAGAGGAAGAAAGACTAAGAGCAATGAGTGAAATAACAAGTAACCCATTACCCATATCAGATAAAGCATTAGCAAGTTCAAAGGAATTGTATAATATTTATTGTGGAATTTGCCATGGCGAGAAAGGAGATGGAGCAGGTTATCTTGTTCGAGATGACGGTGGAAAATATCCAGCACAACCAGCAAATTTTCTTAAAGATGAATTTATTACTGCTTCTGAAGGACGTTTTTATCATTCAATAATGAGAGGACGAAATTTGATGAATAGCTATGCTGATAAGTTGAGCTACGAGGAAAGATGGAATGTGATTCATTATATTAGGTCGTTACAAGCTGCTTCAAAAAATTTAAAATATTCTGAAACAGAAAATACATTCAATAATAGTAAAGGCATTTCTAAAACTGTAATTGATACTGTTATCGTTTTTGATCCTAAATCTTTAAAAGAAGAAGTGAAGGTGATAAAATCAGAACCAAAGAAAAAATAGTTTTTAAAATCATTCAATAAAAGATAAATGAGTTCTATACAAATACCATCGAAAGACAAATTGATTCTAGGAATCATGGGTGGAATTGGAGTAATTTCCTTGATTGCCATTTTTATGAATGATGATGCAAATCACACTCGTTTCTGGACTAATATTTTACACAATTCTGTATACTTTACTTTAATTGCCTTGATGGCTGTTTTTTTTCTATGTGTGAATAGAACAGCATTGGCTGGTTGGAGTGTAGGATTCAAACGAGTGTGGGAAGCCATGTCACAGTTTTTAATGGTAGGATTTGTTTTTATGGCTATCATTGCAATAGGTGTATTTTTTACATTGGCATCATCTTTACCATTGGGCAGATGAAGCTGCTGTAAGTACAGATGAAGTATTGACAGGCAAATCATCCTTCTTAAATAAGTATTTTTATACATTTGGAGGCTTAGGTATTTTAGGATCTTGGATTTTCTTTGCTCGTAAAATGAGGTCTGTAAGTATGGATGAAGACAATCACGGTGATCTACATTTTAAACATTATAAAAAATTAAAATTTTGGGCAGGAATTTTCCTTCCAATTGCAGGTTTCTCAAGTGCGGCTGCTATTTGGCTTTGGGTCATGTCAGTAGATGCACATTGGTATAGTACAATGTTTGCTTGGTATTGCAGTGCTAGCTGTTTTGTTAGTATGCTTGCCTTGACAATATTGCTTTTAATTTATTTAAAAAATCGAGGTTATTATCACAATGTGAATGCAGAGCATTTCCATGATTTGGGGAAGTATGTGTTTGCTTTCAGTATATTTTGGACGTATTTATGGTTTTCACAGTATATGTTGATTTGGTATGGAAACATTGGTGAGGAAACAGTTTATTTTCAAACTAGAATTAAAGAATATCCTATTTTGTTTTATGGGAATCTTGTAGTGAATTTTGTTTTGCCTTTTCTAATTTTAATGAGAAATGATAATAAAAGGAAATATGGTACTATGATTTTAGTTTCAGTAATCGTATTTCTTGGACATTGGGTCGATACATTTCAAATGATAAAACCAGGTGCATTGCACACTTCACATGAAGCTTCAGTTGGAGTAAAGCATATGGATCAAACAGGAGAAGCTGCAAAGCATCTCTTAGAAGGTGGGACAACACATGCCGAAATACATAATCATGCAGCAGCACATTTTGTCAGCGGATTTACTATACCTGGATTGCCTGAAATTGGATTGATGCTAGGCTTTTTGGCATTATTTATTGGAACCACATTACACTTTTTATCTCGCGCTCCATTGGTACCTAAAAAAGATCCATTTTTGAACGAGAGTTTACATCATCATGTCTAAAACTTAAAAGAAAAAGAAATGACAAGTTTAATCGTTATATTGAGTGTTTTATTATTATTAACTATTGTTCTACAGATAGGGAGGATTAATGAAATTACTGCAGGACTAAGAGGTGCTGAAGAAACGGAAGTTAAGAATGCTAATTCTAATGGAATATGGTTACTCATATATGGAGCGATATTTTTAATAGCTTGTGTCGTCAGTGCAAGGTATTATGTTCCTTATATGATGGGGTATGGGCCCCACCAATCTGCTTCTGCTCATGGTGGATTGATAGATAATCTATTTGATGTTACACTAATCTTTACAGGGATAGTTTTTGTGATTTGTCACATTGCGTTATTTTGGTTTTCCTACAAAAATCGATATAGAACAGGACGTAAAGTAATTTTTATGCCTGAGAATCATCGCCTTGAAATCATTTGGACAGCTATCCCAGCCTTGGTTATGACTATCCTAGTTGTCCAAGGATTAGTGACTTGGAATAAAGTGATGTCTGATGTAAAGGATGGTGAAGATTTTATGGAAATAGAAGCTACTGCTTGGCAGTTTGCTTGGAATTTAAGATATCCTGGCACTGATGGCAAGATCGGTGTAAAAGATTTTCGACTCATTAAACCAGGTGTAAACGAACTTGGTCAAGATTGGAATGATGTACGGAATCATGATGATTTTAATTCTGATGAATTAGTATTGCCTAAAGGTAAAAAAATAAGAGTAAGAATTACAGCAAGAGATGTTTTACATAATTTTTACTTACCACATTTTTGAGTTAAAATGGATGCTGTTCCAGGTATCCCTACTTATTTTATTTTCACCCCAATTAAGACAACTGAAGAGTATAGACAAGAGTTGAGAAAATATCCTGAATATAATATTCCATCAGATCCTACTGATCCAGCAAGTCCTCCAAAATGGCAAGCATTTAATTATGAATTAGCATGTGCAGAACTTTGTGGTAAAGGGCATTATTCCATGAGAAGAGTTGTGAAAATTGTTTCTCCAGAGGAATTTGAGGAATGGAATAAAAAGCAGAAGTCTTATTATCTAAGCTCAATAAGAAATACAATTGAAGATCCATTTAAAAATAAAAATGTAAAAGTAGAATTAGAATCAAAGGCTAGAGACCTAGAAGCTAATTTGGTAAAAGCTTTAGACAAGGCTGGAACAAGTGAAAACAGGACTTTGGTTTTGGACAACATTTATTTCGAAACTGGATCTGCGAATTTGAATAATGATTCTGAGTATGCCTTAAAAGTCATTTCAAATACATTCGCTAAATATCCTAATCTCAAAGTAGAAATAAGTGGACATAGTGATAATGTGGGTAATCCTGCATCTAATTTAAGTCTATCTCAAGAAAGAGCTAATTCTGTTAAAACCTACCTTACAGCAAATGGTGCTCAGTCAGGGAATTTAACATCAATCGGGTTTGGACAAAATAAACCAATTGCAGATAATTCAACAGAAGAGGGTAGAGGAAAAAATAGAAGAATCGAATTTAAAATTCTATCATTTTAATAAATATATTAAGTTATGTCAAGTCATCATACAGAAACAAAAGAACAAGATTATTTGATAGAGTCGCAAGGATACGACGATCATTTTCATGAACATCATCATGGAGATAAATTTCAAATGAATTTTTTGACTACTTATATTTTTAGTCAGGATCATAAAGTAATTGCTCGCCAATTTTTAATTACAGGGATATTCTGGGCTTTTATTGGAGCTTTAATGTCTTTAGTTTTTAGAATTCAGTTAGGATTTCCAGATGCCGATTTAATTTGGCTAAAGCCATTTTTAGGAAAGTGGATTGTAGTTAATGAGGCTGGAATAGGGAAATTAGAGCCAGAATTCTATTATGCTTTGGTGACGATGCACGGAACTATTATCGTG
This sequence comes from Saprospiraceae bacterium, assembly GCA_016710585.1. GTDB lineage: Bacteria > Bacteroidota > Bacteroidia > Chitinophagales > Saprospiraceae > Vicinibacter. The sequence goes on from JADJVN010000004.1 coordinate 77,549, forward strand.
TTTTTTGTATTGACGGCTGGACTCAGTGGAACATTTAGTAATCTTTTGATTCCTCTGCAAATCGGTGCTCGAGATATGGCTTCACCTTTTTTAAATATGCTATCATATTGGTTCTTTTTTCTTTCAGGTGCTGTTATGTTTTACTCCTTATTTTTGAGTACAGGACCTTTTTCTGGGGGATGGGTAGCGTATCCACCTTTAAGTGCATTACCACAAGCTTCTAACGGATCAGGTAGTGGAATGACTTTATGGTTGGTATCCTTGACACTGTTTGTTGTATCTGTTTTATTAGGTGGAATTAATTATATTACCACAGTTCTAAATTTAAGAACTAAAGGTATGACCATGTGGAGAATGCCTCTTACGATATGGGCATTTTTAGTAACTGCTATTTTGGCATTATTATCATTTCCAGTATTGGCTTCCGGATTTTTCTTATTGATTTTTGATAGAAGTTTAGGGACTAGTTTTTATTTATCTGATATTTTTGTAAACGGACAGATATTAGATAGAATCGGAGGAAGTCCGATTTTATTCCAACATTTGTTTTGGTTCTTAGGTCACCCAGAGGTATATATCATCATACTTCCTGCAATGGGTCTGGTTTCAGAAGTGATGGCAGTTCATGCTCGGAAACCAATATTTGGTTACCGCGCGATGATTTATTCTATGATGGCAATTGGTTTCCTTTCATTTATAGTTTGGGCACACCATATGTTCATGGCTGGGGTGAATCCATTTTTGTCCAATTTCTTTGTAATTTTCACACTCATTATTGCCGTCCCTTCAGCAGTTAAAGTATTCAATTGGATTGGTACGCTATACGGTGGAAATATCCGCCTCAATACTCAAATGTTATTTTGTATTGGATTTGTGTCGATGTTCATAAGTGGTGGTTTAACTGGAATATTTTTAGGAAACTCTGCAATTGATATTCAACAACACGATACTTATTTCGTAGTAGCCCATTTTCATATTGTAATGGGTGTGGCTGCATTTTTTGGAATGTTCGCTGGGATATACAATTGGTTCCCTAAAATGTTTGGCAGATTCATGAATGATACTTTGGGTAAAATACATTTTTGGATCACAATGATAGGAGCATATGCTGTTTTTGGACCAATGCACTATTTAGGAATGGCTGGGGTTCCAAGAAGATATTATCGTTTTGATTTATTCGATGCTTTCAGCGGATTTGATGCGATGAATAAATTTATTACTATTGCAGCAATTATTACTTTTCTAGCACAACTTGTATTTATTGTGAATTTCTTCTATAGTATGTATAAAGGGAAGCGTGTTACTACACAAAACCCATGGCAATCTAATTCATTAGAGTGGACTACACCAATCGATGCAGGTCATGGTAACTGGCCAGGAAAAATCCCTACAGTGCACAGATGGCCTTATGATTATGGAAAAGATGAAAGAGAGTTTGTTCAACAACATATTCCATTGAGAGAAGGCGAACAACATAGTTCACATTAAATATTTGAATAAATATGACTCAAGTAAATTCTCAAACTATAAAATACAGTTTAGCCAAAGACATTGGACTTTTGGTTAAAGTGAAATTGTCATTGACAGTTTTAATTTCGAGTGTTTTAGCGTTTGTGATTTTTTCATCTGAATCATTTAATTTAACTTCATTTATTTTATTGATAGTTGGAGGTGCACTTGTCACATTTGCAGCTAATGCCATGAATCAAGTTTTAGAAAGAGAGTTTGATAAATTAATGGAAAGAACGCATATTAGACCACTTCCTCAAGGGAGGATGAATGTCTCATTTGCAGTGCTTTTGTCTGGCGTATTCTGCACATTAGGTGTTATCGCTTTAACGTTAGTTAATGCAGCCGCAGGGCTTCTTGCTATGATTTCATTTTTGATTTATGCATTTGTTTATACCCCATTAAAGCGATATTCTACTGTGGCAATTCCTGTAGGTGCAATTCCAGGAGCATTGCCTATATTAATTGGTTCTGTTGCTGCTCAAGGTTATATTTCTCCCGAAGCATTTGCTTTATTTGGAATTCAATATTTATGGCAATTCCCTCATTTTTGGGCGATTGCATGGATGGGACACGATGACTATAGTAAAGCTGGATTTAAACTCATTAGAGATATCGATGGAAGACCAGATCCCATGTTTGGGATATATTCAGCCATCTATGCAAGTTTAACTGTATTTTTTATTTTGCTTTATGCGTATGTATCAAGTATTGCAATTAGTATCGTTGTGGTGCTAATATTATTAATAGGAATTTATGCTTTTTTAGGATATAAATTGTATTTAAAAAATGACAGGGCTTCTGCAAGAACTTTGTTCTTATATTCATTAGCATATCTTCCTTTGGTATTATTATTATTTACTGTAAACAAATACTTTTTGTAATGGCATTTGTACAAATGGTTGATAAAAACCTCCCTCCAAGCAGATACCAAGCAGTAAAGTTTGGAATGTGGATTGCAATGGTATCCATTACAATGATGTTTGGCGCGTTTACCAGTGCATATTTGGTAAGGAAGCCAGTTGGGAATTGGTATGAATTTAAATTGCCTTCACAGTTTTTTATCAGCACATTAATCTTAATTGCCTCTTCTTTTTTTATGGAATGGGCTTTTAGAAGTTTTAAACATGGTAAAGAGAAAAATTATAAGTTGGGTTTAGGATTAACCCTTTTATTTGGGATAGGATTTATTATTGCACAAGTCATCTCTTGGAATGCATTATTTGATCAAGGGATCACTATTGATTTAAATGTTTCTGGTTCTTTTTTATATGTTCTTTCTGGATTTCATGCACTGCATGTCATTGGAGGAATAGGAGCCCTCTTGGTATCAAATTTTGTTGCATTTGGTGATAAATTTGAGCTAAGCCAATTGCGCTTATTAAGGTTGGATTTAGTACGCCAGTATTGGCATTTTGTAGATATACTTTGGATTTATTTATTAGTTTTTTTAATGTTACAATAAGATATGGCAGATCACGCAGCACATACTCACGATTCACATGACCATGCAGGTCTTTGGGATGGGGCAAAGGAACCATTCAAAGCTAGTTATGGAAAATTAATGATGTGGTACTTTTTGTTATCAGATGCATTTACTTTTGCAGGCTTTTTGATAGCATATGGTACCTTGCGATTTAGTTCTCCATCATGGCCAGTGCCAGACTTTGTTTTTTCTTCATTGCCTGGCGATATCCATCATAAACCTTTGATCTTTGTTACAATCATGACATTCGTCTTAATAGCAAGTTCTGTCACAATGGTAAGAGCTGTACAAGAAGGTCATAGATATAATAAAAAAGGCGTTGTATTCTGGATGTTTTTAACCATTCTAGGTGGTTTAGCTTTCTTGGGATGTCAAGCTTGGGAATGGACTACATTGATTGGAAAAGAACATATGACTATTCATAACAATCCATTTGGATCCCACATAGAAAATGGTGTTTATTTGGAAGGAGATGGTCATGATATTAAGGCAGGAGATAGCTTTGTCGCAGGAAGTTCATACATGGTGCATAAACATGCTGGAGAATGGGCTCCTTTAAAATATAAAACTGAATCTGGTGATATAAAGGAGCAGCAATTAGGCCCAAAGGCTTTTGGCGCTTTGTTCTTTTTTATCACAGGTTTTCACGGATTTCACGTGTTTAGTGGTGTCGTTTTTCTTTTAATCATCATGATTAATGCTTGGTCTGGTATTTATGCAAAAAGAGCTAATAAATATGAGATGGTAGAAAAAATTGGATTGTATTGGCACTTTGTCGATCTAGTGTGGGTATTTGTGTTCTTAGTTTTTTATTTGTTATAATTTTAAAAATATAAAGAAAATGGCAGGTCATTTATCTTACGAAGAAGGAAAAAAAGTAGTTGTAAAAGGATTAATTTTACTTGGTATAGTTACTATTGCTGAGGTATTAGTGGCGTTGATTGGCAAAGGTTATATAATTCCAGGGTTCCACATGCCTGTTTGGTTGATGTATTTTTTTATGATTTCAATGAGTTTGTATAAAGCATACTTCATAGTATATGAATTTATGCATATGAAATATGAAATGCCTGGTATGGTAAAAAGTGTTTTGGTACCGACAGTTTTGCTGATTTGGGCTTTGATAGCTTTTTTTACTGAGGGTAAGACTTGGAAAGAGTGGAGAGCTCACACTAAAGATGTCGCTGTCAATATTAGCAATATACCAGCAAGTAAACATGCAGAACACAAAGAAATGGCTCCTGTAAAACATGTTGAGGAAGCCATACATGGAGAAGCAGCTGAAGCTATTGATAGTACGAAGCTAAATCATACTGAAGAACATAAAGTGGAAGTTGAAAAACATTGATACATTTTTTCTTGTTCAATAGATTGTTGTGTTAATATGAAAAATCTATTGAAATATTTGCCTGTTGCATTTGTACTTATAGGCTTGCCAATATTTTCTTGGTACTTTTTAAACAAAGGTACTGTAATGAGAAAGGATGCAATGAAATCATTATATGTGAAGTCAGATTTAGGGCAATTTCAAACTGTCACTGATGATGATTCGACATTTCAATCTTCGGCAATGCTAGGAAAAAGGTGGTTTGTGGTTTTTATACCAGAAACAGCTGATTTTACTCAAGCTATGCAAATTTCCTCACAGATTTACAGTCAAGCAAAAGATGATTTTTCCCCTTATGTATTGTGTATTACAGGAATTAAATCTGGAATATCAACGATAGAAATTTCACAGAATTTTCAGAAAAAATTTGATAGAAAATTTTGTAAAAATGCATTTTTAGCTGAAGATCATTTTGCTAAATTGGGATCCCAAATTTTCAAAATCCCAGAAAATCTAGTTCAGAAATCATTAGTTATTTTGGTTGATGAAAAATCCAAAATTAGGAATTATTACGAACTTGAAAACGAGAACGAAGTAAAAAAATTAGTTAGAGAATATCCAGTATTTTTATCTTTAAAGCCATGAAAAAGTTTTCAGACTCTCAGATAAAAACATTAGATTTATTAGCTTATGCAGCAAGTGCTATCGTGTTTTTATTAGTAATATTCATGAGGAAAATTCATTTTGAAACATCAATTGATTTTCGAATTCTTCCTATGATATATTCTATTTTAAATGCTCTAGCTGCTTGTATTTTAGTATTTGCATATAGGGCCATTAAATCTGGAAATGCCATACTTCATCAAAAATTAATGACTACAGCTATAGCGATATCTACTTTATTTTTATTGCTATATGTACTATATCATGTGACAAATGCGGATACTAAATTTTGTAAAACTGGTTCTGTAGTTAGAGCTATTTATTTTTTTATCTTAATTACACATATCGTTTTGGCAGCAATCAGTTTTCCATTTATTATTTTTACTTTTATTAGGGGTTATGCTGGTCAATATGAAAGCCATAAAAAATTAGCTTATTGGGTATTTCCTATTTGGCTATATGTTTGTGTATCTGGTCCGATATGCTATTTGATGCTTTACCCTTGTTACGAAATTAATTTAAGATGAAATATAAAGTATTCTCAATTCTCATTTTAATATTGTTAGTTGCTGTAGGTGTCTATGCACAATGTCCTATGTGTAAAATGACTGCTGAAACGAATATGAAAAATGGAGGTATGGCAGGTAGAGGTTTGAATCAAGGAATACTTTATCTACTATTGCTACCATACCTTGCCATGATGATAATTGGGTATTTATATTGGAAAGGTAAGAAGAACCTTAAGAGTGAATCTTAGAAAGTATAACTTACTCCAGCACCCAATCCTATCGCATATCTTCTAGTTTGGATATTCAATATTGGTTCGTCAGAGAGATCATTCAATCCATGTTGAAATTGACCATTGAATTTAATAGCCCAGTTTTGAACCGGGATTTTCATTTCTGCTTTCCCCATTAATCCAATTTCAGTTTGATTGAAAATATCATTTCTTAAATTTATATCATATTTGCCAAGATTGAAATCTACAAGAAAATTTGCACGAGTTTTGATTTCTCCATCTAATGCAAATCCAACATAAGGTCCAAATCCAATTGTTCCCTGAATTTTATCACCAAACGTGTAGTTTAAGAGTAATGGCGTTTCTAAATAATGGAATTGTGGAATCGCTGTGACACCAGCTTTTATTGGAAAATTGTAAACATCAAAATCTAGTGCTTGAGAGACTTTAAATCCTGTTCTGTGATAGTATAATCCTGATTCTACGCCAAGGCCTGCATATATTGGATAAGCTACACTTATTCCAGTTTTTATACCATTATATAATTTTGGATTGGAAAGTAGATTTCCATCACCTTGGATATTCATGTTAGACCAAGAAGAGTTAGTTTCGACGCCAATTTGAAATTGAGCTTTAGCATTTTGAAAAGTAAAAAGAACTGCGAATAAAAAAATTAAATTTTTCATATTTATTGATTTTAGTTCTTTGACTCAAACCAAGATAAGATATTTAGTTAAGGAGTGTTAAAAGTATATTATGGAAATTATAATGTTCCAGTTTAGGTAAAAATAAATATAAGAATAGGAATGTTGGTTAAAACTATATGGTTTGAAGAAAATTTATTTTTTAATATTGATTTGAGATACTTCACCCTTTTTTAGGTTGGTAAGTATAAGATGTTTTTTATTTTTATCTACCAAATATATTTTCACAGTATTAGGGGGATGGCTTCCTTCTGTGAGAGCAGTGACTTTTATATTATTTTGTTTTTCTGCAGGAATTGAAATGATTTTGGATTTATTGGTAACTAATAAGTCTGAATTCCAAATTTTATCATTAACACTCACTGAAATTCGATCTCCGTCTTCAATTTTATCATCCCAAATTTCAAAGACAATTGTATCTGATTGCCAATTTATATTTAATATTTTACCCGCTTTCATTTCCTCGATTTTATCTACAGTCTTCATATCCTGTAGTTTGGAGTTTATAATGTTGCTCAGACTATCTTTGGTTTGGAGTGGATCAATATGCTTTGATGCTTTTTTAGCTACTTCATAGATCACTTTTGGTGATGTTAAAAACACTTTTCCGTTGTCACAAAAAACTTTTGTCGAATCAAACTTTGATTTAAATGTGCCCTCAAATATTTCTTTTCCAAATTTTTTGACAAATTTTCCATTAACTTCTAAAAGACATAATTCATCTTTATTAGCATTAGATTTGTCATAAATAATAGATTTTTCAATGAATTTTAAGGTTTTAGATTTTGGATAATAGTTACCCTCAATATTCACTTTAATTTCATTTGTGCCATTCATGTCTGTTATTGTATAACCCTTTACTTTGTTGTTCTCTAAAATATCAAATACTAAATGATAGCTAATCGCTTCAGTTCGCCCGATAAGCACAGCCCCTATGAACTCATTTGATTGATTATAACATTTACCTAAAAAAAAATGAAAAATAATAATAAAAAAGATTGCTTTTTTCATTATTCGACTTAAATTTGTGGAACAAAATTACAACTAATATGGAAAACTTTTTCAAACATTTACAAAACGGCGCTTTAACAGTTATTGCAATTTTAGCAATTATGACTTTTAGCCTAAATTCTTATGCTGCACATCCTGGTAAAAAACAAGCAAACACTGAGAGTGTAAGTAAAGTTCAAGAATTGTCACAGTCAACTATTGACATGAACAATCCACCATTACAATTGCCAGCTGATGATGATCAGTTGATATTGATTTTATTAGCGTTTATATTGCCTCCAGTTGCAGTGTACATGTATTTTGATGAGTGGAATAAGACAGTTACTTTGAATTTGATTTTAACTTTACTTTGCGGTCTTCCAGGTTTAATTCATGCCTTGATCGTTATTCTAGGTAAGAAGTAAGATTTAACTTAATTTTAATTTATTTTATAGACGAATGTGAAAGGCAACAGTATTTCACATTCGTTTTTTATTTTTGATGTATTGTGAGAAAGATAATTAATATAGCATATTTTGGATTTTTAATCATTACACCTATTATTTTATTACTATTACCTGCTGACTTTTTCGATCATTCTAAAGTGCAGTTATGTATGTCCAAAATTTTATTCGATCGTGAATGTTTTGCCTGTGGAACCACTCGAGCAGTTATGCATGCCATCCATTTAGAATTCAAATCAGCTTGGGAGTTTAATAAATTAGTTGTCTTCGTTATTCCTTTTATCCTCTATCTCTATGTTACTGAGATGATAAGAATGTATAATTTAATTTACCCTAAATCAAAATCTATATAATCTGCCAATCGATTTCATTTAGATTTTTGTTTTTTAAAAATTCATTGCACAATATAAAGTGATTATTTCCAAAAAATGCTCCTCGTGCGAGTGGGCTAGGGTGTGCACATTCTAGAATTAAATGTTTTGAAATATCAATTTGTGTTTTTTTTGCTTTAGCTGCATTTCCCCATAATAAAAAGACAAGATGTTCTTTCGATTCTGAGATATATTGAATGACATGATCTGAAAATATTTCCCAGCCAAGATTTCTATGAGAGCTTGGTTTGTTTTTTTCTACAGTTAATACTGAATTTAGAAGTAAGACGCCTTGTTGAGCCCATGAAGTGAGATCACCATGCTTTGGGAGCTCAAAGCCATATTGAGTTTTTATTTCTTTGAATATATTTAAAAGTGAAGGAGGAATTCGAATATGCTTTGGTACAGAAAAACTCATCCCCATTGCCTCATTTGGATTGTGATAAGGATCTTGTCCTACAATTATTACTTTGAGTGTGTCATATCTGCATTTTTCAAAAGCATTAAAGACTAACTCACTTGCAGGGTAAATTACTGTATTTTCTGCTTTTTGCTTTTCTAAGAGTGCAAGTAATTTTTTAAAATAACTCTGTTCAAATTCAGAACTTAAGTAGTTTTTCCAGTCTGATTCAATTATTAGATTCAATTATTATTTTTTTTTGGCAAAAAATTTGAATAACTTTGTAAAATTATAAATTTCAATTTATGAAAAAGCTTATTTTTTTTATTTTTCTTATAATCACTGTAGAATTTCTCAATGCTCAACCCACTAAAATTTGGTCAAAACTTGTTGGTGGTGCTACGGCGGATTATTGTTATGGACTTGACTTTTTTAATGATACACTTCTTTTGGCTGTAGGCAAGACAAATTCTACCACTATTGGAAATAGGGGCAGTTTTGATGCATTATATACTACTATTTCAAGTAATGGCAACCTTAAGTATATAAAAGGATATGGCACCACTTTAGATGAACAATTCAATAATTGGGTTAAAATTAATGATACTTTGGCGTTTTGTGCAGGTTTTACACAAGGTTCAGGTGGTGATATAACAAGTTCCTATGGAGGACAAGATGGAATCGTAATGGCTTTCAACCCAATAACCAACAAAAAATTATGGGATAAAAATTATGGAGGCACAGACTTAGATCAAATTTGGGATATATTATATGTTGAGCCAGGCAGAATAATTGTTGGTGGCTTGACAAAAAGTAAAGATAAAGATTTTCCAAATAGAGCGATCTCTTTAGACGATGCTTTTATTGGTGCCATTACTGAAAATGGTACAAAAGCCGATAATTTGTTTAAAGTGATTTCAGGATCAAAAAATGAGACGCTTAAAAGGCTGCTAAAGACAGAACTACGCACTTATCTTGTGTTTGGTGAGACTGCATCTAGCAATGAAGGAGACTTTTTAGGACTAACCAACAAAGGGCTGAAAGACATATATATTATTAAAGCTAACCAAGCTTTAGGATTGGGTAATAAGACTATGGTGGGAGGACCTGGTGATGATTTGTTTGTAGATGCAGTTGTGTTACCAGATTTTAGTTATATAATTTTTGCAAATGTCAATACCACAGGAGGAGATATCGGACCTTTGAAAGGAGGTCGTGATGTTTGGATGGCAAAATTTTCAATGGCAGGGAAATTACTTTGGAGTAAGGTTATAGGTGGTACTAAGGATGATGTGCCAGTCAAGGCATCTGTTTCAGATAATGGCAGCATTTATTTATTGGCCTCAAGTCAATCTAATGATCTGGATTTTAAAGGCAATTATGGTTCAAATGATATGTATTTGATGAAATTGGACACTGCAGGAAATATTTTATGGGGCAAGAATTTTGGTGGAATACAAACAGATAAGGGGAGTGCCTTAGCTATAGATAAATCAGGTAATCTTTATACAGTTGGGGAAAGTTATAGCACGGATAAAGATTTGACATCAATGAACAATCAAACGCCTGACTTGTGGTTTATGAAATTATATGAATGCAAGACTTTGATTTCAAATTATTCGCCTACAGTATGTTCAGGGGATACAATAGTAATCAATAATAAAAAATATTATGACGGGAAAACTACAGGCTCTGATACCATGCGAGGAATGAGTCTTCTTGGCTGTGATTCTGTGGTTAATATTTCAATAAATTTGAAAGCAAAAGTTCAATTTACTTTTTCTGACACATTGTGCAATGATGCTTCTATTACAATTAATAATGTTGTTTTCAATAAAGATAAAGCGAGACAAACTTTTAACTTGAAGACTGTTGAAGGATGTGATAGCACATTGCTCGTCGATTTAAATTTCCTTTCAGAATTAAAAACGAAAGAGGTAATCATTTCAAAGGATGATGGTACTGGCTCTGGTTCAATTGAAGTTATAATTGAAGGTGGTTTGCCTCCATATAAATATAGATGGCAGAATGGGGCGGATGTAAATAAGTTGATTAATCAAAATGCTGGGAATTTCAATCTGACCGTTACAGATGGCAAAGGATGTCAAAAGAGCTTTTCATTCGTCATTGGAACTGTGTCTAGTGTGGCGGATGAGAAATTTTATTTGAGAATTCTTGAAGGTCTAGATGGAGTCACTATTCAAAGCAATTATTCACTAAAGCGTGTAGAAATGATTGATTTGACAGGGAAAATGATTAAAACTGAAAATCTTAATTCTCAAAAAGAATATAAAATTCAAACAAAAAATTATCCTAATGGATTGATTTTCATAAATGTATATAATGAAAAGAATGAAATGCGTAGCTTTCAAATAAGGAACTGAACAAATTTTTAAAATAAGTTATATATTTGCGCCTCGATAGCTGAAATTATTCAATTGTCGAAAAGAATGGTCTCGTAGCTCAGCTGGATAGAGCATCTGCCTTCTAAGCAGAGGGTCTCAGGTTCGAATCCTGACGGGATCACATTGATTATCAAGGGTTTCAAGAAATTGAAGCCCTTTTTTTTATAATTTTTATTTATTTATTTCTGGTAAGTCTAAGACACAAGACTTTGAAATACATTCAGGCGTTTAGTTCACTAAAACGAATTCTAAAATTGATTCAACCCAATCGGATAGAAGCTTGAATTAGAATATCAAGACGAAAACAATATTTGAGTTTCTTTTTTGTTATAAAAAGGGGCTAGAGCTTATTCCTGTTCCTTTGGTACCAATTGAATCATGAACCAGCTAGCAGAAAAGCAGATCAAGCAAATTAATGTAAATATCATATTAAGATAATTTATAATTTTTAAATAATTTATTTGCAAATATAAACATATTATTTATTTTTTTAATATGTTTTTTGGAACAAATTTTGTATCACTTGGTTAGACTTTAATATAAAAACCATTTTATTAATTAAAATATATTGAAAATGAATAAGTTAGTATTGTTTTTGACACTCTTGATGTCGGGGTCACTTATGGCACAAATCACAACTCCAGCTCCTAGTCCACTGTGTAAAATTGAACAAAAAGTAGGATTAAGTACTGTTTCTATTGAATATTCAAGACCAAGTGTCAGAAATAGGAAGATATTTGGTGATTTGGTTCCATATGGCAAAGTATGGAGAACAGGAGCAAATATGGCAACAAAGTTTACCATTTCGGATGATATTACCGTAGAAGGAAAGAAATTGCCAAAAGGGTCCTATTCATTATACACCGTACCTGGTGAGGAAGAATGGGATATAATATTTTACAATGAAGTGAATATTTCGGGTGTGCCTAAAGTAATGGATCAGGCAAAGGAAACAGCAAGAATTAAAGTTAAAGCTGAATTATTAACCTATACAACAGAAACCTTTCTAATTGATATCAATTCAGTAAATCAAGATAACGCAAGTATGAATATCATGTGGGAGAATACTATTGTACCGATTCATTTGCAGTTTGATGTAGACAGTAGAGTGATGAAAAACATTGATAAAGTGTTGGCTGGTCCTAGTAGCGACGATTATTATCAGGCTGCAAGATATTATTTTGATTCAGGCAAAGACCTGACTCAGGCTGTTGGATGGATCCAAAAGGCAAACCAAATGGATGCAAAATTTTGGAAGTTGAGAGTAGAATCGATGATCCTTGCAAAGTTGGGTAGGAAGTCAGAAGCAATCGAAGCTGCGATGAAATCAAAGACTATGGCAGCAGCTGAAGGAAATGAAGAGTACGTCAGAATGAATGAAGAAGCAATCAAAGAATTGAGCAAATAGAAATAAGATATTACGATTTTTAATAAATTATAAAAGCCTTTAATACATTTATTAGAGGCTTTTTTTTTTTTTTGAATTCTTGAAGAATTAATATTAAAATTCCAATAAAGCCAAATATATAAACTATTTTTGCCCTGAAAAGACAATTAAGAAGCAAAAACTAAACTCATGACGAGGCATATTTGGCTATTATTCCTTTTATTACCCCTAGTAAACCAATTATTTGCCCAATGTCCATCGCCATATGACCATGTGGTGCTGTACGAGATTTCTGGAGATGCAGGACAATCTGATGGTGTCGATGATGGCATTGTCGAGATAGCTGGCCCTCCTGGAACGAACATTGGATGTATGGTCGTGTCAAATTCTGAATGGGCGATTGTTATTCCTGAAAATACTATGATACCAGGTGATGGTGTTTTTTTAATTGCTTGTAGTATGAGAATGTCAAGCGATCGTGGAGTCGGAATCAAAGGAACTAAAAATGGAATCGCTTGTGATGAATGTGATTTTCCATGTTTACCTATTGATTTTGACGTTTGTGATCCAGCGAATATTCAATATTGTGATTTTGCAGCTACTGGCTTTACGATAGATAATCAACATGGTGCTGATGGTGATCAAGTAATATTATTTAGACCAAATGGAGTGCCGCATGACGCATTATTTTGGGGTACACCAAATGCTTTGACCAGAGGAGGTGTTACAAAAGGAGGTGCATCAGGTGACGCCGATCATGTCACCGTGCAAGATCCAACCAAAGGAAGCTATACCTTAGGAACAGGAGTAGTTGCAATGGGCAGAGGCGATGGGACAGATGCCGATACTTCTGCAGTGCCAATCATGCCAAATGGAGCTGGTTGTATGGCTCGACTGGTAGCTTATACTATTCCAAACCTTTGCGATCCAATTTGGGTGATGCATCCATCTCCAACTTTCGTTGGGTGTAATTCATCTTATTTAAGAATAAATGGTTCAACTGGTGCTCATGGAAATCCATCGCATAGCCCTCGAGCAGGTACTTTAATACCATTTTCATCATTGACTCCAAGTAGTTGTGACCCAGTTGGTGCTTTAGCTCAATGGGGATATACAGATCACCCCAATCCAGGACTACCAAATGATACTTTAGCTTGGAGATTGACAGTGAGTAACGATACTTTTTGCTCCCCGAATACTGTGACATTTACACTTGAAGTTTTCAATTTTCAACATGTATCTGACAATGCAGATTTATTGTCTGGTGCATGTGATGTGAATATAGGATCCTATGTCATGGCGCCAAGTACTGATCCAAATTTCATTCCTGGTCCATTGAATGCTCAAACATGGACTACCTATAGTTTTGATAAAACTATGGGTATTACAACTCTAACTTATACTTCAGGTGTATTACCAGTAGGTACTCATTGTTATACCTTGCAATGGGATGATTATTCCAACTGTTGCGGAAGTACAAGTAAAACAAGTCAGAATGAATGTTATGAAAGAGAATTAGTTTGTATTACAGTTTTTGCTCCTTTGAGTTATGACTGTAATGAGGATGATGTCGCAGATGTCCCTCAGTTGATGTGTACTATAGATTGTTCAGATGGGGATCCAGCTCCAGGAATAATTAATGCATCGAAGTATATTACAGGTGGAGGAAATGTTTGTTATATATTATACTATAGTTTAGGTGTATTGCCTTCTGATACAAATAATACGGGAGTATTTTTATTGCCAGAAAATCCAAGTGCTGGAGGATATTATGTTAAAATTTATGATAAATCTGGATGTGCTTTTGATACCTTATTTATTAAGATTCTAAATAATTGTGAGAAGGTTCCTGTTTGCCCGACTAATGTAATTGATTCATCTTCAACAGCTGGATATTATTGTCCAAATGATACTTTGTTCTTTTGTGTAAAGGGAACAAATCTTCCAATGAATGGCTTGATAGAATATTTTATTGGACCATTTAATTGTTCATGGACACCTGGAGATGCAGGAACAACAAAAATTGGAGATAAGATAATTGAAGCACCAAATTGTGAAACTTGTCCAACACCTTTAAATCTAAATCCTTCTGGCACCTGCGGTGATTCAGGAGGTTTGATAATTAATGAATTTTCTCAAGGTCAAGGGACAAATAGGGAATGGCTTGAATTACTTGTTGTTGGAAAATCCTGTGGCACTATAAACATAAATGGTTGGATAATAAATGATAATGATGGTGTTTGTGGTACTTCAGGAAATGCTGCAGGGTATATTTGGTTTGATCAGACTATCAGTGGTTGTAACTGTGATTTGACTTCAATCCCTGTTGGATCAAGGATAATTATTTATAATGAGGAAGATCGTGAGCCATGTCTCCCAGCTGATGATTCATGTGATGCAAATGGAGATAAAATTTATGTATTCAGAGGAAATCATCCATGTTTATCAACTTGTTACAATAGTAATACTATTCCATGTCCTACAGCTAGTATAAATCCAGGAGGAACAAATCAAGGTTGGCAGCAGGGTAGTGGGGGATTATTGTTAGGAAATAGTGCGGATTGTATGATTACAAGATGTCCTGATGGAAATTTATTTCATGGAGTTGAATATGGATCTAATTGTGGACAATTGCCGAATCCAAATATTAAATGTGCATCAGGAACTGGAGGTGGTTCTAGTCAAACCTATTCTTTCCAATGTGGGAACTTTTTTGATAGTACTAATTTTAGAAGAAATACATTTACTAATAATCCTGGCGGGACAGCATGTACTGTTCAAACTCCAGGGTTGGCAAACAATGCGGATAATCAAAAAATGATTAATCGTCTATGTGGGATAGATGGAATTTGTTTTGTCGAACCACTTGCGGATAATTGCTTAACACCACCGCCTCTTTGGTATTGTTTGAATTATGTAATTCCACAAGAATTTTGCCCAGCAGATTCATTTTGTGTCAAAGCAAGAATTACTCCATTATCTACCAGTTGTACTTCAGTGGTGGATATTAATAAAACTTATATAATTAAATGTCCTTCTGCAGATATCAAAGGGGCTGGAATTGATACTTGTTTAGCAGATCTTCCTGGAGGTTATGATATTCCAGTTATGGTGATGAATGGAGTGGGGCCATATAAATTATGTTGGTCTAGATCTGATGTTGGAACAAATACATGTGTAACAGGTGCAGGCCCGAATTTTACTATTCACATAGATGGTCCGACTGATGGAGAGATAAAAATTAAATTAGATTCTGTTGTGGATCTAGGAGGCGCAATGTGTCCTGGAGAATTAGATGGTGATGAAATATGCGTCAATATTAGACCTACCCCAACGATTACAGTGGCATCTCACACTGATATAACAAGCTGTGCTACTGGATGTGGATCTGTGACAATTGAGTTTGAAGGAACAGGGCCATATATGTTTTCATATTGTGTAGATGGCGGTACCGAAGTAGAAGTTTTTGTAGCTGATAACACTTATGTTATTGAAGCTTGTGTGCCAGGACTATATACGATCAAATCCTTTACAGATGACTTTGGATGTGGAGGAACTATCCTTAATCCAAGTGCAGAAGTTATAGTTTCTGGAACATTGCCAGTAATAACTAAAATAACAGGACCTATTGAGCATATTTGTGGTGATAGCATCGTATGTCATGATTTAGATACATTAATCGATGTAGAAATTAATGGATCTGAAATCGTTCATGTGACTTGGTACACAAAGAGTCCTAAGGTAGCTGGATTTAACCCAGGAACAGATTCGGTTCCATTTGGAATTATTAAATTAAAAGATACTACAGAATATTTTTTAATTTATACAGATCCACTTACAATGTGTACTGTCTGTGACTCAACTATAGTCAATGCAGATTTCTTAGCATGCTGTATGCCTCCAACGATAAGATGCCCTAGAGATACAGTTTATCCAAATACAATTTGTAATATAGTTGTTCCTCCAGCAAAAACAACATTTAGAAGAGATACCATTGGTCTTGGACCAAATAAGGATACCATTCCAGTAATATTAAATGGATGTGGACCTGTATCATTGAGTTCTAGAGATTCTGTAGCCACTGCAAATTGCATTAGAACTGTTTTTAGATATTATATAGTTACTGACTCGGTGGGTTTTAAGGATAGTTGTGTTCAAATGATTAGTTTCAGATTTGATACCATTCCACCAACACCTATATGTCCTCCAAATATAACTTTGCAATGTCCTGCTGATACAATGATAGCAAGGACTGGTATAGCTATGGCAACGGATAATTGTATGAATCCTGTTACCATAACTAGAAAGGATTCAGTTCTAGATGGCAGATGTCCTGCAGAAAAAACGATATGGAGGATTTGGAGTTTTATGGATTATTGCAAAAATTCATCTAGGTGTCTACAAAGAATTAACATCATTGATACATCTAAGCCAAAATTTATTCCTGCAAGGATAGCAACTGATACAATGGTAGCTTGTGAATTTACCTTCCCTCCTATAACTGTACGCGCAACGGATTCTTGCCAAATGTCACCTGTTACGCCTGAAGCAATCAAACCATGGATTAATGAATTCCATTATGATGATGTAGGCTTCGATACTTTAGAATTTATTGAAATAGCAGGTTTAGCTGGTACAAATTTGACGGGATACAGTTTAGTATTGTATAATGGGGCAAATGGACAATCTTACAACACACTTCCATTAGGTGGAATTATTGATAATGAAGGATCGTGTATGGGTGCTGTGGCTTTTTACTATCCTGTAGATGGAATTCAAAATGGTGCACCAGATGGAATTGCTTTAGTATTTGGAACTACAGTTTGTGAATTTATATCTTATGAAGGTTCATTTACTGCAGTAAACGGACCTGCAATGGGTATGATGAGTACAAATATTGGGGTACAAGAAAGTGGCGAACCTTCAGGATTATCATTACAAAAAATAGGCACAGGTAAAATGGGTTCATCTTTTAGTTGGACTGGACCTGTCGCTCATTCACCAAATACATTGAATGTAGGCCAAACTATAAGCCCACCTCCAATTTGTATGGGAGGTACGCCAAGAATTGATACTTTCGCAACAACTTATCGACAAGACTCAACACCGGGTAGATGTCCTAATGAATATGTCTTGAGAAGGGTTTGGACTGCTATGGATAGTTGTGGTAATCGCGATTCATTGGTGCAAAGGATTATGGTAAAAGATACTTCAAAACCTATTGTTTGTAGTCCTTTAGTTTTACCAGTAAACATGACAATTTCTTGTAATAGGCTTTTACCTGCAGATACAATTACAGGGATTGATTTATGTGATATTTCTTTGCGAGGAAATGTTTGGATAAATGAAATACATTATGATAACGTTGGAACTGACACAGCTGAATTTATTGAAATAGCAGGTTATTTTGGGACTAATCTCAGTGGTTATAGTATTGTACTTTATAATGGTGCTACCTTCCTCCAATATAATACTCTGCCATTAAGTGGTACGATTGCAAATGAAAAATGTGGTTATGGAGCCATAGCATTTTTCTATCCAATAAATGGTATTCAGAATGGCTCTCCAGATGGAATTGCATTAGTTCGAAATGGGGTTGTTCTACAATTTATTTCTTATGAAGGAGGAATGATGGCTTTAGATGGTCCAGCAGCTGGTATGACATCAACACCATTTGCGCCATTTGAAGACGGTTTTGGTCCTTATACTTCATCATTACAGCTAACAGGTTGCGGTGATTCATATAGTGATTTTACTTGGACGGGACCTATTCCAAGAACTCCAGGATTATTGAATACTGGACAAATTCCAAAGGGGAATTTAATAGCAGTTCTTACAGAAAGAGTTTCTCCTGGTGTTTGCCCTGTAAAAGATACTATCTTTAGATCATGGGCTTTATCTGACAGATGTGGCAATATATTTAATTGGTCACAAAGGATAGTAACAGTTGATACATCTAAACCTTTTGCGATTTGTAAAGACACTTGTGTCTATTTGAATAAGCAAGGATTGGCTGTCATTTCTTCAAAAGCATTCGATGGAGGATCATATGACAGTTGTTCGACAACATTGAGATATTTGGCTTCTGATACTGTTTTTAATTGTGCGGAACGAGGAACACATGCGATAACACTTATTGTTTTTGATGAGTGTAATAATAGTGCATCTTGTACTGCTTCTGTTACAGTTAAAGATACATTCCCTCCTATGTTATTCTGTAAAGATCGAATGTTCTTTGCAGATCCAGGTGCTTGTGAGGCAATTGTACATATCAATGTAGCAGATATCGCAATGGATAATTGTGATCAGAATTTGATGCTGATGCAACCGCCTAATGCGCCATTTAAATTAGACAGTTTCTTTCCTATTGGAAAGCATTTTGTAGAATTAATGGTCATGGATCAAGATGGAAATATTGCTTCTTGTATAATGTGTGTAGAGGTAAAAGATTATCCAAATCCAATTCGAGAATTATTCTGCAATGACGATATACAGTTAAGCCTCGATGATAATTGCGAGATTACACTTAACGCGGATATGTTCCTTGAAGGAGGACCTTATCATTGCTACAATGATTACATAATTGAAGCAAGAGATTGGAATACAAATGCATTAGTTGATGCGAATCTATTAAAAGATGGTGTTCAACTTGGTTCAAGACAAATTGGAAAAGCTTTTAAAATCATTGTTATAGATCCAATTACTGGAAATAGTTGTTGGAGTCATGCGACTTTAGAAGATAAATTAGCTCCAAAATTAACCTGCCCAAGTGACACTTGTCTGCCATGTGGTTCATCTTATCTTCCATCAATCATTGGTTCAGCCATCGTTGTGGAGAATTGTGGTGTGGCCAATCTAACCTACATCGATAAAATACTTCGAGGTTCTTGTTCAGTATCGTATCAAGAGCTCATTACACGTAAATGGATTGCGACAGATGCTTCAGGCAATAAATCAGAATGCACACAAATTATTACTATTTCTAGGACAGGCTTAGGAGAAGTTGCAGTTCCGAAAAATTATGATGGTCTCGAAGAAGATATGCTTTTATGCAGTGGTAAAAAAGATACATTGAAAAACGTAACGCCGCACTATTTGTTCGATCCGTATTGTGTGGATGGTTACCTTCTTGATTCTGTTTATTGGAGATTTACTGGAGGCGACCCTGCATTTGGAGACTTCAGTGGTCAAAGAAGACCAAAAGTTCTAGGATGGAATTGTATTGATGATCCATCTGATAAGAATTATGGACATCCAAGTCCATATCCAGTTTATTATCCAGCTCACCCAGATTGGTTACCACAGAATCCAAGATGTTGGGCTGCAAATACAAATGTTATGTGGTTAGGTACTGGGACTCCAGTTACAGCAGGTTGTTCGCATTTAGGCACAGTATACGAAGACGTAATCATACCATTGGCGACAGCAGGCTGTGATGCGGGATCAGTAGGCTGTTATAAGGTATTGCGCCAGTGGACCGTATTGGATTGGTGTACAGGAGAGATAGGTGGTCATAGCCAAATCATCAAAGTAGCGGACGAGGGACCGAAAGTATTATATCCAGATACAGTGATCGTAAACATGGAAGTATGGACTTGTACAGGTAGATGGGAAGTACCGAAGCCATGGATAACAGATAATTGTTCAAATGAGATACATTATAGTGTAGAGGTGACAGAAGGAACCGTACTAGGGGATGAGCAAACAGGCTATGTAGTGGTAGATATGCCAATAGGCGTACAAGAAGGCTATATAGTAGCGACAGATTGTTGTGGAAACATAACTAAGAAATTAGTTAAATTGAATGTACTGGATAACGTACCACCAAATTGTAATACAAGAAAGAATACAGTAATCACCTTGGCAAGTAATCAAAGTACAGGAGAAGCATTAGGCAAACTATATGCAAAAGACCTAGATGAAGGCTCAAGAGATAACTGTTCGCCACATGTATTCTTCAAAGTGATCAGAATGGAAGAGTTGATCAATACAAGAAACGGAAGAAGACCACCATTTGACAACCGAGTAAGTTGCAATGGAATCAACGGCGACGATGATCCGGGAGTATTTGCACCAGGCAATCAAGTATACTTTGACGATTTTACAAAATTCTGCTGTGCAGATGCAGGAAAGACGATCATGGTAGTGTTGCGAGTATTTGATAAAGACCCAGGAGCAGGACCAATTCATCCAAATAGATTTGAAAGCATATTTGATCTAGAAGGTCATTTTAGTGATTGTATGGTAGAAGTAGATATTCAGGATAAACAACCACCAGTAGTAGTAGCACCACCAGATATGGTAGTGAGCTGTTGGTATTGGTTTGATCCATCAGAATCAGCCTTTGGAAGATCCAAACAATGGAACATTTGGAAAATTAGTAACAGACCTGTCAAGTCGCAAGAAGGTAGCGACATTAGACTTAGTATGTCATCAATATTGCGAATCAAACATCCACGACTATCCAGGCGGTAGGAGAGGAAGATTACCATTGACGTCAAGAAATGAAGGTGATATCGCATGTGATTATTACTGGACAAAATTTGATACAGCACATTTAGATAGAAAGTATGAGTTGGCATGGGGATTTGATGGTTATGCATTAGGTACCTGTGCAGTAACGCCAACGATCAATGCATCAGACAATAGAGATTGCGGACAAGGATTAATCACAAGAACATTCTCAGTAGCACCGGGTATCAGTGCGGTACAACAGATCTGGGTAGTAGATTGTGATCCATTCTGGGTAGCTACAGCATGTGATCAATTAGATGATATCTTCTGGCCTGACTGTCAGCAATTGGGAAGCAGCATCATAGGCTGTGGCGCAAGAGACTGGTCACCAAACAATCCAAGTACAGGAGGCTGGGCGAAAGTTGAGCACGGAGGAG
>JADJVN010000005.1 GCA_016710585.1 Saprospiraceae bacterium
TTTTACGAAGACTGAGTTGATGCATTTAATTCGAAGAACAATGTTTGGACTCAAGAAAGCAGATATTAATCATTTCAAAGGGAAGACCTTGCAGCAAGTTGTAGATGAATTATTGGCAGTTCCAAACACTGTTCCAAATCCTCCGCTAAAAACTTATTATACACGGTCCAACAATGTCAATATTGATAACATAGATGTAAATGTGCCATTTGGTGAAACATGGGTAAATACCGGATATCCATCGAATGTCAACCCTAATCCAAATGGAAATAGGAGACTTTCTTATAAAAAATGGTGGACTGGATTACAGGTTCAGCAGGAAAGAAATATTAGGGAGAAAATGGTTTTGTTTTGGCATAATCATCTCGCTACAGAAGATTCAGTGACAGAACAAGCTTTTATGGCATATTATACTAATGTGATATTGAGGAAGCATGCATTAGGGAATTTCAAGCAGATGGTGAGAGATATTACTCTTGATCCAGGCATGTTGCGTTATCTCAATGGTTACCTCAATACAAAGGCGGCGCCAGATGAAAATTATGGCCGTGAGTTGCAAGAATTGTTTTGTATAGGAAAGGGTCCTGGGTCACAATATACAGAAGATGATGTTAAGGCGGCTGCAAAGGTGTTAACTGGGTGGCAGATCGTAACAAGTGAAAATATCAATGGAGTGACTACTGTTGTGAAACCGTACAACAAGTACACACTTAGTCGTCATGATGTAACTGATAAAAAATTTTCAGCATTTTACAATAATACAGTAATTAAAGCTGTTCCTACTCCAAAAGCTGGAGAGGAGCAACTAGAAGCTGAGAAAGAGATTGATGCGATGTTGACCATGATGTTTAATACGCAAGAAGCTGCAAAATACATTTGTCGTAGATTGTGGAATTATTTTGTTTATTATGAATTAAATGATGATATCGAGACCAATGTTATAGAACCATTAGCAGAAATTTTTAGAACAAACAATTATGAAATAAAGCCAGTATTACAAGCACTATTTACTTGTGATTATTTTTATAAAGCAGAACATCGAGGTTGCATGATCAAGAGTCCTGCAGACTTCACAGTAGGTATAGTTCGACAATTTGGATGGCCGATTCCTACTGATCCAAGTAAATATGAAGCTCAATATGTAGCATGGGAATCTATTAGGAATTTTACTGTAAGGCAAGGACTAGATCTAGGAGATCCTCCTAATGTTGCTGGATGGCCAGCTTATTATCAAACGCCATCATTCCATGAAATGTGGGTAGATACTTCTTCATATCCCGAAAGAAAATCAGCTTATGAGTCATTATGCATAAATGGAATGACAACATCGGCTAATTTATTTACTGATGCAAGTAAGAGTATTCCGATCAAGTTTAATTTTGTGGATTTTGTAAAGCAGTTTGAAAATCCTCAAGACCCGAATGCATTAATAAATGAAGCGGTTGAATTACTATTTGGAGTAGATGTATCGCAAACCATAAAAGATACATTGAAGTCAAATTATTTATTGTTAGGTCAATCATCGGATTATTATTGGACCGACGCTTACAATACTTATGTCGCCAATCCAAGTACAACTGATCCTGAAGGAAAGCGAGTCCCTACCATGTTGAGAGATTTATTTGTATATATGCAGTCAGCTGCGGAATATCACCTTTGTTAACATTATCCATCACATAATAAAAAATAAAAAAATGAAAAGAAGATCATTTATACAATCCGTACCAGTTGTCATAGGTGGAGTTACAGTTAATGCTTATGGGGCGAGCCCAATGCTCTCTGCAATGACCTCAGCCTTATATGAAACTGATCGGGTATTGGTTATTGTACAATTGAATGGTGGAAATGATGGATTGAATACTTTAATTCCATTAGATCAATATGCTGCATTGTCACTCAAGACAATCAGAGAAAATGTTTTGATACAAGAATCAAAAGTACTACCTCTCGCAGGTACAAATGGAAAAACAGGTTTGAATCCTGGTCTCGTGGGTTTTCAGAAATTATGGGATGAAGGAAAATTGTCGATAGTTCAAGGTGTAGGATATCCAAAGTTTAGTTACTCACATTTTAGAGCCACTGATATATGGATGACTGGAGCCGACTCAAATGAGATCTTAAATTCAGGGATTTCTGGTAGGTATTTAGCTTATGAGTATCCAAATTACCCTGTAGGATTTCCCAATTCAACTATGCCAGACCCCTTAGCAATAAGAATAGGGGGAAGTGTAGGTTTGGGTCTGCAGAATAATGGAGTGAATATGGGGATCTCCATCAATAATACAAAAGATTTGTTGAATTTAACTGGATCTGTATTTAAGGATCCTGCCAATACAGCTACTTATATTGGAAAGGAGTTGGCATATGTGCGTGAAGTCCAGCGCCAAACAGATAAATTTGGAGATGCTGTAGAATTGGCAGCTACAAAAGGGAAGAATTTATCAACCCTTTATCCTAAGGCTGCGGCTAATGGCGTTCCTGCAGAATTGGGACAAGCCTTGGGCAATGCGCTATCCATCGTTGCAAAATTAATTTCTGGTGGATTGAAGACCAGAGTATATTGGGTAAGTACAGGAGGTTTTGATACCCATGCCACTCAAGTTAATGCTACTGATCATTCCCAAGGTAATCACACAAATTTATTAAAAGGAGTTGGCGATGCAATCTATGCATTCATGGATGATGTTAAGCTTCTAGGCCTTGAGAATCGAGTAGCTGGACTTACTTTTTCTGAGTTTGGAAGAAGGATAGTTTCCAATGCATCTGGTGGTACAGATCACGGTGCTGCTCAACCTATGTTTGTTTTCGGCTCGAAAGTAAATCCTGGAATGGTCGGTGTGAATCCTACTATAGACCCTGCATCAACTGCCAATTCAAATCTGCCAATGCAATACGATTTCAGATCAATATATGGCTCTATTTTGCAAGATTGGTTCTGTGTTCCAAACACAGATATTGATTCCATAATGTTGAAAAATTTTCAAAAGTTGAAAATCATGGATGATGGCAATTGTCTTCCTACCAGTATCCACGATCATAATGCAGCCGCAGGGGAGAATTTGGTGTATGCATATCCAAATCCATTTGTAGATAGAACAAAGATAAAGTTTGAAACTAAAGGTGGGCATACATTGATCCAAATAATAGATAATCAAGGTACGGTAATTGATACACTTGTAGACTCTTACCTTGCGCCTGGTAAATATGATGTCAGCTGTGATATGGAAATGGTTCCTTCAGGAATTTATTATGTTCGATTGCAAAATGAACAAATTCAACAGGTGAAGTCCATGATGAAAGTAAAAGGTTAATGAATATTTAGAGTAAAATTTGATTTGTCAATAAAATTACAACCATATATTAATTTATAAAAATAGAAAAAATTAAATTTGTTCTATTTAGGAAAATTGTATTATTGCAGTTAGAAATAATTTATTATGGAAAAAAAATATTTTATTGTTCTAATTGTAATCTGCAGTTTCTATTCTACAAATGCCCAAGTAAAAGTGAGGGCTCATCAAATTTTTGGTTTGGATTTATACCAGTGGTTTAGGAATCCTTATTGCTCTGATTGCAAGAACACCAGTGAATCATCTTCTGGTTCAGTATTTTCAAGTCCATTAGGAGTTAGGGTCATTGTAGGTGAGAACAATTTTTCAATCGGTGCAGAAGCAGCAGTTAATATTGGATTGTTCAATCTAGATTTAAATGGATATAAAGGATTAGGAGCAATGTCATTTCCACTATTATTGAAAGCCAATTTTAATGGATTGAGTGGATTAAGTAAAAATAAATTGATTGGTTTTTCCATAGGAGGAGGAATACAATATTCCAAGACAGAATTATTTGGGCTAAGCAAAAAGTATCAGGAATTGGATAGATCTTTTTTTCCAACTTATGTTGGAGAGATTGGAATAGGTGGTGGTGTATCTGGATCATCCGTTGTATGGAATACTAGAGTAGGAATTGGAAAAAACCATGCCTTTGTTTTTAATACTGGTTTGGTTTTTTATATCAATTATTTTAAACAGAAGACTAAGCAGAGTCAGCCACAATTAAAATCTTAATCGTGATTTCATTACGAAAGTATAATACCTTCAATATTGATTCTCATTGTGAACAATTTATACAAATTCATGATAAGGCAGAATTAGCTGAGATTATTAAAAGTATTGATCAGCCATTCTATATCCTTGGTGGTGGAAGTAATGTATTATTATCTGATCCAATCAGTAAGCCAATAATAAAAAATGAATTAAAGGGAATTGAATTAATTGGCGAGGATGATGACCACGTCATTGTTAGAGTTGCAAGTGGTGAAAATTGGCATGAGTTCGTACAGTATTGCATTGCAAAAGAATGGGGCGGTCTTGAAAATTTATCATTAATACCTGGAACACTTGGTGCTGCTCCAGTTCAAAATATTGGCGCATACGGTGTTGAGATCAAAGATTCAGTTTTATCTGTAGAAGGTTATGATTGTTTGAATCAAGAATTTAAATCTTACAATAATGCGGATTGTCATTTTGGATATCGAACAAGCATATTTAAATATAAGTTAAAAGATAAATTTTTTATAAGTGCTTTAGTATTACAATTAGATAAGAAGCATAAATTAAAAACGGATTACGGTTCTATTCACGATGAGTTACAGAAAATGAGAATTGATTCACCAAACATAAGCGATGTTAGTGAAGCCGTAATTAATATTAGGAAATCAAAATTGCCTGACCCAAATAAAATTGGTAATGCTGGTAGTTTTTTTAAGAATTGTACGATTCCAAGATCTCAATTTGATGAAGTAAAAAAACGCTTTCCCAATATGCCCTTTTATCAAATGGATGAAGGGGAAATTAAGATTCCTTCTGGATGGTTGATAGAACAGGCTGGTTGGAAAGGAAGGCGCCAAGGTGATGCTGCATGTCACGAGAAACAAGCTCTAGTTTTAGTGAATTTCGGTCAAGCTACAGCAAAAGATATATTAAGTTTGGCGGGTGAAATAAAAAAAGACGTATATTTAATGTTTGGAATTGAACTTGAATATGAAGTAAACGTCTGGGTTTAGAATTATGAAAAATAATATATCTATTTTGTTTCTAATATGTTCCTTAAATTTGCCTTACTGTCTTGTTACGGCTCAGTTATGGAGTATTGATGGACCAAAGGTCATTTGTCCGGGGCAAAGTTATTTATTAGAACCTACCAGGTCATTTGTAAAATATAAATGGTCAACTGGTGATACCTCATCTAGAATAATTATCTCTAATGGCGGTGAATATTGTGTAACCGTGAGCGATGCTGCTGGCCTTAAAGATTCCTCTTGTATTTTTATTAGCGAACTCAGTTTGACACCATTAACTATAATTAGTGACTCTGTATTTTGTCAAGGTAGATCTCATATTCTTGAAGCCAATTCTGGTTTTTTAGAATACATTTGGAATGATAGTATCTCAGGTAGACAACTAAAAATAACACAGCCTGGAACTTACTGCGTTGAAGTATTAAATGTCAATGGATGTCGCTCAGAAAAATGTATCAACATTAGACAGAAAAATTGGAACTATGAGAGAAGGGATATCACTATCTGTTATGGCGATACTGTTGAATTCAATAAATTTTATCTAACAGATACTGGGAAATATACATTTAAGTTTGCAAAATCTAATGGATGTGATAGCATATTCGAATATTACATAAAACACTTTGATCGAATTTCATTCGCTTCCATCGTGATTCAAAAGCAATCTGGATTTAAAATTGATCCATTAATGAAAGGTGGCGTTGGTCCACTAAAATATTATTGGAGCAATGGTGATACGAATAGGATATTATTGACCAGCCTTGAAGGCAATTACACTTTAGAAGTGATTGACTCTGTCGGTTGTAAGGTAGATACAACGATTTCATTGTATAGGATTGGAATTTTTGAAGAGTCGAATATCATAGAGCTGATAAGAGAGAAAAATTATCTCTCTTATGATGATTTTGAAAAATTGATTAATTCTATTTTACAAATTGCACCAAATATTAAGATTGAAGTCTTTGATTTGAATGGTAAATATATATTATCAGGCAGGAATATTAATCAATTCAAATTGCCCAATTCTGCTTGGTATCTCCTTAATATTAGTGATGAATTTGGTCGAAAAATTTCTTGGAAGATTTTTATATTTTAATAAGTGTTTGGTAATCATTATTCTAGGTATGTTAATTATATTTAATGTATTTTTTTTTAAAAGAATCTCAAGGATTTGTTTAATTTTATTCTTCATAATCACCAATTGATGAGCTGAGTTTGCATAACCTTTAAAAAATTATTATTATGCAATTTATTCTTGCTTTAATTTTTATTTTTAATCCATTTAAGCCTGTTTTTAGTGCCGCACCGTCGCCATCATGTATGTGCAATCGGACTTCTGATTCATTAGCATTAGTAGATGTCTATAATGCTGCTAATGGCGCTTCATGGATTTCTCCTTGGAATCTAAGTATGCCTATGACCACATGGTTAGGTGTAAGCCTTGACGCAAATCAATGTGTACGTGCTTTGATTCTTGATAATCGAGGACTTTCTGGAACTTTATCTTCACAGATTGGGATGCTTAGCAATTTGCGCACTTTGAGTTTGTTGAACAATAATTTGACAGGAAATATTCCATCAAGTATTGGTGATCTGAGTCAACTAGAAGACATCATACTCAGCGACAATAATTTTACTGGTGAAATACCAGATTTTTTTGCTTCATTACCAGCATTGAAGATAATTTCGATGTCAAATAATTTTTTTATTGGCAATATCCCTAAATCCATTGGGAGTATTTTTGGATTACTCACACTTGATTTAAGCACCAATTCAATGATCGGATCAATTCCGAGTGAGTTAGGGAATAATGTCAATCTAAAGATTTTGAATTTGAGCAACAATTTTTTTTCTGGGACTATGCCAGTTGAATTAGCAGATATTAGCACGCTCCAAGAGGTGTATCTGCACATGAATAATTTGTCTGGAACTTGGCATCCATTTTTTGCTGCTTGGAATAATGTAAAACATGTGTGGATTCAAAATAATGCTTTTGAAGGGACTGTCCCTGATTGGAGAGCTGCACCTCTGATCAGTTTGAAGATTGAATTTAATAATTTTACAAATATCCCTGACTATAGTTCAGTGACGACCTGGGGGATTTCAGCGCCTTACGGCATGAATATCATTGGGAATAGATTTACTTTTGAAGATCTCATCCCATTGCAACATTTTCCACCTCGCGCATTTTATACATTTAAGAATCAACAGCCTGTGCAAATTGATTCCATAGTCTTTATTCCATTTGGAGGGAATTATACATTGAGATTAAATGTGGACGACACTGTTACTGAAAATACTTATAAATGGATAAAAGATACTTCATTTATTATTGTAAATAAAAATAGTTTTAATTTTCTAAACACAAAATATTCTGATGAAGGATTTTATTATGGAACGATATCAAATCCTGCAATTCCAAATTTTGAATTAACGATTCAGCGATTAAGAGTAGTAGTCACTAAACCTAACTGTGAGCTTCCACAAGCAGGAATTTCATGCAGCAATGCAACATTGTTTTGTGGTACAGAGCGTTTTGATAATTATTGTGGATTATTGGGGCTAATCGATTCTACAAAATTGGAAAATGTTAGTTTTTGTAACACTACTCGTAAAATAGAAAACCCAAAATGGTTTACATTCATCACTTCCTCAGATTCATTGCTGTTGGAGGTGATTATTGATGAGTGTTCTACAATCAATATAGGCACAAATTCTTATACGGGACTGGAAGCTGCTATCTTTGAATCTTGTGAGACAGGATTGGCAGACCATAAATATTGTGCTTTCACCAATCGAGGTCAATCACTTAAAATTGGAGGAGGCGGTTTTGTAGTAGGCAAACAATATTATTTGGTATTGGATGGAAATCATGGTAGCATTTGTGATTTTGTCATTCGTGTATTAAAAGGGAAACAAAGTTATAATATTGCAGATCCGAAGCCTATTGTTGGTGATACGATTATTTGTCAGCAGGATTCTTTCTCTATCGAATTTTCAAGCAGAAAAGTGGATGAAGCTTTGCATTATTATTGGTATTTGAATGATTCTTTAATTAATTCAGCAAAGGATACTTTTATTCAATTTAGAAATCTACCAATTGGAACTTATACTTTGAAGTTTAATGCATCAAATGTATGCGATACCTCAATCTTTTCAATAAAAACCTTTAAGGTGTTTTCAAAATTTGAAATGTCCACACCATTTGTGACAACATACAATAGAGATTCTGTATTTACACTTAGTTTTAGTTTGTTAGGTGGAAAACCTCCATACAAATTACTTGAAGGTCAAGGAGAATTGGATAGTCTGAGAGGTTTTTTTGTGTCGTCAGAACTTCTATGTAAATCATCTTATAAGTTTTTATTTGCTGATGCCAATTTATGTACTGTGTCATTAGAGGGGCAACAAAATTGTTCATGTAATTCCATTCCTGGAGTTTACAGTTCAGATACTGTTTTTCAATGTGAAGGCCAGATTTTAAATGCTCAGTTGCCAGCTCAAGCTTATTTAGATAGTTTTGATATTTCGACATTTATTCTCTCGAGTGTTGATACTACACCACTCACTACGATTCTGAAAATCAATAAGAATGGAAATTTTGCCTTTGATCCACAATTGTTCAGATTCAATACAGTGTATTATTTGAGATATTTAGTCGGAAAGCCAAATGCTCGAAATGAAGTGAATATAAATCATCCATGTTTTGGAATGTCTAATTCAAAGAAAATTGTCTTCAAATCTCGCCCAATAGTGTCTGCAGGTGCAGATCAAACTACTTGTTTATTGGATGCAAATTTGCGAGGGTTCGGAAACTATAATTCAGGGCTTTGGCGAATGATAAATGGTCCTGGAAATGCTGTATTCGATAATGCAGATTTAGACGAGACAATGGTTCATGTAGATACAGGTGGAATTTATACTTTTGTGCGTGAAGGATATAATGATTATTGTTCGCACAGAGATGAGGTGATTATAAATTTTAAAGATACTTTGCGTCCTGCAATAATTGGAGTGGCAAATTTATGTGGTAAGGGACGTTCATCAATTTCTATAGATAAATCGCTATACAAAAATTTTAAATGGAGTACAGGTGATTCCAGTTTCTCAATACAAGTATTAAATAAAGGAATTTACTGTGTTTCTGTCACTGACTTCGATGATTGTATGGGTTATTCTTGTATTGATGTTTTAGATTCGATTCCAATGAATCCTGTAATATTAGGAATTGATAAAATATGTGCATCGACATTTGATTCTTTGATTGTCCAACAAAATTTTACAAGTTATCAGTGGAATGATTCTACATTTACCAATAAAATAATTATTAGTAAAGCAGGGAATTATTGTGTCACTGTAACAGATCAAAACGGATGTACAACGACGACATGTAAAAATGTAATTGGAATTCCAGAAGCAAAATCAAGCATCATAGATACAGGTTGTATTGATGAAGTGAGAATTGTAAATGGACTAGAATTTAACTATCCAGGTAATTATAAGATTACCTTGCCAAATGCTTCCTACTTAGGATGTGACAGTATTATTCAATTAGATCTTGCTGTAAATACACCATTAATAGTTATTGATTCCTTGATTAAATCCGACAATGGTACGAATAATGGAAGTATTTCAGTTACTATAGCTGGAGGGAAAAAACCTTATCGCTATTTATGGAATAACAATGCAACCAGTCCAAGTATTTTTAATTTAAAATTTGGTGAATATAAACTCAAGGTTACTGATGCGAATGATTGTGAATTTGAATTTGTGTTTAACATCAGAATGTCGACTGCTAATTATGATCCAGAAAGTAGCAATACTGGTCTTTTATTTTATCCAAACCCCTTGACTAATCAAAGTTCACTATTAGTAAAAAATAATTCAATAGAATCATTTTGGATTATTAGAGTTATTGATTTAAATGGTAAGTCACATGCTCAATTTAATTTAAATTTTGATCAGAAAGATGAGACCAAAAAAGTAAATTTAAATTTGGAGAAGGGGGCTTATTTTGTTGAATATTTCAATGAACATCAAAGACCTAAAATAGAAAAATTGATCATTAAATAAATTTTTTATTCATTATTACATTATATAAATTTTAATTTTTTTTGTTTTTTAACAATGAATCAATAAATGAGGAGTAGAACTTGGGGAGTAGCATATTTAATGTTTTGTGTTTTTTTTGTAAATGGTCAGAATTCAATTAAAGTAACAAAAATTGCAGCAGGATTGTCTATTCCTGTTGACATAGCTCATTGTAATGACGATCGGATTTTTATTTTGCAAAAAGCTGGAAAAATTCGGATTTTGCAGAATGGAAAATTATTGGATTCAACTTTCCTAGATATTACCGATAAGGTAAATTCTCGTGGCAATGAACAAGGATTATTAGGCCTGGCTTTTCATCCTGATTATAAAAACAACGGATTCTTTTTTGTCAACTATATTGATAAATCTTCACCTGCTCAAACCATTGTAGCTAAGTATAAAGTATCATCAATCGATAGCAATCGAGCTGTGAATACTGAGACTGTTTTATTAAAGATTACTCAACCATTTACTAATCATAATGGAGGTTGTCTGAAGTTTGGAAAAGATGGTTATTTATATATTGGCATGGGAGATGGTGGAAGCTCAGGAGATCCAAATAATAATGCACAGAATCCCAAAGAGCTTCTTGGTAAAATGTTGCGAATAGATGTAAATTCAGATTCAACATATGCTATTCCTTCGTCAAATCCATTCATCAATAATAATAACTACAGACCTGAAATATGGTCAGTTGGTTTGCGGAATCCTTGGCGGTTTAGTTTTGACAGATTGAATGGTGATCTGTGGATCGGAGATGTTGGACAAGGAGATTGGGAAGAAGTCGATTATGAGACTTTTGGAAGTAAAGGCGGTGTGAACTATGGATGGCGATGTTATGAAGGGAATCATAATTATAATGTGACTAATTGTAATGCAAAACAGAATTATACATTCCCGATTCATGAGTATTTCAGTGATCAAACCAAAGATGGCTGTTCTATTACGGGAGGATATGTTTATCGAGGTTTTCAGAATCCAACATATTTTGGAAAATATATTTTTGCTGATTATTGTAGCGGTAAAATATGGTGGCTTGAAAAAGCTACAGATACAACCTATACGAGTAAACAAATTTATAAATTTTTGTCCAATCAAATTTCAAGTTTTGGAGAAGATGTAAATGGAGAGTTGTATTTTACTGCAATCGCAGAGGGGGCGCTCTATAAGATAAGTCAAGATTGCAATTTAAAAGTCTTGTCAAGGGACATAAAATCTCCTTTATGTGCAGAGGATAATAATGCATCTGTCAGATTGACATTAAACGATACGACAGTTCTGAATTATAATTGGAGTAATGGAAGTCGCAATGCGGAACTAAATAATATCGGCAGTGGAACCTATTTTGTTACAATTAGTAATTCTACTTGTTCGATTTTAGATACAATCGGTATAAAAGAAACGCCAAAGAAAAAAGCATGTTTGACTCCTGTTTTTCAGTCAATAGTGTGTGCCAATGATTCTGCATTATTGATTGCTTGTGATCTTCCAATTGCTTTGCAATATATTTGGAAGAGGGATGGTGTTATTATTCCTGATTTAGCCTCTAAAAGAGTGGCCGTGCGTGAAAGTGGGATATATCAATTGCAAATAAAAGATGAGAATGATTGTCTTAGTGAGGGATCTGATTCTTTGAAAATTACTGTTCATCCTTTACCAAAAACACCAGTAATTTCTATCAGTAAAGATACTTTGATTGGTCCTGCAAATTACAGTTCATATAGATGGTTTAAACTTGGCAATTTTATTGCTTCAGGGATATCAAATAAGTTTGTAGTGATTTCTGAAGGAGATTATTGTCTGACAGTTGTCGATAGTAACCATTGCGAGAGTGAAAAATCTAACAATGTAAAATACATCGTTGCAAAGAATGATATTTATGCTCAATCGAAAATTGATTTTTATCCAAATCCTATTAGCGATATTCTGATAGTTGATTTATCAAAACTTGAAATTATGCCTAGCAGATTTCAAATTTTTGATTCCGATGGAAATGGAATAATTGACCAAACTATTGTCGGTAAGCTTATTCAGATAAACTTAAAAACTTTATCCAAGGGTCTTTTTGTTTTTCGATTATTGGACAGATCTGGTGAAGCAATCTACATAGACAAATTTCTAAAAATTTAGCACTTAAATTCGATTATTTAAAAAAAATAAATTTAACTACGAAATAAGTCGTAGTTAAATTTAAATATTGTAGTTTTTTGCCGTAGTATTGCACAGGAAATAAAAAATTATATCAAATTAGTAGTATTCAGGTTTTGAAAATTAGGATTTTTTTGAGAAAATATTGAAAATCAATTATTTAAATAAATTATATATATGCAAATGAAATTTTTATCCCAATTTGTTATAATATTTTGTTTGTTGGGCTCACTTTCAGCTCAAGAAGCAAGATTGCTCCGATTTCCTACAATAGGGAATGGACAAATTGTTTTTTCTCATGCAGGAGACTTATATACTGTCTCTCAAAATGGTGGCACAGCTCGTAAACTCACCAATCATGTAGGTCAAGAAATTTTTGCGCGATTTTCGCCTGATGGAAGGCAGTTGGCTTTTTCTGGACAGTATGATGGTAATACTGAAATCTACACGATGAGTTCAGATGGTGGAGTGCCAAAAAGATTGACGTATTCTGCTACTTTAGGCAGAGATGATGTCTCCGATCGTATGGGACCCAATAATATTTGTATTGGTTGGAGAGATAATGAAAATATCTTGTATAGATCTAGATGGAATGACTGGAATGATTGGCGAGGTCAATTATTTTTAGCAAAAATGGATGGAGGCCCATCAGAAATGTTGCCTATGCCTCATGGTGGATTTGGTTCTTATTCACCTGACAGAACAAAAATTGCCTACAATAGGGTATTTCGTGAATTCCGCACATGGAAGCGATATCGCGGTGGTCAGGCAGATGAAATTTGGATCTATGATTTTGCATCAAAAGTAACTACCAAAATTACAGAATCAAATGCACAAGATATTATCCCAATGTGGATTGGGAATAAGATTTATTTTGTTTCTGATCGCGATAATAGGATGAATGTTTTTTGTTATGATCTCAATACAAAGCAAACCAAAAAGATAACAGACTTTAAAGATTTTGATGTAAAATTTCCATCGTGTAATGGCAATATGATTGTTTTTGAAAACGGTGGATTCATCTATAAATTAGATGCCAACACAGATAAAGCTGAAAAAGTGACAATCAATATGAATGAAGACTTTGCATCTGGAAGGAACAAATATGTTTCTGGAAAAGATTTTATTGAAAACTGGGATATTGGTTCAGATGGAAATCGAGCTGTATTTGTAAGTAGAGGTGATATCTTTACTGTTCCTGCAAAGAATGGTCCAGTAAGAACTGTTTATTCTAATTCAGCATCACATGAACGTGATGCATCTTGGTCTCCGAATGGAAAGTATATCGCATTTATTTCAGATATGTCTGGCGAAGATGAAATCTACATTATTGATGGTTTGGGTTCTACCACACCAATCCAATTGACAAAATCTGGTGACAATTATAAATATGGATTGTCATGGTCTCCTGATTCCAAGAAAATAGCATTTAGTGATAGGAAACAAAATCTTTATTATATCGATGTAAATTCTAAAGATGTTACAAAAGTATTATATACAGAAGCTGGGGAGATTCGCGATTATAATTGGTCACCTGATAGTAAGTATCTAAGTTATACTTCACCTGTAAGAAAAGGGAATACAGTGATCAACATATTTTCTTTGAATGAAAAGAAGAATTATACTGTTACAGACTCTTGGTTTGACTCATATTCCCCAGCATTTAGCTCTGACGGTAAATATCTGTATTTTGTTTCTCAGAGAACTTTTAATCCGAGTTATAATAATGTGGAGTGGAATTATGCATACTTTGATTTAGCAAAAATTTATTTCGTCACACTGCGCAAAGATGTAAAAAATCCTTTCGCACCGAAATCTGATGAAGTAGCGGTAAAAGAAGAATCCTCAAGTACTCCAGAAAAAAAGGATGATAAGAAAACAGAGACAAATACTGGTTTGAATTTGAATATTGATTTTGAAAATATTGTGAACAGAGTGGGAGAGATTCCTACAAGTGCTGGTTCATATTTTGGAATTAATGCAATAGGAGATAAAATTTATTATTTTAAAACTTCTATTGGAAATAAGTTAAAGTATTATATGTTTGATTTGAATTCAAACAAGGAGACAGAGCTGGGAGATCTGAATGGCGTCGCATTCTCAGCTGACAATAAAAAGATGATGTGTACGACTATGGGCTCATATTATATTCTTGATGCGCCATCAGGTAAATTGAGTTTGGAGAATCCATTGAATTTGACCGACATGAAAGTATTGGTCGATAGAAAAGCTGAATGGACACAAATTTATAATGAGTGTTGGAGACAGATGCGTGATTTCTTTTATGATCCAGGTATGCATGGCGTGGATTGGAATGCGATAGGAAAAAATTATGCGACTTTGTTGCCTTATGTCAATCATAGAACTGATCTTACCTATATTATTGGGGAGTTGATAGGAGAGTTAAACTGCGGACACGCATACGTGGGAGGAGGAGATTATCCTAAAGCAGAAAGAATTTCAATGGGATTATTAGGTGCAAAACTTTCAAAAGATGGTTCTGGGTTTTACAAGATAGATAAAATATACAAAGGCCAGAATTGGGATAAGAAGACACGTTCACCACTGACAGAAATCGGTGTAAATGCAAAGGAAGGAGATTATATAATTTCCATTAATGGAATAAAAACTAATACGGTTAAAGATATCTATGAATTGCTTGTAGGAACAGCTGATAAGCAATTAAAAATTGAGTTTAATTCTTCACCTTCTGCATCAAATTCTAGAATTTCTACTGTAGTTCCCACATCAGATGAATCACAATTAATTTATTATAATTGGGTCGAAAACAATTATGAAAAAGTTCAGAAAGCGACGAATGGAAGAGTAGGCTATATTCATATACCGAACATGGGAAGTGAAGGATTAAATGAATTCGTAAAACATTTCTATGCTCAGTTAGACAAAGAAGCAGTAATTATCGATGATAGAGGAAATGGAGGTGGCAATGTTTCTCCACACATCATTGAGAGATTGCGTAGAGAACCAGTTCAAGTCACAAAGATGAGGAATGCTACGCCAACGTATGAACCACAAGAGCAATTTATAGGACCAAAGGTGGCATTGATCGATGAGTGGTCTGCTAGTGATGGGGATATATTTGCATATAGGTTTCGCAAACACAATTTAGGAACAATTATAGGTAAAAGATCTTGGGGAGGTGTTGTAGGAATAAGAGGAACATTACCAATAGTTGATGGCGGAATATTGAATAGACCAGAGTTTGCAAGATATGATGTCGATGGAAAACAATGGCAGATAGAAGGACACGGTGTAGATCCTGATATCGTCGTAGACAATGATCCGTATAAGGCCTATTTGGGCGAAGACGCTCAGTTAGATAAAGCAATAGCGTTGATGTTAGAGCAGATAAAAGGAAAGAGCTTCAAAGAACCAGCTCCACCGCCATATCCAGTTAAATAGTATTTTTTATATTATGAAATAAAGAAGGCCTTTCATTTGAAAGGCCTTTACTGTTTTTGTTGGTTTTAACAGATTATATACCAAAGTGAAATACAATCTAGTCTAATATTATGCGTTAAATTCGCCCATACTTCGTTAAAAATCCTCGATGTAGTGACCCACTACATCTCCGGTTTGCGCCTAGTCTGGACAAATTTCTCATCATAATATTTCAGCCTACTTTATAATTCACTTTGGTATTAGTTTTTGATTTCGTATTTTCTGATTGGTTAAGGACAAATTTTATGCCAATGTTTGTTTTATTATATTCAGAGATTAACATTAAACTGAAATACAAACTATTCTGTGGAGTTAAACACAATGCAAATAGGATTTGATTTTTAATTCTTATAATGCAGTTTTTATAAAAAAAATTGATAAGACTATTAAATGATACTATATTTGTTAACCAAATTATATGTAGATTGATAAACTTTAGTTTAGCACCATTAATACTGGAAATCCAGAGCTTTTTAAACATGAAAATTAAATTTAATGAGTAGGTATATTGCGTTTATTTTATTAGTTCTTTGTTTTAATTTATCCAGTGCACAAGTTCTTGCGCCTAAGAAAGCTTCAGCTTTTACTGTAAAGCAAGTTCACAGTGGACATAGTCTAACTGATCCTTTGTTTTACCCACATTGGCCGGGGCAATATGTAAACTTAATCGCATATCAAAATTCATTACAAGCTTGGCAGCTTGCAGATGTTATGGTAGGAAAATCAACAATTCCTGGTTCATCGATTAAATGGCGATGGGAGAATCCGATTGGAACTGGAGCAGTGGATGCACGACTTGATATTGCCAACTGGGAATTATTATGTATCACTGAACGTGTTCCATTATTATATGAAGGAGGGAATAATCAACAATGGTATCTAGATGGCATTCAAGAACAAAAAGAATTCCTATCTAAGTATGTGAATAATGCCTGGACTAATGGCAATAACAAAAAAGGCGCGCCAACTTTGCTTTGGACGACTTGGACCAATATTGATAATAGCAATGGGCCTTGGAGACAAATGCTAGATATTCAAGGAGCGGAATTTGAACGAATGCAAGACTATGCCAATGCAAACAAACCTGCTGCAGCGCCGCCAGTTTATATGATTCCTGGCCATAAGATGATGGCAAGATTATATGATGATATCCAATTGGGTCGTGTTCCAGGGATCACGAATATCAATCAGTTTTTTGGGGATAATATTCATACAAATGAGCTCGGAGCCTATGCTATCTGCATGATTCACTACGCTTGTATTTTTAATAAAAGTCCTCTCGGTTTGCCGAATAATTTAATTCCAGATCCACCACCAAATACACCAATTCCTTCTAAGGAATTGGCGACTTATCTACAAACGATGATCTGGGATGTGGTTACTCATTATTCAAGAACTGGTATAACTGTTACAACTGATACCCATGATGAAGCTATTAAAAATTTTGATTTTGTTATCTATCCAAATCCATCAAATGAATTTATTTATTTAGAAGTTTTGGATCAGAATCTTTTACAGAAGCCATCCTATTCAGTCTGTAATTCCTTCGGTCAAATCATGTATTCAGGCAATGAATTTAAAATTAACATTAGTAATTGGCCTAATGGAGCTTATGTTTTGAAAATCGCTGATCAAAATCGAAAGTTTATTAAGAATTAGAAAAGAGTCGCTGGTTTTATTAGAGGAAAAGTCATTCTTTTAATTAAAATTGTTTAGTTTTGAAGTATTATTCTTAACTTCAATCTTTCAATAATGATTGCCTAAATTAAATTACCATGCGAATAATACTATTTATAATTATGATTTTGGGGATAGTCAATAATGGCTTTTCTCAAATTAAATGGTTGAAATTGACCAGTGATAGTTTAGCTGAAGTAGA
This sequence comes from Saprospiraceae bacterium, assembly GCA_016710585.1. GTDB lineage: Bacteria > Bacteroidota > Bacteroidia > Chitinophagales > Saprospiraceae > Vicinibacter. Next base: position 17,664 of record JADJVN010000005.1, read on the forward strand.
GGATGTAGAGATGACGCCAGATGGGACAGTGTATCTGATGCTTAATGAGAAAAATTACTATTATAAGTCTAAGAATTTTGGACTAAATTGGGAGTTGTTCCATCCACATGAGAATGCATATTTTGGAACAGTATACAGTAGAAAACTATTTCCAATGAAAAACGATTCTTTGTTGATCCATTATGGCAGTGGAAATGGTTCTGGGTATTGGGATAGAAGCTATGGGTATTTGGATCAAAGCAAAAAATGGAAAGTATGCCCTAATACGAATACATTTGGATTCACTTTTTCTCATTTACTCTACGATAGTGGGGATAAATTATATGGCATTGCAGCGAGTGACATATATCGAATTGATTCATCTTACGATATTGATAAAGTAGCATACATTCAGTCTTTTGAGTATAAAATCGTCAATAGTTTTTTTTACGCAGCTGAATCTAATTTTATTAGCACATTAGGTAGTTCAGGAAAACTTAGAATTTATAAGATCGATTTGATGAATTCTGATACCAGTTTATATTCTTCAATTGAGAATAAAAATATTAGAAATGGCCATCAGATTCATATTAATAAGAATGGGGATATATTTATTGCTGTAGGCTATGCTATGCTTAATGCTCAGCATGACCATCCTGAAGTTTTTTCTCAGTATCCTGTCGATAGAAATATTCAATTGGAGAATATTTCAAGAATAGAGCATGATCTTCAAGATAATCTTTATCTCTTCACAGATAAAGGAGTTTATTTTTCAAAAGAAACTGGTTTGCAGTGGATGAGACTTTATCGATTTTCTCAGAATTTACCAGAAGTAAGTGTTATTAAGAAAATGGACATACAAGATTCAACTCATGCAGTCATCATGCTTGCTCAAGATTGCTATCCCACTAGAGTATATGTCCTCAATGAATCTCAATCTCGATGGGGCGATGCTTTGAAATGGATAGACAGTAAAGCTATTAAAAATACTTTTTCTATAGATAAAAACGGCTTGATTCTAGCCAATTTAGATTTTTGTATTACCAATAACATCAAGATAAGCAGGGATGATGGATATAGTTATGAAGATTTTAAGATTGGGGATGAGCTGATCAAGGACTTTTCTTATAATCGACAGTGGCAGACCTATGCATTCAGTCTAAGTAATAAAATGTATTGTTCAGACAATGATTACAATAGGTTTACACTGATGAAATCTATGCCATGGCTAGATGAGGCTTCACTTGTATTGAGTGGTTTCTATACTTTAGGAAGGGATAGATTGTTCATCGTTATAAATAAAAAATATCAATCTGGATCATCAGTGATTTATTTATCAGAAGACAATGGTGCCAGTTGGACGAGAGAGTGTGATTATTGTTTTTTCGGGGCAGAAGACTATGCATATAAAATGATGAATCATGGTCAGATCGCTGCTTATACGCCATGGAAGGATTCGACCTGGGTGAGCAAGGATTTTGGTAAGACTTGGGAGTTTAATCCTATATTATCCAAACTGAGGAAATATACTTTGGAACAGTTGCCAAATGATGACATCCTTGTTTCTGGTGTTTATAATAGGAATCCAGGTTTTTATAGAATTAATATGAAGAATGAAATTTCTTTAGTGTCACCATTGTTTGAGGACAATTATGGATATCACAATAGTTTTCATTATCCTACTATCATTGCGGCATTAGATCCATTTGGAAAACATGCGATCAGTCAAGATGGTGGAGTCAGTTGGAATGAATTGGTAGATGTCATTCCGATGGATAATTATGATTTAGCATTAGCTGGATTAGATTTTTTTGCTGAAAATGGGGTCTATTATAGAGCCATAAGAAATGATGGATTGTATAGAACTACTAAGCCATTAGTAAACACTCAGGATATTGATTCGAAATCAGAGAAAAATTTAGAAGATTTCCTTGTTTTAAGTCAACATCAGTTGAGATTTGTAGGACCGGAAAAGCTTGTTTATTTTTCAATATATGACATTTCAGGGAAGGAGCTGTTGCATAAAAATTCGGATTTTAATAAAGCTGTAGATTTATCAAAATTGCCAGCAGGATTTTATATTCTTGAATTTAATAATGGTGAGAATTTTTCTTTCAAATATTTTAATAGTGGTGAATAAATCGCAATTTGAATCTTGTTCAAAAATTAAGGAAGTCAATTGGAATATTATTATAAAAATAAATTTTCTACAAGTAAATCTTCATCGAGAGCTTCCCAATGTATTCCTTCCCCACCACCTATGAATCTATAATTCATTAGTTGTTCATGAGAAGCATCACGTAATTTTGGAAACCATTCTAATGGTACGGAAATTTGTCGACCATCCTCAATATTTACTATCATACTGCCATTGATGAAATCTAAATTTAATGCTATATAAGATTTGTTAACTGTTAAAATACTCATGCCATTTATTTTTAAAAATATTGAGTTCAAAATTTATAATTTTACGAATTTCCAAAAGCTCTTTTGCTGAAAAATTTCGTGATTTTACTAGTTCCAAATTTTCTAAATTAAACTTTGCAACGGCGTCTCCTTTTTCTACATGAACATGAATTGGCTGATGTTCATTTGAATAGAAGAAAAATCGAAAGCCATTTTTAATTAGAATTGACTAAAACCTCGCTTCTCCAATTTTTCATTAACATGATGACTCGTTCGAATATTCGCTCATACATTTCTAATATCAAATTCTCAGCTCCATTCAATCCTACTGCATTGTTACTGTTTTGAATAAAAAAATTATTCTTCATGGTTTGAATCTCAAAAATAGACTAAATCTTTCATTTCGCATAATTTTGCCTTTAGAAATCCCCTAAGCTCAATAAAATCACATTTATAATTCTATAACGTTTTAATAAAATGAGTCTTATTTGCAATATTAGGAATTCAATTAGAATATTATTTGTTTTTACTATGTTGATAAATGGAAAAATTTACGGACAATTGATTTATCCTGATGCAGTTTCTTTAAGTGATGAACAAATTACTGTTAATGGACAAACATATACAGCTAAAGAATGGGTAAAATGTTATGGTGGTGATCATTTGAAATTAAAACTAGACCTCCCTTATGAGTCAGATCATTGCTACGACTGGCTCACAATTACAATCGGCAATTATCAGACAGAGGGAAATGCTATTCTAAAACAGATCTTATCAGCATTCACTATGAATAAATTGGGTGAGAATGATTGGTCGTATGATCAATTTAATTTGTTTCAAGGAAAACATTGGAAATAAAAATAACTTAATATAAAAAAAATATATATAAATAGTTTTTTTACTAAATCTCTCAGTTTTATAATATTTCTTTTTTCTTTAAGTAATTGTTTGAAGAGCCAAGATTTTTATACTCCTTATACTATCTTAAATAATGTCCATCAAAATGTTTTAAATAACCATAACTTGGATAGTTTGATTGTGGAAAATTGTGAGGAATCCATTAAAAAAGTATATTTTATAAGAGATACTCAATTAAAAGAATCAATCGAAATTAAAATTGAATTTCTTAAAATTTTTGAGAGTAAATATAAATTAGCGCCATTAATTATTACATTAGAATGTTATTTAAATTCATTGAAATATGATACTACTGACAGATATTCATTATTGTATAAAATATGTTTAAATAGAGAGTTTTATTTATTACGAGATATTATAAGCAGCTACCAAGATTCTAGTTTATTTATTATATTTGATAGTCTTGATGAATACACTAAGGGGATGTTTTTAGTTTCAACATTTCTCGGATTTTCTCCAAATCGATCTATTGAATTTATTGATCAATTATTATTAAAACATAAAGCTCAGGTTGGTCTTTTTCAAGAAATTCTTTGGCTTTTATATTCAAACAATAAAAATGAGCATTATTTGTATGGAAATCAAATATTATTGGAATTCTTGGCAAATGCAGAAATCTATGATTCAACTAAAGTGAAAATATTTATGCGACAAAAAAGACATATTCGTACTGAAGATATAGAAATTAATTCCCCTTTCAAGTATTATAATGAAATACTTGTAAAGCAGGAGGAAGATAGATTGAAAGCCTTGCAACAAAATACCACTTATGAAGATCCTCCTGATATTAGACTTAAAGATACCACTTTGATGTTTGAAGATGGATCGTATTGGCTCGTCGCAGGGGATGATGGTTTTCGATTTGATACATTTTCTACACAAGATCTTTTGAATAAATTAGCAGCAATAGATTACCATGGTTTGTTGGATACAGTCAAAATTGAAGCGGATATCAATTTTTCAAAACCAATTGTTCATTTGTATAAAATTTCTCAAATTTTGGGAGATCGATTTATTTCTAATAGTGACACCTCAATAATTTTAGGAAATATCGAAATTACGCGTCTAACAAATTATTGTGAAGAAGAAATAAAAAGCGATGGAGGATCAATAAAATCCAATTTATGTAAGAATATATTGATAAAATTGTGGACAATTAACAAAATGAAATGGCTAAATTGGGCAGAAGGTCAAGATGAAGAACTTAATTTTTTTGCCTTTAATTATATTAGTAAAATGCTAACTGAAAAAGATATTATTTACTTGTATAATCATGCAATGTCACTTTTAGAAACAGGAAATATAAGAAAAGCAATGATTTTAATTGGCATAATCGGAACAATTGATACTGATAAAATGCCAAGACCAGTTCAAACAATACCAAGAAGAAGTCCTCAAAGAACATTTGATCAATCTCAAGAATGGTGTGAGAAATACATCTATCCAGCTTTTGTGAAAGTGGGTTGGTTGATAGAAAAGAAGTAGGATTTTTAATTTGAAAATTTGAAAATGTGCAACAGCTCTACTTTATTCTAAATGAACATAAATTGGTTCCTGTATATTGAAAAAAATGTAAACCACTATATCTGGAATAATAGGTAAATCTAGGAGTATTAAGACATTAATTCTTCACTTCTCCATTTTTTTCTCTAATATAATGACTCGCTCTAAGAGTCTCTCATACATTTCAAGCATCAATTTATCTGCTCCATTTTTTGTTACCACATTATCTCCATTTTGATTATGAAAATTATTATTCATAGCTTGTCTCGGATCAAAATTCTTGATATACTCAACAGAGGTGCCAAATAAACTTGCCAACTTCTCTAGTCGTTCTTCAGTCGGGTCAAGTGTACATCTTTCTATTTTTCCATAAGTTTCAAGCGATAAATTGAGATGCCCAGCAGCTTGCTCTCTTGAGATGTCAAGCAATTCTCTAATTTTTTGTATTTTGTATCCAATGTGCATAAGTGAATTATTAGGCTTTATAAATTGTGAAACTTTTATATACATATTGTGAACCTCAAAAATAGACTAAATTTTTCAGATTGCATAATTTTGCCTTTAGAAATCACCTAAACTCAATAAAATCACATTTATTTAATCTGACATTTTTGATTTATGCGTCACTTATTTATTATTAATATTATAATTTGGAGCTTTACTGTTATTAATTTGTATTCGCAGCCTAGCCCAGTTCTATATTGGCAGTTGGAAGATCAAAATTTAGTAATTAATGGCAAAAGTGAAGTTGTTCAAGCATGGCTATTGTGTCCAGATCCAAATGGAAAGCAGCTTGAATTGGCAGGGCCAAAAGATCCTAATATTAGCTCTTGCATATGGGAAGTACTAGATTATAATAATCATAGCAATATATTGTGTACCTCCTCTATACAGATTTACAATGTACATACAGGTTGTGGGAATACTAAAACTAGTATTTATAAGTTAAAAGTAATAATGAAGGACGGTAGTGTTAAATATTATTATTATGTAGTTTATATCTTAGAAGGTATTAACATAACTGAGACAAATGGTATAACTGAATGTTTAGAAATGGGCTGTGATCTCAATATTCATGTAAAATTACTCGGAATTGGCATGGATAAAGTCAATTTTGTTTCTTCAATAGGTAATATTATAATGGTCGCAAGCTTGAATGAAAATAATGTTGCAGCCAACTATTATTCCCAGTTAAACTTTAGAACCGGTTTGGCAGAAATTAAATTATTGTCAAAAAATCTAAATAAAAGTTTTCTTACTGAAAGTGTTCTGACCATATATGCTTTTCTTCATATTTCCTGTAAATCCAATGAATTAAAAATTAATAAGTATAGGATGGAAATTACAAAATTTAAACATGCTAAAGCATTAAAAAATTTCAGAGTTGTTGTAAATGAACCTATAGAGTTTGATGTATCTGGCAGCCAGCTCATCACTGATTTTTTATGGACAATGGCGGATGAATTCTTTGAACTTGGGAATAATCAACGTAGGTCAGGAACGGATATGACGATGAAAAGAGAGTTTGGAAAAATGCCTCAATCCAATAAAGATTTTGGTACAACTCATGGAATCGTTAGAATAGATTGCAAACTGCCAAGCGGGACTAAAGTTGTGTTTACTTCGGCCAAATCGAAAGATCCAATGATCCCATATATGATTAATGAGAGTACTGCGCAAATTTATTATAGAAAGAATGATAAAGCACTTGATCAGGAAATTATTGTTGGTAAGGACAAGAAAGGGGATCCAATTTACAAAAAGGTGCCTGCCCCAAATTGGTTTAAATATTGGACTCAATTTTTACCTATCGACAAGAGTTTGATACATTATGTCTTTTATAATCCTAATGATTCCGGTAGTAATAATAAAGGTGCTATAGCAAGACCAAAAAATCAGCCTGCAACAGGATATCAATTTAATAGACAAACATTAACTTTATATCAACCAGTAAGCGAGAGTTTAGGTACACTTCATGGAGTACATTTAGCACATTCTAATAGTGTTCATGAAGGATGGCATGCAGCACTGATGGGTAAAACTTTATGGCCAAATGGTTATGATAGAAATTTGGATAAAGATCCTGATCCTAAATTTAATAAGTGGGATTTCTATAAGGATACTTTTGAAGCGCTTCCAAAAATAAAAAATTATTTAAGTCCTAAAAGAGATGACAACTACAGTAGACCTGGGAGTGGTGGTGAAAAATTTGAGGAAAAATATGCAAGAGAAGAAGCAGAATCAATTAAAGATAAAATACATATATTTGATTTGGATGATTGGTCTTTTGAAGATAGAGAAAATTTTCAAAAATCACAGGGTAAAAATTGGTTAAAGCTATGAAAAAATGTTTTGTATTATTAATAATTTTAGTGTTTACGACTAAAGTTCATTCACAATCAACGGTAAGTGAGTTGATATTTAGTTGCGATACTATTGAGTCTATACTTCAAAATTATTCTAAATATGACTCATCAGTTGGAGGGATTTTATTAAGTTTGCCAAGTGATGGTAGAGTTGATTTGTTGAGATTGTATAATAATGTGAAGAAATTGGTTGATCGATTTATGTTTGTCTGTGACAATAGATTAAAAGCAGCTATAAATAAAGCAGAATGGCTCACAGATTATTACGGTGATATTCGCTATAGAGGTTTTGAAGATATTGGTTTATCTGAAAAATATTGCGGATTAAGTGGAGTTATTTTATTGGACTCATTGTATAATGATGAATCTGATTTAATTCTTTATGTCAATGATCAAATTGATTCAACTTATCTGATGAATAAAGTTTTAAATGAAAAAGATCTTGAGAAAATTGATTTTATAGTTAATAATTATTATAATAATGGGTTCGAATCACCTGATCCAACTCAAATTTTACATTTGTTTACTTCTCATTTAGAGACTTATTCTAGATTGTTTTCACTTTTGCGAGAAAAAAGAAGTAGTTATACGACAACAGATACGACGTTAAAAGTTTCTGAAAAGAAGTATTTCGAAGAAAACATGAATCTGAATGATTCTGATGTAATGTATGTGTATAAACACATAATATTAGATATGCCAACCGCAGAAGAGACACTCTATTGGGAAGAACAAAGAAAAGAATATCTTGAATTTGAACAATTACATTTAATAATGCTTGACAGTTTGAAAAAGATACATTTGTATGAAGACTCTCTGCGTTATGTTCATTATTTAGATACATTATCAGGTCAAGCAAAATTAGAATATTTGATATGGCATGATTCTACACTTGTGCATATGGATGGGAGGATGAGGACAGTTGCTATTGCTGATGATGGATATCGATTTGATACCTTATCCAATGAAGATCTGATCAATCGATTTCAAATGCTAAATTTTGATTCTCTTATGGAATTAAAAATTAAATCTACTTTCGAAATTAATTCTAATGTCCAGATAGTTTATATGCACAAGATTACACAAATATTGGGTGATCGATTCTTGAACCATAGCCTTGATCCAAATGATCCTAAATTGAAGCAAGCTCTGGATCGATTTGATGAATTTGTTGTAAAACTTTTTGATTCTGAAGGGTTTGTTCAACTTTCTCTGCAATCAGAAATAACAGTTTGTTATGAAAGATTATGGCTACTCATAGAGCCATATATGTTAGCAAGGATTGATTCTTGCAAAAGTATTTTAGTTCTTGATGCTAATGTTTGGCATTATATGATGGATGAGACTAGAGTAAAATATTTGCATGATAAAGCACAGGAAGCCATAATAAAGGGAGATCTTAAGAAAGCTAAATGTTATATAAGGCCTATGGAAGCATTCACCTTAAACGCCCAGCCTACACTTACGGCATTACCTCCTAGAAGACATGCTGTTCGCAATATTGAGATCTCTTACGATTGGTATGAAAAATATCATTTGCCAATTCTGGAAAAACTTGGTTTACGCTAAATAATAAATTGAAATGAAAAAAAATATACTATTCTATTTTATGCTTTGTCATGTAAGTTTATTACTAGCTGGGGTTAGAATTAAACAGTTTCAACATCCTAATACATTCCCTTATAATGGTTTTATCATTGTAGAAGCTAATGATCCTCAGAAACCATATACGATAGTCATAAAAGGGATAAGTACTGGGTATACTTCTACAGTTAGAGATGTTTCCACTGAATATAAATTTTCGCCATTAGGCCCTGACTTATATGAAATAGAGGTGTTTGGCAGCACTGGATGTGGTGTTGTTAAGTTGAGTCAATTATTGAGTCCTTGTGATAGATTGAAGATTACACCTGTTATTAAAGAAAATTGCTTTGTAAGAAAATCTGGAAAAAATTCTCCTTTTGTAGAAACAAAAGGTTCAATAACTTTAAATATAACAGGGGGGCGGCAGCCATTCACCTTTGAATGGAGGGATAACAACAATTTAAATCGAATCATTTCAACTTCAAAAGATTTATTAAATTTAAGTAAAGGCACCTTTACAGTTTTAGTCAAGGATTTGGACGGATGCATGTTTTCACAAACATTTACTTTGAATGGTTTTTTTATGTCAACAAAAAATATAAGTAGAATAGATCAATGCTATACTAAATCAGAGTTCACTATAGAAATGGATCCTATATCAATAAAGCAATATAACTGGTCAGACGGGACTGTGGGGAGAAAAATTGTTGGACGACATGTATTTAACAATGAAATTACTCAAGGGCATTCAGTAACAATTACAGAACCTACCTCACAATGTCAAATAATTGAAGCTCTTTATGGGCCAAAAGGAACTTGGTATTGGGAGATTAAAGGTTTTAAAAATCCATCATCCATAGGTGTAAAAGATGGCTGGGTGGATTTGGTAGAAAATCTAACAGGGTATAGCGGTTTTATACCAGATCCCCAGAAAATAGTCATTATGCGGAATGGTGTTTTTTATAGAGAAAATGTTTATTCAACAAATTCAAGCAGAGTCTATAGAGTGAATTCACTTGAAGAAGGAGATTACTTGTTTTATTGGAAAGACAAAGAAGGATGTGATATTGCAGCTCAAAGTATAGTGTTATATGCTTGCAATGGCGGATTGCATAACCCATCAATCGAAATTACAAGTTATGCTTTACCTCCATCATCACCAAATTCCTATGTTGAAGCTATTGCAAGTTATCAGTATGGAAGTATAAATGAATGTAAGTATAATTGGTATTCTTCTTTTTATAATGTGACCACAACATTGGTTCCAAGATTGACCAATGCGGAATTAAAAAAATTCTATTCCTCAACGACAGGAGATTTGTGTGTTAAAATGATTTGTCCCTGTGGTGAGGCAACATCTTGTGTTAAATTTAATCCTTGTCATCCTGATGCTAAATTTGTTTATACAAAAAAGGATATTGGTTCAATTTGTGTTGGTACATTGCCTTCTGGAAAGTATATCGAAACAAATCCAAAAGCTTCAATAAATATAGAAATAGATGCAACAAGATATATGGATATAGGTCCATTAGGTCTTCCTCAATTCAATAAAAGAATTGCAAATATTTCGTGGGAAGATGGAACTGCAGTAAATGCTTCTTACAACAATAACGCAAATTTATTAACAATTACTCGAGAAACTGACAAAGCTGGTGAATTTAAACTAATTTTGGTTACAGGGACAGGCTGTACTATATTTGAAACATATAAAATAGAAAATGCTTTCGAAATAACTTACTCTAGCAACGCTACTTGTTCATTCTGGGTAAAATGCAAAGGAGAGCCAGGAGAGGGGACTCGATATCTTGAAGGGAGATTAGCCAATATTAATTTTCAATCATGCACAGTTGACTTGATGTGTGGAGATAATTTAATTCAAACTGCATATGGATTTACATCGAAGAATGAATATTTATCGACTGGTAGCACATCTTGTATTGCAAGAAAATAGTGTATATTTAATTCTTTAATTATAGAAAAAGTAAATAATCCTAATGTTCATATATATTTAACTGATCCTACCAATCCTGATTTTTCTCCGAGAATTTATGGCATATACCAAGACTTGAAGTTCCTTGTTGTACTGATAAAACCCTTGATGCATTTAATTCAGAATTGATAAATGATCATGACAATAATCCATTTGATAACGTTGATATTAACGACTTAAGTTCTAACCCTTGCACATTAGCAGTCAAATGCCTTTCTACTGGATATTATTTTATTATGGCTGGTAACCAATTATCTAATACTGTTTGCAGAACAAGTAATGGAGCTTGTAGAAGATGCATCAAGTGTCAATTTAACGATGGAGGAAATGTATTTGAAATACCAGAAAAGTGTTATCCTTTAAGCACCAGAGAATGTTCTGACAAAAGTCTTTGCCCAGGCGAATTGTCTCCTCCAGAAATTGTGAGCTCAGAGGAGCAAACAAAAAGAATTAGCATAATAATCATGCCTAATCCATTTAAGGAATTTATTAATATACAAGTGAACTCAATAGATGCTAATAGTGCTAATTTTATAGAGATACAAATTTATGATTCAAATGGAAAACTCTTGCGTTATCTGAATAAGAAAATACTTCATTCTTCTTCCAATATTGAAGTTGAAACTAATGATTTTGAAGCAGGATTTTATATCGTCAAATGTAAAGTACCTAATGAAATAATAAAATCTTTCAAGATGATAAAAATTTAATAAAGTAGTTACTGATTTTAGACATCATTTTACTCCAAGATTGATATACTTCTAAATCTAATTCGGATCCACATCCACCTTTATTCTCGTGGAGCTAAAGTCTGATTTCAATTGTATTAATTCTGTTTTTAGTGCTGATTTAAATTTACTGATGTCTATTTTGCTTTTGTCCAATTTGAGTACAAATTCTTTGATATAAGATCCTTTGATTCTAGAGATGTGAGGCTCCGCTGGACCTAAGATATAGTTTTTATCTAATAGGGATTTAAGACGATTGTATAAATCAGTACAAGTATCTGTGAGTAATTGTGGTTTTGGGTTTCGCAGTTCTATTTTAATTAATCTTGTGAAAGGTGGGTAGTTGAAATGTTTTCTTTCTGTGATTTCATGATCGTAAAATTTTGGATAATCTTGTGATAATACTAATGATAAAATAGGATGGTTCACACTGAATGCTTGAATCAATACATTGCCCTGATCTTGTCTTCGTCCTGCGCGGCCTGCTACTTGAGTAAGCAACTGATAGCCTCTTTCATGTGATCGAAAGTCGGGATAAAATAACATTTGATCTGCTTGAATAATAGCTACAAGTCCTACTTTTTCAAAATCAAATCCTTTGGTTATCATTTGAGTTCCTACTAGGATATCAAAGTCGCCATCTTCAAATTCTTCGATGATTTCTCTTTGCGATTTTCTAGTCCTGGCAGCATCTAGATCTAATCTTTTGATCTTTGCACTAGGAAACAATGCATTCATTTCTTCTTCTAATTGTTCTGTGCCAAATCCTAATATTTTTAATGTTGCCATATTGCATTCAGGGCAAGTTGTCGGCATTACTTTTTGTATACCACAGATATGACATTTTAACTTGTTGGAAAATTTATGCAAGGTGAGATGAATGTCACAGCGGTCACATACTGTTTCATAATTGCAGTTGCCACACTTTACTATAGGGGAATAACCTCTTCTATTTCTGAAGACAAGTATTTGTTTGCTTTTTGATAATTGTGCATTGATTTCATCTATTAGAGTTTTTGAATAATGCCCGGTCATATTCCCCAGTTGTTGTTCCAGCTTAAGTGGAATGAGTTTGATATCAGGCATGATGCTTTCACCAAAGCGATCACTTAATACAACCAATCCATATTTTTCATTGATTGCATTATAATAACTTTCAATACTTGGTGTAGCGGAACCCAAAATAACTTTTGCTTTAAAGAGAGAAGCGAGATAGGTTGCAGCATCTCTTGCATTATAATAAGGACTTGATTCATGTTGTTTATACGAGGGGTCATGCTCTTCGTCAACGATGATTAATCCTAAATTAGAGAAGGGTAGATGTATAGCAGATCTAGCGCCTACGATGAGCGGATGATCGTTTGATACCGCTTTCCAAATTGAAATTTTATCTTTTGCAGAAACACCTGAATGATATTCAATAATTTTATCTCCGAATATCTGTTTCAGTCTTTTGACTAATTGTGTCGTCAAAGAAATTTCAGGAACTAAAAACAGGACTTGCTTTCCATCCTTTAATGCCTCTTGGATGAGTTCAGTATAAATAATAGTTTTACCGCTACCTGTGACACCTTGTAATAGGATGGTTTGTTTTGATTTAAATAAGTCTTGAATATCTGAAAGTGCCTTGGATTGTAATTCACTCAATGTGTGAATGGCTTCTTTTTGTTCTGATTCAGGTAGCTCATATTTATTTAATTCTATTTGCTCATAGATAGCTTTCTTGATCAATGCATTGGTGGTACTTGAATCAGTTTTGCTTTGTTGATGAAATAGCTTTGATTTTATCCATTCTCCTTTTTTGCATATTCTGAGATAATGGAGTAAGTGATTGATTTGCTTTTCAGATTTTTCAAGTTCAGAAATTACTGTATTAAGTTGTTTTGAATCTGACATCAAACTTGGCTTAATTCTAATCCATTTTACTTTGACAGGACTGTCTTGATTCTCTAACTCTTCTCTAGTGGAGATGAAATTTTTTTCTATTAATTTTTTTATTATGGGAAGGATATTCTTTTTTTGTAAGATATTTTGAATATCCATTATGGATAGTTGATTTTTTATCTCAAGGGCTTCTAATATTAAAAACTCATTGTCAGTTAAATCTACTGAGGTGTAATCTTCAAGTGTCCTCAGAATCATCGTATTGCTCTCTAATTTGAATGCGCTGATGAGTGAAGTGTTCATGACATCGCCTATAGTGGCGACATAATATCGACTCATCCAATCCCAAAATAAAAGTTGGGTTTCAGTTACGATAGGCTCATCATCTATGATCTGTACAATTGATTTAATATTAGAAACTGTGGGTGTATTGATTAATCGCCTGACGATGGCAGCATAATGTTTCTTTTTGCCAAACTCTACTTCAACTCTGCTTCCCACTTTAGGTAAGTCCATATCTTCAGGAATCGAATATGTAAATAGTCCTTCCACTGCTAATGGAATAATAACTTCTACAAATCGATTTTTTTGAGTGAAAGACATAGCGAATCTTATTGTTTGAATGCAAAGTACACCGCACAAATCAAGAATATAAAACTGATGACATGATTTGGCTTAAAATGTTCATTTGGAAAAAATAATATTGTAAACAAAATAAACACAGTCAAGGTGATGACTTCTTGGATTCCTTTCAATTGTATTAAACTAAATGGGCCACCATTTTCTTGGAAGCCTATTTTATTTGCTGGGACTTGGAAGCAATATTCAAAAAATGCAATTCCCCAGCTGATTAAGATAATCAGGAAGAAATTTAGCTTGGAGAACCACGAATATTCCTTCATGCGCAAATGACCATACCATGCTAGGGTCATGAATATATTCGCTATAGAAAGTAAGGAAATAGAAATTAGACCTTTCATTTTTAATTACTTATTTCAGCTTTGAATTGAGTTAAAGATTTTTCCATTCATTATCGAGATAGTCTGCTATTCGTGGTATCGAATTTCCATCCCCAAGTTTTGAATGGAGGATTTTATAAGATTGTTTCATTGTATTTCTTGTGGACGGATTTAAAAGTTTTTTACATTCTTTTTCAATATTTTCAATGTTAGATTCATACTGGATGAGTTCTTTAACGATTTCATTATCCATAATTAAATTAACCAATGAAATATATTTAATTTTGATTAAGTTTTTTGCAATATAGTATGAAATGCTATTTCCTTTATAGCAGACGACTTGTGGTATATTGAATAATGCTGTCTCTAAAGTAGCCGTCCCAGAAGTGACTACTGCTATTCTTGCTTGATGTAATATATCATAGTTTTGATCATAGACAATTAATGCTTTTGAATCTGGAAATTCAGCTAAAATAGATTCATACAAGCTTTTATGATGAGATAGCCCTGCTATGACAAGCTGATATTTTTTAAACTTGTGGGTAGCGCTAAGATAGAGTGGGAGCATGGTGGATATTTCTTGTTTTCGACTTCCAGGTAGTAAGGCAATAATGGACCTACAGTCAAGTTTGTTTTTTTCTCTAAAATAGACATTTGATTTAAACTCTTTTATGGCATCTAATAAGGGATGACCAGCATAGAAAACATCGAGGTTTCTTTCTTTATAATATGTTTTTTCGAAGGGTAGGATTACGATAAGTTTGTGAATATATTTTTTAATACTTTCAATTCTCCCTTCTTTCCATGCCCACAGTTGAGGAGAAATAAAATAATAGGTAGTGATATTTTTTTCATGCAGCCATTTTGCAATCCGTAAATTAAAACCTGGATAATCGACAAGAAGGACAATGTCTGGATTAATTTGAAGAATTTCTTTTTTTGTTTTTTTAAATAGATTATAAATTGTTCTGATATTTTTGATCACTTCCAGAAATCCCATGAAGCTCACATCTTTATATTGGGTAGTGATCTTTACACCTTCAGCTTCCATTTTATTTCCACCCCAGCCAAAAAATTCCCAATTTGGGTTTTTGATTTTTAGCGCTTTTACAATTTTGCTAGTATGGAGATCTGCAGAAGCTTCTGCAGCAATAATATAAATTTTTTTAGACATTAATATTCATTAATTCAAATCCATAAAACCACATCCACATTCCAACATATACCAATGTAGGAAAAATAATGCCCCTCATGAGATTGGTCATTAATCTATTGTTAGCCCATTGCATAGCGATAGCATTTGCAATCAAAGCGATGATAGCAATCGTGCGTTCACGAAAATTTGGCGCTAATCCTTCTGGGTTCAGAATTTCTAAATTGTCTAATTGTTCATAAAGGAAAAGTAGAATGCCATATGCAGCTATTGGGGCACAAATTCCGATAGCAATTCCTAAAAAAATATTATCGTATTTTAAATAGTTTTTCATGCCCTTTATTTTTTTATATTTTCAAGGAAATGTAAAGCCTCAATACTTTTATATGCAGTAAGGTCATGTCCAGATGGAACTATGCTGATATAGCCTCTATCCAATGCATATAAATCAGTATCTTTTCCAGGATCATTGTTTGCAAACTTTCCAGTGAGCCAGTAGTATTTTTCATTCCTTGGATCAATAGCTTCTTTGAATTCTTCGACCCAACTTCCTTCAGCTTGTCTGCAGATTTTGATTCCTTTTATTTTTGATTTTGGAAGTTTTGGGATATTTACATTTAATAGATTACTATTGGGAATTCCATGTTTTAGAATATTTTTGATGATACTTGAAATAAAGCTAGATCCAGCGGAGAAATCTGCATTAAAAGAAAAGTCTGAAAGACTAAAACCAATAGAAGGCGTACCTTCAATCGCAGCCTCCATCGCAGCAGACATCGTACCCGAATAAAGAATATTTATAGATGCGTTTGATCCATGATTTATTCCTGAGAGACAGAGGTCTATTTTCTGATTTTTTAGGACGACATTTTTTGCTAGTTTCACACAATCAACAGGAGTGCCGCTGCACTCATAAGCCTCTACATCTTTGAAGACATCTACTTTATGGATTCTTAATGGCTTATTGATAGTAATGGCGTGTCCCATGCCAGATTGAGGTGAGTTTGGCGCAATTACGATGACTTTACCATGTTTTTTTGCCACTGAGACCAAGGCTTTTAAGCCAGGAGCAAATATGCCATCATCATTGGTCACTAAAATTAATTTTTTTTTCATGATTTTGTTAACTCATGCAAATATATGAAGACTTGATTCTAATTTTGTCCTTATTTTGAAATGCAAGTAGAATTTAATGATATCGTAAAGGATTTTAAGAAAAAAGATTTTAAGCCTATTTATTTTTTTTGTGGGGAAGAGAATTTTTTTATTGATGAATTGGTGCATCTTGCAGAGACCAGCATCATTCCTGAAGAATCGAAAGAATTTTCACAGTTTGTCGTTTATGGAAAAGATGTCAATTTTAAAGACATAAATGATATTGTGCGACAGCAGACTTTCTTTGGAGGAACAAAATTGATTTTGTTAAAGGAAGCACAAGAAATCAAAGATAAAGAATGGGAGAATTTTTTACCCATTATGGAAAAATTTCCCAATGAGAATATCTTAATCATTAGTTATAAGAATAAAAAGCCAGATGGCCGATTGGCTTGGTCTAAAAAAGTAAAAGATAAGACTTCGTATTTTGAATCTAAGGAACTGAAAGAGTTTCAATTGAATAAATTTGTAAATGATCTATGTCAAGCTTCTGGAATAAAAATACAGAGTGAAGCTAGTCAAGCCCTGGTTGATTTGGTTGGTTCTAACTTAAAGCAATTGAAGAATGAAATCGGAAAGTTGGCAATAGGTCATGACCCTAAATCACCGATCACTGTGGAAGCGGTTTTGGATAATATAGGTGTAAGTCGAGAATTCAATGCTTTTGAATACCAAAAAGCATTGGCAACAAAAGATTTTCACAAATTGTATTTTATTGCTAATCATTTGCAAGCTCAACTCAAGAATACGCCATTGATTATGATCATTGGAACGCTTTTCGGATATTTTTCAAAATTGTGGATAGCAAAGTATAATTTGAGTAAAACAGACAAAGAGCTTTCAGAATTATTGAAATTGCCATTTGTAGGTTTGATGAAAGAATATCGCGAAGCTGCAGCAATATATACTGTTGCAGAAATTCATCATGCTTTTTCCATTCTCAAGAAATATGATCTATTGTCTAAAGGAATTAATACGACTGGAGCGGATGAAAAATCTTTGTTTATGCAAATGACCCTGGAGTTTGTTTATAATGGTAATGCTGTAAATTAATCGTTGAATTTAATTTTTAGATTGATCATTCTTTCATTCAATTTTTATCACTTGAACTGATAACTGTTCCAGTAGCTGAATCAAATATGACATTCATTCCAATAGGCAATATACAACAATTTTCAGTGTGTCCAAATGAATATCCATAAACGATTGGAATATTAAAGTCTTTAAATTTTTCGAGGATAACTTCATGTAAGCTGAATGAGGATTCTTCAGGTTTGGGAATGCAGCCTTCAAATACGCCTAGAATGATTGCATTACATTCTTTAAAATTTGTTGCGTCGATCAACTGAGTAAGCATTCTATCTATTCGATAAGGCCGCTCATCAACATCTTCCAAGAAAACAATTTTGTTAGAAAAATCAGGCTGATGTTTTGTCCCTATAATTGAGTTAATAATTGATAAATTCCCACCAATTAATTGCCCCTCTGCATGTCCTGGATTGATGATTTGGTATTCGTAGAGTGAGTTCGTTTTTTAATGAAAAGGGATTAGTTATTGCAGAGAGTTTTGTTGGATCTTTGAATATGTTTTCAATACAAGCTTTAGAATAATTTTTTATTGTGGAAGATGCTACTGGCCCATGATAACATACCAGCCCTGTGTTTTGAAATACTGCGATATGCAATGCAGTGATATCGCTATAACCCAAGATTATTTTTTGCTTTGCTTTGATTAAATTATAATCTAATTTGTCAATAATTCTGGTCAAACCATAGCCACCTCGTATACACCAGATTGCAGCAACTTCAGGATCATTGATCATGTCATGGATCTCCTTGATTCTATCCTGATCTGAACCAGCAAGGTAACCTGTAGTTCTGTTGAGCAACTCCGCAGAATGTTTGTACTTATAACCCAAGTCCAATACATTGGCTATGGCCCTATTAAGTCGTTCATCAGATATAAATCCAGAAGGTGCAATAAGACCGATGGTATCACCTTTTGAGATAGGTTTCGGATAAATTATTTCGTGTTGCATTTGATCAAGTTGTATATTCCAAAGCCATGGACTTAATGCAGCGGCTGCAGCCATTTTTTTTTTGAATTCTCTTCTATTCATGCGATGAATTAATGGATACAATTTCCTGAACCGCTTTGGCATGTATCTCGTGCTGTAGCTTTAATCCCAATTCATTTCCTTTTTGTTTCATTAATTCGTATGCAGCTTCAAAATTATTATCTATAATATCATCAAGTATTGAGTCCTTAATGAGATTTTTTATGATACCGACTTCTTTGCAAGGTTTTAATCCAAAAGCATACATGATCATCTCTCCGTCAATGGGTGGTTGCCATTCACGTATCCGATCTTTTTCTTCTACTTCTTGTAGTTTTATTCTTACGGTGGAATAATTGTTTTTATATTTTTTTACTTTCTCTGGATTTTTTGAAGTAATGTCTGCTTCGCATAATGTCAATAAATCCTCTAAGTCTTCACCTGCATCAAATAGTAATCTTCTCAATGCAGAATCAGTAATGACTTCTTGAGTTAATGCAATGGGCCTTAGATGAAGTCGGACTAGTTTTTGAACATATTTCATTTTGCTGTCCAATGGCATTCTTAAGTTTTTAAAAATTCTTGCGGTCATCGAAGCTCCCAACGCTTCGTGTCCATGGAATGTCCATCCAATTCCTTCTTCAAATCTTTTAGTTTGCGGTTTTGCAATATCATGGAGAATCGCAGCCCACCGCAACCATAGAAAGTCAGACTTGAGTGCTACGTTGTCTAATACTTCAAGCGTATGATAAAAATTATCTTTATGTCCTTTACCATCTTGATATTCTACTCCATGTAATAAACAAAACTCTGGAAAAAATATTTGGAGTAATCCTGAATTAAACAATAATTCAAAACCAGTAGAGGGTTTTTGAGAGAATAATTTTATCAAGTTCAGAGCTTATTCTTTCCTTTGATATAATCTTTAATCTCTGTTTACAATTCTTTATTCCTTCAAATGTATCTGCATTAATGGTGAATCCCCAATTGACTAGCAAAACGAACTGCTCTCATCATTCTAAGAGGATCATCAGAAAATGTTTTTTCGGGGTCTGTTCAGAGTCTTATTATTTTATTGGAGATGTCTTCTAATCCATTAAAAGGGTCTATGATCTCACCAAAATTATTTTTAGAGAGACTAATTGAAATAGCATTGATTGTAAAATCTCGTCTCAATTGATCATCAAGTAAAGAACCAGAACTGACTTGTGGTTTTCTAGAATTTATAGTATAAGATTCTTTCCTAGCGCCAACGAATTCTATCTCGATATCTTTATGACGGATCATAGCTGTGCCAAATTTTTCAAATATATTGACACTGGGCATTGGACGTAATTTTGAAGCGACTGATTGGGCAAGTTGTATACCATCTCCTATGGTAACTATGTCAATATCTTTAGATTCTCGTCCAATAATTCTATCTCTGACAAATCCTCCTACAGCATAGCATTCCACACCGAGTTCTTCACCTGCGGTAGCGATAAGCTCAAGTATTTTCCTTTCCCAAGCTTCAAGTTTGAAAATAATGGATTGTTGCATTATGCGCTGAGTTCAAAAATTTCGTGACACATTTCTTCATTCATGCGATCCAAAATTTCATATAAAATGATTGGGTTGGATTCTGTAACGAGTAGAATTCTATAGTCTTTAATATTGGCTAAGCCTTTAAAATAATTTGTATAATGTCTTCTCATCTCTAGTACACCTAATTTTTCTCCTTTCCATTTGATGGAGTTCATTAAATGCGTTTTTGCAGCAGAGATTCGTTCTTGAATGCTTGGAGGTGCAAGGAGTTCGCCTGTATTAAAATAATGTTTTATTTCTCTGAATATCCATGGATAACCTATGCTAGCACGGCCGATCATCATACCATCGACATCATATTTGTTTTTATATTCCAAAGCCTTTTGTGGAGAATTAATGTCACCATTTCCAAAAATAGGAATATGGATCCTTGGATTATTTTTGACTTTGGATATCCACGACCAATCAGAATGCCCTTTATACATTTGTGCTCTGGTTCTAGCATGGATAGAAAGTGCCTTGATCCCAATATCTTGCAATCTTTCTGCGACTTCTTCAATATGAATAGAATTGTCATCCCAACCAAGTCTAGTTTTAACAGTAACTGGAAGATTGGTTGATTTAACCACTGCTTCTGTAAGTTTTACCATTTTTGGGATATCTTTTAAGATTCCAGCACCTGCCAATTTACATACTACCTTTTGAACAGGACATCCATAATTGATATCTAATAATTCTGGTTTTGCATTTTCTACAATTTCAGCAGCTTTCATCATTGAATCTAGCTCAGCACCAAATATTTGTACGCCAATCGGTCTTTCTTCATCATAAATATCCAGTTTTTGTAGGCTTTTGTGTGCATCACGTATAAGTCCTTCAACTGAAATGAATTCGGTATAGAGCATGTCACAGCCTTGTTCTTTGCACAAAGCTCTAAAAGGGGGATCACTTACATCTTCCATTGGTGCCAACAACAGAGGAAATTCTGTTAGCTCTATATTTGCGATTTTCACATTTTTAGACATAATTAGCGCAAAGTTAGATAAAATAATGGCATAGAATAGTCAATTGATACTTTGATTTGACATTGTATTTCTCAAAATTTGATTAAACTTGCAGCCTATCAGCAAATTATAAATAAATGGATATCAGTTTTATCATTAATGAATTGGGGGAAGATCGTGAGAATTACTATAATGCGATAGCTCCGCCCATTATTCAAAGTAGCAATTTTGCCTTTAACAGTGTAGAAGAAATGCGCACAAGATTTAAGGATGAATATTCCGGTTTTTTGTACTCTAGAGGGTTAAATCCAACAGTCGATATATTGAGAAAAAAATTGGCAGCTCTGGATGGTGCTGAAGATTGTTTGGTATTTAATTCAGGGGCTTCAGCTATTTTTTCCTCAATTGTTCCTTTTGTGTCTTCTGGGGATCACATTGTCTCTGTAAAAAATCCTTATACCTGGGCACAAAAGTGTTTTAATTTGTTCTTGACAAGATATCAAGTCACGACGAGTTATGTCGACGCTAGGATCACGGAAGAAGTCTTTGATGCTTGTAAAGAGAATACAAAAATTATTTACTTAGAGTCTCCCAATAGTTGGGATTTTGCGATTCAAGATCTTCGTGCTATTGCGCAATTTGCAAAAGAGAGAGGAATCATGACCATCTGTGATAATAGTTTTGCGACGCCTATTTATCAAAGACCTATTGAATTAGGAATCGACATTTCTATTCAATCTGCTACTAAATACATAGGGGGACATAGCGATGTCGTGGCTGGTGTACTCACAGGTAAAAAATCAATATTGAAACAAATTTTTGACCTTGAATATTTGCTTGCAGGAAATGGAATTCAGCCATTCAATGCATGGTTATTATTGAGAGGATTGCGAAGCTTACCTGCTCGATTAGAAAGAATAAGTAGGACGACAGTACAAGTCATTGATTTTTTAAAAAAACATCCCAAAGTAGAGAAAGTGCTTTTTCCATTAGATGATGATTTTGATCAGTTTAAATTAGCAAAGTCACAAATGAGTGGCGCCTGTGGATTGTTTTCAATTATCGTTAAGGCAGAAAATGGTGATTCCATTGAAAAATTTTGTGAATCCTTAAAGACTTTTCTCATTGCGGTGAGTTGGGGTGGGCATGAGAGCCTTGTGATTCCAAGATTGGCAGGAATTGATCTAAAGGATTTTGACTCTAATAATCAAGAGCATAGAATGATTAGAATGTATGTAGGACTTGAAGATGCAGATTATTTAATAAACGATTTAAGGAAAAATTTAGAGATAATTCATTAATGACAACTGTCAGGAAATTTTATAAAATCAAGTTAATAAAAAGCTATTGCCAGAAAACAGTTAAATATAATGATATATTTGAATAGTTTTGCAGCAAAATTAGAAATTAATCATGGGATTACAATGTGGTATCGTAGGACTTCCAAATGTAGGTAAATCGACCTTATTCAATGCTTTAACTTCGGCTGGAGCGTTGGCTGCAAACTATCCATTTGCTACAAAAGATCCAAATATAGGTGTAATCACTGTGCCAGATCATAGATTAGATGAATTGACTAGTATGGTTGCTCCACAGAAGACGATTCCGACTACAGTGGATATCGTCGATATTGCAGGCTTGATAAAAGGCGCTTCGCAAGGAGAAGGGTTGGGAAATCAGTTTTTGGCAAACATAAGAGAAGTAGATGCTATCATTCATGTCGTAAGGGCATTCGATAATGATAATGTAATTCATGTCGATGGCTCAGTAGATCCTGTGAGGGATAAGGAAATCGTCGATACTGAACTAATACTGAAAGATATCGATACCATGTCAAGAAGAATGGATCGTCTCCGCAAACAAACTAAGAGTGGCGACAGAGAAGCCATGCGCGAGTTAGATCTAGGAGAAAAATTATTGGCACATCTAGAGGCGGGTAATCCCGCAAGGAGTTTTGTAACAGATGAGGAAACAGAAATGTTTGTCAGACAAAGTTTATTGATATCAGGAAAACCAGTATTGTATGTGTGCAATGTAGATGAGTCTGCTGTACATGTAGGAAATGCACATACTCAAAGATTTATTCAATCCATTAAAGCAGAAAATGCAGAAGTAATCTTGATCTGTGCTGGGATCGAAGCAGAAATATCAGAATTGCCTGAAGAGGAGAGAGAATCATTTTTTAAAGAGATGGGCTTGACTGAACCAGGGACATACAAGGTAACAAGATCTGCTTATAAGTTATTAGAATTGATAACCTATTTTACAGCTGGTGAGAAAGAGGTGAGGGCATGGACAGTACACAAAGGATGGAAAGCACCACAAGCGGCTGGAGTGATCCATACCGATTTTGAAAAGGGCTTCATCAGAGCTGAGGTGATTCACTATGAAGATTATATTAAATATAAATCTGAATCAGCTTGCAGATCTGCTGGAAAACTTTCTACAGAAGGTAAAGAATATGTCGTTCAAGACGGAGATGTAATGCATTTCTTGTTTAATGTATAAATACTATCTAGTATATAAACCCTATAATGTCTTAAGTCAGTTTACAGAAGAATCTATTGGTGATAGAACCTTGGCTGAATTTAATATTCCAGAAAAAGATGTCTATTCTGTTGGAAGATTGGATAAGGATAGTGAGGGACTTCTCTTATTGACAAATGATAATAAATTTAAGAACGCAATCATTCATTCTGAAAATGAGATTTGGAAAACATATTATTGTCAGTTGGAAGGTGTTATAGATGATTTAGCCCTAAGCAAATTAAAATCTCCATTGACAATAAAAGTAAAAAATGCGACATTCACTACCAAGCCATCAAATGTTAGGATTATTCACAATGCCAATATTCCAGAGCGAATACCATCAATACGAATTCGTGCAGACAAACCAACTTCTTGGATCGAGATAAAAATTTGTGAAGGAAAGAATAGACAGATTAGAAAAATGCTAGCCCATGTTGGATATCCAGTATTGAGATTGATCCGAGTTGGTGTTGGGAATTTGATGTTGACGTTTCCAATAGAATTTAACAAAAAATTGCTTAGTAAAAGTGAGCTGGATTTGATCTTTAGAAAATAGTCATTAGTTAGATAATTAGTTAATGTGATAATTAGATAATGTGATAATTAGCAAATGTATAAGAATATAGACCTTACATTAGAACATATATGGGGAGATTAATGAGGGATATTTCGTGATGTTTTATTCAAAGTTATTTATAATTATATATACAGTTAAATTTTCATTTCTGTGATTTGTGAAAAATCCAAACTGTATCTTAATTTTTTTCGATATTATGACTCTGAAATGACAGGAATTAATTTGGGGTTTGTTTTTCTGATTTTATTTGTATTTTCTAAAGACTTGACATCCATCTTCATCGTAAAATAAAATGTAGTGCCTTCATCCTTTATAGATTCTAGCCAAATTTCACCCTCATGAATTTCTACGATTTTTTTGCAAATCGTTAGCCCAATTCCTGTGCCACGCAAATGTGGAACCGTATTGATTTTTGTAAAAAGTTCGAACACTTTTTCTTTGTCGGATTCCTCGAGTCCGATACCATTATCTTTAAAACTCCAAAGGATAATATTTTTATTGATGTGTTCCCAGTTGATTAATATTTCAGGTGCTATGTTTGTTTTTTTAAATTTAATCGAATTGATGATTAAATTTGAAAATAATTGTTCTATTAAAGATTGATGTCCGAGTATTTTTGGGAATTTTTTAGGGAAATAAATAGTAGCGTTTGATTCGATAATTTTTGCTTCGAGGTTTCTCTTTACATTATTCATAATGTCGTCAAAATTTAAACTTTTCTTAGCAAATTTTTCATTGTTGAGATTGGACAAAATGAGTAATCCATCGATCATGGATTGAAGGTTGTCAGCCATAGCCAATATAATGCTTATTTGTTCCTTATCTATGTAGTCAAAATGATCGAAGTGTTTTGATAATAATTTTCTTAAATAGCCATTAATGGTATAGAGTGGCGCATTCATATCATGAGCAGCCATGTGGGCAAAATGTGTCAGGTTATTATTGATTTCTTTTAGTTTTGTTATGGCTAGATTTAGTTCTCTGTTTTGTTTTGATATCAAAGCATTTTTGTCATCATGCTTTGCATTAAGGATAAGGAGTTCTTCATTATTTATCTCCAGCTTAATCAGCGCTGATTCTAATTCAATTTTTTGGGATTCGAGGATGTTTTTATTTGATTTAGCATTTTGGTAAAGTTGAGTAATATAATATATTAGTATTAAACTTAAAAGTGTGCTGATGACAAGAATGAGGAGAATCAGTTTGTTTTTTTGTTCATTTTCCGTTTTCCTCATGAGTTGTTCATTAGTTAATGCTAGTTCATTTTCTGAATATTTTCTAAGTGTTTGATTAATTTTTTTTTCGTCAATGATCAGTGCTGCATTGAGATTTAACAATTTGGTTTGCCAGGTAAACATCGATCTATAGTCACCAGAAATACTATCAATTTGTATCAGTTTAATCAATGCAGATTTTACTTTTTTTGAATAGTAGTCATTTGTTGCACCGCACTCCAATATTTGAATACATTTATTTAAAAGCTTTCTTTGTAAAGCTAGGTTGCCATGTTTTTTCGCTTGATTCGCTTGGTAATCATAAATCATTGATAAGAAATATCTTCTCGAACAGGACTCTTCGTAATAGTTTTCCAGTATTTTAAGTTTTTCTTCTATGACCACATCAACGCTATCAAATTCTAATGATGATAATTGAAGAAATCTGTAATCACCTTCTTCTATTCTTTTCTGTTTGAATTCATTTTCATAAAATTGTATCAAGTATTGTACTGAGTCAGTGTAATTTAAGTAGGCATAACCCGACATAAGGTTAACATAGTTTTCTGTCCGCAAATAATTGTTTGCTAATGCACCATAATGTAAGCCAAGTTTTGAATAGGTGATGACATCATGGAAATTCCTGGTTTTTAAAGATAAGACTGCAAGATTATGAGCAGATTTTGCTGAAATTAATGGTGAATTATATTTTATACTAAGGTCTAGTGCTTTTTGTTGAAGTTCGAGTGAATGATCATTTTGATCAAAATATGAAGACCATAGCGTTGCTTCTTTTACTAGCGAGATGCATAGTGTGTTAACATAATTTTCTGGTTCTTTTTCAATCAATTTCTGTGCAGCTCTATAATTAAGTATAGCTGTAGCATAGTTTTTTGAAAAAATATTTGATTGGCCTAAGAACAGGTAATAATACACATGATTACAAATATTTGGTTTGTTTTTAAGGAAAAGATTTTTACACTGATTCTCTAGTTCATTTACATTTTTTAAGTAGGCAATACGTATTTTCCAAAGATCAAGATATTGGAGTTTGTATTGATCATTTGGTTTTACATTTGAAAATAGGGAGTCAAGGTATTCTATTGCAGTAAGTGAATCAAGTCTTTCTATTTTGTGGAATATAGAACTGTAAAATTCGTCATCTTGAAGGAGACTTCTGTCCTTATCTTCGGAAACAGAAATACACCCTACTAGGAGAAGTAGTGTACTTAATAAATATAACGATTTAAGGCACTTTTTAAAATTTAACATTAAAGAAAAATTCTAATAATAAGAGTAATGGAAATCTAAAAGGTGCGATAAATTTGATGTAAAGATATCAAATTATAAGTTGAATTCTGTTTTAAAGCTCAAATTTTGGGCTTTTAGGTGAAAAAGTTAACCAATTAGGTATGAAAAATAGAAAATTTGGTATAAATTTAATAAAAATGTGTTTTTATTTTTAGTGGAAAATGCGAATTCTTATTAGTGCATGCAGTCAGGATTGTTTGAGTATTTTTGGTGATTCTATAATCTCTAGTTGCTTAATTTCCTTTTTGTCTATGGTAAACCTTAGCATTGTTCTAATAGGGTGGAAGCCACTGATCCCATAAGCACCAGGGTTCATGTAGAGAAGATTATATTTTTTGTCAAAGGCAATTTTTAGGATATGTGAATGGCCACAAACAAGTATGGTCGGTTCATGCTGTTTGATAAGATCGCGAGTTTGTGTTGTATAAGATCCAAATTTTCCAGCAATGTGGATCATCAGTATTTTGTGTTGTTCGATTTCTAGGATTTGAGTTTCGGGAACAGTCCTTCGAATGAGTTGATCATCGATATTACCCCAAATAAATTTGGTCGTTTTAAATTTGTTTAGTTCATCAATAATTTTAATGTCTCCAATATCACCACCATGCCATATTTCATCACAATCCTTAAAGTGCTCAAATACTTTTGGATCGAGGTAACTATGCGTATCTGAAAGCAATCCTATTTTCCTCATTGAGATTAGATTTATATTGTGGTTTTATGGATTTACTGCTAAAACTATTTTGCCCAATTGTGATCCTTCATTGAGTTTTGCAAAGGCATCATTAATATCGTCAAATGGGAATAATTTATCAACTATTGGGATAATTTTATGACTCTCAACAAACGCAACCATATCATTAAAATCTTTATCAGATCCCATAGTTGATCCTAGAATATTGAGTTGTTTCCAGAATATTATTTGAGGAGAGATATTCTGCATATTTCCTGCAGTTCCTCCATAGATACTGATTCTCGCACTAGGATTGGCAAGTTTCAATATTTTATTGAAATTTGGTCCACAGGCACCATCAAGGATGATGTCAAATCCCGAACACATGGATTGTAATTCTTTGTCCCAATCTGTAGTAGCGTATAATGCGCCACCTTTCGCTCCGAGCTTTATTGCTGCATCTAGTTTTGCTTGAGAGCCTGTGGTGACATAGACCTCCAAGCCTTGGGCGACGGCGAATTGTAAGCCAAAGAGCGCAACACCTCCTCCGATTCCTGTGATGAGTAATTTTTCATTTTTTTGAATTTTGGCTCTTGAGAATAAAGCGCGATAAGCAGTCACTCCAGCTAATGGCAATGCAGCCGCCTCAGCCGCAGAAAGATGCTCAGGTTTGGGGATTAGGTAGGATGGATCAATATTGATTTCTTCAGCAAAAGTACCATCAAGCGGCAGTCCTAGAATGTTGAATTCTTTTGATTGTGATTTTTCATCAGGTCCCCACTGAAATCCAGGATTGATGATATATTCTTTGCCTTCATATAACACACAAGCATCAGATCCAAGTGTTATGGGGAATTTTAGTCCAGCATATTGTCCCTTCTGTATCCAAAGATCTCTATGGTTTAAAGCAGCATATCTGACCTTTACACTTACTTTGTTTTCTTCACCAATCGAATCAACTTCTTCTATCTTTATTTTTTCTCCAATATTGTATAAGATGCTTTTTTTTTTTCATGAGGCAAAGATAGGGAGTTTAGGTGTCATAAGATAGCGGAAATTATTTTACTTAATTTGTGAGCTAATCTTCTAGCTTACTTTCCTATCCAGATTCTTTTTTGTGCCTGAAGTATTAATAGTATAAGAAAATTACTTGTCATAAATTATTCTCATTTTATTTCCTAATTTTCGCTCTATGTGTACTCCGTATTTGTCAAGAAATATCTGTTGAAATGTTTTAAATTTTTTAATTCCATGAAATTCAGGCCAAAAAATACTAAAGCTATAATAGTAGTCAGGGTCACTCATATATTCATCATACTGTATATATGTTTTTAATCCAGATTTCTTCTCTCGAAAAGAGCTTCTGATTATTTCAAAAGGGTCTCTGTATGACCACAGATATTCTATTGGTTTGAATCGTATGGTATCTCTTTTGAGTTTGTTTGGTTTTTGTTCTTCATAACTCGCTAGAGTATATTGGGTGAAATGTTTTCTTTGTGAGATATTGTTAAATTTAATTGTATCAACAACATTCATATACCATATTTCTCTAGGTTCATGTTCAAACTTGAACTTGTAATAATTTAACTTTTTAAGTTCATTCAATAGGTAGTTAAAATTGTGTTCTGGATCATAGCAATTGCAATATTCAATGTCGATATAGTTATTATAATTCTTGCTTAGGTTGTCGTTATAGGATATGCTATTCAATGGTTTATATTCTTTTATGATATCTATTGGCAATGGTCTAGCTACTTCCATTAATCCAAATTCAGCGAGTCCAAAATATCTGTAATTTCCACGATCTTTATATTCAAGAGTATTGTCACTTATCGGACTTGTATATTTTAATGTGATAATGCATTTATTAGTTTGGTGCAGTTTTGGTGTAATACAAGCTGTCAGAATTATATTGAGAAATAAGAAATAAAATATAAAGTGTTTATACATTTTACCGTTTTTGAATTCTATTTACATTGTAAGGATAATAGAATGTGTCTTCATAAAAGTTAAAATGAGTGCGATTTTGTATAGGTAATAAAGAATCTTCAAGATAGAACAATAATTTATCTTCTGTTTCTTCTGATATGATGATATCTATACCTGTATAATCGAGAAAGAATTTTTTATATAAATAAACATCATATTGAATCTGTTCTGGAACATAGAAACGTAGGTTGTTTTCAAAGTCTAAGCTAAAATCTTCACAATGCAAGAATCGACTACCATGTGGAACATACCTGCTAGCCGAATTCTCCATTGCGGAATTTTGTTTATCTCCGATAAAAATTAAATTTCCAGTAATGTTGTCAAAATATTTGCTTGAATAGAATGGTCTGTAATTTACAAGATTGCCAAAAGAATCAATCTCAAAAAGTTTATTGTTATCATAATAAATACCACAATTATAAAATTTGTTTGAATCAACAACTTGAACCAACCAAGGTTCCAATGTATCTATAACTATTCTATATTTGAGTTGAGAATTTAATTTGATATTTTCAATAATTTTCTGTCTCATTAATTCCTCATTGCATCCATTTGAAGAAACACGAAATCCATAGGAATAATAATTGCTTGGAACATTGCCAAGCACCCTGTAGCAATCTGTCTTGTTCAAATATTTACTAATGTAATCAATTACAGTGGATTCAATATGAGTTTCTTTTCCATAGGAAAAATCCTTTTCAGAAAGAAAGTTAAATCCAAATGTTATTTCAAAATGGCATTTATCTTCTGATTGTAGATTAGTTTGTGAAACTAAAGGTTGTAAGATAATAATTGATAATAAAACAACTGTTTTTATTTTATTCATAGGCATCTTACAGTAAAATTGATATTAAAAAATCTTCCTATACATTTGAGAACGTTGGTCTAAAAAATATTGTTGTTTGATAAATACAAAAAAAAGTGCCTCTCGAATAGAGGCACTTTACTTATAAACCGATAAATTAACAATAATTATCTTGCGATGATCATTTTCTTTGTTTCAGTGAATCCTGCTGTTTTCAATGTATAGCAGTAAACTCCCGCACTCACTGACAATTCTGATTTTCCATGTACAATGCTGTTCTTTCCTTTTTCAGAATTGTATTGCACACAAGTATCTGATCCAAGTGTGCAAGGGAATTTTAGTCCAGCATATTGTCCCTTCTGTATCCAAAGATCTCTATGGTTTAAAGCAGCATATCTGACCTTTACACTTACTTTGTTTTCTTCACTTATGGAATCAACTTCTTTAATCTTTTTTTTTTCTCCAATATTGTATAAGATGCTTTTTTTTATAGTGCGAAGATAGGGAGTTTTTGAGGATTATCTGGGTAAATGACTTTTGCTAACAAGGATATCTTTAATTCAAGTTTTCAATAATTCCACATTAGTGGTTCCATGGTGTTTGAATCCGAAAGTCCAATGTGAAACTATTGAAAATACAAAATTATTATATTTTTAAGAATCAAAACTTAATAGAATTTATACATGACATCCAATTTTCCTATCTTAACATCTATATTTTTGTAATTAATTAAGAAAGGATCGTCATACCAATCACCTTTATATATTAATTTGTTTACGTAAATTGGAAAAATTGTATCTCCATTAATTATTGCTTTCCCGTCAATTTTTCCTTTAATATATACCTCGCATAAAGCTGAGTGAGCAATATTTTTATCTAAATAAAATTCGATATTTTTTGTACAGTCTTTTATTTCTATTTGGTTGAACCTAATTTGGCTATACCAATAATACAAAAGTATAAGAAACAAGAATAAGATTAGAGTAAGTTTTAATGATAATTTCATGAACGAAATATTTTTAATTGCAAATTATAGTTTAATGCATTTTTCTAAAAATCGAAAACTTGTGTAATTCGGAAATATCAAAAGCTTTAACAGTCCTCTTAACATAATATTCGCTTCTTGAATTTTCCAAATATATATAAGTCATTTCAACAACCATACAAAGTGAAGTTTTGATAAAATTTATAATATATAGAAATATTTCCTGAATTTAGACTAATATTTTTGTAATCTAATTTAAAACTCATTCAATAATAATCACCATCAAAAATAACTTTACTGAATTTACCAGGGCCAATAGCTTCAGTAAAAATTACTAAAATATATTTTAGCATAAATTTCCATTATTTACTGATAGGCTTAAAATTCTAATTTAGGCTTCCTGATTCGTTCTTGAGCGCGATTTATGACTTCATTTTGCCATAATGTTGCTTCAAATTTTTTACAAAATATGCACCATGTTGCAGTCAAATACTTTATAATCTTCCTTACTGTATACTTATTATACTTTAACACAAACAATTTTTGCTAATAGTTCATTCACAATTAAGAGACTACTGATTACCAATTTCTTCTCGAAATAGAAACCCTATTCCCTTCTTTGCGGTCTACTTGAATTCCAAATTTATCTCGAAACTTTAATTGAAACTCTTTAAAAGTTCTACATCCTGAGAAATCCCTCCAAGAAGAGCTAAAACTATATAGATAATCTGGATCATTCATGTAATAATCAAAAATAGCATAAATTTTTAACATTTTATTCTTCCTTTTAAATGAACTTCTAATAGCTTCAAAATCATAATGGTTCCCCCACATGAAAATAAGTGGATGAAATCGAATTGTATCTCTTCCAATATTCTTTTTTTGCTCCTCATAATTTGCTAATGTAAATTCAGTAAAATGCTTCCTTTGTGTACTTTTGATGAACCTAATGGTATCAACTACTTTCATTGACCATATTTCAGCAGGCATGTAAGTATACTCAAAATTGTGATGATATTTATTTTTTAACTGTTCAACCAGTTTATCAAAAACAATTTCTCGATTATAACAATTACACACTTCAAATTCGATATAATTGCAATGTGAATTATCATTCAATTGCATTTCATTAGAATAATTATAAGGCAGACCCTGAAGCAGCTCAAGAATTCCAATATCATCACATCCTCTATATAGAAAATTACCAGCATCTTTAATTTTTATTATATTTTCTTCAACCATATCGGGATATTGAACTCTTATTTTACAATCGTTACTAATTCTTACTTTAGTTGAGGCACATGAAACCAAGAAGCAACATAATATAGTTTTAAAAAATAGTTTTAAGCCATTCATACATTTAATTATAGATTCTCTTCACATTATGAGGATAATAATAAGGGTCTACCATAAAATCAGAGCTCCAAAATTTGTTCTTTACTCTTGACCTATCTGAAGCATCAAGATAAAATAGAATAATTTCAGACGTTGAGTTACTAACTTTGATATCTATTCCTGCATAATCGAACAAAACATTTCTAAAAAGCTCTAAATCATACTGGATTTGATCTGGAATATAAAAAAATAAATAATTTTCAAAATCCATTCCCAACCCATTATAATCCCACTTTCGAATTCCATCTAGTAAAGTGCGGCTTTCTGATAAATCTATATAATATCTATTTTTATCACCCATGGAAATTAAATTACCTGTAATATTATCCCAATATTTTATAGAATTCTAGATGAAAAAAAGCTGTGGATATCCATACATATCACTGCCATTCTTTACATAATCAAAATAGATTCCACAATTAAATAATTTTTGAGAGTCTACAACAACAACCGTCCAAGTTTCAGTTGTATCAATGACTGTTTTAAATTTTAGACGTGATTCATTATAAACATGATCCATAATTTTTCGATGCAATAACTCCTGACTACAAGATTTCGAAACCACTTTGAACCCATATGAGTAGAAACTATTTGGCACATTGTGAAATAATCTAAATCTTCCTGGCATATTCAATCTTTCATCCAAATACTCAATTAAGGGAACTTCTATAACTTCAAAACCATCTTTAATGTAACTCTTTTACTTACATAATCAAAGTCAAAAGTTATGTCAAATCGGCAATTGGAATCCAGATTAGCTATCTGCGAATTTATTGAACATATTAGAACAAAGTAAAAAAAAGAAATATTAAATACATTTATCATTGGCAAATGGTATTAAAAGTGTTATTAAAATCAGTGGGAGACCCATTTGGAAAATGAATATAAAAATCACCACTATGATCAGAGAAATATTTTCCCATAGCTACTGGTTTTGTATCACAATTTATATTTAAAATATCGGTAAGGAATTTTCTAAATGAAGTTTGAAATGTAAGATTAATGCCCTCTGGATTTATATCCCCATTGTTCTTTCTATACAGCGATAAGAATCTGTTCTGTTCTATTGTTTTGTGTTGTGTTGCGGTTTAAACATTGTAAATTAATTTAATTGTTATTTAATAAAATTATCAATGCAAATATAGGATAGAATAGGCTTAGTTGAAAATAACCTCTCTACGGTATTTTTTAAATGTTCGAAAGTTGTATTAGTCTTTATTTAATATGACCCACAAAAAAAAAGTGCCTCTCGAAAAGAGGCACTTTACTTATAAACCGATAAATTAACAATAATTATCTTGCGATGACCATTTTCTTTGTTTCAGTGAATCCTGCTGTTTCCAATGTGTAGTAGTAAACTCCTGCACTCACTGGCAATTCTGATTTTCCTAATACAATACTGTTTTTTCCTTTTTCAGAATTGTATTCTCTAGTCCATACAGTATCACCGTTGATATTTTTTACTTTCAATACTACTTTAGTTTGTATTGGAGCAAAATAGCTGATGCTAGTATTATCATTGAATGGATTTGGATTATTTTGATATAATTCAAATTTTTCTACCATAGTTTGAGAGTTTCTCTCTCTCAAGCTAATGTTCATGATATTCATATCTTCATCATAAGCTTCCACTGCAATAAATTGCTCGCTGATGCTGATGATGTTGCTTGCTGCTATATTGTGGTTTGTTTTTACTACAATATAGAACAATGGCTCTTTTGAAGCTGAAATATTACCATCATAACTCATGTTCACTACATTTTTGTTTGTAGCATAATGAGAATTATTTACAGCAAGAATTCCTGGTTCAATTGATAAGAATTCACATGAAGGATTGATATTCCATCCCAACTGGAATCCTTGAACAGACTGAATATCTGAAGCAAATATTGGAAGCTTCACGATTTCATTTGCAGAGAAGTTTTTATTTTCAATTTCGAAGATTAACTTTTGATTTGATCGAGTCGTTGTGGCAACAGCAAGATTTGTTTTTGCTGAATAGTTGATGTCGCCTATTTTTACTGCGATGAAATCATGATTTTCAGAAATTCCTTGCAAGTTATTAACCTGTGCAAGTTCTGGCCATCCACCCAATAACCAAGGGTTGGTCAAGTCTTCGAATACAAAGTCTTTCTTTACGAATCTCCAAGATTTTTGATCATTCTTGAAACCAGACGTAACACCTAGTATCAATTTTCTCAATTCTGAAATATCTGCAGCTGTAATCGTTTTAGAATTATTTGCGTCTGCTGCAATTCTTTCATAAGGAGTCTTAAGGTCTTGTAATCCTAGGATATGTTTCTGGATCATGACGATATCAGCAGTAGTTACACCATTCACATGGTCATCATTTTTTACTGGCATCACATCATAATTTTTTCCAAAAGGAATATCATTAAATGTGAATTTTCCGCTTTCTTCACTATATACAGATCCAAGCATTGATGAAGGATCTACCAATTGTACATTAGCATTCTTTAAAGGAGAGCTTCCATTGGATATAATCAATCCAGAAACACCACCACCTGTTAAAGTATTTGGACATATATTTTGTGCACCATCTTGTACGACCAAGGTTACATCGCAGAAGCTTGAGTTTCCTGCTAGATCCCAAACGTACATTCTTAGTGTAAATCTACCTTCTCTTCCATCAGGTAAATCAGCACATCGATATGTTCTGGTAGTATCTGTAGCACTAGATGAGAATGAATATCTCAAACTGCTAGCTGCAGTGCAATTGTCATAACTATTTTCATTAAAATCTCTTGCTTTAACTGTGATCTCTCTTGCAGAAGGCATTACAACGGTAACTAAACCTGCTCTACAGTAAGGTGTTGGACTTTGTCCATCTTTTACTGTAATAAATTTATTGCAAGTACTTGTATTGCCACAATGGTCACGTACTTCCCAGATTATTCTGTGAGTTCCGATGGCAAATTGTCTATTGACAGTTCTTCCTGTACCATTAAAATCAATAGTATTGTTGTTGTTCATATCAATCTTATATGTCCAAGTCAATGCAGCGGTATCTATTGTACAAGCATCTGTTGCACTAGCTGTAGTGCTGTAAGTAGCTGTGCAATTGGTATTACCAGCATTAACTGTATCGGCAACGCAAGATGTAGGTGCAATAACAGGGCCCACTGTATTTCTGATTCTGATTATTTGAGTTCTTTCACATATTCCAGCTGAAGGATTGTTTACATCATAAGTGCACCAATCGATAACTCTCCATTTTCTTACTATTCTAACACATATACCACCACCTTCATTGTAAAAACGTTCATCTGTAAATCCTGCGATAATATTTTTACAAACCGATCCAGTTGGGTAGGTTGGTTTTGAGCCAGTAATGGAAGGATCTGCTATTGAAGGATCACATCCAGTTAATATCATATCTCCCACTGGTATCCAGTTAACTTGAGCACAAGTGAAAGGATTGTTATCTCTCAAGGTAATTCTTTGAGGGCAGATCACAAATCTTCCACCTACATCAGTAGCTCTCCAATATCTTATAATTTCTCCAGATCCGCAATTCCAAGAAACTGTATCTTGTGTATAAGTAACAGTAACTCCAGAACATCCATCAGAACCAGTCGCGCTTCCTCCTGTCAAACTAAGATTGGATATATCAGTCCCGCAATTTAATGTTAAATCTGCTGGACATGTAATTGTTGGAGCAATTTTATCTTGTACAGTTACTGATACCATACAGTCATTGAAGTTACCTGCTTTATCTTTTACTCTGAAAACAACCATGATGGGGCTTCTAGATACATCTTCACAACAGAATGTAACAGTCTGTCCAAAAGTACTGTTTGATGTAAGATTGCAATTGTCAATCATTCTACGTAGGAACATTGAATCTAGTGTACAGTTATCATAACTTCCATTGTTTACAGAAGAAGCAGACAATGTAGCTACACCTGTCTCATTTAATGAAACCACTGTATGCTCATCACAAATAGCTACGGGATCAAGATCATCAACAAAAACAACTTCTGTTCTACAAATAGTTGGCCCATTGCCACAAGAATCAGTGATAAAAAACTGAACCCAGATACTATCTGCAGCTACTGGTGCTATAGTAACCGTTTTTGTTGTATTGTTTATTGTCACTCCTGTTCTAACAATTTCTAATGTCGTTCTATTTACGATATAACCTGCATCAACTGTATAACCTGAACATTCATTTATTACTGTAGGAAATGGTATTGTCGCACCACCACCGCAAGTATAATATGCCATTGGCAATAATAAATCTTTTTCACAAGAAACCACAGGTGGTTTTGAGTCTTCAATTTTTATTAATTGTGTACAAGTTTCTATTCTTCCAGAACACCAATCATATACTTGCCATACTCTTACAACTTTAAATGTTCCAGGACAGATATCAATTCTTACATCTCTATAGGATTGTGCCATGTGTTCACATGAACTGTATTGTGGATATCCCGTTCCTTTTAGTCTAAGTCTACCAAAAGAATCGTAGTAATTAAATGGTGATGGATAGCCATTTGCCATTTTGTGATAATATGATCTGAATGGATCTTTTGTCGCATCATAAATAGCAGGAATCTGAGATACTAATAAAAAGCTATCACAATTTGCAATAGGCCCAGGGTTTTTAGCTATTGGACCAGCACCGTCTGGATCAACACCATCATAGCTTAATGGACATGTAATTCCAGCTAAAGTTCCTTTTCTGAAATAGATTGTATCAGAGCAATAAGTTCTGTTTTCTTTACAATCTTCAGCTCTCCAATTTCTTACTAATCTAGCATAGTATGCTCCTGCACATCCGTATCTTACATATTCATCTGTATAACATAATTTAACTGTACAACAAAGATCAAATCCAGTTACATCATAACATCCAGAAGTACTGGAAGGAACTACTGTAGCAGTATTTGGTACAGGAAATTCTAATCCTGTGAAAGATGGGTTTAATAATAATTCTTCAGGTGTATAACCATTGCCACAATTTAATGTATCAGCACTGTTGTCGCAAAGTAAATTTGGTATATACTTATCTTCTATATGCACATAACCCCAACATGTAACACCTGTACACAAATGCCGCACATGCACTTTCAATGTTTGATCTAAGTATGCATAGGTGACAAGGTTGCCTGGAATCAAAGTTCCATTCAATGTATAAGTAGTCACGGCATATGAATAACTATCATAAGCTTCTCCTTCCAATACAATTCCTGGAGTGATCACTGCTTGACAATTGCCATTCAATGAAACATTGACTAAATCATCACATGACATATTTGCAACACCTTCAATTCTTACGGATTGAAATCTTGGTACTGCAGCTCCAACTACTTGGATCATGTAATTTCCTGGAGTAGCGTTCCACTGAACTGTTACAGAACAGCCAGTATTGGAACCAACTATTGATCCACCACCAAGTACTGTAAAAGTATAAGCTGCATTTGGTGCAGGACAATCATCAAAAGTATAAGTTACTGTTTCACCAGGACAAACACTAGTATCTCCAGATACCAACGCTTGAGCTTGGTTTGAATTGGCGATGATCATAAGCATGAATGCGATGGCCAATGTTTGGAATTTTTTAAAGACTACCATATTCAAAAGATTTATGATTGGTATATGTAAATTTTGTTTCATATCGATATATTTTATAAGTATGGATATTTTTTTCATTTTAACTCGATTTAAGATTTTATTTTGTTGAGAAAGTTTGGCATAATCCGGGAACTTAAAGGTTCCCGAATCAGCCGAATTACCCAAGAACCGTTTATCTTATAACTACCATTTTTCGTGTAGCAATGAATTCATTTGCATCGAGTTTGTAATAAAGAATACCATGAATATTCGCATCCAATTTTACTTCTATTTCGTTCAAACCTTTCTTAGTGATAAGGGATTTTTTGTAAACTACCTTACCAGAAAGGTCATAAATACTTAACTCTACAGTATCATCATTTTTTGGTGCATTGAATTGAATATTCGTAATGCCTGAAAATGGATTAGGAATATTTTGATACAATACATATTTTGAATTATCAGTATTATTTGAAATTCCTTTTGTTCTGAATTGTAAATCTACATCTAGAGTTTTTGAACCCAAATAAGATTCTCCTTGTAATGATTTAGAATTCATGAATAAAGATTGTAAATCCATTCTTCCACTAGACTTTGTTTTAAATGTCAGAATGAATAGTGGATTAGTATTGTCTATGTTTTGTGCAAGTTCATTAGAATAACTCAATCTTATGTTTGCAGATTGGTCAAAGATTACATTGTAATTTGTTGCATTTATCGCTAGTTCTGCGCTGGTGATACCTATAAATTCTAATTTTGAATCATCGTATTGGAAAGCCATTTGTATTCCATTGAACTCTGTGATTTGAGCCTCACTGTAAACTGGAACTTCTATGATATCATCTGCTGTAAAATCAAGCTCATCTATGACTAAATTTACTTTTTCATTTGATCTAGTGGAAGAGTTTTGAACTCCAGAAGTTTTCGCTTCTCCAGTTACATCTCCAGTTTTCACTGCGATAAAATCGTTATTCATCATATCATGATTCAAATTATTAATCATGATTTCACTTGAGTATTTATATGGATCATTGATATCAAATGGTGTTGAACTTGAGATAAAGTTCCAAGAATTGTTTTCTTGAAAATCTGAAGTTACACCAAGGATCAATTTGCGTAAATCTGATAAGTCACGCGCTGTGATAGATTTAGAATTGTTTACATCAGCTGCAATGAATTGATGATGTTGATTGAATGATTGGATACCTAAGATATGTTTTTGGATCAATAAGATATCACGTGTTGTAATTCCAGCTGCTGGATCTTTATCCAAGTTTGGTTTTACCATATAATCTTTTGCATTATTTAATAAGGCAAATTCATATTTACCATCATCGTTTGTAGTGTATTTTGTAAGCTCTACATTGTTTTGATCATATATACTTACAGGCACTTGTGCAGCTCCATTTTGATTTGCCATTCTGATTGCACCAGCAATCATCGATGTGCCACCAACAAATTTATCAGGACATACATTTTTATTGTCTTGAAGAATAATTTTGGTTTTACATAAGTCAAAGTTTCCTGCTTGGTCGGTTACGTAAAGTGTGATTTCTATTGTATCTGTTTTTCCATCTGGAATATCTGCACATGTAAATGTTTTGAAAGAATCTGCAACATTCTGTGTGAATGAATATAATAAATTTCCTGTACAATTATCTGAACTTCCTAGATTAAAATCCTTGGCCCAAATCGTAACGCTATTTGAATTTTCCATCAATACTGATACGATACCATTATTGCAATATGGAGTTGGTCTCTTACAGTCTTTTACTGTAACTACATATGAACAAGTAGTAGCATTTCCACATTGATCTTCTACTCTCCAATTTACTCTATATGCACCAGCTAAGTATGTTCTCGTGAATTGTTTTACATTTCCAGATAGTATAACTGTATTTGTTGCAACATCTTCTAAACTATATGACCATTTTAATTCAGATTGAGGTGTACATGCATCAGTTCCTGTAGCAGATAACGTAAATGTCGTCGAACAATTTTCTGTAATGCAATAAGTTGTATCTACACATCTTGAAGTTATTTGAGGAAGATCAGTATTTGATATTTTGATCACCTGAGTATGTCTCCATAATCCTTTTACAGGAGTTACAGTCGCATCATATGTACACCAGTCGATGACTGTCCAATTTCTTAAAATTTTATAACACACACCTTCAACATAGTTGAAAACTAAGTCATCATATCTCGCGACAGGTTGATTGCATTTATCTTTATTTAGGAATGTTGGTTTGCCAGTAACTGCTTCTGAAGTATTGCTTAGACAGCCATTTAAAGTCAAATGATCTGGCCAAACTATATCTGTAAGTCCATCAAAAGGATCAACATCCACCACTGTAATCACTTGAGTACATGTAGCAGTCAAACCACTTCCATCTGTATAGGTGAAAATTCTATTTATATTTCCTAAGCCACATGCGTTTCTTTGATCATCAACATTTGTAGATAATGAAATGCTGCAATTATCTGAAGCAGTAGGTGTGCCAAAAACAGAGAGATTAGTTAAGTCTGTTTCGCAGTTTACAGTCTTATTAGCAGGGCATGTAACAACTGGGGCTAATTTGTCTTGTAATATTACACTGTCCATACATACACTTGTATTTCCTGAGGCATCAGTTACCAATAATGCAACAGCAATTGGTCTATTTAAAGGATCAGTAGCACAACAGAAAGATTGTGTGTTTTGGAAACTTAATGATCCACCACATCCCAATGTCATTCTTGCGATTTTCAATGTAACAGGTTGACCACAGTTATCATGTGAACCGTCATTCAATACAGATGCAGGAATAGTTGCATATCCATTAGATCCAAGAGAAACAACAACTCTCTGATGACAGATTGCAACCGGAGGAATATTATCCACCACGCGAACTTCCCATCTTACAGTAACAGAATTACCACATCCATCAGTTATAATTGCTTCAAACCAATTAAATCCATATTCTAAATTAGTAAATGTATAAGAACCATTTGCATTTGGGTTAACCAATGTTACACTTTTTAAAACACTACCAGTAGAATCAAAAGGATTTAATGGAAGTTTGTGATATATTTTTACAGTTGAATTTGAACAACCATCCCAAATTCTTAATTTATCATCATTAGCTGCAACATCATCACTAGTTTTTGCTAATTTGATAGGCGCAGCAAGATTATAACTTGCTTTACAATCCCATGCTGATGTCGTGACAGTTAGATTCTTTGGTGTAAATACTGTTGGAGCTTGATGATCTTTTATAGAGATTCTTTGTATGTGATCAATTCTATTGCCTGTACACCAATCCAAAATAAGCCATCTTCTGAATAATATATATGATCCAGGGCATACAGAAGTAGTATCGTCTGAATAATCGAACTGTATATTTCCACAGTATGTACCTTTTGGAGCACCTGTTCCAGTTCCACTAGTATCAGGAAATCCATTAGCAAATTTTGTCCAAGTTCCATCACAAGCTAATTTAGGTTGATGTCCTACACCAGCTAAATCATCATAGTTATCTGGAAGTTTTACATCAGCTAAAGTACCTTTTTTGAGATCAAAAGTATCAGTACAATAGTGAGCGTATCCACCATTGTCCACTGCTTTCCACTTTCTATAAAGCGTTGAAGATAAAACAGCATTGCTGCAATTATACTT
This sequence comes from Saprospiraceae bacterium, assembly GCA_016710585.1. Taxonomy (GTDB): domain Bacteria; phylum Bacteroidota; class Bacteroidia; order Chitinophagales; family Saprospiraceae; genus Vicinibacter. The sequence goes on from JADJVN010000005.1 coordinate 59,587, forward strand.
TACAATACTATCAGAAAAAGATAGTAATACTGAACCACAAGCATCTAATCCAGTAACAACATAAGGATATGAAGTCAAATCTATAACTGCAAGTGCAGGGATTGGAAATCTAAGAGAGTCCAATAAATTATTGCTTAGTATTGGTCTTAAATCAGAACTACAAACGATCGTATCTCTTCTAGTTTGACACAATAATGCAGGAGGCGTCTTATCTTCCAATAGGATAGTTCCCCAACAACTATTTCCGCAAACAATGTTTTTTACAGAAACTTGTAGTGTTTTTCCAATATAAGATTTGTTTACTGGCATAGACACAGCAACACCATTGTATGACAAGCTTACTTGATAGAAACCTAGATCAGCACATGCTTCAATTTCACCTTCTAGCACCATTTCAGCTGCAATGAAAGCTTCGCATACAGAATTGACAGATGCTTGAACAGAATTGTTACAAGCGATTTGGCAATTTGACCAGCAATCAGGTAATGTTGCAGTATTTGAAGTTGCAGTTGCAATTGGTGTTGTTGTTGCAACATGTGAAGTGTCGTTTAAAGTACCACCAATAGCTCTCAGGTTTAATTCCACAGTTACTCTAATAGTAACACCATCAGCTGGATCCAAGAACCCTGCACCATTTGTTATATAAAATGATGAAGCTCCGTCATATCCTGTGTTGATAGTAGGATAATCTACTGGAAGAACAGAACCAGAAGTTGCAACAATTGCAGGTGGTGCAACTACTCTTACAAACTTGCTTCCAAGATTTGTAGATGCGTTCATGACATCTGTTAAATAAATTCCTTGTGCAATACCTGCTGTATTGTTTGTTAGAACAAATTCATAAGCAGCATCGACATTTCCTGCAATTCCGCTCGAAGCTGGAACGACGCCAAGGATTGTTTTTGTTAAAGTTAATTGTGCGCTTAGACTTCCCAATGAGAAGAAGCTGCATATCATAGCAAAGAGGATATAACCTTTTTTTGCTGATTTTAAATTGCCTAACTTTTTCATAATTTTAGTAAAATTCGTTTGGCCCATTTTGGATAATTTTATTAATTAATGGTTGTTGTTTATTTTTTTTAAATACAATTTCTGAGATCCTCAAACGGTATCTTGAGCGATGTCAGGGGGGAGTATATATGAATTTTGAGTTTTTACAAGTGCTTGTTGTTTATTACAAGCACTTGTAAATTTGTTTATTTTTTAGTCGATGAGGATCATCTTGCGCACTGATTTATTTCCACCAGTTTCTAAACTATAGTAAAGAATTCCTGATTGAACCAATTCGCTTTTTGTTATTTCAATTGTATTCAATCCTTCTTTGAATACTTGATTCCATACTTTCAATATTTTTCCGTTCACATCAAAGATGCTAAGCACTGCTTTTTCATCTTTTGGTAATGTGAATGAGATAGTTGTATTTTCACTGAATGGATTCGGAGTATTCTGGTATAAGTAAAATACGCCAACATTTTCGCCATTTGTTCCAACATTGTTCAATCGAATTGATAATGTTTTTCCAGAATTATCATATGCTTCAGCAGCTATTCTTGATTCATTTATTGAAATAGAATTTGAAACATTTCCGCTTTTTAACGCCTTCATTTTTAATGTAAATAATTGCGATTTAACAGATGTACCTTTAGCATTGTCCCAGCTAATACTGAGTTTTCCTTCTGCTAAATTTATTGTACTGAATTGATCTTCTTGAAGGCTAAGTTCGTTTGAAATTAGATCTTCAAAAGTCATTTCATCTTTATTCCAAGTTAATTCTAATTGAAGTCCAGTTAAAGTTGCCTGATTTGCAATAGTAAATGGAATTGTGACGAATTCATCAGCTGTGTATTTTTTATCTTCTACACTTACATTTAGCTTTTCATTTGACCTTGTAGAGCTTGAACTAAATTGATTTGTTTTAGCATTTCCACTTACATCACCAATTTTTACGGCAACAAAATTATTTTGCATTAAATCTTGATCTAAATCATTGATCGATACATTTTCTTGAACAGGCCAAGGGTATAAGATATCATTGAATTTTTGATCAGCATTGACGAATTTCCAAGACTTTTTGTTCGGAAATTCATTTGTTACACCAAGAATAACTTTTCTAATGTCAGAAATATCTTTAGCTGTAATAGCTTGAGAATTATTTACATCAGCAGCAATTATTTTATAAAGAGATATCAAAGTTTGGATTCCAAGAATATGTTTTTGAATCAATACAATGTCATTGGTTGTAACACCATTTAATGGATCATCATTTTTGCTCGCTTCAATAAAGTAGCTTTCATTTTTTGGTAATTCTATGAATGCATATTTTCCATCATTATTAGTCATATAGTTTTTAGGTAAACCAGTCATATTACCAGAGATCGTAATCATTGCATCTTGAACCATACTATTTGTTTCATTTGCTAAACTACCAGCTACCATAGCAAGGCCAGAAGTTCCTCCTCCGCCAACTATACGATCTGGACATATATTTCCTGCTCCATCTTGCAAAGTAATTTCAGTTACGCAGAAATCTTGATTGCCATCGGAATCTGTTACATAGATTGTAATCGGGAATGTGTACGATTTTCCATTTGGTATATCAGCACAACGGAAAGTTCTTGAAGTAACACTTGGTGATGGGCTAAATGAATATACTAATGCATTTTGAGGCGTACAATTATCATAACTACCAGCATTATAATCAGAAGCCCAAATGGTAACTTCGCCTGTACTTGGCATGACTACGATTACAAGTCCACTTCTACAAACTGGTGTAGGTTTTTTACCATCTCTTATTGTGAATAAATAAGAACAAGTAGCTTGATTTCCACAATTATCTTTTACAGTCCAGGTAATTTTATGAGTACCATGTGGATAAGTTCCACTTGCATCATTTGTTATTCCATTGAAGTCAATTGAGCCATTGTTGTCTTGATCTATTGTATAAGTCCAAGATAAAGGGCTTGTAGTTGGACAATCATCAGTTGCAGTAGCTATAAGTTCAATATAACCATTACAATCTGTCGTTGGACTATCCACTGTTTTATTTGCACAGCTACTAGTGATAGTAGGTGGAACAGAATTTTTAATTTTGATTACTTGTTGCCATCTGTATATTGGTGAATTAGTAGATGAATTATAGGTACACCAGTCGATTACAGCCCATTTTCTAATTATCTTAAAACATACATTTTCAACGATATTGAATACTTCATCTTCATACGATGCGACAACGTTTGAACAGCTATTTGTCGCTGCCCAAGTAGGACTTCCTGTGATATTTGGCGATACTGAAGCACTACATCCTTCTCCTTCGTAAGTCACCGGCCAAGTGATCGCACCAGTAAATGGTGTATGATTTACTACAGTTATAGTTTGATTACAAGTAACGACATTTCCTGCGTCATCAACTGCTCTCCATGATCTGAAAATATTTCCTGTACCGCAAGTATTTATACCAGATAGATTTGGAGTTAATTCTGTAATAACTACATTGCAATCATCAGTAATCAATCCATCATACCCCCATTGTTTTGGTTGAGGTGTATTTGTTGTATTTGCTGGGTCATTAATTATTATAGACTGTCTTGCAGATTCAGTAGATCTTACATCTCCAAAGACTTTTAAATTACTTCTATCAAATCCACAGCTTACAGTGATATTTGGTGGGCAAGCAACGACTACAGGTGGCTTTTTATCTACAACGCGCACTTCTACCATGCAATCATTAAAATTGCCAGCCTTATCGAATACTCTTAATATTACAATGTTTGGATTTGTAGCGACATCTGCACAACAGAATTCTACAAAATCTCTAAAATCAGTATCACTTATAACTGGCGATGCACGCACCAGCTCTCATTCTTGCTACTTGGAATGGATTCGCTGGGAGACCACAATTATCGTGAGAACCATCGTCAAAAGTATTTGCATATATTTTTGCAGAGCCGGAACCTGTCAAGGTTACAATCGTCTGTAAATTGCAAACAGCAATTGGTTTTACTTTTTCTTCTACTTTTATTTCAGTACTACAATAAGATTCGTTTCCACAAGGATCCTTTCCATAGAATCTTACCCATGAACAACCAACTGGAAGGTTGGTAACATGATATGATTTACCATCAACATTTCGCGTGATACCAGAAGCATCTTCCAATGATCTATCGATAACAGCAGGAGGAATACAACTAGGTGCAGATCTGATGGCAAATACTGTCCAAGTAATACTTGAAGTTGAGAGCAATCTGAAACAAATGGTGGTAGTGGAATATCAACCACTCCTGTGCAAGAATTGCTTTGCGTCGATACTGTGATATTTTGATAACAAGTTAATAGAGGCGGCGTATCATCAGTAACTTTGATGATCTGGACTGTATCTAGAGTCCTTCCAGTGCACCAGTCGATGATTAACCATTCACGTAATATTTTATATGTTTGAGCGCATGCTCTCAATTTTATATCAGTATAACTATAATTGATATTTCTACATGTTGCACCACTAGGGTATCCAGTAACACTAGGATGAGGATTTCCAGCAGCATCTACTGCAAATGGAACTTCACATCTTAGAGGAGAAGGATTAGCACTTAAAGGCCCTGCACCATCTGGATCTATTCCATCAAAATTCGGTGGAAATACAATTGTTTCTATTGTTGCTGCTCTTACCAAAATCGTATCTTGGCAATTCACAGAAGTACCAAACATATCGACTGCTGTCCACGTTCTAAATATTGTATCTAGATAGGTACTGCAGGTGGGCAAGGTACGTGTTTAACGAGGTCAACATAAGATAATGTGATCATTCCACAATTGTCCCATAATGTTGAATTTACTGTATATTTCTGAGGTTGGCCTGGGATTGAAACTGGATTCGGAGCCGCTGGGGATGGCTTTGGGAATCCTGGTCTCCCTGCTAATGTGGAAGGCTCAACTGCTGTTCCGCAATCAACGATATAGCTTCTACATACCAACATTGGGGCAAGTTTATCTTCAATGCGAAGAACTCCCCAACATGAGTTGGTAGAGCACTTGTGCTTTGCACTGACTTCTAAGAATCTGCCTTTATAAGCTGAAGTGACTGTAGGACTACCTGGAATAACCAATCCTGTTACAGGATCTTTGATTATAACTTCATAATCTAAACTGTCATAAGTCCCTTCTAGTACCATTGTTGGACGAATTAAAGCACTGCAATTTTGATCGAGAGACACATTTACTGTGTCATTACAATTTAATTGTGGTGCAGCACTTGGTACAACATGAACTAAGTATGTTCTAGTTGGGCAAGCTCCAGTTAATGGATGCGTTTCAGTCATTACTATAGTATAGTTGCCTGGAGTCGTCCAATTAACTAAAAAATTGCTACTTCCTGGAGTATAAGAAGCAGCTGCCCCATTAATAGTAAATGTATAGGTATTTCCACCTACAAAACCATTAATAAAATAAACTCCTGCAGCACCTTGACACACAGTGTTCAATGCTGGACTAGGAGGGAATGCAGCAGGAAATCCCGAGCTACATTGACCATTTAAATTTGCATTGCTAAACAGCAATAAAAATAAGGTCGAGAATGCGAGTAAAATTTTCTGAAGCGAAAACTTTGAATGCGTAAGTAACAGTCGTTTCATAAAAACTTTTGTTGTTTTTTAAAAATTCGTTTTTGCCAATGGTGAAATACTGTCCAATCTCTTGAACACGCTTAGCAATCTTATGCGTTTATCAAACGGGGGCTTGTCGATAAAACACTACATCTGCAAGCAGACGTGCTTAGCTCATATTTCATAGAAAGAATTGCAAGTAATGTTCCAATTATGCCAAGAAAAAACCTAGTGAGATGGAAAAGTATAATATGAACTATATTTTTTTTTCGATAAGGTGTTCTTGATTGTAAATCAAATGTTTATAGATGATTATTTTGCATTATTAGTAAAAAAAAAATTTATAATTTGAGTGTTTAAATTTTAATAGAAACTAATTCCTAAATGAAAATAATAAATGTCTACTTCAGGAGAGTAATGTCACCAGCTATTGTAAATATGTCGCCAATTTTATTTTGGTAACTTATTAAATACACATAAACGCCAGGATTTATAGGCTCATTTCTAAATGTACCATCCCAGGCACCAATTGACGAATTGGGAATTGCGTCTTTTGATTCAAATATTAATTCACCCCAACGGTCAAATATTTTTAATGAATTAATTTTTTCAACACTTGAGTCCGATATTAATGTAAAAAAATCATTTAAGCCATCACCATTTGGAGAAAATACATTTGGAACAGTTACTTTTTGTTTTAAGCGAAATATTACAAAGTCAATATATTCACAGCCATTGGAATCAATTAGTTTTACTTGTATTTTTATTTGATCTTTTAATGGTGTGATAAATGGGTCCTCACAATTTTTACAAGAAAACTTGCTATTGCCATTCCAATCTATAGTATCTATTTGATCTATATCTTTAATATTAAGTTTAACTTCAAAAGAGTCACCAACTGTTAAATAAATAGTATCCTGTGGAATATCAATGCTTCCTCTTTTTGATTTAGTTATTTCAAAATTTTTTAATAATAAACAATTATTATCATCAATGATTTGGATTTGATGAATTCCATCTTCAAGAAATATTTTATTTTGAAAATTATTAATAGATTTATTATTTAAAATAAGATGGAGTGGGGGAGTTCCACCCTGAACCAAATTGATGATAACATATCCTGAATCATGATTTCTACAGTTTGCATTTTCTTTTTCAAAATTTAGTTCTAGCTTTTAGGCTCATCTATGGAATAAGATTTTATTAAGGTACATCCAATTTTATCTGATACAGTTACATTGTAAGTGCCTCTGCTTAGATTTGTTTGATTTTGATTAGTAGAATTGTTGCTCCATTGGTATTGATAATTAATATCATTCGGATCGTTTTGTTTTAAAATGATGCTACCATCAGCATCACCATAACAGCTTATATTTTTAATTTGACTCGTAATGTTTATTTCGGGATATACCTGTAATTGAATTTCTAATATACTGTCACATTGATCGTAAGTGTTGAGTGTTTGTATGTATTTTCCGGAAGAAAAATATTTGATATTGTCTATAGTCAAAGTGTCATTAAAGCATATGGATGTATCTATTTTATGTTTGTATGTTTTTTTTGTTGAGGTGTTTAAAATAATTGTGCTGTCACAGTTGAGATGTGTTTTGCTCAAGTAGATTTGTTGTCCAGTTGATGTGATTCTTTGATTGTTAAATATTATGTAATCTCCTTCACAGAAACTTGTGTCAATTACTTTAGTAGTTGAATTACCGGAATTGACCTTAACAGTGAAATTGCTATCACAGCCATGATATGAAGTGAATTTGAATTGATAAATTCCTGCTTTGTCTATAAGTGAATTATGTATATTTATTGCTTTGCCATCACAGATATTGGAATCAATATTTACGTTATAATTGGGATATGTTTTTAAATTAATTTCTAGTATGCTATCGCAATTTAAAAAATTAGTAAAGCGTTGTTTGTATTTTCCTTCTTGAGAATAATTACTAGAGCCAATTAGTATTGTATTGCCTTTGCAAATTGAAGTGTCAATAATAGTAGTAGAAGTTTTGTTTACTGTTAATTCTAGTTCAATAAGACTGTCGCAATTATTCGTATTTGATAAGGTAGCTTTATACAGTCCGGATTGATTAAATTGTTGGTTCCCAATGATAAAAGATTCATCCTCACAAATTGTGGCTTTGATTTTTGAACTAGAAGTAGGGTATTCAAGTATTTAAATTGTAATATTACTATCGCATCCAAATTCATTTTGATCGTAAAATGGATAGAAACCAGCTTTTGTAAATTGGTTATTTTTAATGTTTAATGTATCTCCTACACAAAGCTTATAGTAAAACGTGTCATTGATGTTTTTAATCTTAACAATCTTAATTCTCACTATGCTATCGCATCCTCCAATACTAATTTTGTTAAGATCAAATTCTGCTGAATTTTTGTAATATTTTTGGTCTATTAATATGGAGTCATCTTCATAAGCTAAAGTTTTGTGTGCTAAAAAATTGTTTTGAAAAATTTAATTTTATATTGATGATACTATCACAATGGTTTATATTTTTAAATTTAAACTATAGATCCCAAGTGCACTAAATGTTGTGTCAAGTAAATTTAATGTCGATCCTTCGCATAATGTAGTATCAATTAAATGTTGATTTTTTTTGTTGACTAGTAAATTAATATTTACAAGGCTGTCACAACCTTGCCATGACTTTAACCTAAAGTTATAATTTCCTGAGGCTAGGAGTTTTGATGACCCAACAGTATAAAATTCGCCTTCACAGATATTAGCATTTATTGTTGTGTAAAAAGTATCTTGATTATAGTTGAAAGTATTGCTTAGTTCACAATTTTTTCCATCAAAAGCCCTTATGGTGTACATGCCTTCTTCACCTTTTGGAATAAGGTATTTTTGAGTTGTTGCACCAGGTATGGCGATTCCATTTTTATACCATTGGTAAGTAATTGTATTGACAATGGCAGCTGCTGCAAGCAACTCTATCGAATCTGAGCATGGATTTCCATTTATACTGAAATTTATGGAATCAAATTTAGCACTTTCTTCTAGGACGAGATCATCAATAAAAAAATAATAGTTTCCATCAGCAGCGGCGCATTGAGGTCCTATAGCAATAGCTTCATATTTTCTAGTTGGTCTGAAATTGAATTTAACTTTGGTCCATTTATTTACGCCGGATGCTGTTATTCTTTTTATTTCATACCAATTGGGGTAAGCAGTAGGGCAAAGCTCCCCATTCGGAAGTCCGAATGGCAGGTTGTTGCAATCTGGTGTTCCGAAAAGGGCTAATGTCGTAATAGATCTTGGGCCCCATGTATTTCCTGCTGTCCCGAAGCCAACCCAAAATGATAAGGTATAATCTTTATTTGGACTTAGGGCTTGATTGATACATGCGCCAACATATTCTTTATATGTCGTATTTGTACCTGGCCTATCTTTAAGATCTAAAAATCCAACATATCCGTTTCCAGCGGGAAGAGGCTGTGGAGGATTGCCTCTCATAGGGTCGCTGCGAAAACCACAAGTATGGTAATAATCTGAAGTGGCTCTAGAAGCTTGTATCCAGTTCTTGGAACAGTTTAACTGAGCTAGTCCTGATGGGCAACAAACAAAATCTTCAAAGGATGGATTGGGAATCAAAGAAGAAGGAATAAATAAGCTATCTTTTATTCCAAGGCATTTACAGTCAGGATCATTTAAGTCAATAAATCCATCGGAGTCATCATCTAAACCATTGTCACATATTTCTTGACTAAATGTATAGCAAGTTGCTGATAGAAATATGATTAAGCTTAAGATTAGTTTCCTTTTCAAGGTATTGTTTCAATTGAGCGAAATTACAATTTAATTCTAATTATTTAAAAATTTTATTGCATAATAAATTTTTGAGTATTCAATATAGGCGATGAATTTTTAAAGTATAATTTTATTCTTTAAAGAATGGATTGCACTTGTTTTTAAATACAATTGTTTATATATTATAAAAAAGGTAAATGAATTGTTTTTAGACATAAAAGCAAAAGGCTGCCAAACGACAGCCTTTTACTTTTAAACCTTTATTTATGTTTAATTAATTGTAATTTTTGAAGTTTTAACTACATCTTGACTTCGCAGTTCTACTAAATAAATTCCTTTTGGAAAATGTTTTACTGAGAATTTTAGTTCGTGGTTTGATTTTGAATCTAACTTATTCTGAATAACTACTTGCCCTTGTGGGTTTAGTATTTTTAATTCATGTATTTTTTCAGCATTTTTTAAATTGATGTTGACCCACTCACTCGCAGGATTTGGATAGATTTGATAATTGAATTCATTTGATAAATCTTCATTTCCAACTATTTTTGTTGATTCAATCAAGGTTCCTTTCCCTGGACAGTTTTACAAATATTGTCACCTAAGCTGGAAGTAACACATGCTTCTGTATTATAATATTTTGGATTAATTATTTCCAGATCATCAATAGTCCAACCCTGTCTACCTTGAGTTTTTGAAATTTGATCATCGTAAGTTCCAAATCTAAATCTCAAATAAATTTTACGTCCAGCATATTTCGATAAATTCACTACAGTAGGAATCCAACCATTAGAATTACCAGAATAACCTTTAAGATTAGGTACCACAAAAGTTGAATATGACAGATCTCCATTATAACCATTAATGCTAAAATCAGCTGTGTTTAATTTTTCAAAAATAACACCGTCTGTAGATATTTCAATAAATCCACCGTCCAATATATTTTGAGTATTGTATTGATGATAAAAATATAAAGAGGGCTCATTTCCAGTTAATTCATTTGTTGGGACTACTAGGAATGTTGAAAAATCAGTTGTATCATTTGTTCCTTCTGCATATAAACCAACAGTATTATTAATGCCGAAACCATCGGTAGGAAACCATAATTGATTTCCAGTTTTAATAGTATAATCCCAATTTGTAAATCCACTCGTTTCAAGATCATCTCTCCACAAAGTATTTGAATAAATCAATCTATCTGTTGAAACTTTGAAAGTAATATTAGTTTTTTGCAAAGCTGCCATGCTTGGGATTTCCCATGTGATGATATTTCCTATAACTGATTTTGGGTCAATACTTGCAGATCCGGTCACATACGTACAATTAGAGGGGATTTTATATTCAACATTTACGTTATTTGCAGCTGTAATTCTTTGATTTCTGATTTCAATTTTATAGTTTAATTCTTTACCTGCAGTAACCACTTGATCGGCGGTGATATCAAATAAAATTGAATTGATGCATTCAGGAATGGATTCAAAGTCTTCAATTTCATCACCAATACTGTTTGAACTACCTTGGCTTGCTAAACTACCAAAACCACGTTTTGCAAATACATCCCAAATCAAACATTTGTTTTGACCTTGATTATTGATTTCATCTGCTTTGATTATAGCATTACGTCCATCTATAAATCCTGGACTACATGGTTGTAACTTCATTGCATCCATGACCAATTGGATACAAATATTATTGCCTGCTGTTTTATTCTTAAAATTGGAGTCATAGCCATATTTATCTGAAAGTGCCCAATACAAATCCCATAGAACAGTGGTCCATACTTCTCCTAGATTATGGACTTCGGGATCAATATTTTTATATGTGAATTCATTTACTTGACGATCTGTGGTATAAGGTCTTCTTCTAATTCCTAGACCATCAGTTTTTGCTCCAATTGCATAATTTCCTACTGCACGGATATCTTTGCCTAGGTCATTTTTTTCTGCAGTAAATATTAAAGATAAAAAATCACTCCATCCTTCACCCATTTGTTCAGCATTGCCAAGACAACCTGCTTGAGATGGACCGCCTGTTAATCGATTTGAGACACCATGGCCATATTCATGTGCAATAATTCCATTGTCAAAATCACCATCCAAACTGTCGGGACCTGATTTATTACCAGTTGGTTTTTTGATTTGCATTTCTAAAGTACTGTCAATAAAAATATTGATTTTGTCACAAGTTGATTTTGTAGCATAATATGTAGGTATGGTTACTTGTCCGCCATATACTCCTCCTCCCATACTGACATTTTCATCATTAAATCCACAAATGATGACTGCGATGGCTCCAGCTTTCTGGGCATAATATGCTTTCTCACCAAATTCACATTCACCCCTTAAAACGACTGCAATATTGCCTTTAAGTTTGGCTTTGTTTTGAGAGTCTTTGCAGCTTAATTTTTCGCTGCCTTTCACTCCAGTGTCAGACCACACTACTTTTCCTTTGATGCCTGCAGTGTCTGGAGCAGTCCCAAATCCTCCTCGAGTTGCTGAAAATGGCCCAGCAATAGTATTGGGTTGAGTAATGTAAATTTCATTTCCTGTTGCAGTCCATAAGAACATTTGCATTCTACCACTACCTCCATCTGCTGGTGTTGAAAAATTTGCATTATTTACACCGCTTCCGTCTTGCGCTTCTGCTACTACTGGATCATTTCCTGTACCGCCTTTTCCATAATTATTTCTTTGGAAGTTTCCAGATTTTTCATCAAATCCAAAATTGTATAAGACATCATGTACCGTATTACAAACATAAAATAAGTTTGTCGTTGCAGCATGTGTATATTGATAGGGTTCTTGCTGGGCATCAAATGGAAAATCAAAAATAAGATCAGCACCACCATTAACTTGAATTCCATCATTGGCATTGTCGCCATTTTTATCTAAGTAAGCATTGACATTGTTTCCATTTGTCGTGTTGTATTCAGCTCCTACAGCACCATTGGAATCATGCCAACCATAAGGTGATGCAGTTGGATCAGCAGGATTTATTAATAATGATCTCTGACCATGAATAGGACTTTCTATTGGCAACGGAAAAACATTATAAGTATTTGGTACAGCAGTGGTATTTTGTTTAGTGAGCACTGTTTGAACACTTTCAAATTTAGAATTTCTTGAATTGCTTGAAATATTGCAATGGTCATGTTTGTCATGTTTTAATTTGCAATAAATTGTAAAATTATATTTTGATAATATGTCACCATTTACGGCATCTACTCTGATACTCCAATAATCTGAATTCATACTCATATCCAAACTCAAATCATAAGCTAATCTTAAGTTACCTTTCTTGTCTTCTTGATAAACTAGTTTTATATTTATATCTTGATCTGTAAAATTTGTTTTAGAAATTTGCAATGATTCTGATTTAGACAACCTTTTAATATTTGTAGGGATAATTGCATTTTCTAAATTTAAATCTAATACGACTTTTTCCAAAGCAATTTGAGGTAAAATTCGCGCAGATGTGGTATTAATTTTTTTTGATAATTGACCATAGAATCGATTTGGACTGTCAATAATTTTACCTTCTTTTGTGATGTGTACTGAAGTTACTGCATTGTAAATTGGTATTCCTTGATAGTTTTGCTGAAAATAAAAATGATGAACACCATTGTTTGAAGAGACATATTGATCTGAAACAGATAGATCAATTAAGTCATTTTTACTTAGACTCCACGCATCAGCTGTTGATTCTATATGTCTTAGGGCTAGATCTAGATTAGTTTGCCTTTGACTGAATGAAAAAAAATAAGAGCATAAAACACAGATAATCAAATAAATACGTTTGTTTGATTGCATAATTTTTAATTTATTTTAAAATTTGTTAAAGATATAAATAATTTTAATGCGTGAAAGAAATAAATTTTACTTGGCTTTTAGGAAAAAACGCACTGAAAGAGGCAATTTTATCTGAAACTTCTATCCAAAAAGTATTCCTACAAGATACTTTAGAAAAGGATACCCTATATGAACTGTTGAAACTTTGTAGAAGTATAAAATTTCAGTTGTACAAGTCCCAAAACAAAAATTGGATAGACTATGTCCAAAGCAGCATCAAGGTGTTCTTGGCATGATAAATCCAGTACAATTCATGGATCCCCAAGATATAATAAGTAAAGCTTTTGAAGATGGGAAGACACCTTGTTTATTATTTTTAGATGGTATAAGTGACGTAAGAAATTTTGGTGCTATTGCAAGATCGGCAGAAGTTTTTGGGGTCGATGGTATTATAATTACAAAGAAAAATTCTGCGTTGATTAATGAAGACGCAATTAAGTCTTCAGCAGGGGCATTGTTGAATTTGCCAATATGTCAAGTTTCAAATTCAGCAATCGTTTTGCGCAATCTTAAGAAAATGGGTTTACAAGTGATCTCTTGTTCCGAAAAATCGTCGAAATTACTTTCAGAAGTGGATATGACACAAGCATGTGTATTTGTACTAGGAGCGGAAGGGCTTGGTATTTCAAAAGAAATTTTGGATGAATCAACGATGCATGTAGCCATCCCACAAGTAGGGCAGATTAATTCATTAAATGTCTCTGTTGCAGCAGGTATTATATGTTACCAATGGTTTATTAAAAAAGATAAATTATGATTAAAATTAAATTATCATTTCTACTCATTATATTTTTAGCTATAAACTCTTTTAATGTCTTTTCACAAGATACTTTATCTCATAATCTATTATGGGAGATCACGGGCAATGGACTAAAATCAAAATCTTATTTATTTGGAACTATTCATGTGATTCCAAAGGAGGACTTTTTTTATCCAAAAAATACAGAGGAAGTGCTTAAGCAAAGCAAATCTATTTTTTTTGAAGTAGATATGGATAAGATGAATGACATGACGACCATGTTTTCAGTATTGGATAAAATAATGATGAATGATGATATGAAGCTGCAAGACCTATTGTCTGAGTCAGAATATAATGTAATTAAGGAGTATTTTAATGAAACTGGATTACCTATGATGGTTATAGATCGATTTAAACCAATGATTTCGCAGGTTTTAGCAGATCCATCCATTCAGGCAAGTAATATGAAAAATGGTGATATTAAATCATATGAAATGGAACTTATGGAATTGGCGAAAAGTGATAAGAAAAAAATTGGCGGACTTGAGACAATCGAATTTCAGCTTTCAATATTTGATAGCATCCCTTATATAGATCAGGCCAAATATTTATATCAAACTATTGCAAGTGCAAATACAGGACAAGATGAATTGAAGAAATTGGTTGAAATATATAAAAGCCAAAATTTGAATTTATTAGGAAAAGCAATTAATGAGGATGAAAATGGACTTAATTCTTTTTTAGATATATTATTAAATGAAAGAAATAAAAAATGGATTCCAATCATTGAGAAAAACATGAAGATAAATTCTTGTTTTTTTGCTGTAGGAGCAGGACACTTAGTTGGTGACAAAGGTCTAATTAATTTACTTCGACGAAATTCATATACTGTAAATCCAGTAAATTAAGATATGGCATTAATTATAGATGTAATAGGAAAGTCTCCAAGAATAGCTGAAAATTGCTTTTTAGCTGAAAATGCTACAATCATTGGTGATGTTGAGATTGGTAATGGCTCTAGTGTTTGGTTTCAATCGGTGATTAGGGCTGATGTGCATGAAATACGAATTGGTAAAGAAGTGAATATACAAGATGGGGCAATAATTCATTGTACCTATGAGAAAGCAGGAACCTACATTGGTGATAGGGTAAGCATAGGTCATAGAGCAATCGTTCATGGATGCAGGATTTTTTCTGATGTGCTAGTGGGTATGGGTGCAATAGTAATGGACAATGCTATTGTAAATTCTAATGTCTTGATTGCAGCAGGAGCAGTCGTCCTTGAAAATAGTGTTCTTGAATCTGGTTATATATATGCAGGAGTACCAGCTAAAAAAGTAAAAATCCTCAATCCAGATACTTTTCAGTTTTTTATTGACCGGACTGCAAAAAACTATCAGCTTTATGCGTCATGGTTTAAAAATTAAGGGACAGTAGTTATTTTACACACATATTAATTATAATTATATTATTTTTTTTTATTTGTAACTTGTTGATTATCATTATTTATTACGAATATATATGATATATATAGGGAATTATATAGTTAAAATTAGTGAAAAAAATAAAACGTGTTGTAACTTTACCCTTTGAAGCGTTTTATTAGAAGCATAACCAAAAATTATTAACTCATGAAAAGTACAAAGCTTTTTAATTTTGCATTTTGCATTGTTGTATTATTTTTTATTGGAAATCAACAACTTAGAGCACAAAGTATACTCCCTCAACTGAAAGATAAGTCTGTAAGTATTTCAATAGTTGACCAAAATTTGGCTATTGCTAAAGAGGCGTATGACAAAACCCCAACAAGTTCCCCTGACTATACTGTTATTAGAAGTAAATATGTAATATTAAACAACTTAAAAGATTTGTTGTCCAAACCAGATTGGCAGGTGAATGATGCGCTTATCGCATCATTTGGTGAGTCATTTAACATTGTTTATCATAAGGATGACAGTGTTTCAGGCAATTTAATTTTAGCGAAAGCTTGGCCAAGTGAATTTGATGAAATTATAAATCTTTTAAAAATATAAAACAGGATTAGATTTTAACACATAGAAGAGCACACTAAATATTTGCTGAGGTAGACGAAGCGGTTTCCAAAGCGAAGATTTAATTTTTTTAAACCAAAACTGGGTATGATGAAGGCGATTTTTTTTACTTATTCAAAGTATTTGTTACTTTGTGTTTTTATTTTTGGAAATTTTGAGGCTTTTTCCCAAGCGAGTTACACTGCAGGAACATGTAAAGGGGCTTTTATGGATATTAGGGCAACAGGTACCTTATTAGCAGGATCACAAGGTGATGATGTTACGCCTACATTTGCTTTTCCGTTTCCAGTAATATTTTATGCTAATTCTTATAGTTCTGCAACTTTCGGATCAAACGGATTTATCAGATTTACCCCGTCAACAAGATCTGGAGGTGATTTAACCAATGTTGCATTGGTACCAGGTTTCAATTTGATTGCTGCATTATGGGATGATCTTAATACAACCACTGGGACTGGAGAACTAGATAATGGGATTTATACTCAAGTCATGGGTGCAGCACCTAACAGAGTTTTAATAATTCAATGGGTAGGCAGTTATTTTGGATCTTCTGCTAATAGTGATCAAATAACCTTTGAAGTTAAAATTCATGAGACAACCAATGAAATAGAGATTATTCATCAAGATTTAATTGATGCAGCAGACACTCAAAATAATGGAACTTCAGCAACAGTTGGAGTTGCTGGTTTGTCCAATACAACTGTAACACAATCTTATTTTAATCAAACAATTATAGTTCCTAAATTTTTAAGCTACAAACCTTATACCAATACATTAATTCCTCCGCCATACACTTCTGCAACATGTGCACCAAGTTTTGTAGATATCAGAACTACAGGAGCATTAGTACCGGGAAGTTTGGGAGATGATGTAACAGTAGCTATTGCAATTCCTTTTGCATTTATGTTTTATAACCAATGTTTTACAACTGGTACAGCTGGAAGTAATGGTTTTCTAAGATTTGCCCCAAGTTCAAGGACTGGTGGAGATTTTAGTAATGTTACATTAGCTTCAGGAATGAATTTAATCGCCCCATTATGGGATGATTTGAATACTAGCTCTGGTGCAGGTGAATTGGATAATGGTATTTATACTCAAACAAATGGAGCAGCTCCAAATAGAAATTTTGTCATTCAGTGGGTTGGGAGTTATTTAGGTTCAAGTGGTAATACTGATCAAATTGTTTTCCAAGTAATTTTATTTGAAGGGACAAATCAAATTATTATCACTCACAATGACCTTAATGATGGGGCCGATACACAGAATGGAGGTTCTTCAGCAACTGTAGGTATTGCTGGTCCAGATGGCTCTACATTTGTTCAAACTTCATTAAATACAACAATAACACCTATCCCATCATGTTTTAATTATACTCCCGGTGTTTGTAGTCCTGCACAAGATATCACATGTCCGGCAAGTGTTGGGCCAATTCAGTGCGGTAGTTTAAGTCCAATTACTACTATATCAGGAGTGTTAGATACTTTTGATTTGAAATTCAATAGACCTAGAGTTGGGGCATGTGTTGGAGATACTTTCAATACTCCTTATTATGAAGTCAAGACATTGTTGACTCTGAAAGCTGGGACGTATACTTTTTCAGCAACATCTGGCATGGATTTTTTCGCAGCGATATATAAAGGATCATTTGATCCATGTTTGCCTTGCCAGAATTTAATAGCAATTGATGATGATTCGGGAATAAATGAAGATCCAGAAATTACTTTTTCATCAACTGGAATTGAAACATTTTATCTAGTCACAACTACATATTGTTCAGGAATGACTGGTGCATATACATGGACTATAACTCCTGCAGGCACTAGTAAAATTTTTGATGCAACATATGGAACACCTACAGTAACTGCATGTTTTCCATCTTGTGTGAGTATGAAAGATTCAATTGGAATTACCTGTGTAGGCGATTTTACAATATTTCGAAAATATGTATTAAAAAATATTAATCTTAGCTGTGGTAATTTAGGTATAGATTCATGTGTTCAAACAATAAATATTGACGATACTACTCCTCCAATTATAAATTGTCCAGCAGAAACAACAGTTGCTTGTCCAGGGGGAGTACCAGTTTTGCCGACTACATACGGAGAGTTTGTTATGCTTGGTGGCTCAGCAACAGATGAATGTTGCCTCGCAACGTCTACTTTCCGTGTAGCGAGTGTTATTCCGAGTCCTTTGGTTTGTGGAACTCCATCCATCGTAACTTATGAGATTAAAGATACTTGTGGCAATACCAATACATGCACACAAATGATTACAGTTAATGATATTATACCACCGACTGCGGTTTGTAAAGATATAACAGTTGGATTGGATATGAGTGGAAATGGAATGTTCACCGCTCCAGATCTAGATAATGGAAGTTCAGATAACTGTGGAAGAACTTTGAAATTTACAATGAATCATTCAGGATCAGTTACTTTAGCAGACCTTGGAGCAAAAATCCCTGTTTTATTAACAGTTATGGATACATGCGGAAATAGCGATACTTGTACATCTATAGTATGTGTAGTAAATGCGATTTTACTCAATGCAGTTTGTCGGGATATAACTGTTTATCTTGATGCTTCTGGTAATGCAGTATTTACAGCTGATCAGTTAGATGGAGGAAGTACAGCTGGAGAAGGTTGCGAGCCTGTCGTCATAACAATGCGACATTCTGGGAGAATGACTTGCGATAGTGTTGGGTTACATTCAGTTACTGTATGTGCCACTGATGCTTGTGGAAAAGATTCTTGTGTGGCTATGGTGACAGTCTTAGATACGATAAAACCTACTATTGTATGTCCAGCACCTTTAACTGTCGGTTGTGCTAATGCTGTTCCAGCACCAAATGCACTTTTGCCAGTTATTATGGATAATTGTCTAGTAGGTTCGAGTATCAGTTTTGTGAGTGATGCTATCTCTGCACAGACATGTGCTAATCGATATACATTAACTCGAACATATCAGGTTACAGATAGATCAGCCAATACAGCAACATGTACCCAAATCATAACTGTCAACGATATAACGGCACCAGTGATAACTTGTCCGCCAACAGCATCAGTCTTATGTTTTGCAAATGCACCAGCAGTGTTAACAACCACAGCAGCATTTATTGCAGCAGGAGGTACTGTAACTGAGGCTTGCTCCCCAGCGGCAACTTTATCTTTAACAAGGGCAGATACAGTTCGAGCATGTGGTGCCTCAAATATAAGAAGGACATATAGGGTTACAGATGCGTGTGGACAATTTTCAGAATGTGTGCATCAGATTAATATTACAGACGCAAATCCACCATCTATTATACCATTGCCAAACAGAACTGTATATTGTCAAAATTTACCAACAGATACTGCAGCAGGAACTACAGGGAATTTACCTGTGGTTGGTATTAATTATTTGGATAATTGTGGGTCAGTAGGATTGACAGCAAGTTCGACAGTTGCAATTGTACCAGGATCATGCCCAAGTAACTTTACATTGAATCGGACTTGGACATTTAGGGATGCAGTAGGCTGTACAAGTTCATTTGTCCATAGTATTACTGTAAGAGATACCACACCGCCTGTTGTAACTTGTCGTGACATTACATTAAGTTTACCTTCAACTGGTACTTTGAATTTTGATTTGGCTAGTTTAGTGGTTTCAGCTAATGATGTTGTTTGTAATAGCAATCCATCAGTACCAATTTCCGATATCAGAAGTTTCACATGTGTGAATGTAGGGACGGCTGTAGCTTATCCTGTAACAGCACGAGATGCATGTGGAAATATAGGTAGATGTGTAGCGATGATAACGGTATTGGATGTGACACCACCGGAGATAATCGGCTGTCCTACGAAGGGAGTCGTGATTAATCTAGGTCCTGGAGAGTGTGAAGCAAGTTGGAACGCACCTCAATTTATGGCTATGGACAATTGTCCAATAGCAGGATTATATACAGGAACAGAGACATTGTCAATGGGATGTAGTTTGAATCAGAATAATAATAATTATGAGGTAGGAGGAGCAACGGGAGTGTTTTTTGATGTGATGAACTTATCTACAGCACCATTAGCATTGAGCAGTGTGAAGGTCATGTTGAATATCACAGTAGGAAATACTTACCGAGTGTATATGACAAATAATGCGGTATCATTTAGTACAGTAATAAATGATGCGACACAGTGGTTCCAATTAGCGCCAGACCAAGTGATAAGCCCAGCAATCAATCCACCCCCAAGTGGAAGATATTTGACAAAGATAAATCTAGGAGCATCAAGGATAGATACAACATATGTTTGTGGAGATCCAGTATATGATACAGTAGGAGTTTATAGTGGCGTCATCCAACCAGGTCAAACTCGAGGAATCGCATTATATGGAATAAATGGTGGAGGATTTTATTATACGAATGGCATTGCACCATGCAATACGACGATACAAGGAAATGGGGTATTGGGAATCGATGTAAGGAATGGTAGATCGACACGCGGAAATGCGATACCATTCAATCAGCCGATATCGTTTTCAGTTCGAATGTTCAATGGGGACTTATGTTATTTGACAGAACCAGTGAATACCATCCCAGTGAAACAGACATGCGGATTACCATATGGCCCAGGATGTTATTTCCCAATAGGTTGCACGACCTTGTGTTATGAGGCTACAGATGCATCTGGAAATAAAGCAACATGTACATTTGATGTATGTGTCAAAGAGTTTACAGGTTATACGAATGTATTGGCATGTAATGATTTAATACAAGTGAGTTTAGACGACAGTTGTAAGGCTACCATCTATTCAGATATAATCTTGAAGGAGGCCCATACAGATGTTATGATGATTATATCGTTGAGGTAAGAGACTGGGTAACGAATGCCTTAGTAGACAGATGTACAAACCAAGTAGGACCGCAGATTGATTGTAGAGATATAGGCCATGAGTTTAAGGTAACGATAAGAGATCCACTAACAGGCAACAGCTGTTGGGGAAAGGTAATCGTAGAAGATAAATTGGCACCACGAATCACTTGTCCTGCAGATACATGTGTACCATGTCATTCATCGATAGATCCAGGCGTATTGGGATTAGCTACAGTGGTAGAATGTTTATCAGGCACATGTACGCCAGTATATGGCTGTAATAGTTATTCATTGTCCTACAAAGACATCGTAGATCAAGGCAATTGTGCATTGGGATATGATAGAAGAATCACAAGAATCTGGACAGCAATAGATGCCTCAGGAAATAAAGGAACATGTACTCAAATTATAACAGTAGGAATAGGCACATTAGAAACAGTAACAGTGCCATCCAACTATGATGGATTGGAAGAAGACATGTTAGCATGTGATAAGAAGATAGACAAATCGAAAAATATTAATCCTCACATGATCAATGAGCCAGAATGTTTAGATGGCTATTTATTAGATTCAGCAATTTTCTTGGCCAACCCAGCAAATTTTGACTGGTATGATTGGCCATTAGCATCAGATGGATTGACATTACCAATAGGAAGAAGAGTACCAAGAACATTGGGTTGGAATTGTATCGATGATGTAACAGATAAGAATTATGGACATCCAAGTCCAGATCCAGTATATTATCCACAACATCCAAGATGGGATCCAATATTCCAGAATTGCTGGCCAGCAAATCGCCACATCATGTGGATTGGGACAGGCAGACCAGGATCAGATTGTAGGAATTTAGGCACAGTATACGAAGACGTAATCATACCATTGGCGACAGCAGGCTGTGATGCGGGATCAGTAGGCTGTTATAAGGTATTGCGCCAGTGGACCGTATTGGATTGGTGTACAGGAGAGATAGGTGGTCATAGCCAAATCATCAAAGTAGCGGACGTAGAGGGACCGAAAGTATTATATCCAGATACAGTGATCGTAAACATGGAAGTATGGACCTGTACAGGTAGATGGGAAGTACCGAAGCCATGGATTACGGACAATTGTTCAAATGAGATACATTATAGTGTAGAGGTGACAGAAGGAACCGTACTAGGTGATGAGCAAACAGGCTATGTGGTGGTAGATATGCCAATAGGTGTACAAGAAGGCTATATAGTAGCGACAGATTGTTGTGGAAACATAACAAAGAAATTAGTTAAATTGAATGTACTGGATAACGTACCACCAAATTGTAATACAAGAAAGAATACAGTAATCACTTTGGCAAGTAATCAAAGTACGGGAGAAGCATTAGGCAAACTATATGCAAAAGACTTAGATGAAGGCTCAAGAGATAACTGTTCGCCACATGTATTCTTCAAAGTGATCAGAATGGAAGAGTTGATCAATACAAGAAACGGAAGAAGACCACCATTTGACAACAGAGTAAGTTGCAATGGAATCAATGGCGACGATGATCCAGGAGTATTTGCACCAGGGAATCAAGTATACTTTGACGATTTCACAAAATTCTGTTGTGCAGATGCAGGAAAGACGATCATGGTAGTGTTGCGAGTATTTGATAAAGACCCAGGAGCAGGACCAATTCATCCAAATAGATTTGAAAGCATATTTGATCTAGAAGGTCATTTTAGTGATTGTATGGTAGAAGTAGATATTCAGGATAAACAACCACCAGTAGTAGTAGCACCACCCGATATGGTAGTGAGCTGTTGGTATTGGTTTGATCCATCAGAATCAGCCTTGGAAGATCCAAACAATGGAGCATTTGGAAAATTAGTAACAGACCTGTCAAGTCGTAAGAAGGTAGCGACATTAGACTTAGTATGTCATCAATATTGCGAATCAAACATCCACGACTATCCAGGCGGTAGGAGAGGAAGATTACCATTGACGTCAAGAAATGAAGGTGATATCGCATGTGATTATTACTGGACAAAATTTGATACAGCACATTTAGATAGAAAGTATGAGTTGGCATGGGGATTTGATGGTTATGCATTAGGCACCTGTGCAGTAACGCCAACGATCAATGCATCAGACAACAGAGATTGTGGACAAGGATTAATCACAAGAACATTCTCAGTAGCACCGGGTATCAGTGCGGTACAACAGATCTGGGTAGTAGATTGTGATCCATTCTGGGTAGCTACAGCATGTGATCAATTAGATGATATCTTCTGGCCTGACTGTCAGCAATTGGGAAGCAGCATCATAGGCTGTGGTGCAAGAGACTGGTCACCAAACAATCCAAGTACAGGAGGCTGGGCGAAAGTTGAGCACGGAGGAGATGACAATTGTGCATTGATAGCAATCGAGTACGATGATGAGATCTTCAGAATCGAACCAGATGCATGTATCAAGATCATCAGAACATGGACAGTATTAGACTGGTGTCAGTATGATCCATTCGATCCAAACTGGAAAGGAAGTGGAAGATGGACACACACTCATGTTATTAAGGTAAGAGACGAAGATGCACCAGTGGTGACATGTACAGTAGGTTTATGCGAGACACAAGGATTGGCAACAATCGATCCAAGAACAGGCTTGTGTTTAAATCATATCACATTGACAGCAACAGCATACGACAGTTGTTCACCAGAAGACTGGTTGAAGTGGGAGTATAAGATAGACTTATTCAATGATGGAAAAGGAGTACATTCAGGATATGACTTCAGAGTAGGATCATTAACGAAGAAAGAATTTGCAGCAGGAGATACAGCATTGGTAAATCACAATCCATATGCAGATGACAATAAGAATCCATTCGATGCAAGTGGAACCTACCCAGTGGGTGTGCACAAGATCAAATGGTTCGTAGAAGACGGCTGTGGTAACATAGCAGTATGCGAGACATTGTTTGAGGTTAAGGATTGTAAAGCGCCGACACCATATTGTCGATTTGGCGTGATCACAGTAGTGATGCCAAGCAGTGGATGTATCACAATCTGGGCAAGTGACTTTGATGCAGGAAGCTATGACAATTGCACAAGACAAAGCAATTTACATTTGACGATTGAAGGAGAAGATAGTTTGACGATCTGTTGTCAAGACTTCATAGATAAGAAAGCAGATGATGAATTGGTGATCCCGATCAAGATGTGCGTAGAGGATGAAGAAGGCAATAAAGATTGTTGTACGACGACATTAGTGGTACAAGATCCACAAGGCGTATGTCCAAATGGCGGCTCATTGAAAGGCAAGATTACGGGAGAAATCAAAACTGAGACAGGCAAAGCGACCACATCAGTTGATGTTGACTTGATGAACAATGGACAATTGAAGACAGAGATGTCGACAGTCAATGATGGCAAGTATGCATTTTATAGTTTAGATCTAGGATTAAACTATGAGATCAAACCAAGCCGCAATGATGATCCATTGAATGGCGTGACGACAGCAGATATCGTAAAGATGCAGAAGCATATCTTGGGACAAGAAGAGTTGAATAGTCCATATAAGTTGATAGCAGCCGATGTGAATAGAAGTCAAAGTATCACAGCAGCGGATATAAGCGAGATCAGGAAATTGATTTTGGGTACGACAGAGCGATTCAAATCAGTACCAAGTTGGGTCTTTGTACCTACAGAACATGTATTTGCAGATAGAACGCAGCCATGGAATTATCCAGTGAGCAGCGGAATGCTGATGAATAAGAAAGAGAATCAAGTAGACTTCATCTCTATAAAGATGGGAGATGTAAACTCAACTGTGACAGCAGGTCTACAAGGATCAAGCACAAGAACTTCAGGTTCAATGAACATGGAGATCATGGATAAAGCATTAGAAGCTGGAGAAATACACAAAGTAGAGTTCAAGTCAAGTGACTTCAACAATATCAGTGGTTACCAGTTCACAGTTAAATTTGATGCAAGTGATTTCATTCGAAGGAGTGGAAGCAGGAGCATTGAAGACAACAGAAGGCAACTTTGGCTTATCGAGAGTAAACAATGGCATCATCACCACAAGTTGGAATTCAAGCAAAGGCGAAAGCTATAGCGCGGATCAAGTATTGTTCACATTGGTATTCAGAGCGAACAAAGGAGTCCAAATAGGACAAGCAATAACAATCAACAGCGAAGTAACAGCAGCAGAAGCATATGATGCTACATTGGAGACTAAAGCAGTGAGATTGAATGTAAGAACGGATAGAGGAGTAGTTGAAACAGGAGTATTCGAATTGAATCAAAACGAACCAAACCCATTCAACAAACAAACATTACTGAATGCAAGTCCAGCAACATTGACGATGTATGATGTTACAGGAAAAGTATTGCGAGTATACGAAATCGAAGGCTTGAAAGGATTGAACACCAAAGTGATCAACAAATCAGAGCTTAACGGAAACGGCGTAATCTACTATCAATTGATGCTGCAAACTTTACAGCAACTAAGAGAATGATTATTATCGAATAAGAATAATTATCCATAGCGATCATATGCAAAAGGGGCTTTTTGCCCCCTTTTTTTATTGTTTTATTAAAAATTCCACTTGTTAAGCAGACTATTTTTTAAATATTACTGTTATATGAATAAGTGTGTTTAATTTTGATTAACATTTATGTAAAGATACTGAATGTCAGTCATTTATGCTTTAAGTTTAATTAATGTATTTAATTATGGGAATTTTATTTTTTGAACAAAAAGTAACTTTGCATTCAGAATGAAGTCACAATTTTTTGAGAATGAGTTATTGTTTTTAATCCTTGTAGTCTTAACTACTTTTTAGCCTATGGTCAATGGAAGATGTATTGATACAAATTTTATTATAAAAGATTTATCTACTGGAACATTAAGATTTCAGATTTCAGGAGCTACAAATAATGATTTAGCTTCATCTACTCAAGGTGTATGCGGAGTTCGATTAAAATTTAAACATAAATTTCTTGGGGATTTAACTATGTCATTAATATCTCCATCAGGACAGAAAATTGATTTAGTAGGGCCTAATGGTTCAAAAAAGGGATTACTGACTTAACTACTTGGAATGTTAGCTCAGGCCATTTGCTTTATTGCAGTTCCAGATGTTGGATTTAAATCAAAATGGGATAATCTTCAAAAATTGGGGTATTTTAGAAAGTTTTATAATGGAACTTATTATCCATTTAATGGTTGTCTAGAAGATTTTTAACACTGGAGCTGTTAATGGAATATGGTCTTTGAATATTACTGATGCAGCAATGTTCTATGATGGTGTGTTAGAGAGCTTCTGTTTGTTGTTTTGCGATCAAAATGGTGTGTCTTGCAATTCATGTAGTGCCAATGGTGGTTATTTTAATAATTCAGCGATCAAATTTTTGTGAAGGAAA
>JADJVN010000006.1 GCA_016710585.1 Saprospiraceae bacterium
TGTGCATTGGTTATCAGTATTCCAT
This sequence comes from Saprospiraceae bacterium, assembly GCA_016710585.1. Taxonomy (GTDB): domain Bacteria; phylum Bacteroidota; class Bacteroidia; order Chitinophagales; family Saprospiraceae; genus Vicinibacter. The sequence goes on from JADJVN010000006.1 coordinate 26, forward strand.
TAGGTTATTTTGGTGGTATAGGTGCTGCTTCTAAAAATGGTATTTTATTTAAAGGCAGTAACTTTTTAGACATTATTGCAAACATACAAAATGTGGTAATGGATAAAACGGGTACAATGACCGAAGGTGTTTTTAAGGTGCAGGAAGTAGTATTAAAACCTGAATTTAATAAAAATGAAATCCTTCAAATGGTTAATGCTTTAGAAAGTCAAAGTACCCACCCAGTTGCACAGCCATTCATAACTATGTGGAAATGTTAGATAGCAATATGAAATTAGAAAATGTTGAAGAAATAACAGGACACGGACTAACGGCAAATGTAAACGGTAAACAATTATTAGTAGGCAATTTTAAGCTAATGGATAAATTCAATATTGCTTATGATATTGACCCAACTACAATAGTTTACACCTTAATAGCCATTGCTTACAATGAAAAATTTGTAGGTTATCTAACCATTGCAGATAGTATCAAATTAGATGCACACCTTACCATAGACAAACTCAAAGCATTGAATGTAAAAACAACAATGCTAAGTGGTGATAAAAGTACAGTCGTAAAATTTGTTGCTGATAAACTAGGAATAATTAACGCTTTTGGCGATTTATTACCCGAAGACAAAGTAAACAAAGTAAAAGAACTTAAAGCCAAAAACGAAACCGTATGCATTTGTAGGCGATGGCGTAAATGATGCACCAGTTGTGGCATTGAGTAATGTGGGCATTGCAATGGGTGGTTTAGGAAGCGATGCAACAATAGAAACAGCCGATGTAGTGATACAAGACGATATGCCGAGCAAAATACCGATGGCAATAAATATAGGCAAACAAACCAAAAAAATTGTTTGGCAAAATATCATTTTGGCATTTGCGGTAAAAGTAATTGTACTTATACTTGGTGCAGGTGGTTTAGCTACAATGTGGGAAGCCGTTTTTGCAGATGTAGGCGTGGCATTATTAGCAATATTAAACGCAGTTAGAATACAAAGAATGAAGTTTTAAATTACAATAGAAATATAAGTAGCAATTAAAATGCAAGCTATTACAGACAAAAAAACTACAACTGCGAAAAATCCAACAAATAAAGCCATAAGCCAACGCTTTTGGTAGCACATTTGCATTTTTGCCAACACACAAACCAACCCTAAAAATGCAAAAGAGCTTCCAAGCCAACGCACAACGACAAACAAAAAGTAATCGAAATGAACAGACGAGAAAAGGCACTAGGGCATAACAAGGGTTCCTATGTAAAGCAGTATTCCTTGTGCAAAGGTAAATAATGCTGCGATATGTATATTTTTTTAGTTCATATTTTTTAAAATGAAGGGCGCAAAAAAATTGTGGTAAACTTTTTTTTGGGCCCTTAAAAGCCTAAAAAAAAGTTTTCCATGATTTTTTCACACGGCCTGTTTTTTTTTATTACCTTATGCTCCGACTCCTATTTGTAGCAGTAGGACTTAGCTACTCTACCAGCATCTGTGTGGTATTACGATATATAGAAAGTAGCTGCCTGCTTGGCAATGTAGCATGTTGACTTTTGATCCACATCTACCACCGATGTTTTGCAGTCTACCATCTGTTTTTTTTATTGAGCTATAAAGTGATTATATAATCTTGTTTCTTGTGATCTTTTTTAGTCTTTTTGATTTGTATTTATTTCATATGTTTTTTCTTGTTTGATTATTGATAATATTCTGCGTACCATTTTATGGGCTACTTTTACAATTACTGATTTTGGATTTTTATGCGCATGTTTTCTATAGTAAGATTGTATTTCTGGATCTTTCCTTATCGCTATCCATGCCGCTTCTATAAGATAAGATCGAAGAAGCTCTCGACTTCGTGGGGTGATTCCAAGTTTTGTTTCGCTGTTTCCACTTTGTCTGATTCCAGGTATAATGCCGATGTAACTGGCCAATTGGCTCTCATTCTGAAATCGACGGATATCGCCCAATTCTGCTATGATCGCTGCTGATAAAAATCCTCCTATCCCTGGTATGCTCTTGAGTAAATAATAATCCTTTTTATGATATTTTCTACAATATGATCTCAGTTCATTGCCTATCAATAAATATTCTTTATGATGAAACTCCAAACTTCGCAACTTGCTCTGAAGACTTATCAATCCTGTACTGTGCGTCCATTCCAAGCATTTGAGCCACGAGATAAAGCCTTTGCTCCAGTTGCTATTGTCATACTCTTCTGGAACTTGTATGCCATGAAGCAAAAGAAAGCTTTTAATATGTGTCTTTACTTTCCTCAGTTGCTTCGTGATTTGATCCCGCTGTGTAAGCAAACTTCTCAGCAGATCTTCTTGCTCGGTTCGGATATAGATTGGCCTAAGATTTCCAAGACTCAATTGTTTGCATAAATGACGACTGTCTATACTATCTGTTTTTTGATATTGGTGTTTGTCACTTGTTGGGACATCCGCAGGATTCACTATAGTGACCCGCCATCCAAAGTTCAGAAAATCTCGTGCAGCTACAAAACCACAACAGCATGCTTCATAGGTCACATAAACTTCATGATACTTAAAATGTGACTCTACATAGTGAAACAAATTATGCGAATCTGGTGGAATAGAAAAAGTCTTATGATCAAATAAATCTGTTCGCATAGAAACTGACCACGTTTTCTTGTGAATATCAATGCCAATGTATAACTTTGGGCTTGCAGTAAGTTCTGAAATCATAATTAGATTTTTATAAATAAATCAAAAATAGGCAGCGTATTATTTACGACTGCAGTTTTTTAGAGCTTACTGCTTTTACATAGATGCTTGGCAAAAGTGGGGCTTTAGTACTAGGTTGAACATTTTGTACTTCTATTAAACATTTGTACTAAATTGAACATTTCGTGCTTCGAAATCCCCACTTCGCCAAGCCCCAAAACGTTCTGCGAAATTGCATAGTCCTGAAATAGGTTGACTCCAAAAAAGTGGATAAGTCAACGTAAATCAGGGCAAAAAATGAGTAAAAAACAAAGCTCAAGAAGAGCAGAACCACAAAAACTTTTCTACACCGAAGAGTTTAAACAAAAATTGTAAACGAAGTATTGAGTGGAAAACTCAACAAACACCAGGCATCCAAACTTTACGGCATCAGAGGTAATGCCACTATTTTGTATTGGATAAGACAAAGTCAGGGATTGAATCCTATGGAAAAACAAGTAAAACAAATTGCTAATTTTGCCGACATGAAGAAGAATATCACCGACAAAAAACTCGAAGAAGAATTAAAAGAAACCAAAGAGCTTCTTCGAATTGCCGAACTTCGTGCCGATGTGTGGCAAAAAGCTGTAGAGATTGCTGAAGAAAAATTTGACATTGATATTGTAAAAAAGTTTGGAGCCCAAGCATTACAGCAATTAAAGAACAAAGACCAAAAGAAAAATAAACGAAATGTGTTCGTTCTTTAATAAATCAAACAAGCCTATTACAAACAACTTAAAACAGTGGAAAGCATTGCTTTGCAACATAATGTAATACTTGGGCTAGTGCAGAAGAAGAGAGAAATCTGGAAACGTGGTAGTGGCAGAAATTTACACAAAAGTTTAAATAAAGAATTTGCTGAACATCATATAAAAATTGGAAGAGATAAGTTTTTTGATTTTCTAAGGGTCAATAAATTACTCATCAAACCCAAACGATTTAGAACCAAAACTACTTGCAGCTATCATCATTTTAATAGATACGATAATCTTGTAGAAGGCTTAATAACATTGCGTTGTAACGAAATATGGGTGAGTGATATTACCTATTTATGGCTAAAGCAATTAGACAAATTTTGTTACCTAAGTATCATTACCGATTTATATTCACGCAAAATTGTAGGCTATAATGTACATGAAGACTTAAGTGTAAACGGCTGTATCGAAGCACTTAGAATGGCTTTAAAACAACGGAAAAATAAACATGAAAAATTAATTCATCACAGCGATAGAGGGGTTCAATATTGTAGTCATTCTTATGTTAACATTTTTGAACAAAGCCAACATAAATATCAGCATGACCCAAACAGGTGACCCACTAGAAAATGCTGTTGCAGAAAGAGTTCATAAAACAATTAAGGAAGAATTTACTAATGATAAACAAATAAATTTTTGTAATATTGCACAAGCAAAAACTGAAATAAAAAAGTTCATTGAGTTTTATAACAACAAACGACCTCATCGAAGTGTAAACTGGCTCACACCCAATGAAGCACATTTGCAAACAGGCATTCTCCAACGGCAATGGAAAACCTATTATGCAAAACAACGATGGGGAGATTTGATGGAGGCATAAGGCATCAAAAGTTTTTACTATAAAAAAAGCAACCCCTAAAATGAAGTTGCTTCAACATCAAAAGTAAAAACTTCGTCAGCCACCACCCTATCCCTTAGTGAAAAGATCTCCCCAGAACTTTACACCTTCTGTTTCAGGTGGTACTGCAAAGATGAACAAATAAAACAAAAACGTCAACACAGTCAACTTATCCCACTGTGGAAAACGCTAAAATGAGTCAACTAATTTCAGGACTAGGCAAATACAAATGAAGGAAAAAATAGTAAATAAAATAGTGTTGTTTCTTGGTGCAGGTGCTTCAAAAGCCTTTGGGTTGCCTCTCACTGGTGAGATTTTTCCGCTTATAATTGAAAAATAAATAATAAAACTCTTTTGACGGAAATAAAAATGAACAAATTGAACTTCAGAGCTTTTATAGGTAATTTATTGCCGGGAATAAAAAAATAACCGTAACTCAATATCCGATGATTACAGATATTTTGTCTTTGTTGGACCATACAATTATTAACGGTAATACCATATGGAATAAAGGTAAAAATAAAGACCTTCAATACTATAGGCACCTTTTTGAGAAAGCAATATTTGAAGTTTGGATATTCAGTTTTCTCAAAATAATAAATATAATCTGGGCTATAAGACAGCTGTATTGCGGCAATTTACAAATTGGATTTTTCAAAATCACAAAGAAAATTATTTCTCGATTGTTTCCTACTAATTACGATATTGCCGTTGAGCAGGAAGTATATAACTATCTTCGAGAGTCAAAAGAAAAAATACCACAAGTTGTGGATTTTGGTGTGAATTGGAGAGATGTTGAACTTGATTTTATAAATCTTCGCCCATTTAACCCTAAAATAGGAATATTCAAACTGCATGGCTCTACAAATTGGTTAAAATGCAACTTGTGCAACCATATATACATCAACACTTCAGGGACAATTTACCATCAAGCATTTAGAAATGATATTGATGATTATAATTCCTGTGATTGCGGTAATGCCCCATTAAACTCGCTAATTGTTGCTCCATCTTTGGCACGAGAAATACAAGATACAAACCTGCCTCATATTTGGAACAATGCGTTGGAACAATTAAGAATTGCCGATGAATGGATTATCATTGGATATTCTTTTCCACCTGAAGATTTAAATATAAAATCTATGTTTCTAAGAGCCTTTAATGGTAGGAATACTAAACCAAAAATAACTGTAGTCCAGAGAGGCGAAGAAGTGAAACCACGATATGAGGCAATTTTTGATGAAATTGATTATATAACTGGTGGATTGGAGAAATTCATTGAATTGAAACACAAAGAGATGTATCAATGACATCGCAGAACAATGCACTGAACAAACAGACTCCCTATCGGTCGTCCGTCGTCAGTGCTGGACATTGTATGACATTATAACCAATTGTAAAATGGAAGAATTATCAAGGGTATTGAAAAGAGCAAGAGCTAAATTTAAATCTGATTAAAAATCAAGGAGTGCTTTCCATTTTAAAACTTGATTGTAAAGGAAAATAAAAAGTGCCCATTCTCTTCAAAAAATGGAGTTCTAAGTATTTTAGAACATGAAATCAATAAGAACAAAGTAGTATACTTCTTTTTACATCCAAAGTTAAGTGGTTTTATGTTTTTCAATGGTTTTGAGCCACTTGGAAAAAAACGAGTGCTCGACTTTTCATGGGTTTTGTGATTATCATGATTCTTCAGTCTTTTCTCCGATTGAGAATAATGTTATAAATGTTGATCTTGATGAACATTGTTTTCTTCTATGTTATAGAGCATTCGCCAAAGAATATCATGCTAAAATTGAAGTAAATAAAGGATTTAAATCAAATGAATTATTTAATAAGCCTCATAATAAGGATGCACAAGAAGAATTGGTAGGTGGTTCAGAAATTGCAATTAGGGATTTAGAAAAAGTGAAGATCAAATTAAATAACATACTTAGGAATGAAAAATATTCTGATCTCGATTACCTGACTTATTCGATTCCTTATACTATTCCTATTGCGTGTTCAGCATCAATAACACCATCTTATTCATATTCAGGAAAACTATTGAATAAATCAACAGATGTTAATGATGTTTACGAAAATATTATGATAACTGTTATACCAACGTTAACTGAAACTCATATTGTTTTAGGGTGTTTTCCTGATGATCAAAGATCATTAACATATATGGATGAATTAGGAAAAAATTGGAAGACGATAAATTTGAAAACGCGATAACTTAATTTTAATTGGGGATATAGAAAAATTTTTATATCACCATTAATTTGGGAAAGAATGACAAAGAGAGAAAGAGAATTTCTAATGCAAGAAATATCATTAACTTCTCCTATGATTATGACGATGTTTGAAGAAAGTTTTTTTATCAGCAGTTTGAACTTTTTTAACCCAAAATTTTCTTTAAAATGATACGTCACACAACAATGTACACCATGACCATACTTCCTATCGGTCGTACGGCAGGTGTACCAACCGTTGAACAACCTTATTGGCAATTTATGTGTCTTTAGTGAGAAAAAAATATATGAACTATTCAATTTTATACAATACTACAATAGGTTTAATCAGATACGACTTACTTAGGTCCCGACTAGTGTTACTGTTAATCCTCTCCACACAATTTGTTTATTCGCAATCTGCACAGCTAACACCTGTTGTCAGCCTTGGTAAATATATTGATACCGTAACTGTTCCAGCAAAATTTATTAGAGTTTTCCCTGGAACGAGAACACTAAGTGTGCCTACAAACTATTCTGTTTCGGTTTATCATGCAGGTGGATTAATAAAACCCAGATTCATGGCATTTAGTCCGACTGACATATTGCATGTGTCTGATATGAGTGCTGGAAAAGTATTTGCTTTACCGGATACTAATATGGATGGAGTTGCTGACACAATCATTGAATCTGCAACCGGCTTTTCAGGAAATCATGATATAACGTTTTACAAAGGTGCAATGTATGTTACAGAACCCACTAGAATATGGAAATGCACAGATGGGGATGCCGATGGAGTTTATGAAACAAAGACAATATTTATTAGTGGCATTAATAACAACACAGGAGGTCATACTACACGCACCATTGTATTTGATTCTATTAACCAACCACAAGGTATATGTTTCGATTGGTTCCTCATGCAATGTATGTAGGGAAACGACCGACCGTGCTGTGATCAAAGAATATAATGAGGACGGTACTGGTGGCAGAATATTCGCATCTGGTATAAGAAATGCAGTTGGCATGGCAATGCATCCAGTTACAAACCGCATGTGGGCCAATAATAATGGCAGCGATCAACAGGGCAATGAAACACCGCCTGAATGGATAGATATTGTGAGGGACAATGGCTTTTATGGACATCCATTTGCCTATGGTGGAGGGGAATGGTTTAATTTTAACTTAGGCACTTATCAGTCGTTACTACCTATTACTGCTATAGATTCAGCCAAGGTTGCATCGCTTGTTCACCCTGCTGCATTAATACGTGCACACTCAGCTCCAATGGCACTCCAATTTCTTAACCCACAGTTTGGCACAACCATGCAGAACGGATTTATTTCAGCCATGAGAGGTTCTTGGAATACGACCAATCCGCGTGATTTCCGAGGATATAAAGTAATTTATGGTCACTTGTCTTCGGCTCAGGATACAACAGTAGATTATATTGCAGATTTTTGTTCAGGCTTTATAACTGACACAGTTAACCGTACTTTTTGGGGGCAGACCTGTAGGTATAGCCATTGACAAGTTGGGTAAAGTTTATATTAGTTCCGATGAAGGTAACAGATTTATTCTCGTTCTAAGCCCTGACAGAATATCAGGAGTAAAAGAAAACAAGCTTACGATGACCTCAGCCAATATATTTCCTAACCCAGCAAAAAAAATCAGTTTACAATATCAATTACTTTAACCGAATCCGCAAGAGTCAGTGTTTCACTATGCGACATTTTTGGAAGAGAAGTTATGAAACTAATGGATGATAAGCTTAATATTGGTGAACATAATTCGCAAATAAATGCTGACTGCCTCCCTTCAGGGCATTACTACATAAAAATAAAGTCAGGTCAAAATTCGATCACTAAGAAATTAATTTTGGTTGATTAATCAATGGCAATTAAATTCTTGTATCTATTTACTCAACAGACTTCTAAATAGGCCAATGACAGCTAGTGAATAAGCAAAAGACATAACTCTAAATCATTCTTTGGTAGCTTTTAATCAAGATAAAAACAAAACATATTTGCATGAATTGGCAATAAAATTTGGTATAGCTTATAATTTCTAATAAAAGGAATGATGTTATTATTTATTTAAGACTAAAATCAATCTAATTGATACAGTTTTTAATTTTTCGAGAAATAAATGTATAGCAATATTTTTTAGGATATTTTTCATAAGATGTCGAAGTCTAATATATGAGAGCGTTTATTTTTTTGTATTGTCTAGACATCAATCAATATGTCGTTGATGCTAAAACTTGTTTTGATCAAGATTAATTTTCTATAATTTAAAATAGGATTTTAGCTCGAAATCTCTTCCGAAAATATAACATATACTAGGAGCCCCATATTGATTTTAGAATATACTATGTATCAATAGGCTGAGAAATGCAGAATGTGCCTATGAAAATTTTATCATAAAAATAATTATTTTTCTTTCCTCATAAACTTAGCTAAAGAAAAATATCCAGACTCATTCAAACTAAAAAAAAATAAATAATGAGACTAATACTAATACTGCGGAGCTATTGGCTTATTGTCTAAAATCATCTCAATCTGTTTATTCACTTCTTCTGTCATCAATTCTACACAATGGATCGCTTCAAGATTTTCTTTGAGTTGAGACAAGCGACTTGCTCCCAGTATGACTGTACTTACATTAGGATTTTGAGCACACCAAGCAATACCGAGTTGAGCTAAAGACACACCCAAGCGTTGCGCAATCTCATTTATTTTTTTGGCTTTTTCTATTTGTGTGGGCAATAGGGTTTTCTCTTTGAGCCAGCCCAATTCTTCGCGATTCATTCTGCTATCACTTGGGATCGAATCAAAATATTTTTCAGTCAAAAGTCCACTTGCAAGAGGCGACCAAATTGTTGTCCCAAGGCCTACAGTTTTATAAATTTGCGAGAACTCTACTTCGACTTTATTTCTTACAAACATATTGTACTGAGGTTGCTCCATTGTTGGACCAATGAGATTGTAATCTTTTGCAAACATATGCGCTTCCATGATCTCTTGTGCAGACCATTCTGATGTTCCCCAATATAATATTTTCCCCTGTTGCAATAAATGATTCATCGCCCAGACAGTCTCTTCTATAGGTGTATTTTTATCTGGTCTATGTGCATAGAACAAATCAATATATTCTACTTGCAATCTTTGCAATGCCTCATTACATGCTTCCACGAGATGTTTTCGACTAAGACCTCTTTGATTGGGAAGATTTCCACCTCTACCAAAATATGCTTTACTCGAGACTAAATATGTAGATCGATCCCAGTTTGCATCCTTCAATATTTTTCCCATGACAATTTCTGATTGACCATTGCCATAAACTTCTGCATTATCAAAAAAATTAACTCCTTTATCATAGGCATAATGCATCAAATCTCTGGAAACATTATCTTCAATTTGATTTCCAAAAGTAATCCATGAACCAAAGGATAATACACTCACTTGTACTCCCGATTTTCCCAATCGTCTATATTGCATTGATTTTGTTTTTGATTAAAACAAAAAAGGCTGCCCTAAGTTGAGCAGCCTTTAAATATTAAAAATAATTTCTTAATCTTGGAAAATGATGGTCTGATTGGTATATTGTCCTTTAAATCCAATCCTTGCGAAATAAATACCAGCATTTAAATTGTTTCTCTGCACTTCAAATTTGTTTTGATTGATGTCGGTATATCCTTTGACTAATCGCCCATTCACATCATAGATATAGATGGTTTCCATTGGATATGCTGAAGCAGTAGTAACAATAACAGAATGCTTAGCAGGATTAGGGAAACAATTTACACCTGCTTCATCCGCATCTATTTTCTCATTGTCTACATAAGTACAACCCAATTGCAATGCTGCACATGCTCTAGGTAAAAACAATGCAAGACATGTATCTAAATATGCTCTACCTTTTGCTGCTGACATATCAGGATTGGTTTGCAATCCACTTCTGTGCAATGTATCAGCATTGAAAGTCGTACCTCGAGTTTGATTAACAAAAGCAACTACTTGCTTCAATGTATTCAAATCCCACCAATCCCAAGGTGATCCTTGCACTGGAGGTAAATTAAATCCATAAAAATTATCTGTGCCCAATAATATATTTTGACCTGTTAATGGCAAAGTCATTCTTACTGCTTTCTGAGCATCGATCAAATCTTTCAATTTATCCTTTCCAGCAGGAATTGTGTTTAAAATATTATTTGAACCTTTGTTATTTGCGATTTCAATGGCACCTCTTGTACCAGTTACATTCACCACAAATTCTCTTGTAGTAGGCACGATAACCGCACCTGCATAATAAGGAGCGAAGAAATCATTCACACAATGAACGCCTGAATATGCTGGCTCGATTGCTTCGCCATCCAACCAACTTGAATCACCAAGTGCACCTCCCAAGTTGAAAGCAAATTGGAAATTTGAAGAATATCCAACATTGTTCGGCAAACAGATTGCTCCTTGAGAAGTACCATAAATATTTCCAAAAATTGTACTGTCAATAAATGGAAGTAATGTAGAGCTATTGATAAACTTATCTAGTGTAACTTCACCAAAATCATTTAAACTTCCTGAACCAAAAGACAAATATCCACCTGTTCCGATTCCTAATACAGCTATTTTATTTGGATCAATACCGTATGTATTATTTGCCTCTGCTACATTCTTCTTGAAATAGCGAATACAAGACCGTGTATCTTGAATTCCTCTATAGGCTGCTTGAAGCAATGTTCCAGTTCTTACGTTGACATCAGGAGATGTAGGTAACCATCCAAGACGATGTGTATAAGCAGCTACAACGAATCCTCTAGAGCAAAGTGAAGCTGCTAAAGCAGTCACTGTTGAGTCAGTTCTAGATCCAGTAATCTGTCCATTGTACAAAGGGGGCAAAAAAATTCCTGTGTGCGCAATCAATATAAGAGGTCTGTCCGTCTTTGTATCATTTGTCGGTTCATACAAATCCATTTTTAAATCTTCTGGTGCTGGTGTTCCAGTAATAATAGAAATATTGTTTGCATAAACAATATTTGGTGTGTATTTTACGCCAAACATCCTGTCAAAATATCTATTTTGAGCCTGTGTGACTGTAAAACATAACAGTAAAATAAGTGAATAAAAATTTTTCATGTAAAGAAATTTTATAGTTAATTGTTTAATTTATTTTTTTCTTAAGATCATAAATAATCGAAAAATAAGCTAAGCGTCCCACTCTAGGTCCACCATATGTTTGAAAATTTTTCTGATTAAAAATATTGGAAGCACCTAATTTAAATGTCATATTTTGCTTTAACCAATTCCAATTGATCTGCGCATCAGTCAAGGAGTAAGAAGGAATAAACCCTGTGAACTGAGGAGAGCCCTCATATAAAAATCCATCGATCCATTTATAATTTATATTGAATCCAATATTTTTAATTTTAGAAATGCGCATATCGCGTCCACTAAATCCAATATTATATTTATGTTCTGGAGTATTAAATGCTGGAATAATAGGATCATCACTATTTGTATTCAATACATTCCACGAATAATTCCCTTTTAATTGATAATATTTTGCAAAATAATAATTGAGTCCGATCGAAAAGCCTTGAGTCGTCACCACATCACTTGCATTACTACTTACGCGATAAGCCTGAACACTTGTTGGCGTAGTCGAGCCTTGAGGAATAAATGCATCAATCCCAATCTGATAACCAATAAAGTCTTTATATTTTGAATAATAATATCCCAAATCTGCAAACACATTTTTCAACAATGTGGTGCGATATCCAAACTCAATAGTCTTCACTTTTTCTGGTTGGATTGCAGGAATATTAAAATAAGCCAATTTCGTTCTGTCACCAGAATTCAAAAAATCTACAAAGGATCCAACGGTAATCAAATTATTGATCCCGTTAATATTGCCAAGCAAAATAGCGCGTCCAACATTGTAATGTAAATATTGATCTGTCAATGTAGGATTGCGTATAGCAGATGAAAAAGATACTCTAAAATAATTATTTGTCGTAGGATTGTAAACAATAGAGGCTGCAGGAGAAACAAGATAATCAAAATTTTGATGCTTGTCCAGTCTGGCTGTTACATTAAATCGCAAAGCATTCTCCAAAAAACTGAAACTAGGCCCAACATAAACTCCATATTCGAAAGTATTGATATTTGCAGATCCAGTATCTAATAGAATAGAACCTTTTGAATCTGGAGTGTACATTCTTCCAGACCCTCCCATTGTCATTTCAAAATTCGATAACCATCCATTTGAATAAATGTCTTTCCAAATATATTCACCTTGCCCATGCAATAATGCAGATTTATCATAAAATCGTGTCCCTCCTTCACTATACGCTATTCGTCCTGTGATATCATTGAACGAAGAATTAAATTCATCAGTACCGGGTTGTATATAATCCAATGTTGGATTAACTTGATCACCTCTATTTGCAAAATCCTGAGTCTGTTGATGCCAAATAAAAAGTGAGTCTTGGATTTTTCCAAAAAAATCTGCCAACGCTTGATTGTAACCCGTTGGATTTCCAGGGAAGTTTGAAACTTTTGGATAACCTTCAAGTCCAATAAATTTTGGTTTGATATTTATATTCCAATAATTGATATAACTTGTCGTAAAAAATTTATTTTCTTTAGCTTTATTCTGAAGCAATAATGCTGTAAAATAAGGATCGTAAGAATCTCCAGAATTTTCGTGTGTATAATAAGCTCTCAAGAAATAATGATCTTTCTTTATAAATTCTGCTCGATGTTGAAAAAATTGAATATTCTTGAGACTATAGCGATTATCACCTTGGTACACAGTACTGCCTCCACCATAACTTGTTGACACGATAAGCTCTGGTGACTCATAAGCTCTTTCTGGATTAGTGCGAAAATGAAATGCTAGACTGGCCTTCGTATTATTGGAATTATAATTAACCAAATCGGATTCTTTATAGCCTTTACGATGAAAAAGTCCAATCCCCGGATTAGCTAAAGCGCTCTTTCGCAAGTCATTTGAACTTTGATATTCATCACCGTAAATATTTACGGCATCGTAGCCCCCAGGATTATTAAGTCCAGACTCTGTGCCATAGACAGGATCATAATTATCTGCTTGCCAGTCATTGGCTTGCATACGGAACAAATTTATTTTATAAGCGAAGACATCTTGCTTTTTCTTGTTTTTTATGGCATCTGCCCATCTCAATCCTCCTTCGAATAAACTGCGTTCTCCAAGTTTAGCTGTTAATGAAAGGCCTTTGTGTATGAATGGATTTTTTGTCTCCATGCTTATAACACCATTAAAAGCATTAGGACCATAAAATGCTGAACTTGCTCCAACAATAAGGTCCACTTTATTTACATCCAACTCTGAAGCACCTAAAAAATTACCAAGGGAAAAATTCAATCCCGGAGATTGATTATCTACCCCATCAATAATCTGCAAAGAGCGTACTGGACTCGTGCTGTTAAAGCCACGAGTATTGATTACAGTAAAACCCAAACTTGCTGTGGTCAAGTCTACATCTTTCAATGAACCCAAACCATCATAAAAATTTGCAGCAGGAGTCTCCTTGATCGCCAATAAATCCATTGACTCGACTGTTAATGGTGAAGACTTTTGTTTGTCACTAATACGTTGTCCCTTGACTTCCACAACATCAATCTGGATAGACTCTTCTTCAAGAGAAATATCAATATTCTTGTTGCTACTCGTGTAAGCGACTTCCTTTGTAGAAAATCCACTATACCTCACTTCAACAGTGAGTGGAAGTGCAGTCGCAGTCTTCAAAATAAAACTGCCATCCCAGTCTGTTGCAGTGCCCTGAGTAGTGCCTTTGATAAGCACAGTAGCTCCAATTACTGCTTCCCCGGTTTTGGCATCTTTGACGATTCCCTTTATAATGCTTTGTGCCTCCATAGTCCCAAAAGCGTTGAAAATCAGCAAGAAAAAAATTATAATTTTAACTAAATTAAATTTTAATTTCATGTGTCGGCCCTTCGTTTTTGCTTGTTTGAAAAAGCCAAATTAATGGTTTTTAATGAATTGCCAAAAAAAAGTTAAGCCTTTGCTAATTAATTTTTATACATTATTTTTTTTAATAATATGTTTCTTGCTGTTTTTTCCATATTCTACAATAAATTCCTAAGCGAAAAATATCTAGAAAAAATAAATTTGGGCTTTTGCTCATTAAATTCCTGACCAATTGCCTTTCAGACCAGCTAAAGATCAATCTATATAAATTCAAGAAGTAAAATTCCTCTAAAAACAAATAAGCATCCTCCACTTTTGATCCAATGCTATTTCCTGATCTTTTGAGCTTTATAATATTTTCAATAGCATCACATTGTTTGCGCAAAAATACATTATTATCTTCCAAGCCAAGGTGAATGACAGGATTGTCTATATGTAAGATTTCAATATTATTCTTTTCCAAATTCAACGCCCATCGAGTATCCTCATGACCATAAAGCAAGAGACTTTCATCAAAGGGAAATTTTAAAATAATATCCCTGCTTACCAAAAAATTATTACTGTGAAAACTTCGATAAACATTCTGATTTCTGGTTTCAGCAAATTGGCTTTCGCGTTTTACCCCATAAGTATAATGCAATAAAAACTCAGGATTCTCTGGAGCTGAATCCTGATACGCTCTTCCCCCAAAAACAACGTCTCGCGTATTTAAATACTCTACATAATTTAAAATAAAATTTTCATCCCTTAATCCTGAATCACAATCCAAAAATAATAGCTTATCATACTTTGCCTTCTGAACTAAAAAATTTCGAATTCGAGATCGTCCGATATTTTGATTCAATTCAATATAAAAACATGAATTTATATTATTTAAACTTGCATTTTTTTGCCTCCAGATTTCGTCTGAACCATCATCAGCACAAACTATTTCATATGCTATACCAATAGCCATGCATTGTTCACTCAATTGCATCACCAATAGGCCAACTTCAAAATTGTATACTGGTATAAGTATTGAAAGCATTTAAGAATAACGCCCTTAGCTTGGACTTGTTGTAAAATTAAATTCCTAATGTGATAATTAGTTAATGTGATAATTAGTTAATGTGATAATTAGAGAATGGGATAATTAGAATTATGCAAAAAAGCAGATCAAAAAATCATGCTAAGGAAGATTTTCATGGGTTTTTGCACTGTCCGCGACGAAAAGCTCCGTGGCGCGTTCAAACCTCATTCGCTTTTTCACCTATTTTTTTTAAAAAAATATAATTAAATAAAATTTCTTATTTTAGTGCATTATTTTAAACCTTAAAACTTACAATTATGGAAAACTTAATATTAGATGATCAACATCAGAGTCGACAACTTAATTATGCTGGATTTTGGATTAGGGTTGGAGCCTATTTGATAGACTGTGTTGTACTCATGATCGGTCAAATTCTTCTCTTTATTCCTTCTGGAGTAGGAATGGAATCTTTATTAAATTTAGGAATAGAATCCGAATCTTTACCGACATCCTTTTGGATATCCTATTTTGCCTTGGTTGCATTTGGAATCCTTTATTTTGTATTGATGGAATCTTCTAAATACCAAGGAACACTCGGCAAGCTAGCTTTTGGCCTCAAGGTTGGAAATGAAGATGGAACTCAAATCTCATTTTCAAAAGCATTGGGTAGGTATTTTGCAAAAATTGTTTCAGCACTTATTTTATTAATTGGGTTTATTATGGTAGCTTTTGATAAAAAGAAACAGGGACTCCATGATAAAATGGCAAATACGATTGTATATACAAAAAACTAAAAATAAAAAAGGAATAATGCTCACTACATTATTCCTTTTGATTTTAATTCTAGATATTTATTTATAGTACTTATTCCTAACAGATTTGGCTCGACTAGCAATGCTTGAATATTTTCTCTCTGTATCCGATTGACTATAAGTTGCTTTTCCAAGCTATAGTTCTCCAGTACTGCAATATCATAACTATCATGTTTCACATCATTTCGTTTCATAGCTTCCATTCTATCGATGACATGATCATTACTAAAAAAAATCACAACCAACTGATGATATGATTGAATACTCTTAAGATAAGGCAATGTTCTCTCTAATGCAGATATACTCTCAAAATTTGTATAAAGAAATATCAAACTCCTCTGCCGAATTTGCGATCTGATCGTATGCATCAATAATTCAATATTAGATTCACTCTCCGTGCTGCTCTCATGAAATAATGCAGTTAGAATTTTTCTCAATTGTGCACCTATCTTGTCTGCCAAAATAAAGGTATCAATGTACTTTGCATAACTTATAAATCCTACCCTATCTTTTTTGTCTAGCACTACTTTTGAATGAATAAGTATCGTATTTATCGCATAATCTAAAAGTGTCATCCCATTGGATTTGAAATTCATAATTCTACTTTTATCGAGGATGTGATATACACTTTGTGACATATCGTCTTCATATTGATTCACCATCAAACTATTCATCCTCCCTGTTGCTTTCCAATTGATACTACGTATATCATCACCTCTTATATACGCTTTGATATGATCAAATTCATAACCATGTCCAAGTCTCCTCACATGATGAAATCCACCTTCAGATCGATTAGAGATTTTATAATTGAACTTCAAATCATTAAATTGGGCAATGGCAGGATATACAGAGATGTCGATTTGAGTATCAAAACTCATTCGCCTCTCAAATAATTTGTCTTTGCTCTTTAAAAACACATGTGTCTTACCGAACTGAAAAATGGATCTCTTTTTTGGAATGATGGAATACTGATGGTACTTTAACTGGTCATCAGTATGAGCATGTATCGCATTAAA
The DNA here is from genome assembly GCA_016710585.1 of Saprospiraceae bacterium. Taxonomy (GTDB): domain Bacteria; phylum Bacteroidota; class Bacteroidia; order Chitinophagales; family Saprospiraceae; genus Vicinibacter. Next base: position 17,358 of record JADJVN010000006.1, read on the forward strand.
TTGATCTGAAAATATTTCTGGCACCTCGTCCTCTATCGTATATTCATATGAAACAGATGTCAACCAATTGATATATAATTTTATTGTATTTTCATAATTCATACTCCATATTGGTTTACATTCTCTAGTTATTTCAACAGGATCCTTGTCTTTTAATAGAAAATACAAATCTCTGATACACCAACCTAAAAAAGCAAGTAAAAGAATTTTTACAAACAATATCAAAGCTGGGATCAAAAAAACAATGCAAAACAATGCAATAAAAATCAGTAAAACAGAATAAAATCGCTGAGTTAGATAAATTGATTTCATCGAGGCACATCTATGCTGTGAATAATATCCTTAATCACATCCGCAGCCTTGATACCTTCGAGTTCCTTTTCTGAAGTTAGTAAAATTCTATGATTCAATACAGGATATGAAACAAATTGGACATCTTCTGGAGTGATAAAATCTCTTCCTGAAATAGCTGCTTTGCACTTTGCCGATTTTAAAATTGCAAGTGAAGCACGAGGTGATCCTCCTAGAAAAAGATGTGGATGATTTCTCGTTTTATATGTAATATTGGAAATATAATTAATCAATTCATCCTTTGCATATACTTCTTGAATGGATTGCTGTATATGAAATAAATCTTGAGCTGTGATGCATGCCTTTATCTCAGTCAAATCAGTGCTGAGATACTTGCTCTGAAATCGAGACAATATTTGAATTTCATGATGTAAATCTGGATAATTCAATTCTAGCTTAAAAATAAAGCGATCCAATTGAGCTTCTGGTAATTTATAGGTACCCTCTTGATCGATAGGATTCTGTGTCGCTAGGACTAAAAATGGAAACTCCATATTATAGCTCTGTCCATCAACGGTGATCTGTCTCTCCTCCATCACTTCGAACAAAGCTGCTTGGGTTTTGGCAGGTGCTCTATTAATTTCATCGATAAGAACTATATTAGAAAAAATAGGTCCTTCATGAAAAGTAAACTCAGAATTCTTTACATTAAAAACATTCGTTCCAATGATGTCAGTTGGCATTAAATCCGGCGTGAATTGTATTCGATTGTATTTAATATCTAAACACTTTGCCATACACTTTGCCAATAAGGTCTTTGCAATGCCTGGAACTCCTTCCATGGTCACATGGCCATTGGTAAATATCGCTATAGTCAAATATTCAACAATATCCTCCATGCCAATAATCACCTTTGAAATCTCTTGGTCAATCTGCTGCTTTTTCTCTTGAATAAATTGATAGTCCATTATCTTTTATTTAATTATCGAATCATTATAAAAATCATTTAATGCTGTTTCCAATATGTCAAGCTCATCTTTGCTTATCTCCTCTTGGCGCAGTATAAAATTGCCATGAGAAATAATATTAAATATAATTGCTCTCTCTACCCTTGTCTTCATTACTAATGAATCCACATATTCTTTCTCCAAATCAAAATCTGACAACTTCACTTTAGTCCTAACAAAATGTTTAAAAAAATTAAGTCTATAAATTGCCACCGCTCTATTGTTTTGATACTTTCTAAAAATCCCAGAAATGGTATTAAAATAGCCCAACTTATCCGATTCTGTTTCTGCAACACGCTGCATAGGTTTGTGCCGATACTTAGAAGCAAATAATATCAAAAGCAATAAAGTAAATAAGAAAAGATACCATGCCCATTTCAATGATTCAAACTTTAAAATAGTATTCAAAGGTGATCTACCATAGGTGGAATCACCTATCTTTCCCATATTTATTTTACTAAACTCATCCCAGAGTACATGCTTGAGATTTACAAAACTCATCACCCGTTCAACAAATTGCTTTCCACTCCAACTATCATAAAAATAATTAGTAAGACAAATAGGATTTAGAAAAATATTAATCTTTCCTTTTCCAATATAAAAACTTGCATAATCGACATAATTATCTTCATCAAGTGTCAAAGCACGTGCTTTAGAATCCTCAATACAAAAAAACTCTCTAAAAAAATAATGCCATGTATATTCTATCGTATCATTCGATTCATACCTATATCGATGTTCTACTAAAGTATCTGTAAAAAATTCTTTAGTATTAAATCGATGAAAAATTTTATTATTATGAAAGCTTGAACTAGAAAGCCAATATTGATTTGTGGAATCTAAAATAGTGGCAATCGTATCAAATAATATTTTTGGCACTTGTTCAACTGCAAGAAAGATCTCATTTCCTGAGTCAACAAAATTCAATAATTGACTGACATCTTTATTATCTAAATAAGTATAATCCCCCACGATAAAATATGTTGCATCCTGAAAAGTATTTTTCTCTAAAAATTGGGCAGGGCTTTCTTTCACCACATCAAATGATTCAGCATGCAATTTCAATAATGATGATAAAAAATACAAACCATAAGGTTGTTTACTTTCCATACCATACATTTCATACCAATTATGCTTATTTCCCCCTTTGAAATAATAGAAGTATAGAAAAATACCTACAATAAATAGCAATAAAATAATGATGATATTTTGGCTCTTTATTCTCAATTTTAATGAATGAGTTTGTAATGATCTTCAATAAATGCAATTGCTTGCTCCCTTGTCAATTCCTTGTCACCATACCAATACTTTTCAAAATCAGTAACCAACGCTTTAAATCCTTTCTTAATATTTTCATCCTTAATTTCAATAAAATAATCAGAATTAGTTTTCTCAGCCTCAAAGATTAATATTTTTGACTTGTTCAAAGCAAGTAGAAGATTCTGTAAAGCAAAACTAATCGACTCCCGATAAGCACCTTTTTCCAATGAATCTTTTACCAAAAAGTCAAAATCCATTGTCTCTGTTTTAATTGGTAAAATTTCAGATTTTTGAACTGCAATCGATGTATTTACATTAGATTGTCTAATAAACCTAAATAGAAACCAAAGCAAAAGAAGAATAAATACAGCGATGCTAAAATACTTAATCATATTAAAAATCCCTGTCAAAAATACAGGATCAGTTGAATCATGTTTCTGCACAGACTTCTCCGGTTTCGGTTCCACCGAATAATCGGTTGCCTCACTTAACTCTTTCCATTTTTCAGTCTCGATTTCTCTCATTGAGGGTCCATGTTTTAGTATAGGATCTGAAGAATCTAATGGAAATACAAACCCACTAGAATATTCCTGGTCGTCACCATTCTCATCATCATGATACTCTATTTCATCTCCTCCATTGTAATTAATTGAATCGGAAATTTCGCCAAAGTTATTCTGAGTCTCCGCATTTTGAAGACTATCTAATTTTGACTCATTTAAAACTGCAGAATCTTCAAACAATCTTTTTTGCCTAGCTTCTTCAATCTGTTTCTGCTCATCACAAGACATCATGTATATGAGCAATCCCAATATCAAGAATAGATTAACTTTATACATTCTCAGGTGATATTTCTTCAATTCGTTCCAATAAAAATTTACTTTGCTCTATTTCTAAATATTGTTGGAGATTCAGAAATAACAGCAGTATTACTATGGGTAAGCTAAAGTAAAGACTGGTAAATAGAATAATATTGGGTATTAATTCCATGATTCTTTCTGTCACCGATCCAGTGTCATGCCCAATAATAGTAGCTAATGCAGAATGTATAAAATAAACGATCTGAGAGTTGAATAATATAAATAATAAAAGGACATAAAAGATTACCAATAAAAAATTCAATAAGATTGGAAAAAAATATTTCATGCAAAGATTTATATGCTGGCCAATAGAAAAATCAAATTTTTCCATATAATGTAACCTTGAGAATATCATCGTAAACACTACTGGTAAAAACATGATAAACAGTACAATAAACCATGAATAAAAATAAATACTTGAAATAAATAAGAGATAAATCAATGCCAACAAAAATACATCTCTAATTAATAAAGGAACATTATACTTTCGAGAAGAAATACTATTGCCTATTTGGATTAAAATAAACAAATGAAGCACAGCTAAAATAACAGAACAAAAGATCACTTCTTGGTAAGAATTAAATCGCAGAGCCTGGAATAAATTGAGCACAAGTTGCAACCATCGATAATACAAATTACCTTCCATTTCGTCTATATCAAAGGGTGATTTATCTACAAAACTATTTGTCCATACGATACAGATACTAAAAGCAAAGCAAATCCAAAAATACTTTAGCCCATTCCTTTTGTAAAAATCAAAAATATAAACTAATTTCTCAGAGATATTACTCATCAGAGGAATTTCACTTACAGAATTGTCAGAATTTGAGAGTTGAACTGCAAACTTCGTTTTGCTGTTTCTTTTTTTATATGGAAGAACAATGAAAAAATAAATCACAAATGCAAGACAAATAATGATGAGTAGAAATTTAACCATCAAAGGAAGAAAACTATATCTCGTAATATAGCCTTCAATAAATGCTGCCATAAGGATGAGAGGAATGATTCCTATCATCAACAAAAAAGATTGTTTACCTTTCCTTAAAAAACTATTCCAACGAGAGTAATTTCCTGTAAAAAACAAGGACAAGCCTAGAGCAAATCCTGCACCACACGAAATGATTATACAAGATATTTCTATCGTGCCATGTAACCAAATAGTACTTGCGGAATGAACTCCTAGCCCATAATGAATAAAAAAATATTGAAACACACCCACCATTATTCCATTCTGAATCAATACCATCAATGACCCCAATCCCATTGCGATGCCACTTACATAAGACATGATCGCAACGCGGACATTATTGATAGAAATTCCCATAAACATATTAATTTCCTGAGAGTCTTTATAGATCGCCATAGGATCTCCTTTTTTAATATTTTCTAATGTCTGGTAAACATATTCGTGTCCCAATATTTCAAATACAAACTCCTTATTGTAAATACTACTGAATACACCAATACCAAACATCAAAACAAAAACAACAAAAGAAAAAAACAACTCTCTGCGCAAATCCCAAATGATAGGAGGTAAATCCTCTGTCCAAAATGCTAACAAACTGCTGAATTTCCTAGCTTTCTTATGATGAATTTTTTGAAATATTGAATTTGTTAAATTATTTAGATAAACCTTGATTAGACGATTGGGATAAAATGTTCTGGCATATGCTAGGTCATCTGTAATGGAGATCAATAATTGACTGAGTTCTTCAGCATGTAGATGCTTCGCATTGAGCAATATTTCAGCCCTTTGCCAACGATCTTTGTTCTTTTCAATAAAAAGTGTCTCCTTCACGGCTTAAAAATAAAATTATTTTTATAATTTCACAAAAAAATTTCATTTGCATTGTGAAACTAATTGAACTGAATACAGCACAGCAGGTTAAACTGGATTTTACCCTAGCGCCAGTACAATTGCGGATTTTTGCATTTGCTATAGATTATATTATCCTCATTGCACTATTTTATGGAATAATCTTCTTTGGGGTTTTTCTAGAGCGTTACTATGTAGGTGATTTTATAGAAACATTAATGTACTTTTTTGTATTGATATTCTTTTTTTATTCATTAATACAAGAAATTGCATTTAAAGGTAGATCTTTTGGCAAAATCGCTCTCAATCTTAAAATTATACAACTGAACGGAGATCCTCCAACTGTGATCCAACTTTTAGCCCGATGGATGTTTAGAATGATTGATATCTATGGAAGCTTTGGGACTATTGCTATCTTATTGATTAAAGGAAGCAATGCCAGCCAACGACTTGGAGATTTATTTGGAGAGACTATAGTCATTAAAGTTAATGAAAATAAAGAAATAAAAATAAATGACTTTATCGACCGTCTAAACAAAATATCAATCATCAAATACCAAAACCTGAAAAATGTAGATGACAATATCATATTACTCCTCAAAGAAACCATACTTAAATATCAAAAACATCCTAATCCTTCGAGTAAGACTGCATTAGAAAAAATCAAAAAAGCCATTTCGAAAAGAACTAATATCAAATTCTCTGATGAAGAACATGAATACATTATTGAATTAAATCAACTCATCGAAGATTATATCACACAAACACGATAATCCACTATATTTCAATTCATTTCTTCAAGGAAAACAAATTGTAAAGAAAACAAATTATATTTGCCCTTATAATGCTTTATATCATAATCAGTATCTTATGTACAGTCGTCCTTGGCTTTGCATTTAAAGAATTCCAAAAACGTGATTTATCAGTTTTTGACATCATTTTATGGAACTACTTTTTCTGTTCACTATTTGGCTTTATTTTTTATAATATGTCAAGCAATTACGGTTTTAATTTTGATGACCTTTATATTGCCATTGTACTTGGAGCACTTTTCATCTTAGGATTCAATTGGTATGCTCAAAGCATCCAGACTAATGGTTTAGCCATGACTACAGTGATTCAAAAGATGTCTGTTGTATTTACTGTAATTGTAGCATTTTTCCTTGGAGAAAATTTGAATAAGTTACAGATGTTCGCCGTCTTCATTTCAATCTTTGCGATATATTTTCTCACCAGTCCAGATGAGAAAATAGCAAAATTAAATAAGACAATTTTCTTTGCTGCTGCAACGAGTACATTTATTGAAATCCTATTTATTTATAAAAACAAACTATCGATTGGAGATAATTCAAATGGACTTGTATTCACCAGTTTGATTTTCTTTATGGCATTTTGTTTTGGATTACTCTTTGCCTTAGCTAAAAAGCAATACCCTCAATTCAAATCAAAGCTCCTCTTTTCAGGTTTTTTTCTAGCAATTCCAAATTTTGCTTCCATCTTTTTTATGAATCTTGCACTCGCTCAAAAGATTCCAGGATCCATTGTTTTTCCAGTCTTGAATTGTTCAGTTATTTTACTTTCTGTTTTAATTTCAATATTGATATATAAAGAGAAAATCACAACAAAAAAAACGATTGGATTAATCCTAGCTTTAATTGCTGTTTATATTATTTCTAGATTTTTATAAACTATGTTATTCAAAACTATTAGCAAATCTAACCAAGTAGAAATTGTAGAAAAATCAAGTAAATTTATAGCATTTGCATATTCAATTCAATCCACTGAAGAATTAAAAACGAAACTTGAAGAATTAAAAAAAATACATCCCAAATCGAGACATATATGTTATGCCTACAGACTTGGATTCGATCAAAATAATTATAGAATGGTCGATGATGGCGAGCCTTCAGGAACAGCAGGAAAGCCAATCCTTGGACAAATAGATAAATTTCAATTCACCAATATTGTCGTATTTGTCGTACGGTATTTTGGTGGTATTTTACTTGGCGCAGGTGGTCTGATTAAAGCTTATAAATCAGCTGCTCAATTATGCCTTGAAAAATGCGAACAACTAGAGATCAATCCAAAATCTTTATATTCTATTAGCTGCTCTTATCAAAATGCTCAGAGCTTCATCAATCAATTAAAAACAATCGAAGGGCGATTGATCGAAACAAAAGCAAGTGATACCCATGAGCTGAATGTGATTATTGAAATTTCTCAAAAAAACATAAGCGACTATTTTCAAATTTGTAAAACAAAAATTGAAAAATCCAATGCAAATGATAATTTTATGCAAATTTTTGGCTGTGAAATTAAAGAATTAGATCAAATTGGATAATATGCATATCATAGGACTTACTGGAGGAATAGGCAGTGGGAAATCCACAGTGGCTTTCATATTTTCATTACTCGACATACCTTGTTATTCTTCTGATGATGCAGCAAAATATTTAATGAATAATAATCCAATTATCATTCAAAAAATAAAAAATTTATTCGGTGAAGAAAGTTATATCAAAGGAGAATTAAACAGAAAATATATTGCCAATATCGTATTTCACGATAAAACTAAATTGAACCAATTGAATGGCATCGTTCATCCAGAAGTTGGCCACCATTTCAATGAATGGCTACAACATCAAAAAAGCAAATTTGTCCTCAAAGAATCCGCTTTGCTTTTCGACACACTAAAAAACCAAAAAGTGGATAAAATAATATCAATCATTGCACCTCCTGATATCCGTATTCAAAGGGTGCTGTCTAGACAAAATATAAGTAAAGAGGAAGTTTTAAAAAGAATCGAAGCTCAGCATAGCAATGATTTCTTGATTAAAAATTCAGATATCTTAATTCATAACTATCCGCCTCATTTTTTAATTCCTCAGGTTCTCGATATTTACAAACAAATTAGTGCTGAATAGCGTTAGATAAAAAAATAAACCATCATGCTTAGCCAAATACAGAATATTAGTTCCAATTATATTGCATTGGAAGATAAGTACGGAGCGCATAATTATCATCCATTGCCTGTAGTCCTAGATAGGGCTCAAGGCGTTTTTGTGTGGGATGTAGAAGGCAAGCAATATCTGGATTTTTTATCAGCTTATTCTGCTGTCAACCAAGGACATTGTCATCCGCGTATCGTGAATGCACTGATAGAACAAGCAAAGAAATTAACCCTCACATCACGCGCTTTTTATAATTCCTCTTTGGGAGAATTTGAAAAACTGGTTCATGACATATTTGCCTATGACAAATTATTGCCGATGAATACAGGCGCTGAAGCAGTAGAAACTGCTGTAAAATTGGCAAGAAAATGGGCTTATACTAAAAAAGGAATTCCAGAAAATGAAGCTAAGATCATCGTCTTTAATGGCAATTTTCATGGACGTACGATGACAGCAATATCAGCTTCAAATGACCCTAGCTCATACAAGGGTTTTGGACCTTTTGTACCTGGAATTATCAAATTGAATTACAACGACATTGAGGCCATCGATACTGCATTTCTAGAACCAAATATTGCTGCAATTTTGATAGAACCGATCCAAGGCGAAGCAGGAATTATTGTCCCATCAGATAAATTCATGCAAGATCTTTTCGCAAAATGCAAAGCAAAAACATTCTATTCATAGCTGATGAAATCCAAACTGGACTGTGTCGCACTGGCCGACTACTTGCCTGTGATCATCTGGGTATTAGACCAGACTTAGTCTTATTGGGCAAAGCCCTTTCAGGTGGCATGATGCCTGTCTCTGCTGTATTGGCTGATGATGAGATCATGCTATGTATTAAACCTGGTGAGCATGGATCCACCTATGGAGGAAATCCACTTGCCTGTGCAGTTTCTATTGAATCTCTTAAAGTATTACTAGATGAACAGCTTTCAGAAAATGCTCAAGAAATGGGTTCTCTATTTCGACATCTGCTTGAAGAAGTAAAAACACAGTTTTCAATCATTAAAGAAATAAGAGGAAAAGGACTACTGAATGCAATGGAGTTGAACACAGTAGAAGGCGATGATTATGCATGGAACCTTTGCATGAAAATGGCAAAAAATGGTTTATTAGCCAAGCCAACTCATGGCAATATTATTCGATTTGCTCCCCCACTTATAATTAATGAATCTCAAATAAAAGCTGCCATTTCAATCATTGAAAAAAGCATAAAAGAAATGTAATTTGATTATTCAATCAAGTCAAAATAAAGGCTGCACAAACAAATTAATTTTTTATTAGAATTTAATTTTCTTCAAAAAATTTTAACTTGAGATTAATAAAATTTTTATGATTAAAAGAGTAAAAAGTCTTTTATTCAAAATTTTGTTTTGAAGGTGAAAGAATTATCAATTTTTAATAAAAAAAAATGATATTACATTAATTCCCTATATCTTAGCCAAAAATCTAAAAATATGAGATATTTATTTACCGTACTCCTCTTTGCTTTTTTTCAATTGACCTATGCTCAAACTTTACAGTTAAAGTTTTGTGGAAAAAACTCAAAAGTAAATCCTGTTCTTGATGGCAATGGCCAAGATCAAAGACATAAGGGTCAAATCACACTTGATTATATAAAAGTGGGAATTATAGGGCAATCAGCTACAAATCCTGTTTATGTATTAGGTGAGCCTACTACTACTCACCCTGCTACTTTTGCTAATGCAACATTCGTAGATGGCTGCGCCACGAATCGCAATTTCAGCACTTGCGCTGGAGCAGGTGGATGTACGACATGCAAAAGTCCTTATTATGGCAATAATATTAGTGTAGGGACATTTGAAGGTAGAATGCTTGAAAATGCTAGAATTCTTGGTGCAAACAATAATTTATACATCCAAAGCATAGGCGATACCAATTTGGTATGTTATATCACAAATAAAATTGACCTCACAGCTCAAAGAGGAAAAACAATAGAAATCACGATAAAATATTCTGGAAACTCAACTGATGGTTTTTCGACAAGAAATATTAATTTACAACACCAGTTCAATAATGCAAACTGGCCTGCAAGTGGTCAAGTTTTCAATAAAAATAGCAATAATACTATCGAGCATACAGAAACTTGGGTATTAGGTCCCGCTGTCGCGACCGAAGATTTAACAGACATCACTTCTCTACAGATCAATCCAAATTTAGTAAATGATGTTTTACGTATTGAGATGGGTATTGAAAAACCGTTTAATGGCAGTTTATCTATACTAAATGAATTAGGGAGCGAACTTCTGAATAAAAAGGAATCTTTTCATGTAGGCAATGCAAGTATGGAAGTTCCTGTTGAGTTTTTATCTGCAGGTCTCTATATTTTAAAAATAGCAGATGAATCTGGAAGGATCAAAACAGCAAGATTTACAAAATTCTAAATTGAAAAAATTAAAAATACTCTCAAAAATGTCCGCTCAAAGCGGACATTTTTATTCAACAAAATGGCTAGTCATTATTTTCCAACTCGCCATTTATGGAATGCTTACCGCTCAAAAAGATAGTATAGAAAGAAGAAATTGTCAAGCGACATTTATCCATAATGAAATAAAAATAGATGGTAAACTTGATGAATCTGAGTGGCAAGACGCAACAGTTTATACTGACTTTTACCAAAAGTATCCTCTGGTTATTCCTAAGGCGAATCCAAATACAACATTTAAAATATTATATGATCATTCTAATATTTATATAGGTATTAATTGCACACAAAAGCATAAAAATGTAATTCAAACGCTTAAACGAGATCAAGATTTTTTTGACTCCGATGGGATTTCTATTTTATTTGATCCATATCAAAACAAGTCAGCTGGGTATTTAATTGGTTGCAGTTCTACAGGTGTACAAAGCGAAGCAATTCTCACTTCAATGAGCCTAACTTTTGAATGGGATGCCAAGTGGACTGTTAAAACTGAACAACATGATAGTGGTTGGATAGCTGAATTCAAAATTCCATTCAAAATCTTGAAATTCAATACTAAAAATGTGAACTGGGGAATCAATTTCGTTAGAAATCTTTCAGGTATTTCTCAATTTCATGTTTGGAATAAAGTACCACTGCAATTTGAAGGAACCGATATAGGATATTTGGGGAATTTGGAATTCAAAGAATTGCCGAAATCAAAAAAAACACAATCCAATATTATCCCCTACATTAAAGGTTTATATGAATATCCAACTCAAGAAGGCAAAGCTATTTCTGTAGGTATTCAAACGAAACACAGCATCGGAACTAACTTTAATTTAGATCTTACTGCAAATCCTGATTTTTCACAAACAGAGCTCGATCAACAAACCACCAATTTATCAAGGTTCTCCATTTTTTTTCCAGAGAATAGAACATTCTTTATAGATAATTCAGACTTATTCGGATCCTATGGCACTGGCTCGATCAAACCTTTTTTCTCTAGAACAATTGGCCTTGATAGGAATGGACGCACGATTCCAATCATCGCAGGAGCGAGACTTACAGGTAACATAAATCCAAAGCTTCGATTGGGACTATTGAATATGACTACTGCAAAAACAAAAAATACAGATGCAGCAAATTATTCTGCTGCAACGCTATATCAAAATTTATGGTCTAGATCAAGGGTAAAAGCAATATTTCTAAACAAACAAAATATAGGTGATAAATCTGAGGATAAGTATGGTAGAAATGCTGCACTCGAATTCACTTACATCAACAAAGATGGATCGATACTGGTATGGTCTGGACTAAGCAATTCTTTCAAGAAATATTATAATCACAACAATTATTTTTTGCTTTCAGGAATTGTGTATAATAGCAAACACATAGAGGCGATCTTTGATATCTCTTCAGTAGGCACAAATTATTATACAGACATGGGATATGTATTGCGCATCGACAATTATGACGCTGAACGAGATTCTGTCATACGAAGAGGTTTCCATCAAAATTTTCAAAATATAACATATAAAAAATATTATTCAGAAGCTTCAAAATTTAATCTAGCAGGAATATATGCTGAGAATTTTATCGTCTTCAATCCTGATTTTAGTTTCAATGAGCGACGAACCGAAACTGGAATATTTTTAGAAATGAAAAATGGGAATACTTCAAATTTAAGTCTCAACAATGAAGCTGTGAATTTGCCATATCCATTTAAATTTGTGAATGACGAACAATCAAAAAATCTTGAAGCAAAAAATTATAATTTTAGCTACATTGATTTTGAATATAGCAGTTCTAATAGAAATAAATTTAATTATAACGTAGAAATGTCTTATGGTGGATTTTATAATGGTACAAAATTATCTACCAATATAGGAATCAATTATCGTATCCAGCCTAAAGCCAATTTTGGGATAAGTTATAATTTAGATTTAATCAAACTAAAAGAAGGCTATGGCGAGGACCAATTCAATAGACTGGCTATCAAAGCAGAATTTTTTCTCAGCAAAAAATTATTTTTCACCAATTTTATCCAATACTTAGATCAGCAAAATCGCTTCACCTTCAATTCCAAATTACAATGGAATTTTGCACCACTATCGGATGTTTTCTTGGTATTTGTTGATGACTACAATACATCGCGATTCAGATTTGGGGAACAAAATCAAGCAAGAAATTATTCAATAGCATTGAAGCTAAATTATTGGTTAGATTTATAATTTCTCAAAGCATCAAAAAATAAAAAAGCCACAACTTTCGTCATGGCTTTTTTTTGTTTTTCTTGTGTGAGGATTAAAATCTCTTTTTAAATCCACCACCGTCACGGTTTCCACCTCCACGGTTTCCACCTCCACTTCCACCACGGAAGCCGCCACCGCCGCCTCCACGATTGAATGTACGTGGTTTGTCTTCTCTAGGTTTTGCAACGTTCACATTAATTGTTTTTCCGTCGTACTCACATTGATCTAATTCAGCAATTGCTTTTTGACCTTCTTCATCGTTCGGCATTTCAACAAAACCGAATCCTCTGGATTTCCCACTTTCGCGATCCATAATCACTTTGGCAGAACTAATCTCACCAAATTCTGTAAATAATTGTCTTAAATCGTCATCCTGGACGTTAAAACTAAGGTTTGAAATATAAATATTCATATAAAAAAAATAAAAAAATTTGACCAAGAAGGTATTGGTGTGTAAGAGCGCTTACAATTTACAAGAGAAAATATTGTTTTCAATAATGTCAATAAGTAAATAAAAATGTCTGACAATCCAATGATATAGCTTCCTATATGTGGTTGTAACGTATTTTTATCTTAAAATGTTTCATTTATGTATTATTTTTTAATTTAAATCATAAATAATCCTATTTCTTCATCTGGAAAGCCATTTTCTCGAGCAAAATGCAGCCATTTCATCAATAAAAAAGGAGAAAAATACCGCTTCATCCTCTTTTTAAAGCTGAGGATGTCTGCAGTATTCCTTCTATTTTCATTAAAAACCTGATCTAATTGAGCATTTTCAAGAAATTTTTGCAATGGAATATTGAGTTTAGATAAGAATTCCGCATATCGTTCGTCATCTGCCTCATAAAGTGAATCAATATCCTGACTTAATTGAACAAAAACTTTGATTGCTTCCTCATTATAACTTGTCCATACTTTCCCATTAACGATTTGGCTTACTGCCCTTCCTGTGCCAAAAGGCACTCTATCTGAAACCCTAGCTAAAGGATAGACCAGCGCCTCATCAATTTCTCCGAGGAGGTCCAGCATTGAAAATTTATGCAAAAAATAAAAATCTTCCCCAGCTTGTTTTTGATTCATACCTCCTTGTCTGCAGTAGGCTTCTGCTTGAACTGCAAAACAAGATCCCAAAGTATGAAATGCAAATTCATATTCATATTTCTTTTGTTTTCTAACATAATCATTCAAATGAAACTCATAGATCTTACCAGCTTCCTTCTCGGCTGAACTTAAACCATCAAATCGATGCTTGAACCCGATGCTGACAGCAGGCTTTGCATTTGCATTATTAAAATAACCCTTTATTTTAAATAGATAATGCCTAGAGACAAGACAGTCACCATCTAAGTTAATGATGATCGCATTAGATTTATTCCAATAACAGAATATCCGTATTGCCTCATCCATTAATATCTTCCTTGCCATTCCTACCCCTGCATTTTTACCTTTGAGCTCCATCGGGCCAAGGATACCAAGGGTATAAGGTAATGTGGATTGTAAGGCAGTTAAAGCTTTCAATTGTGATTCATAAAATTTTTGTACATGCCTCTCCTCTGCATAGTGTTCTTTATAATTTAACAAACAAATTACAGCCAACTTGCTAAAATCAATATCCTCATTTTCAGCTAAAGAAAGCAAACATGACTCCAAATGATCTTCCATCAGTGCGGGAATGACTACAATAGTCTCTATCGATGAAAAAAGCAATGGATCTAATAAAGACGGATGAAGTGCATGTTTTTCTAAATATCTTTGCAAAATCATTGAATCTCGAATCATAAATGTCTGATCTTTCGCAAAAGTACAAGTTCCCTATCATTGAAACACATGTATTCCCCAATATTCAATATTTTACCCTTATCCTCAAACATAAAGGACTGACTCTGGAAGCAAACGAAAACTATCAAAAAAGATCCTACCGAAATCGATATTGCATCGGATCACAAAAGGGGATCTTAAACTTAAGCATTCCTCTCTCTAAAGGAAAAAATGAACAGCAATCCATAAGAGACGTCATCATATCATCTGACCACAATTGGCAAAGTCAACATTGGAATAGCATCTGCAGTAGTTATGGGAAGAGCCCTTATTTCATTTATTACAAGGATGAAATAAAGGAACTGTTGTTATCAAATGAAAAATCTTTATTCCAATACAATAAGAATATCATTCTTGAAATATGTAATATGCTAAAAATTCCTATTACAATTGAGCACACAACAGATTTTGAGAAAAATGCAGAGACATCGTTCTACAACAAGATAAAGTTCAATAATCCAATGGACACAATCCCCTACTATCAGGTTTATGAAAAGGAAAATCAATTTCTAAACAATCTATCCATATTAGACTTAATATTTCATATGGGGCCTGAAAGCATTTTGTATCTGAGAAAAATGTTGGATCAGACCGATTGATACATTAGATTTAAATTGTATATATATCTTGATCATATTATAATTATTCATTCAAATTCGTAATTTTGCATTTCATAAGACAATGATGATTTATAGAAGTAAAGCACCATTTCGAATAGGCTTGGCAGGAGGAGGCACTGATGTGAGTCCCTATAGTGAATTATATGGCGGCGCTATCCTTAATGCGACGATCTCATTTTATGCTCATACGAGTTTAGAATTATTGAATGAACCAAAGGTCATTTTTGAATCAATAGATCAAGCATGTACGCTTGAATTTCCTAGCGGCGAAGAAATCAAAACTGGAACTGCTCTAGATCTACAAGTAGGCATATATAATCGATTATTAAAAGAAAAATTTATAAAAGAAAATACAGGAATCCGATTGACCACATCTATGGATGTACCAGCTGGATCTGGACTAGGTACTTCTAGTACTTTGATGGTATCAATACTTAAAGCTTTTACTGAGTATTTGAGTCTACCATTTGGAGATTATGACATCGCGCATCTTGCATTTGACATCGAGAGAAATGATCTAAAATTGGCTGGAGGAAAACAAGATCAATATGCAGCTACATTTGGAGGAGTCAACTTCATGGAATTTTATGCCAATGACAAAGTGATCGTCAATCCACTTCGAATAAAAAGAGAATATCTTCATGAACTTGAAAATAATATCGTTCTCTTCTTCACATCTTCTAGTCGAAGTTCATCAGCTATCATTCAAGAGCAACAAAAAAATGTAAAAGAAAAAAACACGAGCTCTATCGAAGCCATGCATCAATTAAAAGATCAAGCCAATTGGATGAAGGAAGCACTACTAAAAGGACAACTGGATGAGATAGGAAGAATTCTGGATTTTGGATTTCGACAGAAAAAACAAATGGCTCAAAATATAAGCAATACCATGCTGGAAGAAATCTATGATGCTGCTATCCAAGGTGGCGCTACAGGAGGTAAAATTTCTGGTGCTGGTGGAGGCGGATTTATGTTCTTCTATTGTCCTGGCAATACAAGATATAAAGTAATCAAAGCCTTAGAAAATTTTAAAGGTTATTTTTTGAATTATCAATTTACAACAGTAGGCGCAAATAGCTGGAGAGCTGGAAAATAAAATGTTTATGGAAAAGATTAAAGCAATAATACAAGAATCAATAAATGTAAAAACAGCATTACTACAAGACATCAATTTCTATACAAAAATTGATCAACTTGCAGATCTAATCGTTCAGTCTTTGAAGGCTAATAAAAAAGTTTATTTCTGTGGAAATGGCGGTTCTGCTGCAGATGCACAACATCTAGCCGCTGAACTTTCTGGTCGATTTTATACCGTTAGACCTGCATTGGCCGCCGAAGCGCTCCATGTCAATACATCATATCTCACTGCTGTAGCAAATGATTATAGCTATGATGTCGTGTATCAGAGAATGATAGCAGGAATAGGTCAAGAAAATGATGTACTCATAGGAATAAGCACATCAGGCAATTCCAAAAATGTACTCCTAGCATTGGAATCCGCTAAGTCAAAAAAAATGATCACGGCAAGTTTCACAGGTGAAGGCGGAGGAAAGATGGCGGCATATTCAGATTTTTTATTTGATGTCAAATCAAAAGACACACCGCGTATACAAGAGTGTCATATCCTGATCGGACATATCATGTGCCAACTGGTAGAAGAAAAATATTTCAATATATAAACTCATGCGCGAAGCAATAATTCTTGCTGGAGGTTTAGGCACTAGATTACAACATTTAGTTCCCGACTTACCTAAAGCTTTGGCGCCGATTAATGGCAGACCATTTTTAGAATATATGCTCGAATATTTGATTGCACAAAAAGTTGAACATTTTATTTTTGCTGTATCGCATAAGAAAGAAGAGCTAAAAAAATATTTAAGTATCAACTATCCGCAACTCACAATTAGCTATGCAGAAGAAGAGACACCACTTGGTACAGGTGGGGCAATATTGAATGCTATCGACCTCGTCAAATCAAATGCTTTTTTTGTATTTAATGCGGATACCTATTTCCCTATAGACATCGATTCATTGGAACTATTTGCAATAGAGCATCATTTCCAAATTTGTATCGCGTCCAAACACATGGTGAAGCCATATCGCTATGGGACTATACAATTTAATTCTGACAATAGGATAACTGGATTTTGCGAGAAAGCAACAATTGAAGAAGGCTATATCAATGGCGGTATATATTATATTCGCAAAGAAATATTCGATAGTTATAGTAAAAATAAAGCTTTTTCATTTGAAAAAGACCTGCTAGAAATAAAGCTCAATACACTCAATATTGGGACAATAATTTTTAATGATTTTTTTATAGATATTGGAGTAGAACATGATTATTTCGAAGCTCAAAATCTATTTAAAAAATTTGAAAAAAGCACAAAAAGAGCATTGTTCTTAGACAGAGATGGCGTCATTAATAAGCTATTAGTGAACGATTATGTTAAGAATTGGGATGAATTTACTTTCTGTGATGATGTCAAGTCTGATTTAGCTCAGATTTGTTCATACTTTGATTATGTTTTTGTCATCACTAATCAACAATGCATCGAGAAAGGAATCATCACTAGCGATGAACTAGATCAAATTCACGAGCAAATGAGATTAGGGCTTGAATCATTTGGTGTCAACATTACTAAAATTTATTATTGTCCACATCTTGCATCAAAGCTCTGTGATTGCAGAAAACCTAATGCGGGGATGCTTATTGAAGCTAAAAAAGATTTTCCAGATCTAAGTTTTGAACAGTCCTATTTTATTGGAGACAGTGATTCAGATATCGCAGCAGCCAAAAAAGTGGGCTGTATTTCTGTTGGAAAAAGGCATGAGTTCAATCTACAAGCCTTCAAGGATATTAGTCCAGATTTTAGTATTGTGAACTTTAATGAGCTAAATGCTGTTTTGACAAGATAATTTGGCGGAATGAAGTTGTTATATCCATTATTTTTATTATTTATTCACCTCAGCTTGACGGCTCAAAATGAATCAAATAATCCCCACTTCCTCATAGAAGAAGAAAAATTCTCGCCCCCTGTAGAGGCCATGATTCGTCAATTCGAAGGTGGTCCAGTTACTCCAATTATCGCAGATGACATCTTTGGCAACAAAGTTGAAATTAATGAATACCAAGGTATAAAAACATGCATGGTATTTTGCAACTTCAAAGATGGTAAAAATATAGAGCTACTCGATCAATTCAATCAATGGACAAGCTCTCAAACCAAAAGAATTAAAATCATTTTTTTTGTCGATGATATGAAAAATGAACTTGAACATTTGACAAAAGAGCAGGTAAAAAATATCCATATTATTCCCAATAGCAAGATGCTTAGTGAAGCGGTATATGGTGTAGAGATAGGAGTGCCAAGATTATTTTTTCTAGATGAGATGGGCAATGTTCAAAAAGTATTTCCTACATCTTTTTTTACTCAAATCCAAAAACTATTTTTGGCTTTGGATCAACTAGTCTTACAATAATTATTTTGTATTCAGTAAAAGAAATATTTTATTCACTACAAGGTGAAGGTGCTCAATCGGGCAGACCAGCGATCTTCTTACGATTTGCAGGATGCAATCTATGGAATGGTCGAGAGCAAGATCGAGCCAATGCGATTTGTAGTTTTTGTGACACAGATTTTGTAGGCACTGATGGCAGCTTTGGAGGAAAATATCCTGATGCCAAGTCATTAGTAAATACCCTCGAACAACTATGGCCAAAAAATAATATAACAAACAGATATGTCATTTGTACAGGAGGTGAACCATTGCTACAATTGGATGAAGTATTGATAGAATGTCTTCATGAGAAACAATTCACCATCGCCATTGAAACCAATGGAACGATCCCTGTCCCCGCTGGAATAGATTGGATCTGTATGAGTCCAAAACCAAATACAGTCATCGAAGTAACTAAAGGTAATGAACTGAAATTCGTATTCCCTCAATCAGCCATCCATCCTTCAGAATATGAACATTTGGATTTTGAGAATTTCTATATTCAACCGATGGACTCTCCTACCCTAAAAGAAAATATGAAACTTGCTCTTGACTATTGCCTCTCCAATCCTAAATGGAAATTGAGCTTACAAACGCACAAGATTTTGGAGATTAGGTGATCATTTCTGAATCACAGGTTTAATGGTGTCTAAATCACGAATTATATGGTTTCTGAATCACGGATTAAACGGATTATTTGATTTCGCTGATTTGGATTTACATGATGCAATAAACCTCCTAAAGCATTTCGTACTAACCCACCTAAATCCTCCCTTGAAAAGGGAGGACTTAAATCGCAACACAAATTATTTGCAAATTTGCAAATTTTCAAATTTGCAAATTAAATAACTCAGTGTTGAATCACTACTTTTCTCGACCAAGATTTATCATCTGATGTCAAGATGTAAAATCCATTTTCGATCTCCCCAGTTGGGATGTTCGTGACACCTTCCACAATAGGATATTTTCTTATCTCTTTACCATTCAGATCAAATACCAATACATGCTTTGATGCTCCAATGCGTTCTATCCTCAACCACAATATATCTGAGGCTGGGTTGGGATAGATCTTTAATCCTGACATTATTGTTGGATCATCAATACTAGTGGTGAACCATTGAATACTACTATCACAAAGTTGTGCTCCTCCTGTACTTCGAAACTGCATAAAATTTGGTACAGCAAAACGAATTCGTGTAGGCATGATTATCGCTGACTTTTCAAATCCACAGCCCACACCTATTACATTCGGATGATGTATCACATGCATCCTTCGTTGTGTAGAGGATGGAGACACATAGATCCTACAATCAGGTCCCAAATGCATAAGTCCTGCCACGTATGGCCAGCCATTATCATCTGTTCCCCATGCAATGCCCACTTCTGTAGATGTCAAAGTAGTATCTTCCAAATTGACTTGAAAAACAAAAGTATCTTTTGTATAGTAAAATAACTTACTATTAGATGAAAAACAAAAGCCATCACAACTAATAGAATCATCATAAGTTCGGATTGTTTTTGGAACGGATAATTTACCTATTGTGCGATCAAAATCATAAATCTCTATACCACTAGCTTTAGTGGCAAAAACATATTTTTTACCATCTGGACTAAATCTTGGCTGAAGGCAAGCTGGATCATTTGTACTTCTAATTGTAGCTCCAAGTTCTTGACTGTCTCTCTGTACGATACCCTTCTTTCCTATAAGTACCAAATGATGCCTATTGCCTTGATAGGCTCTGAAATGTATCCACCAGTGCTCTCCATCTGGATGCTCTACAGCACTTAAGGTGGTAATCATAGAATAAGCTGTACTTATGTCTTGATTTTTCTTAGATACATAAAAGTTGCCCTGCGCATTTCTTTCAACAATAGAGAAATAAATATGATCCCCTACAAAATCTTTAATAGAATTATCAGGCAAACTTGATTGATGAATCAATAAATAAGTTTCACCCCAAGACTTGCTGGTTATAAAAAAGTTGCCACTTATAACAGGGTAAGATTGGTAACTTCCAAATTTACAATAAGAATTAAAAATCCTACCTGGATTCAAACTATCTCCATTTAAAATATTTTTGCCATTCCCATCCATGATGGAACATCCATTAGACATTAAAATTAAATTTCCATTGCCATTATTTATAAAACTTGCTGTATATCCAATCCGAATATTTGGTATCTCATAAAGAAATTTTTTTTGAACATGACCAGAGCTGAAATCTAAACTGGAAAGACCCCATCCTTGATTAGAAGGCTTATCATAACCCATGGGCCAAGCATAATCGTACTTTTGGGAATAGATTGAAATAGTACTCAGCAATAAAATAACTATATTGAAAGTACGTTTCATTTAGTTGAATTATTATAGTGATTTAGTTAAGACTCAACTATTGCAAATATAAAAAAATTATATCAAAGCAGGAATATTTTATCGAATAAACTTGAATATAGGTATTTAATAAAAGAATCTTTCAATACTCATATGCCGAATAACCCAGCTAAAATATTTCGTAATAACCTACCTAAATCCTCTCTATAAACAGGTCGCTCCTCTGGAGCTAGTAGAAATAAATTTTCAAACATTATATCCATTCCTTCCATTTGCACATTTTCAAATTTGCAGATTTGCAAATTAACTAATTCTCTCATTAACTAATTCTCACATTAACTAATTAACTAATTAAAAAACTAACTCACCATCTTAGCAATACGACCATCGGGCATGATCTCTGCAACGATCTTTCGTGTTTTCGAGATGTCAAATTCTTTTTCGTCTATAAGGTGTGCGCCTTCCACAATGTAAAATGTATCATCGAGATCGATATTCACCATTCGTCGGATGAGATATTCTCCATCTGTAAAAAATCCTGCGATTTCCATACTTTCATATGCTTTACCATTGATATCAAATATAATCGCAAAAAATGAATAACGCAACAATCTTGCACACCAGATAATCACTACGATCTGACCATGCGTTGTCTTCCAAAATCCACAAGGTACAAACTCTGTCATATCATCTGCTTCAAAATCCATTGAAGGTAAAATAAACTGATCGATGCACTTATCAGGCAAGGCATCGTTCTTCATAGAGTATTCATGCTCAGAGCCTTCTTGGAACACAATGGGCAATGTTAGCTCTTGAAAATAAGATAGAAATTCGGTAAAATCTTTAGACAAAATGAATTTTTTGAAATAAACAAGAGACAGTTCATTTGGTTTGATGGCGCACAAAAAAAAAGAGTTGCGAATTCTCGCAACTCTTCAGAACTAACTACATCTAACGATTAATTTTTGATTACTCGCTTAACTGTTTTCATGCTTTGTGATTCCACATTGATGAAATAAACGCCTTGATTTGGAAATAGTGCCTCGTCAAGAGAAACTTCATTTACACCTTCATTCATTTTAAATAATCGGCTATAAATTTGCTTACCTTCAATTGAATTCACTTGAATATTCATATCTTCATTTGATGTAGAATTGATGATAAGATTTAAAGATTCACTAAATGGATTAGGTGAAATTTCTACAGACAATTTGTTATCTAGGAATTCTTCATTACTTGTAACGGTTTTTGACACAATCTTTGTCTCTGCTAAAGTGATATTTTCATCAATTACCAATATTGGAAACGGTGCAGGATCATTAAACAAGGCAGATGAAACTCGACCATTCGCAAGAGCCTTCATTTTGATTTTTAAAAATCCACCATTTATAGAAAATTTATTAGCATCAGAATCCATCAACAATCCTCTCCAATCTCTTGGATTGATGACATAATCAACATCTTTTTGGATACCTTGCAATGGAGAACTCAATTCTATAATTTCTACTTTAGATGGGTCAAATATTTGTCCAATTTGCAATGCATATATTGAATACAACTGTTCTGCTCTTAGCCAAACATAATATGTATTCCCCTTTTGCATTTCAAAATCATCTACTGTAAATTTAAACTCAGATCCGTTGCGAACTTCATTCACTTCACTTTTTAACTTTGTAGCTGATTGATTTAAATCACCTATTTTTACTGGAACAAAATCAAAATCATATTTTGGCAAATTGATGTCAATAGTTGAAATTTCTTTTGGATTCAATGAGTCTGTATTATAGTACTTCCAAGATCCGCATTTAAAATCATTGCGCAATCCTAAAATTAATTTTCTTACATCAAATAAATCGAATGCTGTCAACGTACCATCACAATCTACATCTGCTGCGATTCTTTGATAAAAATTTAACCCCTGAATACCGAATAAGGCTTTCAATATCATGACAAAATCAAGTGTACTCACACCATTGTAAACTTGTTGTGCATTTTCTGAAATAATTAACTTTCCAGTGGTCAATTGATTCGCACTATCGATGCATAAATTATAATTTGTCCCACTTGTTCCTTGAGGTGCTGAACACTTATCCAATTGATACTTATTCCCACCATAATTAAGTGCAAAACGGTGATAATTTCCAAATTGATTTAATGGTGTTAATTCATAAGATCTTGCCACTCCACTTACAATATTTTTTCTACCTATGTTGCTACCATTCCCTATAACACTAACCTGAATATTACAATAGTCCTTGTTACCAGCAGCGTCTGTAACCCATAACACTAAGTCAATTGTTTTTCCAGCATCATTTACTCCAAATGTGTGCACATTTACAAGCCCACTTGAATCAAATGAGAATGTAACTTTTGAACAATTATCGGTACTATTCTTATCAAAATCGCTTGGATATACTATAGCTACACCATTCACATCCAATAAAACAGTCACTAGGCTTAAACAAACTGGAATTGGACGAATAGTATCTTCGCTACAAAATACCCTAATCACTTGATTTTTTAGATACATTTGACCAGTACACCAATCAAGAATCTTCCATTCGCGAACAACTTTAACTTTTACACCACAAGGATCATTTACATTAATTATCTGATCCGTATAATTCATTCCAAGTAATTGTCCTGAACAAATATCAGAAACAGGATAACCAGATGCATTAGGGGAAGGAATATCGCCTGACAATCTCTCATAGCTTTGCTTACAATTATAATCTCTGTCTGCTAAATTTTGAAATAAGGTATCTAATTTCCTGTCAATAGTGATGACTTGAAGGCAAGATGCGATAGATCCATTAGGTCTTTCAGCACTCCATGTTCTAAGTAAGGTAATATTTGGTTCTGCACAGCTAGATACAGTTATACTATCTTTATAACTCATATTTAATGTACAATTCGTGCCTTTCAAATTTACTTTAAACACACCAGAACCTAAATTTTCTTTTACACTGTATTCAGAAGTCAAAGGGTAGCCTAGATGCTCAGGTTTATTATCAACGATGCAATTTAATGAAAGATTAATGCAGTAAAAATCAAAACCATTCAATTGATCACAAGTTGAAGCAAACAGCTCAACTAAACCCCAACACTTATTTTGGTTCACATTATCCACAACCATATATTGAAACTGCTTCGGAAAGCTATGATCAATCAACACTAAAGGTTGGTAAGATCCAGTTGCATCCTTATATAATAGAGAAAAACTTCTGTTCTTACAATAATTACCCTCAAGAAACATGTCAACTGTCGGAATAATGACGCCACCAACAGGTACGGTCAACTTTACCCAATCATTACAGGTTATACTATTGCTACAAGA
The DNA here is from genome assembly GCA_016710585.1 of Saprospiraceae bacterium. Lineage (GTDB taxonomy): Bacteria > Bacteroidota > Bacteroidia > Chitinophagales > Saprospiraceae > Vicinibacter. The sequence goes on from JADJVN010000006.1 coordinate 41,840, forward strand.
TTCGATTTTTAATTCAGCTTTTGTAAAGCTACTATTTCCTGCTAAATCAGTAGCGTAAACAGTAATTTGCTGTGAAGTATTAACACCAGAACCAATCAATGATTTCACGGTATCAGATACATTCTGTGAATAACTAATTCGAATTTGATCCACAGGTGTACAATCATCAATAGCATAAGCAACTAGCTCTTTAGCCTTTAGATTATAACTTACTCCATTGTCCAAATTTAGAGTGTATGGAGATTTTCCCAGTAAAATAGGTGCTTCTATATCTGGATTACAATTCTGAGCTTGGAGTATATTCGAGCTAAATACCCCCAAACCAAGGAAAAAAAGTAAAAAACACCAATTTTTAAAATAAATTTGTTTAAATGTCAACATAATAAAATAATTTTATAAAGTTTTTGAAAAGATTACTTGTTAATCGGAGAGGCTGAACGTTTATTTCAGTCTCTTTTTTTTTTATTAAAATTTAAAAGTCAATCCAGAATATATTCCATAATTCGTAAAACGATCTGGTTGATAATTATCGGATAACTTCTTTAAAAGGATCTGATTGGATCCACTAATACCAAAATTAAAATGAACGTTTTGATTTACATTATATACTACTCCCAATCCTAAAAATACGTTGCATGAAGGAATAGAATTCTTAAAAACATTTTTATAATCTTGTAGCAATATATCATACTCTTCTGATTGCACAATACTTCCACTCGATTGATTAAAAAAGTTGATATTCAATCCCAATGTAGGCATGATACTAATTCGAGAGCTGAGCTGCTTGGTATAATTCAAGTAAACTGGAATTGAATAATAGCTAATTGAATTGTACAATTTTCGATTTACACTTGATGTCCTAATACCCTTTACATCACCTAATAAATACGTTTCTTGTCCTGTAGAAGACCTGCGAATTCTTATCGTCTCACCTGAGTAAGTCACCAAACTAGTGTCAACAAAACTTTGAGTAAAACGCGTATTATATTTTTCCAGTCCAATTCCAGTTGACAAGCTCCAAGAATTTGCAATTTTTGTGTTTAACAGAATTTTTGAGGAAATACATTCCAATGGTTTTTCTGTAATATTTCTGGCTCGCACAAATTGATCTGATCCATTCATATGAGCAGCAAATAAACCATAAGCCAACAGAACTGACAATGAAAATCTTGACTTAGGATTTTGCTTGGCAATATCTATGGGTTCTTCATTGGACTCGATTATTGCAGGGTTCTTCTCAGCCTGCTCTTCTGCAGCTTGCTTTGAAATAGTGTTTTTATCATTGGGCTTCTCTATTTCTAAATTACTATCACTGATTTCATTTGGATTTGTTTTGTCCATTTCGCCTGAACCTTTGGTACTTTCATTCACATTTGTCGGAAAATTTTTACTTTGCTCTATTAATAAACTAGAAGAAATAGCTAATCCATCAGAAAGTTTGTCACTAGAATTAGAAGATTGATTAGCTGATTTTTCTTTTGATGATGGCATTATATTTTCATATAAATAATTACTTTCATATAGTCTAGACAAATCATTCTTCACAGCTGGAGAATAGGATACTGATTTAGTATTAAGTCTTGAAGGTTTTTCTCCAACTTCTTGATCCTGAATTTTGCGAGTTGCAATGACATTGGACTGCTCTTGACCTTGTTCACTTGATGCGTTTAGTGGATCTGCGATAGAATTTTTATCTACCACTTTTGAATCAGCAATTATAATATTATCTTTACCAACAATACCAGCCAATGACTCTTCTTTAGAATCCCTCGTAAAGAAAAAATAAGAAACAGCTAATAAACCAATTGGCAACAAAAACCAAAACACAGGCCTTCTTTTCCTTTTCTTCTTCTCAAGCTTTGGTCTTAATAATGCCCATTCTGCATCGTGATCAAAGGATTGCTCACTTTGTTCCACTTTTGTTCTTAACCAATTCTCAAACAATGTATTTTTCATATCTTTTCGAATAAATTGTTTCTAAATTTTTTTTCAAATAATTTTTTGCTCTCAAATATTGTGATCTTGAAGTGCTCTCTGAAATATTTAAAATTTTTGCAATTTCTGCATGAGATTGCTCTTCAAATACAAATAAATTCAATATCGTGCGATAGCCATCTGGCATTTTTTGAATCTCACTCTCTATTTCAGTTGGCAACAAAGTATCGAACTGCTCAACATTATATTCTAGATCTTCTGCCTCAGTTGTCAACTCCACAAAATTTACTTTCTTATTTCTTAACTTATCAAAGACCACATTCCGAGTAATCGTATAAACCCATGCCAAAATATTCCCTTTCTCAATTTGAAACGTGTTCAAATTTTTAAAAATTCTAATATAACTTTCTTGAAAAAAATCACGCGCCTCTTCATGATCTTTTGAATATCTTTTGCAAGTAGCCATCACTTTATCACAAGTAAGATCATAAAACTGCTTTTGAGCTTTGGGATCATCTTGCAAACAAGAAAAAATAAGTTCCTTAATGTCCACTAATTTTTACTTTTTTAAGGCCTTATAATACACTAAATCTGCTTCAAATTTAGAAGATGTTTTAGTATTTTCTACTCGCAATTTTGGGATATTGCATTCGATAAATACTTTTCCATTTTCCGTAAATTCAAAAATTTCGGGGTCTGATACAAATTCACGAAATTGATATTGATCATTGATAAGTGAACTTTGACTAATTCGCCACACAAATCCATGAGTGGAATCATAATTTTTTTCAAGTATCACTTTTTCAGTTAACTTTCCATTCAATCCATATTCAAAAATATAAATCTCATTTAGAGTGCTTGTTGCAGATATCTTCCGAACTTGACAGGTATTATATTTTAGATCAAGATTTTCCATTTTATATCTTGTAAATCCCAAATAATCACCTTTACAAGATTTCAATAAAACATTTTGAGATTGACCATTCACTATACTTTGAATCTCGCCTTGCTCATTTGAAGTAATATCAAATGCTTGAACCATTGGCGTTGAGCCTGAACATGAAGCCACAACTAAACTAAAGTTGCCTTGCTGATCTATAGGAAAAATCGTATTGATTGAATTATTATCTAAGAGCTTCAAATAGCCATGTGTCAAAGGCTCACTATTACAATCATTTACATTTCCAGATATAAAATTCAAATTTGCATCGCTTGACTTAATCTCATATAGATATTTAACATCATTGCTTACAAAATGCAATTCATGATTCAGCACAGATTGTTGACAAGTATTGATAAAATGAAAAGAATTAGATCCTTCCAATGGAATATAAATTCTAAACTCGCCATTCAAAGTTCCTCTAGAATGAAATGCAATTTGCGAATTATTACTTGTCTGAAATGAACAAAAAGGAAATATTTTTCCATCTGCCAAAATTTTACCATCTGCTTCCTTGTATGCAACTGCATTGGCCAAAATGAGTTTTCCTAATGACTGTGTTTCGAATTTTAATTTCCCACTTTCAATACTTACATTGGTTAACGATTGGACTCTTTCCGATGTATCTGTGTAGTTATAAACTTGTAAGGAATGATTTGGGATATTTTTCAAATTATATCTGAAGGCAATTTTTTGGTTGAGAAATAATGGTTTATTGCTCTGAGATTCTGTGATCTCAATTCCACAAATTGCTGCTATATCTAATAATTTTTGATCGCGATCTGCAGTAAAAAATTGAGCATTCGTTTTACCTTCAACTGCTTTGATCGGAGCAACTTTGTACTTCCCTGTATAGATAGCTCCAGCTTCATTCACCAATGAATTTTTGGAATGAACACTTCGTAAAGATCAGAGTAAATAAATGTAAAATCCTCATCAGCATCCGAAGAATGTGTATACAACTTTTCCTCAATCGAAATATCTATAAAATGGAGATCAGCCAGTATAGGGCAAATACTTTCAACTTGATCAAAGTAACCAGGCTTTTTGATCGTCATATAATCGATCTCTTCATTTACATAGACATCGCGAATTTCAAAATAACCATTAATGTCACTTTGTGTAGATCTATCATTCAAAATGATCGTTGCAAATGGAATGATTTGTGATCGCTCATCTTTGATCACGCCAGAAACATTCGTCTCAACTTCTACTTTAGAAGTAGGCTTATCCTCATGAATATCCACTTGATCCAATTCCTTTCGGCAAGCAGCAAACAGCATCATGCAAACAAAACTTAAAATTAAATTGAACTTCATAAGATTAAATATACCAAACACTACTTGGATTTAGTTCAAAAAGCTGCATAATCTGTAAAAATAGTTGTCAAAAAATAAAAAAAATCACATTAACAATACAATTAATATGTTTATAATACATTATCAATATATTATATATTAATAACATTTAAATATAAATGAGATAATATTCAATTACTACAAATGGAAATGTAGCTCCAGGTCAGTGAGCCGTCTTGACCAAAGCAATTTTTTCAATCCCTCTAAGTTCCAGTTCAATTTTCTTTTGATTGGCGCTGATTTCAAAATTAGTAATAATCTCTAGGATATCGTAGTCCATAAATTTTGTTTCCGAACCATCTATTATCAACTTACAATTCTCAGGAATTTCGTCCAATGTTCTGCGCAATTTCACTTTATTCAAAAATGAAACACTTGTATGCAATTTCAAAAAATAAGTTTCTTTGGCATTTTCAGATTGAAGTTTAGACAAATTAAACTCAATTCTAAAATTATCCTGAATGATAAAATACACTGCGATGATCAAACCTATACAAACTCCGACCAATAAATCTGTAAGGAGAATCACAATGATGGTGATCAAAAATGGAAGAAATTGCTTTAATCCCAACTTCCACATGCCATAAAATAACTGCGGTTTAGCAAGGTTATATCCTGTAATAATTAAGATCGCTGCAAGTCCAGCATAGGGAATCATATTCAATAAAAAAGGAAAGAAAACCACAGCAAGCAAAAGGAATAAGCCATGTGTAAATGCTGACATTTTAGTTCTTCCTCCTGCATCGGCATTGGCGGCGCCTCTTACGACAACAGCCGTAACAGGAAGAGCTCCAAGAATTCCGCAAACCATATTTCCAACTCCTTGTGCTACCAGTTCTCTATTGATTGGAGTGATACGATTTCGTTTATCTAACTTATCAATAGCTTCTATACAAAGCAAGGTCTCCAATGTAGCCAACATTCCAATGACGATACCTTCTTTCCAAATCTTAAAATTCGAAAATAAATTACTTACATCTGGAAACTTGATATCATGAAAAACATTGGGTGGAATATTCACCAATTGGTTATGTTTTAATAAAGTTTCAGAAGTAAAATAGGTATACAAGAAATTAGTTAAAACTGCAACGACTACTACTACCAAAGGTGCTGGTATAATTTTTAACTTTTTTGCAGAATCTTGTTGCATTTTATATAATATCACAAGTGAAATTAAAGTGATCAAAATAGCACCTCTTGTAATATGATGGTTAAACTCTGAAATATTCCCGAGAAAATTTCCAGCAGAAAAAAGTTGTAAAAATCCACTTGTCCAAAAATCTGGTTGATTATATCCAAGTGCTAATGGAATTTGCTTTGATATTAATATAATTCCTATCGCAGCCATCATCCCTTTAATCACAGCAGAAGGAAAATAATTAGCGAAAGAAGCCAAGCGAAAAATGCCTATCAATAATTGGAAAATTCCTGCTACCAACACAGCTAAAAATAATGATGACATGTCACCTAAACTAATAATCGAAGCAGCCACAAGAGCTACAAGTCCTGCTGCAGGACCTGATACAGCCAATTGAGATCCGCTAACTAAAGACACGACTATTCCTCCTACAATTCCAGACAAAAGACCCGAATACAGTGGAACCCCAGATGCTAGAGCAATCCCCAAGCATAAGGGAAGTGCAACTAAAAATACAGATAAACCAGCTGGCAAATCATATTTTAGCCAAATAATCCTATAATATTTTATTGTTCGCTTCAAATGTTATAAAACTAATACATTAGAATAAGTGAAATAAGCAAATTAAAACTATCAATATTATAACTCAACAAAATTTGAATAGTTCAAAACAAGCTTTTCCCAAAAACAAAAAACTCCAACACAAATCACGTTTACAAAGCGATTTAACATATCATTTAAATTTTATAACTATACTAGTTAAATCTAAGAACATTTTAATTAAATATGAATCAGATTTACTCTACTTTTGCATTCAATTTCATTTGTAATAAAATGTAAGTTAATGAAAAAATTGTTTCCATTCCTAGTAATTATAATTTTAAATAACACTTATCTTACGTGTCAAATACTTGAAAATAAAGTCTATGATTTAGATTCCATAATCATCGAAGGCGTTAGGGAAAAAAATATTATTAAAAGACTAGACCCAATCCAAGGAACATATATTTTTTCTGGCAAAAAAAATGAGAATCTATCGCTCACACAAATGGATGCTAACATTTGTGAAAAAAATGCAAGACAAATTTTTTCTAAAGTCCCAGGAATATTTGTCTATGATATGGAAGGTGGCAATCAAATGAATATCGCTACACGCGGTTTAGATCCACATCGTGGTTGGGAATTCAATATGAGAAAAGATGGGATTATCATCAACTCAGACATGTACGGATATCCAGCGAGTCATTACAGTATTCCATTAGAAAGCATTGAAAGAATAGAATTAGTGAGAGGAACAGGATCATTACAATATGGCGCACAGTTTGGTGGAATGATAAACTATATATCAAAAACAGCTGATCCATCCAAGAAATTTAGTTTTGAAAATTACAGTTCATTTGGTTCTTATAATTTATTAAGCAACTACATCTCATTTGGTACAAATTTGAAAAAAATAAAAATTTATGCCTATCTATCAAAACGAAATCGTGATGGCTATAGAGACAATGAACACACAAAGTATGATGCACAGGGAATTAATCTTCAATATTCACCCACAAAAAACCTTTCGCTCAATTTCGATTATGCGCGATCATTTTATCTTTATCAATTGCCTGGCCCATTGACAGATTCAATGTTTTATGCAGACCCTACTCAAAGTACAAGATCGCGGAATTATTTCAATCCAATCATCAATGTCCCATCCATTACATTAAAGTGGAAAATATCGCCAAAATCAAAGATGCAATTTGTTTCATCTGCACTGATTGGAACCAGAAACAGCATCTTGTTTGACAAACCTGCAACAATACAAGACTCAATAAATCGAATTACATTACAATATGAAAATCGACAAGTTGATGTCGACAGATTCAATAGCTATACACAAGAATTGAGGTATTTACAACAATTCAATATTGGTAATTTCACAAATCATATTGCGGGTGGCTTGCAACTCATGACAAATGATTTACATCGCACTCAACTCGGTAAAGGATCGAGAAACTCGGATTTTGACATCAACTTAGTGGATCCAATTTGGGGTAGAGACTTACACTTTAAAACTCAAAATATTGCAGCCTTTGTAGAAAACAATTTTGAAGTAACTAAAAATTTTTCAATCAATGTTGGAGCAAGATTTGAAACTGGAGAAAGTAAATTAAAAGGAACTATTGTCTATTATCCCGACAATGAGATTCCTGTTTCTATTAAACATCAATATCCATTGCTAGGTACAAGTTTTACATATCATCTTCTAAAGAAAATGGAAATATATGGCGGCTATTCTCAAACTTATAGGCCTCTACTTTTCAAGGATCTAATTCCAAGCTCCACCTTTGAAAAAATTGATCCGAAAATAAAAGATGCTAAAGGATATAATGCTGAAATTGGATTCAGGGGAAAATACAGATTTTTACAATTCGACATCACTGGCTTTTTATTGCAATACAATAATCGATTTGGAACATTAGCGTTTACAGATGCACAAAATAATTTTTATACTTATAGAACAAATATTGGAAATTCTTTGACGAAAGGTGTTGAAATTTTTCTTCAAGCTTATTGGTATTTGAATAATGTAAACAAATTAACCTTGTTTAATTCTAGTGCAATCATGGATGGCAGATATACTTCTGGCACATTGAAGTCAGGGAATAATAATATTAATATCGAAGGAAATAAAATAGAAAGTGTCCCAAATTTGATCTCAAGAAATGGCATTACTTATCAATACAGAAAATTTAGTATATCATTGCTACATAGTTACACAGCATCGAATTATGCTGATGCTTTTAACACTGAACTACCAAGCAGAACTGGGGCAGTTGGATTAGTTCCTTCATACCAAGTGTTGGATGTAAATACTACTTTAAAAATCAATAAAATGCTTGAATTTAAAATTGGGATTAATAATCTTATGAATGAAAAGTATTTTAGCAAAAGACCGCTATTTTATCCTGGCCCAGGTGTATGGCCATCGGATGGAAGAAATGGATCTGTATCGATCTTGTTAAAATTATAATTACATTTGCCAGAATTGAATCTTTGATGTAAATATAATTTTACTCAAAACATGTATCCATACCACAATAAAATTAAATCAAGAATTTTAAATCATGAACTGAGCCATTATGAATATGTAGAGGCTTATAAAAATATATCGCCATGTTTATTACTTCATTTCACCACAGAACCAAAAATTCGCCCCATTAGAGAGCATCGATTCAAAGAATATGAACAATTATTTGCAACTATTTTAATAGAAAAGATATAATTCATTTTACAACAAGCCAAATACTTTAATAAAAACTTTTTATTTGGTACGCCCTTAAAAATAAGCAAAATTATATCATATTACACATAATTTTAATGCGTATTTAATTATAAAAACATTAGATATACATAATAATTAAATATAATATATAATGTTTTATAATTAGTATTTCAAGCTTATAATTTCAATTCAAGGTTTTTTTGGGAAATTGCGATTCAACGCGTAGCTTTGCTGATATCTAATTAAGTTAATTATGAGTTGGGCAGGCAAGTTTATTGGATCGTCGATTGGTCAAAAAATTATAATGAGTTTATCAGGCTTGTTTTTGATAATATTTTTACTGATACATCTTATCGGAAATTTACAGTTATTAAAATCTGATGGCGGCATTGCCTTCAATAGTTACGGCTACTTTATGACCCATAATCCACTGATCAAAATAGTATCCTACACATTGTACATCACCATATTAATCCATGCAATTCAAGGAACAAAATTATTTTCCGCAATCGAAGTGCCAAAGGAACTGGATATGCCGTTGCTACTAACACAGGACAACACTGGGCTTCAAGATACATGATGCATTTTGGCGCCATCATCTTTGTGTTTATCTTAATTCACTTATACCAATTTTGGTTACAAATGAAAATGGGGACTTTGGAAATGGTTACCGTAGCTGGAATGGACCACCCTATTGCTGATTTATACAAACCTTGTTATGAAGTTTTTGGCAATATTGGATTCGTTCTATTTTATGTGATCAGTATGGCGATTCTAGCATTTCACCTAGCACATGGATTCAGCAGCGCTTTTCAATCACTAGGCATCAACCATAAAAAATACACACCTCTGATTAAATTCATTGGCCTTATATATTCGATTCTCATTCCAATTGGATTTGCACTTATTCCGATTTGGATGTTTTTGAATAGGTAAAATTGAATAGTGAATAGATAAAAGTTAAAAGTGAATGGTGAAAAGAGAATAGTGAAAAGAGAATAGTGAATAGATAAAAGTGTATAGTGAAAAGTGAATGGTGAATAGATAAGAGTGAATGGAGTATAGATAATAGAGAATAGTTAAAAGTGAATAGATAAAAGTGAATAGATAGAAGTAGATAGATAAAAGCGAATAGTTAAAAGTGAGTGATTAAAAGATAATTAAGAATAGATGTAATACAAATTTTATAGAAATGAAAAAGCAAATAGAATGTAACAATTACAGTATGGAAATATTTGTAAACGTCAACACTTACAACTTAACACTTATTACTTACCACTCACAACTATTTACTAACTACTAACCACTAATTACTAACTACTAATTTAAAAAAATGAAAAATATAGATTCTAAAATACCACAGGGAGATTTGAACACCAAATGGACAAAATACAAATCAAGTATTCCATTGGTTTCTCCTGCTAATAAAAGAAGGATTGACATTATAGTTGTGGGATCCGGTTTAGCTGGAGCCGCAGCCGCTGCAAGTCTTGGAGAGTTGGGATACAATGTCCATTGCTTTACCTTTCATGACAGTCCTCGAAGAGCACACAGTATCGCTGCGCAAGGTGGTATCAATGCTGCAAAAAATTATCAAAATGATGGTGATTCAGTCTATAGATTGTTTTACGATACTATAAAAGGAGGTGATTATAGAGCCCGTGAAGCCAACGTACATCGTCTCGCAGAAGTAAGTACTGCGATCATCGATCAAGCGGTAGCACAAGGCGTGCCATTCGCTAGAGAATATGGTGGATTGCTAGAAAACAGATCCTTTGGAGGTGTTCAAGTCTCACGTACATTTTATGCTCGTGGACAGACTGGACAACAACTTCTAATTGGAGCATATCAGTCTCTATCTCGTCAAATATCATTGGGTACAGTTAAAATGTATAATAGACATGAGATGTTGGATCTTGTGATCGTTGATGGTAAAGCTCGAGGTATCATTGCAAGAAATTTATTAAATGGAAAGATAGAACACTTTGGAGCTCATGCAGTAGTATTAGGCACTGGTGGATATGGCAATGTGTTTTATTTATCTACCAATGCAATGGGTTGCAATGTAACCGCAGCATGGAAATCAGTGAAGCGTGGCGCCTTGATGGCCAATCCTTGTTTTACACAAATTCATCCGACTTGTATTCCTGTATCAGGTGACTATCAATCCAAATTAACCTTGATGTCAGAATCACTTCGAAATGATGGACGGGTATGGGTACCAAAAAAAATAGAAGATGCACAAGCAATCCAAAAAGGTAAAAAAACTGGAGCAGATATTCCAGAAGCTGATCGCGATTATTTCCTAGAGAGAAGATATCCTGCGTTTGGTAATTTAGTTCCTCGTGACGTCGCATCACGCGCTGCAAAAGTAGAATGTGATAAAGGTCATGGAGTGAGTCCTACTGGCTTAGCAGTATTTTTAGATTTTGGAGCAGCAATCACGCGATATGGAAAATCTAAAGCGAATGTATTAGGTCTTCATAACCCAGACGATAAAAAAATAAAAGAACTTGGAGAAAAAGAGGTAGAAGAAAAATATGGAAACCTCTTCGAAATGTATGAAAAAATCACAGGAGAAAATCCATACAAAACACCAATGAAAATATATCCTGCAGTCCACTACACAATGGGTGGCTTATGGGTAGATTATAATTTAGAAACAAATATCCCAGGCTTATTCGCTACAGGTGAATGCAATTTTTCGGATCACGGTGCAAACCGTCTTGGCGCTTCTGCATTGATGCAAGGATTGGCAGATGGATATTTTGTATTACCATATACGATTGGTGTATTTTTGTCAAATGAAATACGAACACCACAGATCGATACAAACCAGCCAGAGTTTATCGAAGCAGAAAATAATGTAAGATCTACTTTGGAAAAATTACTTGCTGTAAAAGGAAATCAATCAGTCGAATCATTGCATAAAAAGCTAGGAAAGATCATGTGGGATTATTGCGGTATGGCAAGAACAGCTGAAGGTCTGCGCACTGCAAGAAAATTAGTCCAAGATCTTCGAAAAGAATTTTGGAGTGATGTATTTGTTCCAGGATCCATGAATGACTTTAATCCAGAATTGGAAAAAGCAATGCGCGTTGCAGACTTTATGGAACTTGGGGAACTGATGATCCTAGATGCCCTTGAAAGAAATGAATCATGTGGTGGTCACTTCCGTGAAGAATATCAAGAGGCAGGAGGAGAAGCTAAACGCGATGATGAGCATTACAAATACGTCGCACGATGGCTGTGGACCAATCTCAACATAGAACCTGAAATGATCAAAGAAGATTTGGTTTTTGAAAATATTCAGTTGAAAGCGAGGGAGTATAAATAGGTTTTTAGTAGTTAGTAGTTAGTAAATAGTAGTTAGTGGTTAGTGGAAAGTTGTAAGTGGAAAGTTGTAATTTATATCAATAAACAGAAAACTACAATCCATAATTAAAGATCAAGCATCAATATTTAATCAATTATGAAAAACTTTATATTACTAATTTCGCTTTTTAGCCTTTCGAGAAGTATCACTTTTGCTCAAGGAATTGATCCTGTTTTACAAGGTATGCTTTCAACCAAACTTGATAGTATGCTTAAGGCAATGAAAATAAAATCCCTTAGTGCTGCTATTCAATTCAATGATGCAAAGATATGGGCAGATGCAAAGGGAATTTCTGCTATTGATCCGATTGTCGCTCCTACTACTAATGACGCTTATCTTATGGGAAGTATTGTAAAAACAATTACTTCGGCATACATATTAAAACTACAAGAAAAAAATTTACTCAATATAGATGATCCGATCTCAAAATATTTGGATACTATCGAGTTCATTAATCCAAATGCTACGATTCGGCAATTGCTACAACACACGAGTGGATTTTACGATGTATTGAGCAATCCAGAATGTAGTCAAGCAATGCTGTCCAATCAAAGTTTTATTTGGGACTACTATGATCTTGTTTCTACTTTTATTAAAGCGCCTTTATTTCAGCCTGGAGCTAGATGGTCATATTCCAATACGAATTATTTTCTCTTAGGATTGATTATCAAAAAAGTAACTCGCAATGACTATTTTATAGAATTTCGCAATAACATTTTTACGCCACTGGTATTAAAATCTATTGCAATTCCAGCGCATGAAACGATGAACAATCCTGTGGCACATGCATGGATGGACATCACAGGAGATATGGTAACAGAAGATGCTCATGATTTTTATTTTAATTATTTATCACTCAACAGTGTAGCTGGTTCAGCTGGTGGGTATTATAGTACACCTTCAGATATTTCCAAATGGATGAGAACTTATCTTCGAGGAGATTTTGTGTCTAAAACATTAGTAGAAGAGGCAAAGAAAACTATCCCTGCATCTGGTAGTCAAGGTGGAGCATACGGACTAGGCTTGATGAAAAATACCTTTAGTGGTCAACTGGCATTTGGTCACGGTGGAGATCTAGTTTACTCTGCAAGTTCATGGTATTTCCCTGCTCTCGATATTAGCATAACGGTTTGTGGCAATGACCAAAAATTCAACTCTTGGACTCTTCTCCCAGTCGTGAATGAATTACTTAAAACATACAACTTGTGGAAAGTCATCGCAGCTTCAGAAAACGTAATTAAAGAAAATATTGAACTTATTATTAACTCTAATTATATCACAGATAAATTAACTTTTAACCTCACAGGGTACCAAATCTCAGATGATCTAAAAATAGATATCCAATCCATACAAGGGAATAAAGTGTATTCTGAAAAAATCAATTCTTCAAATCAATCGAAGAGTATTGACATCTCAAATCTAGCTTCTGGATTATACATCCTTTCAGTAAAGAATTCTAATACGATACTGCAGTCGAAGAAAATTGTAAAAAATTAAATTAGGGATACCTTCTCCCCAAATAAAAAAGGCGAGTTGCCCCGCCTTGTATGTTTTCACAACGGAATAATCCTTATTGTGATTCGCTTTCGAATTAGAAAGTCTAAATAAATTTTTCACAAAGATGACTATAAATTTTTCTATTATAGAGGTTTGGCAGAATATCTAAAAGTAAAAGAATTTTTAATTGACACCTGTCATTCAGCACAAGATAATTACAATAAAATATTAGATTAATTTTTTGCCCATTTAAGGCAAACATAAATTAGACATAGGATAATATTGGATTTTATATATAAGTAGAAATTTATATTTTTATTCTGAGGATTAATAAATTTGTATTATGAAATTATTGATCAACTCAATTAATAGCTCGCAAAAAAAAATTATAAAACTCTCAGAACTTCCATCAAGAATCTTTAACTTTGAGGTCAGAGATTAGAGAGATAGATCTTAAAGCAGAAAATGAATTTAGAAAAGTACGACACTATAGTAACAGAAGATGTATTAAGTTTTAGCTTTATAAGTGTTGGGCCTAAGGGTCATATACAAAAACTTGTAATATATCAGCACGTCGAAGGCCCATTATACAATTTAGCCTTTGGCGATAGAAATGGCGAATTAGGTACTATTAACGATCTTATAATATCCGATAATAAGGATACAGAGAAGGTCTTGGCGACAGTAGCATCGACTATCTTCGATTTTTTGCAGTTCACACTGGAACGATAGTATTAGCTCAAGGCAGCTCACATTCCAGAACAAGACTTTATAGAAGGTATCTTACCACATTTTTGACTTTATAGACAAAGAATTTTTGCTATATGGAGAACTTGATGATAAAATTGAACGTTTTATAAAAGGTAAGGATTATAGAGCTTTTTTAATAACTAAAAAGTAGATTCATGTTAAAGGAAAGTACAGTAAAAGATAAATTAATGGCAAAAGTTGATAATAATCTAACAGAAGAACTTCAAAACAGTAAACACTTTGCTGAAAAATTACAGTGGGCTAAAGAGTTTGTAAAGGGTCGAAATATCATTAAGGAAATCGAAGAAGCTGATAAGAAGGCTGGAATAAAGCATGATTTTCCAGAAATAAAATAATTTGAATAATGAAACTGGCAATTGAGCAAAAAGGAATAGATTTAGTCGTCGAGAAACATAAATATTCAAAGTCAGACACAGAACTTATGTCTAAAATAATTAGGTCACTATAACTCAACAGGAGAACTATTGATACTAAATAAACCTAAAGCAATGTCAAAACCAAAGAAAGAATTAATCACGTAGACATAAAACAGATAATATTTCTCTATCATTTCAATTTCACAAATTCAAATCGTATGCGCCATGAACATCAATAATAGAATTTTTCATGAATTAAAATATATGAGTGAGTGTCTCTCAATGACGCTATGCAGAAAGAGTTATCAAACCACTACATCCATTCCAATTTGTTTGCACATTGGCTATAGGTAAATCCATAAAGTATTCATACTTTTATGTGATTTATTAAAAAAAGTGCCGTATGGTTTGAAAGCTGCATTTATCGTTCCATGAGGACGTAAAGTTGCAGTTCCTTCATGACTCGAATAGTGGCAATTATAAAACCGACATTATGGTGATAATTAGTGATAATATGTTATTTAAAGCAAAGAGTTTAATTTTGATTCTTTTGGCAATTCAATTCACTTCGTGCAAAGGACAAGTGAAAGAAAAATCTATGCCTGATAATAAAGGATATGAAGCAACCACACAAGCAAAAATTCTCAATCAAAATACAACATTTCCACAAATTCATACCAATTTGAATGGAATGGTAAGAGAGTTTGTAAGAACAATTTATCAAGATAAAAATGGAAACTATTGGTTTGGCACAAATGGAGATGGGATTATTCGCTATAATGGTAAAACACCTGAAAAAATGGCAATTGAAGATGTCAGTTCGAATTTTAGGGTCTTAGAGATTGTAGAGGATAAAGCAGCTAATTTATGGTTTGCAACTTCAGAGGGACTAATGAAATTCGATGTTGAAAAATTTAAAACATTTTCAATCAAAGAAGGACTATCAAATACAGATATGGAAATTTGGGGTTTAGCAATTGACAAAAACGGACTTATTTGGATTGGAGCAACGGGAGGAGTTTTTCAATTTGATGGAGAGAAGTTTATGCCTTTTTCTTTGCCAGAATCAATAGTTGAAAATCCAAAGCCAATGTTGTCTACTAAATTGGTTTTTAAAATCATACAAGACAAAAATGGGACTATGTGGTTTGCCACCGATGGCAATGGAATCTTCAAATACAAAAACGGAGAATTTATTCATTTAACAGCAAAAAATGAACTTACCGATAATAATGTTGCAGATATTTTAGAAGACAAAAAAGGAAATATTTGGATTGGAACTTTTTATGGAGGTGTGAGCAAATTTGATGGAAAAACATACACCAACTTTACAAAAGATGGAATTATTGAAGGTGAAGAAACTTATAACTTTCATGAAGACCGCCGTGGTAATATTTGGTTTTCGGCTGAAGGCTATGGCGTGTACCGCTACGATGGGTCTAAATTCACACAATTCACTACAGACGATGGCTTGACCACTAATGTTGTTCAAAGTATTTATGAAGATAAC
Source organism: Saprospiraceae bacterium (assembly GCA_016710585.1). Taxonomy (GTDB): domain Bacteria; phylum Bacteroidota; class Bacteroidia; order Chitinophagales; family Saprospiraceae; genus Vicinibacter. The sequence goes on from JADJVN010000006.1 coordinate 57,995, forward strand.
AAAGGACAAGTTTGGTTTGGCACCTGGCAAGGAATATGCATTTATGATGGACAAAAAATTATGAATGCAAAAGACAAAGAAGCTTGGACAAATTAAAAAACAATAACTTTTGTTAAAAGCACATGTCTATTAAAAGAGTATCGTCAAAAAAATGAGTATGAATATTTTCCAACATATCAATGACTAAAATAATATAGAAATTAATTTGGTGTGTATCAGAATATCATATATATTTGCTTAGAAATGTTTAATTAAAACCTGTACACATGCATAAACTAAATTGCCTTCAGGCTCTTACAAACCCTTCAATCCTATTGAAATAAAACCCTATAACAAAAGTCTTCAAAAATTATATGATTAAAGTGCATAAAAGCATAATACGTAGAAGAAAATTAATCTGGTCAATTTGTGGAGAAAGCCGAGTTGACTTATTATCATTAGCCTTCAAAATGGACAAATGGTTAACGTCTTAAAGGAGAGTAGATGAGTAAGGAAAAATATAGTTTAGAGACAGATGAAAATAATCTAGTATTTGAGTTTTACAGCGAAGGGCCTAAAGGTAAAATATTAAAAATAATTGAATATCAACATATTGGTGGCAGGTTCTATAATCTTGCTTTCGGGGATAGCATAAATATGACTAAGGATTTCGATGATTTTATACGAACTGACAACAAAGATACTGATAAAGTGCTTTCAACAGTGGCATCTACTTTATACATCTTTTTTGAACATTACCAAGGTACAATAGTCATTGCAGAAGGAAGTACACGCTCAAGAACAAGACTTTACAGGAGATATTTATCAGCTTTTTTAGAGTTAATAGAGTCAGAATTTAATCTTTTAGGGGAACTCAACGGCAAAACAGAGCGTTTTAGAAAGGGTATTGATTATAAGTTTTTCTTAATTAGTCAAAAAATATAAATGAAGAAGGAAGTAAAATCAAGTATTAAGGGGAATAACGCTAAAATTAGCGCTGAACTCACTAAAAAATACTCTGGTAAGATAATCTTTAAGGATAAGTTTGAAAGAGTGAAAGCATATTTCAAGGATAGAGATTTGGAAAGTGAAGTTATTGATGCATTGAGTAATTAAATTACAGGCCATCACACAAGCTATGGCGATAGCCACATTATGATTGCAAATATCTAAGTGTTATGAAATGCCGTAATAAAACACTATAATAACTTCATAGTCAAATATAAGCTTTCGATAGATTTAATAACTAACAATTCTGATCAAAGTAAGAGTAATAAAATTACAGCTCTAAAGCACCGAAAGTTGTAATTTGCAATGCAGTTTTTACTTTGCCATCTCCCTCTTTCCAAAAGGCAAAACTTCATTCACTATGATTTCTGTAATATACTTCGTCTGTCCATCTTTTGCAACATAGCTGCGACTGGATAATCTGCCTTGTATGGCGACTTCTTGACCTTTCTTAAGGTATTGACTCATGAAGTCTGCTTTGCCATCCCATGCGACCAAATTATGCCATTGTGTGAGCGTACCTTTACTTTTTTCGCCAAAGCTTTCATTTGTAGCGAGTGTGGCACGAGCTATGCGTTTGCCATTGTCCAATGTCGTCATTTCTGGATCTTTGCCTAAGTTTCCAATCAACTGTACTGAATTTTATAATAAGTTCATAAATTTAATTTTAAATACGTGAAACAATAATTTTTGTGATGGAGAAAAGGTATGATGAGCTGTCGGGTCATTCCGTAGTCTATACGTATAGTTCCGAATATAATCGTATAAAAACGAATAAAAACGACTATAGTGCTATTTTTGTTGGTTTGTATTATTGGATTGCTCATTGAAATAAAGTGGATGGGAATTGCGTTTTATTATTTATGATGGCTTAGATTTATGGGAGTAGTGCTAACAAATTTTGCATACTATATTAAATTCCCTTATAAATTAAATATTTGGGGAATTGCATTGCTACTAATGTGCAACAATTGTTTTACACAGGTCGTGTTCAATGAAAAAAAGATGTTAGAAAGCTTTTTTAGCAAAATTCATTTCGAAGAAATTCCATACTATACCATTGGATCGGATAAGCCTAAGATCACTTTGGATGATGCCAAAGATACAATAATAGAAATATTTGACTCAGAAACTTATGAATCAAGGCTTATAAATGAAAGAACACTTGTAAAAGAACAATGGAAAAAATATATATTTTCACAAAAACACATTGAAAACCGTGACTTAGATGAAAGAAGTTTTCATCTTTTAAATACAAATTTTGAACTTAGAAAAATCGAGGAGATTAAGAATATTTTAAGCACCTACTTTCCAGTACTGTCAATTGACACTTCGGAACTAATTGTTTGCACTGAACAATCAGAACTTTACTCTCATGAACGAATACATAATCAAAATTTCATAGTGAATAAACCATTTAAAAAACTTTCTACTCAAGAAAAATATAATTTGAGAGGGCTTTTTCACTTTGGTCCAGTCTATTTAACTAATGATAAATTTTATGCGATAACAACTTATGATATTTATCATAAGTGGATTAATACTAAGGGTGAAGCTACAGAGATGGAAACTGGTGGAGGTGGAATTATCATTGTCAGTTTGAAGAATGAACAAAAAATTATACATGTAAAACAATTTTCTGAATATTGAGGAAATTTTCTATTACTATTCCATAATTATTATGCAATGCAAAATAAAAGGTAATTAGAATTTGTCATAATTTGCCTTTTCTTTAGCCAATCAATTTTGTAGAGTAATTAGACTAACTATATTTTTTATTTTTTAATGCAAGGTAAATTCAAAAAAATGAAACACATATTTTTTATTTTATTCATTAATTGTAGCTATGCTCAAAGCTCAATTCAATTTCCAAATGAAGCTGACTGGATAGATCAAGATAGCAATAGAATTTATCGAATTAAAAATAAAAAAATAAAAATTTCACCAACAGGTCAAATACTTGAAGAAATTTACTGGGGATATTGCAACCATTGTGAAGGAGAACCCAATGGATCATATATTTCTTGGTTTGAAAATAAAAATATTAAAGAACTAGGAACTTATTCATGTAGCGAAAAAATTAATACTTGGTTAAATTATTTTGAAAATGGAAAAATAAAATCTATTTCCAATTTTCTTAAACCATATGATCAGAATTTTTTTGATGATGTAGGGAGCAGTTTTAATTTAAAAAATAGTCCTTTAAAAAGCGGAGCATATTTGGAATTTGATAGCACAGGAATAATAATTACTGAAGGTAATTATAAAATTTTCGAAGAACATTCTTTTGTTGATACAATAATATTGTATGACCCTGACACGTATGAACCTTCAGATAGTTTGGTTGTAAAAGAAAGTTGGCATCCAAAATCAATAGAAGTTGGAACATGGCGCAGATTTAATCCTATTTTGAATGAATATGAGACTACAAATTTTGATGAAATAAATAGAAAGCGGAAATTGCGATCAATTTATGCAAGATATATAGAAATATTTGAAATAATATTAAAATAAATTAATGGATACATTACCTGACTTTTTAAAAGAAAAAATTAAGTTGGTCACAAATTATGCTCTGCCCAAATAATTAATTCTCAAAACCATGAGAAGATTAATAATATTAATTCTAACCGTTGCCCAATTTAATTGTATCAACAAAGTGAATTTGAATTACCATTCAGATATTATAAGTGGATTAAAGGAAAGCAAGAACACAGGAAAACCAATATTTTTATTGTTTAACGGTTATTTTAGCATTGGATATGATTCATTCAAAAATAGAATAATTACAAATAGGAATGTGGTTCATACGCTTAATAAGAACTTTGTAAACATTATTTTGTATTGTGATGATCCTCGCATGATGACTAATGCAGACACTTTATCTTTTTCTGAATTAGGGTTCGACAATTTGCTTATGCCATATCAATCTAAAATTAAGAGCTTTGGAAATCTAAATGCATTCCTAGAAATTGCAATGTATGACATTAACACCCAGCCACTATATGTTATTATGGATTCAAATTTGAATTTGCTCATTGATCCTTTTGGGGCTGTAAGTAATCCAGATCAGTTTTACTCTAAACTAGAACCTACATTGCAAAAGTTAAAATAAAACGACAGAAATCTCTTTTATCTTTTAAGTATTGGCATTTTATAAATGAAAGAAATTAGTTTAGATACCTAGCTTAGATTTATTTAATCATATCGTAACATTGGAATTCCCAGCTTGTAGTAAAGAAGCCCAAAACAAAGCAACCATCTCTCTATTAACAAAAAATTAAGAAATTAAAGTTCGTTTCATTTGATCTTATTGCGATAGTTTTGCGTTACAGATGACGATAATGAAATTCTTAAATCAATTTATAGTTATCCTAGTGCTACTATCCTATATACATGATAGCAGCATGGTCTATTATATTAAAGATAAGATTCAACTCATCAATAAAAACGAAACATCAAAAGAAGAATCCAAAGAATCTTTTGAATTTGACTTTTATGAAGAACATCAGCATTTACAATACTTCATTTTTGCAGATCAATTTATTTCTGAAGTTGAGCATTTTTATATCTGCGATTCAATCCCATTGAATTATTCTGCAGACATATTTTATCCACCCAAACTGGCTTAATCCTCTTTTTATTTTTACATTATAAAATCATGAATATAAGTTCATGAGTTATTTGATGTATTGAATGTAAATATTCAATTCAGACCCAATTATCTTAAATAAATTTTCTAACAACATAAAAACCATTTCACTGGTATTGTGAAAAATAAATCTATATGAATAAATCAAAAAATTCTATCTCTTTTAAATATTTAGTCAATGACCTTCCTGCAGGTCTAGTTGTATTTCTTGTTGCATTGCCCTTATGTCTAGGGATTTCCCTTGCATCAGGTGCGCCATTTTTTAGTGGGATTATCTCCGGAATTATAGGAGGTATCGTGATTGGTGCTTTGAGTCAGTCGAACTTAAGCGTCAGTGGTCCTGCTGCTGGATTGGCAGCATTAGTTCTTGCAGCCATCACCAATATTGGTGACTTTAGATTATTTCTTTGTGCGGTCATTATTGCAGGAGCCATTCAAGTATTAATGGGCGCAGCCAAACCTAGGTGGTATAGCCAATTATTTTCCCTCAAGCGTCATCAAAGGAATGCTTACGAGTATCGGTATCTTGATTATAGCAAAACAAATTCCTCACGCCTTCGGATATGACCGCGATGAGGCTGGAAATTTAACACAACTTTTTCCTTTTGGAAATGAAGATTTAGTTGAATTTTTTAAGCCATTGCATCATATTGATGTTGGCGTATTTTTGATTTGTCTAGTTTCTATATTAGTTATTTTATTTTGGGAAAGACCCGCTATAAAAAGCAAATTCAAATTCATACCTGGTGCTTTAGTGGCAGTAATTGTTGCTGTGATTTTAACTCAAGTATTTAAGTATTTTATTCCTGTATTAAATATCGAACAAGATCATTTTGTCAATATCAGAGTAGCGAGTAGTGTAGGTGATTTTTTTAGCTTTTTTACTTTGCCAGATATTGCAGGATTTACCAATGGCACCGTAATCATTACTGGTGTGATGTTAGCAATCATCGCATCGTTAGAAACTTTGCTTTGTATAGAAGCGGTGGACAATATCGATCCTGAAAGAAATGTCACGAATACCAACAGAGAATTATTTGCGCAAGGGACTGGAAACATTATTTCAGGATTGATAGGCGGACTTCCTATTACAAGTGTAATTGTGAGAAGTAGTGCAAATATACAAGCAGGAGCAAAAACAAAAATTGCAGCTATCTTTCATGGACTATTGTTGCTCGTTTGTGTTGTGTCTATTCCAAGTTTGCTCAATATGATTCCACTTTCTGCCCTTGCGGCAATACTAATTCTTACTGGATATAAATTGACCAAATTATCAGTATTTAAACAAATTATAGCTAATGGAAAATATCAATACATTCAATTTTTTGTAACAGTATTGGTGATCATAGGAATAGATTTAATTGGATTAGTTCCTGGATTGAAAGGAGAAGGATTATTGATTGGAGTCGTAGCCGGATTGATTGCAGCAATAGGAGCAATTTTACATGGCAACTTGAAAAACTCATATTATTTCCATAAAGAAAGTCATCAAAAAAATGATGTGATCAACATCCATTTATCTGAAGAAGTATCCTTCTTAAACAAAGCAAGTATACGAGAAACGTTAGATCATCTACCAGAGAATTCTAAAGTGATTATCGATGCAAAAAACACAAAATATATTGATTTTGATGTTCTAGAGTTAATTAAAGAATTCAGGGATATTAAAGCACCTTTAAAGAATATAAGTTGCACATTGAGCGGTTTCAAAGAGGTGTATAAGATTGAAAATGAATCGAACGTGCAGAGCAGCCATTAAATTCAATTTTCAAAAAAATAAGAATGAAAAATTTATTCATCACCAAAGAGGATGAAATGACTCCATTCTTTAACTAATAAAAATGAAAAATCATATCAATCATACCATTAAAGAAATACAACATTATCTTCCAAGTCAAATGACTTTGAAAGATTTTATTCATCACAATTCACTCCACCCGTTTCAAAAGTATTCATTCTACGAAGGTATCTTCCGAGCATCAAAACTCTTTGGATATAAAGTGACCTTGCAACTCGGTGAATTTCGTGAATTGTTTGCTCTAAATCGTATCAAAGAAAAAACCTTAGAAAGAATCATCATAGAAAGAAAAGGCAAAGGTCAAGTTCAAACTTGGCTACAAAAGCTACTCGTTCAAGAATATGATGAATTGATCAGTTCTAGAATAGGTCATCTCAGACAAAACTGGAAAGATGCCTATAAACTAGATATGGATTCTTTGATTCATCCAACACTCTTTAGATTGATCACCTCGTATCTTGATCAAGGTATTTCAGTGTGGGAATTTCTTAGAAGCAACGATGGATTTTTGGAAAGCATAAGAGTATTAGATCAAAATAGTTTATTGAGTATTTTTAAAACTCAGACTGGACGCGCATTATTGCAAGATAAGGATATTACGATAGAGCAGTTATTAAAAAAAATTGTAGGAGATGAATCTTATTATGAGCAATATTTATTTGACCTCTGCTTCAGTCATAGAGGATGGAGTGGACTCGTAGGCGTCATTGAAGACAGTCCGAATATTCTTTTATTGAAAAGAAATGTAAGCTTGCATGATTTTATCTTAACGGAGTTGTTGATGGAATTAGATTTGCTGGAATACAAACTCAAAGATCGATGGAAACCATTAGCACTTTCTGCAAAAAGTTCTGCACTTGCTATAATTGCAGAGACACCAGAAACAGAACTTGATGATGTACTGCGAATATGGCAAGATGCATTCGAGTGGAGTTATTATGATGATATTATTTATGGAATTCAAGAGAACTTTAAAAACAATTCGAATCAAATCAGTAACAAAAAATTTCAAGCAGTTTTTTGTATTGATGAAAGAGAATGTTCTTTGAGAAGACATGTCGAATCAGTCATTCCACAATCCGAAACATTTGGTGCGCCAGGATTTTTTGGAGTAGAATTTTATTTTTTACAACAAGGGGCAAAATTTAAAGATAAACTATGTCCAGCTCCTGTCACCCCAAAATATCTCATTAGAGAAAATGCTAATGAGCAAGGAGTTCATAAAGATATCATGTTCTCAAAAAAATCTTTTGGATTTCTTGGAAGCATTGTATCAACAGTAGGTTTGGGCTTGGTGTCTATCTATAAATTATTTCAAATTTTATTTTTTCCAAAAATGAGTGCATCTATTTCCGATGCATTTTCACATATGGATGCTGAAAGTGAATTACTTATAGAATGTAAGAATCCCGATGAAAGAATAGATGGTCTTCAATTGGGATTTACAATAGAAGAAATGACACTGCGTGTTAGCAATTTTTTAAAAGGGATTGGCTTGGTCAATAATTTTTCTGATTTAATTTATATCATAGCTCATGGTAGTAGTAGTGCGAACAATCCTCATCATGGCGCGCATGATTGTGGTGCTTGTAGTGGAAGACCTGGAAGTGTAAATTCAAGAGTATTCTGCTTCATGGTAAATCACAAGGAAGTTCGTGCTGCCCTTCAATCGAATGGTATAAATATTCCTGATCATGTGCAGTTTGTCCCTGCAATGCATGACACAGCTAGTGATCAAATACGATTTTTCGACGAGAAAAATTTAACGGCTAAAAATGTTACAGCTCATCAAGAGAATAAATCTCAACTCGAAATGGCACTTGATCTCAATGCAAAAGAAAGATCGCGAAGATTCGCATCTATTGATATAACAGCTGATATAAAAAAAGTAAGACAGGCTATTCTGGATCGCTCTGTGTCCTTGTTTGAGCCTCGACCTGAATTGGGTCATGGTACGAATTCAATGGCGATCATAGGAAGAAGAACAATGACCAGAGGTTTGTTTTTGGATCGAAGGGCATTCTTGAATTCATATGATTACACGATTGATCGCGAAGGAAAAATATTGGCAAATGTAATGGCTCCTATTGGTGTCGTTTGTGGTGGTATCAATTTGGAATATTATTTTTCAAGAGTCGATAATGTCAAATTGGGTTGTGGCACAAAATTGCCACACAATGTGGTTGGATTGGTCGGTGTAACGAATAGCAGTGATGGTGACTTGCGTCCAGGGCTGCCATGGCAGATGATTGAGCCACATGATCCAGTGAGACTATTAGTGATCGTGGAGCATTTTCCTGAAGTAGTGCATAAAGTGATACAGACCACAGATGCGATGTATGAGTGGTATAAAAATGAATGGGTTCACATCGTTGCCAAAAATCCAGAGACAAATGAATTCTTTTATTTCAAAGATGAAGAATTCAAATTGTACTACAACAGAAACAAATGGTATGGAGACAATCGATGATATCCATCAGTTTCTTGAAAAGTCTCCAGGTATGAAAACAAATCATATCACACATGCGACATTTGAAAACCTTCCAATCTACCAACTTGAAAATAATATAAAATGCATCTAATTATCATCCTTGCTATAATTCTTCCCATACTTGGTTTTGGGATTAATTTATTTTTCAAGAATCATCAAGAAAAGCAAATTGCATTGGTCTCCAATGTTATAAATTTTACTTTGATTGGATTGTCTATCACTTCTGCGATCTTATGGCTTACTGGCAATCAAAAAGATTATTCTATTTATCTTTTTTCACTTTATAAATCGCATAATTTTGATTTTGCTGCAACATTTTATTATGACAAATTAACCATGGTTTATTCGCTGGTTGCATCTATATTATTGTTTATGGTGAGTGTATTTAGCAAAACATATATGCATAGAGAGAGTGGATACAAAAGATTTTATATACACTTTCAAGCTTTTGTTATTGGATTGAGGGTATTGATATTTTCAGGAAATTTCGAGATGTTTATATTAGGTTGGGAGATTATCGGGATCAGCTCATTTTTATTGATCTCTTTTTATCGCGATCGATTTTTACCTGTCAAAAATGCAATGAAAGTATTGTCATTTTACAGAATCAGTGACACTGCATTGTTTGCAGGAATTTGGTTTTGCCATCATTTGTTTCACAAGAACATTAGTTTTATTGATTTAAATACAGTGGATTATAGTTTGCCTAATTCACATTATATCGAAGGACTTACTATAGGGATTTTAGTTGTCCTTGCTGCTAGTATTAAATGCGCTCAATTTCCATTCTCTAGTTGGTTGCCAAGAGCATTGGAAGGGCCTACGGTTTCTAGTGCTATCTTTTATGGATCATTGAGTTTGCATGTTGGACTATTTTTATTATTGCGCACATTTCCTATCTGGGAGAATATTGATATTATAAAAATTCTTATTGGTGTCATTGGATTACTCACTGCTATAGTTAGTTATTATATTTCAACAGTTCAGTCAACCACCAAAACACAACTTGCTTATGCATCCATTACACAAGTAGGATTGATGTTTATTGAGATTGCCCTAGGATGGCATACTATCGCATTGGTTCATTTTGCACTTCATGCGTTCTATCGCACATATCAGTTCCTTGTGTCTCCATCAAGTTTAAGTTATTTGATTCATGATCAATTCCTTCACTACGATGCGAATAAAAAGTCAGCATTTTCTTTTTTGCCAAAGAAGTTGAGATATAGTCTTTATACGTTCTCTATTATGGAAGGTTATTTAGATCGATTTTGGTTTTACCAAATCTGGAGAAGATTCAAAAAATTGGGCGTATTGTTCAATGTGTTTAGATATAGAATGTGGCAATGGGTGTTTGCTTTAATTTTTATTCTAAGTGTAGTTTTTCAACATATCTATCCTATAGAGTTTTTCACAAGTCATGAGTATGTTCCATATTTCTTTTCTTTTATTGCACTGATTTTAATTTTACTCGCATGGACAGAACGGAAATCTGCTTTGAATTCTTGGATTAATATCGTACTCAGCCAATTATTTTTTATGGATGGAATAGTTCATCAAGGCAGTGTGAATTTAATTCAAATCGTCATTTATCTTACAGGAGTAATTTCAGCAGCAGTAATAGGCGGATGGGCATTGAAGCGAGTAATAAGTCTTGAAAATAATATCGACTTAAACTCATTCCACGGACATATCTATGAGCATAAAAAACTAGGAATGACATTTCTATTGTGTTCATTGATTTTAATTGGATTCCCGATCTCACCTACATTCTTAGGTCTCGATTTATTGTTTTCTGAAATAGAAAAAGAAAATACGATCACATTGATCATCAGTGCACTCGTATTTATATTTTTGGAGTTGGCATCAATTAGAATTTATGCAAGAGTATTCCTAGGACTACATGTAAAACCTTATCACGAAGTCGCATTTAAAAGTTCATGATGTATTATGAGGAAATTAGATAATGAGTTAATGAGAGAATGAATTTGCAAATCAGCATAATGTGCAAATTTGCAATTTTTTTTAATTCAAGAAACAATAAATAGCAAATAAATAGCTCCAGAGGAGCGACCTGTTTTTGGTAATAAATCAAAGAAAAAATGAGCTCCAGAGGAGCGGCCTGATTGCAGAGATTTAGGAGGGTAATTGCGTCATGTGAAAGAAAGAACGTGCAAATCTGCATAATGTGCAAATCTGCAAATGGCTTTCTTAATGGAGTTTGAAGAATAATAGCTCCAGAGAAACGAACTGTTAGTAGAGATTTCCCAATTATCACATTAACTAATTATCACATTAAACCATTTGCAAATTCTCTAATTATCACATTAGCTAATTAACTAATTATCACATTAACCAATTATCACATTAACCAATTATCACATTATCTAATTATCACATTAGCTAATTAACTAATTATCACATTAACTATTCTTCAGCCTAAAAAACGCCTTACATATTTTTTCCGCTAAAATGATATAGTTTTGCTAAACGAGTATAGTCCTTTACTTAACTTTGATCCATGAATCAAATATCTTGTCCAAAATGTAGTAAGGAAGAGCTCATCAAAAGTGGCGTCATTAAAGGAAGACAACGCTTTAATTGCAAGACTTGCAATTATTCTTTTACTGTACTAAAACAAGGAAAATCAATTGATCCATACTATGTCATTAAGTCATTACAGCTTTATATTGAAGGCATTTCATTTCGAGAGATAGAGCGCATTTTGGGAATCAGCCACGTCAGTGTGATGAACTGGGTCAAAAAATACAACATCAAAGCACCAGAAAATTATGAGTACAGACCTAGCTATAAAGTGCTTAATCACAGCGAATTAATCAGCTATATTCAGTCTAAAGAGAATTTAAAAAACACTGGATGTGTCATCACAGAAATTGGAGATAAGTTCATGCTCATCAAATGGGAGCGATTCAGGAAGAACTCGTTTTAATAAATATACCAATTAACAAAAAGATAGTCGAACCATAGATCGTTCATTCGAAATGATGAAAATTTGTATTCGACAAACGAAGTATTCATTTATTAAAAAACCAATTTTATGCATAGTAAACGAAGGCAACAACAAATAGAATCTACTCAGTACGATATTCAATATACACATCCTGATCACTCACAACTATAAAAATCAAATCATATCAAACAAAACAAACAAAAAACAATTTTTATATGAACAATCAAAATGAAACTAAAAATATTGGATTTGTCATCGGGGCATCTTCAGTAGGTACACTCATCGAGTGGTACGATTTTTACATTTTTGGGATGTTGGCGACAATTATCTCAAAGCAATTTTTTCCAGAAGATTCTGGTACTTCTGCATTACTAAGTACTCTTGCAATATTTGCTGCTGGATTCATTGTAAGACCTTTCGGCGCATTATTTTTTGGAAGGCTAGGTGATTTAATTGGTAGAAAATATACATTCCTTGTCACTTTGATACTAATGGGTGGATCTACCTTTGCTATAGGTCTTGTACCGGGTTATGCGAGTATTGGATGGGCCGCACCAATCATTGTATTATTATTACGTTTATTGCAAGGATTGGCATTAGGTGGTGAATACGGAGGCGCTGCAACTTATGTAGCAGAGCATGCTCCAGCACACCAAAGAGGTTATTACACTAGCTGGATTCAAACGACTGCAACACTAGGATTATTCTTAGCATTGGGGATAATCATTTTGATAAGACAAAGTCAGGGTGTAGAAAAATTTGGATCTGAATGGGGAGGTTGGAGATATCCATTTTGGATTTCATTAGCATTGGTTATTGTATCTATAATCATCAGGATGAGAATGCAAGAATCACCGATGTTTGCAAAGGTTAAATCAGAAGGAAAAACTTCCGCTAATCCATTGAAAGAAAGTTTTGGACATAAAGGAAATTTCAAAATGGTTCTCTTAGCACTTTTTGGAGCTGTAATGGGTCAAGGAGTTATATGGTATACTGGACAATTTTACGCTCAATCATTCATAGAGAATATTTGTAAAATAAATTTCGTAGAATCAAGAAATATCATTTTGTTGGCAATCTTATTTGCTACGCCTGGATTCATTTTATTTGGATGGCTAAGTGACAAAGTAGGAAGAAAATGGATCATGTTATTAGGCATGCTGTTTGGTATTCTATCCTATAGACCGATCTATAAAAGTTTCATGGACAAAACCAATCCTGCAGCAAAAAGAAGTATCGTGGACGCAGCTAAAACAACTATGTCCCCTACTCTTGCCAATCGCGATGCAAAGGATCACAAGAAAGTATTTCTTACCACAAAATATGACTCAGTTTATACAGATGGCGCAAAATATTTATTCACTAAGACTGACACATTGCATCTAGCAGAAGACTACAATGGAACTACTGCTTCATTAGCTTATGTGATCGCAAATAAAGATAATCCAGCAATTTTAGATTCTATTACTGTAGGCGTAAAACCACCAAAAGAAGGGACATTGGCAGAAGGCGTCACCTATGCGACCGTAGTGAAAAAATCAGTCAAACCCAATGTTGCCATTGAAAAAACAATGGACAAAGGAACATTTTGGTATTTTGTATTTTTTGTATTTATACAGATCATATTTGTAACAATGGTATATGGACCGATTGCTGCATTTCTAGTAGAATTATTTCCTACAAAAATTCGTTATACATCTATGTCACTTCCATATCATATAGGAAATGGTGTGTTTGGCGGATTAGTACCATTCTTAGGTACACTCATTGTTGAGTTTACAAAAAATCCATCGAGACCAGCTGGAGATCCATTGGCTGGATTGTGGTATCCTATTGGAGTTGCTATCGTTTGCTTTATCATTGGAGCGATATACCTACCTAATAGAAATGACGAAAATATAATGGATTAATTTAATTAACATTTAAAATAAAAAAATATGAACGGTTTAAAAAGAATACTTGGGATAGTTTGGATGTTAATGGCGCCAAGCTTAGTAGGATTTATGCTTTGGTCTGCAGCTGATAAAATTGGTGCAGCTTCAGCAGCAACTAAATCAAATACCACCTTGCAATGGGTAATTATATTAGCAATATTTATTCCTGTATGCATTGGTCTATTGATCTTTGGATATTATTCTTTTAAGGGAGAATATGATCATCTTCCAGAGAATTCCTCAGAAATCTGATATTTTTCCATAATATAGTTTTGATTCAGGTGAATAAAACATAGATTTGCTAGTCAAGTCTATGTTTTTTTATTTAGAGATTTATGCAATTCACAAAAAAAAGTATTAAGTTTTTATTTTTCGCTTGTTTTTTATGGGTATTATTATGTTACCCATTTATAGATATTGCAAATAAAAATAAATTTATATTGGGCTTTCCTTTGCTCTATTTATATACTTTCTTTGTTTGGATTGTGAGTGTATTTATTTTAAAAAAATTATCCCAAGAAAAAGAGAAATAAATGAACAATATCGTCATTATTATTTCATCTTTAGCTTATCTCGCTTTGCTGTTTGGCATTGCCTATTACACTGAAAAAAGAGCAGTATCCAAGCGAAGTATCATTAATAATGGCTATGTCTATGCATTGTCCCTTGCAGTTTATTGTACAGCCTGGACGTACTATGGTAGTGTTGGCCGTGCCTCAACAAAAGGATTAGATTTTATTACTATTTATCTAGGACCTACTATTGCTGCTGCATTGTTCTGGCCCATACTTCGCAAATTAATTCGCATTGCAAAATCACAACGTATCACAAGTATTGCAGATTTAATTTCTTCCAGATATGGCAAAAATTTTTCACTTGCAGCATTGGTTACCATACTGTGTATTATAGGTATCATTCCCTATATCGCATTGCAGCTCAAAGCTATTTCAAGTAGTATCCACATTATCACAGGGTCACTTTCACAATTACCAGAGAATTGGAAATTTTGGAATGACGATACATTTTACATTACAGGAATCCTAGTGATTTTTATCATCATCTTTGGAACGAGATCTGTTGATGCATCTGAGAAACATGAAGGATTGGTAGCTGCAATTGCATTTGAATCATTGATCAAGTTAATTGCATTTCTCGCTGTAGGCGTTTTTGTTGTGTTTTTTATTTTTAATGGATTTGGGGATATATTTCAGCAAGCATATGCCCATCAAGAATTAAAAAAATTATTTACTATCGAACCAAGTTCTTCATATGCTTCATGGGCAGGATTGATGTTAGTATCCATGTTGGCAATATTCTTTTACCCAGACAGTTCCAAGTCAGTGTGACAGAAAATATTCAGGAAAAACATATCGACAAAGCGGTTTGGGTATTCCCTCTTTATCTTTTACTAATTAATATTTTTGTTTTGCCTATTGCATTAGCAGGAAAATTAATTTTTATAGATCAAGCTGTCGATGCAGATACATATGTTCTCGCATTTCCGCTCCACTTTAATGCTTCGGCATTAAGTCTTTTCGTGTACATAGGAGGATTCTCAGCTGCAACAAGTATGATCATCGTAGAAACGATCGCACTGAGTACTATGGCTTGCAATAATCTCGTGATGCCGATATTGCTCTCATTAAAACAATTCAAAACAGAGCGAAATAATCACTTGAGTAAAAATATTATTTTAATTCGACGCATCAGTATATTTATTATTCTTGCACTCGCCTATATATATGACAAAACAGTAGCACAGCATCTTGCATTGGTTTCCATTGGATTAGTTTCCTTTGTTGCCGTAGCGCAATTTGCTCCTGCTGTGATTGGCGGGATTTATTGGAAAGGGGCATCAAAAACTGGTGCCATTGTTGGAATCATAGTGGGTTTTATTATTTGGTTTTTTACATTGGTTGTTCCTACGTTAATTAGCCCTGGAATTCTTCCATCGAGCATCATGAGTGAAGGACTTTTTGGTATTTCATTTTTAAAACCATTCTCATTACTTGGACATCAAGGAATGGATTCCATAGCTCATGCCACATTTTGGAGTCTCTTCGCCAATGTAGGTTCTTTTGTATTTTTTTCACTTTATTCAAAACAAACTGCACAAGAAATTTATCAAGCAGACATATTTGTCGATATCGCAAAACATGCAAATGATTCAGAGCGCGAATCTATATGGAAAGGAATTGCCTATTTTCCGGATTTAAAATCTTTGTTAAAAACATTTATTGGAGAAGAAAGATCAACTAGATTATTGACAAATTTTGCAAACAAACATAAAATTTCATTGGAAGATCGAAGAGCAGATCCAAGATTAGTAACTTTTTCTGAGAAAATTTTATCAGGTGTTATTGGTTCTGCTTCAGCAAGAATCATGGTAGGGAGTATCACCAAAGAAGAAGAATTAAAAATTGATGAGGTCCTCAACATATTGAGAGAATCTCAACAAATTATTGAGTTGAATAAAGAGTTAAAGAAAAAATCTAATGAACTTCAAAAAGCATCCAACCAGTTGATATTGATCAATGAGCAACTCAAAAACATGGATCGCAATAAAGATGAATTTCTTTATACTGTCACACATGAAATCCGCACTCCAATTACTTCAATACGCGCCATGTCAGAGATCGTCCATGATCATCAAGACATGCCCGAAGATCAAAAGCAACATTTTCTCTCTTCAATCATTAAAGAAACTGAAAGGCTGAGCAGACTCATCAGCCAAGTCCTCACATTAGAAAAATATGAGAGTGGAAAACAAAAACTGAACTTAAGTTCTGTACATTTAAATCAATTAATACAAGACACCATCAATGCAGTAAAAACACTTGCTGCAGAAAAAAATCTCAACATCAAATTAAAAATACCTAACTCGATGTTTATCGCAAAATGTGATGAAGATCTGATCTTACAAGTGATGAACAATTTATTAGCCAATGCGATCAAATTTTCAAATACAAATCAAGATATCATAGTTAGTTTAAATACCAATTATAATGAAATCGAGATTGCAGTTCAAGATTTTGGCAAAGGAATAGACCCTTTACTTCATAAATCAATTTTCGATAAGTTTTTCAAGCAAAAAATCAAACGCTGAGGAAACCAGAAGGCACTGGACTAGGATTAGCCATATGCAAAAAAATTATTGACCTTCATGGGGGAACTATTTCAGTAGAAAGTGAATTGGATAAAGGGGCAAAATTTATTTTTAGCTTACCTTTGCAATGAATATGAGTAAAAATGTTACAAATAAAAAAATTCTAATTGTCGATGACGATCCATATATCCTGATGTCATTAGATTTTTTGATGAAGAAAAATAAATTTGAAGTTTTTGTAGCCCGGAATGGAAACGAAGCCCTTGAACAAATAAAAACAAACCAACCAGATTTGATTCTTTTGGACATCATGATGCCTGATGTAGATGGATATGAGATTTGTATAAAGGTTAAATCAGACAATAAAACTAAAGATATAATCATTGTTTTCATGAGTGCAAAAACAAGAGATACAGATATTCAGAAAGGATTAGATTTAGGCGCAGCATTATATATCACCAAGCCATTCAGCACGAGAGATCTACTTGAAAAAGTGATTGGTTTGTTGAGTTAAAAATTCCAATATTTTTTTAAAAAAGACTCAGATAGTTATTTAAAAAAAGAAGAGTCCAAATCCTGCTATTTTGGTATAGTTTTGCTATTTTAGTATAGCTTATCTATAATTTCGAAATTTCGACATATAGGCCAATAAAATAATGCCACTTGATGAAATTATTAAAAAAATATTATAGACAATCAAAACAAAAAAATCCTCTAAGGCAATAAATCTATTTACTTTACGATCCGATATTTTTCATAAAAGTCCTTTGATATAAGGCGACCTACAGCCTTTCCCAAGCTCTAAATGCAAAACTATATCAATTTAACATAAATATATTAATTTCACTTTAAGAAAAATTAGACACTATAATTTGCAAAGTTTTTCAAACTTAACTAAACCATTTATCATGAATAAACGATTTACAAATTTAATTTTACTTCTTGCTTTCACACTGAGTTTAGCTCAAATCTTTGCTCAAGTAACAACTCCACCAGCACCACCAGCACCACCAGCTCCAGATTACTCATACAAACCACTGACATTAAAACTAAATGATGATGGATCAAAATATGTGAGATTCATCATGTGGCATCAATTTTGGGTTTCTGCAACACAAAATAATCCTGGTACAAGAAATCTTAACGGAGAATTAATCGATGGTACAGGCTCTGAAAGTGGATGGAGTACTGACATTGCACTGAGAAGATCTCGATTTCTAATGTATGCCCAAATTTCGCCAAGATTCCTCATCTTAACGCATTGGGGTATCAACAATCAATCTGCGATCAATGGTGCTACTGCCCCAAGTGGAACTAATGCAACTACATCTGCAAGTAATCAAGGTAAGAAGCCTCAATTATTTATCCATGATGCATGGACAGAATATGAGATCTTGAAAAATAAATTATATCTCGGTGCAGGTATTCATTACTGGAATGGTGTGAGCAGATTGAGCAGTCAATCCACATTGAACTTTATGACAATGGATGCGCCATATTCAATTGGCATAATATTGAAGCGACGGATCAGTTTGCAAGACAATTTGGTGTGTATGCAAAAGGACAAATAGGAAAATTAGATTATCGTGTTGCTATCAATAAACCATTCGTGAATGGCACAGCACCAGCAGCAGTGGCTAGAAATAGTGTTGCTACAAATGTAATCAATGAGAACTATGCTACTTCTGGATATTTTGATTGGATGTTTTGGGATAAAGAATCAAATAAATTACCCTTCTTCGTTGGCTCTTATTTAGGCACAAAAAAAGTTTTAAATCTAGGTTTAGGATTTTACAATCATAGCAAAGCATCTCTTTATAAATCTGCGACAGATTCAACTTACCAGAATCATTTTGCATTTGGTGCAGATGTATTCTTGGATATGCCGCTTAATAAAACAAAAGGGACTGCTTTAAACTTCTTAGCGACATTTTATAGTTTAGACTACGGTACAAACTACATAAGAAATGTCGGTGTGTTAAATGCTCATGCCACTTCTACTGCTACAGAAAGTTGGGCAGGTGGAGGCAATCTTCAGCCAACTATTGGATCTGGAACGATTACCTATTTACAGGCAGGTTACTTATTGCCTAAATGCAAAAACAAAACTGCATTCATGCCATACGCTACTGCTACCTACAAAAAATTTGACAGACTGAAAGATCCATCATTCCAGTATGGACTTGGACTCAATTACTTTGTAAGTGGCCACAATGCAAAAGTCACATTGGAATATCAATCAAGACCTATCTATAATACCAATGCGGCAAATGAAATCGTAAAGAATGGATCTAAAGGTCAAATCGTGTTACAAACACATATTTTCCTATAGTAAAAGAAAAAAATAAAAAAAGGGTCTTTGATAAAAGGCCCTTTTTTATTTTTTTAAAATATTAATTAGTTTCTGATCAATAAGTAAGTTAGATCTTTTCCAACAGCATTGAAATATTAATTCGCTAAGAATTGGCGAAACCCTATTTATCAAAAGCGCTACATTCTCTGGATTGGCAATTGTGTTTGCTGAACTGTTTTATAATTTAAATTCTTCAACATTAATTCCATTGAATCATTTTGATAAATGTAAGTATAAAACTTCTTAGGCAAATAACCTTCATTTCCTTTTTGATTCCACAAGATCATTGTGTCACTTAAAATGGATAGAAAATGCACCATCAACTCATTTCCAGTTGATTCAGCAATTAGCTTTTCAGAATTTTGTATAATTAAAATAATATTGGTTTTCTTAATCCATTCCAAATCTGTAAGACAATCCTGAACCGCATCAAGATTATTCCCAAAATAGGATGGAAATTTAAATATTTTTTTTAATTCTAAAAAAAAGCCTAATTCATCGTGAAATAAACTGCAATCAAGCATTGCAATATGCCAATATTTAGGCTTCGATTTAGGCAAAATAGCTTGAGATTCTTCAATCAGATTGAATGCAGTATTCATTTGAATTGTATAAAAGTTTTATAATGATCTTTAGTATAATACGCAGATCGATTATCTCCCGTGATCAATCGTTCCGCTCCCCTATTCTTCCCTGGTTTTTTGGGATTGACATCCCATTCTTTATATTCTATTCTATTTCCGTTATTACTTGATTTGGGCAATTTCCTTTCTCTGTTCTGAAAAATCCTCCCTCCGACATAGCCTGCCATCGGTTTATCATTTTCAAGTACATATTCATAAACCTTAATTACTTTTTTGGGAACATCATTTAAATAATCTCCATTTCTTGCTTCTGATGGACTGGCTAGCTTATCAGTAACTGATTGAGGAGTTTCAGTCTTTGGCTGCACACTTGCTTTTGATCTGCATTCTATAAAGAATGTCGTCGCAAATGCAAATGCAATAAAACTTATAATAAATGATTTAAATCTCAATTTTTATAATTAAAATATTTTTGAAAACAATCTCCTAAATTTTTCACGCGTTTTATATCCAAGCATATACATGGTAGGAAGAACCAACAAAGTCAAAAAAGTGGCTACGATTAATCCAAAAATCATCGTCCATGCAAGTGGTCCCCAGAATGCCACATTATCACCACCAAGGAAAAACTTAGCATCAAAATGTGTGAACAAACTTTCAAAATCCATATTCAAACCTATCGCCAATGGAATCAAACCTAGTATTGCAGCTGATGCTGTCAATACTACTGGAGTTAATCTGGTAGCGCCACCTTCGACTACAGCCTCTTGTATGCTCAGACCTCGCAATCGCAATTCATCAATAAATTCAACCAGCAAAATTCCATTCCTTACGACGATCCCTGCTAATGCAAAAACACCTACTCCTGTCATGACCACACTAAGTGTCATTCTAAATATCCCAAAACCCAATGCAATTCCTATTAAACTAAACAACACAGTTGAAAAGATTATCATAGGTTTTACAGCTGAGTTAAATAAAGTTACGAGTATTAAAAACATAAATGCCAATGCAGCAGGAAATGCTACTGCAAAAAAGTCAATGGTTTCATTCATTGCTTCTTGATCTCCAGTGAATGCAATTTCATATCCTTCCGGAATTTCCATTCGCTTAGATAATTCTGTAATTTGAGTTATAATATCTGCAGCATTATATCCAGACATGACATCTGAAGAAAAGGTGACAAGTCTTTTTTGATTTTTTCTATTGATGGCACTTATTGAATTCCCATAAGATATTTTCGCTAAAGATGAAATCGGTACCTGCTTAAATTGACCTGATGCCATATCCATAAATGATATATCTAGATTAAGCAATTCCTCTACCTTCAATCGATCCTTCTCTTGTAGTCTTAAAATAATTGGCGCATCATCATTCTTATCTCTAAATTTTGACACTTCTTTTCCAAAAAGTGCTGTCCTTATTTCCAAAGCAATCTGTGCAACAGTAACTCCTTCTCTCTGCGCCTTCTCTTCATCAATTTTTAATATTATTTCAGGCTTACTAATTTGCAAATCTGACTTTAAGCCATCTATTCCTTTGATACCAGCTTCACCAATACGCTTTATAAGATTCTTTCCTATTCGATCGAGAACATCAAAATCATCCCCAGAAATTTCTATACTTATTGGTTTACCTGTTGGTGGTCCATTTCTCTCCTTCTCTACGGAAATTTCTGCACCTGCGACCCCACTTGCAAATTCATTTCTCAATGAATCTAATACTTCTGTAGTTGATTTTCCACCTCGATCAGCAAATCTCACAAAGGCAACTGATACCTTACTCTTATGTGGTGTAGGAACTCGATCTGGATTATCGGGATCACCTGCTCCAAGACCAACATTGGTTATCACTGACGATACTATTGGATTATTCTGTCCAATAACTTTATGTACTCTTTGTTCAATAAATCGAGTCACAGAGTCTGTTGTAGTCGCATCAGTACCGATCGGCATCTTGCAATAGACAAATGCAAAATTTGGTTCCCCATTTGGGAAATTTTCCACTTTTGGATTCGTCGATAAATAAAATACCCAACTTAAAATTAAAAACAATAAGGCGCCAACACAAATAGCAATTGGCGTGTATCTTTTAATAAAAACTTTAAGAATAGCTCTATAAACATTCAATACTTTTGGCCACAATCTATTTTGAAAGAATAAAATTGCTTTCTCGATAAATAAAATATATAGAACTATACAAATCAGACAAACGATGGCAAAATTGCCTATTCCGTTTCCTAAAAATAAATACCCACAAAGTGCTAGTACAATAAAAAATATGAATGCCTTTTTATAATCCTTCCATTCCGACAATTTTCCATGTTCTTCTCTTTGCATAAAACTCACAGCAAACACAGGATTCATAACGTAGGCTACAAATAAAGATGCACCAAGTGTAATAATCAATGTTACTGGAAGATTGCTCATGAATTTACCAATAATCCCAGGCCAAAATAATAATGGAACAAATGGCATTAGCGTAGTCAATGTCCCTGTGAATACTGGTAAGAACACCTCTCCTGCTGCATAAGATGCAGCTTTCGCTATAGACATATCCTTATTTGAATTGAAAATGCGATGTGTATTCTCGATGACTACAATGGCATCATCCACGACGATACCTAAAGCTAATAAAAATGAGAATAACACAATGACATTCATGGACATATCCATTCCTGGCATAATGAGAAATGCCAACATACATGATAAGGGAACAGAAAGTCCCACAAAAAATGCATTGGTAAATCCCATGAAGAACATCAATATAAATACAACAAATATGAATCCTAAAATTACTGTATTTAATAAGTCATGTAATTGAACTCTTGTATTTTCTGAAGTATCTCCTGTCACTTTTATAGTCAATCCATCAGGAAATTTATTTGCTTTAAAATCATCTATTATCTTATATATTTTATCCGTCGCTTCAATCAAATTTGTTCCACTTCTTTTGATGACATTTAAAGTAACCACAGACTTATCATCCAATCGAGCAAAATCCTGCTTCTCTTTAAATCCATCACGAACAATAGCAACATCTTTAAGATATATTGTATTGCCCAAAAATGATCGAATCACAAGATTCCCAATATCACTAGGTTTATCAAATTCCCCAGTGATCCTGATATTTCTTCTCAAGTCACCGATTTGGATTTCTCCACCCGAAATATTTAAATTTTGTCTTGCTATTGCACCTTCAATGTCATTAAAAGTAATGCCTATTGCATTCATTCTGATCAAGTCGACATCAACTTGAATCTCACGCTCTACGCCACCTAAAATATCAACACGTGTAATTTCCTTGTTTGATTCAATTTTATCTTGAAGTTGCTCTGCAAAATTTTTAATTCTATCTAGTGGAAAATCACCTGCAATATTAATATTCATAATAGGCATCTCACTGAAATCGAATTCCCTCACTTGAGGGTCTTCCTTTAGATCTGTTGGCAGATCCTTCTTTGCCTTATCGACAGCATCTGAAACTTTTTGTTTGCACAGAACAGGATTCTGATCTGTAGAAAACTCAGCAATCACTAATGAAAAATCTGACAATGAACTGCTTGTAACTTTTTTAATACCATTGATGGATTTCAATTGCTTCTCGATAGGCTTTGATATTAAGTTCTCGATATCTTGAGGCGTTGCTCCTGGATAAATTGTGGCAATTGAAATTGTAGGAACGACAATGTCAGGAAATAATTCCTTTGGAATCCTTTGATATGCTATCCATCCAGCAAGACAGATCAAGATCGTAAAAATATATACGCTAGTTGAATTCTCAATACACCATTTGGTGAACTTTAATTCTTTAAATTTTTCTAAATTCATATTTGCTATTATATTCGGTTTAGATTTGAATTAATTGTCCGTCTACAATCTCACTATAGCCAAATGAAATAATCAAATCCCCTTCCTTAATTCCAGATTCAATTATAGTCCTTCCATCATATTCTGCACCAGATTTGATTAATTTCTTTCTGGCGTACCACTTATCATCAGACGATTTTTCAGCAACTAAAATATAATCTTCTCCATCAATACTTTTTTGAATGAAATTAGTCGATACAACCACTGCATTTTTGATTTCCTTATCTTTAATTTTAATCTTTACAATTTGATTTGCTACAACTCTTTCCTTTGTATTCGGAAGTCCAGTTTCAACCATAAATGTACGCGATGCACTATTTACTGTTTGTCCTACATATTGAACCTTAGTCTGAAAACTTTTTTCAAAATCTGGAAAATACAAATCTACAATATCACCCTTTTTTACTTTAGTGATATACAAATCACTAATCTTTGCTCTTACCGTTAGTTCTTTTCCATTCACTACTCTTATACCAGTAAACCCTGGACTAGCTACTTCTCCTATTTTGACCTTTATTTCATCAACGATACCTGAGATCGGTGATTTTATAGTTGCAGTAGAAATCTGAGCTTGCAGGGTCTGCAATTTCAATTCTAATTGTTCCTTTTGATTTTTTGCTTGCAGATACTGAGCCTCACTTCCAATATTTTGATCCCATAATTTTTTCTGCTTTTCATACATTGTAGTCGCAAGTGCTATTCCAGAATGTAACTCATCCAAACCTTTTCTCATTGCGCTCACATCAAGACTTGCTAGAACTTTTCCTGCATTGACATAATCTCCTTCTTTCACATGTATTGCACTTATCACTCCAGGCATTTGTGGTGCAACCAAAACGTTTTGCTTTGCATCAACTGTCCCTTGTGCTTCAATGAAATGTTTAAAATTTGATTTTCTGATGGTGTCAACACTAATCTTTTTTGCCTTTACAGTTTGACCTGCACTTGGATCAGATTTTAAAATCTCCATTTCAAGATTAGCAATCTGCTCCTCTATATCTTTTGACTGTGCTTTTAATGCAGCTAATTTATCTTTTGGATTCCCTGTAGCTTGAGGTTTTTTACAATTTTGAAAGAAAAAAGAAATTAAAAGAAAGAGAAAAAAATACAGTTTTTTCATTTTAATTGTGAATTTACTTATCAATTGGTTATGTTAGAAAATTTTACAAATCTATGGAAGTTCCATCAATAATTTTCAAAATCAATAAATTTGTATAAATGCCTTGTGTTTAAACCAATTACAGGGCAAATTGTTTATGAGCAATCGCTAAACTTGAGCTATTTTAATTCTATCAAAAAACGTCATCACTGACTTACAAATAAATTCAATCGTATTGTTATCAAGTTCATAATAAATTGGTAATCTCAATAAAACATCCGAAAAATATTGTGAATTGGGACAATGTTGAACAGGGAAATTACTCAGTGCAAATTTGCTAATTTCTAATGATTGATAGTGAAAATTAGCTTGAATGCCTTTTAATTTTAAAAAATTTGTCAATGCAATTCGCTCCTCTAAATCTTTACACAAAATATAAAAAATATGAAAATTCTGTTCTCCTTCACAAAACACATTTGAAAATCGACGGCCAAAATTTAATTGATTTTTAAAAAAATTATAATAATACTCCCATATTATTTTCCGCTTCTCATTCACTTTTTTTATATATGGCAATTGAGAAAATAACATAGCTGCTTGTACTTCTGACATTGCAAAAGACCTCCCAAAATCCACCCATTCATATTTAGGTACCAATGCATTTTGAAAGTCTCTTTTATTAGTTCCTTTGTTCCACATCACATTCGCTCTGTCGACATACTTAGGATTATTTATGACTAATAAGCCTCCTTCACCACAATGAATATTTTTTGTTTCATGAAATGAAATTGCAGCAAAATCACCAAAACTTCCAAACGCTGATCCATTACGAAAACTGTGGATGCATTGAGCTGCATCTTCTATTAAAATTAAATTATACTTTTTTGCTAAGTTTACATATGCTTCAATTTCGTTACTATAACCAGCATAGTGAACAATCATGATTGCCCTTGTTCTTCAAGTAATTTTACGTTCAATATCTTGGAGATTTGCTTGGGGATGATCCAGATTTACATCAGAAAAGATGATGAATGCTCCCTGCGCTGCAAATGCATTGGCAGAAGTAACGAATGTATAAGCGGGAACAATGACTTCGTCACCTTCTTGAATATCCAACAATAATGCAATTAACTCTAATGCCGATGTGCATGATGAAGTGAGTAAACAATTCTCAAAGCCATATTCCTTTACAAAAAAATTAGTGCATTGCTGAGTAAAATATCCATCACCAGCAAAATGATTTTTTTTAAAAGCTTCATTTATAGCATCAATTTCTGAACCAGAAATAAATGGCTTATAAAATGGTATAGTAATTTCTTTATTTTCCATAACTAAACTAAAAAGGATACGCAGGTAAACTATTTATAAAATCATAATGATTTTTTTCAAAATTAATCTTCACAGCCTTTAAAATAAGGCCATTTGTAATACAAAGGTATGGAGATTTTAGAACTAAATTATATCTTGAAGCTTGATCAAAAAAAATCTGATTCATTGCAAATTGCGGAGATTTGCACTCAACTAAAATATAAGGATGCCCGTGCTTAGAATAAACCAGTATATCAAAACGCTTTGTCATATTTAAAACTTCAATCTTGCGCTCTACAGCCATTCTTGAAAATGGAATACCAAACAATTTATTTAATACTTGCAGCATTGATTGTCGAACTAATTCTTCAGAAGTTTTACTAACTTTCTTCCTTCGAACAGGATCAAAAATCATTGGATCTTGGGGATCAAGATTCTTGTCAATAAAGTCAATTAATGAAATCTCATCTAAGCTCTGAGACATATTAAATAATATTTATATAAATTCTTTAATTATTCAACTTGATAGAAATGATTATATTACCTTTGCAATCATATAAAATCATGCAAATATGGCAAAAGCTCTAATTACAGGAGTTACAGGTCAAGATGGCGCTTATATTTCAGAATTATTATTGAATAAAGGGTATGAAGTTCATGGCATCAAACGCAGAACTTCACTGATCAATACCCAAAGGGTAGATCATCTCTATCACGATCCTCATATAAATGGAAAAAAATTTTACACTGCATTATGGTGATCTTACAGATTCTACTAATATCATCCGATTGATCCAACAAATTCAACCAGATGAAATCTACAATTTAGGTGCAATGAGCCATGTGCACGTAAGCTTTGACGAACCTGAATATGTTGCTAATACAGATGGTATTGGTACATTGCGTTTGTTGGAGGCAATCCGAATCTTGAAACTTGAACAAAAAACAAGAATATATCAAGCTTCCACATCGGAACTTTATGGAAAAGTTCAGGAAATTCCTCAGTCTGAAAAAACTCCATTTTACCCTCGCTCACCTTATGCGGTGGCTAAAATGTATGCTTATTGGATTACTGTTAATTATCGTGAGGCATACAATATGTTTGCTTGTAATGGAATCTTATTTAATCATGAAAGTCCATTAAGAGGAGAAACATTTGTTTCACGTAAAATCACAAGAGGAATTTCTGAAGTACTCCTCGGCTTGAAGAAAAATATATATTTAGGGAATCTCAATGCAAAAAGAGATTGGGGACACGCAAAAGATTATGTTGAAGCCATGTATCTAATACTTCAGCAAGATACTGCTGAGGATTATGTCATTGCTACTGGTGTCACAACAGAAGTGCGTGAATTTGCTAGAAGAGCATTCAAATATGTTGGTGTTAGCATTGACTATGAGGGGACAGGATTGAATGAAAAAGCAATTGTAACTCAAGTTGAAAATGATGAGTGGAAAGTTAAAAAAGGTGATATTGTCATAGAAATCGACAAACGATATTTCAGACCGACAGAAGTTGATTTACTTATCGGCGATGCAACCAAAGCAAGAACAAAATTAGGATGGTCGCCAAAACATAATCTTGACGATCTAATTCAAAATATGATGGATGCCGACATCAAATTATTTAAAAAAGATATATTGCTTAATCAAAGTGGATTTACACAAAATCGACAATTTGAATAATGGAATTAGAAAGTAAGATTTATATTGCTGGACATCGCGGAATGGTAGGCTCTGCTATTCTTCGGAATCTACGCAACAAAGGATATACAAATTTTCTACTCAAGACCTCACATGAACTAGATTTAAGAGATCAAAAATCTGTAAATGATTTATTTAAGGAATATCAGCCTGAATATGTATTTCTTGCTGCAGCAAAAGTAGGTGGCATAATAGCAAACAATAGCTATCGTGCTGAATTCCTCTATGACAATCTCATGATGGAATCAAACATTATTAACTCAGCTCACCAATCTAAGGTAAAGAAATTATTATTTCTTGGAAGCTCATGCATCTATCCAAAATTTGCAGCACAACCCTTGAAAGAAGAATCTTTACTCTCTGATTATTTAGAGCAAACCAACGAACCCTATGCGATTGCAAAAATAGCGGGAATAAAATTAACTGAAGCCTATCGAGATCAATATGATTGTAATTTTATTTCTGCAATGCCAACAAATCTCTACGGCACTGGAGATAATTACCATCCACAGAATTCTCACGTGATTCCAGGTATGATTCATAAATTTTACAAGGCAATCCAAGAAAACAAATCAGAAGTTGAATTGTGGGAACGGAAATCCAATGCGAATTCATGCATTCTGACGACCTAGCTGAAGCATTAGTTTTTCTCATGAATTCCTACAATGAAAGGCAATTCATCAACATAGGAACTGGCGAAGAAGTCAGCATCAAACAACTTGCTGAAATGATAAAAACTACTACAGGTTTCGAAGGTCAAATTAAATTTGACAGTTCAAAACCAGATGGCACGCCACGAAAACTCATGGACAGCTCGAAAATTAAATCATTGGGTTGGCAGCCACGAATTGGGCTTAAGGAAGGATTGGAAAGGACTTGGGGTGAGTATCAAGAACTGATAAAAAAATAGTATATGTGATTTGGGTAATTAAAAATAAAATCCAGCTTCACACTGCTTCTTTTATAATATCTAGCATTTTTAAAGCTAGATTTTTGCGATCAAAATCAGTTGCAAGATTTTTACATCCGTGTTCAAATTCTTTTGTCGCGTTAAGTCGAATAATCTCATTCAAAGAATTTACAAACGATATTTCATTTTCTGGTTCAAAGCAAATTCCTGCATGATATGAATTAATTATATCAGCACTCTCACCTTCGACACCTAATAAAATAGCTTTGTTCATTGCAGCATTCTCAAATATTTTTGATGGGATAACAGATTTAAATGTATCTGACTTTTTAAGGCAAACCAAAGAAATATCAACTACACTTAAGTAGTTTTCTATTTCGTGTTTTGGCACAGTATCTAGCATTCTGACATTTTTCAATCCCAATTTATTTTTTAGTTCAATAAGTTTATATTTTTCTGCTCCATCGCCAATGAATAAAAAATGAACACTAGTATTATTTATTCTGGGTATACAATGTAAGATAAAATCCAAACTATGTGCCATGCCATGAGTTCCTATATAAGCTATCACACATTTCCCTTCTAGTCCCAGTTCATTTATAATCTGTTCATCCTTTTTTCTTGCCTCAAACAATTGTAGGTTAACACCATTTTTCACAATCTCAATTTTGTCATACTCAACTCCCTTTTGTGAAATAATTTCCTTAAATGAATCAGTCACAACAATAATTTTATTAGCTGATTGATACAAACCAAGCTCAATCCATTCTAAAAAACGTATAATATACTTATTGGTAATAGCACCGACTGCTACAATTGACTCAGGCCAAATATCACGAACTTCCATCACCCAAGGCTTCCGCCTAAACAATGAAATCAATCTACCTGAAATTGCAGTAAAAAATTGAGGTGATGTGGCAATAATTACATCCGTCTTTATAAAAAGTGAAGCCCAAAATGCTGAATGGGCAAAACTGACATAATCCAAAATTCTTTTTACTGTTCCTTCATTTGCACTGATATAGGACCAGACACGAATGACTTTTATGCCTTCTATATTTTCTTTAAAAATCAATTTGTTAGAATAGTTTTTAAACACTTTACCGTTAGGAAAATTTGGCGCTGTAGTTACAACAGTTACATCAACTCCCTGTCGAACCCATTCAATGCAATGTTCATAGGTTCGATTTGCTGGAGCATTAACTTCAGGAAAAAAATTATCCGTAAGAAATAAAATTTTCAAAATGAAATGGTTAAATCCAACTGATTTTCAAATTCAATTACCAATCGCTTAGAAGACAACAAAGTATTAAACATAGGTGCATAATGAAAACTTTCACTTTCAATACTTTTTGCACCAGAAAAAATTAATAAACTAGAACCACATTTTACAATATTCCTTTCAATTGAAAATTCAACATCTGGATGAAAATGAATATAACTTTCTGCTTTCGCTTTTGAATCAACTTTATCCGAAATCAGTATTTCTTTCTCACTAAAAGTAAAATCTCTTTGGTGACTTGCATCAGTGGTAACATAATTAATTTTGGCAGAAAGATGAGTTAAACTATCTATTAATACTACTGGCTTAACTCTACGAGCTACACGAAAACTCGACCATGTCTCTGACTGTTCATATTCACCAATTTTTACAGTATTATGCGAAGAAGTTTGACGCTCAATATCCCTTCTTTCACCAGCATTGTATGTAGAAGTCCCAGTATCTACTATAAATGGCAATCCTTCTTTATACAACACAAAACTAAAGGTATCGCTATGTGCATGCCCTGGAATATAATCGGGACCAATGTGCCCTATATCCGCGACCATTTCAAATTTATCTCCAACAAATTTTCTATAAACTGATTGGTTTAAATTAACAAAACTTAGCTTTTAGTCCTAAACTAGTCCATATTCAAACAACTCATTCGCGCTAGACAAATACCAAAAGCACTATCATTGACTAATGGAATATCTCCATTGCTAAATGTAATCTGTTGCAACCAACCAAGCATTAATTCCGCTTGGATTTTAGTATTGGTTTCAATTTCTATTAAATGAATCATTATTAGACACCAAATTATAAGTATCTAATACTCGAAACAACATTGTCTGATGATACATGGGACTTAGTTCGAAGTGGGCTCCATCAGGAAGTATTTGTTCATTTAATTCATCCACTAATAGTTTTTTCGAATACCCGAACAAGGAACCATCTTGAAAATGATAAGATGCGAAAACTAAAGCAAATGCATTCTCTAACAAATGATTACCAAGTAAATGAAACTCTAAATTATGTCTCAAATACATTGTTTGCTTATATAATGAATCATCAATTTCTTTATCTTTTATTTTATGCTTGGCTGAAAATTTTATCCAATTGATAATGCGAAGTGAAGTTGGATAAGGTTCATAACTTGAATTTGATTGATCAAAAAATGAAATAAAGCTATTTATTAGTTTAAGACCTTCTTCTAATGAAATTCCATTTTCCTGATTCAGATAATTGAAGTATCTCAAATTATAATTCCATAATTTTCCATGTCCTGAAAAATCCCAATCCACTCCATCTAAAAAATTGTAGTTTAGATTAATAAATGTCATTCTTTTCTCAGCAGGAAAATAACTATCTGAATCACACAAAAAAATCTGAAATTTTAATGAATTAGTAATTCCTAGCTTATCATTAATAGAAATAGCATTATTTGTTTTACTTAAACGATTTTTTACAAAATACAAAATTCTGTAGCCTATTTGCCTAGACTTCAGATGTCTTAAAGTATGAAAGTATAACAATAATTTTTTAAGCACAAATCGATTAGAAATTTGACATCGACATTATTGTATTAAGTTAGAACTAACATTATTATAAAATAAATCACCAATGAAGCTTTTATTTAATTATCAAAATAAATGTTTTAAATTTCCTATTAAAAATTAAATATTTATCCATGTATTTGACTTCAAAGAATCGACAGCTGCAATAGCAGCTCTTGAGGTGTTCAGCAATTCATGAAATGGTATAGGTGAACTAGTTCCCAAAGCAACACTTTCCATAAATTGTTTAAATTGAAAAGCATGACCCTTGTCTTGGGATTTACTCATACCAGATGACTTGTACCCATAATACTCAGATCTTTTAAAGTTATCAATAATAATCGTTTTATTTTGTGAAAAAATTTCAATCCTTTCTTTTGAATATGCCTTACTTCCATTAGAGAAATAATTAACTACTGCATTACTTCCATTGGCATAATGTAATAAAATACTTACATTATCGGAACTTGTTGATATTCCATTAGCAGTGACCTTTATAATTTTTGATCCAATAAAAAAAGTAGCAAGATCTATCATATGACAGGCTTCACCAATGATTCTACCACCTCCTATTTCAGGATCATGAACCCAATGTTCACTTGGTATAAATCCAGCATTCATCGTTAAAACTATATTGATAGGAATTTTCGAATTTGAAATAATTTTTTTTGCCTCTAAAGAAAATGGAGAAAATCTGCGATTAAATCCAACCATTAATTTTCCATTATTATTATTGTACGCTATTTCGATCTCATTTAATTCAGAATTTGTTAAAGCTAATGGCTTCTCTACAAAAACATGCTTACCAGCATTTAATGACTTCACCACTAATTCTGCTGAGAATTATGGCGCGTTGTAATAATAACAGTGTTTATTTCCTCATTATTTAAAATGAGATCGAGGTCCGTTGTAGATTCAGCAATTCCAAATTTTTTGGCAAGTAAGGTCCCAGAGAGCCCCTTTGATGAAGCAATGGAAGCAACATTACAAAAAGCTTTTTTTAAGTTTGGTAAAACAGTGGAACTCGTAAATTGACCAGCACCAATAATCCCTACATTTGGCAATTTTGGATCATATGTGTATTCCCTCAATTGTATTGATTTAGAAATTTCGGTAGCAGTAATATCATATTTAAAAACTGAAGCAATAGATTTTGACTCTGCTATATTATCATAAACAATATTGTAATTTTCAAAATCAATGACTTCAGAAATCAATTTTTCAACTTTGATTTGGTTCTTTGAAATGGCTTGCAATATTGCTTGAAAATTTCTTTTTTCAGTCCAACGCACATGTGAAATAGGATAATCATAGCCCTTCTCTTCATAGTTATCATCGTACCGTCCAGGCCCATAAGAACACGATACTTGAAATGAAATTTCCTTTTTATAAAAATCTGATCTATTGATATTCAATCCAATGACCCCAACTAAAACAATTTTTCCATTCTTTCGACACATCTGAGCGGATTGAGAAATTACATCATTTGATTTAGTTGAAGCGGTTATTAAAACAGCATCAGCTCCTTGACTTTGAGTGATTTCTTCAATTACACTCACTGGATTCATATTTTCATTAATTTGATAAGCATCTATTCCAAATGATTTAGCTAACTCAACTTTACTATTGTCGAAATCAAAACCTATCGTGTGACATCCATTGGCCACTAAAATTTGACCAGCTAAAAGTCCAATCAAACCCAAGCCAGTAACAACCACTGTTTCACCAAATTTAGGTTCCAATAAACGGATTCCTTGAAGTCCGATTGAGCCAATAACGGTAAAAACAGCATGATCATAACTTACATTTTCGGGAATTTTCGCAACTAGATTTTTGGGTACGCAAATAATTTCAGCATGTGGTCCATTGGACACAACTCGATCTCCTACTTTAAACTCTTTAACATCTGGCGCAACCTCTATAACTTCACCTGCATTACAATATCCTAATGGAAGTGGTTCTCCCAATTTGCGAAATACTGCTTCAATGGTAGGTCTCAAACCGTCTGACTTAATTTTATCAAGAACTTGTTTTACCTTTTCAGGTTGCTGCCTCACTTTCTCCAAATAATTTGCTTTGCCAAATTCTACTAACATCCTCTCCGTCCCCAAGGAAACTAATGAGCGATGAGATTGAATCACCACATGCCCTCTTTTTATTGCAGGAGCAGGAATATTTTCTAAAATTGTCTTCCCAGAATTTAGGTCTTGTATAATTTGCTTCATTAAATTTTTACTTATTTAAATAAATTAACAATCTATTCGAACTCAACTTTGATTGTTAAACTGTCTTAACCAAGAATCTATTGCTAAAAGAGATAGAATAGAATACGAAGCATCAATACATCCTGCTTTATTATCTGCTATTATTTTCTTTACTGCTTTATAGTCAAAAATCTCATAAAATGAAACATTCTTCTGAGACAATCTATCTTGTACCATTTCATCTAAATCCTCAACAATCCACTTCCTGACAGGAGCACCGAAACCTGTCTTGGATCGATAGATAATATCTTTTGGCAAATACTTTTCTGCTAATTTCTTTAATATATACTTTGGATTACTGTTTTTCATTTTAAACTCAACAGGAATCTTCGTGCTCATTTCAACGAGCTCATAATCCAAAAATGGAACACGCACTTCAACCCCAGTTGCCATGCTCATTTTATCTGTATAATTTAAGTTATGATCAGGAAGAAAATACTTTAATTCCAAGTATAACATTTTATTTAACAAATCCTCATCAAACGCAATATTTTTTAAAGAATTTTCCAGAATTGAAATTGGTTCATAAGTATTCAAACTTCCTTGTATATCCTTAGAAAATAAACTAAATATTGCATCACTAGGAATCCATTCATAATATGAGAGAATTCTCTCGATTTGAGGTTTTTCTATATCTTGAAAAAGCTTTTTCACTCTCCTAAGCGTTGCAGAGGATGTAGGTAACGCACCAGACAATCCTTTGATAAATGGAGCCGCAAATGAAGGTAGGATATTAAAATATTTTTCATAGTACAACGCTTGATGTCTTCTATAACCAGAAAATAAATCATCTCCAGCAGTTCCTCCCAATAAGACCTTAAAACCCAAATCTTTAGCTCTATTACATATATTCAATACATTCAGAGGTGCTGCATCTGCTTGTGGTTCATCTAGATGCCATACCATCTTATCAAAATCATTTAAGATATCAATATCTGTCGGAATTATTTCAAGATTTACATCAAGAAATTTTGCAACTTTTTTTGCATAAAAGAGATCATCAGAAAATCCTTCATTTCTAGAATCATTTGAGTTGGTCCCAATAGTAAAACAATTTAATTTTTGATTCTGAATATCTCTCTTGCTTTCGCAACAACTAAACTTGAATCAACACCCCCTGATAAAAAAAATCCAACAGGAACATCTGATAATAATTGTCTTCCGACTGCTTTTGAAAATTTCGAATCGAGCAAGCTAATTTGATCCTTCTCATTTAATGAATGCCTAGTTCCGTCGAATGGTAGTTCATAATACTTATTAAATTTAACATTCAAATTCTCACTATAGATATTACATTTTAAAAAGTGACCTGGCTTTAATTTTTTAATATTTTGAAACGGAGTTTGCTCTCCTGGAGAATATAATAATTGAAGGTAGTTGAATAGAGCTGAATAATCTAGTTCTCGATTCCAACCACTTATCTTAAGAAATGCTTTTATTTCAGATCCAAAAAATAATTCATTGCCATTTATACAATAATATAAAGGTTTTACTCCAAATTGATCTCTCACAATTATAAGATCGCCTGACCTTTTATTTATAATTGCAAATGCAAAAATTCCATTAAGTCGATTAAATATTTTCTGTCCATTTTCAATGTATGCATACAATAATGTCTCTGTATCTGAAGTCGTTTTAAAATTAATTTTATTTCTTAAACTAGAACGGATCTCATTATGATTATATATCTCGCCATTAAAAATAATTGTATAATTCCCATCGTCTGAATGCATTGGTTGATTGGCACTTTCACTTAAATCCTGAATAGATAATCTATTATGCCCTAAAGCCAAATTTTTGTATACATAAACACCTGCTCCATCTGGTCCACGATGACTTATCATTTGATTGCATGATGAAATTAAATCTGAACTTCGATCAGACAAAATACCAACTATTCCACACATTTAATTTGAGCTAATTTCTAATTGTGAATTAAATATTTTCTCAAATTTCTTTACTGCAATTTGAATAGAATTATTATCCTTTACAGAAACTAAAGCGGCATTTGCCAATTGATTTCTAAGTGATGAATTTGCCATTAGAGTTTCTAAATGAATTTTTAATGCACTTATATCACCAGCTTGAAACAACAAACCATTGTGTTTGTGCTGAATAAGATCTGGAATTGAACCGACATTTGTAGCAACTATAGCATTTCTACAGGCCATAGCTTCCATCAATGAATTAGGAAAACCTTCATAATAAGAAGGCAAAACAAAAATATCTGAGTCTTGCAATAACTTTATTTTATTTCCATTTTTCACCCAACCATGAAAGATAAACTGATTTTCCAAACCACTTTCCACAACCATCTTTTTTGCTTCCTCCATTGCTAATCCATCTCCTGCAATATGATATTTGCTCAAATTAGAATTAATAAGTGATGCAGCTTTTATCAAATCAAAAATACCTTTTTTCTTATCTACCCAAGCCAGAAATAAAACATTACATGTTTCCTTATTTTCGACTATTTCATTTGAATTATAAACAGAAGTATCTATCCAATTTTGAATTATTGATAATTTATTAAAATTTCGTACTAACAATTGAGAATAAAATTGTCTCCATGTTTCACCTTGGCAAATGACTATATCTACTTTATCTAATATGTATGAAATAAAAATCTTCATCAATTTTGAGTCCTTAACATCTTTAATAATTATACCAGATCTTGGAGCTAAAATTACTTTTTTGCCAAATAGTTTTCCTATCAAAGATGCTAATCCTTTCTCCAAAAAACTAAATCCATCAGCTGTAAAAATCAAACAAATATCAATTCTCGAAAACAATATATGATAAATGAATTTTGACAATCTGAATAATGCTTTTCGAATTCGAGTAATGTAAGAGATATGACCATTTGATTCAGCTGTGGTATCAATAAGTACCCAATCTGTACAATCTGATAAACTTGATTGGATAAGAGACTTACAAGCAAACATCTGCCCCCCCACAACTCCACCTGCTGTATTATCAGCAAATGAACCAATAAAGAGTACTCGTTTTTTAATGAAATTCATCATTCTCATAACTAATTTCTACATTATACTTATCAATCCAAATACAGAAATTTAAAATCTTCCATAAATGGAAACCCCAATTCGACTTATTTGCACAGTGCTTCTCAATACGATGCGCTAATACGTCATAG
The DNA here is from genome assembly GCA_016710585.1 of Saprospiraceae bacterium. GTDB lineage: Bacteria > Bacteroidota > Bacteroidia > Chitinophagales > Saprospiraceae > Vicinibacter. The sequence goes on from JADJVN010000006.1 coordinate 94,996, forward strand.
TCGAATAAATTCTTATCCATTATAGATTGCGAATAAAGTTTATCCATCATAAACTCTTTCAATGGTCCTCTCAACCAATTTTGATACGGAACACCAAATCCTTTCTTGGGACCATAAAGAACTTCATTTGGAACAATTCCTTCAAGAGCCTTCTTAAGTAAATACTTCTTTATCCCTTTATGTAGTTTATATTTTGATGGTAATGAAAGCGCAAATTCTACTAAATGATTATCCAAAAAAGGTACCCTCACTTCTACACCATTAGCCATAGTACTCTTGTCTACTTTTTCAAGAAACTGATCGGGTAAAATAATTTTCGTATCGATCCAAAGCAGCTTTTGAACATCATCTTTAAGATACTCAAACTGCTTTGACAAATTATAATAATGCAAAAAAGGTAATTGATCTTTGATCAAAAACCTCAATTCTTTGCTAAAAGACAATTCAGGAATCCCTTCCTTTTCTTCTGTAAGTAATTTTGCAAATAAATTATCATTATTCTTTGCAGCGAAAAGCGGATAAAATCTTTTTGTTTTCTCTCTAATGTATTTAGAAAGAATTATTGGTTCAATAAAATTTAAAGAACTGAAAAATAATTTATACCACTTCAAATTATGTAAAATATGGTACCGAGGATATCCTCCAAATAACTCATCTCCACCATCTCCTTGTAATATCACTTTACATGTTTCCTTAATTTCTTTTGTCATAAGATAAAGTGGAATATTCGCGGCATCACTAAATGGTTCATCGTGTTGCAAGACCATTTGCTCTATAATATATGGGAGATCCTTGCCTTTATAAATATTTCGGAATGTTCTGTATAAAATTGCTTTGCCACTTTCGCAGCAAGAGGCAACTCATTGTAGCCATTATCAAAATCAAAACCTGCAGAAAAGTTTTTAACTTTTGCGAATAATGTTTCGAAGCAAATGCGGTAATCGCTGATGAGTCAATTCCGCCACTCAAAAAAACCCCTACAGGGACGTCGCTTACCAATTGAGCCTTAACTGCATCCTCGAGCAGAGCTTTAGTCTTTGAAACAGCTCCAGACATCGATATATCACGCTCACTTTGTAAAACAATATCCTCATGCTTCCAATAACTAGAAATAGAATAATTATTATTACTTATCTCTATCAAAGATCCAGGTTCTAACTTATATATATCATTAAACATTGTTCTTTCCCCAAGCCCATAACCATAATACATAAATTCATGAAAACTTTGATTATTCAAAGTTGAACTAACACATTGGAACTTTAAAATTGTTTTAATCTCTGATCCAAAAGTAAAACAGGATTCATTTTTAAAATAATACAAAGGCTTAACGCCCAATCTATCTCTAACTAATGTAAGTTTCTTATCATATTTATCATAAATTGAGATTGCGAATATTCCATTTAACTTTTTAAAAATACTATTTCCCCAAAGTTCAAATCCATTAATAATTACTTCTGTATCTGAAGTACCCTCAAAATCGAAGCCTTTTTGTTTGAGCTCATTCCTAATACTTTGATAATTATAAATTTCTCCATTATAAGCTATAATAAATCTTTTATTCCTAGAATACATTGGTTGCAAACCAGTAGAAGTTAAATCAATTATACTCAGTCTCCTATGACCTAAACCTACAACTTCATCTTCATAATATCCTACACTGTCAGGTCCTCGGTGTGCAATAGAATCTGTAGCTGCCTTTAGATTCAAGTCAATTTTTTTATCAAACTTATAGTATCCAGTAATACCACACATAATTATTATTTAATTGGTATTGGATTTATGAGACAACATATAAATGGAAACATCAAATTTAATATACTCTATTTCTTGCATCTTGCATCTATACCATGACTGCTATATTCACAATAAATTTCCTTGCCGCCAATTGATCTAAGGAGCTTTAATATTTGGCCTTTAAAACGCAAATGTTTGTACCAATCAGTCAATGAATCATGTGTATCAAGTAAAGCCCATTTATATTGGTCTTCATGAGAAAGCTGCGGGTAAGCAAAGTAATAAGAGTGAACAGGAGAAATTCTGCTCAGTATTGACTGTAATAGATAAAACTTTCTAAATGCCTTATGAAATGGGAAAAAAAAGTTAGTAATTTGCGCCGTTGCAATCAATCCTTTATGCGGCTCCATTCTCTTTAAAAAAAACCGAAAAAGTTCCGTAGTTTTAGTATAATGTGATAAGCGATATGTATAATGGTCTAATACAAGCCATCCCCCTGGTTTAACTTGTTTAAACAAATTGGAAATTGTTTCTTCAGGATTAGGAGTGTGCTGTATAACACCCATACTCAATACAATATCATACTGCTCGTCTTGAAAAGGTAAATCATTTATATCTGCTTGAAATACTCTATGCCTTTCATTAATGGGAAAGTTAATAACATTTGCATCTACTGCATTACTTAAATCGAAAGAAGAAACATAAGCACCTTGATTTAATAAAATCTCTGTAAATCTACCTGCCCCACAACCTGCTTCTAAAACTAATTTATTTCTAAGGCTTTCAAATATTTTTTTTCCCATACACCGTTTCATTCTATCATAAGTTATAGTTGATTTGGTATATGAATCTAATTGTGTAAGTCTATACAATTTCCATTGCTCTCCAAAAGCTGAAGCGTAATTATCATCATTTACAAATCTAGGAATCTCATTGATCACCTTAACAGTTTCATTATTAGCAATCAAACTATCATTAAGTCGAATAAAGTTCTGCTTAGAGTTTTTTGAGTAATATTCTGGAAACATGCTTTGATGTAATTATTTACTATAATTCATTTAAAAATAATTTTTAGTAAACTTCAAATAATATTAGAACTTATTGTAATTTTTTCTGATTACTTCTGCTTCATCATCTAGGTAACCTATATATATTAGCATTGCTATTTAATATAAAATCTACTTTGTTAAGTATTCAATGATTGAGTTCTTTCTTGCGGGATAGTTATAATTATAAGAGCAACCCACCAAATTGGGGTCTCCAAATTATCTGCAGTATAATTAAAGATTAACATCAATAAAAAAACTATGAGTTGCAACTTACTAATACTATTTATAAAAAGGTACTTAATATAGAAACTTATCCTCATCACAATACTTATTAGATAAAATATTAGACCAAAAAGTCCCCATTCAACCAAAATTGTATAATAAGTATTGTGAGTTGACAAGCCATTAGTCCTATTTATAAAAACTGGATTTTCCACCATGTGGTAATACTTTGGAGATTCAACATAATACTGTCCTATACCAATTCCAAAAAAAAAATTATCTAGACTGATTGATCGAGAGATTATATTCAAATCACCTCGTGGATCATCACTGAATGAAGTAGTTGTATCAATCCTTGATTTTAAACTTGACTTTAAAAAGATTTCATTATAAAACTTATCAAAAAATATAGCTCCCAACAATAATCCAAATATAATCAATTTAAATTTAACAACTAAAGGTGACAAAAGGGCTAAAAACAAGATTCCAAAAAGTACTATTGCAAAAGCTGTTCGAGAGCCTGTAAAAAAAACACCAAGTAAAAATAACAAAGAAACTAAATAATATAATGTAGATTTCAAGTAATTCGAAGACGTACTCAACCCTTTATAAAACAAAAATATACTAGCAATAGAAAGTGTGAACCCAGCGGTATTGACGTTTTGAAAAAAACCTCCCAATCTATCCTCACTTAAGCCATTTAAAAAAAAATCAAGATACATCGAAACCAATGAAACTATAGAACCTGCGACAACACAATAAAATAGTGTTTCAACATGTTGCTTTGTATATGATTTGGAAACAGAAACTATATAAACTAAATAATACAATGCAAACTGAAAAAATATTAGAAAAAAAACTTCGCCATTTATTTCATTTAAAAAAGATCGAACTATAGTCGTAAACAACCCAACAAACACCGATAAATGAAAAAACAAGTCTCGACCAAATTTAAAATTAACTTTATCGATACCTGACAAGTAACCCTATTAAAATTACAAATATTGCTGCAACTCTATATGGTTTAAGTAAAAAATTTTCACCATAAATGACATTAACAATATATTCTAATGGAGCCAAAAAAGCAAAAAGGCATAAACAACCAAATAATAATTTTTGCAAATTAATCTTCACCTATTGTTTTCTTTAAATACTCTACGACATTTTTTCCATAAAAATAACTCAAAGCATTTCTTGAGTTATTTACAAATTGTGTTCTTAACTCAAAGGAACGAATAAATTGTCTAATGGAATCCTCGATATTTCTTAAATCCATCGTTGTAATAAGCATTGCTACATTATTTTTCTCAATAAACTCACTTAAAAAACAATCTGGAGGACTATGTGCTAAAATTGGTCTACCAGAAAGCATCATTGGTATTGTTCTTGTTGGAAAAATAGTTTTATACTCATCATCAGAATATCCACCAGTGAATCCATGAGTCAGAATACATCCATCATATTTTTGGATTAATAAATGAATATCCTTACTTGGATCTGACAAATGATAATTACATCCCAAAACTTCAACGTCCAAATTCCATTTATACTTCAAAACTGATTGATTAATTGGAGTGTAAATATCAACTTCAACATTTTCTACTTTGGATAAAACCATAAGAAGACGTTTAGTTGACTCAATATTTGAATGATTAAAGGTACCGAATAAAATAAACTTAAAAACTTGATCAGATATTTTACTTTCAATTGGTAAATAGGCTGAAAAAGTATGTGGAAGTGTGCTTACTTTTGCTTGCAATCCTGGATAGTTCCTTCGATAAAAAGTTGTCATACCCTCACTCATTGTAAAAAAATTGGAACAATGTTCAAAAACAACATTCTGATAAAATCGCGCAAACGTCAAAGCTAATCCATTTCGATTTTCAAGATAAGTATTGTGAAAATAAAGATGCAATTTTTTATTTAGCAATTTAGCTGAAAGATGTCCCAAAATTAAATAATATTCATCAGGAAATGTTACAAGAAAATCTGTAATTTCTTCTTTTCTTGCTATATAAATTAATTTTATAAATAAAAATGGAAGAAGTAAGTACCTAAATAACTTAAAAAATCGATCCCCATGTCCTTTAATATTTATTTCAGAATTCAAATAATATACTGCTGGTTTATTCTCTTCTCGGAAAATTGGCTCAACTTTTTTAAAAAGTTTCTTACCTCCCACCAATATCAAATAATCTTTAGAAAATCCCTTAGCAAGTTCATAAGACACATATGATGATCCCCCTATGGTAGGAGGTATTGCCCAACTTAGTAATAGAATTTTCTTTTTCGCTTTTTGCAACTTAACTGTATTTTAAATTACAGTTTAAAATAATTCCCAATTTTCAATCAAGTATCTAATTTTTAACCTATTTAATAACTTAGAAATTTGAATTCAAACTATCTCTAACTATCTTCAAACTATAAACTTAATAACTTTTTTTATGTATCAGTAGACCAAAATTTCTTATTATACTCACCATACAGTTTTCCATCTTATAGATTTTACTGAAAAAAAACTTAATATAAAATAAACACCCCTAATTCTTTAATCTTGAAGAAAATATCTAACTACAGTACTGGTCGCAATGCCAGTATTTGCACTTGTTTCTTTAAATAATGCTGTATTTCTTTTTTCTACTTCTTTATTAGGATTTGAGATAAAATTACTAATTTCTATAAATAAATTTTCAAACGAATATACTACTAAATAGCCTCCTAAATCCTTTAACTTTTTTAGATGTGGAAAATCTAACAACCTTCTTGCTGACTTCCAATATTCCAAATTTTCATCCCCATCAAATGCAGTCACAATAACTGGTATATTACACGACAATGCCTCAATACATAAAGTACTTCCACTGTTAATACAAATTTTTGAATGAACTAACAATTGAGACAATTTTATCATATCTTCTTGTTCCATACTCCACTGCATTTTACTCTTTTTCAATAAAGGGTTATCCACTCCAATTCTATTTGATTGAAGCTTAATTAATCTTGGTAACCAACTTAAATCAGCCATATAACCTTGAACATTCTGTGGATGGGGTCGAATTACCATTTGCATGTCATCACCAAATTGGCCATTGTTAATAGCCAAAATTAATTGCTCTACAATCTCAATCTCTTTAGGTGCAAAGCGTGGAGAACTCATTCCAAAAAACAAATATGGTTTTTCAGGATTTAGCCCCAATTGTATTAGATACTTTTTGAAATCTGGTTTTGACTTACTCTCATAATGGACATCAAAGTGTGGCACTCCACAAATTGCAATTCTTTCAGAACTTATTCTATAATAATCCATTATCTCATCTTTCATGATGGATCCCCAAGCAATATACCTCTTAGATAACTCAGGGAAATGTCCTTTACAAGTGATATTATCCCAACTTAACAAATGAATTACTGTTGTGGTGGTCAAATTATTATTACCTGCTTTCAACAACATTGCTTCATTAAAACTTACAGGATAGGTAGAAATCAAAAATTTGGGATTTAACATTTTGATCAGATATTCTGCATCATTTGAAATCAAATGTCTTTGTTCCTTTGATTTATACCATTTTCTAATTACCGGAAATTTTTTAATTAGTTTAAATACTAAATATAAAACTCTTGGCCTTAAGTGATTCCATGGATTAACTGATGTATTGTATTTTAGAGACCAAACATGCTTTTCTTTCAACGCTACATTTAAATCAATATCTTCCAAGAAATACTTACGCGACTCAGAATACTGATTCGTCCAAAAATTTGAACTAGGATTGAACTCATACAACCCAACTTCATTTTCCTTGCAATAAATTTTTAAATTATCATCTTCCTTATCTGGTGATATTAAAGCTACCTTTTTTCCAGATTGAACAAGCTTTCCTAAAAGATTAGTCTGAGTAACCATCCTGGATGCAAATCCATGAGAAACAATATATGCTATATCAATCAACTTGAATACAAATTATTATAGTAAAACCTTTTATTAATTCTCATTTTATTTAACAGCCTTCAAATAAGCCAAAGCACCAAAAAAATCATTTCTAATTAGAAGAACATAAATTGGTGCTATTAGCACAATAGACAACCCTGCTATAATAAAATAGGTGTATATACTAAAATTAATTATTTTTAATGAATAAAGGTACAATACTAAACAAGGTATAAAAATAGCAACTATTTTTATACCTATTTGTAAAAAATTTAACTTATCAACAGTACAATTAAATATAATCAAAACAGATAGATTAACTACGAGATAGGTGATCAATGTTAAATGTGAAATCCATTTTAAATCTAAATCCCTTATCCAATAAAGTGGAATCATTAGAAGTATTGCAGCTGCTACTCCAATAATACTTGCATAAGTTACTTTATTAGACAACTCAATCCTATTTAATATAAGAACAAAATAATTTCGCCATCTTAGAATAAATACTGATAATAGAAAAACAAAAATATTAGGAATAATGCTCTCATACTTTGGTAAAAAAAGGAAAATAGCAATTGACATGCCAAAATTAACTATTAATATAATCATAATCGAGATTATAGAATCTCGATACATCATGTCCAATAATTCATTCGTAACAGTAGGGTTAGACTTCAATTCGTCATGCTGGTATTGTGATATTTTTTCAAGAAATATTTGACCTTGAACTTCAATAAAAATACCCATAATACTATTTACTATGCCTGCAATCATAATACAAAAAGCGTAGTACCCATAATCGGTTGCCCGATCTTGAAGAAAAAACTTAAGTAATAGCAAATCAATGCTCAAAGACAATTGATTTGCCAATGAGCTAAACCACAATGACTTTCCTATTAAAAATTTTGATTTTAATACCCCAACATCTATACCTTCAAAAGAAACTTTAAAATAATCGCGATATCTAACTATTAAATACAACAATCCTAATTGTGTCCCCAATAATAGACCAGTAACTCCCCAAATATATCCTAATAAAATAAAAAAAACTAATCCTATGACTTGTGAAATTAAATCTTCCTTTGCTAACAGATTAAATTTTAATTCAATTCTTAACCTAATCAATACATAAAATGCAAATAAAGTAGCACAACTTGAAAATGAAATTAATAAGCTTTCTAATAAACTAATTGAATCCGGAATAAAAAAAAAACAAAGCAGAAAGGAAGCTATTGCCCCGACATATAATCCTATCACAGAAAACTGAATAGCGCTATTTAACTGAACTTGATTATTTTTAACCTTGAATAATGGAAAATCAAATAGGTAACTGATCCAAAATGCAAATATTGACTATAATTCATCAATGTAAGGGTATAGCGATAAATACCAAGCAATTGTGGACTTAAAAAAGGAACTACTATTAAATTTTTCAGGATTCCTAATAATCGACTGAACACATTTCTAAAAAATAAAAATCTTAAACTAACTTCTTTCACCAACGCTTCTAAGAATTGAATCCAACTTAACAATAGCTACCTCTGCTGAAATTTCAGAATTAAAAGTATTAATTGCATTTATTTCAAGAATCCTTCGTCTCTCTTTTCTAAATTTTAAGTCGTAAATTGCCTCAGCAAGTCCGACTCCATCTTTAGCCAAAATACAATTATAACCATCCTCCAATTCTGGCATCCCCTTACTATTTGCAATATGAGCAATTACACATTTTCCATAACTCATCGCCTCTGCAATCCTTGTTCTAAATCCATGTTCAATAGGTATAGTCACCAAAACTATATCTGCAAATTTCCATTCATCAACTAAATCTTCAACAAAACCCACTAAATTACAACTTGGGTTTAATAAAATTCTTTGTTTAATATCTGCTCTCATTACTCCATGACCAACAAATCTAAACTCAGTGTCTAATTCGTTTTGATTCAACAATGCATAGTGCGGCAATACTTCATCAAGAAATAACTCATGTCCTAATTGACTAGCAACACCTTTGAATGATCCGACTATTAAAATGCGATACTTATTATTTGTGAAAATGAAATTCTCAAAACTCACCATCTGCTTAGGCAATGGATGCGGCAGATATGATACATTCTGAAACCCTCTTTCCTGCAGTTCTATACTATGATTAAAGGCATGTTCCACAATTCTATTTGAGAATTTCAAATAGTTATAAAAAACATCGATATTCTGATCTTGTGCATAATTACTTAGACCATTTCGAATATTTTTCAGTACATTCCCTTTCTTCCATCTCTCCCATCTTCTTCTATAATACTCTTCTATAAGATCTACCATAAAAGCAATTCTTGGAACTTTTACTTCAACAATATTCATTCCGACTATTGATCTAATGTCATATGCGCAAATCAAATCAAAATGTTCATTATTAATTATGTCTTGAATATTGTTGATATCACTCTCTTGAAAAAATGTTCCATACTTATTCCGAAAGAAAAGCAACTTAAACTTGTAAAAAAAACTTTTCCTGGTCCGCTTTCGATTAAATTTAATAGTAATTGAATCAGTGTTTTTAAACTCATCTAGGCATTCTTGGACCTGTTCTTCTGAAATTGAATCTATAAAAATCAAATTCAATTTGTAATTTAATTTGATTAGTATATTACACAAAGCAAATACTAAAACCCTATTTCCATTGCCAGTTGCACTTGGTATACTAGTTTGATCTAATAAGAAAATAATTTGCTTCTTCACAACTTATTTATTAAAAACTCCGCCATCCCCCAATCCATCTCATCATTAATATCCAATGATCTCTCACGTGGCATAACATAAGCCATACATGGTTCTGTGATAATATTACCAGATCGAATAGTTTCTACACGAGAAACATATACTGATCCATTGCGAATATAAAGCTCTGGTAATTCGTGTGCGATCATTTTATCTTCTTCACCTTTGAAGTAAGAAATAAGCTGACCTTGTTTGATTAATTTAATTTTACTCGGTTGTAATGCATGATCTAATTTTACTACAGATGCTGCAGATTTTGCATGATCATTTTCTAACAATACATTTATAGTTTGATCAATGTCCATTGCCTGTGTAAAGGGAGAACTAACCTGAATAATAGCAACGATATCATATTTCTCCTCTTGTGAATCTAATGTATGAAGTACAAATTCTATTGCAAGAGATTTGTCTTGAGAAATTTCTTCTGGTCTTTCTAAGGCTATAACTTCAGAATAATTCTTTGCAATATTCAATATATCGAGATCATCGCTGCTTACGACAATCTTAGTAAGTAACTTTGACTCAATACAAGTTTCTATAGTGTAACGCACCAATTCTTTACCATTAAGCAAACGTTTATTTTTATTTGGCACTCGCTTTGACCCTGCCCTTGCAGGTATGATTCCTAGTATTTTCAATTTTGGGATTGATGAATATTCAGAACTAATTTATCTGCTAAAAACTTTTCTGTCTTTGCAAATGATTCGTAAGTATTACCACCTATATGTGGTGTAATGATCAAATTCGAATTCGATTTTGAATATTTCACCAATTCGGAATTTAGAATATTTGGCTCGCCTTCTAATACATCCAAGGCTGCACCTTTGATTTTATTTGATACTAATGCATCGAGCAAGTCTTTATCGTTTACTATGGCTCCACGACTTGTATTGACTAGGATTGCATTTGTTGCCATTTTAAACAACAAATTTTTATCTATGATACCCTTTGTCGAATAATTTAATGGTATATGAATACTTACAATGTCACAATTCTCAAATAATGATTCTATGCTATTCAATTTTACACAATATGAATCTGCAATTTTTTCTTCGACATCAAAGTAAAATATATCGCAATCAAAAGCATGAAAATACTTTGCTACAATTTTACCTAATCTACCATATCCAAGTATGCCTACCTTTTTATTAAACAGTTCATTCCCTCGATAAGCATCGCGATTCCAATTTCCTGATTGAACATCCGTTATAGCAGGATGAATTTTTCTTAGCAAGGCGAGAGTTAATGCAATAGTATGCTCTGCTGTTGCTCTCACATTCTTTAAGAAATCAACTTCACCTCTTAAACAAATAATCTGTATTCCCAATTCATTACATAGTTTTTCATCTATATGATCTATACCTGTTACAGGATTCAACAAATACTTACATTTCGTACTTTTATCCAAAACAGTTGAATCAAGTTTATGTGCCAATCGAAACCAAAAAATATCTACTTGTTTTAAAATTTCCTTTAACAATATATTCCTTTCAAAATCTACAATTTCAAACTGGTTCTTCAGTTGCTGCAACACATCATTGGAGAAATCATTTCTTTCAGCGATATATAGTTTCAGTTTTGGCACAATGGACAATTATTTCATTTTCAAAATAGAAAAAAAGGTAGTATTTGCATACTTCACAAGTGGTTTTTCAATAAACTTGCTCAAAAAATACGATAAACCTAAAATAAAAATTAATGGTATAAGTATTATCAAAACACTTATTGAATCATAAAAAGGAACTAATGATTTCATAATCACATAACCTATATTCATGTGAGTCAAATACAAAACATAGGAAATATATCCTAGAAATTGAAAAAATTTAGATTCCAAAAAATTGAATACCTCAGATTCCAAAAAGTAGAATACACCTATAATTACGATTAATATAATGGCCTCAATATTCTGATCCAAATTATTCTTTTAAAATACAAATATGATAATGTTGCTAAAATAATCATTAATAACTCAATAAATGGCTTGGTACTTTTTAATGACAATTGATAAAAACATATACCAATAATAAACAGAAAATTATAATTATTCAACAATACTAATGATTTAATAATATTTACATCACTATAAAACAAATTAACTATCAAAGAAATTAACATCCATACTCCACATAATAGTCTCCAATTATTTTTTTGTTTAAAAACTAACACTAAAGCTATCATGCCATAAAATATCAATTCAAAATATAAGGACCAATATACACCATCCACATTTTTTTACCAAATACGATTGGTATCATAGTGAAATTAAAAAGAAATCAATAGTTGGAACTACTCTATTCGATAAATGTCCTAACTTTGTCACAAAAAAGGTTATTATCATACATATCCAAAAAATTGGATAAAGTCTAGAAAATCTCTTAACTAAAAATTCTTTATAATTTTCAACATTCTTGATAGAGTTATAAATTACAAACCCACTAATTATAAAAAATAATTCAACACCTATAAAGCCATATTTAAAATCGAATTTCTCATTAAACGGTAATGAATAATCATCTCTATAATTTGAAGTATAATGAAATAGAACTACACTTAAAGCAGCAATACCCCTTAATCCATCTATTTTCTTTATCCTATTCAATATGAAATCTTCTTATCAAAAGTAAATTCAGCTTTACTCAAAACATCTGCAATCATAACACCTGATTCTCCACTTCCATAAATCAAATCGTTGTCATATCTTCCATGAAGGATTTGTTTATGTATTGCAGCTTTAATTTCATCCTTATTATAATCGACGTCAATAATATTCTGCCCTCTTTCTCTTCCTCCTTGACGTGAACCAATATTCACTACTGGTACTCCAAGATAAGCGCACTCTCTAACACCAACACTAGAATTTCCGATCAAACATTTCGAATGATAAAGCAGCTCTAAAAAATCAGTTGGTTCCATATTCTTAAAAAAATGAATATTCTGTGGATTATGTTTTTCACGAAAGCTTCTCATTCCCTTTGATGTTCCATCTGCTCCTGCATCCACATTTGGCCAAAACCAAAAAGTTGGAATATTGAGTTGATGGATTGCAAGTAATGTCTCAAGTACATGTTTTTTTGAATCTGAATATTCTGTCGTAACAGGATGTTGCATCACGACCAAATATCCATCGTGAATATCAATCATTGAGCCTACACCACCATATTTTTGAAATGGATCAAAACTCAATTGAGACATAGAAATCATTTCTTTCGCAATGTCTATTGAAGGACATCCAGTATTGATTACTTTCTCTGGATTTTCACCCATTTTGATTACTCGATTTCTTGCATCTTCACTAGCGACCAAATGCAAATCCGCCAATTTGGTAATGGCATGTCGCACTTTCTCATCGATATTTCCTGTGACTTCGCCACCTTGAATATGCACAAGTGGAATATTCATATAACTCGCTGCAATTGCTGTAGCCATGGTTTCAAAACGATCTGCGACTGTGACGACTGCATCTGGATTCAATCGCTCAAACACGGAACTCAATTCAAGAATTCCCAATCCAGTTGTTTTCGCTTGAGCCGTGAGATTTTCACCTTCTAGGATATTAAATACTTTTGCAGCTACTTTGAATCCATCTTTTTCAATATAATTTATTGCAGTACCATATCTTTCAAGTAACGCAGATGCTGCTATAACCAATTGCAATTCTAATTCTGGATGAGCATCAATAGCTCGTAGAGCTGTTTTGATCCTACTATAAGAAGGCCTTGCAGTAACTACTACACAGATTTTTTTCATGAACTAAATTTCAAGTTGTTCGAAATTTACAAAATCCCATTGCTTTAAATCTACTCTTGTTTTTTTACCAAGTATTTCTTGATATCGCGAAGCAGGAATCCCTTTGCTGCCTGGTTTTTTTGATTCCAAATCTTGGATTCTTATTATGTCACCAGCTTGGATATTTTTATTTACACAAAGTGATTTGCCAAACATGGTTTTTAGCTCCTTGTATTTTTCGATATCATTTTTTTCTACTTGAGTTTGTAGTGATTCCCTTATTTGATGAACACCTTTTACTAATGTTTTTATTTCATTTATTTCTAATGAGGCTTTTGCATCTGGACCAAACATTCGTCTATCAAACACTGCGTGAAATTCTAAAATTTCAGCTCCCAAACTAGTTGCCGCTAAACATGCAAAAATATCACCTGAATGATCAGAGAACCCGATTGGTACTTGATATCGCTTTTTCAATGCTGTAATCTCACTCAATCCCCATTGTGCAGGAACTGTAGGATATACTGTGGTGCATTGTAATATTGAATATTCGATATTTTGTTTTTGAAATGAAGTAACTGCTTGATCCAACTCTGCATAATCACTCATTCCTGAAGAAAGTATGGTTGGCTTTTTTGTTTGTGCAATGCGATCCAACAAAAGCGTATTGCTCACTTCGCCCGAACCAATTTTATATCTCTTGACATTCAATTTTTCCAACAACTCTACCGCTGCAATTGAGAAAGGTGAAGAAATAAATTCCAATCCTTTTCGCTCACAATGATCTTTGATGCCTTCCCATTGCTCATGAGTAAACTCCATGCGTTTCCAATAATCGTACCTAGTCTTATCCACGTATGAAAACGGAACTCTAAATTGCTCAAATTCACTACTCTCAGCTTCAGCAATATGTGTTTGAAATTTCACAGCATCCACACCAGTCTCTGCCAAAGCATCGATATAGGAATGCAATATTCCCAAGCTACCATCATGCGCTTGAGCTATTTCGGCAATGATAAATATATTGTTTTTCATTAAAACTAGAGAAGGCTTCGCCGTTCATGTGTTGCGACAACACACACATTCACAAAGAGATAGCTACCTCTTTGCTTAGATTTTCATTCTATGCCAATTTAGACTTGGTAACAAGATCAAGGTAACGATAAGTCGCGCTTATTCTTTTGTTGAAAACCAATTCGAAATCAATTAACATAGATTGTAAAAAACAATGCAAAAATGCAAAGATTTCCCGACATATAAAAGAATATTAATATGTTTTATGCTAAAAAATCAAAGCATTTTATATATAAATAAATTAATATGTATTTTTTAGTGGGTTTAATCGCTTCTACAGTATATATATTAAAAACTTTTAATATCAAAATTAGGCTCATTCATCTTAAAATCTTAAAATTTAAAAAAAATCGATCAGAAAAATGAATAAGCACCGGACTATATCAAAAATTAAATGGTCAAATAATCAAACATTATGCAAAATAAAGACAAATTCATTTAGATTTATATAAAACCCAATTTCTTAAATTTGATCAATTTTTAACCTAATTTTCTATAGAATAGGCTATTTAGTTCTTTTTTTTATTAAAAATACATATTAAATAAATATTATATATATATTTGTACCCAGATCTGTAGAAGAAACCTACTCAAGGTCTCATTTTTCATACCAAAACCGACGTCAAATGTGCATTAAACTCAACAAAGCCACTAGGCTTTATTTGTGTATATTTACTATTATTATCTTTTCATTTAATCATGGAAGTGCCCTAGCAACGCTTGGAGATCAAGTATGGGAAGATCAAAATGCCAATGGTATATTCGATAAATTCGAGCCCGGTATTAATGGAGTTCAAATTAAACTATATTATGACACAGACAAAAATGGTGTGCCAGATGGCGCTGCAATTGCGACCACTCAAACAAGTTTTGGAACTACTGGAAATGGGTATTACTATTTTAAAAATCTCTCACCTGGATTTTATCTTATTCAATTCATCCTTCCTTCAAATTATTTTTTCTCGCCATACAAAGTGCCTAATACCATTCCTACTTTTGACTCCGACGCCAATCCAAACACAGGCTATACTCAAACAATTGAAGTAATTGGAAATGAATACAATACTGAAATCGATGCTGGAATATTTAAAAAAACAACAGTTGGTGATCTGATATGGCTGGATTCTAATAAAAACGGAGTCCAAGATATTAATGAACAAGGATTAAATAATATCACAGTAAAACTATATTCAAATACCCAACAACTCATCGCTACGACGCTTTCTACAAATCATCCCACAAGCCATAATCCAGGCTATTTTCTCTTCCCTGAAGTAGCTCCAGGAAAATATTATATAAAACTAGAATTCCCTTCTGGATTTGGGTATTACCCTACGATAGCCAATAATGGCAATGATGATACTGATAGTGATATCGACAATTCTCTTGGATTAAATTGCTCCGCTATTTTTGAGGTGATCTATAAGACTCCTATTACAAATTTAGATTGTGGCGTATATTATAATCAATCAATAGGCAACAAATTATGGATTGACAAAAACAGAAACGGCATTCAAGACAATGATGAGTTTGGTCTAAATAATATTCAAATCAATTTATACAATAAATCTACCAATCAGTTGATTCAAACACAGCTAACGCAAAACAATGTCCAAGGTGTTCCTGGACATTTTTTGTTTGAAAATTTATTAGTTGGCAATTATTATTTAAAAGTAAATATTCCAAATTTCTATTATATCACCAAGGCTGATCAAGGCTCAGATCAATACGATTCAGATATTACCAATTATAATGGATTAAATAGCACAAATGATATTATATTAAATGCAAATTCAAATATTTATACAATAGGATTAGGTTTATTTAATGCCTATCGATTGGGCAATTATGTATGGGATGATATTGGTTCCGGGAATTCATATATGAATGGAATTCAAGACTCGAATGAGAATCCAGTGGCTAATGTATTGGTATATCTCTATGATACTAGTAATATATTGATCGACTCCCAATACACTAATAATTTAGGCAGATTTGAATTTTTAGTTGATGCAGGTCATTATTATTTAAAATTTCAAGCTCCAACAGATAAAACTTTTACATTTCCAAACAAAGCTAGTGAAAATCTAGATAGTGACGTCACTGGAACATTTGGATTTGGCACCACATCAGATTTGAATATTACCTCAAATTCTGATCAACCTGATATCGATGCAGGGCTAGCCCCAGCAGAAGTTCTTGCGATAAATAACTTACAATTTTGGTCGACAAAAATTGACAATAATTACATTATACATTGGGCATTGGACAATCCAGAAGATGTCTATAAAATAATACTAGAAAGAAATAACACCAATCAATTTTCAGAAATATTTACGACTGAAAATATTCAATCACTTTTCACTTATAAAATAGAAAGTATAATTAGTCACACTGAATACTATCGTCTAAAAATTATTGAAAAAAATGGGCATATCACTTATAGCAAAATACTCATCATAAAACCTCAATCCGATTTAAAAATTTTCCAAGCATATTTTACCATGAATAAACTAATTATCGAATCTAAGAAAACTCAAGAGAATGATCTCACTATAACTATTCAAAATAGTGATGGGCGATTGATCTCAACTAAACAAGTATCCAGAATTCACTCAGCATCTCCTGTTTTTGAGCTTGATGCTAATGATATCCCTTCTGGAGCCTATATTATCAAAATAATGGATGGCAATAAAGAAAATTCAATCAAATTAGTGAAATAGTAATAGAAATGTATTTCTTCTTAAACTGAAAAACTTTCACCGCAACCGCAGGTCCTAGATGCGTTTGGATTTTGAAAATAAAAACCCTTACCATCAAGACCTGCTGAGAACTCTAATGTAGAGTCAAATAAATAGAGAAAAGATTTCAGGTCTGTTACGATTTTCAAATCATTGGATTCGAAGACCTGATCATTTGGAAGTGGCGTATCGTCAAACTCGATATTATAACTCAATCCACTACAACCTCCACTTGTTACAGTTGCACGAATAAAATGGGAAGAATCCAAGTGAGCGTCTTCCAGCAACTTCATAATTTTTTCTTTTGCAGAATCTGCTATATAAATCATCTATCGAACAATATTATGACAAGTGATTTTTTTCTTTGTAATCCTTAATTGCACTTTTTATTGCATCTTCAGCCAGTACACTGCAATGAATTTTAACTGGTGGTAATGCCAATTCCTCCACGATATCCATGTTGTCTATTTTTAATGCATCATCGATGGACTTCCCTTTAAGCCATTCAGTTGCCAATGATGAAGAAGCAATAGCTGATCCACAACCAAATGTCTTAAACTTAGCGTCTTCAATTTGTTGTGTTTGTGGATTTACTTTAATTTGCAATCTCATAACATCACCACACTCTGGTGCGCCTACTAAGCCAGTACCGACTGAGGCATCATTTTTATCTAAAGTCCCTACATTTTTTGGATTCTTAAAATGATCCAATACTTTTTCAGAATAAGCCATTTTCTTAAATTTTATATATTAATGTGCTTCCCACACAATTGAATTCAAATCGATTCCTTCCTTATACATCTCCCATATTGGAGATAAATCCCTCATGTGATTAACTCCTTCAGAAATTGCTTTTATTGCAAAATCAACATCTTCTTCGGTAGTGAATCTTCCTAAACTAAACCTCAGAGAGGAATGAGCCAAATCATCACCCAATCCCAATGCTACCAATACATAAGAAGGTTCTAATGAAGCTGATGTGCAAGCCGAACCAGAAGATAAGGCAATATTTTGATTGAATGTCATCATTAGTCCTTCTCCTTCTACATGCTTGAATGAAAGATTGGTCACGTGTGGCATCCTGTGAGATTTTGCACCATTGAGATATACTTCTTCAAGTGTAGACATAAATCCTAGTTCGAGTTTATCTCTTAATTTGCTCAATCTTAATGCTTCATCTGCCATTTCAACTTTAGCAATAGCTGCTGCTTTACCAAAACCAACAATACCAGGTACATTTAAAGTTCCCGATCTCATGCCTCTTTCATGTCCTCCTCCATCCATTTGAGCTGTCACTTTGACTCTTGGGTCTTTACGACTTACGTATAAGGCGCCTACTCCTTTTGGTCCATACATCTTATGAGCTGAGAATGCCATCAAGTGAACACCATTTTCTCTAGGATTCACAGGGATTTTACCCACTGCTTGGGTCGCATCACTCATAAAAAGTACGCCATGTTTAGCACATATAGCTCCTATTTCTTTCATGGGCTGAATAACCCCAGTCTCATTGTTTGCCCACATAATAGACACTAAAATAGTGCTTGGCTTGATTGCAGCTTCCAACTCATCAAGATTAATCAATCCCTCGCTATCTACTTGAAGATAAGTGATTTCTGCACCTTGTTTTTCCAACCTTTTACATGAATCCAAAACCGCTTTATGTTCAGTGGTAACTGTGATGATATGATTACCTTTTCGTGAATACATTTCAAACACTCCCTTTAATGCTAGATTATCTGATTCTGTAGCGCCTGAGGTAAAAATGATTTCTTTTTCATCTGCATATATCAAATCTGCAATTTGTTGTCTCGCGAGATCGACTGCACCTTCAGCCTCCCAACCAAAGGGATGGCTTCTACTTGCTGCATTACCTGGATGTTCATAAAAATAAGGTAACATTGCTTCAACTACCCTTGGATCACAAGGTGTGGTTGCATTATTGTCTAAGTAAACTTTTTTTATTTCTGCCATAAATACTGTGCTAACCCTTAAAACACAATCAATACTAATAAGTTCAATTGAAAAATGGCTTCACTCAGCTAATAATATTGAATTCCTGAATAATTCAAACTTTCAATTCAATAGACAAAACATAGATTTTTAATGGCATTTTTTTAAAAAATTAATTGTACTAATATTTATAAAAACAATCAAAAAAATAATCAAATTGCGTTAATTTCAATTTTTAAACAAAATAATTGGCTCAAAAAACAGGATTATATATTATATTTGTGTCTGAATAGTAAGATTTTACATATTAATAAAAATTGCAACATTTAACTTCTATCGATCA
Source organism: Saprospiraceae bacterium (assembly GCA_016710585.1). GTDB lineage: Bacteria > Bacteroidota > Bacteroidia > Chitinophagales > Saprospiraceae > Vicinibacter. The sequence goes on from JADJVN010000006.1 coordinate 114,541, forward strand.
AGAATTTGACAGACTTCAATCTGGAGATAGAATCGCTTTATCCCAATTAATAACAAAATCTGAAAGCACTAAAACTGCAGACCAAGCATTTATTGACTGCATTATTTTCAAAGGCAAGGACAGGCAAAAATTAACTAGAAGAATAGGTATTACTGGTGCTCCAGGAGTCGGAAAAAGTACTTTAATTGAAAAAATTGGATCAAATATCTCGAGTCTTGGAAGAAAATTAGCGATTCTGGCAGTAGATCCTAGCAGTTCTGTTACTAAAGGAAGTATTCTAGGCGACAAGACCAGGATGAACGAAATTTCAAAATTATCTAATGTTTATATCAGACCTTCTCCTTCAAAAAATTTCTTAGGCGGTATTGCAGAAAATACAAGGAAAGCTATTCAACTGTGTGAAATTGCTGGATATGATGATATCATTGTCGAGACAGTGGGAATTGGTCAATCTGAACATGATGTCAGTCAAGTGGTAGACATGACTATTTGGGTCGGAATAGCTGGAGCGGGTGATGAACTACAAGCCGTAAAACGAGGTATAATGGAATGGGCAGATTTATTTGTAATCAATAAAGTTGAAGAAATGAGTCTAGATGCTGCCCATTTGGCAAAAGCCCAATTACTTTCTTCTATTAAGTATTTACCTAAAGCTAAATCTGGTTCTACCTTGGATGTTATTCTAATTTCTGCAATTGAAAACAAAGGAATAGACGTCCTAATGGATAAAATTTATGATTATTTTAATATAAACAGTGACAACAATTCGCTCACTATGAAACGTTTAGATCAGGCAAATGATTATTTTGTTCTCCTCTGGCGGAAAGAAATTGCAGATAATTTGTTACTAATTGACGATTTTCGCATCAAATTTGAAACAATCTCCAGTTTGATAGCAAAACACGAAGTGTCTGTTGAAAAGGGCGTAGATGAAATGAATAAATATATTTTGAATAAGTGTAGGTAAAATTAGAATGAGAAAAATATTGTGGGTATTAATTTTAAGCAGCTTGGCCTTTGGATTCAAAAATCCAGATGTTTGTGATGAAGCTGTGCTTGGGCCTAGTCCAATAGTATTGGTTTCTCCTGTGAAGTCAAAAATATCAGTCACTGGTTCTTTTGGTGAGTTGCGCAATAATCATTTCCATGCAGGAATTGATTTTAGGTCAATGACAGGGGTTGGAGGCGACGATATCTTATCAGCTGCTGATGGTTTTGTAAGTAAGATCGTGATTGATGATGATGATTACGGTAAAAGCATGTATATCGAGCATGCTTCTGGTTATACTACCCATTATGCACATTTAAATCATTTTAGACCAGATATTGAAGCAAGAGTAAAAACTGAGCAATATAGACAGCAATCATTCAAAATTGAACTCAATTTAAATCCTTCAGATTTTCCTGTTAAAGCGGGAGAGCAGGTCGCTTTTATGGGAAATACTGGTTCAAGTAAAGGTGCACATCTTCATTTTGAATTGCGAAATACCAATACTGATGAAGTCTATGACCCAAATGATTTTGGCATTCCAGTGGAAGATAATATTGCTCCGATATTGAGAAAAATTAAAATTTATGGTTTTGACCATCAAGGTCTTAGTGTCTCTGAATCTATTTTTCCAAAATCTAGATTAGAAAAAACTTATAATATAATTAATATCCAAGGTGATATGATGGGTATTGGCGTTGACGCATTGGATCGAAGTAATAATTCCTGGAATTGGCTTGGCATTCGATTTATTAAACTCTTTGTAGATGGTGCGTTGATGTATTATTTTGATTCTGACAAATGGAATCTTGAAGATACCAAATTTATAAATGCTCATATAGACTATAATTCAAAATTAAAAGCACAAGGTTCATTCCATCGTTGCTTTCTCTTAAGTGGCAATAAGCTTCCATTGTATAAAATCCTACAAAACGATGGCTTATTTTATCTAAATGACGGTGTAGAACATCGAGTGCAAGTATTAGTTGGAGATGCCCATGAAAATGTATCTGAAATTGCCTTCAGTGTAAAAAAATCAGAGTCAACAAATCAATTTCAAAAAACAGTTGATCCAAATTTAAATTATGTCACACATACAGCACCTTTATCTATTGAACTTGAGGATGCGCGGATGAATTTCGAGCCCAATTCATTTTACAAAAACATAAGCTTTGAGACAAAACGAGAAATTAATTCTAGTAGCAATGCCTATTCCAATTGGTTTGGGTTTACACCTACGAATGAGCCAATACATAAATACTACACGATTGCATTAAAACCCAATCGTGAGATCCCTTCAGAGTCCAAGGAAAAGTGCTTTATAGCATTTCGTAGAGGAAATTCATACATTTCTACAGGTGGAAGATGGGAAGGCGACTTTTTAGTTTCAGAATATAAACAACTGGGCAGCTTTTCGATTATTGTAGACGATATAGCACCAATGATAACGCCAATAAATTTTAACGCAAATAGACTGAATAAAAAATTTATTAAATTTAAAATTCAAGATAATGTTCCTGCATTGGGGAAAGCCAAAGAACTACAATACAATGCATACATTGATGGTCAATGGATATTAATGGAACACGATGAAAAAACACATTGTATCAGACATGACTTTGAAGATTGGCTTTCTGAAGGGAAGCATGAATTATTAATACAAGTTACTGATGATAGAGGAAATACAAGGGAGTATAAAAATAATTTTTTAAAATAAAATGGCAATAGAAGATTATAAACCTAAATTTAAATTAAAAAAAGGAGATTCCGCTCCTAATTTCTTGGCCATCAACCAAAATGGAGATAAAATAGAGTTAAAAAAAATAAAATCGAAATGGACTATTTTATTTTTCTATCCACAGGATTCCACACCTACTTGCACCAAGGAGGCTTGCAACTTACGAGATCATTATGAAGATTTAAAATCACTAGATTGCTCTATCTTTGGTATAAGTCAAGACTCTGAATCATCGCATCAAAAATTTATTTCAAAGAATAAGCTACCCTACGATTTGCTCGTAGATAGTGACAATGCCATTGCTATTAGTTATGATGTCTACAGCAAGAAAAAATTTATGGGCATTGTATATACAGGAATACATCGCACGACTTATATTTTAGATAAGAATAAAAAAGTTCACCATATTATTTATCCTGTCGTAAGTGCAGTTCATCATCAGCAAATAATAGATCTTATAGCTGATTAATTTAAGCTATTTATTTTAATAAATAAAAACTTCCAGATTTAAAATAATCATTATTCTTGCAAGTATAAGCTATTTTATAAAAATATGTTCCCGGCGTCAATTTACTGCCTTTCCATGTTCCATCCCAAGTACTACTGCTCTCTTTAAATGATGTAATGAGCCCGCCATTTCTATCAAAAATGTCAAAATAATCCAAGGAAGAGATAAGGTAATAATTGCTAATTCCAAAAGTCTCATTCAATCCATCGTTATTGGGTGTGAATGCAGTAGGAAGCTGCAATTTCTCACATTCCAACTTTTCTTTATCGACCACCCTAACCAACACACTATCTATAATAATACATCCATTATCATTGAATTTTGCAATATAATTGGTTGTAATTGTAGGCATCGCCTGTGTGATTAATGAGTTTGGTGAACTAAGAGAATTTGTTGGGGACCATTGCACATTTATTGGACAATTGCTTGTAGCCACTAAATTCAAATTCTGCCCTAAAAAGATTAAAGTATCATTAGTTAAAATGTCTTGTTGAGGAGAATAATATTTTAATATCTCATTGCTCAATATCGTATGATCTGCGATGATGACATTGTCTAATAACCCAGAGTATTTTTGAAAATTTTGAAAACTGCAATTTGAGCCATTAAATTGCAATGCTTGTTTATTATTCACTTGAATGAGAAAACTAGTATTCAGCTCTTGAATCAATTCACCATTCTCATATAATCTATATTCTCCCAAATTTTTTGTTACAAAAATTTGTTGCCAACAAGATTTTAATTTTAGCTTAGACCTCAAGCTGACCTCTTTATCAAATCCTTGTCTGATATTCACATTTAAACTTGAATCAACACTGCGATAAACTATAGTGAATGAAGTATCAGAATTACAACTACTTTGCTTTGAAAAAAGATCAATAATTCCTGAGACATTGCCTAATCGTACAGCAAATCCCAAAGACCAATCATTCTTAAAAATACTATCATAAGCAATAGGCCATGTCAATACTTGTCCTGAGCAATTCAAAGCTTCTCCTTCGATTCCGCATCCACAAATTGCTGGATTTGAATTAGAAACATCCCCAGCATTGGAATTATTTTCCTGCAAGAAACAAGAATCAAAATTATATATAAAAACCCGTTTTGCTTGACCTGACAAGGACGTAGAAATAAAAAGTACGAAAATGCTAATCTTCCACCACATAGAGTCACAAAGATATAAAAAAATTTATAATGGCAATCGGCTTACAATTGAGATAAATACTATTATGAACTAAACTTTAGTTCATAAATTGAGTTTAATTTAGTTAATTAGATAAAAGCCTTGATTAAATATGTCTATTTTTGGTAACAAGCGAAATTCTGCAAAGCATGATGAAGCCGAAATGAGTTTTTTGGATCATTTTGATGTTTTGAGAAAACACCTCTTTCGTGTCGCCTTAATAGTTTGTATATTTACAATAATTGTATTCACTCAAAAGTCATTCGTATTTGATACCATTATTTTTGGGCCACTGAATAAAGACTTTGTCACTTATCGGTTTTTCTGTGGGCTATCAGAAATTACTTGTTTTGATCCAGGCCAAATTAGGCCTATTACTAGAGAGCTATCAGAGCAACTTACTGTACATTTAAAGATTAGTTTTTTCATTGCACTTATTCTTGCTTTCCCATTTATTTTAAATGAGATATGGAAATTCATCAAACCTGGCTTATACGATAAAGAGATCAAAGCTACAAAAGGTATGATTATTTCTACAACACTTCTTTTTTACTTTGGGTCCTTATTTGGCTACTTTATTATTGCTCCTTTGTCTATATGTTTTCTTGCTTCCTATAATGTAAGTGATCGAGTTGAAAATACAGCAACCCTGACTTCATTGGTCGATTCCATGACAATGTATTCATTGAGTACAGGTCTTGTTTTTGAACTGCCAATATTGGTGTATTTTTTATCCAAACTTGGTATTATGGGACCTGAATTTATGAGGACTTATAGAAGGCATGCCATCGTTGTCATTGCAATTATTGCAGCATTGATTACACCACCAGATGTGACTTCAATGATGCTAGTCATGTTTCCATTATTAGGCTTATATGAAGCAAGTATTTTTATTGCAAAAAGACATTATAAATAAAACTTCACGATGAGACGACTAAGCAGTCATATTACTTTATTTTTTGCCTTGTTCTTCCCCATTTTTTGGTTCGTTTTCTTTGGGGCGCTTTGTGCTGCAATTTGGATCGTGGATCCAGAAGATGTGATCAGCATTCAAGCGAATTATACGAGATTTGGTTATACTATATTTTTTATTCTATTTGCACTACTCATCTATAAATATTTTTTCAAACTGCGACGTGTAGAATATGATGCAGAATTCATCTATGTCACCAATTATTTTAAAACTGTAAAAATACCATTTGAACAAATCCAAAGCATCAAATCAAATACAGTTTTTGGATTAATTTTAATTAAAATAAAACTAAAATTCAAAGGAACTTTTGGTTCACAAATACGATGTGTTTCTAAAGAGAATTATTTTGCTGAGTTCAAACAATTTTGTCCTATTTCCAAGATAACAGAATAATTTTAAGTTTTATTTTGAACTCAATCTTATGATTGGACATATCATTTCTTCCATTGATATTCCGCCATGCTGAAATGTATTTTTAAAATAGTTTAAATAATAACTGTAATTGTTAGGGTACAAAATATAGCTGTGGCTTTTTGCAAAAATAAATGTGGATGAAACATTGGGTCTAGGTAATCCAACCTTTTGCGGCTCCTTTATTTCCAAAATTTCTTTCCTGTCGTATTGCAAATTTTTGCCCACTTTATATCTAAGATTTGTGGTCGTCTCTCTATCCCCTACTACCTTTATAGGGTCTTTGACTCTCACAGTACCATGATCTGTACCAATAAATAATTGTACTTTACTTTCTGAAATTTTTTGAAGAAACTGATATAATGGAGAATGTAAAAACCAACTCCTAGTAAGACTGCGATATGCTTTTTCATCTGAAGCCAATTCCTTCAAAACTTCCATTTCCGTTCTAGCGTGTGATAACATGTCAATAAAATTATAGACGACTACAGTAAAATCATTTTTTAAAATATTGGCTGTATTGTCTAATAAATTTTTACCAGAAACTGAGCTTGTCACTTTGTAGTAATCATGCTTCAGTTCTCTTCTGAAAACCCTTTTTATTTGATTGGTCAATAGCTCAGGTTCTTTGAGATTTTTCCCACCTTCTTCATTGTCATTCAACCACCAATCTGGATAAGTTTTTTCTATCTCAGAAGGCATCATTCCAGAAAAAATAGCGTTCCTGCTATATTGGGTCGTTGTAGGTAAAATACTTATAAAAAAATCCTCTTCTTCTATTCTAAATAATTCTGAAACTAATGGCTCAAGAACGCGCCATTGATCATAGCGCAGATTATCCAATAATAAAAACACAGTCGGCTGATCCTCCTTGACATGTTTGAAGACTTTTTCGAATAATAATTTATGGGACATGAGTGGCTGAACGGTTTTACCATCAAACCATTTTGAATAATTATTTACAACAAATTTACAAAACTCAGAATTTGCTTCTTGCTTTTGATTGGTCAAAATGTCTTGGATTTCTGGGTCACCTCCAGTATCCATTTTCAATTCCCATTGAATAATTTCTTTGTAAATCTTAACCCAATCTTCCAAGCTTGGATCAGAAATAATATTCATATAGAGTTGTCTAAATTCTTGCTGATAATCCTGTGTATTTTTCTCAGTAATCAGTCTTTTATTATCAGTTAGTTTCTTAATAGAGAGGAGAAGTTGATTAGGATTGACTGGCTTTATAAGATAATCAGAAATTTGACCACCAATTGCATCTTCCATAATATTCTCGGCTTCATTCTTTGTAACCATTACTATAGGCACAAGGATACCAAGTTTTTGTATTCTTTTCAATGTTTCTAAGCCTGTGATCCCCGGCATAGATTCATCCAAAAAAATAATATCGTAGAATTTATCTTTTTCTAAAATACTCAAGGCATCATGTCCATTGGTAACTGTGGTAACTTTAAATCCTTTTTTTTCCAAAAAAAATAACTGCGGCTTTAAATGCTCCATTTCATCATCTGCCCAAAGAATCCTAATATTTTCCATACATTTGCTGTTGTAACTAAACGAGTATTCATATTAAATAGTATAATAATAAATAAGTTTGGCTAGAATCAAAATAATAAATGACCCAGTTTATGGATTTATAAGCGTACCATATGGTATACTATTGGAATTGATAGATCACCCTTATTTTCAAAGATTGAGGAGGATATCCCAATTGGGGCTCAGTTCAATCATTTATCCTGGAGCTACCCATACGAGATTTCATCATGCATTGGGTGCCTATCATCTGATGACCAAAGCCTTACAAACTTTAGAGATGAAAGGCGTTGAGCTCAGTTCAGAAGAAAAAGAAGGCGCATGTATAGCGATCCTCTTACATGATCTTGGACATGGGCCATTTTCTCATGTTTTAGAGAATATCCTCATACCTGTAGAACATGAACGCTTAACCTTATTGTTAATGGAGGATTTAAACAAACAATTTGGTGGCAAATTAAATTTGGCTATCTCCATTTTCAAAAATGAGTATCCCAAGAAATTTCTTTTCCAATTGGTTTCTAGTCAATTGGATATGGATAGAATGGATTATTTGACCCGAGACAGTTTTTATACAGGGGTTTCTGAAGGGATAATTGGCTATGATCGCATCATACAAATGATGAATGTTATAGAAAATCAGTTGGTTATAGAAGAAAAGCACTATTTTCGATAGAAAAATTCCTCACAGCACGCAAAATAATGTATTGGCAGGTATACATGCATAAGGCTTCAATTAGTGCAGAAATCATGTTAACTGCTCTATTATCAAAAATCAAAGAAAATCTGGTCACGGATCATCTGAGTGAAGGGATGAGCTACTTTATTCTTAATCAAGAGAGTATAAATAAGGTAAATATTACAGATGAAATTTTATTAAATTTTGTAAAATTAGATGACACAGATATATGGACATTAGTAAAAAGTGTAATAACTTCGCATGATATTTTCATGTCTTATTTGGCCAAAGGGCTACTTGAAAGACAATTATTAAAAGTTGAAATAAAAAATTTTCTACCAGAAGGTGACGAGATAGACAAAATTCGTCTCAAATGTGTTAATCTGTTAGGGTTTTCACAAAACGAAGCAAACTTAATTATAAGAGGTGGTACTCTGGAAATGTCCACATACAACCAATCTTTTGATGAAATTTTTGTTAATTCGAGAGAAAAAGCACTAATTCCATTGTCGGAAGTATTAGATTTGCATCACTTTTCCCAGAATCGGTTAAGATATTTTATTTCAAAACCAAAAGAACTTAGTTAAACAATTAAAAATCCTTTTTTATGACTCAACGTTTTATAACCCTTTTATGTATGGTTATGGTGGGTTTGACTTTACAAGCTCAATCAGGTAGTCCTGATGTACCCAATGCAGTACCCGGCAAATGCTACGCAAAATGTCTTATCGGTGATACTTATGAGACTACTACAGAACAAATTGTAGTAAGACCTGCTTCTAAAAGAGTAAATGTCGTGCCTGCACAATTTACTTCTGCTTCAGAACAAAAATTGAAAAGAGAAGCAAGCACAACTTTAGTGCCTGTTCCTGCTAAATTTGAAACTACAACTGAGCAAGTTTTAGTTAGAGATGCTTCTACAAATTTAGTGGTAAAACCTGCACAGTGGGAAACTGCTACTGAGCAAGTAAAAACTAAAGATGCTTCAACTAATTTAGTAGTAGTACCTGCTAAATTTGAAACTGTATCTGAAAAAACACTTGTTAAAGATGCTTACACAAAATTGTCTGTAGTTCCTGCTAAATACGAAACAGTATCTGAGCAAGTAATGACTAAAGCAGCTTACCAAGAATTAGTAGTGGTTCCAGCAAAATATGAAACTGTTACTGAGAAAGTTTTAGTAAAAGATGCTTCTACTTCAGTTGAAATCGTTCCAGCTCAATATGAGACTGCAACTGAGCAAGTTTTAGTAAAAGATGCTTCTACTAGAATTGAATCAGTTCCAGCTAGATATGAGACTATGACTGAAACAGTTGAAACTACTCCAGCTTCTACAAGATGGGTAAAGAAACAAGCTGACAGAAATTGCCTTTCTGCTGATCCTAATGATTGTTTAGTATGGTGCTTGGAGAATGTTCCAGCTCAATATACTACTATCACTAAGCAAGTAAGAAAAGGCTGTGATGCTGGTTACCAAGATAATGCTGAGTCTTGCACTAAAACTGTAGACGTTCCAGCTGAATACAAAACTAGAACTTACCAAAAATTAAAGTCTCCTGCTACAACAAGATCAATTGATGTTGCTGCTCAATATGAGACAAGAACTTATTCAAAATTAGTTAGCCCAGCTACTACTACTACAAGAGAAGTTCCAGCTCAATATGCTACAAGAACTTATCAGAAATTAGTTAGTCCAGCTACTACTACTTCAGTTGAAGTTCCTGCTGAATATTCTACAAGAACTTATTCAAAATTAGTTAGCCCAGCTACTACTACTACAGTTGATGTTCCTGCTCAGTACGAGACAAGAACAGTTACAAAATTGAAATCACCTGCTACTACTGAATCAGTAAGTGTACCAGCTGAATACAAAACAAGAACTGTATCTAAAGTTAAATCTCCTGCTACTTCAACTTCAACAGAAGTTGCTGCTCAGTACGAGACTGTAACTATGTCAAAAGTATCTAGCCCAGCTACAACAACTACAGTTGATGTTCCTGCTGAATACAAAACAATCACAAAGAAGAGATTAGTTAAACCTGGTGGATTCACTGAGTGGAGAGAAATCGTTTGTGCTTCTAAAGTAACTTCTGAATTGGTTATTTCAGTTCAAAGAGCTTTAAAAGCTGCTGGTTACGATCCTGGTCCAGAAGATAACGTATTAGGTTCTCAAACTAAAGCTGCTTTAGTTAAATACCAAAAAGATAAAGGACTTCCAATCGGTCAATTAGACATGCAAACATTGAAGTCTTTAGGAATCAATCAATAATCTTTTTCTAGATTATTAAAATAAAAAGGCGGGATGAATCATCCCGCCTTTTTTATTTAGGGTATTTGATTAAATTTGCAAAATGAAAGATCAAGCCATCCAGAATTTATTAGCAAAAGAACTCCACCGCCAAAGAAATGGAATAGAACTCATCGCTTCAGAAAACTTTGTCAGCTATGAGGTAATGAAAACTATGGGAAGTTGTCTTACAAACAAATATGCAGAAGGATATCCAGGCAAAAGATATTATGGTGGCTGTGAAGTTGTTGATGAAATAGAAACACTCGCTATTAACCGACTTTGCGAACTTTTTGGAGCAGAATACGCCAATGTCCAACCTCACTCTGGAGCTCAGGCAAATATGGCTGTACAAACCTGCTTACTCAATCCTGGAGATACGATCATGGGCCTTGATCTCTCACACGGAGGACATTTAAGTCACGGTTCACCAGTAAATTTTAGCGGAAAAAATTATAAAGTAGAATTTTATCATGTCGAAAAGGAGACTGGTAGAATCTCAATGAATGAAATTCGTGAGAAAGCCCATTCTTCAAAACCCAAAATGATTATCTGCGGTGCTTCTGCTTATTCTCGAGATTGGGATTATAAAGAACTCAGAGCTATTGCAGATGAGGTAGGCGCTACTTTGCTTGCCGATATCGCACATCCAGCTGGATTGATTGCTACTGGCCTTCTCAATGATCCTATGAAACACTGTCATATAGTTACATCTACCACTCATAAAACCTTGCGTGGACCAAGAGGTGGAATCATCATGATGGGCAAGGACTATGATAATCCGATGGGCAAAACAGATAAAAAAGGCAATTTATTGAAAATGTCTCACCTTTTAAACATGGCTGTATTCCCTGGTATACAAGGTGGACCCTTGGAACATGTCATTGCATCAAAAGCAGTAGCATTTGGAGAAGCACTCCAACCAGAATTTAAAGTGTATTGCAAGCAAGTCATAGACAATTCAAATAGCTTTGCCAAAGCTTTTACTGACAAAGGATATTCTATCGTATCTGGTGGTACTGACAATCATCTTTTTCTTCTAGACCTACATTCTGTAGGCGTTACTGGAAAACTAGCAGAAAACACACTTGTAGAAGCCGATATTACAGTCAATAAAAACATGATCCCATTTGATCCAACTCCTCCTATGACGACATCAGGCATTAGATTAGGTACAGCAGCCATGACAAGCAGAGGATTTAAAGAAAATGACTTTATACAAGTGGCCAATTGGATAGATTATGTATTAAGGAATCACGATCAAAAATCTGCAATCCAAGAGATTAAATCAAAAGTGAATAAATATATGGAGCATTTCAGTTTGTATCCTGAAATTGGTTAAGGCCTATTTAAAATTAGTATTCTAGATTTTATTCTACTTTGGAAATTATAATAACTTGCTAGCTTGAACAGAGTTAATGAGCAGAAATAGAATAATTGAACTGCAAGCCAGCTTGCATTGTGTTATTTGGCACGTTCTTAAATTTTAATTCTGGATTCAGTCTATTAGAATTCTGCAACACGAATCCTATTCCAAAATTCTTACGCTGGTATGAAATTCCTATTTGTTGTAACGCACTCCAATCCATTTTGCTAATTAATGTTAATTTCTTTACTTCTCCTTCTTCATTGATATAATTCCCTGTCCACTTTGAATTCACATTCAAAGTAAAGCCCGCTAAGAAATCGATATAGAATTGCTTACATAAATGTGCATGATATCCTGCCAAATAAGGCATACTGACGACTTGATATTTTTGAAAAAAATGATAATCTTGACTAATAGTTTGAACACTTGGCACATCAGATTTTAAGTCCTCTATATTTCCATTCAACTTTTCAACTCTTGCAATTACAACATCTTTGATTATTGTATTCTGTGAATTGGAAGTTTTAAATGACCATTTTTCATTGTATTGTGATAAGCCAATCCCTGTGTGCAAAGAGAACTTATTGTTTACTGACCATCCCACTAATAAATTTGCTGTACAGTTTTCCAAACTCTTCTTCGCATATTGCTTATTGGAAATAAAATCAATATCCTTCGAGAAGGGATAATTTATCCCACTAAATGCCTGAAGACTAAAGAGTGCTTTATGATTCAACTTTCGAACTATCTTTTTTGTGCTGGGTTCAAAAAGTTCCTCTGCTGGTAATTTCAAAGATTCCTCAGGTTTTAAAATCAGATTAGAATCGGATGAGATTCCTCCAATAGAGTTCAATACAGAAGTATTGTCATGCTTTAGATTACCATTCGAAATTACTGAATCAGACTTTCTATCTTGATCTACTGTAATATCTTCAACTGTTAAAATAGAACGATTTGACTTCTCCATTTCTGTATTTACATCACTTGAATTTAAACTAACATATGATGCTTCATTATCTATTGAGCTCTTTGGTGAATATGGACTTTGAGTCATACTTATCAATTCTAATCTCTTTGATTAATGCATTAGATAAAACCGCATTATTTCTATTTTTTTGAACTTGAGGATATGTTAAGCATAATTCATTGTTACTAGATGAATTTTCGCTCAATTGTTGTTCTTGACTATGAGCAGTTCTTTTAGATAAATTCTCGATTTTGCTATTAGTAAAAGTCTGATAATAAAACCCAATAATAGATAATCCCAAAATAAAGACAATAAAAAAAAGTCCTCGTCTTTTCTTTTTATTTCTTCTTTCTTGAATTTGATTCCATTGATATTCCTTATCAAAATCATAATCCTCCTCAATGTATGAATCTTTAAGTATTTTACTTAATTTATCTTGTTTCATTTTTTTCAACGATTAGCTTTTTTAAAAATAATTTTGCTCGACTCAATTGTGATCTTGAAGTTGTTTCTGCAATGGAGAGTAATTTCGAAATTTCAGTATGTGAATACTGTTCAAAGTAATACAAATTCAGAATCGTGCGATAACCATCTGGCAACTTCTCTATAAGTTCACCGTAATTGATCTCTTCAACATCATTAAATTCTATTGCATCAGGATCTTGTAATGTCTCATCTAAAATTTCTGTAAAATTAAACTTTAATGATTTCCGCTTACACTGCAAAATGGCATTAACGCATAGTTTATTCATCCAAAAAATGAATTCACCTTTAGTAGGATCATAGCTCGACAATTTCTTGAATAATAAAATAAAACACTCTTGGAAATAATCTTCTGCTTCAAACTTACTATTACTATAGCGTCTGCAAATAGCCATCACTTTTGGTGACATCATCAAATAAAACTTCTTCTCTGATGACTCCGACCTATGGATACATGCATTAATCAAGGATAAGAGATCCACAGAACTATTCATATGTTGGACCACTTCGTTCATGCTATAATTTAATAAATTTATTGTGATAGCTTCCTTTACTATTTCGAAGGCAAACTATATACTGTCCTGATGGAATAAAGTCTAGATTCACTTTCAATTCACCGCTAAAATCTACAGCTTTAATTATCATAGTATGTAATATATTTGCATTCATATCGACAATTTGCAAATGGCTATCTTCGTCAAGCACCTCATCTTTAAACCTAATAATTAAATCTTCTGTAATTGGGTTATTCACAATAAAAAAATTTGCTTGTGGACTGAAATTCATTGAAGTATTAGAAGGTAACTGGATTCAAATTAAATCTAGACAGAAAAAATCCATACTCTATTTTTATACTACTTCCTAAATCCAATTTACCTTCTACAATCTCTACATATTCTGGAAAAATAAAGAGAATCACCTAAAAGATAATTTTTGGATACCTACTTTTCAAAAAAAAACTTTCATCTAATTTTCCATCTTTATCAAATCTTTTTAGCTCAGAGAATACTTTTTGACTATTTAGCTTACTAATAGAAAATACAAATTTACCCCCATCTAAAGTCATAAATGAATTAATATATTGAGATATTGTCCCATCAACAATTGAATCAACTACTACAATCCCTAGATTTCCGAAATTCTTATCTAAGTTTCCTAAAGTATCAAATTTCATTAAAAAGTGCTTAGTAATTATATTTTGCTGAATATATTCCTCGCATTGAACAAATAATGCTAATTCACTTTTCGAATATTCCCTCCATGAAAAAGATTGAATTATTACAACATTCATTGGGAGAAAAATATCCAAACTCCCATTCTTACCAAAATCAAAATTCACATCTCCATTCAAATTATATTTTTTTAACGAAATAATTTAAATCTTTATGCAGCGTTGACTTATAAATACTATTTTGATAAACAAAATAATTTTCGAATACAAAATCTGAAACAAAAGATAAATCTTTGATTTCAAAAGTGTTACAATCAATCAACCTAACTATTTTTTCCTGTATTTTTTAATACACCCATCTACCACAATAAAATACTGACTGACTATCTTTTATTTCATTGATGGTGCAATCATAATAATTTTCACAAATTATAAAATTTTCAATTATCACTATTCCATCATTGCTATAATTTAAATCCATGGATCCGTCGCTATTTAATCTCATTAAGAATAAGGTTACAAATACTATCCTTCATTAAATCTAATATTTGCAATTTTACCATCCTTAATCCCAATATTTTTAAACACGAGATATTTGCTCTTATTAATATTTTCCCATTATTTCCAAAACTCAAATTCAAATTTCCATCTTTCAAATTCTTTGTTACAGCAATATATCGTAAAGCCCCTTATCGGATCTTCCGTACTGTATAAATGAACTGTCCTTTAAGAAAAGCACTGATCCAATTTGGTCGAATTGTTGACCAAAATCTGTAACAACCTTACCTTGATTTCCAAAATTTAAGTCAATTATACCAGATTGAGAATTTGAGCGTACTAAAGTAAAAGAAAAATAGAAAGTAAACACAAGTAATTTTAAATATAAATTATTCATATTATTGTATTTTAGCTTTTATTGAAATATTCACATTGCTTTTTTCTATACTTTGATTTGTTACATAATTCACTTTCATATTCTTAATTAAAATATTCACAAATTTTCCTTTGATATCAGATAAAGAAAAAATTTCAAATTCCAAGTTATTATGGTATAAATAATAATAAGGAAAATTTCGTTGCATTTGCGTCCACAATAAATTCCATACACTAAATGAATTGGCTGAAATCTTTGTTCGAAATAGCTGGATATTGTAATAGGCAATTCCACCATTTCCATCTGAATCCACTGCTAATATATTAAATACTTCTCGCCTATTCAAACTATCCGCTTTTATGATTAAGTCCACTACTGCAGGTTCTAGGATTTTATGTGAACCATCTTCAAAAAACATATAAATGCCTTCTGAATAACTTTGATCACAGGCTCTTATAAGACCGAAGTCTAACTGATCACTCGAATTAAATTCAATAATCTTACTTTGCTTATTATTAAGTCCATCATAGGCAATTAAATATGTATTATCAAAACCATGACAATTTGAAACCACTGCCTCAAACTTACCGTTTTGATCTCCCGAAATAAAAATAGGAATTGCATTGTCATTTAGCTTAATCATCACATAACCTTTTTAATTGGCTCAAATCCACAATCAACTATGGTTCCGCTGATTTTGCTAAAATATTTCTCATCAAGATTCAAAACGCCCAAATTTAATCGAGCATTTACCGTAGGAATTTCCTTTTGCACAATGATCTCATCACAATCATTGATTATTTTTAATTTTCCATATCCTCCTGATTGAATTCTATAACTAAAATATCCAGAAGTATTTGGATATAAAATACTTTTTGTTCCAAACATCTCATCTTCATATATTAGCTCTACTTCTGGATGATAAGTACCAACATTAATATTGCCTTCTACTAAAAAACTATTGACTATAGTGTCACAGTTCCATGGTGTAAAATGATTGACATATCCTACATACTTATTTCCTTCAAGAATCGCTCTTCCCTCTTCAATCCAAAATCCCGAACTATCATTCAAATACCATAAAGGCATACTAGAAGGCGCAGAATTAATTTGTTGTTGTGGAACTTGAATCTCCAATTTAGCTTGCTTCTGCAATCTTAACTCTTGGTCATTCTCCGCTTTAATGATTACATCAACCATGCCATAACTCTGCAATCTTTGCACATCTTGATTTGCATTAATGGAGAGCATTTCTGTAGGAATATACTTTGCTAGATTTTGATCGAATGGATCAATCCCGCGAAAAAAAACTTTGACTTGACCTTTATAAATTTTACCTTCAGAATCCAAAAAAGATTCTGGTTCAAACTCTACAGAACCAAAATTTCTCACTTCTACCTTCCCTCCTTCAATTCCTCGAATTTGAGTTCCCGATCCAAGGGTTCTGAGTAGTACTTTTACTCTTGAAGTATCTTTGGCATTGGTAGAAATATTTACATAAGAAGTTAAAAATTGTTCTTTCTCTATTTTAATAACGCCATTCTCTTTCGTCACAAATCCAGTAAATTTGAAATAACCATTTTGGTCAGTTACAGTAGAGCTAGAATAAATTGCTCCAACAGTAACTTTTGCATCTTGAATAGGAAATCCTTGTTCATCCAAAACAAGCCCAGAAACAGTGGTCTCAACCAGTCTTTTCGGATCAATATTTGGGTTCGTAATAGTTGTTTCAACACTATCTTTTCTACATGAAAAAAGAATGCACAACAAGACTAAAAAGCAATATTCTTTTAAAGTTATCATATTATTAAAGTATAAATTTAAGAAATAATTTTCATTTCAGCGGGTATATGCAAGTTATTCTCAAAACGTTGCATGGATTGTAAAAAAAATTGAAAATTTAGTTGAAAGTCTATTTCTCAAGCTTATAATTGGATGTTTTTTTTGCTTCTGGAGGTAGCATTACTTGAATTTTGTCTTAAACTATGATTCTAATGATTTGATGATTGAATATGATCTATTATTCTTTTGATGTTATTTATTTTGTGATGGACTTTACTTTGGTTTCATTACTCTTTTGAATTGTAAACTTCTGCACCCAAAGTTTATAAGCAATCCAATTTCCATATTGTAGGCTTCAAGATAATTAATGGCTTGAGCAAGATGAACATCTTCCAATTGTATAACAGCTTTTAACTCAAGCATTATTTTTCTTCAAAAAAATCTACGCGTCTTTTCCTACTCTTCCCCTTTGTAAAATATCTGCATCTCATGTTCTCTTGAATATGAAATTTTTTTTAAATCAAATTCCTTTGCCAGAGCTTTTTGATAAATAAATTCTTGGAAACCATTACCTAAAATCTTATGTACCTCCATTGCACAACCTATTATTCTACCAGTGAGTTCTGAAAATTTATATTGATCATTTATCATTGTCTTCAATAAGTTATAAAAATCAAAGTTAAGACATTTGATTAGATTGATTATTTCTTGTGAGCTTTATTTATTTTTAAATATCTTTAATGAATGCTTTTCATTCTTTGAATTTTCAATTGAAAGGAAATAAATACTTGATAGCATATTTTCATCCTTCCAAAGATACTGTGTTAAAAGATTCGTTATGTCGCTATTACTTGTTGATGATTTGATCACAAATTCTTTTATTGTTTGACATCCAAGAGAATCTGTGACAACCACAAAATAAGTCCCTGCACGAAGCTGTTGAATATTTGAACTTGTCGATCCATTATTCCATAGCACTTTGTAAGGTTTTTTGCCTCCTGTTATCATAAGTTGTATTGAGCCATTGGCGGTACCGTTATCTTGTGTCAAGCTTCCATTACATATGAGACTATCATAGCGAATAATCTTCACATTAACTGTACTATCGCATCCATTATATGCACCATTTCTTAATACAAAATTATAGCTACTATCTGATGGAGCTATGATCTTAGAACCAATGTGAATCGTATCATTCATGCATACTTCAAAAATGTAGTTGGATGTGACTTCTGGTCTAAATGCTAGATTAATACAGAGGATGCTATCACAATTATTGCTTCCCTTTAGCACTTGAGTTCCACGTTTATTTTTTTCTGAATAAATCTCTCCATTGATCAATAAATCTTCTCCTTTACATAGTGTATCAATGTACATTGATCATTGTACACATTGTGGATGGAATTTTACTAGCCAATAACCTGAAGTATTATTGACTAAAGAAACTGTTTTGTTGCCTGATATTGGAGAATTGGAGCTGCTCAATATCAACATACCATTATCCCTAGTAGGAATTATATCTAAGGCATATTCATCACCACCCCCTCCTAAAGTCATTTGCCAAATAATATTTCCAGTACTCCCTATTTCCAACAGCCAATTGTCATTACTCCCATATATAGGACTGGTTTTATTTCCAGAAATCTCAGAATTACTTGTAGTTAATAAGTTGTAATTATTATCTTTATTAAGATAAAGTTTACATCCATAGTCTTCTTGTTGGCTGCCCCCATAGGCTTTGTCCCAAACTCTATTTAAATCTTTATCTAGCTTCAACAACCAAAGATCATCATTGCCATAACCCATATCGTGTTTGTATGTATTAGTGCCAGTAGATGCATCCATAGCTAAGGTAAGATAACCTTGCTGGTCAATAACAGACTGAAATGAGACATTATACGTTTGTGAAGGTACAAGGATTTGCTTTTTCAAAATTAAATTTGTGTCCAACTGTACTATCCAAACTCCAGATCCAGCAAGAGTTTTATCATTTGATATTGGTGAATCCGATACTCCAATTATATAGATTACATTATTTATATAATTAATAGAAGCCAATCTGTCAGATAAATCTCCTCCTATCGTTTTCTGTTTTTTTATATTGCCTACAGAATCAATATTGATTATCCAATAGTCAGCCATCCCCCTACTATCCTCAGTTTTATTTCCAGATCTATAAGATGAAGAGGAAATGCCTATGAGATAACTATTATCATTTATTCTAGTAATAAACTCATGCCCCGATGTAGCTATATTTTCATCCCCAGCTCCACCATATGACTTATCCCAAATGATGTTACCATCATAACCAATTTTAATAATCCATAAGTCAGACCCACCAAAAGAATTCATTGACTTGTCTAATCCAATATTTGAATCTGAATATGCACTAACTAAGAATCCGTTTGAAGTTTCAATAACATCAATATAAGAATCTATTTTCCCACCTCGAATTGGTCTAGACCATATTAGACAGCCATACTTATCCAATTTAGTTACATAAAAATCAGATTGATCATTAAAAGGTTTGAGCAATTCGCTACCATAGGTATAGCTATTCCCAAAAAGATAAACACTGCTATCTGAAGTTTCTATTGATTTGGTTCTTGAAAAAGAATTTAATGTCCTAATTCCCAACTGCCAACTAATAGGAAACTGTGCAAAGCTTTGGAAAAATGTCATAATTAAAAACACAAGTAGGCTTAAATTTTTCATCACATTGATTTGGCAGTAAAAATAAACAGAAAATAAATACTAAGGTAAAAAATCTAAGATTATTTTAGACTGCAACAAGATGAGATATTATGCTGAATTTTGTGCTGGATTCTTTTATATCGTAGAGTCTTAAACTATGATTTTATTGATTTTATGATGGACTGTGATCTATTGGTGCGCTTTGCCTTGCTTTGGTTTCATTACTCTTTTGAATTGTAAACTTCTACTTCCAAAGTTTATAAGTAATCCAATTTCCATATTATAGGCTCAAGATAATTTAACATCTCCTGACTTTAAAAATAAAAACTTATCCACAATTCTAAGTTCGAAAGCACCATCTATAATTTGAATAAAATAGTCCTTTTTCTAATTCGGATTTAACTTTCACCAGCTATTTTTTTTGTTGGAATTATAAATAATGGAAAACTATCCTGCTTTAGTAATTTGTGCGCGGTACTTCCCAAAATAATTCTTCAATTATACTACGACTATGTGTGCCAATGACTATAATATCGACATGTTCCTGCTCTGCAAATTCCAAAATACTTTCTACAATATTTCCATGCAATATGGAAATAATTATTTTTTCATCCTGCAAATGAGATTTAATCTTTTCTAAGAAATGTATTGCCCCTTTATCTGTATTTTGTAATGTATCACTACTAATAATATTAGTACTGACAGAAGTTCCTAAACCCATGATCGGATCATAAATTGGTGACATATAATATCCCGCGTCTTCAACAACATGCACTAATACAATTTCAGCATTCATTGCTCTACCCAATGAATAAGCTTGCTCTGCAACTTTATATGCAGAAGGCGTACAATCAATTGCAACTAATATTTTCTTCATTTTACGAATATTAAGGGTTATATAAAATATTAACAACTACAATTTATGGGCTAATAAATACGATTAAATCAACTAAATTTGAATACAAAAATATCGTCTAACAACTTTACAATAATATAACAATTAAAACAAAATATTTATTGCTTCCTATTTTCCTAAATTCGAATTAAATTGCGAATCCATATAACTTAAAACTTCACAATAGTTAATCGATTGAACACAAACATTCAATTAATGAAGGCTCATTACAAATTCTTGTACTTGAATATTAAATACTAAACAAGAATAATAGTATAAAGTTACAAATCATTGATAATAAGTAGGGCTTGCTTAAAACAACCAAAAGCTAATAAGCATTAGTAAGTATTGCTAAATTCACCGTGATTATTGCAATAAAAAATGGCAGAAGCAAGAAAATGCCGTGCATCAAAGCAGCAATAAATGAGTCATACACAAAGATGCTTACCAAGATTTAAGACCTCCTTTAGCAGCATCTTGATGTTACAATTAGATGGGTTGTTATGAGCCAACAAATCCCATGGGATAATCTTACAAAAATCTATGTAAGCGCATTTGAGAATGGTAAGATAGGAGCGAAAGGAATGAATGCACGTGTGTATTAGGCACAATCCTGATCAATAATATACTATTATATTCTTCTATATAAAATCGGCAACTCCATGTACCCTTTAATATGAAATTTTTTGTAAGACTAACACTTTTGGAAATACTCTTTAAATCTTGACTTCTGCGTTTATAGGTTTTTTTATATTTTCAGTTTTTTCAAAATGGAACTAATTGCATTACTTATAAAGCTCATTTCAATTTCTTTTTCTCATTTTTTGGTGGCAAAAAATTTTCATCTGTTATAACACTCATACCTGTTTTAGATTCTAATTCTTTACGAGCATTTTTAGCTACGGCGCCTCCCTTTTTACTAACCTTAGCATTTTCTGCTACTCCCTTAGCTTTTTCTGTTTCTGCTATTTGCCTTGTAGAAAGTTCGGCTAAAGCTGTAAAAATGAGTTCTGCTTCACTCATATGGTCTCTGTCATGCGCTGCTGTATCCACTTTTCGCTTCTCCCTATTTTTTGCCAATTTTCTCTAGCACTATCCATACTTAGGCTAGGGTCTTGTATTTCCTGCATTCTTTCGTAACCTACTTTTGCCAACCATTGCTTAAATTGCTCAGCTTTGGGGCTTGGTATAGATTGAATAAGTCGGAAAATATCTTCTACATTACCTACACCGGTTAATCGCATTTTACCATCAGGTGCAACCATTTTCAAAGCGTTACAATTTGTAACGGTTTCATTTCCCTCTGCTTTTAGTCGTTTTTTCAATACTCTCAAATACACTTGTGGATTGGGGCTTTCTGTAAGTGCCTGAACTATATCCACAATTGCAAAATACCATACTTCTGATTTGTCATCATAGTGCCTTCTTATTTGCTTTGCCTCAAAAACGGCTATTGTTTCTTTGTTCATATTTATAATTTTGTCCTTTAACTTTTACTTTTCTGTCTACAACATCATTGATTAATGTTTTATATAGATGGATCACTTACAAGCAAATGTAAGCAATTCAAATAATTATTAGTTTATTTTTAGATGTATTGTCCAGCCTACTTTCCGATACAAAAAATAGTGAACCCTTATATATCAGGGCTTTCCGAAGATTGGGCAACAAATAGCCAACAACAACTGATTAAGCAAGGGAAAACGCTACACAAAGAAAAGAAAAATCTTTGTTGATGGTAGGGTGTGCTGTGCCTTATCATAGACAAAAGCAAAGATAAGATTTCTACTTACCTAAGTTGCTTTGCAACTGTTTCCGGTTGCAAGCCCATGTACTGGCAAAACTCATCAACAGTAACAACCTGGTGCTGCTGCTTCTTGAAGTGATCTTTAATCTTCTTGATGAGGTTTCTTCCATACCTGTCGCTTCTGCCTGTGATTACCTGAATGTCCTTCGGATAAATGCACAGTCTATTCATTATTTCAATTATACTTCTTAATACACTATCCATACCGATGATATACTTCAAATATGAAAGTGATACTGCAAATATAAATCATTTTCATAGGCGGTGAAAGTGTGTTTGTTGGAATAATGCGGAAGAAACGGAACGGATGACTTTCAACTTTTGCATAGCCTAAATACTGCTTCTATTTTTGTTTTCAAATGCTGATAAAACAGCTAAAAAAGAAACGGTTTTACTAACTCATAAAAATTTAAAGCAATGGCAAAATTAAAAGGTATTCTAAAAATTGAAGGAACTCTGGATGAGTTAACCTTCTACAAAACACAAGATGGCCACCTGGTGAAAACCAAAGGTGGTGTATCTGCTGACCGTATTGCAAATGATCCAAACTTTCAGCGTACCCGTGAAAACGGTTCTGAATTTGGAAGCTCTGCAACTGCCGGTAAAGTTCTCCGCAATGCAGTTCGTAATTTGATGATGAACGCTGCTGACAATCGTGTTACCAGTCGTTTAACGCAAATCATGACGCAAATCAAAAATTACGATGTGGCTTCTCCTCGTGGTGAACGTACCGTTGCCGATGGTATTGCTGATCCTGCTGCATTGGCTTTGTTGAAAGATTTTGATTTCAACGACAAAGCTCTTTTGAGTGGTGTAATGTTCGCACCGTTCACCGTTGTGCCTCTTACCGGGGTAATCAACATTCCTGCGTTTGTGCCGATTAATGATATTTCGTATCCTTCAGGTGCTACGCATATCAGCATGAAAGGTGCTTTTGCAAATGTTGACTTCACCAACGAAATCAGTGCAATTGAGTACAGTCCTGTAACCAACTTGCCGATTGATGGAACCAACACTCCTGTAACACTTACTCCTGCCGGTGTTCCCGCTGGCACAGGAACTAAGTTTTACCTGTTGCTGATTGAGTTCTTTCAGGAAGTGAATGGTATTCAGTATTCGCTTAAAAATGGCTCATACAACGTGTTGAACATCGTTGATGCTGCATAAAAATTGTTCGTTCTTTCAGTTAGGAAAAAGCCCTGCCGATTTGGTGGGGCTTTTTCTTTTAAGCAAAGCCCCTAAAAGGGCAATGCTGAAAGCTGGCGAACACCTGATGGATAACGCCAAAGGCAACAACCACAAGGAAGGCGATAAACCCTAACGCCTGTGTGATGCTGGGCAATGATAGCCGACTTGCGAACATAGCGGCTATATGCATGAGGTGAAAGCTGCAAGAACTGATGAAGGACCTGCGGAGTAAATGGGCAAATGCCTGGATGGCTGCCGGAACTGATACGTGGATGCTTTTGCATAATAAATAAATTTTATGTGCATCTCTCAGCATGGCGGATAAAAAAACCAAAAGGAAACGGAATAAATGATAGCCTTGTGCGGTGGGTCTGTGTTTATGCCGTAGTCTTTTGGTTTTTTTAGGTTGGCTTTGTGCGTCTGCCCGCCATGCTACCTTTGCACATTAAAATTTATTTATGCAACGAGCAGTATCATGTAAGGGGCTGCCCTACATTTTGCTTTTTAAGTGCCGGTATATCATGGCTCTTTTCAAATCATTGATTAAAGCCAATTGCTGCCGGATATTCTTTTCCCTTTCTTCCAGCTGCTTGATTTTATCAACTGTTGCGGTGTATTCGTTTTCCTGTGTGCTTACCACTGCTGCCTGAGTGCTTACCTCTTGCTTAAATTCAGCAATCCGAATAAACGGAATAACGGAACCAGTGAGCAACTGATGAAAATGCTTTGCTTTCCACAAACCGAATAGCAGCCAGAAATAAAAATCTTTTTGCTTTTGATTTTTGCAGATGCAAACAAATGAATTTGGACAAGGTGCAGTAAGAGGCTTACCGCTGTTTAATCCTTTGCAAAGGATGTAAAACTCAAACTCTGTGGCTTGATTTTTTGGGCTGTACGTTTGAAACTTTGGACTGTGCATGATTGTAGCTTTAAATTTTAAGCTGCTTTGAATCTTTGCAACTGCCCTGCTTCGCTTACGCTACGCAACACATATATAATTTGACAAAGAAAAAAAACAGAAAAAAAAAGAAAGCAATCGCAGAGGTGGCGTGGCTAAAAAACCAAAAGGAAACGGAATAAGTCCCGAAGGGTGAAAGGCAAATACCAATAAAAAAATAAACAGATTATTTGCCTTTCATTATGCCGTAGTCTTTTGGTTTTTTTCAAGCGTTGGCCTGTGCCAGCCACCTAACTTTGCTGCACTTTTTATTTTTATTTTTTTCAGGATCATCTTTTCTATTTCTATTCTTCTTTAGAAAAAAGAAATCCGAATTGTATTTCTACAATGCTTATCAATCACTATTAAATTTCAATTGGAACGGAGATGTCTTTCGTGGGTCGGCTGGGGTAAACACTTCGCAGGAAAAAATAAAGCATACCGCTTTCAATCGTGCGGTGGGTCAAGAGCAAATGCAATGACTGAACGGAATGGAGCAAACCGGGTTGGTGGCTTGGAGTGGCATGAGCAGTTTGCTTAGAAGCGTTGGCGGCTTTTGTAACTTTTCAAAACACAAAAGCCATTGTAGCGAGGGATAAGCAAACGCCATGACACGGAAAGCCTGTGTGATGGCTTTGCGGAATGCAGAGAAGGAATTGCTTTTGCTGTGCGGTGCTGAGGTTGGTGAAATGAACGTAGGCGGAATGTAGTGAAGGATAGTGTAGAGAATGAAGCGAAGCGGAATGAACGGAACGCCTGAACGGAATGGAGATGAAGTGAATGAACCTACCGCAAGCACATGGCCATAAAACAAATCATGCTTTATTTTTTACTGCACCATTGAAAGGGTGGAGGGGTGTGTGGCTCTTGGGGGGTGCGGTGGCAAAAAGCACGGCTTCATCCCGTTTTTCACGGGATGCTATGGTGTTGGCTACTTAACATAATGGCGACTTATGTGACAGCCACTGCGGTGGGATGCTTGCATAAGCGATGGGTGGCTGTGCGAAGCGAACACATAAGACCGCATTATGTTTAAGTATGCTTCCGCCAATTTTTATACTGGCATAAGCGAAACGGTGGTGGTGGTTGGAGTGCAGCGTCTTTTTGTTGCTATGCTTGTGTTGGCTTGGCTCTTTGGCTGTGTAGCGAAGCGGAACAGGCAATGTGCCAAAAGCGTGGGGAGCATAGCCACAAAAAGTATGACAGTTAAAAATGGCGGCAACACCATAGATGCAGTGGAAGGGTTGGCTTTGTGTGTTAGCCACTGCATAAGCCGTGCTTGTGGGCTGGCTGGGGGGCTTCAAAAGATTCGTGAGGAACGAACACTACGATATTCAATATTTCTAAAATGGCAAGGCCGATTTATCGATTTCAATGCGTTTGTTTTTTGAAACTAATTGATTAAAGCATTTGAATAAACTACATTCATAAATATCCTGAACTACGCCTTCTTTAATATCTATAATTAAGTCAAAATAGTTGCCGGAATTATTGCCGATAAAGGTGAAACCTTTGCATTTGTAGTTGCAGATTTCTGAATTGCATTGACCAGGGAAACGATTCAAATATGTATCACCCGATTGTATGAACTCATCTAATGCATAACCAAGTTTCTGAACAAAGGTGTTCTTTTCAAAATCCTGATAAGTACGATTTGGTTCCAATACAGAATCAATCATTTCAATATCCAAGTGTTGCAAAAAATGTAACACCGCATCAGACTGCGTTTTTATATCCTTATATGTTTGAATATTCGATTCCATACTTTTCGCCACTATAACAGTTTCCAGCCCCATTGTTTTTTTTCTTGATTATATGATTTAATAGCTTTACCTGTGAATTGCTTACCATCAGTAAGTTTGTATTTTGTTACTAAGGATGGGTGGATGAAAACATCATCCATAAAGCCGAATGGTTTACCGGCAGGTATTCTTACAACACCTTGTAATTCTTTCATAAATTGCTTTTTGAAAGTATCATCATTAACTTTAATTGCTGTATAAAGTTGATGCATACCTTCATTGCTTCCTCCCTGAAATCTCACCTTCAGCGTATCTCCCACTTTTACATCTGAGAAAAATCGATCGTATTTTAAAAAACCAAACTTAGTTTCAGATGCAATGAAATTAAGTATCTTCTTATCAGCGTTTACAAATTCAACAATTACAGATTCCTCCGGCACATCACTGAACAAAAGTGCTTCGGCAATTGGTAAATAGGCTTTATAGAAACCAAAATTTGATTTAGACTGTACCGCTGTTTTATACCAATCCATAGCTTGCCAATTTGTAACCTCAGCAGGTATTTTAAAACCGTGTTCTGTTCTTGCATAAACTAACAAATCTATTTCTGTCCTTGCCTCGTTATAAAGTTTTCTGGCAATTAATAGCCTTGCCATTTTTTGTCTAAGACTGACCAACATTTCATCAGGACTTTTACAAGATAAAGCCTTGCAATAGCAAGCGAATACTTTTTCCGGATCGCTTGAAAAAGCTTCTGCAAGAATTTCCCATACCCAAAAATCATTGCGTTTTTTCTTGGCAAAGGGCAACAATGATTCGAGCATATTATCCTTGTCTCCTAATGCCAATAATAGTTTTGCATTAAAATATGCCGGGTATTGAAACTGAGGGTAATCTTCTACTATTTGAGATAATACCGGTAGGAAAGCTTCAGCTTTATCTTTATTAAAAATAATTTCACCGTGCTGGGTTTGCTTCGGCAATAAATGTTTTGCATAGGCAATATAAGCCTGCTCAGCAATCGCCATTACTTCTTTGCCATTGGGCATTTTTTCCTTTTGGAAATCTTCCGGTCTAAAATTTTGAAATCCCACCAGTCAGCAAATGCAATATATCTATTGGACTCTTTCATTCCTTTATGCATTGCATTAAAAAGGACACTAAACCATTTGGAATTTCTTTTTATTGACAACTCCTTAATAGAATCAAACAAACGATGTATTTTGTTAATATCCAGAGTAGCTTCATGAGTAATAACCCTTGCTGCTTTGGAAATAACAATCGATATGTTCTCGAAAAACATTTCTTCAGATGCCGGTAAATCCAATTCTTTTACCTCGTTTATTTTCTCTATAAAAGCATCCAAATTTGACGCAAGTTCATCGAGTTGAGCATATAACACCCAACTCAAATTCCGCTTACCCCAAATATTTGACAAATCAGCCTCCAATTCTGCTTTTGCCATAGCATAAGCTTCCTCTAACTTACCCGCCTGACGAAGTTCTTTTATTTCTTTAGCTGGCATATTCTTCTTGTTTAAAAGTTTGCAATGCCGTTTGAATGTTGGATAGCAACGACTGACTGTTGGTCATATTTTGAATAGGAACAACCCTACCAAAGAAACCATTCTTTTTATATTCAAAATCTATAACGGCTGTATCATTAATTTGCTTAAATGTATAGCGTTCTTTGTATTGCTGATGTTCAATATCATCAATCGCAATATCTGTCTCTTTAAACAACAATACTAAGTCATCAAACAAACTTCTTGTAAAAGGGAACTCTTCTTCTAACTCGAAGTCAAATTCAATTTGGCTAATAATCGTTTCGGATGTATTTCGCTTTATGGAAACATTTGGCAAATGATTTAATATTTCAGCAAGTGCATTATTGAATATACTAATTGGAGAAAGATTTGGCATTGACGCAAATGGTTTTCTAAATTCATTTTGTCCATTTACATAAGTTCTGAAAACTGCCTTGTCTTGCTCCCTCATCAAAGAGTATCTAATCTCATAGCCAATTTTCTCCCACCCAACAATTTCAATGTATTGCTTCCTTACTGCCTGGCGAACTTTGATAAAATGATCCTGCAAAGGAACAGGTTGCTCTAAAAGGTTCAGCATTGAAAGCTGTTGCAGCAATTCGTTGTCCAGACTAATTTCTTCTGTTTGAACCTGATTGCCGGTTAATTCATTTAAAGCATTCAATACTGTTACATCGAGAAATGCCATAGCTGAATAGGAATTGAAAAACGGTGGGTTTAATGCATACAAAGTTTTTGATGCCCTGGTAATTGCTGTGTATGCCCAGCGATAAAAATCCTGATTTGTTTTACCTGCTCTCCTTTGTTTATCAGTAAAGCAGTCGAAGCCTTCCATATTATCATTATCCCATACGGTAAATACATTATCCCACTCGCCACCTTGAGCCTTGTGGCAAGTAACAGCATAACCATACTTCATCAACAAGCAATTGAAATATTCGTCCTGCATGATGGCTTCCTTAAACTCTTCTGTTTTGGGCTTTAAACCCTTGTGCCGGGAAGTAAAGTCTACATACAAAGCCTGGGTTTCTTCCGGCTTCAAATAATTATCTCCGTAAAGGAAGTTTTCAAGCATCTTACCCTTTACAATCTTATTATTGCTTTCTGCATCAGGGAAAAACTAACTCCACATCACGCCAATAAAGTGTTACCGGATTTTTACCTCTTAACGCAATTGTTCTCTGTGTGACTATATCGCTTACTTCATTGATAACGGCAAACTCACCATTGAAAACGCCTTTTCTATAATTGTTACCACCCATGATAACAATATCACTTTTCTGAACAGGTAAATCAGCATTGCCAAATCTCCTTTCTATTATTTGTAAGTTGAGATACAGACAAGTTTTGTTTTTACTGGCAATGATAATTTTTGGACTTGCTGCTTCTTGCCAGGTATCAAGGAAAGTTTCATAAGTAGGATTTAAAATATCCTTCCCATTGGAACGCAAATTGAAGTCGTTGAAGAAACGGGCTGAAATACTCTTGCGTATTTTTGCAGCTGCTCTTAATATGCCACTATCACCACCTTGCCTTTTCACTTCCTTCATTTCGGTTTCTTCAGAAGAAATATTGAAATGCTCTTTTAGATAACTGGCTTCAAAAGCTTTTGAACTATTATCACCCACCGGAGGTAACTGACAAGGGTCTCCAACGAAGATGATTTTAGAATTTACATTTGGCTGTGCAACTCTTGTGTAGGTAATCAAATCAGACAATAAGTGGCTTGAACCAAAACGGAAAAACTCTCCTTCGCTTTTGGCATCAGATAGCATGGAGGCTTCATCCACTATGAATATCTTGCCAGCCACATCCACATTATTCCGGATTTTATAATAGTAATAGAAAGAATCACCTTCTTCAATCTCTACCATATCCTCATAGCTGTAAATAGACTTATGAATAGTAAAGGCTTCTTGTCCGGTTTTTTCTCTAATTACTTTGGCTGCTCTGCCTGTTGGAGCCATCAAGGCAAAATCCTTTTCAACTGCATTGAGATATTCAACTAACCCTTTCAGGATGGTTGTTTTACCACTACCAGCATATCCTTTCAGCATAAACACCTGCACCGGACTGGCTAAAAAAGCCTCCAGCTTAGTTAGAGCAGTTTCCTGGCCCTGACTTAGGTTTAAATGCTTAAAATGATTGAATATGCTCATGTCTTTTAATTTCTATGCAAATGTTGTATTCAACTGTGCGGTGTAACTGCACAGTTGAATATTTTTAAAAAGGCAATATATCGTCTTCACCATTTGGAATAAAATCATCCGTATTAACGGTATTATCAGAAGTGTTTTGAGTGCCTGTACCTGCCACCTCTATTTTCCATGCTTTAATATCGGTATACCATTTACTGTTGTATTCCCTGCTTTCGATGTCAAAATCAATTTGCAATGAGTTACCGATTTGCAATTGACCTTCATTGATCTTATCTCCCCAAATTGAGACGCATACTTTTTTAGGATATTGACCATCTGTTTCAACAATGATGTCTTGTTTTTTCCATTCTCCATTTTTACCTGTACCGGTTTGGATTGGAAGTAGCTGTGTGAGTTTGGCGGTGAGTTGCATTTTATATAAATATTGTTTTAACGAAGTTTCATTTCAAGTTTTGAAAAAATAAGATCAAGAGACTTGATTAGCTTAGTATAGCCTTCATAGGTAAAAATCATTTTATTTTCACCTAACTGAATAGGCGTTAAAGTTCCGCTTTCATCTGGGTGAATAAATTTATTTCGTCTTTGTACATTATGATATAAATCAAGTACATCAACATTTGTAAAACCTAAAACTTGAGATGTAATACCTGCTATTTTCTCAAAAGTTGATGGCAGATTATTAGTAAATGAAATGGGTGAGACGCTAGCAGCAGTGTTATTGCCTTTGTTATAACGGAATTGTTTTAAAGGGCTATCATTTGTTATTATCCAATTTGTTGGTGTGTCTTCGGCTATATAATTATCATTAATTAATTCAATGCACTTAAAAAGGACTAAATAACCCATTGCATAATCATTTTCAGTTCTTGCTGCATCTATTATTTTATTAGCTAATTCAATATATTGCTGAACCGACTTCCCAAAACTTTTATCAATTTTTTTGTTTTTAACAAGTGTCGTAATAATGGATTTAATATTTTGCGAAAGGGTATATATCTGTTTCAATGGTTTTCTTAAAAGACATGTTTGAATAGTTTTTATAAACTCCTCATAGTTATCTTTTGAAAAACGTGTACTTAAAATATACTCCGGGCTTTCCTTTATATAATATCCATTTGCACCCAGTTCAAGTAATTTTTCAATGTTCCAAACTTTGTTTGAAGCAGTAAAAATGATAATTTGAATACCAGGATTAATTTCCTTGATTACTTTAAGCACCTTAGTGCCAGTAAAATCATCAATACTATTTATTTGATTTGATTTATCTTCTTCTTTAAGTAGTCTCAAATCAAGAAAAACAACATCATAATTGATATAATTACTATAATTCAATGCGTCATCAAAAAGCGTAATTACATCAAGCGAAACTGATTTCCCAGGATTTACAATTTTTGACCTTAATATATGCTTAAGTGTTTCACTCCAGCCTGAAGTAGCATTATCATCTATCAACAATGCCTTACACGATTCATTAAAAAGTCCAATTGTATTGTTAGCATTAGGTACAATTTCATTATTTGTAAATGAATCTTTAAACTTAAAATATAAAGAAGACGGCTTTTCCAAATTAAGCGTATATCCTGCAAATTTTGCCAATCGAAAGGCACCCCAATCGTTTGCTAATTGATGCCCTGGGTCTTGTGTATTTTGGATATTGAGACTTGGAATTACTGTTTCTAAAAGAACTTGTTCATCGAGATTTGATAATGGCTTAGTGATATACTCATCCAAAGCGGAAGCCGATACCAAATAAGAACCCTTCGTAAAGAGAAGTAGACCTGATTTTTCTTTAAGTTTATTTATTTGATTGTATAATATATCTTCCTTTGTTTGTTTAGAGACGAACAAAATCGGCAGAAAGCGAATTGCTTCTAATTCTTTTGTTAACCTGATGTGCAAACCTATATATAGACCCATGTGCTCAGCATCTTCATTACCTAACCTGACTGGAATTATTAATCTTTCAGCATGAAGTAAAAGGTCTGTATTTGCTATAAGCCAACGATGTATATCCTCATCCTTCGACTGGTTACTATATTCAAATTTTTGACATTTAAAGTCTTCTGAAAAATTTGATTTAGAATCTTCAATTACAACAATTTTATTATTCATATCGGCTATTTATTTTGTTTGTAAGTTTACTGATTGCATCTTCCATTATCGTAGCTGTTGTTTTTATATCACTATATTCATCTTCAAAATTGTTATATGCATCTTCATAAACGTCTTTATTAGAGAATACTTCGCTCATATAAAATAATTCACGTAAATCCTTTCGATCTTGACTACCGCTAGGGAAGGCAACTTCAAAATTGAAATTATTTCTACCCTTAAATAAAACTCCATTACTTAATCTGTCTTGAATGATAGCAGCCTTCTCAACTTCATAATTTTTTCCCAGAGACAGTAATCTTAAATCAATTGAACCCTCTGATTTAAAATAATTCATAAAAACTATTAAGTTGTTATAAAGCCTATCTTTCTTAATTTCCTTAATCGAATCACCGTCAAATATTGTAGCCGTAAACCCATTGCTAAATAAGCAATAAGGAATTTTGCTCTTCTTTGCCATTGCGACTATTCGTTCTTTAACTTCCTTTTCCTCCAAAGAATCATGAATTAGTATACAGGCTGCATCCGATATGATATGATCAATATCATTTCGGAAATTTTTTGAAACCAATTAATAAAACCATGATAAGTCAATAAAACTTTTGTGAAATCGAACTTATAGTTTTCTGACATTTGGCCATACTTATTATCGTCAATCAGATATATCATACTTTAAGCGTAAAAAGTTAAGACGTGTGTAAATCCTTCAATCAGTGAACCATCTATTTTTTCCTTTGGTATCTTGTTAGAATTAATATCAAATAGAATATTCAACTTATTAACTGAATCATCTGGTGATTTTGAAATAATTGACCAATCGCAAATACCAAAGAGTGCTTTTTCAGCCTCCAATAAATCACCTTGAAAAAGCTCTTTTTTGTCCAATAGTTTATTGCATTCTGAACCCACATGAATTATTTTAATAATTCTTTTGCTGCCTTCTTCATCAGCCTTTCGTGAGAACTCTACTCGAATTCTATTACTGTTATTAAACCGTTGACTTATTGCTTTAATAAGGTATGAAATACCAACTTGCATCGCATCAACATTCGTGTAAAAATTAGCTTTATCTAGATCAATTAATTCTATATCAAAAGACAAGTATTTTGAAGCTAAATTTTCAGCTAATTTATTTTTGAATATGTATTCTAAATCAGGGGCCTTTATTTCAATACTCTTTTTAAAAGGTGTAATGAAACCTTTCTCAAATACTTCATTATTTATAGGATGTGTTATTGGATTAGCTTCCATCCAACTTAATAATTCAGGAGATTGCCAATTTAGTTTATATGAAACTTTATTGAAACGCCAAACCTTGTTAGGGTCGCCAAATGCGAACTGGTTTATTCTTGCCCACAGACTTGGTGGAATTACAAACTGAGATGATAAGTCATTAAATTCCTTTTTAGCAATTGTGAGAATGCTATTATAATCAAAAACAGAATCTGTTTTATCGTAATCATGGGTAAGGAATTTCAATCCTTCACTGGCACGAAAACTTAATAAAAATCTGGTTACATCAATAGGCTTATGCTTTGATAAGTCAATTTCCTTTTCTTCTTTCTCATTATTTTCTAGAAACTCTTCAAGAGGTAGGTTTTCGCCTTTGTCAAAGATTATTTTTCTTTTCAACTTTATTTGTCCTTTTGCAGAATCAATTGGATTAATATTAATTCTAAGTCTGTTAGTATCTTGTTGGTGAGCTTCTTCCTTTGTGGTGTATGTATTTTCAAAATCACCAATTGAAAGAATATTTTCCAAAGAAATTGAAGGTGTTTTAATAACTTCATCTTTATTTATTACAGTGAAAGCATCAAACCTGCTCTTCAACTTTAAGTACAATTCATTATCCGCTCCCTTCACCATTTTCAGGTAATCAAGTTTGCCGGAAATAACATTTGCCATATCTGGCTTGCCATTCTTTACATGGCCTTTATCGGCAATATATTGCTGTAAAAAGAAACCTGAGGCTCTTTCGTAGCCATACCTTTCCCAGTAATAAAGCCACATACGCAATTGCTTGATGTATCGCTGTTGCACATTGGCTTTTTCATTCACCAACAAGCCGGTTACTTCTTTACGGTAGCCATCTTTTTGCAAACGGGTTTTGCTTTCTTTGATGTGAAAGTTTTGCTCAGCAATTATCCTGTGTAATTCTTTTAAAAACACACTCTCGGGCTGATACACGTTGTGCATGGAACTAAAAGTGATGTCATCGGCATAACGGCTATATTTTAGGCCAAAACGTTTTGCTACACCTGACAATAAATAATCAAGTTTTTGGCAAACAATGTTTGTTATCACCGGTGAAGTGGGAGCACCCTGTGGCAATACGTTACGTTTTACTTTTTCCCATTCGCCAGTTTCGTTTTTGCGTTCTACTTCCATTTCGGTGCAGCACAACGATGCAATGATATTGGCAATATCTAAACGGCTTGTATCCGGTATTTTATTCACCAGCCAGAGTGTGCCTTCCAGCGATTTACCAGCTTTGGTTTTTAATGAACTGCTGCCAAGTAAGATGTACTTATCCTTTTCCTTGTCGAAATTATTAGCCACATAAAGGGTTCCGTAGGGTGTATTGGTAAACATCCTTCCCTTGCCCTTTAAGAAAGTAACAGGTTCATCGGTTTCAAATGTTCCTTTTGAAATCCTCCCACTTCATATATTGTGGCTCAACAGAAGATGCCTTATTTAGATTAAATGGTTTAAGCTGGAAGCATTTCCAAACTCTTGCCTGATCAACCGAAGGGAAGAAATCCTTTAGGTCGATGTTGTACACATACTTACTGCCAACATGCAATTTGGCATTATCAACTATTGACCTGTCTCTCACAAAGCCCATAGCGGCATTGTGCGGTTCGTAAACGCATTGCAATACAAAACTCAGCGTTTTTTGCAGCGACTTTAGTCCTTTTACGGGTGCATGTATACAGCGTTCAGCTCCTGATTTTTTCTTTATTTTAAATTCAGCATACCGCTTTCTTCCAAGTTTTGGGTTGGCATACCAGGTGAGCTGTTTTAAATCAAATGGAACAGCCTTATCTCCATAGACCAGTGGTTTCGCTTCATTCAATACATGAAGCAAATCTTCCCTGGACTGCATTTTTTCAAAGGCAGTTCTGATTTGGTCGATATGTGCTTGTTCCAGTTTCATAATTTTATAAAAAGTTCAATGAAGCCTGCTGCGTTATTCTTTGTTTATGAACTCAACTTATATCTATAATAATATAAATAATAATATTTCAACAGCACTATCAGCTTACAGTTCAAAGAACCGTGTAGCCAACAATAACCAAGAAACATTCATCCCCCGATAAATCGGGGAACACCAACCGATCTGAAACCGCCTTGCGGTGGCTTCCAGTTGGCACAAATCAATATCGTGCAGCAGGCTTTCAAAGAACAATATGCAAAGTAATATTCCAACTGTGCAGTGTAACTGCACAAAAGTAATTATTTTCCATTAACTTTGTGCTTTGTATGACGCAGTTAATTGTAAAGCAAATAGAACTATCAAGAATGCAGTGTAGCTGCACAGCATAAAGGTTGAGAATATGGCAACGAATAAAAATGCCCTTATACGCTATAAAGTACTGGATAACTGCTTCAGAAATCCGGGTAGAAGGTATTTCATTGATGACTTGATTGCAGAATGTGAAAGTGTTTTACTTGAAATAGACCCAGAATCAAATGGGATAAGCCGGAGGCAGATATTTGAAGATATTGCTTTTATGGAAAGCAAGGAAGGGTGGAGCATAGAACTTGACAAGCTTCGAGATGGGAAAAAGGTTTATTACCGGTATGCGGACATGTCTTTCTCCATCAACAATATGCCTTTGAATGAAGTTGAAATCAATCAATTAAAGGCTGCGGTAGACATACTTTCACAGTTTAAGGGTATGCCACAATTTGAGTGGGTGAACGAACTTGTACCTAAACTTCAACAAGGCATTGCAACGGATGAGGCATCCGCTACTATTATGGAGTTTGACAGCAATCAATATTTAAAAGGTATTGAGCACCTAGGGCCATTGCATAATGCTATCTTCTATAAAAAGGTGCTTACCATCAGTTATCAGCCTTTTGAAAATGATGTTCCTTTTGATGTTGTAATCCATCCTTACTTTTTGAAGCAATACAATAATCGATGGTTTTTATTTGGCTATAATCCTGAAAAGGAAAAGTACGACTGGAATCTTGCTATCGACCGCATTATTTCAATAAAGGAAACAAAAGGGAAGTACCAGAAAAACAATAAGATAGACTGGCAGGAATACTTTGAAGATATTATCGGAGTTACCAAACCTGTGGATGCCGAGCCGGAAAAAGTGGTTTTGCACTTTAAAGGCAGGACCGGAAACTATATGGAAACCAAGCCGCTTCACGGCTCACAAAAACCAAAATGGATTGACGATAATACGCTTGAGGTAACACTTGATATTATAATTAACTATGAGCTGGAAAGGTTAATTCTTTCCTATGCAGATAGTGTTTCGGTTATTCAGCCATTGAGCCTTTCCGAGGCAATAAAAAATAGGTTGAAGGAGGCGTTGAATCAGTATAAGTGATTAATTATAAAAACCAAAGGCTTTCCTGCCCGAAGGGTGATAGTTTTTCATGCTGAAAGTAGGGGTAGATTTCTGCCACCATTTCAGGGTATTTGATGGTAACCGGTAAGCTCTGTTGATTGGTGCTTTTCCAATACATTCTGCTGAACTGGTAAACCTGATCTATTAATTGCTCCACCAAATTCATATCATCCAACATGCCTTCAACCGTGCATGACAGGGCAATCTTCACCGGAAAATGATATTCCTTTTGTGCCGGCTTTGCTGCTGCATCGTAACGGGTGTTGTTGAATAACAGGTATTCCGATTTGCCTACTTTCAGTATTGTTCCACTATACGGCATCAAATTTTCACTGTCCTTTAAATCAAACCCAATAAGTTCTTTGCTTTCCGTTTTATTGATGGTAACAACAATTACAGGAATGTTCAAGCCCAATGTGTGTAGGGTCTTCAGGATTGGTTCTAATTCCTTTTTACCAATGTCTTTATAGAAATGAATAATTAGCCTCGAAGCGGTGTAATTAACTGCAATGAACTTGGCCACTGCCTCCCTGATGGAACCTGCAAGACTTATGGTATCATGTCCTTTAAAACAGTCAAAGCCTTTGAAAATGCCTTCGTTATTGAAACAGAAAGCTGAACCAACAAATCTTGATTTGCTGGTAATGGAATAAAATGCTCCTACACCCACAATCAATTCATTATTGGTTGGCCTGTTCAATCTCCAGGGCACACCACCCAATTTTGCCAGCATGGCAATTTCGATGTGAGGTAAAAAGGTATTGAAAAATGAATTAGGCTTTCCGTTCTTATACAGGTGTTCGCTTTTAATCACCTGCGAAAGCACTCCTTCATACAGCAGGATTTCTTTGATTTTGTAGTAGATGTTCTTTCTTGTTTCGTCCTTCTCCAACTTGGGAACAGGGTTAACAAACAAAGCCATGTACTGTGTATCAGGAAGCCACTCTGCATTTTTAACGGCATTCTTAATTGTAGCCACTGCGTTTTCTACTGTATCAAATTCAACATTCTTTGAAATATCTAACTCAAATGGTACTTTGATGTAATCCTGCATTTTCGGGAATGGGAACCGATCATCTTTATAGCCACTATGCAGGTAGCGGTATAATTCTGTGACAGCAGTTGCCTTATCAGCAGCCTGGTATATGAAGAAGAATTTAAAGTTGCTCGGCTTTTTAGGTAACTGATAAGGGCCCTTTGGATTTAAAGTCTTTCTTTGGCTCTTTGCCTGTTTTTCCGCCAGCATACAGCAAATCGTTGGATGTTGAATTAATCACCCTGAACTGGTCGGCTTTGGGTTTATAAAAACCTTCATCCGTTATGGGTATGATGCTGCGGAAAGCATCGTTGTTTAAATACTTGCTGTAAAAATCTTGTAGAAAGCCGAGGTACTTTGGATAACGGTTTTTTAAGTCCGGTACATCAAAGGCTATTTCCAAATGTGGTTTTAGTTCATTACTCAGAATTGGATAACAATTCTGCGGCTGGTTAATTACTTCTGCCGGTCTGTATTTCCATTTGTAGATAACACCGTTGCAAACAATCCAATTGTACAGGTTCGTATTAAAGTTGTAAATCTCTGAAACAGGCTTTGCAAATACTTTGGTAGTTCCATCATACGAAAGCACCAATTCCGGTTTATCACTCACCCTGCCAAACTGCACCTTTATAGTAAACTGATTGTACACTTTGTATTTGGCAGTGCTTCTATCCGGGTTGTGAAACCAAACTTCTGTTTCACTCGTGAAATTTTCGTGCATGATGTCTGCAATACCTTCAAAGTAATTTCTAATGAGGTAACGGTAATAGTGGTTGGCAAACCTTGTAGAAACTGACAAATCAATATCCAATTCTATTGCACCGTCTTTTGCCGGTTGAAAATCGGTGTACAGCTTTTGTAATTCCAGCAATTCTAATGGAGTGAACTTATCATCAAGAAGCCCTTGCAAATCATCTTTGAACACAGGAAAATAACCTTCCTGCTTTTGCTTGTAAAAGGCAAATGTTTGTTTCCCTGCTGGAGGGTTAAACGGGATGATATTTAAGAGTAATTCTTGCTGCATAGTTTGTTTAATCCATTGTTATTTTAAATGTGGTTTTCAAAATTTCTGCAATCTGTTTTGTTTGATCCGGGCCTTCATAGGTTACTAATAATTGGCCTGGGAAATGTTCGGCATACCATTTCTGTTTTGTTTCCCAATGGCTTTTGTATTCGGGTAAGTCTAAGCGGCCAACATGCTCCCAGAAATATTCTGTGCCTTGCCAACGGATAGTAAAATCGGGGAGGTACATAGAACCATTTGTTGCAAACTTTGGCACTTCGTATTCAAACGGAATGTTTTTCAGTTGCAGGATATTTGCAATGTTCATTTCGGATTTAGACCGGACAAAATATTTTGAGAGTGTTGCAATTACCTTTTGGTCTTCGTACCAATTGGATGATAATGCAAAAAGCAAATCGGGTAATGGTTCAAATTCAAATATGGATGAATTGATTTTGCGGATGTTTGACTTTTCAATTTTGCTCAATTCAATAAAGGTGGTTACATCCTCCTGGGCAAAAATGGTAAGATGCTTTTGTGCCCTTGTAACTGCTGTGTAAAGCAATTCCATTGACATCAGTGGACTGCTTTTCTTTGGCAGAATGAAGTACACCCTGTTAAACTCACTGCCCTGTGCCTTATGTACTGAAATAACGTAGCCTAACTCAATATTTTCCTCCACAGGTTCATTGAACATGATTTTGCCATAATCATCTTTTCTGAAACCATAGTTGATGTTGAAGTCGTTTCTTCTATCAAATTTTACCTGAAAGTTTTTTAACCTGAAATAAGGTGAACCAGCTTTTGATTTATCAAATGGATGTGGGTTTACAAAACCTATCTCTCCATTGTAAATGTCAATTTTTACGTTCTTCCTTTCATTCCAGCTATAAGCACTAATAGGGTTTGATTTTGGCCGATTCCTGAACTGAATAACTTTATCGTATAATGCTATCCCATCAAGCTGACCCTTTTTAGCCTGATAGCCGTTAAGCAGTTCCTGAAAGAAAGTATTCAAATAATCTGTTCCGTAAAACTCACCCCTGAATGGTGAAAGTATTTGCAAATAGGTGGGGTCGGGGTAATCATTGGTGAGCCTGATGGCTTTACCCCAAATGTTGTAAAATTTACCTGCTTCGGCTTCCTCTCCTGTTTCTGCTTCAAGGTCTTTAATGATGATTGATTTAAGCATTAACTCCAAATCATCCATGTCTTTCCAGTAATGCACTGAAAGGTCTTTATCAATTACTCCACCTTGCTGTACTTTTTTAAGTATCTGTTCCTGCTTGGCTTTATCAAATTGTTCTTCTGATTGCTTTTCCTGAATGAATATTTCCGCTAATTCAAGTATGCCGTTACCATCTCCTTTGGCTTTGTTTTCTAATTGGCGAACATTTATATCCAGTTTACCCAAATTATCGTTACTGGATTTTTTCATCCATTCAATCACATCAGAAAATACTTTTCCCCGGCCAATTGGCGGCAATTGGTTTGGATCACCTACTAAAATTAAACGCTGCACACTATTCCAGTTAATGCTTCTGAATAGTGTAGCGAAAAGGGATAAGTCAATCATTGAACATTCGTCAATGATTAATGTGGTGATGGAACCGTCCACTTTACCGCCCTTGCGTTTAAAGGTGAAGTTCTCATTGAGCCATGCCCTGTTTTGATTTGCCAAAAAGGAATGTATAGTAGATGCTGTTTTACCAGTCTTTTCTTTTATCCGTTCTGAAGCCTTGCCCGTTGGTGCTAAGAGTATTATACCAGTGCCTGCACCGTGGGCTTTTTCAATACTCTTAATGATTGATTTTAGAATGGTTGTTTTACCTGTACCGGCTGCACCTGCAATTACACAAACAGGCTTTGTAAATACCTTTTGACAAACCTTTGCTTGGCCACGCAAAGCAGCTTCATACTGTTCAGGTGCTTTATTATTTAACGGACTGTTGGAATCTTTAAGCAGGTTGAAAAAAGTATCATCGGTAATCTCTACTTTCAAAGGAATGTTTGCTCTTTGCTGTAATTCATTCATTACTGATTCAATCAGGCGTTCATCTTCATGTACTTCATTCAGGTATAAATAATTTTCATCATTATACTTTCTGAATTTTACTGCTTCTTCAATAAAGTCAGCATCCACATCAAAATATTTGGGAGTGAACTGGTGGTTCTTCCAATCTGGCAGGTAGCTAAGTTTATTATTGATATGAAAGAGTGCTTTTGTTTGCGATACAAAAGAATGTACTGTTTCCCTTTTCAAAACATCTACACACAATGCCCTGAATCTTTCTGCTGCATTCTTTGGATATAGATTTTCGATACCTAAATCGGGGTTGGGAATTATGCCATGATCTATTGAATGAAATGAAATAATATCATCCACATCATCTCCTACATATTGCTCACAAAGCAGGTATGGGTTTTCAATGATTTTCTTTAATGAAGCATGAATACTGTTTTGATCTCTTTTTACTGAAAGTATATTGGCAATCTGAGTACCTGTTAATGCAAACCTTGCTAAGCGTTCTAAAAGGATTTCTTTTCTTCTTCCTCCATCAACTGCCAGTTACGCTTTACCTCTTTCAGCCTTGCAGCTTCAATGGTTATGCCTGGTATATCTTTGGCAGCCCCAGTAAGGAAATCCTTGATGTTATTGTAGGCAGGTTTATCATGCCCTTTTGCAACCTGCTTTTTGTAATAGTCGATTGCTTCATAAAAATCAATATGAGCCAATACTTCCGGCAAGCCGGGATATGCACCCCTCTTTTTCCATAGCTCTGTAAAAAGCGATAGCAGCCATTTTCTTCTTTCTTCCCAGTTCTGTGAATCATCACCAATTTCAATAAGGTAGGTAACAATCTCTATGAACCTTTCCACCAATGCCAATGAATCGTCATCTGAAACTGGCCGTGTTGCATATTTGAAATTCCGCTGATAGTCCGGGACCAATAAAATCCGTTCCAACACTTCCGGCTTATCCATGTATTTGTGATAGGGTATTGCAAAGCCTTCATCAGGATAGTTGGATGTAACAGGCATCTGCCAAACAAAACCACCTGCATACTTGGCTTTCATTTCATCAGACACTCCTTCATAGTAATGAATCTTGCCAACCTTCTTTAGTCGGGATAAACCCACAATAACATATTTAGGGCTTTCATCTTCGCTGAACGGGTTGCTGTAATTAGCATAGTAGAAGAGCAACGACTGCCCTTCTTTTAAATCACCGAAGTAGTCCTTTGCATTTTGCAGTCGAGTATCATAATCGTACTTCTGACCTGTACCAGCTTCCCGAACTACATCCTCTGAATACATGCCTTCGTAGTTCCAAATACATACTGTGGATTCAGGAATGTCAAGGATGGCAGGTTTAGCTTCTTTGTTAAACCATGCAGGGGGATTAATTTTTGCCTTTGTCTTTTCTCCACCAAATGCATTGATACTAAAACCACATGCAGGAATGCCTGAAGTAAGTGAGCCGCAAGGCTTACCTTTTACATCGGGTTGCATTTCCCAATCCAAATCTCTTGCACCTTTTATGTAATCACCGGGATAGGAATGTCTGCCTATGCAATAGGTGTTTTTTTCGGGCTCATCGCAGATGTGACCGTTCCAACCGTTATTGTGCCAAGCTAATCGAATTGTTATGTGCATATAGCTTTGTATTAATTCATTATTTCATTATTCCTCTTACTCTTTGGTCATAAATATCATTGAACCAAAGCCTTTTAAACATCAGGTTTACCTTGTCTTCAGAAAGTTTGTTATACAGTTCTAACTTGGTATTGATGAAATTCAACAGCTCATTATCTATTTCTTCATTGAATTTGTCTTGAATATTGTCCTTGCTATTTTTGGTATTGAAGAAGCTCATTAAATCATTGTTAGCATAGATATTCTTACGCATTTTTTCAAATTCAACTTTATCCTCTTCTTTTAAATCCAGCCCGTAAGTTTCGTTTAACACTTTTATAATTTTAGTTAGCCATTCAAGTTCTTCATTATCTTTTTTTCCGTCGCTTCCTGGGGTCATTCCTTGCATTGCTGTATTGTTACTTTGCAATGCTAAATCTGTTGTGAATTGATGTTGTAGCTTGTAGCTATCTAAATCAATTTCCTCCAACACTTCAGTAGGTAGAGCATTTGGACTGGGAGGTAATTTTTTAAACAGGTCGGATAAGAAAACATAATACTTCTCTAACTGTACATCTGTAAAGGTTATAATTTGAGATAGAAACCGGTAAAGGCGTACAAAATTCTTGATGTTTGCTTTGATGGAAACTTTTTGGTCTTCATTCAATTCGGCTACATATCGTTTCACTACTTCATTTAAAATTGGCTGTAGCTTTTCTTTATGGTCGCCTTTTGTAAAAAAGAGTTTAGCATAAGCTTCAATATCATTTTTATAGATGATATTAAACGCTTCTATTTTATGCTGAACATCGTACAAACTATTGGGGTCTGTTTGGTCATCCAGTTCCATGTAATTAATACCATAATACATTTGAAAATCTTCCTGAACTTTTTCAGGATCATTAACAAAATCCAATACCATAGTAGTGTCTTTACCTGGAGCAGTTCTGTTCAACCTGCTTAAAGTTTGAACAGTACTTGATCCCCCTAATTTTTTATCAACGAACATTGTGTGAAGCAATGGTTCATCAAACCCAGTTTGATACATATTGGCAACTATCAATATTCGATACTGAGGCAATTTTAAAGCATCAGGAATTTCAATTTTGCCACCAAGGTTGTTCATGTT
This sequence comes from Saprospiraceae bacterium, assembly GCA_016710585.1. Taxonomy (GTDB): domain Bacteria; phylum Bacteroidota; class Bacteroidia; order Chitinophagales; family Saprospiraceae; genus Vicinibacter. The sequence continues at coordinate 157,978 of JADJVN010000006.1, forward strand.
TTCTTTGGTGTAATCCTGACCTGTTTCTGCATCTGTAACCGTTCCACTAAATGCAACTAAAGCACCGTAGGGTAATTTCATTTCCCTCATGATGTCATCAAACTTTCGTTTGAACCGAACTGCATGAAGCCTTGAACGAGTAACTAACATTCCCCTTGCCTTACCTTGTATTTCTTTCTGCGTCTGTGAAACAAAATGCTCAACCATTATTCTCGCCTTCTTCTCAATAGCATGGTCTTGCAAATCGACATAAGATGAAAGAAGCCTTACGGTTTTCTTTTTTTCGTATTCCTTATCATTAATCTCGGTTCGTTTTATGAGTTTGTAATAACGCTTCCAACTCATATAATTTTTCAGCACATCCTTAATGAAGCCTTCTTTGATTGCTTGCTCCATTGTATAGAGGTCAAATGCCTCTTTCTGGCCATTTCGGATTGTTCCAAAAAGTTCAATGGTTTTAGACTTGGGGGTTGCTGTAAAAGCAAAGAAGGATATATTGCCCTGATCGCCTTTCTTCTTAATCTCATCTGCAATTAAATCATCAAGATCTTTTTCTTCACCGTCTGCTGTTTCAGCTTCCTCAAGTGATAGAGCCTTTCTCAAATGCCTTGCTGATTCTCCTGCTTGTGAACTGTGAGCTTCGTCAATAATTACTGCATAAGTTTTGTCTTTATTCTGAGCAATCACATCTGAAATAACAGGAAATTTTTGAAGTGTTGTAACGATAACTCTTTTCCCTTTTTCAATTGCGTTTTTTAAATCCTGACCAGTTTTGTTTTTATCAATGTATTCCACTGTTCCAGGCATTTGCTCAAACTGCCTGATATTGTCCTGAATTTGTTTATCCAATACCCGCCTGTCGGTAACTACGATAACGCTATTGTATAGTGCCTTTTCATCATCAGGATGCTGATAGAAATCGGATAAGCGGTGAGCTAACCATGAAATTGTATTTGACTTCCCTGAACCGGCTGAGTGCTGAATTAAATACTTATTACCAACACCATCCTGTCTTACTGCTTCTAATAAATTTTGTACTGCCCTTCGTTGATGGAATCTTGGAAATATCAAAATCGGCTTTTCCTTTTCTCGAAGTGCTTTCGTTTGGCTGTCGTAATACTTCTCCTTATTGATTTGAAGATTGGCATAATTCTGAATAAGGTCAAGCAAAGAATCTTTCCTTAATACATCCTTCCACAAGTAGGAGGTAGCATAATCATTATCATCCTGATTAACCAGGGCTTTATTGAATGGTAAAAAGAAAGTGCCTCTGCCTTTTAACTCAGTACACATGCTTACCTGCTCTGTGCTAACTGCAAAGTGTACAAGACATCGCTTAAACTCTAAAAGTGGTTCTTTGGGGTCTCTGTCCTCGATATATTGCTTGATGGCATTGTGAAGATATTGCCCGGTTAAAGCATTCTTCAACTCCATTGTAACAACAGGCAAACCATTAACAAAAAGAACGATGTCAATTGACTTTTCATTCTTTTTAGAGTATTTCAATTGACGAATTATTGATAGTTTGTTTTTCAAATACCCCTGCATGTGTTCAGGTGTTTTGCTGTGGGATGGTTTGAAATAAACAAGGTCTAAATACTGGCCTCTGTCTTTTACTTTTTCACGTAATACCTGAAGTGTCTTGAGTTTGCTTTTATTAATATTATCAGCAACAAGTTCTACTATTTTAGCATCAGTATTCGCACCGTATTGAGCACAGAGTGCATCATATTTTTTTGGCTGTGATTCTTTTATAAAGCCTATTAAATCTTCTGGAATAAGGCATAGGTCTTTATCATAACAGGAATTGTCTTTCTCTGTATATTCAGGAAATTCGGGTTGAGCTATTTTTGTAAGGTATTTTACAATATGCTCTTCAAAATGTAATTCTTTCGTTCCTTCTGCCATAATTATTCATTGATTTGCTCTGGTAACTCGTTACCAATAGCAGTATTTACAATTTCCTTTGGAAGTCCCTTTTTGGTTTTTAAACCTAAGCCTTTGAGTTTGGTTGCTTGCAAAACCAAATTGTCATTACCGGTACTTAGTTGTTTGTAGGCTTCAGAATATTTTCCTTGTGCCTTTTCAAGGTGCTCGCCAACATCATCTAAGTTGGCAACAAAGCCTACAAATTTGTCGTAGAGTTTAGCACCTCTCTCCGCTATTTCTAATGCATTCTGATTCTGATATTCTCTTTTCCACAGGTCAACAATCAGCTTTAAAGAAGTAATCAGATTGGTTGGGCTTAGCAATAATATCCGCTTATCATAAGCAAAATTCCATAAATCGGGATCACCTTGCAAAGCAGCTATGTAAGCCGGTTCACTGGGGATAAACATCATTACAAAATCCAGACTCTTATTGTAATCATCATATCCTTTTGCACTCAACGAAATGATATGTTTCTTAATGCATGAAATATGTTCCGACAATTCATTCAATCTGGATTCTTCATCCATTGCAGCTATACACCTGGTAAATGCATTTAATGAAACTTTGGAATCAATTATTACATTCCTATTATCAGGATACTTTATGACTGCATCTGGTCTCATTTTTTTATCTTCTGAATCAGATTTCATTGGAATGCCATTTTCATCCAATAACTGATGCTCCATAAAATACTCCCTGTCTTTAACAAGGCCAGACCTCTCTAATATATTCTCCAAAATCATTTCACCCCAACCACCCTGGGTTTTAGATTCGCTTTTTAAGGCCTTGGTGAGATTATGAGCTTCTTCACTGATTACCTTATTAAGCTGAGCCAATTCCTTTACCTTTTCACCTAATGAAAACCTTTCTTTAGATTCCTTATCGTACACTTCCTCCACTTTGGTTTTAAACTCAGTAATGTTTTTGCCTAAAGGTTCTAATATGCTTGTAAGGTTTGTTTTATTCAATTCAGTGAACTTCTCCGTTTTAGTTTCCAAAATTTTGTTGGCAATGTTTTCAAATTCAGTATTGAATTTTTTACCCAATGCTTCCATTTCGTCTCGTTGCGTTTGTAGCTTTTCGTTTAATGCTTCATTATTTGCTTTTGCAGTGGCCAAAGCCTGATTGTTTTCAGAAAGGTCATTTTTTGCAATCTTCAATTCTTCTTTAATAGCTTCTAAAGCTGCATTCTTATCGACTATGGTTTGATTGGCCGCCCGTAAATCAGCATTGGCCGTTGACAATTGGTTATTTAAATTATTAAGTTCTAAAGCATCTGCCTGAATTGTCTGTTTTAATCCGGTAATCTCTTTTAGCTTTGCATCTAAATTTTCAATGGCCATTTGCAATTGTGACGTAACTGTTGCTTTGTAGCCAACAAATTCTTTTTCCAAATCAACAAATTTTTGTTGTGCAGCATCTTTTTCTACTTGTATAGCGGAGGTGGTCTTTGCTTTGGCAATTAACCAACCCACTACTGCACCAATTAAAATGCCTATTGCTATGTATAAAATAAGTTCCATTATGCTACTTGTTGTTTATTTGGTTGCCAATCTCTCACATCAATTTTCCCGGTAACCACTTCAGTAATGAGGCACTGACGATACTCTTTTAATTTCTCGATTTGTATAGTATTTTTAGCTTCTAATTCTTCATATTTTCTAATTAGTGCTTCCACTTTGGCAACTATTTCTAATTGAATTGATAAAGCTGGAACGGGTATAAGAAAATCTTTTATTGCTTCAAATGTTAAACCTTCCCTATTTCCTCCGGTAGTACCCAATTTTACCTGAACTTGGCCAATGTTTGATTGAAGCACCAAATTCAAATACTCTGGATTTATCTTTTCGTTTGGCCTAATAATACAAACATGCTGATTCACATTCATTTCCTCACTTATATTAACCACACAACATCTTCCAATAGAAGCACCAGTTATGTTGAGTAAAACGTCTTTGTACATAACTTTAGAGCCGCTCATTTTTTCATGTGTATCAAAATCAATTTTTACAACATCGTCTAAACGAAGGCCATCAAAGTGTACGTTTTGGCTTCTAATAAATATCACTCCTTCTTCGGTGTAAACTTCTGCACCACCTTTCGGAGTTACTCCGCTTCCAACCTTATTGGCCAAATGACGAATATTTACCAAGGACCAACTTGAAGGAATTACACCAAGCCATTCAATGTTACTATCATTAAATACTTCATCTGTATCAAAGCCTTTAGTAACGGCTTCATTTATCACAGACTGCTTTTTCTCTTTTAGTAGTTGAATTAATTTTTCTTTCTTATTTAATAAACTATCTATAACATTTGTCTGATGAGACAGGTAGTTAGTAATTTGAATTTGTTCTTGAAATGTTGGTTTTACAATTAATAAATCACGGAGTATTTCGCCATCAACATGAGGAATACCCATACCAATCGTATTGCTTTGCAAAAAGGGTTCTGCACATTTAAGAAAATAGGTCAGGTAGTCTAAATTAAAAGACTTGTCTTCTATATGAATTTTTCCCATAGTAGAAGATAATGCTCCATTTTTCGCCTTTACAATTTCACCCGACTTTGATCCATCCCAAAGAATCAATAAATCGTTTTCATCCACAAGTACAACTGAATCATCATCTGCTTTGACATACATCGGAGATACGGTCTGATTGCGTAAATATTCCATAGATAAATATGGTATCAAACCATCCGAAAAATCCTGAAAGTCTTCTTTAGCCTTTTTCCTTTAGAAATAGATGCAATATATTTCAATGGGATGGCACCCCACTGAGAGGGTATTTCGCCAATCCAATCTAATCGAGTAGGTTTATATAGATTATATTTTTGCATTAGGCTAATAAGTCATTTAAAAGTGTAGTAATGTCTTTTTCTAATGTCACTATTTCATTTTTCACCTCTTCACTTGGTCTTAAGCCTTTAAACTCAAAAAAGTATTTAGTAAAATTTATTTCATAACCTATCCTTGTTTTATCATAGTCAATCCAGGCATTAGGTACATGAGGTAATACTTCCTTTGCAAAGTATTCTTCTATATCATATTTCAGATCAATATTTTCTTTACTTCTTTTTCTACTATCTGGTTTGAGGTTTCCCTTTCTGTCATAAAATTGTTTCCCCTTTTCGTTATATTCTGGCTGCTCCACTGTGATTTGGTAATACCCGAAATCATCGTTGTCGTAAACTTTACTATAAGCTCCTTCTTGAAAACTGGTATAGATTTCAACTAATTTTTCAATATGAAAAGATTCAATCTTGTTCCGCTTATTGCCCAGGCTACGCTTTTCAGGGCGGCAAAAACCTTCTATGCCGTTGCCTTTGTCTTCCGGTACATTGGCATTAATTAGTTGCACTTTACCCTTGCGGTGCTTTGGTTTATTGTTATTCAAAACCAGATGTAAGTATTGATACCGGTGTTATAGAAAAGGTCTTTAGGTAAAGCAATAATACAATCAAGCCAATCATTACTGATTATCCATTTCCGAATATCACTTTCGCCACCACCTGCATTACCTGTAAACAGTGGGGAACCATTGGTAACAACTGCAATTTTGCTACCTTCTCTTTCCATCTTGCTTATCATGTGTTGCAAAAACAACAACTGCCCATCGCTTGTGCCCGGCAAACCTGCATAGAATCTACCTGCTGGGTTTGCACTTTCGTTTTGAATGTATTGAGCATCCTTGCTCCAGGTTACACCATAAGGTGGGTTCGCAAGCATGTAGTGGAAATGCTTATCAGGAAAGCGGTCTTCTGTAAATGTGTTTCCATGACGGATGTTATCTGCATTTTCACCAGTGATTAATGCTTCTGATTTAGCAATAGCATAAGACTGTTCATTAATCTCTTGTCCGTATGTTTTTATTTCAGGCTTGTTTTTGCTATCAACCAATAGTTCATCCAACACATAATTTTTTGCCAGATTAATCATACCACCTGTACCTAAAGTAGGGTCATAGATTGTACGAATAATGCCAGGCTGTGAGAGAATATCTTTCTCTGTACTGAAAACAATCTTTATCATCAACTCAATAACATCTCGAGGTGTAAAGTGATCACCCGCTGTTTCATTGCTTTGCTCGTTTGATATACGAATGAGTTCCTCAAAGATGTAACCCATATTATGGTTATCAACTTTGCTTGTATGCAAATCCACCTGTGAGATTGCATCAATCATCTGATAAAGCAATTTATTCTTTACCAGCCTTGCAATCACTTTATCAAACTGGAAGTTGTCGATAATATCTCTCACCTCTTTATTGAAACCATTGAGGTAATTATTGAAATCAATTTCAACTGTTTTTGGATTCTCCTTCAAAGTCTCCAACGTATGCTTTGAAGTATTATAGAATTGCAAGCCACCGGCAGCTTTACGGAGAATTGGGTCCAATTTATCCTCACTTACCTTTTCCTTAAAGTTTTCATAAGCAGCCCTCACTTTTGCATTTACAGGGTCGAGGATACAGTCTAACCTGCGAACAACCACAAACGGCAGCAGCACATCGCCTATCTCATTTTTCTTGAACACATTCCAAAGCACCTTATCGGTTATCTGGAAAATGAAGCTTACATCAACTTTATTATTATTAGCCATTTCTTAATTTTTTGTTCTTTTCGTTTGACAATACAAAGTAATTACCTAACAGTGCAGTGGTTCTGCATTCTTATATTTATTTTCAGACATCATTGATTAAGCGGTTTTTTAAACTCTTATCTGCGTTACAATCGCCTAATATTCTATTATTTACAGTTGCCCCGGAATTGGCAATGAACTGGCGAACGGATTGACACTTACTTTTTAGCTGGAGCAATATTGATTCAGCAGCCATATAATCTGTATCGCCTTCTTGCGGTTCTACTCTTGCAAATAATCTATCGCAGCGGAAGTCATTATCACTTCTTACTGTTTTACCATCACTAACCCTGAACACCGCAAAGCCTTTATCGCAAGTTGCATTGATGTAATTAAGAATGAGTTTACGCTTGTGAAGTGTTTGAGTAAAAACGATTTCAAAAACAATCGGATAAGGACGCAGGGCAACTATCGCTGCTTTCAATTCACCGGCTAACCTTTCACACCATTCTTTAGACTTTGGAGGCTTGCCTACTTCCGGATTGTCATTGGATAAAATAGTTAAATGATAAGGGATGCTAAGATTAGCAGGAAGGAATGCATTCACTAATTGAATAACATTTGACTTACCCACAACATGTCCGTTTTCTTCATTGCTAAAAAGGTAATCATCCGTAATTACCATTGCATTTGATGGCGGTAATGAAAAGCTCACAAGATTCTGCCATCCTTTAATAGTTTGATTTTCAAAAACGGAATCTTTTGGAAGATCCTTAAAAAATGAACCTTTCAAAATGTTATCTTCTATAGCCTCATTGCCATGTACGATTACACCAAAAGCAGATTGAATTGCATCAGCATCAGCCTTAGAGTAATTCAAGAAAAAAGCTGACCGTGGTTTATCGGCTATTACCTTGTTGTCTTCATAAATTGAATCGAAAAACTCTTTTAATGCAATAGGACTTCTTCCGCCATTGGCCATAATAAACTCAAAGATTGGCGTTCCTTGTAATTCTTCAGAAGCCAATTCTTCATCTGTCATATTTAAGCAAACCTCTGAATGATTGCAGAAGATATTAAACCAATGAGGGGCTTGGTCGTTAAAAACAACTATGTTTTCAAATATGTCCTTTTCAGCGTAAACAGTAAACATCAGGCTTTCTTTTGGCGTTTAAGTTTTAATAATTCAAGAGTGCTTGAAGAAGCTTCATCAAAAAAGCCATCGCCAAAATTCCTGTTGAAAGACCCATCTTCCTGGTATTCTAATTTGTAAGGCATCTGCTGAATATCCTTTGGAAAATAATGAACGCAAAATGGGTTTTCATTTGGTGCAACTTCAAATTCATTAATTGCAACAATAACCTGCGACCTTCTCAAAATATATTCAGAGTGAGTTTCAATAATAAAATTCAGATTAAAAGGCGGTTGGTTTACATATAGAAACAAATCAGCCAACTTACTTTGGAGTGCTGGGTGTAGATTTAACTCTGGTTCTTCTATGATTACAGTGGTTTTGTCAATCAATCTGTAATTAGATGAATCTTGTCTAACTTCTTTTCCTTCCACAATACGAGTTATTGTAGAGTTCTTTTCAGCAATCCTTATTCGCTTTATAACGCAGGCTATTCTCATTATAAGAAGCATTGCCTGAATAGAGCCCATTCCTTTATCTGCCAAATGAATCTCTGTATTATTAGAACGAATTTTCATCTCGTAAGCCTCACCAGCATGCATTGAAATAGTGAAATCGTCACCTACTTCAAATTCCTGCATCCATTTTAGCACAAAACGGTGCTCTTCTTCACCATAAGCAATATTGAGTTGTTTATATTCATGTATAGCTTGTGCCAAAGCATTATTCTTATCACGAATTGCAAACAAAGCAGATTGTTTTGCAGGATTGGCCCCCATATACGCAATGGAAAAATCATTCATTAAAGTCATAAAATGACTGAAAGAAGATTCAATAAATATTGGATCAAGTTCTTTCAAGGCTCTTAAATCTTCAAATCTTTCTGATGGCGTTTCACCACTTTGAACATTAAGAAACTCTCTTTCGTATTGTGAAATTGAGTGAATGAGCAAACCGTCAACAATTTCAGTCAATGAGTTTACATTACCAAAGTCTTCATCTAATGAGAATAAAATAGTATCCTGATTAGGGTCCTTTACTTCTTGATAGACACCTGCCAGCTTTTCATGCAGGTTCTCCAACCTTGAAACAAGTTCTATATACTCTTTACTCGTCTTTTTTAAACCAGGTTCTTCAAGCTGTTTTTTTGTCTCACTTACTTGTGCTTCTAAATCAGCAATAAAACCTTGTGCTGCTTTACCTACTTGCTGGTTTCTACTCTTAACTATTCTAATAAACCTATTCTGTATATTAAAAATAAAACTCAGCTTGTTGTCAAGGTCGGTAATGGTTAGTGAATGAACATTTGCAAATGCTTTATCATCTTCTCCGGTTACTGTAATTTCGATTAGGTAGTTCTCAATCTCTTGTGTAAAATGAATGAAATTTTCATTGGCATGTAGATTTTTTGCTTTATCATAGGTTATAATATTCGCATTTTCCAAAACATTGTTGCCGAATGATAATGTATCAATATTGCTTGACTTAAAATAGTTATCAATAAGCAATAGTGCTTTTACCAAAGTCGACTTCCCTGCATTATTCCTCCCCACAAGAAAGGTGATACCCCTGTATTCAAGTGGTTCAAAAGATTGAAACCGTCTGAAATTTTTAAATCCAATTTTATTCATGATGCAAATTTTATGCTTTAGTGTGCAGCTTATCTGCACTCTTATTTTTATAGTTGTTATTTATTAATTCAATTCTCTTTTTGATTTTCTCTCTCAATGATTTAGGTTGTAGCACTTCCAATCCTTCGCCATAAGAAAGAATCAGTGATTCCAGTTCATAATTAGGAATTAAATCAAGTGAAACAAGCGTATGTGATGCACCTTGTTCTTTCACTTTTTGTGAACCGTGAATTGGTTTAGTTTGTATGTATGGAAAAAGGAGGTTGCTAACTTTCAATACTATATTTTGTACAACTCCTTCATTACTTAATGTAACACCAACTATATCTTCAAAGTATTCATTAAAATCAATTGACTTATTAGGGATGAATTTCTTTTTACTTTCCTGAATTGTTGTAATTCTATCTAATGCAAGGTTCATGATAAACTGACTTACATCATTCTTTCCAAACACATACCACCTATTGTTGTATTGCTTTAAAAAATAGGGGTGAAAAACAATTTCCTGGTTAGCATCCTGCTTGAAACTTTTATATTCTATATTAATCGCTTTTTTGTATAAAATCGAATTGTAGATTGGTGTGATGTGTTCTAATCCTTTTAAATAATTGTTCTGATCAAATTCAATTATTTTATCAGCATTATGAGATAAACCTAAACCAGAATCTAAACGTGCAGAAATTTCATCCACCCATTCAAACTGAGGCATTCCTTTAAAACGTGACAACGTCAATAGAGCCTCCTTTAACTGATTCTCTTCGGTTTCATTTAAAGGTTGGTTATTTATTGAAAATGATTTGTCCGAATAACGGTAATAAACTTTATGTCCTTCTCTATTGTGCTCTAAAGGAATATTCCACCCTTGTGGACTTTCCATGAATTTTATATCTTCGAAAATTTGCCTCCGTTTTATCCCTATATCAGTTCTTGTAAATTCATAAATGGAATTATTACATGCTTCAATCAAGTCCTCTATATAATACCTGCGCCCCGGATTGCGGAAGCATTTATCCAGGGTCTGGTATCTAATTATTGCATGTTTATTTGTTGCCACTATTTTCCCTTTTTCTTTCTATTGCTAATAATTTCTTTCTCTGCAACCTGCATTGCTTTTAAGGCAACATCTTCGTCATTGGTAACTTCAATGATTTGGTCAGCAACCCAAAACGTTAAGAGTTCATCTTTTTCAACTTTGAGAATATCTGCTAAGATTGTTATCTGTTCCCGTTTCAATTGCCGGAGCCCCTTTTCAATTTTACTCAGTTGAGCCGTGTCCATTTCAAGCAATGGTGCAACCTGCCGCAAATACAAATTTTGCTTCTCCCTGAGTGTCCTTACTCTCTCACCAAATTGACTTTTCATCGTTTTATTATTGACTTGTCAAATATTGGCAAATATAAGAAAAGAAAAGCAAGTATTACTAACAAAAATAGCAATGTGCAAAACTTGCAAAGTCTGCAAACAATGCAAAAACCCCATCCGTTTGGCAGTATGGGGAGCAATGCAGGAAAGGGAAATGTGCTTAGATTTTGCGGTAATGCCCTGCCTTCAGCTTTTCCAAAGCCTTGCCGGTGGCATTGTGGAGAATATCATCCACGGTACGGGCAGAAAGCTGAAACTGTTTGCCGGTTTCAACGGCTTGTTGGCGGGTAAATTCTGCCGGTAAAGTATCAAAGAATTTGCGTTTGCTGTCGCCTGTTTTGAATTGGGTGGCTTCGCTTTGTTTTGGCAGGTTGTTGAACATTAAAATACTGTGGTGGAGGTAGATTTCGGCCAACCGCAAAGCGGTGCTGAAATCTTCATCGGTGCAAACTACCTGGTTTGCTGCCTCTCCGTTTTCAAATTTCCGCAAGGCGGTAAATAGCATTGCCATACGGTACAGGATCAAGCCCAAGCGTTTTACAATACTGGCGGCTTCTTCGGCTGTGAACATGGTTACTTCATTGAGCCATGCCTCACAGGTTTGGTTTAGCTGTTGCCATTGCTGATTGGTTAGGGTTACGATGGTTTCTTCCCGTTGCAGGAACTGGACCATGTTAAACACTTTTAAGGACAGTACTTTGAAATGCTCGGTGAGGTTGATGTTATTGGCATTGGGGGAAACGTCTTTCCATTTTTGCTCCACCTTAAAAGCATAGAAAATGAAACGGCTGAATAAGCCATCTTCGGAAGAAGATATTAAGCCCGTTACCTGATTGGGTGTACCGGATAAAGCAATAGACAAGCTGGGTGCATTTACCTCTGTAAATTCATTGTTGCCTTTCCGGGAACTGGAAAGCCTTTCGTGATGAAACGATTTGCGAAGCATATCGGAATAGGAACCCCACTCTTGTTTAAATACATTGCCCAGGGTGTCGGCTTCTGTTTCGCAAATAATGCCTGTGCCTTCGTTCTGCTCCAAGTGCCAAAGGATTTTTGCATAGCTTGTATTTGCCGGAATGTACACCACTTTAAAAGTGGGTTTGGTGGGCTGTTCTTCGGTGGAGGTGTCGCCTTTTTTCTTGCTGCTGATTTTTTGCTTGTGTTCGGATAGTTCCTGATTGTATTGCGATTCTGCTTCACGGCTTGCTTTCAGTACAAAGCTGTGGTATTCGTCTGCCAGCATCTTTGCGAATTTCAATGCACCTTTTCCACTGGCGGCAGGGGCAATGGCAAATGAAAAAACATTCGGGAAAACTTCGTTACCTGCATACACTCCTTTTACACCGGGCAAACATCCGCTGAGAATTGCCAATGCTCCTGTAAGAAAAACATCCCGTTCTCTTTCATCGGTAAATGCCATTGCACCGTGCTGCAATATTTCAGGCATTTGCAAATACAGTTCTTCGGGAATGGTTGGAGTGGCTTTTAAATAGTCTTCCTGTGGTGTTTGCTGTTCTGTACTTTGCAGCTTTGCAGTGTTTGCAAACTTTGCAAACTCGGGTTTGTGGTGGGAGTAAACACTTTTTACTGCCTCTTTAATTTCTCTTTCAGGTAGGTCAAAATGTTGCGTACATAAAAGTTCAGTATCGGACTGCGATAAACCAGCTCGGTTGCAATTAGAAGCAAGCCGATAAATATAATTGTTCCTGTTTCCATCGGTGTATTGGGTTTTTTGATTGGTGAATTGAATTTGTTGATTGAAAATAAAAGCGATGTTCAGATCCTCTTCGGGTTCTTCCTGAACTGGTGGGATTACTGGCTGTGCTTTTGGCTGCACTTCCGGTTGGGTGAAGATTTCAGGCAACTGTACTTTGAACTTCTCGTTACGGATGTTCTTAAACAGCCCAGGGTGATAACTCATAAAGCAAAGCCTTGTGATGTCCTTGCAGCTTGGGTCTGCTTTTAAACCTGTTGCATCTTCGTAATGCTTCTGCACCTGCAAATAGGCAATGTCGTGGTGTTCAATTTCAGTATTCACCTCAATGAACACTTTAAGGCCGTTACCGCTTGGGCTGATAAAGCATAAGAAGGTGTAAGGGATTTCAGCAATGACTTTGAAAGCTGCATCCAACTGTTCCGGTGTCAGCTTGTCAAAATCAAGATGCACAAAGCCGCTGTACATTTCAAGGAAAGGCATTTGCCTTTTCTCGCTGAATACTGCGGATGGAGTGAAGGCCAACAATTGCTTTTTCTTATTGGCAGCTTCTTCCGTTTTGCCTTGTTCCAGCAATGCCCTGATTTCTTCTACCTCCGCTTTGTATTTGCCGGAGGCAATATCATTGGCTATTAAAAGCAATGATTTCTTTTCCACCGGCACGGTGAAATTTTTAAATATGGTACTTGATGCCATTGTTCTGTTCTTTCAGTTAATAAAAAAATCCTACTTCTTGCGTTTGTTGCGGATAACATAATCGGCAGCCATCTGATCAATTTCATCTGCTGCTGATTTGCGGTTACGTTGTAACCAGGTATCCAACTCCTCCCGTTTGAAGTAGAGTTTTTTGCCCTGAGGACAGAAATGGGGAATGTGCTTTGTACTGGTAAGTTTGTACAAATGCGATGGGCTTACATCTAAATATTTGCAAGCCTCATTAAAGTTCAGTACTGTTTTTTGTAACAGGTTTTGCTCATCCAGCTTGTTAGCGATTTCGGTGAGCTTGTCTAAGATTAATTCTTCGTGTGCCATCTTTTTTTATTTTAATGAATGATGGCACAAACCTCTTAAATGCAAGAGGGGCAATGGTTAAGGGGTTAATCCCTTACTCACATTACTGAATAATCTTAATGTTTTTTATTGCAGATGTTTAAAAATCTTATCAATGTTTGCCTTTTCCTTTGGTTCAATTTTGTTCTTTGAACCACTTGCTGAAAGGTTGTTTGCAGTTATTTTGGTTCCTTCTTTGAGAAAAATTTTTGACTTTTCAATGTTTTCGCTACAGATAGGCTATTGAAGTAAGGAGTAAACTTATCAATGCAATAACGGAATTGTTTTGTTTCACAGCCCAAGTACACTTTGCCGGGCAATATGCTTTTTGCTGTTAATACCTTTATCAATTCATCAGAACTTGTAACATCATCATTCAGTAATTCAATTTGATGGCACAAGCTGACTATTACAGCTTTTAATCTTTGCAATATCATCTTTGAAACCAAAGGAAAGTGCTTCCTGGTTGCCGTTGTCGGAGTTTGTGCCTTTTTCATCTGCTGCTGGCGGTCCAACATATTCTAATTGCTGAACGGTAGACAATGGTTCTTCCAAATCCAACACATAAAAATCTTCAATGGTTGTTGTTTGTGAAAGGCTTGCCTTGAACTGTTCCTGTATGCTGAAATAAAGCTGAATGAGGCTATGTTTTAAGTAATACAAAGCGAAGTGAACAACGCTGCTTTCTGCATCAGGAACCGTTGTAAAACCCTGCTCATTTAATTCTGTGGTAACCTGCTTGGCTAATACTCTCACATTGGTAAGGGTCTTGCCAACCTGATAGCGAATATCAACTAACTCTGTCCAGTTTGCAGCTTGCTGCAATACTGCATTGAAAACACGAAGTGTTTCTCCGGTGATTACGAAATAATAAAAATGGGTAACGGCATCTTTATACTTTGGCAAATCCGTTTTGTATAAAAGCTGCTGCAATGCTGTGTTGCCTATGGTTTCATCAGCCACTATTTTTTGAAGCGTTGGGTAATCAACCAACAATGCTGTGAGTTGCGAAAGCAACGCTGCATTGGTGCTGGGTGAAGCTGCTTTTGCAGCTTTCACCAATTCAGTGAACCGCCTTGTGTTGGTGGTGTCTAATTTCCACGGCTTCAATACTCCGTGCATGATGCTGTCTAATACTTTTACTTCCATCGCTATAAGTCTAATTTAATTTTATTGGCGGCCTCCTGTTTTTTATGGTCAATTACCTTAGCGTAAATTTCGGTTGTTTTTAAATGCCTGTGACCTAAGAGTTTTGAAACCGTGTAAATATCTGTTCCCAATGTAATTTGTAAAGTGGCGTAGGTATGCCTTGCACAGTGAAAAGTGATGTGCTTGGTGATACCTGCTTTCATTACCCATTCACGGAGTTTTAAGTTATGCCAGGCACTGTAATACAATCCTTCAAATACTTTATCATCCTGCTTTCTTCTTTCGCCTAAAAGCGAAAAGGCTTGTTCTGAAATGGGCAATGTTTCTGCTCCCTTTGTTTTCTTCTGCCTGAAACGGATGTAATACCCGGACTGCTCGGAGTGCTGCACTTCTGACCAAACCAACTTTTCTATATCCGACCAACGCAAACCACTCAATGCAGAAAAGATGAAAGCATTTTTGAGCACCGGCATTTCACACTCCACTTTTGCTGCTGCCTGTAATTCTTCCAAAGTGAGAAACTCTCTATCAGGATCATCTGACCTGATGCCTTCCACCTGGTTTGCCGGATTGGTTTGTATGATGCCTTCTTTTACTGCTTCCTTCAAAGCTGCGGTTACCTTGCTGAAATAGGAGGACTGTGAATTTTGTGAAAGGTGTTTATTGGTTTTGCTCTTGGCTTCGGATATGAGATAGGTTTTGAAATCTTCCAGCCAGTTTTTATCAATGTCTTTAAATGATGCACCATTCTTGGCGAACTTCTTCAAGTGTTTCAGCACACTATCCCAATTGCCCCAATTTCCCTCGCTGCCTTTTCTTTTCTCGGTAAGCCTTTCAAAGTAGGCAATGAAACTGCCTTTGGCTTTATCGGTATCCCGAAAGCCATATTCTTCATTCTTTATCTGGAGCAATCTTTTTGACCGGATGGCTTCTGCCAGGATCATTGTTTTACGGTTCTCTTCCTTCTGCTCTTTGGTGAGCTTGCCTTTCTCCGGCTCGGGTATGATGTATAATTGCAAATACTCATAGTCTCTTTTACCATCACCATAGTAATCAAGATACAGGCTGATTTTATCGCCCTTTTTGCGTTGTCTTAATGTTACTGTCATGCTTCAGTTAATTTGAATAGTTCGTTGATAGCTGTTCGGGGGATTCGGGTACTTCTGCCCAACTTACCTGCTTTGAGTTCGCCTTTGTCGATGAGCCTGTAAATGGTCCATCGGCTGGCGTTGATTAACTGGCAGGCTTCATCTACGGTTAGAAATTCCTTTTGAGAAATGGCAGGGTTGTACATGGCTTTCTCGGTTTCTTCCTTGATGGCCACTTCAATTTTTTCATCCCGCTTCCGCTGTTTGTATGCTCTCTTGGCACAGGTATCTGAGCAAAACTGTGTAACAGTAGTCTTGGCGGTAAACCGGTTACCGCAGTGCTGACAAGTTTTTTGAAGACGAATGTTGCTGCTCATTTTGTTGCCTGTTGTTGCTACATGTAGCAGCTTGTAGCTGTATGTAGCATGTTCTCTCCCGAGTGTTGCCTGATTTGTGGGCAACAAATCTGGGCAACAATCAGGCAACAAATATAGGTAAAAAAGTGGAGTTGGGCAACAAATAAAAGAAAGATAAATCAGCTAAAAGCTAACAATAACAGGCATTTATGAAACAAAGGAAAGATAGTTACTTTCCGATACAAAACTTACTAAAAATATTGCCAAGTATCTCATCATTCGTGATCTCACCAGATATGACACCAAGATGAAAAAGTGCATGACGAATATGTTGTGCTAAGAAATCTGTTTCTATATTTTGATCAATGCCTTGTATGACGGACTCGAGAGATTCAGCTGCATGATGGAGTGCTTCAAAATGTCGTGCATTGCTGATGATGGTGCGATCTGTTAGTTTTTGATCTTTGGTGACTGTAGAGATTAATTTATTTTTAATGAGGTCGATGTTGATATTTTCTTTTGCAGAGCATGGGATAATATCATTTGATGAGATAAATTGATTTTGAAAATCTTGCGGATTGATTGCTGTATTGACATCCCATTTATTCAGCAATAAGATGGTATTCATATTTTGCGAATGTAGTTTGGCAAGGTCTTCTTCTACTTCAGATTTGCTCGCTGTACTCACATCGACGACATAAATCAGAATTGCAGAATCTTGGATTTTTTTCATTGTCCTTTCAATTCCTATCGCTTCGATTTGATCAGTAGCTTCTCGTATTCCTGCAGTGTCTACAAGTTTAAATATCACACCATCGATGATCAAGCGCTCTTCTATTGTATCTCTTGTCGTGCCAGGTATTGCAGAAACAATGGCTCTTTCATCATTGAGCAATGCATTGAGCAGTGTCGATTTTCCTGCATTGGGACGTCCTGCAATCACTGTAGAAACACCTTCATGGATAGCATTTCCCAATTGGAAACTTTCCAATAATTTCTTTATCGAAATTAAAATTTTATTGACTAAAAAAGAAAGATTCGTCCGATCTGCAAACTCGACATCTTCTTCTCCAAAATCCAACTCCAATTCTATCAAACTTGCAAAATTCAATAGATCTGTTCGCATCGATTGAATCTCATTTTTCACGCCTCCTTTAAGTTGATTCATTGCCAATGCATGTGATGCTTTTGACTCAGAAGCAATCAAATCTGCCACTGCTTCTGCTTGTGAGAGATCCATTTTTTTATTCAGAAAAGCGCGCAAGGTAAATTCTCCAGCAGTTGCATTCCGTGCGCCATGACTGATTACTATTTCTATAATCTGATTTAAAATATATGGCGAGCCGTGTGCAGAAATTTCTACAATATCTTCACCTGTATAAGAATTTGGTGCTTTAAAGACACTGAGTAATACTTCATCAATGATCTGATCATCATGTTTCAAACGTCCAAAATGCAAACTGTGTGATAATACGGAATGAAGGTCTTTTGCATCATAAATTCTATTTACGATATCCAATGCCTTTGGCCCTGACAATCGTATCACGCCTATCGCAGCTGTGTAAGGCGCTGTGGCAAGGCAACTATGGTATCTGAATTCATGGAACTTATTTTAACTTCTAGATGTTTGACAACAAAAGTCTGGCAAATCTACATGCAATGCGTTAGATATCAATTGAAGAATGCCAGTTTTGTTTAGTTTCTTTATATTTTTGCACTTAAATTCAAAATCAATGGAAGACATCAAAGAAAAAGTAAAATCAGCAGGAAGGACTACTTGGAAATGGATATTTCGCACGTTTATTCTAGCGATTCTTATATTTATCGGATATATTTGTTTTATGGTTTTTGCTACATTTAGTGAAGGAACTAGAACAGGATATGTCACAAAAATTAGCAAGAAAGGTTATGTCTTCAAGACCTATGAAGGTGAGCTAAATACTGGTTTTTTCACCAATCCTGGACTCACTGGCAAAGCGCCTGATAATGTTTGGTATTTCTCAGTCCCTGATGGAAATGTTGCTGATCAAATCCAAAAAGCATCCGAAACAGGACAAAAAGTGACGCTCCATTATGAACAAAAATATACTAAAATTTTCTTCTGGGGAGATACTGAATATTTAGTTAATAAAATAGATCAACCAGGTCAATAATTCTGTCAAAATCGATACTAAGCGATATTTTAACATGCTAAATTTCTTTCAGGTTTAAATCCTAGATATATAGATAAAATTATATATAATTGCAAGATTTTTAAACATATACATATATAAATAAAATTATATACTTACAAGAATAAAATAATTATTTAATATCATATTAAATTATTTTATAATATGTATATTTGCCTAAATTTCAGCCATGATTCAATTCTTCGAAATACCAGAATCCAACTTTAAATCGATCCATCAATCTAGAGCATTCTTCAAAGGAGACATTAAAAATCTAAGTCATCATGATATCATGATCTTTCATCTTGAAGATGAAATTCCTGAAGAATTTTATGCTGTAATGGATACGATGGATTATGATTTTTTCCAAGATTTAGAGATAGCCTTTATGGGGAAACTCAAAAAAGATCATCTAGACAAACTACCCTCTGTCATCAATTTTTGCAAAGAAAATCATATTATCCCTATCATTCTTGGATTGGAATTTGAACTCATAAATTGTGTCACTGAAGCTTATGAAGCTAATCATGAACCACATAGAATATCACTTGTGTCACCAAATATAGATTGCCTAAGTCGTATCGACCCATTTCTGTCCGTTTATACCAATGAAATTTATGCATTGGGAATGCAGAGACAATTAGGCTTGGCGCATACTACAGCTGATCCCAATCTACAAAAATCAGTTCTTCTACTAAGTGAATACAGAAAAAGTCAATACAGTATTGAACCTTATTTGAGAAATTCTGAATTAATCTATTTTGATTTAAATTCCGTAAGAGCCTCAGATTCACCTGGGAATATAAAAGCAATGCCTTCAGGCTTTTTCTCTGAAGAAGCAAGTTCTATAGCTAAAATGTGTGGCAATGGTGATAAAATGGAAGCCTTAATTATCTCACCTTGGCAAAAGGGAAATGACTTACACAATATAAGCTCATTGCTTGTGCATCAGATGATTTGGTATTTTATAGAAGGACATGCCAAAAAGAAAATGGATAGCTTCAATGAAAACGATAACATTACCCAATACATCGTACACTTCAAAGAAAAACACATTGATCTTAAATTTTTCAAATCCGAAGTTTCTGGTAAGTGGTGGGTAGCCAATATCATCGACTCTGAAGAAAAAGAATTCTGTAAGATCCCTTGCAGCTATGAAGAATACCAAGCTTCAGCAAAGGACAAAATCCCACCAAGGATTTTACATTTGATCAATTAATTTTGCGGCACAAAAATTTCTGCAATCATACATCGCGCACTACCTCCACCTATTGTTTCTATGGTAGGAATTGAAACAGGTAATAGCGTTGTGCTTTTTTCCAAACGAGATTTCTGATCAGCCAAGAGTGAAAGAAATGCTGTGTTCGACATAACTAAAATATAGTCCCCTTTTTTATTCTGCAACTGCAACATATTCCCTGCAAAATGATTCATTTGCTCAAAGCTGATATCGCATATCCATTTTGAAGAATTTGTTAGTGCTTCTAGTACATTTTTCTTATCTTCATCTTGAATTGACTCAACGCAGATCACAGCGAAGTCGTGACCTAAGGCCATCATTACATTGGTGTGATAAATCGAATGTTTATTATAATCAAATGCTTTAAAAAATACTGGTTTATAATTTCGTAATTTACAAAAAGCTTCCAAAGCATGGCGATGTGTCCGTGGACTCTCACAAGCATAACAAATACGATGCTCTCTGTCTAAAATCATACTGCCAGTTCCTTCTAAATAAATGGATTGATTTTCTAAATAATTAAGTTCAAGCAATTTATCAAAGTGATATTCCTTTGATATAGATTCAATAATATTTTGATTTTTCTCTTTTCTCCTCGACTCTGCTAACAATGGATAGGTAATAATAGTGCCATCATCATGAAAGCTGATCCAATTGTTAGGGAATACTGCATCAGGACATTTAGTGTCATCATCTGATTTTGCTACTTTAACTTCAATATCATTCTGCTGTAATAATTTGACCATCGAATCAAATTCCTTTAATGCATTTACTGTTATTGTACTCTGAGCTTCATCTAACTGGTGTTGAAACTTATTGCTAATTGCAGTCTCTTGATTAAAATTAAAATAATTTGGTTCGACCATTAAAATCGTATCTGTAAAAAATCGTTTCATTTAATTCTTTTTAAAGTAAAAATAAAATCCAATAATTTAATTTTCCATTGCATCAGTTCTCATCTTTTCAGCGAGATCTTTCCCTAAATATTTTTCAATAACATAATGCATAATATAGATCGCAGGAAGCAATAGAATAGCCAGAGTAACTTTGTAAAAATAATTTACTGTACCAATAGCAATAACTTGAGCTAAGGGCCACTGCGCGCCTACATAAAAGGCAATAATTAGTACCACATAACTGTCGATAAACTGCGAAACCAAAGTTGAAATCCCAGCCCTCATCCATATCCTTGTCTCTCCTGTCACTTTTTTTATTTTATGAAACACAAAGACATCAATTACCTGTCCAACCAAGAAAGCTACTAGTGATCCAACAATAATCCATAGACCTTGACCAAATATTAATTTAAATGCAGTATTTAAATTTTTAACTTCGGCATTTTGACTCTGAGCATCTTGAATGTGGCTCATCGGCCAAAAATCAGCTGGAACCAATCTAATAGACACAAACACTGCTAGAAAGGCAAATAAGATTAACCCTGCTGTGAGATAAGATAAAAATCTCACCCCTTTCGACCCATAATATTCATTTAAAATATCTGTAAGTGTGAATACAACTGGCCACAACAAGACACCAGCTGTAAGATTAAATGACAAATTATCATAACTCAAAATTGAAAATGAAAATGGCTCAATTCCTAATGTTTTCTCCAAAGAAAATATTTTAATCCCAATAAATTCAGCGATCAAGGCATTCGTTATAAAAAAACCAGCCAAAACAAGGAATAATTTTGATGATTTAATGTTTTGAAGAAATTTCATAAGTTAAATGAACACTGCATAATTCTTATAGTTTATAGTATAATGGGTAAAGTAGCAATAAATTTTAAAGAAGGAACGATAGCTCAAAATAAAACTGACATCATTGTAGGAATCGATCTAGGTACAACAAACAGTCTAATCGCATATATGCAAGATGGAAAAGCTCAAATTATTGCAGATGCCAATGACAATACATTGTTAGTACCATCAATAATCTATTATGATGAGGATTCTGAACAAATTTTTGTAGGAGAATCTGCAAAAAAACAATTAACGCTACATCCTGAAAGTACTATCTATTCTGTAAAAAGATTGATGGGTAAATCTTATCAGGATATGCAACCAAATAAGCATTTAGGATATACACTACATCCTAGTGAAGATCAAAATATAAAAATAAAATTAAAAGACAAATATTATAATCCAATAGAACTTTCTGCAATGATCTTAAACTATCTAAAAGATCGTGCAGAACATGCATTAAATCAAAAAATAACTAAAGCAGTAATAACAGTCCCTTCCTACTTCAATGATCATCAAAGACAAGCTACTCGAGATGCAGGAAAACTAGCAGGGATGGAAGTCTTAAGAATTATAAACGAACCAACTGCTGCAAGCTTAGCATATGGATTAGGATTAAATAAAAATGAAAACAAAATTATTGCTGTTTATGATCTTGGTGGAGGTACTTTTGATGTATCAATATTAAGACTCGAAGATGGAATTTTTGATGTGCTCTCTACAAATGGAAATACAGAATTGGGTGGTGATGATTTTGATCAAGCAATTATACAATATTGGGAAAAAAATCAACAATTAATTATCCCAATTGAATATAAAGAAAAAAACACCTTGAGACAATTTGCAGAAACAGCAAAAATTTTCACAAATGAAAGTGGTCATTTTTCTGGAACATACAATAATCAAAATCTTGAATTAAATACTGATATATTAAATCAAATTTTAGAACCATTTATTGCTAAAACTATAACTTGTTGCAAAAATGCGATGAATGATAGCAAACTGAAATTAAATGAAATAGATGAGGTCATCCTCGTTGGTGGTAGCACAAGATTAAATCAAGTTCAAAATAGAGTATCTGAGTTTTTTAATAAGACTGTCAATACAAATTTAAATCCGGATCAAGTCGTCGCACTTGGTGCGGCTATACAAGCTGATATCCTTGCGGGGAATAACAAAGAATTTTTACTAATCGATGTTACACCGCTTTCGCTGGGAATAGAAACAATAGGTGGACTCATGGACACCATCATACCACGAAATTCTAAAATCCCAATTTCTCAAGCAAGATCTTACACCACTTCGGTAGATGGACAAAAAAATTTGAAAGTTGCAATATTTCAAGGTGAACGAGAATTGGTAGAACATAATCATAAACTAGGTGAGCTCATCCTCAAAAACATTCCTCCCATGCCAGCCGGTCTTCCAAAAATAGAAATTCAATTTCTCATTAATCCAGATGGTATCCTTAAAGTGAAAGCTAAAGAACTTCGCACTCAAACTGAACAAGATATTGAAATCAAATCTACAATAAATCTATCAGAAGAACAAATGGCATTGATGCTCATCTATTCAATAAAAAATGCTCAAGCAGATTTGGACAAAAGAGCATTAATTGAAATCAAAAACGAAGTAAAATATTTGATAGCCAATTACAATAGATTTTTAGACCAAAACAAAGTTCATTTATCTGATAGCGAGAAAATAATTTTACAGACATCAATTCAAAAATTACAATCTACACAAGACTATACTGATAAAAACAGTATTCAAACTCAAATCGACGAAATCAATAATTCAACAGCTCCTATTGCTCATCGTATGATGGATATTACTATTCAAACCGCGCTTTCAGGACAATCAATAAATAATGCAAATCATGAGTAAACAAAAATCATTTAACGATCTCAGCCAATTGAATTTAGCTTATTCAACAAACCCCAATCAAAAATTCGAGAATGAGGAAGATGAATCTGAAATTATTGCAAAAAACAAACAACGAATCAGAGTAAGATTGGATACAAAGCTAAGAGCTGGAAAATCTGTTACAAGGATAACAGGCCTAGAAGAATCTGCTCAAACTTTAGAATCACTTTGTAAAAATTTTAAACAGAAATGCGGCGTAGGAGGAAGTGTGAAAGAAGATGAAATTATGATTCAAGGAGATCATGTAAATAAGATTATTGCAGAACTTATTGCAATGGGATACAAAGACACAAAAAGGACTGGCGGATAATGTATAAACCACTTTTATCCAATTATGATGTTTATTTTTTATTGATATTAATGCTTACTTTAATATCATGCAATACTCCTATAGAAAACAAACGAAGTGAATCTTATTATGCCTTTTTACAACAGTCCCAATCTCAATTTTCAGAAGATTTTAAATTCGAAACTGATTATCTGATTAGAGAATATGAAATCCATAACTCATTTAAAAATAATTTTACTTCTTTACGCAATACAAATCCTGAATTTATCGGTCCATATAACATAACAGGACGAATGTTATCACTTGCTATAAACCCAAGTGATACAAATATTCTCTTTGCAGGATCTGCGTCAGGAGGATTGTGGCGCTCTGATTCAGCAGGTCGTGGAAGCCACAGCTGGAAACATGTTCCACTTGGATATCCTGTAAATGCCATATCTGTAATTGCCATAAATCCACATAATCCCCAAACGATGTACATCGGAACAGGAGAAGTATATTCTTTCACTGGAACAGATGGTGGTTTGCATGATAGGGTGCTTCGCGGATCTTTTGGCCTTGGCGTTCTAAAGTCAATCGATGGTGGAAAGACATGGACTATTTTAAAAAATTTGACGTCAGACTTTGAAGGAATAAATAAAATTGTTTTTCATCCCAAGGATAGCAATGCTATTTATGTCGGAAGCTCACGTGGGCTATATAAGAGCTCAGACCAAGGCAACACATGGAAAAATATTTTGTCTGATGTCTATATAAGTGATCTACAAATTCATGCTGAAGATTCTACAGTAATTATTGCAGCAGGAGGTGGACATCTTAGCCCCGAAAACAATATTTTTAAGTCCGGGGATGATGGTGTTCATTGGCGAAAAATGTTAGGTATTGGCAATGATAATCAGGGCAAAATTATGCTTTGTGCTTATGAGAAGAATAAAAATTTAATGCTTGCTATATTATCTGACACATTCAAAACAACCCATATTTTAAGAACAAAAAATAAATTTGAAAACTATTCTATTGCCTCAACAAAAGATATCGCTACCTATCAAGGATGGTATGCTAAATCTATGTTGATGAAAAACGATGACTCTACAAAAATAGTTGCCGGTGGCGTTGATCTATTTTTAGATGATGCAGGCTATGGTAATGCATTCTATAATTTACAAAAAGATCAATTAAAATATCATGTTGATTTCCATGATGTCATCTCAAATCCAAAGGACCCAAAAAAACTATATTTTGCCTCAGACGGTGGTTTATACCGTTCGAATAATTTTTGTAAATCAATTTTCCCAATTCATGATGGTTTATATACTTCCCAGTTTTATTTTGGTTCTGTTTCAGCAAAAGAAGCAAATCATTATCTAGGAGGATTACAAGACAATCGTTCTGCCTTGTTACTTCCCAAAGAAACAGAATGGAGAAATATTCATTTTGGTGATGGCACTTCGAGTGCTATACTTTCAGAGTCTGGTCAATATTTATGTGCGTCGCAAAATTTAAATATTTATAAAACCATCGACACTGGAAAAATTTGGACATCAATACTTCCTCGAAATCTCAATGCCTGTTTTGTATCCCAATTTATTGCTTCGCGTAAGGATCAAAATACAATTTATGCAGGAGGAGAAGACCTCTTAATATCGAGAGATCAAGGATTGAATTGGCAAACAAAAAAATCAACATATGTTGCAGGGCCAATTAATTATATTCATGAACCATCATATCCATCTGACAGTCTTTTCTTTTCTACTATAAATACGCTTGATGCAGATGTCGGATTGTTTTGTTATAATTTAAAGAACGAACAATTTTTACAAATAAACAATAATCTTCCTCATCGCACCATACGAGATATCGAAACACATCCATATAATAAAAACATCATCTACATTGCATTAGATGGATATGGATCTAAGCATCTCTTTGTTTCAGAAAATTTTGGTCAAATGTGGAAAGCTATTGATAAAAACTTGCCTAACATCCCTTTTTATACTGTTCTACTTGATCCAAATCATCCAGAAATAATTTATGCTGGAACAGATTTCGGTCTTTATGTAAGTAAGAACAAAGGAGAAAGCTGGGAATCAATTCCCTTTGGTGAGCTCGATATTGTAAAAATTTATGATTTACACTATTCTTCTATTGACAATAAAATTATAATCTTCACTCATGGAAATGGTGTTTATAGGATGGATGCTCTCACTCCACTTATTTCAACAAATTCGAAGAATAACAGTGTAAATAAACTTAAAGTATACTATGCGAACAAAGAAATATTTATTGAATCAGATCTAAGTATCTCGTTTGACATCTATAATCACCATGGAAAGAAATGTCTTACTTTAAAATCCAATGAATGGCATCAGTTAGCTCATCTTCCAAGTGGAAATTACATATTGATTTCATCGAATAGAAGTTTAAACTTACAAGCAAAATTTATTCATTATTAATCCCAATTCCATCACGATTGACATCACAATTTTATGCAGAACTATTTTTTTGGTCGATACATATTTGAAGACTCCAAATATTGAAACACTGCGTCAGGGACTAAATATCGAATTGATTTTTTTTCAGTAATCAATTGCCTAACTAATGTAGAGGAAATGTCGAGCATTGGTGTATCTAAAATATGAACATTGGGATGATTAGCTAATGGTGTATCGATAGCATAATTTGGTCTTTTATAAATTAATATAGGATATTTTGAAATCAATAATTCGTAATTCTTCCATTTAGGTAAACTCACTAAATTATCGCCTCCCATTATCAATGAAAACTCATGTTGTGGATATTTCTCCGTTAAAAAAGCCATGGTATCAATTGTGTATGACGGTTGTGGTAAATTAAACTCGATATCACTAGCTCTCATATCTGGATTTTCATCTATCGCTAATCTAACGAGATGTAATCGCTCTCTATCCTTGGCCAGAGAAGCTTTTTCTTTTAATGGATTATGTGGACTTACGATAAACCAAAGTTTCTCTATCGCTGAATAATTCAATAGATGCTGCGCAATAATTAAATGCCCATTGTGTATAGGATTGAAGGAGCCAAAAAACAGGCCAATCTTCATCAAAAAATAGGATTAATAATTTGAAACAACCAACATCAATAAATCTTCATTTGGCTCCTGCTCTGCAGGTAAAATGATGACAGGTTTATTAGTAGTATTGATCTCGAAAATAATTTCCTCAGAAGTCATGACACTCAATATTTCTATTAAATATTTTGCATTCAAACTGATATCAACTGGATCGCCATCATAATTACAGATCATTTGCTCAGTGGCTTCATTATTCATATCAAGATCCTGTGCATTAATAGTCAAACTATTCTCTTGAAGATCGAATACGATTTGATTTGTACTTTTGTTGGCAAAGATCGCCAATCGTCTAATTGAGGAAAGTAAGTCTTGTCTACTTATTCTCAATTTATTTGGATTATTAATTGGAATTACAGCATTATAATCTGGGAATTTGCCTTCAATCAATCTTGTGGTCAACATCACATTATCAAATTCAAAATACGCTTTTGACTTATTGAAATAGACTTTGACATTTGATTCTGGACGAAGGATTCCTTTTAGTGTCAACAAGGTTTTCTTCGTAAGAATAATGGAAGTAGCAGTTTCACTAACGACATCTAAGAAAGTGCTTTTGACAAGCTTATGAGCATCAGTAGCTACAAAAGTGACATTATTGAAATTAATATTCATGCATATCCCTTTCATCGCTTGACGCATCTCATCATTACTGGTCGCAAAAATCGTGCGGTCAATAGCTACTAAAAGATTTTTTGATTCAATCGTAAAATTATCATCACCATCAGGCTTGGTCATCTCAGGGAAATCTGCAGGATTCTCCCCTACCATTTTGTATTTTCCAGAACTAGAAGTAATTTCTACGCCTCTTGTCTCATCATTAATTTCAAAATGCACAAATTGCTCTGGGAGTGATTTCAATGTCTCTAGCAAAGTTTTTCCTGAAATTGCTATTTTACCATTGCCTTTCCCTTCGACTTCAATAGAGGTTTGAATGCTTACTTCAAGATTGGAAGTCGTGATAGTCAAAATTTTGCCTTTCAGTTCCAATAAGAAATCCTCTAATATGGACATTACTGGATTAGAACTGAGTGCGCCACTAGCCAACTGTAATTGTTTCAAAAACGCTGATGATGATACAGAGAAATTCATGAGCTAAATTTATTTCGTTAGTTTTCTTCAAATTTGGCATAAAATCCAAATTCTGCACAAAACTAAGCATTTTTAAGCCAATTTGATACTCATGCATGTCTGTTTTGAATAAAATCCTTATTTTTTCCACAAACAAAAACACAAATCACTTAAAATCAATATTTTATATCTATTTCTAAATCAAATTAATCGCACTATGAAAAAAATAAGCTTTATTCTAAAATTCAGTCTAATTTTGCGCAGCTTATCACAATAAAATTGATCCAAACAAAAAAAGACATAAATTCTTGGCTTAATACCAATGCGACTAATTGGGATTTGGAATTTCCAAAATATTCATCATATCATTTAAAATCTGGTGCGCAAGTCTACACTTTGGAAGGCTCCTCAAAAGAGCTTTGTTATTGTGAACTCATTTTTGAAAATGGTCGTATTCTCGAACATAAAAAAATGACTGCAAGATTTACATCTCTGATGATACAAGAAGGCACAAAAGACTATAGTTCAGCAAAGGTTGCAGATTTTTTTGATTACTATGGTGCTTCTTATAGCATTCATGCAGATCTAGATTTTACTTCGATATCGTTCAGCTGTCTTCAAAAATTTTTTGAAACATTGCTCGAATTTGTCATCCATCTTTTATCTGAACCATCATTTCGTGAAGAGGATTTAACCCGATGTAAATTATTTTTAAAATCCCAATTAAAGCACCAATTGTCTGAACCAGACTTTGTATCCTATCGAGAATTTACAGCTTTAATTTTTGGTGAGGACAAAACTTATGGATACAATACCACTCACGAGTCAATCGATGACATTCATGTAGATGATCTTCGAGATTATCATGAAAGAACTTATGTGACTTCAAATTTGAAAATCTTTTATTGTGGACTAAAGACAAATAAAGATCTCCATTTTTGGGAAAATAAAACAAAACAAATTAAACAAAAATTAGCTGAATCAAAATTAATTTATCACACTATTTTTGAAGAAAAAAAAGTACAACACTTTCCAGTCCCCCATGCGAGTCAGATTAGCATGAAACTTGGATGCAAAATGTTTTCCAAAATGGATAAGGATTTTTACCCTTTGTATTTCATCAATACTGTTTTGGGAGATTATTTTGGATCAAGACTAATGAAAAATATTAGAGAGGACAAAGGATTTACATATGATATCCATAGTACCTTGGATGCCCAATTATATGATGGATGCTTTTACATCAGCGCGGAACTCAATGCCAGTGAATTGCACATAACGATAAATGAAATCAAAAAAGAATTCGAAAGACTACAGTCGACTAAAATACAAGACGATGAATTGATCATGGTAAAGCGATATTTACATGGTCATCTACAAAGACTTCTTGATGGCTCTTTTCAATCAATATTATTTTTAAAAATATTGGTCACAGAATATAATGATGCTGATGCTTACCAGATGATCATAAAAACAATTCGTGAAATTGATGCAACACAGATACAATCCCTATCCAAAAAATATCTACAGTTCGACAAAATGAGTCTGGTTACTGCAGGTGGAAATTAACCTTGGCAACATTATTTTCAATTTCCCAAAAAAGTTAATTCTAATTTCTGACCTCCATAAAAACAATCTGTTGCTGTATTGAATTTAATCCATCCAAATACTTTAAAACTTCAGATTTAATATTCTGCACTTCTACTTGTCTAGAAAGATTGAGTGCTGGAGGCGCCGAAGAAGCATAATGGATCACCTTGTTTTGATACTCTAAAAAATACTTATTCCTTGCAATATTAAAGGAAGATTCTAAAAACTTAAAATTAAATATATGCCAGTTATAAAAATCATCTTTAAATTTTAGAAATAAATAATTTTCATCAACTACTGCATTCAATAAGTTTTCTCCAACATTAATAGTCTCCTTTAATTTCTTTGCAAATTCATCTTTTGGAATGAGCAAATAGACATCAGTTTCATTAGAATATTTCTCCATAAAAAACAATATTATTTAACTATTAAAAATCATTATTTACATAAAACCCTTATGCTTTCATATATTAATCATTTGAATATGGATTTATATAAAATTTATTCCTTAAAGAAATGTTTTACAATTTGTTTTCCATCAGACATCGTTAACTTTACAATATAATGTCCAGTTGAAAATCCGTTACTTGAAATGGATAAATTTTGTTTATTCAACTTTGGTTCAGATTTGGCAATAACTTGTCCTGTGACTGCAATGATGCTGTACTGTTCGATCAATTTATCTGCTGAAGAGATATTAATTCTATCCTTTACAGGATTTGGAATCAAAACAATTTTACTTTCTTCAATACTATTTAATCCAGAAATAACTTGTGTTGAATTCTGTGTTACGCATCCTAGAGCGTCTGTTATCGTAACAGCATAGTTTCCAGCACTGACATTATTTAACACAGCAGTTGTATCACCATTCGACCATTTAAATTTATATGGCTTAGTACCGCCATAAACTGCCGGTGTAACAGAACCATCAGATGCAGAACCATTGGCGGCTTTGGTATCCATGATGCTGATCAATAAATCTGGCTCTGTTACATCATAATCTCGACTGAAAGTACATCCATTTATATCACTTGCATAAAGATTATATCTACCTTTTTTTATATCTACCAATCGTTGCATAGTGCTTCCTGTCGACCAACTAAAATTAATAGGTTGGGTTCCCGAGCTGACTACTGCTTCGATACTTGCGCTGGATTCTCCAAAACAATTTACATTCTTTATGATTGCATTTATTCCTACGGAATCATAATTATCTACAATAAACTCTTTTTCACTTATACACCCATTTCCATCTGTAATTTTCAAAATATATTTGCCATCCTTCAATCCAGATAAGGTAGTTAATGCCATTCCATTTGACCACTGATAATTATATGGCGAAAGTCCTCCAACAACTTCTGTAGAAATCCCCGCACCCACATTTTCACAGTTGATCGCTACGATGCCTTTAATCGATATCTCTGGCTGAACTTTTATCTGAGTGGTGACGATACTATCACAATTTAAATATCCAATAAGTCGATCAGTGATCGTCGTATCACGAGTCATTTTAAGTCCATTAAATAAATCATTATAGCAAAGTGTCTTGGTTAAATTGGTTTGATTAACTGGATTGACAGTAAGCGTCGTTTGCAATATACTATCACAGCCATCACTTGCTTTAAGCATATTGGTATAGACACCACTTGAAAAATACTTACTGTTCTGGATCCTCAAAGTATCTCCTTGACAAATCGAAATCTGCTGTGAAAATTGTTGATTCTTAGCAAATAAGGTTACAGAATGCGAACTAGTTTGATTATTTTTAGTAACAGTAACACTATATACACCTGGTGAGTTAACTGTAATTGTTTTAGTCGTAGCGCCATTGGACCATAGGTATGTCGCAGCTACAATTCCTGCATCCAATATTCTGTTTGAGGTTCCACAAATAGGAATACTGCAACTAGGGATAACATCATCTGCTTTCCATTTGAGCACCACTCTCCATGTAATTCTTGCGTCAACACCTAAATCAGGTTTGCTATCCTTTGTTGAAAAAATCCATGTCCCCTTCGGATCAAAAACCCCTAATTTTCTATAATATGTTTTTGGTGCTCGATAAGTATCTGGATCTGTATCATTCGGTGTGTATTTTAGATTTTCAACTATTTTATTTGGACCGACAAAAGTCGTGATCACCGTTTTATTTACCGTATTTGCACTTACGGGTGTGATTGTCATATATAACTCTACAATAATGTTTTTTTACATTTGCAGGAATGTTTTGATAAGCTGAAGCTGGAATAATTAAACTATCCGTGAATAAATTATCATCAACATTCATGTTTTTTGAAAAACTTAATGAATCCGTTTTTCCCACAATGGGAACACAACCAAGATTTACAGCTACAGGATTGATTACTATATCGATTGGGCTTGAGAATTCAGTGCAGTCTGAAGAAATCGCTACTTTGTATTCTCCTGATTCTGCAACCTTCAATACTGTATCATTTTTACCTTTCAATAATACATCATAGTGAAACCAATCATAAACATAGCTATTCAAATATGGATTAGCTCTCAACTTTATAGTATCTCCACTATAATAGGGACCAGTGATGGATGCTTTTTGTGTTGGCGTAATGGATTTGGATAGACAAGTTTTGTTCTGTACCGCAGCTCTCAATACATCACCTGGTTCTGGACCAAAGCCTTTTGTAAAATTAATCCCAACACCATTGACAAGATGGCAATATGACATTATCGTTCCACCACCAGAAGGTCTAGGTCCTTGTGAACATGGAACACCATTATCTGGACCTATGCAATTGTCAATAGATACATTCTTATTTGGTCCCCATACACAGTTATGGGTATGGTCAGAGCCAAAATTATGCCCCATCTCATGAGCCATGACTTCGACTGTCCATGAATATTGAGGAAAAGAGGAATAAGTATTATAGATAAATGCAAAAGAATGTGGGGATCTATTTGAGCCATCATTATAGGCACGACACATGCCATCAACGAAGGCAATACCTCCCTGTTGTTGTGGAGCATAGGTAGTGACCAATTGTGCAAGATCACCGTTAAAATTTGAATTTCTCCTTGCTGTATAATCTAATAGGATACTAACCAATGAAGTATGTAGATATGGATCCTGAGTCGTCCAAACATTGATTTGTGAAATTTCCATTTTTATATCCTCATTTAAATATAAGGTCTTTACCACATTAAATACCGCAGTGATATAATTCTCTACTTGTAATTTTGAATTACTTTTATCCTTATACATCTGATAGTCGCATTCTAAATAAACGCGCACTTTTTTACAACCATTGGGAAGGATGGCAGCCTCTGTTTGCTCATGTCTTTCAGCTATTTGCTGCGGAAGTGATAATTCAGGAACAGCACAGCTAGAATTCGAATTGACTTTCAAATCATTTTCATAATATATCATATGTGGTGTCTGAGACTCAGAGAATCCAGCGGCTTGCTTAGGCTTTCCGATAATTATATTGCCTTGATCTTGAGTTGCCATGACTCCAACGATTTCACCTGCAATAAAACTCAATGCCACAAAAGAGGATTTCTCCCCTCTTATAATCCCTCGATAATATGCGCCGCCAGTCATTGGGATTCCTATTGGATCTTCATTAGTTGTAAGCATTGCCCCTGCTTCGTACACTTCTTGTCGTTCTAACTCTAATTGAAGGGTGACACCATAAGGATCTCTAAATTCTGTAATAAGGTAATCAGGTTTGCTTAAAATAATATTATTCAACACAAACTGATTCAAATTGAAATAGCTTGTGTGCTTTAATTCAGCTGGAACGGGTTGATTGAATGAATTGATAGGGATTATGAGGTCTTGAATGATCACTGGTTTTTTGGATTGTCGAGTGATATTCAAACTTTTCTCAATAGGATTTTCCCCATTATGGGCCAATAAAAAACCTGAGATCAGCAGAAGGGTTCCCAAAAGCGCATTTTTTAACATAGATGTAGCGTCCATGGATATTAACATTGGTTTTAAAATTTAATTCATCGAAAACTCAAATATAAATATAAACGTAGAATAAAGGACAAAAAAATAAATGAAACAGAAAAAATGAAAAAATGAAAGTCCAGCCATTAATATTCCATTTTTTTATATATTTAAATACATTAAAAATAAAAAAATATATAATTAACACATTAACTATTTAATTAATAATCATAATATTATATATTATAAAAAATAATTTATAAAAAATTTTAAACAATTTTATATATTAATAAAAAAATATATATAAATTTGTGTAGTGTAAAAAGTCACTCTATTATGCAAGGTTGGAAAAAAATTATGTCTCTAAGAGACACTTACAAGGCAGAAGTCAAAAGACTTCAATTATTGAAAAATGGCATAGAAGCCACAATTCAGAACAAGCAACAAGAAAAGCTTAAATTGGCTATGAATGGTGTTGATCTATATGTTAAAGAAGGTCAATACGAAATAGCTTCTATTCTTTTGTTTGAGAACGAAGAGGATTAGATTAAAGGTTGGTTAGTTCCTTAAAAACTAAGTGGAAAATTCTTATTATAGATATATACCAATAATCCTATAAATAGGAATAGAAACACAAGGAAGAAAACAAAACATCTTCCCTTACTACCTTTATTAAATTCTTGAAGCTCCATGTGGGCAATTTTGCTGCAAATTAAATGCAAATTTCATATTTATCAAAAAATATTTTAAAAGTTTGAATTGCAGAATAGCCTGAATGCCATTCTGCAATTCAATTTTAATCAGATAAATGCTATATCCAGGCACTTATAATTCCCGACATAATCCCTAATGTGATTACCCAATATCCTAAATGGATCAAGATATAAGTCCAACTTTTTCTCTCAAACAAGGCATTTATTCCCAATATAGGCAATGCGAATAACACCCCATACATCGAGCCGTGCATGGCACCATGTCCAAAAGATCTAAAATTCGTCCCATACTTTGACATCAAGTCTCTGACGATCTTGAATTCTTCCGCATCTGGTGACATATCAGGCCTTCCGAGCAATGTCCCAAATAATCCCCATTGATGAATGATGGTAAAATTTAATCCAAAGGCTAATAAAAAACTAAAAACAAATGTAACTCCAAAAATTAGCCCCATATTACCTGTTTGGATTTTTTCTGGCGTCATTGCCGCTTCTTTCATCCACTTCGCCCCCATGAGTTTCTCATGATACCATATAAATCCAATAAGCAATGGTACCACAGCGGCTGATAATAATGCTAGCCAATTAATACTTAATACATCTTCCATTTTTGTTGATTTTTATTTATTGTAGAAAAGTTTTGTTTGCAAAGAATTTTTATTTGGACGTCCTAAATCAAGTATAATAATTCCTGATTCTATCTTGTCTTTAATCAGTATTTCAACATGATCATTGGCTTCAAGCTTGCCAGTTTGGAGCAATCTTCCCATAATGTCAGTTAAGTTATAATGCGTAAATGAATTGTCATCTAAATTACAAATTATCCTGTTGCCATTTATCCATGCTTTGTTATCTGATGCAGTAGATATTTCAACCTCTGTACTGATTCCTCTCATGACCTCCATAACTAAAGGTGCCAATCGATATACCAATCCTGGAATTCCTTCAGACATATCCAAATGTTCACCATCCAAAGAGACAAATCGCAATGAATCAGTTCTGAACATATTGTACAAATCCAATCCCTTCCAGAGATATGGCTCCACATCTGGGTCTAAAGCTTCGAGTGTATTGATTTTATTCAACCATGCGGCTAGATAATCAGTTTGCTGCTTCCTTGTTGCTTTATTTGTATTGATAGTGTAATGAATTGAATTAATAATATGATGATGTTTGATTGATGCAAGATACCGAGAAAGGCTATCTAGTTTTTTGGCAAAATCCTGATGAGTGATATTGGCTCTTGCAGACTCATGACCAAAGAAAAAAAGTGAAAGTTGGTATCCATTTGCATAGATAGATTCGTATTTTGATTTGTGATTTTTCAGCCAAGAATCAATGGTTTCATCTGGGCCACCGACATTAATTACATTTATTTTTTGATTAAGGACTCTGCGCAAATCACACTGCAATGCATAGCAAAAATTATCCTTGGTAGAATCTGGAAAATACCCCAATCGGCTTTTGGTATTGATCCCACAGATATCGCCATAGCTTACCAAATCATTTCCCCAAACTAATATATTAATCTCTTTTGATGAATACTTTGGCTCCTCCGGTGTCGCTATATTCAAAATCTCACTCCATGGAGACCATTGTACACCATCGCTATATCTGACTTTCGCTTCAAAAAAATTGGCATCTTTACACCCAATAATTAACTTCTCTCGGACATCCTTTTGATCTGCAAAAAACTCACCTGGACATGATAAAGGACATGTCGTAGTATCGCATGAAGTCTGAAAAATAATTTTATCTCGAATCTTATCTTTGACCTGCCAGTCAACAAACTTTGGAACGATGGTATTCCCTGTCAAACGCAAATTAAACCAGCCCCAACCTAAATTAAAAGATTCTAAGGATGGTTTTACCAATTGTCCAAATAAGCTATAATTAAAAAAAACTAAGCTAAATATTATTAGTAACTGCTTTCTCATCAAAAGCGAAAATACTGATTTTTAGAATCAGACGAGATTTTTTTTTAATAATTTGTCAAGAATATCCAATACATTTAAAAACTGAGTTAAAAAGTCTAGGTTTAGTATTTAGTCGTTAGTAGTTAGTAATTAGTAAGTTGAGCATGAGTTAAAAAAGTCAACATTATTCTTGCATAGACAATTAAATAGTGAGATCAAACGTATATAAGTTATTCAATTTTGGATTTATAAATTTAATTGATCTTTCAAAGTGTAAGTTCTTTGCCTTTATCTTTAGAATATAAATAAAAAAAAGGCCATAACTTATCATAGCTACAGCCTTTTATTAATGTCGAAAAATTATTCTATTTGACTATCATCACTTTTTTGCTGATAGCACCAGCTTTGATGACATACATTCCAGGAGCCCAAGTATCTGTATTTATTTTTTCACCATTTCCTATGGAATCATATTGAGCTATTTTAGTTCCAACAGAATTAAATATATCAATATTCTTTAAAGCTACCCCACTATACCCAATTATTATAAAGTTCTTTGCTGGGTTCGGATATACTTTAAATTCAAGATTGCTTTGTTCTTTCACCGTTAGTACTATGTCATTAGATTTATTATATGTAGGCTCTTGAATTATAAAATTTCCTAAACCATTTGGCACTCGTGCAAATCCTTTGTCTGTAATCTGCTGTCCAAAACTCATTGAATCCACTATTTTAATATCTTTGTCAATCAGATAAAGATTCTCTCCAGCTGCTGATAATTTAAAATTGGCATGCAATCCTGACTGCAATCCATCTTCATCCGCCCAGATACTTAAATATCCATTAGAAGCAATAGTAGTGCCATTTGCAAAAGTAAATTTGGTAAGATTATCAGGATTATCCGAAATAGACCAACCACTTAAATCAATAGTATTGCTAGAGAGGTTATAGAGTTCTATCCAATCATCAAACTCTCCATCTTGATCAGCAATGGTCGTCGCATTGGATGCCATGATCTCGTTAATCACAACATCTGTAATATTGGATTTACCAATATTAACTCTATAAATATAAACATCATGTTCTGCTCCTAGAGGCATATAAGAAATCGTCCCAACGCCATCATTTGCAGTAGCCTCTACATAATATCGAACATAAGTCCCTTCACCAAAACCAGGGATTGATGCACCAAAAATACCATCATTTGCTAAACCATCATTATGCATGCCATCATCAAACATGATCGTCCTGTTAAAACTGCCATCAAATCCAGTGGAATAATATAATTTCACTTCTTTTACACCGGAGCTTGATGTAACAGTCGTATTGACGGTAACGGATTGATTGGCATCTGGAGATTCTATCTTTTATGCCATCAGAACTAAAACTCACCTCAGCAATACTTGGACCAACTCTTTTGAACTCCAAATTATTTGAATAGGTATTTCTTCTCGTATTAAACAAATTGATAAGTTCAGTTTTTGCAGCTTGAAATTGTGCATAAGTGTAAATTCGTTTTGTAGTCTCAGCCTTCACTGAAGAATCAATCAAATTATAATACACATTTAGTTTTGCATCCAATTTTGTCTTATCAAAATATTCATCAAACATCACTCTTGCATGTGCTAAATATCTTTGACGCAACTCAGGTGTTTTCAAAAGCCTAGATGATAGGGGAAATTTTGTATCAGTTTCTTTATTAAAAATACTCCAACTTGCAGCCATGGAGCTCATTACACTATTTCCATCATACTCAAGTGGAACTAATCTATTCGTTTCTTTATCAAAATAAACATAATAATCCATACCACCCTTATTGATATATCCATCATCATCCCCAAACATGATCTCATGTGCAATGAACCATAAAGCTCTGTCTACATCCATGACCTTATTCAAAGTGTCATACATTCGATCAAGAGCAGGTTGATTTAATGCCTGTGCTGCGACCATAAGTCCGTTCCATGGGTTTTCCATTTTAGAATTTTTTAAGGTGTAATGTGGCTTGTACAAAGTCGTATCAGTACCTAAAAAATTAATTGAAGAAGTCCCAGCTCCAAATCCTCCAGGGCCACCCGCTCCAGAAGATCTTTCTGCACGCCATCTTGTACCATCGTTACTCAAGAACCATTCATTGATAAATTCTCCGTCTAAACCTTGAACCAATGAATACAATCCCCAATATTCCTTATTCACTGTAACTCTGGCAAAAGCTGCTTTTGCTGCTGGTATGTGATGCCTATTGTGACTCAAGTAATTTACTTCCCTTAAAGAAGATGGATCTTCATAGGCATTGTTCAAATTAAAAGTTTCATATCCTTGATAGTCTTGACCTTTCACCATACCATTCATTGTTATGTTAAGTGACTTCTTACCTGTTGGTGAGCGTGAATATGACGTCATCCCTTTATATCTTACCCCAACTGTATCAAACTTTTTACCATCAATGACTAATGTTGCAATGATATCTTTTTTTGCAGAATACCCAGCAGCGAGTTGAGCCAAATAATCTGATTGTGAAAAAGTAAGATCAAAAGTATGTATCACAGATTCATCAAAAACATTTGAAGATTCAATATTTCCAGTGATTAATCTTTTATGATCATCTGAAAATCGCATATAAAATGGTAAATTTTGAGCACTTGACTGACCACAAACTAATGTCACAGCTGCCACAAACAGAAATACATGTTTCATTTAAATAATTTTACTTTGAAATACCTATCTTAATAAATTAATATCGCCACTTAACGAAATTTTATATCCATCGAGAAATACGACGTCAGCAACCCAAACATATGTCCCAGGTGTTGCAAATGCTCCTCTAAACATTCCATTCCAACCGAGATTAGGATTGTTGGCCTCCAAAGACTTCGCTTCATAAACTAGTTCTCCCCATCTAGAAAATATTTTCATATTTTCCACCGTCTTTATTTGTTTAGTCCCAAATAAATTGAAGAAATCATTGAGATTATCTCCATTTGGTGAAAAAACATTAGGAGGCCATACATCCCTCTTCTTAATAATTCTTATAGCAAATTGAATAGAATCCTTGCAACCATCTTTAGATAATGCTAAGATACTATACTTTATATCTTGGATTGGTTTTGAAATATTTTCAGCACAATCATTACAGTTTAAAAATAAATCTGGGTACCACAATATTGAATCTGGAACTCCAAAATATCTCAATGAAACATTCAATGAATCACCTAGATCTAAGACAACATCCTCAACATTTTCTATAGTAATATGTTCAGGATTTTTCAGTTCAATATTATAACTTGATTTACAATTATTACCATCAACAAAATCAACTTTATATAATCCTGCCAATAAATTCTTATAACTAGAAACTGTATCAAAAATAGAATTATTCACAGATATTAAAATTGGTGAAACCCCACCAGAAATTCCTGATAAATCAATTGAACCTGAATTCAAAGTATCACAATTTGGATCCTTAGCTTTAAGTTTTACAATTAAAGGGGGAGGCTCACTTAAATTAAATTCAAATTCAAGTGGACAATTATTCTTATCAGTCACTGTCACTTTATAATTTCCAGAATTCAAATTTGACAATGATGAATCTATCGAATTGTTATCCCATAAAAAATTATAAGGTTTAGTTCCTCCATCTATATGCAAATCGATTCTACCATCCATTCCTCCGAAACAAGAAATATTATATACTTTATAATTTGAAGTAGTGGATTGCAATCTTATTATTTCAGGCTGAACAATTCTTTCATTCAGTATTCTTGAATTTCCAAAATTATCAATAATGGTGATTGAATATTCACCAGCTGATAAATTATTCAAAATCACGCTATCATTTAAATTTAAGATAGAGCCATTTGCAATTGCTATGGCTGGAAGCTTCATAACTTGATAGGTAAAAGGAGCCGTCCCTTGAGTAATTGAAAAACTTAAAGAGCCATTGCTGTCATTGTGACATTTTACATTCCCCGAAAAAGCTATTCCTTTTATATTACATTCTATAAAATTCAAATCAATTCTCACCACACTGTCACAACCAAGAAAAGATTTATAGTTTTGAAGATATATTCCAGCTTGACTATATGTTGAATTCCCTATTGAAAGGGTATCTCCAATACAAGCTCTTTGTGCTATATCTACAGTTGGAATTTTTTGATACTGCAAATCTATTTCTAAAGTGCTATCACAATCAAGAAAATTATTATATTTCAAAATATGCCTACCAGGACTGCACAATAGCGTATCCTTTACACTGAAACATTCTCCTTCGCAAATCAATTTTTGAATAAAATGATAGCTGTGAGGATTAACTAAAATATTTATGCATTCTGGTGGAGCGATATCACAAGCATTAGATGCTTGTACACAAAGTTGATAAGTTCCAGGCAAACTATAATTTAAATTAATTGATTGACCAGTTCCTACTATTTTGGAATTTAACTTCCATTCATATTTTACAGCGCCGACAACATTTGAAACAGTATATGATGCATCATTAGCCTCACACACTACAATGGGCCCAGATATTGTCCCTGAATTTGCCAAGGGATTTACTTTAGTCGAACCAGTGATGACACTTACTTTATAATCACACATATCACCTCTATTCCCATCAATGACAAGGTAATAATGTTGCCCGACAATCAATCCACTCATACTCATCCGAAATGTTGTATTATTCCTTACATCTGTATTACAATCTGAAACACGCTTATAGTTTTTGCAATTAATACCTTCATAAATACCAATCTCTAGACCATCACCATTTGAACAATTATTTACGAAGAGGTCAATAACAAGATTTGAAGTTCCTGCCATAAATCCAATCCATTGCCCATTATGCTTCTGTGTAGTACAGAAATCAGCTGGCAACTCACCAGGTACTGCACTGGTATTTCGGCCTGTAAATCCATTGATATCACAAATTAAACAAGCCTCAAGACAAGTGGGAGTCATTCTTTCTGGAGCTGTACAAATAGGTGGTAAAAATTGTGAATATACTGTATGAGAAAACCATAAAGCAAACAAAAAGACTAATTTCGTCTTACTTTTACAATCCAATAAAATACAGCAATTCGTTTTCAAATTTACTTAAATGGATTATGGTAAATAAAATTTTATTGTCTTGATATAATTTGAATTCTCTAGCTTATAATTCAAAAAATAAATTCCAGTGGTTTGATTGCTTAAATCCAGTATATTTTGATCTTTATTTATTGAATTTTTAATCTTAGATCCAGCAATATTGATCACTTCAATCCAACTAAAATCAGTTTGTTGAAATACAAGTTTTTTATCAACAATATTGAATTCGACTGACTTACTCGTTTCTTCAATATCAGTACTGCTTTTAAGTATTACGGTTCTAGAATTTTTTACAGCATTATCCCCAGAAGTACCGCCATCATTATTTGCACAAAGTGAAGCGAAATAAAAAGTAATGGAATCACCCATTGTAAGAGTTGCTGGTGCCGTCCAATTAAACGTCCATGACACTGTATCTGTAAAGGTCTTTGCATTAGATTGCCTAATGTATTCTCGCCCCACATTGGTAGCAATAGAAGTCCCTGTTACATTAGAAAATTTCCCAGCTTTCAAAAGATCATTCCCCAATGCAGTCATCTCAAATCCTGCTCTTTTTGCATTGCTTTTTTGAGTTAATGTGATTGTATAAAGTTTGCTAGGTTCTACAATACTTGGCAATCCTTTAATATCAACTGTACCCACAAAAGATCCCCCATTATGGCAACCTGAAGCTTGACAGGTTGTCTCGCCTGGAGCCCCTGTACGAGATACTGGTGGATTCTTTGGATCATAAGTTGCATTAATTAATGTAAAAAAAACAATAATCAACGCGATCATCAACTTAGTATCAACACATTTTTTAAGTTTACTTTGTACTATCATAAATTATTTTGCATTTATCATCAAAAACAAGGCGTACACCACTTTCCAATTTCACATAGATGCTATTATTTACTCTCTTAAAAGCAACATCAACATCTATCCAACGGAACTCTTTTTTAATATAATCTTTAATACAATCATCCAAAAATTTGATATAAACCAGTTTTCCTAACTCAGAAGGTATCAATTTATTTACTTGAGTTCTATTTATTCTTGGATTGGGACATTCTGTAAATTTTGTGTAATTATCTGTCACAGAAATTACAATATTCTTGTCAAGCAAAACACCCAAATCATTTCCTTTTTTAAATGCACTGACTACTCGCGATCCAGGGAATTTTTTCTCAATTTGCTCAAGCGTTCTCTGGTCAATAGTATTAATAGCTATTGGTTTACCATTTAGACACTTGCCTCTACCTATCAATACATTTGTAGTATCATTTAGGCTAGAGCCATTAAGGTTAAAATATAAATTATGACCACTGCTTAACTCAACTTGATAACCAAAAACTGACTTACTCAAAATTTTAGCTTCGACAGGCAGCAAGGTTGCATCTATTTTTTCGATTAAGAAATACTTATTTAAATTTTCGGTAATTAAAATTTTATTTGGATCTTCATTAATATCAATTATAGCTGATTGATCTGCATTAAAGACTACCTCATCATTTCTACAAGAGAAAATTAAAACTATAAAAAATATAAAGTGATATACAAAATTCTTTTTCATAATCAAAATTTCCATTGTAATGCACCCATCAACCCCAATTTTGTATTGGTATAAGTAATATTTAGTGATTTTTTATTGTCAATTAGAGATTGTTCAAACAATGGACTGATTCCAAATCTAAATCTAGATCCAAGATTATAATTAACGGTCATTTGTACTATAGCGTCTATTGAAAATTTGCTGCTTGGTGTTTCAGTTCTAACAAAAGTATTTCCCCTATCACAACGCAAAGATCTGTGATTGACTGAAACTTCATTCAAGTTGAATTTTTTGGACAATTCATAATAAAATCTCGAACCAACTCCTATCCCTAAATTCCAATTTCTTATATTAAATTCCTTTGTAATAAAAAGTGGAATAGACAAATTCACAATTGAATTTGTTTGCCTTTACGTTCAATTCAAGTTTCTCTTGATCTTCTATTTTTGTGGCAGTGTCACTTACTGATCGAACGTCTAAAGAGATAGTACCACTCCCAGTATTATAATTATACTTAAAATCTTTTTCTATAGGTCTTTGCCCAGGCATTGGTGGTGGTGCAGCACCATCCCTAAATTTAAAATTAATCGTGTGAGATAAATCATAGCTAGTCTTTCTTAACTCTAGACCTGAGTTTAATTTATAATTTGATCCGATAGGCGTTGAAAGTTGATATCCTGCAAAAAAATTGGTACCGTAAATCGCATTGTCATTTACAAAATTTCGTTTATCATCGATATGAGGAATTGGCCCAGAAAATTTTAATTTCGTTCTTGACAACAATACTCCAGTCACAAAACTATGTGTCAATTGAACGCTGTTGTTCTGTTTTTTTATACCTGTTGAATTTAGACTTGGCATCAATAAATTTGATGGTAAAAACTTATCGCCCAGAATTAACTTTGCCTCAGTTAAACTTAATTTATTGACTAGTAATTTCGAATCGCTTTCTGAAGGAATATTTACTTTAGGTGAAACAAATTCATGAGCTTGTTCAATGTCATTTACATTTGAATGTAAGCTAGGATTATTATTTATATTTCCACCATTACTATCATGTACATTTGATTCAGTTGTATTGCCAGTATTGCCAATTTCTTTGCTTGCAATATTTAATGTTTGAATTGCAACTTGATTTGTTGCTTGATGAGAACTAATCTTAGAATTAGATTTATTCTTGATATTCTGTACAGTATTTTGAATTTGTTTTGAACCAACAGTTTGATGAGCAAAAGTATTACTATTTACAGGATTTGAATATTGAGATGAAACTTTCTTGTTGTCATTGATTTTCATTTCAGAAGGCAGAGTATGATCTAATCTAATTTTTGCTTCTTCTGATACTTCATTT
Organism: Saprospiraceae bacterium; assembly: GCA_016710585.1. Taxonomy (GTDB): domain Bacteria; phylum Bacteroidota; class Bacteroidia; order Chitinophagales; family Saprospiraceae; genus Vicinibacter. The sequence goes on from JADJVN010000006.1 coordinate 201,636, forward strand.
AGCTCATTAGATTTAATAGCATTTGAATTTTCACTATTTAAATTTGGAACTTCACTCTTTATTTCATTTAATGCTGATTCTTGTTTTAACTTATTAATTGATTCTATTTTTTCAGTATATGCTTCGCTCCTTTCACTTAATTGGGCTTCTACATTTTTCCAATTATAATAAAGAACGATGCTCAAGCCAGTAAGCAAAACAATAACACTTGAAAATATAATATTTTTAGCAGTCCATAGACTTGAACTTCCGCCCCCCTTATCAACATTAGTCCAAATCTTTTCCCACTGATCTTCAGGAGGGGTTTTGGCGTATTTATCTAGGTTGTTTTTTAAAAAATTTTCTAAATTGTCGAATTTTTTCATACGCATTTAGTTTTTAATTAATGCAGATTCCACCATCAATTTCATCATCTTCTTTGCTCTCATCAATTGTGTTTTGGATGTACTTACGCTTATCCCCAATTGATTTGCAATATCTACATGTGAATAATCCTCCATGATATAAAGATTCAATACAGTACGATATCCGGAAGGCAATTTTTGCATAAGATCGATCAATAGATTTTGTCGATTTTCTGATATTTCAATGCTATCATCAAGTTCATCAGCATTGTCGTATTGTGAAAAATCATCTTCAAACACAAAACCACTTTTTCGTTTTTGCTTGAGAAAATGTAAAGATGTGTTCACAAATAATCTTCGCATCCAACCTTCAAAAGAACCTTCTCCTCTAAAAGAAGAAATATCTCTGAATACTTTAATGAATCCCTCTTGGAAAATATCATTTGCATCATGCTCAGATTCGGCATAGCGCAAACATACCCCATACATCTTGTCTTTAAACATAGAGTATAACTGCTTACAGCATTTCTGATCTGCTGCTTTGCACCCTTCAATGATATGTTTAGCTACCTCCAAAACTGAATTTCTATATAGAAGGTGAAGATAATGATAATTGGTTGCATCATTTTCAATGAATGTCCAATATTTATTTTTAAGCAAATAGAGAAATATTTGATATATTAATATTAAATTAATAAAAATATATTACATATTGTTACTGTTATTATTACACATAATGGTTATATGTAATTTAATCTATCCAGCAAATTAATTTTTTCATGTTCCCAATGATAAGTTTGCGAAGCTGTGATACAATTGCTCTGTAACCGCTGATAATAATCAAAATTTTCAAGTTTTTCCACTGCCGCCACTAAGGTTTTGACTTCTAAATCGGCGACTAAAACTGAAACTTCAAATTCGGCGTTCAAGGCCTCATATTCTGGAAAGTTCATCTGGATTGAAGGCAATCCAGCCTGAATATAATCATAGCATTTATTTGCTCCTGAGTAATAGTAGTTTTTACTGTCTCCTGTGAGTAGATTGATGCCTATGGATGCCTGTAATGTCAATTTAAATAATTCATCTGGTGTCTGTCGATCAAAAAATATAATTTGCTTAGACAGGCTTTCGCTTTGTACAGTTGATTCAAGTTGAGCTTTAATATCCCCATCACCGATTATCCACAATTTATACTGCGGAAGTGAATGCATGGTCTGGATCATTTGCTCCAGACCTCTACCTTGATTGATCACACCTTGATAAATTATAATCTTATTATTGTCGAATGATTTTTTAATAGAATTTCTCAAAAAGGGAACATTGCGAAGCAAAAAAAAATCACGCTTATATTTCCTCGTTAATTCGGCACAGAGTGTTTTACTCACTGAAAACCTCAGTTGTGTAAATGGAATACAAATCCTTTGAATAAAAGTCCATATTAATTGAATCAATTTTTTATTGTTTATTTCTGGGCTTTCTTCAAAGTATTCATGAGAATCATAGATAATTTTTTTCCTTTTGATGAGTTTCGCTACAGTCCCTGCCAACAAAGTATCAGCATCACATGCATAAACAATATCCCATTGCCGTGACATTAAAATTAAAAATAAACGAAGATTATATTCAGCATAAAACAACCAAGATTTCTCAAAAAAACAAATTATCAATCTTGTCCTTTCACTTGCTTTTACACTCAATGTGGATTCAGATCTTTTGACCCTTCCAAAGATTAAAACATCATATCCTGCTTTACTGAGTGCGCCATCTATCCTTTGAACTCTTTGATCAAAAATGATATTAGACGTGGCTGTGATTATTATCTTTTTCTTGAACATCTAAAAAATATCATGATCACTAATGGATAACTTCCAATTTCTTGCTTGTATAGTTGGCACCAATTTTACATTGTATAAAATACATGCCAGATTTTAGATTTTCGGTTTCTAATATAACTTCATTCTGATTTGGAACTAGCTCAAATTCGTCTAGTTTAAATCCAATTGCATTATATAAACTTATTGTAGAATTAGATTTTATTTTTTCAAAAAAAACAATTTTGGTTTTATCCATTGCCGGATTCGGATAGATGCTCCAAGAATAATTATTATCATTCAATCTAGCACTTACCCATGAGGATTGTAATTCTTTTGTCGGTAAACTAAAAACAATCTGATAATAATAGTTCTCATTAAATTCTACATCTCTATCGATAAGTTGATTATTCTGATTACCCACTCCTTCAAATATTTTTTCACCACTATCGTCACTGAATTTCTTTTTATATATTTTGAATGGAAAATTTTTCAAAGACTCACTTATTCTCCAGTTCAGAGTAATACTATGCTGTTCTGCTGTAGCAAATAATGCAACTTCATCTGCTGCCAATACTGCGATTCCAAATAATTCTTCATCATTTAATTTCGTACAAGCTACAGGAAGATCAAATGCTTCAACACCATCATCTCTTCTATATGGGCTTCCTTGATTGGCACTATATCCCAAACCACGCCTTGCAAATATATTCCATATAATGCAAGAATTCTGTCCATTATACAATATACTATCTGCCTTCAATATTGCATTTCTAGCATCAACAAAACCTGGACTACACACTTGTAGTTTTAAACCTAGCATGATTAAATTAAGTGTTTTTGCATTTCCCTTGTTTGAATTACTTGTAAACAAATTCGATTCAAAACCATAAGTCTTAATTAAAGCCCAATTTAAATCCCAAATCATGGAACACCAAACATAACCAATGCCATGTGGCATAGATATTTTCCATTGATCCTTAAGCCAACTATATTTTGCAGGATTGATAGTAGTGTCCACATTATATGGATATGGCCTTATCCCAACTTCATTGATTTGGTCACCGCTAACAAATGTCCCAATACCTCGATTATCATAGGCACGATGAGTAGGTTTTGTCGTAAGCATCAATCCAAAAAAATCGCTCCATCCTTCACCAGCTTGTTCCTGATTGGTAAGACAAGATCCTGCTCCTCCACCTGTCAGCCGCAAAGACACGCCATGACCATATTCATGAGCAATAAGTCCAGCATCCATTTCACCATTTAACAATGGAGGAAGATTATTCTCAAAAGTTGAGCTAGAAGGAAAGGTGTTTTTTATGGAATCGCAATTAGACTTTGACATCCCAATTGTAGGAATGGAAATCAGATGACCAAATGATCCTGTGGGCAGTGTGTCGGGTTCATTCCCACTTAAATTGCAGACCACAGCAGCAGCGGCACCTTTTAATTGTGCTTGATAGACTTTAAAACTTACCTCACAATTCCCTTCATCGATAAACACGATTTTATCTTTAATATCATTAACTATTGGATCACAGGCATCTTGGAAATTTCCCAAATTATCTTGAATTTGAATATTTTCTCCTTGTAAATATTTTGGAATAGCAGGGCCAAAATTGGCATTTGCAAATGAATAAATTTTTTGATTTGACTTAAATTTAATTTCACTGGCGGGAAGCAGAGTTGCATTTATTGTAGAACTGGTCACTAATCTGAGAACATCACAATTAGCTTTACTCATCATGACGATCGGAATTGATGATGAAGAAATATATCCTCCTATAACCACAGGTGGATTATTGTCTTGATTGCAAATCACGATGGCTATAGCTCCCGAATCTTGGGCTCTTGTTATCTTGGCGATGTAGGAACATATTCCTCGATCGATAAATACTATTTTATTTCTCACACTTGAATTATAAGAAGCACAGCCACAGCTAGGATAAGCAGATCCATCTTTTGGAAAAGCTATATCTGCACGTAAAGCTGATTTTATTTTTGGACCTATTGCGCCAGGAACATAAGGATATTTACCCGCTATTGATGTTGGAGAATTCACTACCATTGTATCAAATGAAGGTTGCTGCCATGCATAAACTTGCATTAAAGGAGAAATACCTTCAGGCGGTGTGCCAAAATTTGCATTATTTCTTGCATCATTTATTTCATCATAAACTTCAACTTTTACTGGATCACCTCCTGTGCCTCCTTTACCAAAATTTGAATATTGGAAATTTGATTCTTGCTCTGCAAATCCATAATTATAAAGAAGGTCGTGCACGGTATTCGTCCAATAAAAAGCATTGGTAATGGCAGCGTCTCTATTGGTCATAATCGCTGAATCTTTCGAATATGGAAATGTAAAATCTAATTGAAGACCACCATCAACATATGAGCTATCTCCAGGCAATGGCGCATTATTTCCATCCATATCCTCATAGACATCGGCATTATTTCCTTTTGTTATTTGATACATCAACAGTCCATCATGGTGCCATCCTAAAGGGCTTGCATTTGTATTTTTCAACCATGGTGCTATGACTATTTTTCTAGTATTATGATTTGGACTTTCATCAGGCAGCTCGAATACTTCATAGCTGTTTGAAGCACTTGAAGTAAATTTAGTCGCATAGCTAAAAAAACTTTCATTCTTTACTTTTGGTAAAGGCATTTCACACTCCAAAATCTTATTATCCTCTAGCAATATACTTTGATCCAAAATACTCAAATAAACTGTCAAATTATCCTTAGAGGAGATATGAGAAATATGATACGCTGGAATTAAATCATCATTAATATTGCAATATACTTCTTCAATAAGGATAGTCTCATTGGGATCGTTGATATTTATAAAGCGCGCAACATACTCAGCAGATCGGTTAGTGTTCATTTTCCGAAAAGAATTTGAATATATTTTAAATGAAGCATCACGAGTAGTGCGAAAATTAAGATACCATTCTAAAGCAAACTCATGATTAGATTGTGGGAAGGTCAGATGCTTATCTTCATTCAGGTTCTCTCTTATATTCTTTTGGATAAGCTGGTCACTTTCAATATTACAATGCACTGAACTGATTATTGGCAGAAGTTTTCGCCCATTTAGTTTTTGCGTAAAGTAAATATGACGAATGGGCAATTTGCTATCTGTATATGAATTTATAATTTCGATCTCTTGTGATTTAGCCTTCAATCCACTTTTACTCAAATACTCAAAATCGCCAATAGACTGGGCGTTTAAAGTTTGAATAGATGCATAAGAGATAAGCCATACAGCCAATAATAAATATTTAAAGCTCATTGCCATAGAATACAAAGATACTAATAAATTGAATTAATAAATAAAAATGAACATATTATATATTTATATAATTCATATATGATTACATAACAATTATTTATACATAAACTTTTATACACATGTTTTGAAAATTAAAAGCTTCAATGCGGAATTATTCTGAATATTTTAAAATCAAAGCAAAAGTCTTTATCAAGACTTCGCAAATAAGATCTGATAAGCATCCTTGAAAAGTAGGCAAGAAAACAATGAAAACTGCAAGAAAACCAAACCAAGAAAAGCAATCTTCAAAGAAAAAAACTGAATCAATACTATCAATAAAATGATACTAATCAACCAATGTGACACCATACTTACAGCTAATCTAGTCGGAGGCTGAAACTCAATACTTTTTAATTTTCTTGACCAATTCTTTATGAGAAAGAGGCTCGGATAATAGATGATTCCAGCTGGAATCATGAGTAAAAATGCCAAGACTAATAATGTTAAGCTCCAAGCTTTACTCATCAAAAGATTATTCTTTGGCGTTCGTCTCTCTAGACTTGTATAATCTTTTATATTATTTAACGCTCCCTTTAGTCTGCTAGGTATGTTTGATTCTGTACTTCCCATATTTAGCACCTCGGAAGTATTTGTGTATTTATCAGTGAGATAATGATCTATTCTTTCTCGTTGAATATCCTCAGGATAATTCAGTACAATTTCATCCATTTTCTTATAGAGATATTCTGTATAGTCAGATAAAATATCTTTGGAGTCAGGATTAGAATTTAAAAATTGTCTAGTAGATATGGCTTCACCAAATTGCAAAGACACTTTTGAGCGTGTCTCTAAAGCATTAAAATAATGCACAGCACAGGGCATAACAAAGACATCTTCTATTTTTTTCTCATCCATAGTCCCTGTCGCTAATCTTGCTGCACCTTTTTGAAATGGACGCAACCAAGGGACAAAAACCGTACTACCTTCAGGAAAAAGCAGTATACATTTGTTCTCAGCTAATATGTCAAATGAAGCTGAAAATGAACTTTTATTATTTCGCAATTTTTCAAAGCCATCTTTAAAACGGTATATTGGAATTTGATTGGTCTCTCTCAAAATTGGAGCCAACCACTTTTTTTCAAACATATCTCCCCTAACTAAGAAGTGCAATGTCCTGTGTTGAAACACTGCTACAAGACATGCTTCCATGAATGAGTTGGGATGATTGCAAATAAAAATCAATGGCACATCTTTGGGGACATTACTTGCCCCTTCAATATATATTTTCTTATAATACATATTGAAATATATCTTCATTAATAGCTTAAATATTGGATATAACATAGATTAAACATCAGATTTATATGGCAAATATAGAACTTTTATTAAAGTCAAACAAGAATCCTTCTATATATACAGCTGCATGTTTCCCCCAGAACTAAACACGATAAAAAAGAAATTCACCTTTCTTTACAAATGATTAGTTTTGCCTAAAATTTAAAATCATTGTCTCATCATATTTGGCTAATAGTTGGGCCTACTGCTTCAGGCAAAACCGCATTGTCACTAGAGATGGCGAAAAAATTGAATTGCCCTATTCTATCTGCAGATAGTAGACAAATTTATATTGAGATGAATATTGGTACTGCAAAACCAACTTCCGAAATCTTAAAAAAACAAAAACATTATTTTATCAATCACATTTCGATAAAAGAAAAATATGATGTCAATACCTATGAAACTGAATCAAAGCATTTATTAGAAAAACTATTCGAAACCAATACACATGTTGTTATAGTAGGTGGAACAGGGCTGTATATTAAAGCATTAACTGAAGGACTAGATCCACTCCCTGATTCTCAAATTCATGTCCGCAAATTCTATGAAAATTTATTGAAAGAAAAAGGGATTGAATCGATTCAGCATTTACTATTTGAAAAAGACAAAGCATATTATAATAAAATTGATATTCACAATCCAAGAAGAATATTAAGAGCTTTAGAAGTTATCGAAATCACAGGTATGCCTATTTCAGAGCAACTCACTGGGATTCAAAAAAAATTGCCTTACCATATTCATGAATATTATCTATGTCCAGACAGACATATTTTATATAAAAATATTAATGACCGAGTAGATGAAATGATTCAATTAGGGTTAGAAGATGAAGTCAAAAACCTATTACCCTTTAAAGAATTTCAAGCACTTCAAACTGTGGGTTATCAAGAATTTTTCCAATACTTTGAAGCAAACCTATCTAAGATGGAAGCCATAGAAAAGATCAAACAGCATAGCCGCAACTATGCAAAAAGGCAAATAACTTGGTTTAATAAATTTAGTCATGGCAGTCAATTCAAGTCAGTCGAAGATGCCTTATTCCATTTTAATCAAGAGCTACTCTCTTAGCTCTAATTTTCTATTAAATTTCACTGAATAAACCCCTGGATAACGACTTAAGAAAACCAAAATCTCATATTTATCCACTTTACTAGAATCATAAGTCATCTCCCAAAAATTCATGAATTGGGAGATTCGTCTTGTATGTTTTAAACCATAAGGTTCAAATGCCTTTTCGAGCGATTCAATAGTTTTACTTGTATCTATATTAACCTGTAACAATTCGTACATCATATTTGGATCTATGATATCATCTTTTTTCAAAACCATTGTCCATTGCTCAGATTTTGCTAACTGTGAAAGTTCTTGAATTAATGATTCCACTTCAGGGCTCGCCTCAGTATTTGATCTCACGAATTTATTCTTCAATGAATCTTTAAAAAATAAATTTAAATGTGCTACGGGCAAATCCGGGATATTCATCATATAACTCTTATTCACTTTAGTCCAATCAGTATTGGAATGCAATGATTTTAGGCGACTTAATGTAGCGGCATCAATCGTTGTATAATAAATTCCTCTTTTAACGCTTAAATTGTCCTTTGCATCTAAAATAGCAAGTCCAGAATTATAAATATCTATTGCAAATGTTGCACATCTTCCAAAACAAGGAGTCTTGTTTAGACTTAAAATTTTAAATTCTGCTTCTTGTTCTTGCTTTGGCTCTAACAACTTTGAGCTTGGTTTGCATTGTATCAATAATATCGATATAAAAACAAAAAAAATCCACTTCATTATATCTTGTGTTTTAAAATTTTATCAATAATTGGTTAAGGCGATTTTAAATATTTTTCTTTCAGACTTCCATCGCACTTCTAAAAAATAAATACCTGCTGTAAAATTATGTAATTCATTTGCTACGAATTTAAATACATGTCCTTCATTTGCCCCTTCCCAAACAAGTTGACCTTGCATATTAAATAAACTCATATTAGCAAACCATTCTCTATCAAACTTATCAGCTATTATCCAATAATTATTTTCAGCTTTGATGATGAGTTGATCTAAATAACTGGCATCCGTCTTATCACAACTATAAAACAAAAAATAAGGTCGATAGACCCCAATTTGATTTTGCATTCTTGAGACTTGTCCTTTTGTAAAAAGGGCCATACAATCATCATCAACCAAGCTCATATAATTCATAAACATCGAACTCCGTTCGCAACTAATTTGAGGATAACTGGGACAATCAAAATAATTGACTGATTGTAATGGCGTATCATCTACCATGTCATCCTTGGTGCAATCTCCTTCAGTCTTGGATTCAGTGAGATGATGCAATCCCAAATAATGCCCCACTTCATGAACGATAGTATATCCTCTATGGTATGGAAAATTTTTGTGGTTAATTCCTACGAATCGAGGATCCACTATTATACCATCATTCGTATCAGTAGCTAGTTCTGGAAATACTGCCTCCGCAAAGGGACAATCATCACGTTGACCTACAAAAATATTTAAATATTGTTGAGGATCCCAAATTTTTGACCCGCCAAGTTTTTCATCCATAATGTACTGACGAGTACCTTGCTTTTTGCAAGCTATATTACTAATATTTGTCTTTTTTCTGACTATTCCTGTTGTGGAATTACCCAAAGGATCATAGCTGGCTAAACAAAAATGAATTTTGGGATTTTCAGCTAAATAGCGAAACTCCTCTGGAATTGATTCATCCAACTTCAACTGGACAGGATCGAATATTGAATTTAAAACTTCAATTTGGGACAATATTCTATTATCTGAAATATTTTGATCTTCATCATTATATACGATATGAAAAACAATAGGAATAGAAATAGACCCATGTCTTAAATTTGGTGTGTTGCTGTAAATCTTAGATTCAACTGTAGAACTCACTGTTGTACATCGTTGAGCAAAGTTGTTTTGGGAAAGTAAAAACAACAAGCCAACAAATAATTCATATTTCATACTATTCTGCAAGAATCATAATTTCTACACCCGCAGGGAGACTTTTAGAGTTATCAAAATTAGAATATGGTCTGGCTCCTACTGTAACTTTTTCTGCGCCAATCCCGGATGCTGTAAGCAATCTCAATATTGTATTTGCTCTTCGAAATGAGCCATCCATAGTCTTGGTTGCATTGCTATCATAAGATCCAAATCCTGTTATATGAACACTCAAATCTCTGTATGGTTTTAATGAATTGGCAAGACTTGTGACCAATGTAGATCCTTGCTCTTTCAATGCTACTGTCTCCCCTTCAAATAAAAATGATTGAGGAATTAAAACATGGATTTTTCCATTCTCTAATTTATAAAAAACACCAGCACGTGGAAATTCATTACTCAAACCTGTTATTTTATTTACTATAGCTGAAGGAACTGATTTGCTTGAAATTTTTTGTCCAGTTGAACTTGCATTAGCTTTAGTGAGTTCTGCAATTTTATCATTTAATCTCTGAATCTCAACATCACTATTATGCTTATTATCTTGACTTGAACTTTGATTAAATTTACTCACGTCTGATCTCAGTTTACTCACTTCAAATTCTGAAATACTGAGTTTACTATTTGCATTGGACAAGGCGATGGACTCTAATTCAAGTTTTGACTGTAATCCTGAACTTGCAAACTGTAAAGAATCAATTTTTTTATTCTGTAGTTGAACTGTAGATTGATAACTGGACAATTTTCCTTCTAAATCAGATATTTGCACTTTTAATGAATTCAACTGATCCTCATTAACTTGTTTTGATGACTCATTAGTCTTTTTACTCGTTTGTAGAACTTTAATATCGTTTTGAGATTGAGCTAACAAATTATTTAATTGATCTATGTCTTTTGACTTCAAATCATTGGTCCGACGCAGCTCTGAAATTAAAGCAGAATTTTCATCGAGCTGCTTTTGCAAATTTTGCACTTTCTTGGAGCGATCTTCACTCCCCATATTTTTTTCTTCCAACTCCTTTATTTGCTTATCTTTTGAACTTATCTGCGTTTGAAGGTTATTGATATTGATTTCACTTTGTTCTAATCTCGATTGATAGCTTGCTATTGAAGAATTAATTTCTTTACTACTAGAAGCTAATTTCAAGGCTTTATCTAATTCTTCATTCTTTTGAGCTAAAGTAGCTTGCAATACTTGTAATTCTCCTTTGGTCTTTTCTTCTCGAAGTTTTAATTGTTCTAGGTTTTGACTTGTCAATTTTGATTCATTCTCTTTAGCTGCCAACTGGGATTCCAAATCCTTTATTCTATCTTTTAATTTGGCTGACCCTTTTTTATCGTTTGTAGCTTGCTTCGATTCCTCCAGTTGTAATTGAAGTGATTCGATCATTGCTTTTTGACTCTTTATCTCTTCAGCCATTTTCTCTTTATCATGATTAGCCGTCGTGATACTTGATTTTTGTTCATTGATAATGGACTCCTTTTGATTGGTCAGCACTGATAAATTATTGATCTGATTCTCCAACTCCAATACTTTAGTTGATTTCTCATCCAAAGATTTTTTTAATTCCAAAACCTCAGCTGATCCCTTTTTGTCTTTAGATTTAGCATTCAAATTTTGCAAATCTTTAAGTACATTATTCAACTGTTCATCTTTAAAAACTAGAGTTTTATTTAGTGATTCTATCTGTTTATTTTTCTCGCCCAAATCTTGTTTTAAAGTAGTTAATTCTTCACTTGAATTATTCTCTTTTGTCGCAGAGATTTTCATTTCTAGCTCTTGAATTTTATTTTTCTGTCCGTCTAGTGTCAAATTCAAATTTGAAATTTCTGAATTTAAATTTGATATCTTCTGTTCATACTCTTTTATATTAATCTTGTTGCTTGAACCCTTAGTTTGAGAATTAGCTTGAAATATCGACAAGTCATTTTTTAAATTATTATTCTCAATGTCTTTTCTATTTAACTCAGATTGAAGTTCGTTTAACTTCCACTTCAAAGAGTCAATCTGTGGAGCATCATTGTTAAATCTAATAGAACTCATCTGAAAATTTGGTTCTTTCCCTTCATATTTCATATAGAATTGGGTCAACACCTCTTCAGTTTTTCGCAATTGACTTTTGGTAGTTGCCAATTCTGAAGCAAGCTCATCAACTTTAGAAATCCTTTCAGAGATCTGTTTCATTTCACTGCGCAACTGTTCAGCCTCTTGTTTTTGATCTGCATATTTCTTTGATGAAACGCATGATGTAATGAGCATCAAAACTAGAATCCAAGGATATGTATTCAATATATTTTTCATTAACTAAGCTAAAGCTGCAAAAATAACGTAAAAAACTCAAAATACTATATTAAAAATCAAGGAATTGCGCTTAGAACAAAAATACAGCTTTTATGGTTAGTATGGGGTTTTAAAAATATGAAGAAAATAATCCTTCAAGCTGAAGAATTTGAGCTTACTGTTTGTTATAAGATAGAAGAAATAGCTGAAAATTGGTCAAAAATAGCTAATCCGCAAAGTTTTCTAGATGTAAGTTATTTACTTGCACTAGAGAAGGCACCACCTGTAGATATGAAATTTCTATATGTGATGATCTCTTCACATGGTAAATTTATAGGGAAACTCTATTTTCAAATTTTGCCATTCGAGGCCGATAAGAGTTTGAAAATTGAAGTTCCTAGCATCTGTGAAAACTTTTTTGAATCGCTATCAAACTATACAAAAAAATACCTTGCTAGTAAGATCAAATTGACTTCTCTGATATTGGGTAATATGTTGCTTACTGGTCAACACGGATTTGAATTCACTGATGAATTTTCAATTAAAGACCAACATATCATCATTTCAAAAGCACTTAAATCCCTTTTCAAACATCCAAAAATAATTTATAATTCTACCATCTGTTTAATCAAAGATTTCTCTGAAACGAGGAGAATTTCATTAGATAATATTAAATCTAATATGGAGTTCTATGAATTTCAAATCCAACCAGGTATGAGATTTCATCCGCGTCCAGCCTGGAATGATTTCCAAGATTACCTAAATGCCCTAAATAGCAAGAGTCGATTAAGGATCAAAAAAGCAATTGACAGTTTAAAAGATCTCTCATTCCAAGAATTAAGTCTTGAAGAAATAGAAAATTCCAATGCTGAAATCTACCAATTATATAAAGCTGTAGCCGAAAATGTTGGCTTTAATGTCATCAACATAAATCCAAATTATTTTAGCTCTTTAAAGCAAAATCTTGGTTCGAAATTCAAACTTTTTGCACTTAAGCAAGAAGGTAAGATCATAGCATTTTTTAGTTTTGTCATTCATCATGAGCAAATGTTAGCGCACTTTTTAGGCTTTGAAAAGAAAGGAAATCAAAAAGAAAAAATCTATACAAACATATTAATTAATCACATTGAACAAGGGATTAAGAATCATGTAAATACCATTGATTTTGGCCGCACAGCATTGGAGATAAAAAGTTCCGTAGGGGCAGAAGAAGAAAAGCTCTACTGTTACATTACTCATAGATCAAAATTATACAATAAATTCCTCAACAAATTACTTGACTTTCTCAAACCTGAGGAGCCTTGGACCAAAAGAAACCCCTTTAAGGAAAATTAAACGTTCATGGTTAATCGTATGTTAAAATTTCATTCTAAACAAAACTGTAGTTGCTTTTTTCTATTTTTGTAAATCATGATTATATTTCGAATTCTCTTCTTTAGTTTGTGTTTCTCCCCTTTGTTTGGACAAACAAATAATACACAATATATTAGCAGAGTTACAAAATCCATGATGTATTTCACTTCTGGAGATTCAATTCCAATGAGTTATAGTGGGAAAGATACGGCACAATATTTTTTCTTTATCTTTGAAGCTGAAGAAGATACCATTGGACTGGATCCTGGATTGAGCACCAATGGGCGATGGAGAGCAATTCATCTTGCAAAAATATTTAAAGACTATTCTTTTAAAACAATATTCTCTACTCCATTCAGGAAAGGGATCCTTACATTACAACCTCTGACAGATCAAACAAAACAAAAATTAACTTACTATGATCAAGCAGACATTAAAGCCTTGCACAAAAAAATGGAAAATGCTTGGCCTGCTTCTTGTATAATAATCATCCATAAAGAAACATTTCCTTTGATTTTAAAAAAATATTTAAAACAAGCCTTTACAGAAAATATTTCCACTGAACCCTCAGATAAAATATATGTGTTGAAACGCACAAAAAAACAATCACAACTTTTTTCCTACCGATATAAAATTAGATAAATCTATGTCTGAATTAGAATCACATTTTTCACCAAGTGAAATAGAAAATAAATGGTATGCTCATTGGTCAGATAAGGGCTACTTTAAATCAAGTCCCGATGATCGAGAAGCATTCTCCATCGTGATTCCACCGCCCAATATTACTGGAATTCTACACATGGGTCACATGTTGAATAATACGATACAAGATGCCTTGATCAGAAGAGCGAGATCACAAGGAAAAAATGCTTGTTGGGTTCCTGGTACAGATCACGCGTCGATTGCTACTGAAGCAAAAGTAGTACAAATGCTTCGCGAAAAAGGTATCAAAAAATCTGATATCACCAGAGAAGAATTTTTGAAATATGCATTCGAATGGAAAGATAAATATGGAGGTATCATCCTACAACAACTTAAAAAACTAGGTGCTTCGGCAGATTGGGATCGTACGGCATTTACCATGGATGAAGTGAGATCTGAAGCTGTGATTAAAGCCTTTGTTGATTTATACAATAGAGGAAAATTATACCGTGGAAAACGCATGGTAAATTGGGATCCAGAAGCAAAGACAGTGTTGTCCAATGAAGAAGTTTTGCACAGTGAAGAGAATGCAAATTTGTTTCACATACTTTATAAATTTGAAGGAAGTGAAGAAGGCATCATCATCGCGACACAAAGACCAGAAACGATCATGGTCGATGCAGCCGTTGCTGTAAATCCCAATGATGAGCGATATAAACATCTGCATGGAAAAAAAGTAATTATTCCATTGATCAACAAAGCAATTCCAATCATTGCTGATGATTATGTTGATCTAGAGTTTGGAACAGGAGCATTGAAAGTGACACCTGCCCATGATCAAAATGATTATGAGATTGGGATTCGTCATGGTCTAGAAATACTAGATGTGCTGAATGATGATGGCACACTCAATGAGCATTCTATTTTATACAATGGAATGGATAGATTCGAAGTGCGCAAAAAAATAAAAGCTGATCTTGAAGCTTCTGGGAATTTAATCAAAGTTGAATCTTACAGAACAAATATCGGAAGATCTGAACGAACAAATGCAGTCGTCGAACCAAAGCTTAGTTTGCAGTGGTATGTCGATACCAAACAAATTGCAAAACCAGCTCTCGATGCAGTAGAAAATGGTGAGATCAGTTTCTATCCAGATCACATGAAGAATACGTATCGTCACTGGATGGAGAATATCCGCGATTGGTGTATTTCGCGACAGTTGTGGTGGGGACATCGCGTTCCTGCTTATTATTATAATGATGAAATATTCGTTGCAGAAACTATAGAAAAAGCACTAGAAATTGCAAAACAAAAAACTGGAAATCAAAATCTAACAAGCGCTGATCTCAGACAAGATGAAGATGTATTGGATACATGGTTTTCATCATGGATGTGGCCTATATCCGTATTTGATGGAATGGATGGAAGTAAAGATTTTGATTACTATTTTCCGACGAGTGTACTCGTCACAGGATGGGATATCATCTTCCTTTGGGTAGCGCGTATGGCTATGGCAAGTTATGAGTGGAAAGGTAAATTACCATTTCATGATGTGTATTTCACAGGTATGGTTCGCGACAAACTGCGACGCAAGATGAGCAAATCATTGGGTAATTCACCAGATGCATTGAAGCTCATTGATGATTACGGAGCAGATGGAGTTCGCTTTGGAATGTTGGCTTGTTCTCCTGCTGGAGGCGATCTTTTATTTGATGAAAAATTATGTGAACAAGGGCGAAATTTTACCAATAAACTTTGGAATGCGACAAGACTAATTAAAGGATGGCAGACAGACTCAACTATTGAAATCAATAGTGGCAATGCGATCGTGAACACATACATGAATGATCGCTATGCAGAAATATCTACAGAGATCGAGAGATTTACGCACAATATAAATTGTCTGAAGTATTGAAGTTGATATACAATTTTGCTTGGGATGATTTTTGTTCATTTTATTTAGAAGCAATAAAGCCTCAACAAAATACTGCCATTGCATCTCAGCAAAAAGATGCATGTATTGCGATCTTCGAAAAAATCTGTATCATACTACATCCGTTCATGCCATTCATCACTGAAGAAATATGGCATCAATTGAAAGAAAGAAAGGAAGGTGATGATTGTTTCAAAGCAGCATATCATGTAGAAAAACTTTCATCTCGAGAGGTCATCGAAGAAATTACAGAGTTGAGATCTGTACTGACATCTACAAAAGATTTGAGAAACAAATACGGAGTAAAAAATGCAGTCGCCGTTCCACTTGCCATATTGCCAAATGAAGGAATATCTTTAATTAAAAATGAAGGATGCTTTCTCCTGCTTAAAAAATTGGGAAATTTTAGTGAAGTCAATTTCACTTCTACAGAAGTTGCAGATGCGCAATCCTTTTTAGGACTTCGAAACAAATATTATTTGACACTGCCGATATCAATCAATATTGAAGAAGAAAAATCAAAACTCAATAAAGAAATCGAAGCTGCAAAATCCTTTATCTCAATGACTGAAAAGAAATTGAGCAATGAGAAATTTGTAGCCAATGCATCTCCAGATGTAGTAGAAAAGGAGAGACAAAAATTAACTGATGGCAATGCTCGGCTTGCTGCATTGGAGGAGAGTTTAAAGACTTTGGGATAGTAGAAAGTATCAAACAGATCATATTCTAGAGAATAAAAATATATCATAAAATCGAAATAGGATTTTATCTTTGAGTTTATAAAAACAATTCCATGTATAGAGCTCAATTGAATTTTGTCCTCACGATATTTATTTTGTTCCTATTTCAGCAATTTGCATATTCACAAAAGACAGTTTATATACCAAGCTTCATGACGAGCTCAGGAATGGATCCAAAGGACCCAAAAAGTCAATGGAGTCTTAGCAGAAGTTTGGAAACGGAAAATTTAGTAATTTTTTGGGAAGCTGGCTTTGGTACAGACCCTAGCAAATCGCCAAGTCCCTATACTGTGAATCTCAAAAATTTAATTGACATATCTGAGAAGACCTTTTCTTTCTATTTGGATTCTTTGAAATTTGCAATCAGGGATAGTTCTGTTTTGGATGATTATAAATTGATGATTTTTTTATTGCATAGCACTGACTGGGCTGCGTATGGCTCGGGACAAGATGATAAGGTTGGATCATTATTTATCAACCCTGCAGCTGCGAATATCGATGAAGTGGTTGCACATGAAGTTGGACATTGCTTTCAATATATTACTGGTTGTGATACAAAGGGCGGATTTAGATATGGACTGGGAGACAATGGCAAAGGAGGCAATGGCTTCTGGGAACAATGTGCACAATGGATGGCATATAAAACCAAGCCAGATTTGTTTTTTACAAGCGGAAATTTTTCAGCTTATACACGCAATAATCATAAGCATATTTTTGACGAAGGGGCTAGATATGACAACTATTTTTTACCTGAGTATTGGACTTTCCAAGCGAGGATTTTTTTATGGGAAAACTATGGAGAGATGCTCGATTCCCTGAAGATCCAGTGGACGCCTATAAAAGAATCAACACATAAAGCCAAGCGCAATTTAATCTTGAAATGTATGACCATGCCGCTCGACTTACGACATGGGATTTGCCATCACTTAAAGTGCTTGGGGCAAATTATATTGACAAAAGAGAGCAGACAAAAATGAAACTGATGCCTAATGGATTTTGGCAAATTGATTCTACCGTTTGTATTGAAAACTATGGTTACAATTCAATCAAACTAAACGTCCCTGCAGCTGGAACAAAGATGTCAGCCAAATTAAAAGGCATAGTAGGAGATCCTTCATTTCGAATAAAGAACAAAGCAATGGCTGGCTGGACTTTTGGATTTGTCGCATTACTCAAAGATGGACAAAGAGTATATAGCAATTCAATGAATGCAAAATACATCAATGCAAATCCAGATATAACATTGGAATTTGTCTGTCCAAATAATTGTGTAAAATTATGGCTAGTCGTCACAGGTTCACCTCAATCCCACTGGCATCATGAATGGGATGATAACCCGTCAAATGATGAACAATGGCCCTATCAAATCAAATTTGAAAATACAGATCTATTGATGCCATCTTATGGCCCACTCAAGGATATTACTCTTAACTATGATCTTCAGATGAAACCGAAATCAACTTATGATCCTATACCTGTTTCATTGGATGTCGCCAAGATAGCAGAGGCCTTTGCCTCAACGAGTTCAGATGTATTCGCTACGCTCTCCAATTCTATAAAATACTATGCCATCAATCCTGATGGAACTAAAAATGATCAATCCACAGCTAATGCACCAGGACATTGGTTTGACAAATTGGGGAAAGTGACGAATTGGGGAAACAACTCATTTGTCTATTCCGAATTAAAATATCAAAATGCAATCGCGAACATCGGACAATATCCGAATCAATGTAAGCTTGGTGATTCGATTACAATCAGACAAGCACTCGTTTTTCAGCGAACACCGACAGAATCTGCACAAGTAACTTTAGTATTTAATATTCGCATCTCGGATGTAATACTGAATACAGATCAACATGTAAATTCAATTATTTGTTATCCCAATCCAACCAAGGATATTTTATATTTGAATCGCGATTGTTCATGGATCCTCTATAACGAATTTGGCCAACAAATTCTAACTAACAACAGCGATCGAGTTAATTTGTCTGAACTTTCTTCAGGAATATATTTTTTGAAATTATATAATGAGCTATCGCCTAAAGTAATCAAAGTTTTGAAAATTAGAGAATAAGTTTCTTTGTTATCAAAACCAAGCTAAAGCTTTTCGTAAATTGTCTGGATCACGGATTAAATGGATTATAGGATTTCACGGATCTTAGCTAATATGATGCAATAAAATAGTTAAATCATTACGTCGCTTACTTGACAAATAACCTAGCTAAAGCTTTTCGTTATAACCCACCTAAATCCTCTCTATAAATATGTCACTCCTACGGAGCTTTTATTCGTACATTTTCAGATTTGCGCATTATCACATTAACTAATTCTCTCATTAACTAATTATCACATTAACTCAGTGTTGTATCACTACTTTTCTTGACCAAGATTTATCATCTGATGTTAAGATGTAAAATCCATTTTCAATCTCTCCAGTTGGTATGCTCATTACTCCTTCAACAATAGGATATTTTCCGGTCTCTTTGCCATTCAGATCAAATAGCAACACATGCTTTGAGCCTCCCTTGTGCTCTATATTTAACCACAACATATCTGACGCTGGGTTGGGATATAACAAAATTCTTGGTCGTTGCTCATCAAAGACTCCAGTTGTAAACCATGTGCTATCACAAGGATAGTTTTGAAAATTATAAGCAATAGTATCTGAATTAAAACAACGCAATTTAGTAATGCTGAGGGGACCACTAGCTAGAGTCTCAAAAATTAGTTTTACATTTTCTTCCCTGCTCCAATATTTTTATAAACTTGAACTAATCTATCTTCTTTTGGATCACCATTTTCCTAATTCGAATAAGTTGGGTTAAAATTGTATCTGTGCCAAGCACTGTATTATACACTGAATCAACTGTTATTTCAGCTAATTTAATTTCTCTTTTAAATGGATCCATATACTCAATAGAATAATTTTTAAATGGCGCAGCAAAATCATAATACATCACATACTTCTTTATATCATTATCCCAAAAATACATCTTCTCATCTTCATAATACATTGAGTCACTATTAATGACATATATTTTTTTACCATTTGAATTAGCAGTATCCCTTATTTGAATTTTCACAAATTTAATATCAGAGTTTCCACCGCCGATATAATTTTCGGTCTCATATGTCCATGTCGTACCAATATTAAATGATGGAACTTTTTCTTTCTCCTTAGGTCGAATTCTGATGATGGTATCACATGGATATCCCTCTAAACAACCCAATGAATCAACTCTGAGTTGCCATACTTGGTTTGTTTGCACTTTATAGGGATCTAACGCACTCATCTGCCAATTGCTATAAAATGCATTACCACAGGCTATGATATCTCCATTATCCAATTCCTCTGCCTTATTAAGATCAGAATATCTGTATTGTCCATAGATGTCTATATCTAATAATTCTTGAGGCAATTTATAGATACGCAACCACTTTATTGATCCATTTGGAGACATGCGGCATATAAAACCATTCCATGCTGTGCTCAAGTCTCCTCCTGGAACTTTACTATCTCTAGTATCTCTTACCCTTCCTGTCGTCAGGATATCTCCATTTTTACATTCTTTTATTCGACTTGTCTTATAATATCTTCCATCAATCAATTGATTATTAGGAAATTCTACACTCCATTCTAGTTCCAATTTTTTATTCAGTTTATTTACTGATCCAACAGTATAAGTATTTTGCTTTATTGGATGCTCACGGGTGCAAAAATAATAATCACCAGTTTTACTTACAAGCAAACTAACTTTGTTATTAGTGTCGTTATTTTTACATTGGAAAGAATCTAACACATTGCCTTCTGTATCAATTTTTATAATCTTAAACATGTGTTCAATATTAGATGCACCAGCAGGGGCGCCACTATTCATAATAAAAGCTAGGTTCCCATCATGGGTAGTTTGGAGCTCATGTGCATCTTTTGTATAATCACCATGAGTAAAAGATCTTGACCAGTTAATTATCAAAGTATTGGTGTCAATACTCGATAGAATAATCCTAGGAATAGTGCTTCTTGAATATGAAAATTCATTAGATAAAGTATATAAATTATTATTACAAAAAAAACACCCTTACTTGTCTGGGTCAAATCAGTATTATTCGGTTTAATAATTTTAGAATTTAAAACTCGAAATTTTTCATTATATTTTCCCAAAAAAGAAAAATTATCTTTTATTTCCCAAGTCTTTGAACGATTAATAAAACTATTTCTTTTTAAGTAGATATATTAAAATTATTGGCCAGACTCTGTGTGTCTAAATTAATTTCTTCAAATATTTCTCCACTTAGATTTGTGCGAACTATTTTGGTGCAAGACCGATCGCCGAATTCAAAAGGACAAAATCTATCACAAAACAAGTAATTATCTCCTTTATAATGAGTAAAATCATTTAGCCCACTTCCAATCACACTGGACTCTAAAGTATAAACTCTTTGAAAAAGTATTTTGGCTTAAAAGGTAGTTAAAACTAACTAAACTTATTAGTAAAATATGCTTCATATTGTAGGTTTTGTAATTTTAAAAATAGATATTTCCTAGTAATATTAATCGAAACTTGGCTACAATTTACAAGTTATTTTTGAAATTGTATATTTTTTAAGATTTTTTATATTTGCAGAAAAAAAAATTAAAATACAATATTGCTCTGAACTAGCTATAAGATTGGGATTCACATTATGCAATAACCCAGTTAAATCATTTCATAAATTGTCTGAATCACGGATTAAATGGATTGTTGGATTTCGCGGATTAAAAATTATGGGATGAATGCTCACATGACGAAAAACCCATTTAAAGCATTTCGTAATAACCCACCTAAATCCTCTCTATAAATATGTCACTCCTACGGAGCTTTTATTCGAACATTTTCAGATTTGCACATTATCACATTAGCTAATTCTCTCATTAACTAATTAAAAGAATCCGTGTCCATCCTTAAATCAGTACAATCCGCGATTCCGACAAATTATTTGCACATTAGCTAATTATCACATTAACTAATTAACTAATTAACTAATTAAATTTTCACAATTTTCTCCGACTTAACGATTCTATTCCGCTCTATAATTTCTACTATATAAACACCTGATGATAATGATTCTGTGTTGATGATGTTGCTACCTTCGTAAAGTCTTTTGGTGATGATTTTATTTCCATGTAGATCGTAAAGATTCATGATCATTTTTTCAGGGAGATAGTCATTGACTTGGATGATGAGAATTTCTCTCATCGGATTCGGTGAGAGTGCGATATCGATCAATGGATTATCTGCTCCATCTTTTGTAGCGGTGGTGCCTATATTTATCTTTTTGCATTTGGTACTTTCACCATTTTTGTTCTTGGCGCGAAGACATACTTCATAGATGCCATCTTTCGCATAAGTATGGATGATCGAAGTATCCCAAACTGTAGTGTAATATGGCTGTGATCCATCGCCCCAGTCCCACCAAAATTCTTCTGGTTCATACCAGCTTAAATTGGTGAAGTCTATACTGCGATAGTTCATCGTATCTTGATCGTAGCGAAACTCCGCTACTGGTATATTGTCTATGCCGAGGCTATCGCTTAGGCTGCCATCAATGGGGCCGAGGCGATAGTTAGGGAAAGAAGGTAGGCATTTATTCATCGTGATTTTGATAGAGTGCTGTTTTACTCCACAAGCTGTGCCTTTGAGATTGGGCTTATCGATAGTAAACAAATATTGCTGAGTACAACAGCTCGTTGTACCATATATTCTACCATCAGGAGCAGACTCTATATATCCAAACCAGGTCGACTCTTATTCCACCTGAGTAATATAATTAAATTCATCAAATGTTGCCACTGTATCCAATTTAATTTCATCCTTACTTAAATCAAACTGATATAAATATAGTTTTGCGTGAAACATATAGATATTTAGAATTAGGTGAAATGCTACACCAAAAAGATGAAAAGAGCTATAGTCATTAAATGTGTAATCTATAGGATTAGATAATTTACCAGTAGCTCTATCAAAATCAAAAATATCAAGGTAAGATTCATATTTGGTGTTTTGATAATATTCTGAGGAAATGGCTATTTTATTTCCTAATCCATTTACTGAGACTTCATTCGATGTACTTTCCAGAGTCCTTCCAACGAAATTCTTTATTGTACTTAAGACTTCACCAGTTTTTGCAGATACAAGATGACAGAAAAAAATATTTGAATGTAGTTTTACCTAATAACCCACCAGTCTCTCCCATTGGAATGTTTTATAGAAATAATCTTTTAGATTTAAAGTATCTTCTAATAATTTTCTTTCTTAACAATTACCTTGGTCATTAATCTTGCTTCAAATTTACTTAAAAAAAAGATCCTTAGACTGGAAGTTAAACCAGGAGGGCTATAATATTTTTGCCATACATAAAATAAGTGTCTTCCTCGGTTGAAGGAATAATCACTGCCATTTGTGGAAATAGATCCGCTTGATCAGAAATACCAAAATGCCATTCTGAAGCCGCATTGTATTTCGACCTTCTGCAATATAGCCATTGTATGAAAACAAATAATTCCCATCCCTGTCTGATATCGTATTCGCTGTACCTAAAAAGTCTATTCTTTTGAATGTGTCATAAATAAAACTAGGATTCAAGCTAGGTGTATTGAAGTCTATTTTAGTGATTCCAAATGGACCAGGCAAACTATCATCAGGAGAATCATATCCTGTAAGCCAATTATAATCGTGTTTCTGAGAATAACTTGAAATAGTACTCAGCATTAAAATAATTATATTGAAAGTATGTTTCATTTAGTTGAATTATTATAGTGATTTAGTTAAGACTCAACTATTGCAAATATAAAAAAATTATATCAAAGCTAGAATTATTTATTGAACAAACTTGAATATGAGATTTATTAAATAGAATCATTCGTTGCTCACATTTCGTAATAACCCACCTAAAATATTTCGTAATAACCCACCTAAATCCTCCCTTGAAAATGGAGGACTTTATGCCTACTGGATTAAAAAAA
This sequence comes from Saprospiraceae bacterium, assembly GCA_016710585.1. Lineage (GTDB taxonomy): Bacteria > Bacteroidota > Bacteroidia > Chitinophagales > Saprospiraceae > Vicinibacter. The sequence continues at coordinate 225,337 of JADJVN010000006.1, forward strand.
TCTGCGTCTTTCACTTAATCCGCTTAATCCGTGATTCAGACAAATTATTTGCCCATTAGCTAATTATCACATTAACTAATTAACTAATTAACTAATTAAATTTTCACAATTTTCTCCGACTTAACGATCCTATTTCGTTCTATAATTTCTACTATATAAACACCTGATGATAATGATTCTGTGTTGATGATATTGCTTCCTTCGTAAAGTCTTTTTGTGGTAATTTTATTTCCTTGAAGATCATAGAGATTCATGATCATTTTTTCTGGGAGATAGTCATTGACTTGAATGATGAGGATTTCTCTCATTGGATTTGGTGAGAGTGTGATGTCAATCAATGGATTGTCCGCTTCATCTTTTGTAGCGGTGGTACCTATGTTTATTTTTTTGCATTTGGTACTTTCACCATTTTTGTTTTTATCACGAAGGCATACTTCATAGATGCCATCTTTGGCATAAGTATGGATGATCGATGTATCCCAAACTGTAGTGTAATATGGCTGTGATCCATCACCCCAATTCCACCAAAATTCTTCTGGTTCATACCAACTTAAATTGGTGAAGTCTATACTGCGATAGTTCATCGTATCTTGATCGTAGCGGAACTCGGCTACTGGTATATTGTCTATGCCGAGACTATCGCTTGGGCTGCCATCAATGGGGCCGAGGCGGTAGTTGGGGAAAGAAGGGAGGCAATTATTCATTGTAATTTTGATAGAGTGCTGTTTTACTCCACAAGCTGTGCCTTTTAGATTGGGCTTATCGATAGTAAACAAATATTGCTGAGTACAACAGCTTGTCGTTCCATATATTCTACCATCAGGAGCTGACTCTATATATCCGAACCAGGTTCGAGCTCGTATTCCACCTGGAGTAATGCCAATAAATTCATCAAATGTTGCCACTGTATCCAATTTAATTTCATCCTTACTTAAATCAAACTGATATAAATGTGTTTTGCGTGAAACATATAGATATTTAGAGTTAGGTGAGAATGCTACACCAAACAAAAGAAAGGAATCATAATCTTTAAATGTGTAGGCCAACGGATTCGAAAGTATGCCAGTAGCTCTATCAAAATCAAAAATATCTAGGTAAGACTCATCTTCAGTTATTTTATAATAATCAGAGGAAATAGCAATTTTATTTCCTAGTTTATTAATGCTCAGTTGATTATTCACATTTTCCAAATTTCTTCCTAATTCATTTGTTACAACACGAATGAGTTCCCCTGTCTTTCCATTGATCAATGCGCTAAAAAAAATATTGCTGTGGAGTTTTGGGTAAAAAATCCACCAATCCCTACCATTGGCATGCTTGATGGCGTCTATACCTATTAATTGTATAGAATCTGAATGTATAATTTGTTTTTTTAAAATAATTTTTTGAGCAACCAAATCTGCATTAAATTTACTAAAAAAAAGATGCTGTGAGTATGAATCATAACCAGGAACAGTATAATACTCCTTACTATACATAAAATAAGTGCTTGCTTCGGTCGAAGGAATAATCACAGCCATCTGTGGGAAAGGGCTATAAGGATCAGAAATACTGAAAATGCCATTCTGAAGTCGTATAGCATTTCGACCTTCTGCAATATAGCCATTATATGAAAATAAATAATTCCCATCCTTGTCTGACAATGTATTTGCTGTGCCTAAAAAGTCTATTCTTTTGAATGTGTCATAAATAAAACTAGGATTCAAGCTAGGTGTATTGAAGTCTATTTTAGTGATTCCAAATGGATCAGGTAAGCTATCATCTAGTGAACTATATCCTGTCAACCAATTATAATCGTGTTTCTGAGAATAACTTGAAATAGTACTCAGCATTAAAATAATTATATTGAAAGTATGTTTCATTTAGTTGAATTATTATAGTGATTTAGTTAAGACTCAACTATTGCAAATATAAAAAAATTATATCAAAGCAGGAATTATTTATCGAATAAACTTGAATATGGGTATTTATAAAATAGAATCATTCGTTGCTCACATTTCGTAATAACCCACCTAAAATATTTCGTAATAACCCACCTAAATCCTCCCTTGAAAATGGAGGACTTTATGCCTACTGGATTAAAAAAAATCAGTGTCCTTCTTTAAATCAGCTTAATCCGTGATTCAGACAAACTATTTGCACATTTTCAAATTTGCAGATTTGCAAATTATCTAATTCTCACATTATCTAATTAACTAATTATCTAATTAATCTTAGCTCCTTTGACGACTTTGGATTCTTTCTGGATGCTATGAGCTCTTTTTAGGTCGACTAGCAAACATGCCCATGCTGCTTCGGTAGATGTTCTATATTCTTTTCCATCATAGGTGACTACACCACTTCGTCTCTCCCAATCTTTGGCAAGTAAAGCATATCTGTTGTTTAATTTTGGATTGGGGCCAAACATTAAGTATTTTGGATTATCAGATTTTTCGAAGCTTATTGCAAATCGATCTTCTTTTGGTGAAAAATGAAATAAACATGGTGTTCCTTCTCTAAAAATAATTTCTTCAACTTTCTCTCCGTTCACTGATTTTATTTTTCCATTTTCGATTGTGGTTTGTCCATCTTCAGCCCTTCTTCTTAGGACAATATTTTCTGACAAATAGAATTGAATCAGCTTCAAGTCTTTTTGGCTCCATTTATTGTCTTCGTATAACTTCTGTGTAAATGGCCTTAATGTAGGGCTGCATGAGGTGCAGAATAAAACTAAAATACCAAAAATGAAAAAAGAATATCGCATAAAAAAATATTTAATGATTTGACAGCGAATGTAGTCCAAAGTTTAATTGAATGTTTGCTATTTAATATTCCTTTAACTCAAACTAAGAAATATTTAACTTTTACAATGGCGCTGTCGCTTTTATTTCTGTCTTTTATTTTGGAAAAATCGCTGTAATAGCTTTTCTGATTCTTCTTTCATTAATCCATATTGGATCTTTGTTTTTGGATGTAAAAGTTCTTTTCCATATCGCATAAATCCTTGTTTGCGATCCTCAGCTGCATAGACTAATCTACCTAACTGTGACCATCGCAATGCTCCTGCACACATGATGCAAGGTTCGAGGCTGACATACAGACTGCATTTTTTTAAATATTTCATATCCAACTGTGAGGAAGCTGAGGTGATGGATAGTATTTCAGCATGAGCCGTTACATCTCTCAATAATTCAGTCTGATTGTGAGATTTTGCAATAATTTGATTTTTATAAACCAATACGGCCCCTATAGGAACTTCATCAGCATCAAAAGCAATCTGCGCTTCTTGCATTGCCAATTTCATATAATAATTATCATCATATACAGTAATTAGAGCCATAAGTAATCAGTTCAATTTTTTCCCAAAGGTATAGGATTCAAAAACTTTGAATAATAAAAGATCATAATTTTTATTCTAAGAATTTCAGTAAAATAATATAACAAGCTATCTTTGCACATGGAAAAGCAAATTGGTCGCAACTCAGACATCGCTCTTGAAGCCCTAACATTCGATGATGTATTATTAATTCCAGCTTATTCTGAAGTTTTACCTCGAGATACTGACATCAGCACCCAACTGACTACTGATATCAAGATCAATGTCCCTATCGTCTCTGCCGCAATGGATACTGTCACTGAAAAAGACCTCGCTATCTCTATGGCAAGAGTTGGAGGCATCGGGATAATTCACAAAAACATGCCTATAGAAAACCAAGCTGAACAAGTGCGAAGCGTAAAAAGATCTGAAAGTGGGATGATCCTTGATCCTGTTACTTTAGAAGCAAATGCTACTGTCAAAGATGCAATTCTATTAATGGAGACGCATCGCATCGGAGGGATTCCAGTGGTCGATGTCAATAATAAGTTGGTTGGGATCTTGACAAATAGAGACCTTCGATTTGAAGCCCATCCGTCCAAAAAGATATCTGAGATCATGACTAAGACCAATCTGGTCACAGCGCCTGTAGGAACCAATTTTGAGAAGGCTAAAGATCTTCTCCAAAAATATAAAATCGAAAAATTACCCGTAGTAAAAAAAGATGGCACACTGGCTGGTCTAATCACCTATAAAGACATCATGAAATTGGAGAATTTCCCCTTCTCATGTAAGGATAAGTTGGGAAGATTGGTGGTAGGCGCCGCAGTAGGTGTTGCACAAGATACCATGGATCGTGTAGAAGCTCTAGTAGCTGTAAATGTTGATGTCATCTGCGTAGACACTGCACATGGTCATTCTAAAGGTGTATTGGATACCATAAAAAAAATAAGAAAAGCATTTAAGAATTTGCAAATCATTGGAGGTAATGTCGCCACCGGCGAAGCAGCATTGGCTTTAGTACAAGCTGGAGTAAATGGTGTAAAAGTGGGTGTAGGCCCTGGAAGTATTTGTACGACTAGAGTTGTAGCAGGAGTCGGAGTTCCACAGCTTACAGCGATATCATTAGCTTATCAAAGCATTAAGAAAAAAGGAATTCCTATCATTGGTGATGGAGGAATCCGCTATACGGGAGATATCCCAAAGGCAATAGCAGCAGGTGCTAGCACAATTATGGCTGGGTCACTGTTTGCAGGAACTGAAGAGGCGCCAGGCGAAACAATCATCTTTGATGGTAGAAAATTTAAAGTGTATCGTGGTATGGGATCAATAGGTGCAATGCAGCTAGGATCAAAAGACAGATACTTTCAAGACGTAGAAGACGATATCAAAAAATTAGTTCCTGAAGGCATCGAAGGACGAGTGCCTTTTAAAGGTAAAGTATCAGAGGTCATGGTGCAATATATAGGAGGCTTAAGAGCCAGCATGGGATATGTCGGTGCAAAAACGATAAATGATCTTCAAAAAGCAAAGATGGTGCGTATCTCGAATTCTGGAATTACCGAAAGCCATCCTCATCATATCACCATCACAAAAGAATCGCCTAATTATTCCAGAAGGTAAAGCTATTACCGCGATAGATGGGCATCGTGTTGCCAGTCAAAGTAAATGCTGCCCAATAATAAGGCTGGGCATATTCTGGATAATCCAAGATAAACTTTCGCTTAGCATAAGTTAATGCATGGCTTTTAGAATGTCCGTCGACCAGATATTTATAATAATTTTCCATGATCAAGGCAGTCGATTTATCATTGACTGACCAAAGACTAGAAATGACTGATGATGCTCCTGCAAGTAAAAATCCTCTAGACAAACTCAAGATCCCTTCGGTATTATCCAAAATTCCAGCTGAGGACTTACAAGAACTCAATACCACTTGCTGTGCATCCATTGTAAGTGCAGAAATCTGATTTAAACTTAATCGCTCATGTTTGGATTTTTCTTTGGACAAAACAACATAAGAATTGACATGATCTGTTCCATCTATAAAAGCATGGCTGGCAAGATGTAAAAATCCACTTTTTTGAATAGCAGTTAAAAAATTGGGGATCGTCGCTTCATCTTCTACAAAACTGATCCCACCCATTAAACTTGTGACCGTCTTACACTCTTCGACATTATTTGGCAAATGCTCATAATCTTCTTCTAATGAAGTGCCATTACTTTTCTTACTTTGAAATAGTGGCGCAAATCCGTAGAACTTAGTCAACTTACTTTGTTTTCTTTCCAAGCCAAAAAAAGTCTCACAAGAAAACTGATAATTGACATAAGCCTTATATAATATCATCTTCCCTTCATTCTGAGCATCTGACACATCCTCTAAACATTCGAATGGAACTCTCCACAATACCCCATTAGGTATTATGATCAATTTTTTATCATGCAAATTTTCATCAAGAAAAAAACTTCTGTGTAAAAAATGAGAAGCCTGTTTTACATCTACAGAATTAATATTTGCTGCTTTACTTACACCGTCAGAAAATAATTTTACTTGCGAATCAAAAAAATTATTTCTTGGAATTTCGCTCATACAAAATCCATCTTTGCTCAACTTAAATAAAAAAAGTGAAGAATCCAATGATATAAATTCAAAAATTAATTCTTTATTCTTCAAACGGAGCATCACTTTATTTATACTTTGCTGCACTTGCTTATCAAGGTCGACATGAATATCCGAAACTAATAGTGTATCCCGTTTTCGTTTCAAAGCATTAAGCTCTTGTGAGAGATAATTCAACTTCTTAGGATCCATCTCTTGATTAAGTTCTTCGTTTATTTGATTTAATTTCAATTTTACGGTAATCAATTCACTTTGCTTTGCTTGATCTAATAATTTTGAATATTGCTGGGCATTGATTGAATTCTCTAAATAATTACTGTGACATAACTCTGAAATTCTGAATGCATAATCATATTCTTGAGAAGAAATAGCTGTCCTTAGCGCAACTTTCTTTATATCTTCAAACTGAAGTTGATTTAACAAGGCAGATTTCTCTACTCTTGCGTATGAAGAAAATTTATTGGACAATAAAATAGACATTAAATAATAATCTAGAGATTCATGCAATAATCGTCTTGATCCTTCAAGTTTATATTCATCGAACAAAATCATTGCGGCATACTTATATAATTCAATTAATATAAGGAGTTGTGTTGGATTCTTTGCTTCAATATTCTTCAATAAAAATGAATTGCACTCAAAATCCATATGATTCAACAGCTTATTCCTGATATCAAGTATTGTGTTTTTTGCCAAAACGTGTTTACTCTCCTTTACATATAGTCCAAGTTCTAATAGTTGGAGCTGCAAAATAAAATACTCATCCTCGATCATGTCTTCATGCTCATAGATAAATTTTTTAAGCTTGGCAAAACCAATTTTTGCTGCAGGAATTCTATCACATTCTATTAAATTATTCAAACAAAAATGATATATCTTACACCATTTATAATCATCCAATGCTTTAAGATTCTTGAGTTGTCCCATTATTTTTAAGCTTTCGGTCACATTGTGTTGGTTCAATGCAATAATAGATTTTATATATAAAATACTCAATAAATTTAAATCATAATCATCTTGACTAATTTCACTTTTTATCAATGTCAATTCATCTGCGATGCTATCGATTTCATTTTTAATTATCGATATATTCTCCTTATGAGTTGATTCAATAAAACTCGTCAAATAGTTAATCTCAGAATAAATAGCTAAAGCATGATCTCCCATTTTTTTTGCCCAATTGACAAACTGCCGATCTAATATTCTACTTGCATAGACATCACCACTTATATAACTATAATAAGCCTTTTCCTCAAAATATTGAATCATGGCTTCATCCTTATCATTGATAATAGGGATTTGGTTTATATAATAAAAAGCTGAATCTATCATTTCATTTGATTGGTAGCTATAATAAATCATCATTAAGCTTGAAATAATACCGCTAGTGTCATTGATCATGCGCCTCAATTCTAATGCTTTCTTAGCATAAAATAAAGATTTATTGTATTCAAAATTCCTATAATATTTTATCGCAAGAATTTGGTTGGCTTTTCCCAAGCATTTAATATCGCATTGAACATTTGGTTCCTCGATAAAATTGGTTAAGGCTTTGATAAGTATAGATTCGTCTTTGATATTGCGAATTTGATCCAATTTTATTTCACATTGACCAACCATTAAAAAAGGATGCAGTAATAAAATTAGCCAAATTTTATTCCTTAACATTCGAATATTCTTTTTGCTAAAGACAAAGCTAATAAATTTCTGCAAAGAATCAATAAAAAGTGCTTATAATCTTGTAACAAAATTATTCCATGTAAAAAAAGGAGACAAAATGAATTGCCTCCCTTTGCAAAAAGAATATATCCTCCTTAGGATATTCTATCATTGTACCGGAATAATCTTATACTTCCCTGAGTTGTGAAGCGGACAAGTAGATAAATTCAAACCGCTCACATAATTTTGATAAAAGTAATTAGGGCCTGCTGATATATAATTATTGATATAATACTGTGTCGCTTTGGCTGTGGCATACTCTGATCCTTTAAATTGATTGACGTTTGCTGTACCTGGACATTGCAGTTGATTATAATCGCCTTTTATTGCGATGCTATTATTTGAGGTGGATGTCCTACAGTTAGAAATTCCTAATGGATTGATATTATCAGATTGCATTGCAAAAACCTCATAAAGTCTGGTAAGGGTATTATCATTACCACTTAATCCTGAAGGGACATGATTCTGATTCACATTATCCAATAATTTAGAATCCGAGCCTCCACTCGAAAAAACAATGCGTGAAGTATCTCCTGATAAATACGATGTCAAAACATCTGACAACAATGTATTTTGAATATCTAAATTATAGTATCCTGGAGATATACATAGAACTTTAGCTCCTTGAATTTCTGCATATTTTATCCCACAAGCCAATCTAAATTCTGAACTAAAATTATTCTCATCATAAACTTTTACAGGTAAAATTTTTAGATTGCTTTTATTGGACAAATCAGTGACAAAAACTTGATTCATAGCACTACCCTCTCCCAATATATCATAACTTGAATTATTATGATTCACTGAATTATTCACATTATAGATATCAATCGAAAAATTATATCCATAAATATCATCAACTGCCCCGTTCAAATCTTCATCAGTATTGTTTGCGCCATTTCCTGACTCATTAGAATTCTTCAAAATATACTTCAAAACACTTGTATTAGTTGGATCAAAACCTGAACTCAGCATTGCGACTATTGTTGGATTGGGTTCAGTAGTATTGTTATTTGAACTGATTAAAGTACTAAATGCCGAAGCTACATTAGCAATATCAGGATTGCAATCACCACCAGAATTTCCAGAAATGATACTTTCTCTAAAAACCTTGCGAGGCCTAGGTCTAATTGGAATAGCAATTGCATCAACATCAAAAAGGGAAGTATCTCGATATAAAATCATCAATGAATCGCAAGGACATATATAGATGTATTTTCCTAGATCAGATTCTAATGAATCTTCTAAAGCAGCTAGATATGCTTTTACTGAATCTTTTGAATATTCATTATAAACTTCTATAACAGCATTGCTAAACAAGATCGCGCCATCTGCAATCATTAATTTTTTTGCACTTAACTGCGGTTGGATTTGTTCCATCTGTGCCTTGGACAAGCCATGCTGTATCAATAAGCTGGAGGAATCAGAAGTCTTATTACTAGTGCAGTTTGAGAAAATTAATACAACAATACAAACACTGTAAAAAAAATAAAAATTAAAGGCTTTCATGTCGGGCAAAATTCGTTTATTACTATAGTGTATGAAAAACGAAAATCGTTACCCAAATTCAAGAAATTAATTAATTTTCATATTGAAATTAATTATATATAAAAAAAATATTATATTTAAAACTAAACTTGTACCTTTGGTCACTTTTTAAAGAGCCAATGAATTATTACAAAAGACATATTATCACAGCTGCACTACCATACGCCAACGGTCCACTTCACATAGGGCATTTAGCAGGAGCATATTTGAATGGAGATATATATGCACGATTCATGAGACTGATGGGAAAGGACATTATCTTTATTTGTGGTTCTGATGAGCATGGAGCTGCAATCACGATGAGAGCCATGAAAGAAAACAAAACACCTCAAGAAATAATTGATATTTATCACAATCAATTCCAGGATACATTCAAAAAAATCGGGATATCATTTGATTACTATCATCGCACTTCATCTACATTGCATCATGAAACCTCTCAAGATTTTTTCAGGACACTTTTAAAAAATGGGGCTTTCTCTATCCAAGAGACTGAGCAATATTTTGATGAAAGTAAAAATCAATTTCTTGCAGATAGATATATTCAGGGTACTTGCCCTAAATGCGAAAATCCGGCAGCCTATGGAGATCAATGTGAGAAATGTGGCAGTTCACTAAGTCCTACAGAATTGATCAATCCAAAATCTATGTTAAGTGGCAATGTCCCAATACTCAAATCGACAAAACATTGGTTTCTGGAATTAGACAAACAGGTCGAGTGGTTGACTCCTTGGATTAATGATGGTATCCTAGACGGCAAAGAACATCACGATGCTGAAAACTGGAAAAATCATGTCATTGGTCAATGTAATTCGTGGCTAGAATCTGGACTGATGCCAAGAGCCATGACTAGAGATTTGGATTGGGGAGTTGATGTTCCCACTGAACTTGAAGGCTCAAAAGGTAAAAAACTCTATGTATGGATGGATGCTCCCATAGGATATATTTCTTCAACAAAACAATGGGCTATTGAAAATAATAAAGATTGGCAATCATATTGGTGTGACCCAGAAAGTGAATTAATTCATTTTATTGGAAAGGACAATATCGTATTTCATTGTTTGATTTTCCCATCTATTCTAAAGGCTCATGGTGGATATAACCTACCAGTAAATGTTCCTGCAAACCAATTCATGAATCTTGAAGGTCAAAAAATATCAACTTCAAGAAATTGGGCTGTGTGGGTGCATGAATTTTTGGAAGACATGCCTGGCATGGAAGATTCAATGAGATATTATCTCACTAAATCAATGCCTGAACAAAAAGATAGTGAATTTACTTGGAAAGGATTTCAAGAAGCACACAATACGGAATTGGTCAATAACCTATCTAATTTTGTAAATAGGGTTTTAGTCCTCACACAAAAATTTTATGATGGTACCGTCCCTGATTTTGATCTTGATGAATCCTTTGAAGGAATAGGTGATGATGAAATGGGAGGATTTCATGATGGTGAAATTTTGTTTCTATTCGACAAGATTCAAGTCATGAATGATCATCTACGCAAATTTGATTTTCGCGCAGCATTGAAAATAGTGATGGATATTTCTTCTTTTGGAAATTTATTATTACAGAAAAATGAACCGTGGAAACAAATCAAAAAGAACCCAAAGCAAGTTGCAGTTGTAATGAATCTTGCATTGCAGATAGTCAATATCCTTGGAATAATTACTAGACCATTTCTTCCATTTACATCAGATAAGATCAGAACTTTATTAAGTCTAGATCCTATTGAAGAAAAAGATGAATTGTTGAACTTATTGGATCTGATGGCTGAAGGTGTCGAATTACTGCCTGTGGATCAAAAAATTTCAGGAACAGATTATTTATTTACTAGAATTGAAGATCCAGTTATTCAAATACAAATAGATAAATTACACAACACTACAATGAATAAAGAAGAATTGAATGTAAGCCAATCTTCGATAAACTATGAACCACAGAAAGCTGAAATATCTATAGATGAATTTATGAAAATGGATATTCGCACTGCAAAAATTATTGAAGCAGAAAGAATTCCAAAAGCTGATAAATTATTGAAATTGAAATTAGATCTAGGCTATGAAATCAGAACAGTAGCCAGTGGCATTGCTGAGCATTTCAAACCTGAAGAAATTATTGGAAAAGAAGTATTAATTCTTGCAAATCTAGCACCGAGGGTAATCAGAGGAATAGAATCTAAAGGAATGATTCTAATGGCATCACATCCAGATGGCAAACTTTCGTTTGTCAATCCACAAGCTGCTTGGCCTTCGGGAATGATTGTAAAATAATTGAATGCGTTTAATTTCAAACCCTTAATGAACCTCTAAATCCTCGTGCTGCATAATAGGATTCTGCGCCATTGTGATATACAAAAACAGTATCATATCTCCGATCACAAAACAAAGCGCCTCCTAGTTTTCTGATTGAATCAGGAGTATAGATCCAACTAGATGTCTTCAAATCAAAATTGCCCAACTTTTGCAATTCTCTATATTGATTCTCAGACAAAATCTCAATGCCAATTTCCGCTGCCATATCCAAAGCACTATTTGCTGGTTTAAATTCTTTACGCGAGTTCAAAGCATCTCTATCATAACATATACTACGCCTACCTTTTGGACTTTCTGCCGAACAATCAAAAAAAATATACTCTCCAGTCTTCTTATCGAAATCTACAACATCAGGCTCACCGCCTGTTTGTTCCATTTCATTAAGCGTGAACAATGCGTCATTATTAGCATCTAAGCGCTCTTGCAGCTTCGTCCAGTCCAATGATTTATGGCGATTCATATTCTTTTCAAAACGCAATTTTAAAGTTGATAGAAGGGATTCCTTCTGTTCTTTATTTAAACTTTTAGTCCCTTTTTTTGCCATGATTATTGCCTTTTTAAAATATAAATTAGAAAAAATACTGATGCAATATTATAAAAAAAATAATAACTGAATATTATCAATAAAACAATTCTTTAAAAAACTTAAAAACTTAAGCTTATAAATCCCAGCTCAAACATCAAAATCATGCATTAAAAATGTCCCATAATCGAAAACACTAAATTTCTACCAGCTGCAACCAATCCTGAGCTGTATGGACGGTAACGAATATCTGTGATATTTTCGATTCCAGCACTGCAAGACAGTTTTGGAAGAAACTGATACATCGCTTTAAAATTCATACTATACCAAGCGGGACTATATGGATTCCCATTACGATCCTTTGCATAGATAAAAACTTTTTGCTTTTCTTCCTCATTAAGCATTGCATTACTAACTGCTGCACTATAATGAGAATAAAACTGCAAATCCAAATTATCTTTTGAAAATGACAATCGTGACATCCCAAAAGCTGGAGCTGCATGTCTCGCAGGGCTAGTCGTTCCATCATTTAATTCTTCTTTGCCCAGATGATAATTAATACGAGACATAAACTTAAATCCACCAGTTAAATTAAATTCAACACCGAAATTAAATCCATAGACTGTAGCAAATGCAGCATTCTGTATCGCATAAACTTTACTCAAAACGCCATCGTATAAGACACTGTCCTTACCCTCAATCTTAAAAGGACGTCTCACCATAGAATTGTCAAGATAGGTATAAAAAGCAGACATATCAAACTTGACTAATTCCCCTATTTGCTTTGACAGGATCAGCTCTCCATTATAGGCATATTCTGATTTTAAATTAGAATTAGGCACCACAATTTCTCCTGCCGCAAAATCAAAAATCTTACCGATATCATCGACATTTGGAGCCCTAAATCCAGTACTGCCATTCAGACTGATTTTCCATCCATCTGATGATTTATATAACAATCCGATACTAGAATTGAATGCTGAGTTTTTAATATTTGCTTTTGTAAAATCAAAATTAAAAAAGTTGAGTTGATTTGAAAAATCTGACTCAATTTTAAAAATACTATACCTCAATCCAGCTTGTAATAAAACATGTTTGGAAAGATGATATTGATAATTGATATATGCAGCATAACTATTCCAAATAGATAAAGGATATCTTGCTGGTACTTGAGAACCATTCAAAGATAATATGTCCACAGCACTGCCCTTAGAGTTCACATCATTCAACACAAATTCAAGTCCGTAATAAATTTTCTGTTTTGATAGATTTTTTACAAAATCAACATTAACTGAATAGGCATGAACTTTCTCAACATTGGTTCTTAAACGAGTAGCATACAATCGCCGATCGATTCTACTTTCCTCAAAATATTGATGGGCTAATTGAACCGCCATATTATCAAAGATTTTATTGTTGTTTTTTAAATCAAAAGAGAAATGATTCATCATCCATTTTTGAGGACCATAATTCCATACTGCATACACAGGTAATCCACTTTTTTGCTTCTCAAGAAGTCTATCATATCTTGCAAAATCTGAACTCTCCGAATAATGAAAATCATATTTGAGACTTACATTCTGACTAGGGCTAAACTTAAATTTTTGCATTAGATTCATCTGCGAATATCCACTTGGTCTTTGAATTCGTGGATCAGAGTTATGAATTATTCTATCGAGACTATCGATGCGCTGAACATAGTGATTACTTAGATATTCATTTGGCCCTTTCGATCCCATTCGCAAATCCCCAAAACGTGAATGTGTAAAACTACTTACAGTTGCCCATCTTTTCCACCCCATTGACAGATCAAAATGATTGGTCAACTCTTGATTTGCAGAAGACGTTCTTGCATTAATTTTGCCCTCAATAGTCATTTTTTCATTACTATAAAAATTCGTTGACAATGAGCTAAAGCTCATTACTGCACCTATAGCATCACTGCCATAAATAATAGAACCAGGGCCAAAAAACACCTCAGTATTTTCTAATGAGAATGGATCTATTGAAATAACATTTTGAATATTTCCAGAGCGAAATATAGCAGTATTCATCCTAACACCATCAATTGTGTAAAGCAATCTATTTGCTGAGAATCCTCTTATCATGGGACTACCACCGCCTTGTTGACTTTTTTGAATAAACACTTCACCAGAATTCCCTAACAGATCTGCTGCTGTTTGAGGATTTTGAAGTAATACATCCTTAGTGCTTATTTTTGATATTTTAGATGGCACACTGCTGGATGCTTGACTCCATCTTGTTGCAGAAACCACGATCTCATCTATTGACATGACAGAGGGTTGCAATGATATTTCAAAATTATTTTTTTCAATATCCTCATAATCCATTTTAACCGTCTTAAATCCCAAACTACTTATCTCAATATCACGGACAGCTTTTAGTCTTGAAATATCGATGTTACCCTTTTCGTCCGAATGAAGTTCCAAATGAAGCTCAGCATTTCTAATTTTCACGAACTCAATTGGCTTAGAAGTCGAATGATTCAATACGACCAAAGTCTGAGCGGTAGAAATACGAATGATCCCTAAAAGGGAAAATACCAATATAATTTTATGCATTATAAAATTCACCATTTAAATTAAACAGAAAGCTATCTCCGATGGAGAAAGCTCAATTTCAGAAAATAAAAAAATTAAATGGTATTAGGAGAGGAGGAGACTCTAATGGTGAATGAGCAGGTGATAATCGCTCATTATCCGCGAAGAAAAATTCATCATCAGCTATAAGAATTCGTTGCAACTCAATAATAGTTATTGTATCTATATAAAATACTTTAAAAAAATCAAACAATCGATTTTGAGTATCTTTTCTTTCATCATCTGTTTGCAGTGCATAATGCACCAAATGATCAAGATCTTTGTTCAGCTTAGTCTCTTCATCATCTTTCCAACACCAATAATTGATAATATCACCACAAGATTCTCTAGACTCGACATCATACATCACGCCTTGATATTTGAATTCTTTAGCATGTTCCCATTCTAATTTATTTAAACGATCGATTGATGAAAAACTAAGCAAAACAAGTTCATCTCTATCCATCCCTGCAATCATTCTTCTTTTGATCTCTTTTTTAATTTTCTTTTTTGAATTTGAAATGCGAAATAAGTCAAAGCTATCGGTGCCGAGAAACAAAAGATAAGAAACAGGCTATATATTTTAAACCTCAATTTGATTGTTTGCTTTTAATGTCAAATATACTTACTAAAATATCATTGTTGGATTTCAAATAGAATTATGCTAAATTTTGCTTGAACTCAAGGATTTTAGCATTAAACTCGGCTAATAGTGCCTCATTCGTAATACCTTGCTTTTCATCAAAATTGTCATAAAATTTTGGCAATGAAAAAGTTTGGATGATATTTGCTCCAAAGGCAGGAAAAATATTCTTAGCTAAATTCATCGTATTCCCGCCTCCAAATCCACCTGGAGAAGTGGTCATCAAAAACATTTTTTTATCCTGAAAAACTTTGGGATTGATGCGCGAACACCAATCAAAAACATTCTTAAATGCTACAGAAAAATTGCGATTATTCTCAGATAATGAACAAATGATGACGTCACAGTCTGAAATATTTTCTAAGAAAAGTGAAGCCTCTTTTGGAAATCCATTTTTCTCACGATCAACAGAAAAAATTGGCATTTCATAATCGTTTAGATCAATGAGATTAATCTGATCATTTGGAAAACTTCTCAAACTAAAGACAACTAATTTTTTATTAATTGAAGTGGATGAATTACTTCCTGCAAATGCGAATATTTTCATGATTATCTAATTTAATACTTATAAATCAATTGAAATACTATCGGAATAATAAAGCAAATATAAAAAATAGAATTGCATTTGCAAGAAGTCTTTCACTGTTATAGTTATAATTAGTCTTCAAGATAGCCGAATTTCCCAGTATTGAAGTCATTAAAGGCTTCCATAAGCTCTTGACGTGTATTCATCACGAAAGGTCCATGAGCAGCTATAGGTTCTCCAATCGGAGCAGCACTAAGCAATAATACAATGGCATCATCAGTCGCTTTTACTGTAAAATCTTCACCATCATTTGACATAAGTATAAAATGATCGGTTGGGGCGACATCCTTATCATTCACTTGAATACTTCCTTCTATGACCAACATTGCAGTATTGAAATTTGAAGGAAAAGAAAATGAAGCTTCTGCATTGGACTTCAACTTTAGATTCAACATATTCATCGGTGTAAATGTCGTAGCGGCTCCTTTAATTCCTTTATACTCCCCTGCGATTATTTCAATTTCTCCACCATTATTTTCTACATGATATCTTGGGATAGTATCATTCTTAATGGCTTGGTATTTTGGCGTGCTCATTTTGTCCTTAGCGGGTAGATTCACCCAAAGCTGCACCATCTGAAAATCACCTCCTTTTTTACTCCACTCTTTTTCATGAAACTCTTTGTGCAAGACACCACTTGCTGCAGTCATCCACTGAACATCACCTTCGCTGATGACACCGCCGCCGCCACTACTGTCATGATGCTCTACCTTTCCTTTATAGGCTATGGTCACCGTCTCAAATCCTCTATGAGGATGCACTCCTACACCTCTTGGCTTTTCACTTGGAGAAAAATAAAACTTTGAATTATAGTCCATCATGATGATTGGATCCATGCGCTCCATATCCAAACGAAATCCACTTGGGATAAAATTATGCACTCGAAACCCATCCCCTACATAATGTGGTTCTCTTGGGCTTGCTACCATTTCTACTGATCTTTTTGTCATATTTATTAATTTAATGATGCAAAGTTATGACAGGCTCTGAAACTGTCCCTTGATCTATGTTAAGAACTTCATTTTCTAAAATTTTTAGTAGCGAGGTCTTTCCTGATACGACTCAAACTTTCTGGCGTAATACCTAGATAAGAAGCCACCATAATCAAGGGAACCCTCAATAATAAATCAGGATACATCTTGACAAAATCGAGATATCGCTGTTCTGCAGTAGCACTTAAAAGTTGATTTATTCTATTTTGAAGATTTCTTATGTGATTGTGCAATAACTTATTGTTAAATTCTAGGAACGATGCATTGATTTTGGATAATTTAAGCAGTGATTGTTCTTCTATCATAATCAAAACAGAATCTTCGATGGCTTGAAAATAATAGAGTGAAGGTTTATTAAAATACAAACTTTCACGATCTGACAAAAACCAATTCTCAGGCGCAAACTGAATCACATGTTCCTTCCCCTTTTCATCAATAGAATATTGACGCATCAATCCTGATTCCACAAAAAAACATGATGACAAAGTGCTCCTTGTTGTAGAATATACTCCCCTCTCTTTAATCGTTTCAATTTACAATTTGCAGAAAGGAGTTCCACTTCCTGTGTAGTAATGTCAACATTAGAAGTCAAGTAAGTGGTTAAACTAAAATTATTCATACTTAGTATACACTGTTCATTTGATGAAAGAAAACAAAGGATCTATATGATTCAAAGGTAAATATGATGATATAAATTGAATTATATGCTAAAACTAAAATAATAAATTTGAAACAAAGAATAAATTTTAATCCAGCTAAATTTTCTATGAGTTGATTAATTCGAAACTCAGTTAAATTCTCTTGAAGTTGAGGACTTATAACGAGGACTCCAAATTGAAATATTGAGGTATTGGAAACTGATTTCTTAACATTTAACATTTGGTAATCTGCCAATTGAATTATAAAAAATTAATAAACTGTGTAAATTTATGTGACTTGCAAAGTACGGAGCTTAAAATAGTATTTTTACATTAAAATTTAATATGTAAAAAATGCTTTCATTTAAAATAATATTCAAAAATGTCTTATATTAAATAGAAATTTATCAATAAAAAGATACTAGTTATCGGAATAAATAATTAAATTTGCTTAATACAAAAGAGTCTTTTTGATATGTATGATATAAAATGGAAGATCGGTTTCATCAGGTTCTTGCTCCAACAGTATTTTACTTTTGGATAAAAATAAATTGACTCATTTTGTAAATATCATAAAATTGATAGACCAAAAAGGAAATATTCAAGTGATTAAAGTTCTTGTTCCATGAAATTAGTAAAAATAATTTTTTAATTATTTTTAATCTTATCTCAAATCATGCCACTACACAGTGGCATGATTTGAATTGGGTTTTAGGATATAAGAAACCATTTATGTCTGTAAGACCATTTCCTGACCCCAATCAAGGTATTCTAGTTTTAAATTTTCAAAATTCAAAATTTGATAGTAGTCTTTACTTTGTAAATAGCACCGCTTGGATGAGTTTTACCACAAATTGTATTTCTGATAAAAATGGTAAGTTATTATTTTATACAGATGGCTGCACAATATTTAATCAAAAACATGGAGTAGTTAAAAATGGCGATACAATTAATCCAGGCGTATTGTGGGAAAGATTTGTGGGGCATGGATATCCTATAGATTTTGGAGCAATATTTTTACCAAAACCAAATTCAGATCACGAATATTATCTTTTTCATAAACGCTATCTGCTTGGAATGAAAAAAAATGGAAGAGAGTGGAGCAATTATGTAGATCAATTGTTTTATTCTAAAATTGATCTTACATCATTTTATCCTGAAGGAATTTGTATTGAGAAAAATCAAACTGTTTTTAAAAGTGTATTAAGTGATAGTGAACTAGATGCAGTATTACATGCGAATGGAAGAGATTATTGGATAGTCACTAAAGAATCAGTCAATCCAGTATTTCATTTTACATTACTGGATCCTTTAGGACCAAGATTACACCATTCACAAAAAATAGGCATTTCTTATGCAACTGAGGATGCTAATGGCAATTGTGTCTTTAGTTCTAATGGTGATTACTTTGCTCGAATATTACCTCAAGATGGTATTGAATTATTCAGATTTGATCGATGTGAAGGCAGATTTTATGATCCCATCTCATTGCCCTTCTTAGATACTTCCAGCGTCTTCGGTAGTGTCGAATTCTCACCATCTGGAGAATATCTTTATGTGAATTCTTACAATAAGATATGGCAATATCATGTTCCTACCATTCGGTCTTCTCAGCCAATACTTGTCGCAGAATGGGATGGCTTGATTTACTTTGGAGCTTGGAGTACAAGTTTTTTTAGAGGAAAACGTGCAGCAGATGGTAAAATTTACTATAGTGTCTTTGGATCGAATGGATTTACTTTGTCTGTGATACATGAACCAGATAAAAAAGGATTGGATTGTAATGTGGAACAGCACGGTATTATCTTGTCTTCCTTAACTGAAGGCACATTACCTTTTTTTCCTAATTATAGACTAGGGCCTTTAAAAGGGAGTAGTTGTGATACAATCATTACTTCTAGTCATGAATACATAAAGCAAGAGAAATATTTTGTAGATGCTAATTCCATCTTGCGATCCAACGCATGGAATCCAACTGAAAAACTACAACTGGAAATCATCAGCTCAGAAGGAAAAATAGTAAGCAAAGAATTAATCAATTTTCAACATAGTCATAAATTAAAACTGGATCATTTGAGCTCTGGAGTTTATTACTTAAAAATCACTAATACATCTGGAGATACTCAAACATTAAAAATGATGCGGTGATGTAGGAATGCAATGTACTGATTTAATGAAAAAATGCAGTTGATAAGGAATCGTAATAGCAAAAAAATCGTATCACCCTAATTGATTTTGATAGAAACATCCGCTTTTACAATACACCAAATAAATATATAAAAAAATACATACAATTAATCTAATTAATAACTAGATTTGTCAAAAACAAAATATCATAAAATTGATAGACCAAAAAGGAAATATTCAAGTGATTAAAGTTCTTGTTCCATGAAATTAATAAAAATAATTTTTTTAATTATTTTTAATCTTATCTCAAATCATGCCACTACACAGTGGCATGATTTGAATTGGGTTTTAGGATATGGCCAACCATTTATGTCTGTAAGACCATTTCCTGACCCCAATCAAGGTATTCAAGTTTTAAATTTTCAAAATTCAAAATTTGATAGTAGTCTTTACTTTGTAAATAGCACCGCTTGGATGAGTTTTACCACAAATTGTATTTCTGATAAAAATGGTAAGTTATTATTTTATACAGATGGCTGTACAATATTTAATCAAAAACATGAAGTGGTTAAAAATGGCGATACAATTAATCCAGGCGTTTTATGGAACAGATTTGTAGGGCATGGATATCCAATTGAGAATGGGGCTATATTTCTTCCAAAGCCAAATTCTGATCATGAATATTATCTTTTTCATAAACGCTATCTGCTTGGAATGAAAAAAAATGGAAGAGAGTGGAGTAACTATATAGATCGATTGTTTTACTCTAAAATTGATATTACTCCAGCTTATCCAGATGGAATTTGTGTGGCAAAAAATGAAACAGTGTTTGAAAGCATTATTGGTGATAGTGAACTTAATGCAGTATTACATGCGAATGGAAGAGATTATTGGATAGTCACAAAAGAATCCGTAAATCCAATATTTCATTTTACATTACTCGATCCTTCAGGACCGAGATTACACCATTCACAAAAAATAGGCATATCTTATGCAACAGTGGATGCCAATGGAAATTGTGTCTTTAGTTCTAATGGCGATTACTTTGCTAGAATACTACCACAAGATGGTATTGAATTATTCAGATTTGATCGATGTGAAGGCAGATTTTATGATCCCGTTTCATTGCCATTTTTAGATACTTCCAGTGTTTTTGGTAGTATAGAGTTCTCTCCATCTGGAGAATATCTTTATGTGAATACATACAATAAGATATGGCAATATCATGTTCTTACCATTCGGTCTTCTCAGCCAATACTTGTCGCAGAGTGGGATGGCTTGGTCTATTTTGGAGCTTGGAGCACAAGTTTTTATACTGGTAGATGTGCAGCAGATGGTAAAATTTATTATAGTGTCTTTGGATCGAATGGATTTACTTTATCTGTGATACATGAACCAGATAAAAAAGGATTGGATTGTAATGTGGAACAGCACGGTATTATCTTGTCTTCCTTAACTGAAGGTACATTACCTTTTTTTCCAAATTATAGACTGGGGCCTTTAAAAGGGAGTAGTTGTGATACAATCATTACTTCAAGTCATGAGTATATCAAGCAAGAGAATTATTTTGTAGATGCTAATTCCATCTTGCGATCCAACGCATGGAATCCAACTGAAAAACTACAACTGGAAATCATCAGCTCAGAAGGAAAAATAGTAAGCAAAGAATTAATCTATTTTCAATATAGTCATCAATTAAAAATGGATCATTTGAGCTCTGGAGTTTATTACTTAAAAATCACTAATACATCTGGAGATACTCAAACATTAAAAATGATGCGTTAATTTAGGAATGCAATGTACTGATTTAATGAAAAAATGCAGTTGATAAGGAATCGTAATAGCAAAAAAATCGTATCACCCTAATTGATTTTGATAGAAACATCCGTTTTTAAAATACACCAAATAAATATATAAAAAAATAGAAATAATGAATCAAAAAAATAACTAGATTTGTCTAAAACCAAAATATCATAAAATTGATAGACCAAAAAGGAAATATTCAAGTGATTAAAGTTCTTGTTCCATGAAATTAATAAAAATAATTTCTTTAATTATTTTTAATCTTATCTCAAATCATGCCACTACACAGTGGCATGATTTGAATTGGATTTTGGGAGATGGGCATTATTTTATTAGTAATAAACCATGGCCCTTTCCAAATCAAAGTATTGTGCAACTTAATTTTCGCAATTCACAGCTAGATACAAGCATGATCCATAAGATTAATGACTCACAAATGAGTTTTACCACAAATTGTATTTCTGATAAAAATGGTGAGCTACTATTTTATACAGATGGAAGCAGGATATTTAATCGTAAACATGAAATACTTAAAAATGGCGATACAATTAATCCAGGCATTTTATGGAACAGATTTGTGGGGCATGGATATCCCATGATAAATGGTGCATTATTTCTTCCAAAGCCAAATTCTGATCATGAATATTATCTCTTTCATAAACGCTATCTGCTTGGAATGAAAAAAAATGGAAGAGAGTGGAGTAACTATATAGATCGATTGTTTTACTCTAAAATTGATATTACTCCAGCTTATCCAGATGGAATTTGTGTGGCAAAAAATGAAACAGTGTTTGAAAGTATTATAGGTGATGGAGAACTTAATGCAGTATTACATGCAAATGGAAGAGACTATTGGATAGTCACAAAAGAATCCGTAAATCCAATATTTCATTTTACATTACTCGATCCTTCAGGACCGAGATTACACCATTCGCAAAAAATAGGCATATCTTATGCAACAGTAGATGCCCATGGTAATTGTGTCTTTAGTTCTAATGGCGATTACTTTGCTCGAATACTACCTGAAGATGGCATTGAATTATTTCGATTTGATCGATGTGAAGGCAGATTTTATGATCCCATCTCATTGCCCTTCTTAGATACTTCCAGCGTCTTCGGCAGTGTCGAATTCTCACAATCCGGAGAATATCTTTATGTGAATTCTTACAATAAGATATGGCAATATCATGTTCCCACCATTCGTTCTTCTCAGCCAATACTAGTCGCAGAATGGGATGGCTTGATCTACTTTGGAGCTTGGAGCACAAGTTTTTACACTGGTAGACTTGCTGCTGATGGTAAAATTTATTATAGTGTCTTTGGATCGAATGGATTTACTTTATCTGTGATTCATGAACCAGATAAAAAAGGATTGGATTGTAATGTGGAACAGCACGGTATTATCTTGTCTTCCTTAACTGAAGGTACATTACCTTTTTTTCCAAATTATAGACTAGGGCCTTTAAAAGGGAGTAGTTGTGATACAATCGTAACTTCTAGTCATGAGTATATTAAGCAAGAGAATTATTTTGTAGATGCTAATTCCATCTTGCGATCCAACGCATGTAATCCAACTGAAAAACTACAACTGGAAATCATCAGCTCAGAAGGAAAAATAGTAAGCAAAGAATTAATCTATTTTCAACATAGTTATCAATTAAAAATAGATCATTTAAGCTCAGGTATTTATTACTTAAAAATAACTAATACATCAGGAGATACTCAAACATTAAAAATGATGCGTTGATGTAGGAGCACTATTAAAAATAAGCCGAATCAAAGAAAAGCTATACCAAGCATCCTAAGTTTCTAAATAAAAGATTAGAACCTGGAACTTTTGGAACAATCAAATCAGAAGATCAAACAAATATACAAATCATATATTGAGAAATTAATTTTCACTATATTTGTGAACAAAAATTACCCCATATGAAATCAAATTTATTTTACCTCGTTCTGTTTTTATTGCCCTTATCCATATTTGGAAATAGCTTTAACACATCAATCAATTCACATAATGCATGTGTTAATGGCAAGCTTAAAAAAACGATCCTCGTGGATGGATTTACGAGAGAATACATTATTCACGTTCCTGTAATCTATGATCACAGTATTCAAGTTCCTTTAGTTTTTATGCTTCATGGGACAGGAGGTAGCGGTGATGACTTTTATGAGAATCATGGCTGGAAGGAACTCAGTGAGAAAGAAAATTTTATAGTGGTCTACCCTTCTGCTTTGCGCTATCGAATCTTCACTGATGGAGAAAATAAGACGATCACAAAGTGGAATACAAGTCCTGATGCAGAATGGGTATTCCAAGCAGGTGAAACAGGTGCAGATGATATTAAATTCTTGCGCAGGATCATTGAAGAAATGAAGCAAGATTACAAAATCGATGCAAAAAGAATATACTTGAATGGCTTCTCTAATGGCGGTGCCATGGCATCAAAGTGTGCTGTAGAAATGAGTGATGTACTCGCAGCTGTAGCAGAAAATGCAGCATCATTTTACATCGACACAGTGTACATTCCAAAGCGAAAATTGCCTGTCCTATTCCAAGTGGGAAATAAAGATTACGGCCCAGGAAATATTGGACCAGAAATCCCTCTAATCTACCTTGATACACTATTATCACAAGCTGGAATTCCAATTCAAAATGGCAAGCATTTTAGAATAGCGAATAATCATATACGCAATTTTAATTTGCAATCGAGTTATACTATCGTGGGAGATACAAACCAAGTAGTCGTTGCAACTTACCTCCCTAAAAATCCTGGACCCGGAACTGGATATGAATTCAAATTTATTCTAGTCAAAGCCTTAGCACATGCCTACCCCAATGGTGAAAATCATTTTTTTGATGCGCCGAAGGTTCATTGGAATTGGATGCAGAAATTTATGTTAGAAAATACAGTCGCAACAAAAGATGAAAAAAACGAGGCTCTTGAACTCGTTTCATTTTATCCTAATCCAAGTCAGAACAAGATCCAATTTGATACCATGACAGAATGGAATATCATGAATCTAAATGGAGAATCGATCAAAAAAGGCTTTGGCAATGAAATTGATATTTCAAATTTGCCACCAGCCATTTATTTCCTTAAAATGGAAAACAAACTGAGAAAATTAATTAAAAATTAATTAGGGTCTGCTCAAAAACTATATTCTCATTATAAATGTCTTTTAAGTTAGATTCTTTATTTTTATATGCAAGATTTCTAATAATAATAATCAAAAAATCATGCACTTCTTTTGATTAATCGCCATTCTAAGATTTGCAAGAGTAGTTTTTACGCGTTCATTTTCTTTGGCTGACTTATGGAGGTCGTTCTCTCCTTATCAGTGATCTCCTCGATTGCATCGTTCATCAAAAAACGACGAGGGCCAAGCTGTCAAGGTTGGACGGTTCTTTCGTTATCGATGAAATCGTTCACTCGTTGCTCCGCACCACTTCATTCATTCAAAGGCATTTTTGCTATAACCGTAATATAAATTCTAAATTGGCTCAAGGTTTCGCCAATTCTTACAATTTATATTGCTATGCTGGTGAAAAAGATCTAACTATTTATTTCAGACCTAATTACCAATCTTGCCTCAATCTTTAGCCTCATCATCTTCAATATGAAGTATATGTAGCAGTCGATGTATGATCGGCGCAAAAAGACTGCAGTAATAAAAATGCTACGCCACTGTATAGCGCATATAGTGAAGAAAAAATCTTTGCCGTTGGCGTTTTCATTTCTAC
Organism: Saprospiraceae bacterium; assembly: GCA_016710585.1. Lineage (GTDB taxonomy): Bacteria > Bacteroidota > Bacteroidia > Chitinophagales > Saprospiraceae > Vicinibacter. The sequence continues at coordinate 250,491 of JADJVN010000006.1, forward strand.
AACTGGTCCCATTCCGGTCAATATCATACTGCTCATATGAAAGCTGTCTAGCCATGATATTTCACCAAAATGATGGTAGCCTATTATTCCAATGAGCAATGAAATTAAGATTAATCCAAATGCAAAAGTTGCATAACGGAGCAGTCGTATAAAAAAACTTGGGAGAGACCGAAGTTTTTGTTTTTTATGTTCCATTTTTATTTAGATAGAATATATTTTTTAAAAAATAAATATTGCATCGCGCTTTTCAATTCAAAATGTAATATTCAATCAAATCACATTTTTACAAATCGACTTTGCTGCATTTTATCATCCTGAATCATGCGAATAATATATGTTCCAGTGGGCAATGAGCTAACTGAAATCTTTGTATTTTTTGATTCAACTAATTCTTGGGATAATACTTCTTTTCCATCAGATGTATAAATTTTATATGATGAAGGTCCTTGCATTACATCAGTCAGTTGAATAAAATCACTACAAGGATTTGGGTAAATGTCAAGATTTGTTATTTCAATTTCTTTGATGCTTGTTAAGTTTTGAATCTTCAGTATTTTTCCTCGATGTGTGCAAATAAAAGCCAAGTTTTGATCGACCATATCAATTCCAAAATTATGATCTATTCCAGCTGGACTTGGCATCAATGTCCAGTTCAATCCGCCATCAACTGTCTTTAATATCGTCCCATTAAAACCCACAGCAAGCCCAATATTCTCATCGACAAAATCCATATCCATTAAAGCCTCCTGAACACCCGACTCTAATGAAACCCACGACTCTCCCGCATCAGTTGTTTTATATATTCTCCCAATATCTGCACAAGCATAACCTATGGATGATGTGGGAAATACTATTTTGCGAAGCCAATCAGCAGGAGCTTTATATGGAAAATTTTTCACTTCAGTCCACGTCGACCCAGCGTCCGTAGTCCTCAAAAGAATATTCGATCCAACAGCAAGCCCTATATTTTTATCGATAAAAAATATAGACTGTAACAAATTAATTTTGGGATTGGGTAAAATCTCCCAGGTCTCTCCAGCATCGATTGTCTTCATCAATAGCCCTCTACTCCCACATGCATATCCAGTATTTTTATCTGTAAAATGCAAACCCCAAATTTGTTCTGTAGTTCCTGTCTTTAAGGTCTTCCAAGTGAGACCTGCATCAATCGTTTTTATGATGATGCCATCATTGCTAGACATATAACATATATCTCTATCTTGATACCAAATTTTCATAAAACGCATTCCTGTGTAGCCAGAATTTTGATCCACCCATGTCTTCCCACCATCAGTGGTGCGATGAATATTGAAGTTAGAATTATTATACAATGCGCCAACAGTATAACCTGTCAAGCCATCCAAAAAATCTACACTGTGTAATGTCTGCTCTGGATTAAAACTCTTAACAATCTGCCATGATTGTGATAAAGCAATATAGGAATTGAATAGAAATATTAGCAATAAAAATCTACACATCATCATTAGAAATTTTGACGTGAATTTAACCAAAAAAATCAATCAAAGCCTATTTTTTTGCTTTTGTGGGACTTGATTTTTTTGTGGCTGCTGGTTTAGATTTAGTTGCAGTAGTTTTTTTAGCTGGAGCTGATTTTTTCTCCGTTGCTTTTTTCTTAGTTGCCTTTTTATCAAAAGCAGTTGGAATCTGAGCGACGATGATTTTCTTAAAATCTTCAAGTGTCATAGTTGCTGCCATTTCACTTGTAACTTTTTGATCACCAATCTTTGGAATTGTCATCATTTTTTTACCGAATTTAATATACGGCCCCCATCTTCCATTCTCGACAGAAAAACCATCTTCAGTAAACTGATGAATATACCTATTAGCCTCCTTTTCTTCTTTAGTATCGATAAGCGGAATGGCTTCTTTAACAGTTATTTTATCGAAATCTATTCTTCTAGGTACATTGATAAACATACCGTTCCATTTTATGAATGGACCAAATCTACCTTTACCCTTAGTGATAGGCAACTCCTTATAATGTCCTATTGGTGCATCTTCTGCTTGTTTTTCTTTGACGAGTTGAATCGCTTGTTCCACACTGATCTCCAATGGATCGATATTTCTCGGGATCGACACAAATGCCTCTCCGATCTTCACATAAGGGCCGAATCTACCTGCACCTACACTCAATGCTTCGCCATTATATTCTCCAAGTTCGCGTGGCAACTTAAAGAGTTCCATTGCTTCTTCAAAACTGATGGTCTCCATGTTTTGACCGCGTTTAAGATTCGCAAAACGAGGTTTTTCACCTTCTGGCAACTCATCTCTATCACCTATCTGAACGACAGGTCCAAAGCGAGTAAGTTGTACAAGAACCATTCTTCCAGACTCTGGGTCTGTTCCTAATTCTCGTCTACCCTTGGCTCTCTCACCCAATTCCATCACATTGCTGACAGTCGAGTGAAAAGGCCAATAAAACTCGTCGATCATTTTTACCCAATCGCGGCTACCATCAGCTATCTCATCAAAGTCTTTTTCGATTTCAGCTGTGAAGCCATAATTCATGATATCCTTAAAATGACTGGTCAAATAATCACTGACCACCATTCCAATATCTGTTGGATACAAAGCATTCTTTGTTGCTCCTGTATTTTCAACTAAAATCTCTTCTTTGATTTTTCCTGCAAGTAATGTTATAGTTTGATATTTTCTTTCTGTGCCTTCGCGAGATTCCTTTACAACATACCCTCTTCCCTCTTCCATAATCTTACTGATGGTCGGGGCATAGGTGGAAGGTCTTCCGATTCCCAATTCTTCCAGTTTTCTCACTAAACTTGCTTCAGTATATCTTGCTGCTGGTCTCGTAAAGCGCTCTATCGCAGATATCTTTTGATAGGTCAATATATCGCCATTCTTCATTGGAGGAAGTAAAGATCCATTCTCTTCATCTTCTTCATCATTAGATTCGATATACAACTTAAGAAATCCATCAAACAGCAATACCTCACCTTCAGCAATAAACATTTCATCTTTTGCTTTTGATATAGAAATATCTACTTCAGTTTTTTCTAATTCTGCAGCTGACATCTGAGATGCCATCGCCCTTTTCCAAATTAAATCATATAATTTAATTTGATCGGAATCTGCTCCAGTCGATGGAAGATCCATATAAGTTGGTCTTATCGCTTCGTGAGCCTCTTGAGCAGATGCATTTTTTGTTTTATACTGTCTTGTGTGTAAATATTTTTCCAAACTGCTTTTTCAATCTCAATCGCCATTGCGCTTAAGGCAAGATCAGAAATGCTGGTACTGTCTGTTCTCATATAGGTAATCATACCCGCCTCATATAATTTTTGTGCTGCAGACATCGTCCTATTCACACCAAAACCTAACTTCCTACTTGCCTCTTGCTGTAATGTTGAAGTCGTGAATGGAGGAGCAGGATTTCGCTTGACAGGTTTAACGGTCACCGCCTCAACTTTATATGTGGAATCAACACATTTATCTATGAAAGCTTTGGCATCAGTTTTTGAATCGTAGCGTTTTTTGAGTGTCGCCTTAACTAAATTCTTGGATTCTGATTTGGTATTGAAGAGTGCTTCTACCTTAAAATATGGAGTAACTGGAAAGTCCTGTATCTCACGTTCTCTATCTACGACCAACTTAACTGCAACCGACTGTACTCTTCCTGCTGATAATTTATTTTTTACTTTTCGCCAAAGTATTTCCGAAAGTTCAAAGCCAACTAGTCTATCAAGAACACGTCTTGCCTGCTGAGCATTGACAAGATTTAAATCTACATTTCTAGGAACAGTGATTGCCTTTTGTATAGCGGGTTTGGTAATTTCCCTAAATACAATGCGTTTCACTACTTTCGGATCAAGTCCCAAGACCTCACATAAATGCCAAGAAATGGCTTCACCCTCTCGGTCCTCGTCCGTCGCTAACCATACTTCATCTACTTTCTTTACCCAATCCTTAAGTTCAGAAACAACTTTGAGTTTTTCAGGTGATACAATATAGTTTGGTTTAAACTTATTATCAATTTCGATGCCTTTGACACCTTTATCTAAATCTCTAATGTGACCATAACTTGACTTGACCTTAAAATCCGATCCAAGGTATTTTTCGATGGTTTTTGCCTTTGCAGGTGACTCGACGATAAGTAATTTATTAGCCATAGGCTTCTTTTCTTTATAAAAAAACGCGGCAAATGTATGTAATAAATTATTGAAAAAACAAATCTATTTTATACAATGCAACATTTCTAGCATCAAAATCAACAGATTATAGTTAAATATTAAGTGTAAGATATAAATAAACTAAATTAGCTTAGGATTTGATTGTCTTTGCTTTACGCAGCTCTACTTCATGCTCTGATTTGCGTTTGTCCACATATTTTTTGATTAAGCCTGCTTCATCCAATTCTTTTCCATTCACCTTGCGATACAAGCCTCTCAACAGGAGATCCACGATATCGTCTGGATGTGACATTCCCTTTAAACGGTAATAATGACTCAATCTGCTTCCTTCCACGAGTGACCAGTTCAGTTCTATCCATCTTCCCAAGCTAAAATGCAATTTACTTGCGATGATGTCTTCAGTCGTAGCTTTCATTTTATTCCTTCCAGTGCTATCCGACAACTTAAAGAGTTGTTCTAGTGCATCCTCAGTATTTTTGGGAATATAGACATCATCGATGCGGGAAAGCTTGATTCGAGCATCATATTTCTGCTTCAATTCTTGTTCATTTACAGCTTGAGCTGAGATCAAAGAAACTGAAAATAAACACCTATACAAAATAAATATATACTTTAGCATCACCATATTCGGTTTAATAGATTTGAATAAAATTCATTCATGCAAAATCAACGCCAAGAAGATATAAAAAATTTCCCAATTTTAAAAACTTCAATAATTTTAACTTTAATTTTAGCAAGTCTATGGCTAATCAATGATTTTTGGGCTAGTTTCTTAAGCATACTTATAACTATGATTAGCTTTTTTATATTAATCATCAGTTATATTGTAGAATGGATAGAGCCTAGTAAAATTCCACGTTGGTATTTTCAACTGTTAATAGTGTTTTTGTTAATTCCTTTGATTCTCGGCTTGGTTTTTGGTTCAATATATGGGTTTAAGTTTGATTGGATGAAGCTTTGACAAATTAAATTTTTGAAATTAGGCCTTCAAAAAATAATTCAAAAAGATATTTTTGAAGAATATCAAAAAGCATATTATTTTTAACACTGCTTTGTTAAAAGATGTAGTAGTGTAAATCCCATGCAAAAATTCAGTTTATTTACTTTTTTTCTTGCGATTGTGATTATTGATGTTGTAGCCCAAAGCACAATAAAATTTTCAAAATCCGATGTTTGTGATGAGTCAGCAATTGCTGTAAAATTACCTAATGCATGTGGACTAATGGTCAATGCAGGGCCAGATATCACAATATGTCAGGGGCAAGGAAAAATATTGAATGCTAGTGTTATTGGAGGAAATGCCCCAACATTGGAGTGGCAGTCAGCAGATGGATTGGATGATCCAACCAAATTAAAACCAACCGCTAATCCGACTGTAACGACGACTTATACGCTTACTGCTAGGGCTATGTCAAATGAATTAATTGTAAATGGTGGATTAGAAGGAGGTATCTCTCCATCAACTACAAGTTATAATTTAGTAGGATGGATGTCATTGCCTACAAGTTCAAATTCAAATTATTCTATCTTTACTTACCCACAAATTAGCTCACAATTTGGATGTTCGACCCGAGGCGCAAACTCAATGGTTTGCCACGGCAGTGGCGGCGTAGGTCAAAATTTTTGGTGTCAAACGATAGCAGTAAATCCAGGTCGAGATTACAAATTTAGTTTTTGGATAATGAGTGTTTTTAATTTTTTCTTTACTCCTAATATAGTAATGAAAATAAATAATGTAACTATAACTTCTGGAGCCACATCTGGCATTTGTTCTTGGGATGAAGTGTCAGGAGTATGGAATTCAGGAGGGAACACCAGTGCCACGATTTGTTTTGCAAATTCAACAAATGGGGCATTTGGAAATGCTTTTGCTTTTGATGATGTATCATTTAAAGAATGTTGTGAAGAAAAAGATGATGTGAAGGTTACTGTGTATGAGATAGAAGCAATGATCACAGATCCAGAAGAAATAAATTGTAAAAATCGTCCTTTGACCATAGATGGATCAGCTTCAAAACCGAGCACTGGTGTGACTTATGAGTGGTCCACTACTAATGGTAAAATAATAGGCGCTACCAATATGAGTAAAGTTCAAATCGATGCTCCTGGCAATTATAAACTTAAAGTAAAAGGTCAGTATGGATGTGAAGCGGAAAAAGAAGTCACCGTAAATGGCAGTGTAAAACCACCTTCACTTCAAGCAAAAGGCACGGCTATAAAATGTATACCGGGATATGGCGTGATTGAAGCTAATTCAGTGGTGGATTATGAATATAATTGGGAAGGACCTAATAATTTTATGAGCAACCGGTTTAAGGAAAATGTATTAGAATCAGGTCAATACTTTCTCACTGTTACAGATGGATTTGGCTGTACAAATACAGCTTCAGTTTTTATTCAAGATCAACGAAATATCTATAGCATATTGATAAAAGGAGATACAATTACTTGTAGTAAGGATTCCATTTTATTAAATGCCAATGTAGCACTCAAAAACATGAATTATACATGGAAATATCCAAATGGAACTACAAAAAACAATAGCAATATATTTACTCGAGATACGGGTTGGCATTTTGTAACTGCAATAGATAGCATTGGATGTATCGCTAAGGATTCGTTTTATGTGATTGATTATAAAAAAAATCTACCAATCAAATTTAAAGCAGATACCTTGAATTGTAAACAAACAGAAATCAGAATTTTACTCATCTCAGATACTTCTGGAACTGTAACATGGACTGGACCTAATTCCTTTACTTCTCAAGAATTTCATCCAAAAGTTAAAGAATCGGGATGGTATTATGTAAACATCCTTACAAAGGATGCTTGTGTTGGATTTGATTCAGTGTTTGTTTTTTCTGATTTTGCAATTCCAGATATCGAAAATCTTTCACCAGATACACTCACTTGTTTAAAGCAAAGTATTACTAAATTCGGGAAGAGTGCCACTTCAAATGTTGCATTTGAATGGAGGCAGAATGGCTTAGTTCTTAATCAGAATTCTAGTATTGACATCATCGATTCAGGGAATTATATCCTGCGCGTTATCGCGCCAAATGGATGCTATAATGAACAACAATTTAATATTTTAAAAAACACAAATCCTCCAGTTTTCAGTGTGGTCGATGACACATTGAATTGCAGAAAAAAAAGTGTGAACTTATACTTTAATAGTACAGAAAAAATTTCTCAAATATTATGGAAAGGACCCAATGCATTTCAATCGAGTGACAGTTCCATTTTGACGAGCAATGCTGGGACATATTCTCTTGAATTGACAGGACTCAACGGATGTATAGATAAAAAACAAATAGAAATTTCGTTGGATACGGCAAAGCCAAATTTGATTTTTACTGTGGACACTATTAGCTGTAAATCTCCAGTGGTTGTTCCAAAAATAGTGCCTGACAGCAATAATATTTCATTTGTTTGGCGCATACAAAACAATATTATATCTAACACAAGTCAAGTCATGTTGACCCAAGGTGGATTGTTGGAAGTAGAAATCGAAGGAAAAAATGGCTGTAAAAATTTCTATTCACAAAATGTATTTGAGGATAAAAAATTACCATTATCACAATTATCAGCAGATACGATAAAGTGCAATTCAACTGCTTTTCTAGAGTCTATTCCACTTTCTGATTGGGAAGATTTTACTTGGACAGGACCGAACAACTTTTCAAGCAAAAAACAAAAGGAAATTGTCACTTCACCAGGTTTATATTATTTAGAAATAATTGGTAAAAATGGATGTAGAAGTTTGGATTCTATTCGAGTTATTCAGAAAGATATTTTACCAAATATTTTTGCTAAAGATGATACGATCACATGCGCTAAATCGATCATCACACTAGATGGAGGTTCTAGCACTTCAGGGGTTACTTTTTCTTGGATAGGACCAAATGGATTTAAGTCTTCTATTGCCAATCCCACTGTTAAGGATTCAGGTATTTATACCCTTTTTGTCACGGATATGAATGGATGTGTGGCTACAAAAGAAATACGAATCATAAAAATAGGAGAAGTTCCTGAAGTATTTATTATAGCAAATGACAGCATTCTAACTTGTAAAAATGATACTGTTGTACTTAACTATTCTACAGGATCTGCACAACATAATATCAAATGGACTGGACCGAACAATTTCTCAAGTACAAATAAGATTATAAAAACTACAATTCCTGGAACTTATTCATTGGAACTCATCAATGAATATGGATGTATAACAACTACAAGTAAAACAATCACTGAAAACAAAATCAAACCAATAATCTCAGTAAAAAAAGATACAATAACATGTGTCAAAAATTCATTAAATCAAGTGTTAGTTACAAACGACACTGGCCTAACAATCAAGTGGACTGGGCCAAATGGTTTTAGTTCAAACTTGATAAATCCGACCATTATAGATTCAGGAACTTATCAAATAAGTGCTGAAAATATTTTTGGGTGTAAAGAGATTTTTGAGGTTTACATATCAAAAAATGTAAATATTCCCTTTGTTAAAGTTACTGGTGACTCAATTACTTGCAAACAAAGTTTTGCCAACCTTATAGCATCAAATTTTAATTCATCCTTTATATTGGATTGGGATGGACCAAATGGTTTTAAATCAAACAAAGCTAGCCTCCAAGTCAATGAACCGGGATTATATGCATGCATCATTACGGATCCTGAAAATGGTTGTTTTTACTCTGATATTTTCGAAGTAAAAGCAGATACAAATAGAATTAAAGATATTGGTCTAGAGGTTATTAATGAGACATGTAACGGATCAAATGGTGAAATTTGTTTATGCAATATTTTGGGTGGTAAATCTCCATATTTATTTTCAATAGATGGCGGCCAAAGTTTTAAAAGTAATTTTAATTTTACCAATTTGAAAAGCGGAAATTATCCATTATTGATTAAGGATGATAATGATTGTTTGTTCACCGACACGGCAATCATTGACAATGAAGGAGCGCTTGATTTTGATGTTGATTCTATATTATATTTCAATAAAGGCGAAAGCAGAAATATTGATTTGACTTTCAAATCTTCTAAAGACAAGATTAAATTAATCTCATGGAGTCCAAGCGATCAACTCAATTGTGATCAATGTGAAGTACCTGTGATCACGGCAAACTTTAACCAAGATATTTATGTAAAAATTGAAGATATTTATGGATGTTCACTCACAAGAAAAATCAGAATTGTTGTGAATGACCAAAATGAGATATATTTTCCAAATGCAGTATCATTTAATGATGATGGCTTAAATGACATCTTTTTTCCAGTGAGCAAAAATCCATTAAGTATAAATTATTTAAGAATTTATAATAGATGGGGAGAATTATTATTTGAGAATAAAAAATTTAGCTCTAATGTCAAAGAAGCCGGATGGAATGGGTACTATAGAAATAAAATGGTAAACCCTGGAGTATATATTTATACCATTGAGTATATTCAAAATGATATCGTCAAAAGAATTTCTAGCGATTTTACAGTATTAAAATAACAATCTGTAGATATTCTAGCTATACATTTCTTCACGCAATGCTTTGATCTTTTGATCTGAAAGATACTCATCAAAACTTACCAATCTATCTATCGTTCCTTTTGGGGTCAATTCAATGACTCTATTACAAACTGTCTGCATGAAAGTATGGTCATGAGAGCTGATCAATATATTGCCATTAAAAGATGTCATATTCTCATTGAATGCTTGAATACTTTCCAAATCTAAGTGATTGGTAGGTTCATCGAGTAAGAGCACATTCGGATTTTGAAGCATCATTTTTGACAACATGCATCTCACCTTTTCACCTCCACTGAGTACATTAGTCATCTTCATTACTTCATCCCCTGTGAATAACATTCTTCCTAGATAACTTCTCAAGAACAACTCATCGACGTCAGTTATCGTTGGTGGTACATATTCTCTTAACCAATCCATAAGATTCACAGCATTCTTAAAGAACTCCGCATTTTCATTGGGCAAATAAGCTTTTGTAATAGTGATCCCCCATTCTACACGGCCATTTTGTGCTGCTATCTCACCTTGTATGATATCAAAGAATGTATGTATTGCAGTCTGATCCTTGGTCACCAAAGCGATCTTATCGCCTTTGTTTACTCTAAAGCTGATGTCACTAAACAATACCCGATCATCTGTAGCTGCTCTCAAAGAATCGACCAATAATATTTGGTCGCCTACCTCTCTCTCCGGCTTAAAGACAATTCCTGGATATTTTCTTGAAGATGGCTTAATCTCTTCTATAGCCAACTTATCCAAAGCTTTCTTCCGACTCGTAGCTTGTTTACTCTTTGAAGCATTCGCACTAAAAGTGTAGAGACTGATCTTTTGACGATCGACATCAGCGACATGAGTACACACCGCATCAAGAAAGTGTCTATCGTGACTGACGACAATGACGATATTCTGGTAATCCGCCAAAAATTCTCAAGCCAACCCACTGTCTCGACATCCAATCCGTTCGTAGGCTCATCGAGCAATAAAATATCTGGATTTCCATAAAGGGCTTGAGCCAATAAAACCCTTACTTTTAATGGTCCTGGTAAATCAACCATCTTTAGCTGATGATATTTTTCTTCTACACCTAGATCACTCAGCAATGAGCCTGCATCACTTTCGGCCATATAGCCTCCGATTTCACCAAACTCTTCCTCTAATTTTGCTGCTCTATTTCCATCTTCTTCGTTAAAATCCTCTTTCAAATAAATGGCTTCTCTCTGCTCAATCAATTCCCATAAGCGCTTATGCCCTTTGATTACAGTATTGATGCAGGTAAAATCATCAAATTCAAATTGATTTTGCTTTAAGACTGCCATTCTTTCTCCTGGGCTTATCTCTATCCAACCTTTATTGGGTGCTAGTTCTCCACTCAGAATTTTAAGAAATGTACTTTTTCCCGCTCCGTTAGCACCAATAATACCATAGCAATTTCCCTTTGTAAATGAGACATTTACTTCATCAAAAAGGATTCTTTTGCCATAAGCTAAAGATATATTAACCGCACTGATCATGAATTTTCATTATTTGAACTGCAAAAATACATTAGGAAAGGCTAATATCTCTATGTCTATTGTTCATTCACTATTTATTAATAGCAAAAAAAATATTTTAAATAAGCAAAAATTGTAATACCTTCGTATCAATAAAAAACGAAATTAATATGGCATTTAACCTATTTAAAGAAAGTTCAAATCCTGTTTTAAAACAAACCATTCTTGACAATACAGGATATGTCAGCAGGTCTGAGTCAATGACAGCATCTGGAGCAGTGAATAAAACACTCTTTTTAGCTGTTTTATTAGTAATTGGGGCTGACTTCGGATGGACTTTTCCCAATAAATTGTTTTTGCTTCCAGCAGCTATTTTAGGATTGGTATTAGTTTTAATCGCTTCATTTAAAAAAGAATGGTCACCATTTATTGCGCCAATTTATGCCATCGTCGAAGGGGTATTTGTTGGTACGATATCACTAGCCTATTCTTATGCATTTGATGGTATTATTTTCCATGCAGTTAGTCTTACTATTGGTGTTTTATTTTTGATGTTGTTTTTGTATAAGGCAAAAATAATTCAAGTAACTCAAAGACTTCGCTCAGTAATCATGATGGCTACTGGTGCGATCATGTTGACTTATTTGGTCTCATTCGTATTGAGTTTTTTCAACATACAAGTACCAATGATACACAGCACAGGTTTACTTGGTATTGGATTCAGTCTGGTAGTCGTGGTGATCGCTTCATTAAATCTATTATTAGATTTTGATTTTTTTGAAAAAGGTCAACAAGCTGGACTTCCAAAACACATGGAGTGGTTTGCTGGAATGGGATTGATCATTACCTTGGTATGGTTATATTTAGAAATCTTAAGATTGCTATCCAAATTTACTAGTAGAGATTAAATTCGATTGATTCGAACAGAATATAAAAATATATTTAATTCATGATCTTGAAAAAGGTCATGAATTTTTTTTAATAAAAGTTTCTTTATGAAAAAGTTAGTTTTTTTACATCTATTCATTTTAATATTTCACTCGCTTTCATCCCAAACCATGACTCCTGAATTATTGTGGTCATTAGGGCGGGTAAACGCATTGGGCGTCACAGCTGATGACAAACAATTGTTGTATACCGTAAGCTATTATGATAAAGAATCTAATAAAAGCAATACACAATTAATTCAATATGATTTTGCTTCAAAAAAATCAACAAATATTTCAAATACAAATGCCTACATCGGAGGGATTAGTTTCGATAAGTCAGGTTCATATTTAATTGATAAAAGTGGCAATTTTTCTACTAGTGATAATAAGCCAGTAAGTTTAACAAAAGATGCCGAGTATAGCAATTTCATCATTTCACCAAATGGAAAAAACATCCTTTTTTCTCGCGGTGTAAATGCGATGCAAACCAAATCAGACCTTTATCCAAACCTCCCAAAAACTGAAGCAAAAATCTATGACGATATTATGTTCAGACATTGGAATGTCTGGGAAGATGGGATATTCAATCATGTCCATGTGGCAGATTATAATAATGGTGCCATCACTAATGAAAAAGATCTTATGCCTAATGAAGCTTGGGACTCGCCAACAACACCTTTTGGGGGAACTGATGATCTAGCATGGTGTCCAGAGGGTAAAATGATCGCCTATGTAGCAGTCAAAAAATTTGGAAAAGAATATGCTATAAGCACTAACTCTGACATCTATTTTTATGAACTGGCGACTGGCAAAACTAAGAATTTTACTGAAGGCATGAATGGATATGACAAACATCCTCTATTCTCTTCTAATGGGAATTATTTTGCATGGACATCCATGGCAAGAGATGGATATGAAGCTGATAAAAATGACATCATCATAGCTGATCTTAAGACAAATAAAAAAGTAAACCTCACTAAAGACTGGGATGAATCTGTCAATGGTTTTATTTTTTCAAAGGACAATAAAAAAATATATTTCAATGCTCCATTTAGAGGTGCTGTTCAACTCTTTGAAGTAAATATTGACTTTGAAAACAAACCTGTAATCAGACAAATTTCTGAAGAAATTTGTGATTACACTGCTGTGATAGCTCAGATAGGAAATAAACTAATTTGCAGCAGAACAGATATGAATCATGCCACTGAAATCTATGCAGTCGATATCAGTAATGGAAAATCTGAACAACTCACTAAAGTAAACGATGAGGCTTACTCAAAAATAAAAATGAGTAAAGTAGAAAAGGAATGGATCAACACGACTGATGGAAAGAAAATGTTGGCATGGGTCATCTATCCACCAGATTTTGATCCATCAAAAAAATATCCAACTTTATTATACTGTCAAGGCGGACCACAAAGCGCACTATCGCAATATTATTCTTTCCGTTGGAACTTCCAATTGATTGCAGCTAATGGCTATATCGTAGTTGCACCGAATAGACGAGGAATGCCTGGTTGGGGCACTGCATGGAATGAGCAAATATCAGGAGACTGGGGAGGTCAGGTGATGAAAGATTATTTATCAGCAATTGATCAATTTTCTGTAAAAGCTTATGTGGATAAATCTAGACTTGGTGCTGTGGGCGCTAGTTATGGAGGCTATAGTGTAATGATGCTTGCTGGTATTCACGAGAATCGATTCAAAACATTTATATCACATTGCGGCAGTTATAACCTTGATAGTTGGTATGGCTCTACTGAAGAAATGTGGTTTGCAAATTATGACTTAAAAGGTCCATTCTGGAATAAAGAAAAACCAAAATCTTATGAGCTCTATTCTCCGCATAAATTTGTACAAAATTGGAATACGCCTATATTGATAATTCAAGGAGGACGTGATTATAGGATTCCCGACATACAAGCATTTGAAGCTTTTACAGCAGCACGAATGCAGAATGTTAAATCCAGATTATTGTACATTCCTGATGAAGGTCATCATGTGTTAAAAATTCAAAACGGATTATTATGGCAAAGCGAATTTTTCAGATGGCTTAAAGAAACGCTATAAAAAATTAGTAGTTAAGTAAAAAAATAAAGTATGTCAAATTATTTAGACACTACAATAGATGTGTACAAAGAAGCCGCATTGAGACCCGATGTAGGATTGTGTTGTACGACTACTCCAGTGTGGCAGTTGCCTGGTCTAAGTATGCCCAAAATCATGTTGGAAATGAATTATGGCTGTGGGAGTACTGTCGCACCTCGAGATTTGGTCAATGCTCCAAGTATATTGTATGTCGGGATAGGTGGTGGCATGGAGCTACTTCAATTCAGTTATTTCTCTAGGAGAAAATCTGCAGTTATTGGCATAGACATCGTCGATGAAATGATTACAGCTTGCCAAAATAATTTGATCGATGCTGAACAGCAAAACGATTGGTTTAAAAAAGAATTTATTGACATACGCAAAGGAAGTGCATTGTCGCTCCCTGTCGAAAGCAATAGTATTGATGTTGCCGCGCAAAATTGCTTGTTCAATATTTTCACGGCCGATGATTTACATCAAGCATTAAAAGAAATGTATCGTGTACTTAAACCTCATGGCAGATTAGTCCTCTCTGATCCAATCTGTGATATGGATATGCCTGAAGCTTTAAAGAATGATGAAAGATTACGAGCATTATGCTTAAGTGGTGCAATCCCGTTGAATGATTATATTGACATGATCACAAGTGTAGGTTTTGGCACCGTAGAGATCCGAGCAAAAAGACCATATCGGATATTAAGTCCGAAGCATTATCCCGGTGCTCAAGAAAATATCATTATCGAGAGTGTAGAGGTCTGTGCCATCAAAGATCCAATGCCACAAGATGGTCCATGTGTTTTTACTGGTAAGTCAGCCATCTATTTTGGAGAGGATGAATTGTTTGATGATCGACAAGGTCATACGCTTTTGCAGAACCAACCATTGGCCATTTGTGATAAAACAGCTCATAATCTCAAAGCATTGCAAAATGAAAATATTTATATCTCCGAATCTAGCTTTTTTTATGATGGAGGAGGTTGTTGTTAGTTAATAGTGAAAAGTGAAAAGTGAAAAGTTGTTGATGTTGATGCCTGAATAGCGTTGACTTTTTTAAAGACCATTAACATTGGGACTATAAAATTGTGGTTTTCTTGAATGCGCGTGTTTTCAATATTTGCCATTAGACTTTCGGCTTCAAATGCCATGGAAAGACTAATAGATATTGAAAATTAGCAAGGAAAATTTGAAAGTTCATATTTGAGTAAAAATTAAAATATGAGTAAACAAACTAAGAGTTATTGACTCATTAGTTAAAGAAATCAAGATTCACCATTAGTTTATTCTGTTAGTGATTCAATTGTTTAAGGGAATCCAAGCCTTGCTAAACTATTAGTCATTCACTATTAGTTATTCACTATTAGTCATTCACTATTAGTCATTCACTATTAGTCATTCACTATTAGTTATTCACTATTAGTTATTCACTATTAGTTATTCACTATTAGTTATTCACTATTAGTTATTCACTATTAGTCATTCACTATTAGTTATTCACTATTAGTCATTCACTATTAGTTATTCACTATTAGTTATTCACTATTAGTCATTCACTATTAGTCATTCACTATTAGTTATTCACTATTAGTTATTCACTTAAAACTAATGCTGTCTGATCAGATTCATTTCCTTCTTAGGTCCTATAAATATTGGAACCACTTCTTCTTCAACATTGGACATTTCCAATCCAAAATCTTCATATGCTGGTAGACTAAATTTCTTGATCATACGATAGGTGCGCACGACCCATCCTTCAAAGGCATTGAGATCCGAATCAGCAGAAACTCTAGTGTGCAGTAAAATAAATTTAAAATCGGCACTCATGCCATGTCTTCGCAATGATGGATATGGGCTTCGCGTATCTACTTCTCCATTAGCTTCCATTTGTTCTACTATCTCATGAAACATGGCGTTCACTCTATGCTCCACTTTAAACCCAAACCGAAGATGAATAAAAAATACTTCTCTTGGCACTATTGTGTTGACATGATATGTTTTAGTATAAGGCTCATCAACAATGTCAATATGCACAAACCAATATACATCAGCACGTTTTGGCCTTTTGCGCAGGATCGAATACATGATATTTGTGTCAATCAAACGATTGTCCCCAGCCATTGCAAGATAGACTAAATGACTCGCCTCCTTTTGAATGGTTTGATCTTCTTGCAAGTCTTTCAACACTGGAATATAATCCTTCAGTGGGACAAATTGTGTATGTTTCTGTCGAAGTTTTTGTGCAAAAAACAATACAGAAACCACCACAGCTACGACTGCAGCAATTAAAAATGAGAACCAGCCACCATGTGAGAATTTCTCAAGATTTGCTATTAAAAATGTAGACTCTATTGTAAATAAAATGACTGTCATTAAAAAAGGTAATGCAAAATTATGCGTCTTAATTCGATAGAAAAAACCCAATAATAAAGTGGTCATCAACATGTCGACTGTGATGGCAAGACCATAAGCGGCTTCCATATTCTCTGATTTTTTGAAAATCAATACCACCGCAATACAACCAAACATCAAAAACCAATTAATGCCAGGAATGTATATTTGCCCTCTTAAATTGGTCGGATAATTCACTTTCATACGGAACCACAAATGCAGTTTCATTGCTTCATTCACCAAAGTAAATACTCCCGAAATTAAAGCTTGACTCGCAATAACTGTGGCCATTGTAGCAATCACCACGCCAATAGGCAAAAACCATTGTGGCATAAGGCTGTAAAATATTCTAAAATTGGGATGTCCATGAGCATCTACAATAGTGCTTCCGGCATGATTCGCAAACACCCAAGCCGACTGCCCAAAATATGTAAACATGAGGGCTATTAATACAAAATTCCAACTCATCCTCACATTCTTCTTTCCGCAATGCCCTAAGTCACTATACAATGCTTCCCCTCCAGTAGTACAAAGAAATACAGCTCCTAAAATCCAAAAACCCTTTGGATATTCTGAAAGCAAATTAAAAGCATAATATGGATTAATCGCTTTTAATACTTCTGGATGGGAGAACACCTGAATTGCTCCCAATGTACCGATCATGGTAAACCACACCAACATGATTGGCCCGAATGCTTTCCCTACGATTTCTGTCCCTACCTGTTGAAAAGAGAATAAACAAATAATGATGATAATCACTATTGGTACTGTATTGATATGCGTATCTGGAAAAAGCATATGCAATCCTTCTACTGCGGAAGAAATCGAAATCGGGGGTGTAATAAATCCATCCGCGATCAATGTTGCACAACCTATGATGGCTGGATAAATCACATATGGAGATTTGAATCTTCTCACTTGAGCATACAGTGCAAAAATTCCTCCTTCGCCATTGTTGTCCGCATTCAATGCTAAAAAAACGTATTTGAATGTTGTAATAATAAGCAAGGTCCAGAATACACAGGACAAACCACCAAGGATCAACTCTTCAGTCACTACCCTATCCTTTACGATCGCTTGAATCACGTAAAGTGGAGATGTCCCAATATCTCCAAAAATAATTCCAAGTGTAATCAACAAACCTGCCAGAGTTACTTTAGAATTATGAGAATGAGAATGAGATGAGCTCATTTGCCTTATTTTAATTTTAAAAAAGTGCAAATATACTGTTACAGACTTGTAATATCAGATAAAAATATAATACTAATTTATTTTTAAAATTCTCTAGTAAGCTCGAATGATTTTTTTGGTCCTAATATAATTGGCACAATCTCTTCTTCGACATTTGCCATCTCTAGACCTAAGTCTTGATATGCAGGGAGACTAAATCTCTTGATCAACCGATAACTTCTAACAACCCAGTTATCAAACCAATTCAATTCTGTATCTGCAGATACTCTTGAATGTAAGAGCACAAACTTAAAATCGGCAGGCATATTGTGTCTTTTTAAAGATGGATATGGACTTCTAGTATCTACCTCGCCATTTTTCTCCATTTGCTCCACTATGTGATAAAACATAGCATTCACACGATGCTCTATTTTAAATCCAAATCTTAGATGAATAAAAAACACTTCTCTTGGGACCAATGTATTGACATGGTAAGTCTTTGTATAAGGATCATCTACGATATCGACATGTACAAACCAATAGACATCTGCTCGCTTAGGACGTTTGCGAAAAATTGAATACATGATATTACTGTCAATCAATCGATTGTCACCAGCCATAGCCATATACACTAAATGACTTGCTTCCTTCTGAATCGTCTGATCTTCCTGAAGATCCTTGATAGCTGGAATATAGTCCTTCAAAGCTACAAACTGAGTATGTTTTTTCTTTAACACTTGCGCCTTATAAAGGATATATACCATCAATCCCAAGACCACAGAAATGAGTACTGAAAACCAACCTCCATGTGCAAACTTTTCTAAATTCGCAATAAGAAAAGTCATTTCAATGATTATTAATAATACAGTGCCAATAAAACTGATGGTGAAATTATGAGTCTTAATCCTATAGTAAAATCCCAAAAGTAAAGTCGTCATAACCATGTTAACAGCGATAGCCAAACCATAAGCTGCCTCCATATTCTCTGACTTTTGAAAAATCAAAACCACTGAAATACAGCCAAACATTAGAAACCAATTGATTCCTGGAATATAAATTTGACCCTTCATCTTTGTTGGGTAATTCACTTTCATATTAAACCAAAGATTCAATTTCATCGCTTCATTCACGAGTGTAAATACACCTGAAATCAAAGCTTGACTCGCTATAATAGTCGCTAAAGTTGCCAATACAACTCCAATAGGTAAAAACCATTGTGGCATCAAAGAATAAAATATACGAAAATTTGGATCACCAGCTGCATCTACGATCACTTGACCATTGTGATTGGCTAGTACCCATGCAGATTGTCCAAAATAGCAAAGCAATAATGCAATCAATACAAAATTCCAACTAAACCTCACATTTGCCTTCCCGCAATGTCCTAGATCACTGTAAAGCGCCTCACCTCCAGTAGTACATAAGAAAACTGCTCCTAATAACCAAAATCCCTTTGGATAATGCGACAATAATTGAAAGCCATAATATGGATTTATCGCTTTCAATATTTCTGGATGTTGCATCACTTGAATTGCTCCAAGTGTACCAATACAAATAAACCACAGGAGCATGATCGGCCCAAATGCTATACCTACGATCTCAGTCCCCACTTGCTGAAAAACAAATAAGCAAATGATAATACAAATAACAATAGGGACAGTATTAATCTCTGTATTTGGAAACAACATATTCAAACCCTCAACAGCAGATGAAATAGAAATCGGTGGTGTAATAAATCCATCAGCGATTAAGGTTGCACAACCTATGATGGCAGGATAAATAACGTATTTTGATTTGAATCTCCTCACCAGCGCATATAGTGCAAAAATCCCTCCTTCACCATTATTATCAGCATTTAAAGCAAGGAACACATATTTGAATGTAGTGATAATCAGCAGGGTCCAAATCACACATGAAAGCCCTCCCAATATCAATTCTTCTGAAACCACCCTTGACCCTACAATAGCTTGCATTACGTACAAAGGGGATGTCCCAATATCGCCAAAAATAATACCTAGTGTAATTAATAATCCAGCAAGGGTAATTTTTGAGTTTTGCGAATGCGAATGTGAAGAGCTCATTTTCTTTTATATTCTAATTTTAGAAGTGTAAAGATAGACTTTGTCACATATTCTGCTAAAATAATATACGAGAAACTAGAAAATATGGGCCAAAATGATGAATTGATTAAATATTCCTTATTGAAGTTAAATATAAAAATTTGCAAGTCAAGGATTTCAAATATATTTACAGTGTATCCTATCTAAAGTAAATTAGGGATTCGCAAAAAAACCATTTAATATGCGAAAATTACAAAAATTAAAATTCTTAATCTTTTGCTTTTTTACTATTTCGCTTATGCATTGCACGAAAAATGGGAAAACAGGTGTCTATATAAACTGCAGTGGTGAATTGCTATATTATAACTACCCTAATTTATGGGTACACAATCCATCAGAGAAAATTAGTATTAAATCACTTAACGAACCTATTGTTGATGAAAATAAAATATTTTGCATAAGTGAACCTATTACCTTTAAGCTAAAAGTGAAACAAGATGCTTTACTCTTTGAATTTAAAAACAGTTGTAGTAATTTGTTTGGATATTGTTTAAATTATAATAAATTTGAATATATTGATCTAACTAAAAAAGTAAATTTCGATTCAATACGCATATATCCATTAATGGACAGTCTAACTCTATACCAAACACACTCAAACAAAGAATTCTCTTCTCACAATATAGAAAACAAAATACCAATCTCACCTGGCAAGAAATTGCTATTCTATTTGTAATAAATTGATACAAAATTAAATTTTAAAACTTCGAATCCAACAAGTATTTTATACTATATCTTTCAGATGGGACTTACATTAGAAAAAAAGTCCATTACTTACCACAATATTTATTAACTTTTCAATCTTTACGATATAAAGGTGTGAATTTTGCAATTGAATAAAAAATTGACAGACTTAAAATATTTAATAGTATACCATAAATATAGCTCACCATGACCAGCATCATATCTCTATTATCTCCAACTCAAGACCTTCAATTTACTAGGCAAGGAAAGTTTGGATATGATGATTTTATAAAGCAAGAAATGAGATTAAGGAAAATTGCTCAAATGATTTATTTCCTAAATATGAAGCAAGAGTAAATACGAGTAAAACCAACCCAAAAAATGTATTGATGAAATTATGCTAAATAAATATTTGGAAGATAATCTGTTTCCCTCACTTCAGAAGAAAAAATTAGGTATAATTCATTTGTGACAAAGATTCAATTCATTACAAGACTTAAAGGAAAATAATGATAAAAAAACTAGCTCGGTCTTATACTTTTTAAATGCATTAATTATACTTTCTAATTGTACTTTGAAATGCGATTTAGATATTGCTTACTGCCCAATTCCAAGTTATCAAAATGCTATTAAATATTACAAAGATAGTATGTATTACGAATCTCAACATATATTCATTATAAACAATTACAAGAACAGCTTAGCATGTGATGAAATAGTTGATAAATTTGTCTGCCAACTTATCGATACAATAAGCTTATTACCAACTTCCATAAGTATCCACTTTTATAAAAAATCATTTTTTATACTAATCAAAAGAATTTAAATGAAAGTTATTATCATTGTTACTACATACGCAGATTTACATGATTACGTGAGTATGCTTACACAAAAAACTTCCTGCTAATTCTAAACCAGATTCATTCTTTATCATTAGTGAAAAAATGTATGGCTCCATTTATGCCGATAGCAAATTAAATAGATATTTATGTAAATAGATTTTACTAGTGAATTTATAATTAGTCTTATATAGCAAATAAAAAAAACAGTAATTTATAAAATAAATTTATTTTTGCATTGCAAATAATTGTGCAAAGCAAGTAAATAGAACTTTTAAGATACAAACAGCTTAACTATTCAATTGAGTAATAAAAATTGCTTAAAACTCATGTATGTTTTTAACTTGCCTTTTATGTTCAGTATTTAAACTAATAAAAAATGAACTTGTTAAATGAAAATATAACCATCTTAATTCTTATGTCAATTCTAATTCAACAACATGAACAAATTACCAAAAGAAATAATCAAACTAGAAATTTGCAAGTATGCATGTAATTCTGATCTCACTTACTTAGAAAATTTTGAAAATGTGAAAAATGGTTAACTCAAGATGAGAATGTGATTTATTGGCTTTCACAATACACATATAAAAATGAAGACAACTTAGATGTACTTGATTGGGAAATATTCAAATCTCCTCAAATCGGAAAATATACTACAGCGTCAATTCATCAATTTTAGTAAAATTCAATTACCACTACAGAACTTACATTACAGATCATGGTGATAAATATATTGCACCTCCTGATTTGGAATTTGATCTTTTAAATATAAGAAGCCTTCAAATAATTAAGTGCTTGTTCACCTTCATTCAGTTTAATAACTCATTGGTTGAGCGCTACCTAGTATAAGAGAAACCTCAAAATTACTTTAAATTCCAAAATAATAAAAACTTAAAAAACACAGTCAATAAAAATACTTACCCCCAACTCCTTATCTTCCTACATGTTCAACTTTGAAAATGTTCACTATTTTAAAATAAAACCAAATGTTTACAAAGCCTTATATCATAAATACCTAACATTTCCCACTAATTTATACACTACATAAAAAAGTACTGTAAATATTTGATATTTAGAATAGATGTATTACCTTTGTAGTGTACATATTATACATTACATGAGTTTTATAAGAAAGATTAAAAGAAAAGATTCAACTTATCTTGTGGAAGTAGAGTCAGTCCGGGTTGATGGCAAAGTAAAACAGAAGGTCATTAAATACTTAGGAAAGGAGATTGCTGGAAAGCCAGTTAAAAAGTATGTACTTCGAATCTTGAAGTAACTGCGGTAAAACAATATATGGATTATTATATACTGACTATATTTCCAAGCAGTGTAATGATTCCTGAACTTCTAGGAGAGAAGCTAAAAAGCATACTTGTACTAGTATATACCCAACTGCTTACACATAAGCCATTGTATAAGATTCCTGAATATGCTGAACATACAGCAATCAAGGAAATTGTTGGAGTAGACAAGCTTGTTGATAAGCAGCTGTTTGAATCATTAGATGATTTAGATGAAATGAATTTTAATAGGATTGAAGAAGTTGTTTATGATCAGTTTAGTATATTAAGAAAGGAGAAGAAAGTGCTTATATTAGATGTCACTGATACTTATTTAATGGAAGCCAAGTTGAATGGAAGCTAGAAGAGGAAAGGATGGTAAATATGATAAGCTAGTTCAATTGCATTAGCTGTTTACAAAAGATGAAGGTTTTCCTATCATGCATAAAATGTATGAAGGGAACATTGGAAATACAAAAATATTTCAGGACATGCTCTCCGACTTAAGGCTTAAAAGCTTGGGTACTATTGTATTGGACAGAGGATGATCAATTGCTGAATCAATACAGATCTAGCTCAAGTACACCAGAAAGTCATTACTGGATTGAGGCTTCACCAAACTATAAAAAAACTGAATTCATAGGATCCAAATTAATAGAGAAGAAATTTATCAACCGACACATAGAGTCGTTCTTAAAAATACTGAAGTATATGCTAAAGAGTTTCCGTATGAGAATGGAATACTTGTAGCATCTATAACCCCAAATTAGAAGCAGAGAAGAGGAATCATGCACTATGGACAAACAAGAAAGCTACAAACCTAGAGAAGCAAATATATATGGGATACTCACTAATATATCATTCTACATCATTAAAAAAGATGAAGTCAAGAACTTACTTGAAAAAGACATTGTTGAAAAAGACATATCGCGAACTTAAAGTTCAATCAATTTAACCAATGCAGAAATATCGAGATCCAACATATAAGCTCATATTAAAATTTGCTATTTGGCATATTCAATACTAGCTTATACAATTCAACTTAAACCAAAAGGAATCTCTGCCACTTATGCTCTTGACCAAATGAGAAGTATCTATAAAGTAGATATAGAGATCAAAAAAGATAAAAAATTCAATTTTCAAAACGGTGACTTTAAAAAGGATCAAGCAATTCTCAAGACTCTAGGACTTTATAAAAGTACATTTTACGCGAAAAAAGTTAGTTAAATTAGTTGCAATTATTTTCTTGCAATTCTAATCATTTGAAGATGAACAAAAAAATTGTAAAATTTGAATATTACCCTAAAACTTACCTTACCGGAGATGAAAAAATAAATTACAATATATCCACGACAAAAATATCTATTGAAGACCACAATAAATTATCTATTTTTTCAAAATTTCGAAAAAGAAATTCTATTGTTATTACAAAAGGTTTCCGTGCGAGGTCATATACTACGATGATGGCACGAGCGAACAAATTTTAGTAAGTATATATGGCTGTTTCTATTCCACAAAAAGACAATTGCATTTATGAAATCTCAAACAATATAGAATGCGATAATTTTAAAAAATTACTATTGGACATTAATTGAAGGAAAACTTAATCTAAAAAGTAAATTGAACTTCCAGATTTCTCATTATCTTCGCCATCATACCTTGCTTATGAAAAAAATAATCATTAGTTTCATTATTTTAATACAGCCTAAATTGCCACTTAGCTCTAAGATCTTAGATCTTCCCATTACAAATTGAAGAATTAACTACACCACTGGGTATAAATTATTGGATACTATTGAAAATAAATGTCAATAAATAAAAAATAATTTACATTATTTTCAAATTGGGAGAACTCTATATTAGCAGTCTTTCCTTATAAAAAACAACTTCTCAGTAAGATCCGGTAAGAAGAAAAATTGATAGCTTTGTTTGCAATAATAAGCCATTCAATATTTCAAAATACAATACTTTCTACTTACACTTCTACAGAAAAACAAAACAAACTAATAATGAACAAATCGCAAAAAATATTCGCGAATTTGATCGATACTCCATGACACATGATCTTTTATATAGGTACACTTGGGCAGTGGGCAAGGTTTTTTTCAAAAGCATACATAACCTGGAGGAATATGAGCAAGAACGAAGAGATACTTTTAATTGTCCAAATCTGTGGTAATTATTTCTTGATTTTCTGTTACAAATAAATATTATTACAACCCTATATCATATCAGAAGTATCTTCATTAATCTTTTAGCCTTTTGCCTCAACAGACCCAAATTAAAACTCAACATTGGGGATAGATCAATTTTCTCATTATTCAAATTAGACATCACATCGATTCCAACACTCATAAAGGTAAATGGAATGTATTTAAAACCAATACGGGTTGCAAGTCCGAGAGTGGAATAATTTTTACTTTCATAGTATTCAATGGGCCAGATAAAATTATTTTTCTCAAGCAATTTTGTTCTTTTAAGCCCTGCAATTGTTCCTGCACCAGCTTGATACTGAACTCTACATTTTCCAAAATTAGTATAACTCCCGAACAATATCCCAAATTGCTTATTATGCTCTTCTGGAACTTTACTCAATAAAAAGCCATCATCTTTAAACTGCATTCCATAAGCACCTACTATAAATTTATTGACTATAATATCCGCCTCTAATGCATTTAATGTTTACTCCAAAAACAGATACTTAGCACTCACAGAGAAACCAAGAAAACCTTCACCCTTTACTTGAGCTTCAATACTAAAAGCATAACTCACAGAAAAAATCAATAGGACTTTTTTAAGATCCAAGTTAAAATAATTTCTCATTTGTATAATTTATGGTATGTAAAAATAAATCTTTATTTTTACTTATCAAAATATTTTTTTTCGTGACTGCTGGTAATTCATTTTATCTAACTATCTCGCTTGGATATTTCATCGTTTCAATTTCTAATACAATCTAATCTCAAAGGGATTGAACGTTAATAAAAAATTTAATCTATACACAAATCATGCGACCCCGACAGGATCGTATTTATTTGCCATGTTGATTTTGCCACAATTATTGCAATCCTTTGGATTTTAATTCAGACAACTAAAAAATGAATTATTAAAACGACCTTTTTTTAGCAATAAAAATCATTATTGAGAATATAATTATCATTCTTGACTCTTGCTATATTTTTTAAACTCAAAAAATAACACTACCAAAACCAATAAGGCAATTAACGCAGATCCGATATTGGTCAACATGCCTGCTGTAGCAAATATCACAGGCTGAAACTTAAATTCAATCTTATGGCTTCCAGCTGGAATCTTCATCGCTCGTAGGATATAATTTGCTCTTACATGATCGACATACTGACCATCAATATAAGCTTTCCAATCTCTATTTCCTCGATACCACACTTCTGAGAATACACCAAAACCATCAGCCGAATTTTCAGACTGATAGGTGATATGATTGGTCTTAAAGTCTGTCAACTTAATTGACCCAGTTTTTGAAAACTGAGCACCATCTACCATACCTGGAAATTCAGATTTTAACACAACTGCTTCTTCTGCAGGATTAAATCCCTTTAAGGCATTTATCTCTTCATCTGGCGAACTAACCTCTTTGATAGAACTGACAAACCAAGCATTGCCCAAAGCAGCCGGATTCTGTTGCACCTGACCATCTTGTGTGACGATATACTTTGTGTTTAACATATTCATCACAGATATATTATTCTGAGAAATATGATGATCTATCATATCTTGGTATCTACGCAATTTTATTGCAGAATATCCTCCAATACATTTGTGATAATATGATGCCTGAGATGAATTGAATGGACCACCTTGAACACTCATATCGAATACTCTAAAATTTGGATCTTTATCTTTCAGGATCTCAAGATCAACTGGACGTGCTTTATAATTATCTTTGTCTGCAGCTGCAGATTTATAATTTTTTGAATCGAGATAACGATTATTAACCGTCCACAAATCTGCAATAATCAATAAAGCCAATCCGCCAATCAATAATGATGATTTTATTTTTGTTTTTATAAACATCCAAACCAATACAGCACCTAGTGCTAAAAACACCAGACTTCTCATCGCATCACCCCGCATGAAACCTGCTCTCAAATCTTGCAATAAACTCAAATTAACACCTTGCTGTGCTAATCTATCATCTGATTCTGCAGAAAAACTAAACAATGAATGACCAAGTATGATTAGTAATAATAATAATATTGCTAAACCTCCAAAGGAATATAAAAATGGTTTTTTAATTTCAGTAAATTCAATTTTTTTACTAACTAATTCATTCAGCGTAAATGTAGCAAAGGCTGCCACCATAAATGAGAAAATAGGCATGATAGAACTAGGCGCTCTGAACTTATTAAATAGTGGAAAATAATTAAATAAGCTTTGATTCAGGATTGAAAAATGTTTTCCCAATGCCATTAACAATACCAATATTCCTCCAGCCAACATCCACCATCGCAATTCATTTTTCACAATAAAGAATCCTAGCATCACTAATGCCATCAATAAGATGCCTTGATAATCTGGTCCTGATGTAAATGGCAGACTTCCCCAATACATGAAAGGAACAGACTTCATATTGGCACCCTTATTTCTAAGATCGCGCATCAAAGCTGACTTTGGATCAGCCACCTCATCATTGGAGCCTCCGACCATGCCTGGAACGATGGTATTCAATAGGTCAATAGGGCCATGACTCCATTGCATGGCATAATCCCACTCTAATCCAGGATTGCTTGTCTCGACTTGACCTGACATCTTGCTTGACAAGATATTTCCACCTCGCATGGTATCTTTAAGATAATCTCTATTGATTAAAATCAAATAAGAAACAGACATGATGGCAATAGCTGCAACAATTGATATTATACCTATAGATTTTCCCAAATGAGCAAAATCTTTTTCCTTTACTATTTTAAATAGCTCTATGATAGCTAATACCAACATTGGAAATACCAAATAATAAGTCATCTGTATATGACCTCCAGACAAATTCAATGAAGCAAATAAACCAAATACGGAAGCTCCTAAAAGATATTTTTTTCTAAAAATCAGGAGTAAGCCAATCAATATTCCAGGAAAAAAAGCTATAGTACCTAACTTGGTATAGTGACCTGCTAGTGCAAGAACAATATGATTAGTACTAAAGGCAAATGCAATGCTACCTAACAATGCAACCCATGTATTGACTCCGAAAATCAACATTACAATAAAAAACACAACATCCCATCTAGGAAATAATTCATTGGCATATCGCCCATTAATAATCGAAATGGCAACACCAAATAATGAGGAACATAAACAAATTCAAAAAAATGAAAAGATGGCATGCCACTAAACATGGAGCTAGTCCAACTAGAATATTTTCCAGTTTGCTTATACTCCGTTTCAATATCATGACTCATACCAGCTGCGCTGATCATATCATGTGACTGAAGTACCTTGCCTTGCATGATTGGCATAAAATAAATCATTGCAAAAACATAAATAAGTACAAACCCTGCTAGGATGGGCCAATGAGCTTTAATATTGAATTTTGACATAGTAAATGAATTCGATTCTGATCCAAAAGTACAAGTTTGCTATTAAAATTCTATTTTTTTATTAAAAATTATTATAATATGAAGCCAATTCCCTTTGTTTTTACAAAAAGTTTATTCTCTAATAAAAAAATACTCAACCAAAAACGAAAAAGGGCACTGAATAAATCCAGTACCCTTTTTTCAAAAAAAACGAAATCAATTACTAACTATTTACTAAACTTACTTACACTATTTTACAAAAACCATTTTCTTAGTTTTCGTCTGACCAGCAAAATCAACTTGATAATAATATACTCCCGATTGTGGAAGTATATTATCATCAACATTCCATTCATTGTAGCCACCTTTCAATAATTTTTCTTCTTGCAAGAAAACTTTTCCCGCAGCATCATATATTGTCATTTGAACTTCACC
>JADJVN010000007.1 GCA_016710585.1 Saprospiraceae bacterium
GTTCCGTAATGACCTATTTAAAGCAGTATACAGGTAGAAATATTTTCTCACCGTTATTACTTAAAGTTCAGTTCGCCATTTTTGTAGTTTCAGTGCTTGCCATCCTAATCTCCTACTGTTTGGGTATATTTGGCGGAAGAGAATACTGGGAATTTCATCCTCTAATTGCACTACCTATAGTCATTGGATGGATACTTTTCATCTTCAATTTTATAAAGTCAGTAGGAAGCCTGAATAACCTGCCAGTCTATGTGTGGATGTGGCTAACCGGATTATTCTTTTTTCTCTTCACTTTTTTGGAATCTTATCTGTGGATATTCCCATATTTCAGGAACAACATCGTAAATGATATGCACATTGCAATGGAAGTCCTACATGGCTCTATGGTTGATCCTGGAATATGTTGATTCATGGGAGTAGCATCTTTCTAATGGAAAAATCAGTGGCAGTTAAAAATATAGTCATGCAACTGATTGCTTTCATCCTTTATTTTACAGGATTGTTTAACTTAATGTTTAACTCAGGTCACTACATGCACCTTGCACAATCCCATTCATTTGTAAAATATATTAGTTATGCAGTAAGTACGACGGGAGTTGTTTATTTTAGGAAGGATCATCTGGCAATGGAAATCATCTGTAAGTGAAGCTCGCAAACTTTAACACTGCATACAGCATACCGTTTCCTAATGGCTGCCGATATTTGGATCTTTCTAAGATTGATTCTCGCCACAGCGATGTCTATTCCGGCCATAAATGATATACACACGGCACTCATATTACTGTAGCGCATACGATGGTGCACAATAGGCATCAATAGTTTTCTTTTGCTGGCCATTGCATTTGATATTTTGAAAGATAGTTGTGTGCCAACGACGAAAAGTATCAACAGGGTAAATCGTGGCTTTTACACAACCAATGTTTTGCTTTTGATTTTTTGGGATTAGTTTGATCGATAGCAGGAGTGCTAAAGCAAGATGGCAAATGGGTGATGGAAAGATGGCTTTTGGAACGATGATGCTACAATTGAGGCCATATTTTATCGTGTTTTTGTGTCAGGAATGTCTTTATTAACGGGATTTTACCTTTATTTTATTCCCTTTAACAAAAAATTAGGTATTCTGTCAGTTTAAAAAAGTTCTAAAACAAGTTGTTGCTGAAGAAATAAATTCTGGTATTTTTGCGATCGATTAATATCAACTAACACAATACAGGAAAATGTTATCACTTTCTAAAATATTTCACTTGAAATGGCTCATGCTATATATGGCTATTCGGGGGGCATGTAAAGACATACATGGCCAATTCTTATGAACTTCATGTATCCGTATGCTCTGATTCAGAGGATACAAATTATATTCCTGCACCGGGCCTTTTGATCGATTTCCTAAGGATATAAAAAATTAGTTACAGAACTGATAGTCAATAAGATGGATCATCATTTAGGTTCTTATCTCAAGACTTCCTGAATAATAATAAACCTTTCCGCTGCGGAAAACCTGGTCAATCTTGAAGCAGAACCAACTGCTGAGAATCTGATAATCTTCATAAGGAATTTGATAAAAGAGCACCTTCCTGAACATATTAGGCTAACTCACCCAAAGTTATATGAAACTAAAGATTCATATGCCGAATGGTTTGAAAAGTAACAAACACTTTAATCATTCACTCAAGTTTCGGCAGTTAAGAAACAAAGGTAGATGGTCCTGCAGCTGCGGGATTAGTTGTTAGATGGAGGTTAGTCAATTGATCCATATTTTTCTTTAAAAGGTTTAAGAGAAAATATATCCATATGATTGATGGAAAGTCATCTAAAATCTACCTTTAACATTTTATTAAAATTTAAAAAAATCTTCAAAAGAAAAATTATACTACCGAAACTTAAGTCATTCATATTTATAGTTATTCTTCATTTAGATAGATTTAGGATTGATTTCCAATATATTGCGGACTTTCTTGCTTTTGATAATTTGGTTTATAATATAAAAGTTACCCATTATTTTTATCTTTTTTCCATTATTAAACCAAAGCATTATATTTGAGCTTCTGAGGGCAATACACCTTTGTGCACTTACTACCAAATCCTGAATATCTTAAAATAATATTCAAAAAAAACCGTTTATACTACCATATGTTTTCAAAAGCAACAGAGTATGCCCTAAGGGCCACAATTTTTATAGCCCAAAAAAGTTCAATAGACAACAAATTGGTGATAGAAACGATTGCAGAAGCTATTGATTCGCCAAAATCCTTTACGGCTAAGATCATGCAATCACTTACCAAAAACAATTGTGTCATCAGTTCAATGCGCGGTCCTAATGGTGGATTCTATATAACAGAAAGTGCAAAGAAATTACAGGTAAGGGCAGTATTAAAAGCCATGGGAGAAAGTGGGATGCTGGATAAATGTGTATTGGGTCCCTCAAACAATGCTCAGGACTAAACCCATGTCCAATGCATCACGAATACAAAACTATAAAACACGAATTAATCTGTTTATTTGAGAACAAAACTATTCAAGAACTCGCCGATGATCTAGTCGGTGGTGATGCCTTAGCAATAAAAAGTAGAATAAACAGGGACACAATCTATTCGCAATTGCCGAATACACATTTGTATGAACCACGCTTGCCTGACAACAGAGGCAGGGATTTAATTGATTGCACTGATTTCACTGATTAGTTTACAAAATTAGAAGTTAGAAATATGAAATTAGAATGATTCCCGAAAAGCAACTTTATTTAATTGAAATATTAACTGTCAATAATCGCATGAAATTAACATCACGAAGTTAAGCTCTTATCACCTTATCACCCGATCACGTGATAATTCTTTACCGATTACTTTTGCTACTTTCCGATACAAATTGTTCAGCTAAAATGTAAAGCCCTATCAATAAAGGGTTTCAAAGGTTGCGCTAGTACACCTTAATACCCGAACACGGAAAATTCTTACCGATACTTACTTCCGTCAAAGTATTTGGGCAAACAACTGGGCAACAAAACCCACTAAAACAAGTAAGCAAGTAAAGCACAAAGAAAAGAAAATATTTAGTTTGGTGTAGAGTGTGTTTGTCCTTATCATAAGCAAAAGGCGAAGATAAGTTTTTACACTATCTTAATTGACTAACAACTGCTTCCAATTGTAAGCCCATATACTGGCAGAACTCTTCAACTGTAACAACTTGGTGTTGTTGCTTGTTGAAGTACTCTTTAATCCTCTTAATAAGGTATCTACCATATCTGTCACTTTTGCCTGTGATTATCTGAATGTCTTTCGGATAAATACACAGTCTATTCATTTTTAATTTTTACTTTTCATAATCTATCCATACTTCGGATAGGTAGTATCTATTGCAAAGATATACTTATTTACTATGCGGTAAAAGTGTGTTTGTTGGAATAATGTGGCAAATAACGGAAATGTCGGAAGTGCAGGTTTGTAAGGGCTTATTTAGTGGTTTAGTTTTGTATCAAATTGTTTTTATAACTCATTAAATATTTAAAAAAATGGCACAACAAAAAGGCATTATAAAACTGGATGGTACAATTGGTGGTATCACCTTTTACAAATCACAAGACGGAGCCTTATTTGGCACGTGAAAAGGCGGTGTATCTGCTGACCGAATTGCAAATGATCCAAACTTTCAACGTACCCGTGAAAACGGCGCTGAATTTGGAAGAGCTGGTAAAGCTGGTAAAATTCTACGTACTTCATTAAGAGCTTTACTGCAAAATGTATCTGATAGTAGAATGGTTAGCCGTTTGACAAAACAAATGGTTAAGGTAATTCAGATGGATGCTGTCAACCCTCGTGGAGAAAGAAATGTAATTGATGGTGAAGCTGAATTGTTGTTGGGCTTTGAGTTCAATATTAACGGCAAGTTAGGGACTACCATTTATGCACCATATACAAGCAATATTGACCGTCCTACTGGTGTTTTGGGTGTAGATATTCCTTCTTATATTCCTTCCAATATGATTGCTGCACCTGGTGGTACTACACACTACAAAATTATTTCTGCTGGTGTGGATGTTGATTTTGAAAATGAAACTTATGTTGTTGATAGTAATGCATCTGCGATACTTCCTTGGGATGCTGTTGCTACTACTGCATTAACGCTTACCAATACCGTTACCGCTGCAAGTACACATCCTCTTTTCCTTGCATTGGGCATTGAATTTTATCAAGAAGTAAACGGCACAATGTACCCACTGAAAAACGGGTCATACAATGCACTTTCTTTGGTAGCAGTTAGTGGTATGTAATTTCATAAATATTCTTTCTTATCGGTTAAATAGAAGCCCTGCCCTTGTGGTGGGGCTTCTTGTTTTAAAGCAATAGCAAAGCCCTAAAAGGGCAATGCTGAAAGCTCACGAACACCTGATGGATAACACCACACATAACAGCCACAAGGCAACTGATAAACCTTGATGCCAAAAACTGGCTGATGTGCTAACGGGAGACCTGCGGATGTAACGGCTGATAAGCAAAAGGTGAAAGCTGCAAGTGCTGATGGAGAATCCATGCGGAGTAAAAGGACAAATGCCTAACTGGCTGCCTGCTGAAATATGTGGATGATTTTGCATAATGAAATAATTTTATATGCCTCTCACAGTATGGGATAAAAACCAAAAGGAAACGGAATAAATGATAGCCCTTGTGCGGTGGCTTTGTGTTTATGCCGTAGTCTTTTGGTTTTTTAGTGTTGGCTTTGTGCGTCTGCCCCCTTGCTATCTTTGCATCAAATTTTTATGGTGCAAAAGCATTTCCCAGGTTATGGCAGCCACAACGGCTACCTTTTAAAGTGCCTGTACATCATTGCTTTTTTTACATCGGCTAAGAGTGCCAATGTTTCGTATATCTGTTTTTCTTTTCGTTCCATCAGCTTGACTTTATGTACATCCGCACAAAGGCATATTTATCTTTGCTGACTGCTTCCGGCTTGTGCCTTAATGGTGCTTTTAAAATCACATGCGAATAAACGGAATAACTGAACCAGTGAGGAACTGATGAAAATGCTTTGCTTTCCACAAGCTGAAAGAAAGGGTTTTTGTAAAATCCATATCATCTGAATTTTGCAGGCAATTACAAAGCAATTGGGGCAAGGCTTTTCAAGTGGTTTACCACTATTTAAACCTTGCATAAAATGTAAACATCAAAATCGGTTGTTTGATTTTTTGGAGTTGAATGTGTGAATTTTTGGACTGTGCATAATACTTGCTTTAAAGCTTTAATCTGCTTTTCCCCTTGTTTGTGCTGTGCTTCGCTTACACTCCGCAACACATATATAATTTGACAAAGAAAAAAACAGAAAAAAAGAAAGCATTCTGATAGGTGGCGTGGCTAAAAAACCAAAAGGAAACGGAATAAGTCCCGAAGGGTGAAAGGCAAATACCAATAAAAAATAAAAGATTATTTGCCTTTCATTATGCCGTAGTCTTTTGTTTTTTTTATCAGCGTGGGCTTGAGTGAGCCACCTAATTTTGCTGCACTTTTTATTTTTATTTTTTTTATCCTCTTTTCAAAACTGTATTCAGGATTTCTCAATAAAAATTCCATTGATAAAAACCGATTGGCTTAAATCAAATCACTATTAAAAACGAAATGTCTTTAGTGTTGGATTGGGGCTATATGTCGCAGAAAAATAAAGCATACCATACAGTAGTAGCGTAGGGAAAAAGCAAGTGTATGACTGAATGGAATGTTGCAAAAGTGCGGAGGTGCTTGGAGTGGCTTGTAGCTTTTGCTTTGTGTGTGATTGCGTTTTTTGTAAATTATTTCAACACAAAAAACATTGTAGCGGTGGCAAAGCAAAAGCCAAGACACGGAAAGCAAAGGGTTGGTTTTGCAATATGGAATGAGGGAATACTCTTGCTGTGCGGTGCAAAATAAATGGTGAAATGAATGGAAGTGTAATGTAGTGGAAGATAGTGTAGCGAAGCGAAACGCTGTAACGAAATGGAACTGGAATGAATGAACCTTTTATTGCACATTGCCATCAACAACTAATGCTTTATTTTTTTCTGCACCGCTGAAAAGGGTGGTTGGGGTGTGTGGCTTTGGGGGCCGTGCGGTGGGAGAAAAGACGGTTTCCATTTTATCAAAATGGTTATGGTATTGGCCATTTAACATAATGTTATTATGTGACAGCCTGTGTGGTTGGATGCTTGCATAAGCGATGGCAAAAGTCTGTGCAGCGAACACATAATGCCACATTATGTTATTTAGCTTCAGGCAGTTTTTATACTGGCATAAGCGGAACGGTGGTGGTGGTTGGAGGTAGCGTTTTTTTGTTGCTATGTGTGTGTTGGCTTGGCTCTTTGGCTGTGGAGCAAAGCGTAAGAGGCAATGTGCCAAATGCTTGGGGAGCATAGCCATAAAAATATGACAGTTAAAAACTGACTGCAATACCATAGAGTGCTTTGAAGCGTTTGCCTTGTGTGATGGCAAAGCACTAAGCCGTCTTTTCTGTGCGGTGGGTCGGGGGGGAGATTTAGTTTTGTATGTATTTTTAGCTATTAATAAATGAAATTATATTGATGAGAACGTTGCTCGCCACATCGGAAATAATTTTTTACATAAACTGATTTAGTAATAATTGAATCAACAGCGATAAACTTGTAAAATAGTCATACCCTTTTCATAATTTATAAAGTTTTCAATTTTCACTTTGTATTTATTTGTTTCAAGGAACACAATCCATTTTTGTATGATAATTGCTTCATCATCTCTTTTTGAATCATCTAGTAAAATCGTAAATCTATCCGAGAAGTATTCATGCAGTATAGGGATTGCAGGATAACGTGCTAATTCTTGCGTTATCCTAGGTGGGCCATCGACAATTAACATATCAATTTTATTTGAAAACTTTAGTTCATTTATATCATACCATTTCCATTTTTGCTCTAAGTTATCGTATTCTATGAGAGGAGAATGCTTCACCACAGATTTCATTTCTAATTCATTTATGCCCATATTTTCACTTGTAATATTTGCATAAGTAATATCGTGTTCTAAGGAGATTGATTCACCGTAATTATTTAGTTTTAAAGCTAATCCTATTATTACTGATGACACACCGCTGCCTGCTTCCAAAACAAAAAGAGGTTTTTCTTTTAGAATCAACTCAACAATCTTTGCAAGAAAATCCGGGGACCCAGCCCAGCCTCTAGTAGCAGGTAAAAACTTCAGATTAGGCAAAGAATTATAAATAAAGAGTAGTGATTCAAGCTGCAAAAAATGATTTTCAAACCCTTCTTGTATTTTGGAAACTAATTCGTTTAACTCCAAATTAATTGGAGCTTTGGTTTTGATGTTTGCCGCATTTGCTTGATTTTGTGAAAGTGTATCTAACTTTTGTAAAATTGATTGTATGTCCAATTCATTTAACTTCTGATTTATTGCTTCTAATTTATTTTCCAATTTAATTATACTGTTCGACTGATTGGTGATAATAGCCAATTTTCTAGGGATAAATAATATCTCTTTAAACCAATTAAATATTTGTAGAAATAATTTCATGTAAATTATATTTTTTTATGCATCACTAAATTAGAAAACCAAGTGAAACACTCAGCATTTTTATTTCCAGTTTCATTATCACATTGATAAAATAATAGGTAAAGAATAATATTAGTAGAAAGCATTTCAATAAGATGATCTACTCTATGATTGGCTGATATCCAATCTCCAGTATTATTGCCTTCACTCCATGAGTTGAATGCTTCATCGTGAAGCAATATTACTTGAAGCACATCTTTATCATCTATATATTTCTCTGCAAATTTACAGGCAAAAAAAGCATGGTTATTTTCTTTGCTTTTAGGTAATTCACTGTTGACTTTATATTTAAAAGTATCATGAATTAAAGCAATCAATCTTAACTTATATCTATTTTCTGAATTTGAATATTTATTAATATTATTTAGAACATGCCCAATGTGATAGATTACTTCACCTTCGGGATGACCTTTTCTGGGTTTACCCCAGATTAAACCAGCAACAAAATCTTTGTTAGAGACAATATTTCTTTCTAATATTGTTTCTGGTTGAATGATAATCTCAATCATTCTTTTCACTTCAATGTTTGATTCGCTATTTAAATCCATAAAATTCTCCATTAAGGCAATCCATTTCTCTCCATGTTTTCAGGTTTTTTGAATGAAAATCTGACCCAAAAGTTACATTAAGCTCACATTCATTTGCAAACTCATGAAAGATTTCATTCAAAATGCTTGCTTCTGAAATGCTATCGTAAGAGTGCATTTCTATACCCCAAAGACCAATTTGTTTAGCTTTTATCAAGTTCTCCTTATATTTTATTTCTCCTTCACGTATTTTTTTTACATCTTTATTAAACTGATATGCTGGATGTGCTATTACAGAATACCCTCCATCACTTTTTACTGATTCAATACATTTTGCAAGTTCAGGATACACAGATAATTCTATAAACTCGGGGGTATTGAAAAAATAATTTTTGAAATTCTGAAATTCACAAATCCATGTGAAACATTCTTATTACATAAATATGTATATACATCTCGCCTCGTTAGTGATATTTTATTGTGTAGAAACTTTAACTGATTACTTCCAATTTTAAGTTCAATTAACTCATCAATGTTTAAATTTGGTGTATTAAATAAACATCTAGCCTTTACAATTGCTTGTTCTGCAACCTTTCTGCGTAAACCTTGGTAATAGGATAAAAAATTAAACGTGTTTTCAAATTTCCCTTTTGGGAAATAGGCAAGTAGTTCTGAATTAAAACCAAATACCGTATCAACAAAATTTATCTCAATTGCTGGTATTCCAATAATATCTAATTTTTCTGTAGCTACTAAGAAATCATTTACGCCATCAAATGTATCATGGTCTGTTAATGCCACTATTTCAAGGCCTTTATTTTTAGCCATTTCGGCTAATTCGTTTGGCCATAAGGAGCCATCTGAATATTTGGAATGAAAGTGTAAATCTGCTCTCATGATTTTAGGTATTTATTTATCGATATTTTCATTTATTAATTTCAACAATATAATCTGAACACTTTGAACACAAATTGTAGTTCTTCCTCAATCCTTTTCTCAGGTCACTAATTTGCTTTTGTCTAATATCCCCATACCATATATCAATTATATTATCCTTATTGATGTCGCCTATCTTATGTATTGCATAATAATCTAAGCAACACATCACAACAGAGCCGTCATATCTAATGTCAATTTTATTTTCAATTTTAGAGCAAGCAGCAGTAAGAGGTAATGACAAAGTTTCTTCTTTATGAGAAACATAACCAGCTCTATTTCCAAAATTATCCCCGCCTTTGATAATGTAAAATTCCCAATTATGGTCACGTAACTTGAGTTCTTCCAAGAAGTAATTACATTTTTCTTGAAACTCTTCTTCGGTTTTCCAGTCATAAATTGAAAGGGCAAACTCCTTTATATTGTATGTTTTCAAGCGTTCAACAATGTGCTTTTTTAAAAAATCTCCATTAGTTACTAAGTAATTATTTAAACCTAATTCTTTGCACTTCTCAAAAAATGAAAATATTCGATTATCTGTAAAAACTTCATTAAAAAAATGAAAAGCAATACGACCATTATACTTGATTGCTGCCAGTTCATATAGCACTTTATGAACCAATTCTTCAGGCATACGGACCTTTTCTCGATTGTCCAGTGTTCTGGTACAAAATGAACATGATCTATTACAGTATGAGTTAATCTCTATCGAGATTTTTTCAAAAATGGGATATGGAATATTGTCTTTCATTTCAATTAAGTTTAGATTTGAATTTTTCCAACGTGTCAAAATAAGTTATGTACTTTCTTGGTATTTCAAAAGCTGATGTTGCATTATTTGCATAACCATTAATGCATGTCAAGGCATTAGTAAAACCTGATTGAGAAACTATTTCGATAACTTCACTATTGTAATCCCCGTGTGGAAAAGAGAACGAATTGATTTTATTGCCTATAACTTGTTCTAATGTATCCTTACTTGTTTTAACTTCAGTAATCGCTGTATCATTATCTACCTGAGCCAACTTAACATGATTCATTGTATGAGCACCAATTTCAACACCCAGTTGATTTAGTTCTAAAAGCATACTTTGTGAAAGAATTTTAAGACTTTTATATTCATGACCGTTTATTATGGCATGTTTACCCAAAAATCCGGCTAATGGATATATTGTTGAAGGGAAATTGAATTTTTCTAAAACTGGAAAAGTGACATCATAAAACTTTTCACAGCCATCATCAAACGTTAAAACAACATAATTTGCATCGATATTATTTATTTTTAAAATCATATCCATTGCTTCATTTAAGGATATCACTTTGTAATTAGAATTTTTAAGAAAAAACATTTGATTAGAAAATTCTTTAACGCTGCAAAAACAATTAGGATTTGTTTCAGAATCAGGAGCATCACCAATTTGATGATATAATAGTATGTTTATGTTTGTGCTATTTGAGTTTATCATCTAAATAGATTTATAGTCGTTGTTAAGTTTAAGTAAGGCATTTATCGAGTTCTTGACACCATCAAAGTTTAATACAATTTTAGTTGATTTTATATCCTCAATCATGCTTACTATAATATTTGACAAGCTCTCTTTGTCCAGATCCTCTGGTTTTAATATGGACAAGCTGCCGTATTTTTCAAATAGTGTAATTCTTAAATCCTGCTCTTTATTAACTCCAGAAAATCCTCTTTGGTAGACTAACATTGTTTTTTTTGCAGCTATTGACTCAATTATGGAATTGTAGCCACCGAGTGAAATAACTAGGGAAGCAGTTGATAGATATTTTAAATATTCATTGCCATCAAAACAATGAATATTTATATCCAACGAAGCAATAGAATAAACCTTTTCTTTTAAACTACTGAAATCTTTTTGAAACGCACCGGAAAAAAGTACGAGCTTGTGTTTTATCTTTTCCTTAATTAATAAATGACTATCAATTATGGCATCCAGTAATTCATTGCCAAGACGACCAGCAGCAACCGATACCAGGACAAGAGGGTAATCAGCTGAAATTTCCTTGTTTGGTATTTGTCTTACAATATAGCCCGTATGAAAAATTGGGACTGCTACTTTTGCAACTTTCGAAAAACTAAATGTTAAATCTGCCATTCTTTCATCACCATGAACAAGGATTAAGTCATACCATTTATTTATCAATTCAGATATATACTCATCTTTTTCTCCTCCTCCATTTGATTCTATAATGTCCCGAACGCTTGATACTACTTTGGATAATGGATTAGATTTCTTTACTTCTTTAATCAGTTCAATCACTTCGTTTTCGAAAAGTAAACCAAAGGGGAAATGCTCCGTAATTAGAATGTCAGGTATAACATTCAATACCGTTTCTTGAATAATATTTTTGCGAAGAATAAAACATTCCTCAATGGTAAATGATGAATCTACTGATAATAAGAAGTCTGAATTTTCCTCTTTATATATAGCTGGTAATTGTATGTATTTCACTGTTTCTGGCAAGTCGAAATTGGGTACACTTTCGCCACCATTGATGATGTATACTTCAAAATATTTACTTAAACCACTTGCCAGTTCAAGTGCTCTAACGAAATGCCCTATGCCATAAACATATTGACAGTGAAGAATAATTTTCGGTTTAATATATATTTTTGAACCCATAAACAGTTTTAATAAAAGGTATTATAATTTACTACCCCCTTGATTATATCGTTGTTGAAAAAGTCTTTAATCACCTTTGAAGCATAAGGTGCTTGGGTATCTGGCCCTATATATCCAGCGACATGAGGAGTAACTTTTATATTGGGATATTTATTAAATGGATGGTTCAATGGTATAGGTTCCACTTCTAAAACATCAAGGCATGCACCTGATAGCTTTTTGTTTTCTAAAGCAAGAATAAGATCAGACTCTACCAGATGGCCACCCCTGCCAACATTAATTAAAAAAGATGCGTCAGGTAAAAAATTGAAAAGGTGTGTGTTTAAAATCCCTTTTGTTTCACTCGTTAATGGCAATTGACATACTAAAACATTGCATTTCTTTGCAAAATTGCAAAGTTCAGCCTCTCCAATAAATACATCATCAATTACTCTTTCCTTCTTTGTGCTAACCCAACCAGATACCTCAAAGCCGAAATTTATAAGTTTAGTTGCACTTGCAGAACCTAATAGCCCCAAGCCCAAAATCCCTACCCTAATTTTATTTTGATGAATTGTTTTAAATATTTCTGGCTGGTCTTCAGTAATATTTACAATATTGGTATTAGGGAAGTATTTTTCTAAAATTTGCTCAACAACGTAATTTGAAACACGATTTATCAAATAGTCATCAACGAGTCTAACAAGAGGTACTACAGGGGAAAGATATGGAGAGTCAATAATGTGTTCTACTCCGCTACCACAGGAGAGTATCAATTTCAAATTAGGCAAACTTTTTAGGAATGGCGGTATATTAAGCCAAATAATTACAACTTCTATTTCAGATAATTCTACTTCCTTTATTGAAGTTACTACATTGAAATCAGCAAAAGTTCCTTTTAAATAATTACGAAACTCCTCAGCACCTTTTACATCAGATTGAATTAGTATTGTTTTCATTTGCAGCATGCTTTTACAAGACCAAAATTCGATTTGACTATATTATTTTCGCCCCTTTTTCTTAAAATATTAGAAGAATAAATCCCACTCATAATTTGCACTGGAATAAGATGGTCTTCAATCTGAGAAGTGATTGAATCCTTGGTTCTTGATCCTGTTAAATAGTCTGCAAATTCTTCCACAACTTTAAATTTCACCCATTCCATTGTAATCATCGATTTATCTTCAGAGTTCTGGCAATCTAGAATATCTCTAAGATTATAAACTTGGGGTTGCTTTGAAGTAGTAGCTACTAAAGGATTCTGGAAAATATAAATCTCGAAGTGATTTTTACCACCTAAATAATCTTCTACTCCGTTTATTTCATCATGTTTATCGCAGGCCTGATAAGCGTGGATTTGTATATTTTGAAATGGGCCTTGTTGGATATTGTAACTTTCGTGTTTAATTCGCCCATTCCCTTTATACAAATCATCCCCAGGTTTAAGCCATGTTCTCCCTGCAAAACCATTGTGTATAAGATTCACATTAAAATTAGCAATCGGTTCTTCATTCTTCTTTAACGTAATAATTGATGAAAGATCAATTTCCCCAAAGTCACTGCATATTTGTTTAAGCTGTTCATCGTTCAGTTGATTTACTAAATTATATTTTTCGCCAAAAATGTTTAAGTAATCGTTCTCATTAAATTGAGTAAAAAAGCCATTGGGTTGAATCAAAGAACTTACAATTTCCATTGTGTCAGCGAATTTTTCATGAACATTTGCTGCTTTATAAAACTGGTATATTGTATCAAAAATATGATATCCACTGTGTGAAGCTTTGCCGTAACCTGAACAATATGGGTGATATCCTTGGGTAACTATTTCATTTGGCAATCGCCATTGACCATCAGAATGATAAGCTTGAACAAAAGTAATAGGGCAGTTAGTTTTTTCCCCAACCTCACGAATTTTGTCAATGACAAACTGAAACCCTTTATGAAATCTGCGATGTGAATTAATCATGAATACAGTTTCTTTTTCAAACTGTAATTTTTTGTATTTTTCTAGTAAGATAAAATAATCATCCAGTATCCCTTCCGCATTTGAAAGGTCACTTATAGCGTTTACCCTGGTTGTTATTGGTTTATCCATAAGAATATTTAAACCATTTTGTAATGCCCATTCGGCATAAGCTTTATGGACTAGTGGTTCAGTGGCTATTATTACACCTGATATTTCTTTTTCTCGAACAAAATTTGAAAGTCTCTTTGAAAATTCAGCAGGCATAATATCTTTAAATGGTTGAATTAACCATAACTCAGTTTGTTCAAATTTTTTTGCAGCCTTATGAACTTCCGAACCTTGGCTTTCTAAGTCAATTATTAATTCTAATTTAATATTGCTGATTCTATGCAAAGCTGGAAGGTAAACCCGCCTGGCATGTGGGCCACAACCAATTAATATAATATTTGATTTTTTATTGATTGCCATTTTTATATTGTTTGAAGATATTTTTTTGTAATTGCTATATTAACCGGAAGTTGTTTTATAGCATTAATTAAAAGCGGGTTTATTTTTCTTTCCTCTAATTCTTGAATAATAAAGGCTATATGCA
Source organism: Saprospiraceae bacterium (assembly GCA_016710585.1). GTDB lineage: Bacteria > Bacteroidota > Bacteroidia > Chitinophagales > Saprospiraceae > Vicinibacter. Next base: position 14,211 of record JADJVN010000007.1, read on the forward strand.
GGTCAATCTCTTCGTCCTTTTCTGCCCTAATCCTAATATCGGTTTTGCCCAAGCTATCACAGAGAAAAAGTATACCAATTTCTTCCTTGAAATCAGGAAATTGGGATGCAATATCTAAACATACTTTTTCGCATTCTTTGCTTTTTGAGAAGCTTATCGAATAACCATGTGACGCTCTTCTTGCTGCATCACGGATTTCCTAACTCAAAATGTAACCTCATCGCCCTATATAAGCTATCTGTGGAATAGTTAAACTAAAGGAATTTTTTAGTAATTTATGAATGAAGGAGTCTTCATAAATAATTAAATTTTCAGAAATTGCTTCATGGCCATAAAAATTATGCTCGAATTTGCCACCTTCACTTTTGAAGTTTCTTGCAAATTTTCCAATATGCAAAATAATGCCAATTTTAATTAAGTCATATTTTGCTATGTTATCAATTTTTACAGCTAGTTTACTTTTGATTTTATCTTCAACTTGCCATTCGATAAAATACTCGGATATAGTAGTTATGTATGCATCTAATACAACTTTTGTGTGCGTAATTATACCAAATTGATGCCAGTTACTTACATGTTCATTTGGGTCATCAGGATTTATTTGGAAATTTTCGTTTTCAGGCCTAGGCTCGATTATCTGTCTGGCAATATCTACCAGCATATCTAAAAGTTTATTAGAAATGATATTTATGTCCTGTGGATATAAACCTTCGTTATTCAATTTCATGTTATTAAACTATTTTTTTATCAATAAGGCATTTCTCCGCCAATGGTTACACGCTTTAAAACCCTTCTAATACTGGAATCAAATGACGGTCTGTAATGTATCGTAGACCGATTGTCCCAGAATACCAAATCACCATCATGCCAATGATGTTCGTATTTGTAACTAAGGTTAATTATATGGTCATTCAATTTTGAAAACAATTCATTTCCAACTTTATAAGGAACACCAACAAAATCTAACTCATATGCAATATTCAAGTAAAGAATTTTTTCTTTAGTAAGAGGATGCGTTCTAACCAAAGGATGAGGGAAGGTATCCCCCGGAGGAATATCAATGTTTCTATCAACATATTTCGCTGAAACAGAACCAAATGGTCTATAAAAAGGATTATACGTAATTGAATTTATTTCTTCAATAATCGATTTGGTTTCAGAATCAAGCATATTGTATGCCTGTACCATATCGAACCATACTGTTGGTGCAGAATTTAGATGAATATCCAATGCGTATAGCAAAGATGCTGATGATGGACATTTTAACCACTGGTGATCTGAATGCGGCAGTACTTCTTGATGCCCCAAATATGAATTAGAATATTCATGTGCTTGATTTCCAACTATCACAATCGGATTACTAGAATCCTTGCTGCCTAATACAGGAAATTTATTATCAGGTACAAATGGAGGCCCAAAACGAAAAGCAAAATCACTTAATTGTTCATCAGTTAAGTGTTGGTCTTTAAAGACGACAACTTTATACTTACTAAGTAAATCCTGAATTTGAATTATTAAAGTAGCAGATAAATCGCTAGCTAAATTTATTTTATCAATTGTTACACCTATACCATTTTTATTTGGGGATATATTATGATTCATGATAGGGTTTCTGTTTTATTATATTTTTTGTTCATTCGGGTAATAGTGTTAAAAATTTCGACTCTGAATGATTTTGGTGAAAGTATTTCAAGACCGTCTCCATATGACAGAAGAAGTTGCTTTAATTCGTGGTTAGGGATAACTTCTATTTGAATAATAAGACCTTTGTCATTTGACTCAATCTTCTTTTGCGAACCGTGCAACGGTTTGGTCAATATGTAGGGAGCAATTTCGTTATCCAGTTGCATCTTTATTTTAATCGGTTTACTATTTGCTTGAAAACTAACTCCAACAATGTCTTCAAAGTATTCCTTGAAATTTGTGCCAGTATTTTTCTTGAATTTAGTTGAATCAGGTTTAATGTTTTTAATTCTGTCTAATGGCAAATTATAGAGTAGTTTGTCTGTATTGTTAAGGCCAAATAGAAACCATCTTTTATTGAATTGTTTCAAATAATAGGGATGGATTTTTAACAATTTAGGATTTGTGTCTTTGAATGATTGGTATTCAATTACAAGAGTTGTTTCCTTTATAATGCTTTTATAAAGCATTGGTAAATGCTCTAAACCTATGAGAAATTCATTTTGGTCAAAGCTTATCACTTCAATTGTTTCATCTTGCTGAAATAGCGATTGTAGTTTAGGAACCAATTCGTTAATCCATTCAAACTGAGGAAGCCCTCTGAAACGCAATAGAACCATCAATGCAGCATTAATAGCATCTAATTCTTCATCACTTATCTTTTGATTTTTGATGCTGAAGTTATCTTCACTATAGCGATATTTTACCTTTTTACCATCTTTAATTCTTTCTAATGGAATTGACCAACCTGCTTCACTTTCCATAAATTTGATGTCATCAAAAAGTTGCCTTCTTTCTATTTTAGAACCGGAACCATTGAAGTCTTCCAATGCCTTATTCACTTCATCCAGTAAATCCTCGATAAAATAAATTTTGTACTTGTTGCTAAAGCATTTATCAAGTATCTGGTATCTTAGATAAGCGTTTTTATTGATACTCATAATTCCGCTTGGTTAAAGGTTAAAGCATCCATGCCAAATTCATCAATTGCTATTGTATTATATTTTGAATCATCTATTTTCAGAATTATTTTTTCATTATTTGAACTATCAATCAAACATTGGCAAGATGTACATTTGAGGTAATTTAGTTTTTCAATGTGGAATGAATGTAGTTTTTCACCACAATTGAAACAGTTCAAATAATCGTCCTTTAGCCGAATCGCATTCAATTCTATTTCCTCAAGCAAATCAGAAATTGCTTTTAAGATGTTATCCTGGTCAGGTCTGCTTTTGGATTTAAATACTGAGTCGTTCTCAATAGCTTTTTTTACTTCTTCAAATGATAGTTTTGTTTTGGGGAATGAATGAAACTTGTAACTATAGCTGATAAAATCTATGAATTGAGTTGGTATATATTTTATATAATCTTTTAGAAGGTGTTTAAATTCATACTCGTTGAAAATATTATCTAAATATGCCATCAAAAGGAACTTTCTGACCAAAGTACCTAAGCGTTCAATACTATCAGGATCTAAAGGATTTATTTGAATTAGCTTTGAATTACCTATTATTGTTTGCTCAGCAAAATACAAGACGAAAGTATTCTTGCTTTTTAGTGATGAGTAAAGATTATCATCAACAATAGGTTCATTGCCAATAATGACAATTTTGATTTGGTAATTACCAATCGTAAGTAGAAAAGTTCCTTTGTCTGTTTCTATGAAATTTACTTTGCTTAAAAGCAAATGTTGACCACTTAGATTTTTATAATTCCCATTAAGTTCGTATTCCAAATTGTTTTTTAAGATATATGTAAATAGACTTTTACCATAAGCTCTAAGTCCTTTAAAAACATCTTGTTCAAATTTGATTTTTTCCGAATCGCTTTTTTCTGGCTTCACCTTCTCAAGTTCAATCCATAAAGATTTTATATACCTGTAATGTTTGTGATTTACTAATACATTCGTATTGCGAAGCGAAATAGATTGTGTGGCTCGTTTGTTTACCAAGTCGAAAAGGTCACTTTTACGAAGTAGCAAAAGCCTTTTATTGATTTGATTCAAAGTTTCCTCTGTTTCAGTTAATGTTGATCCGTCTTTGCTTTTGCCATGAAAATGGTCATCTTCATAAACAGCACCAATCAAACTCAGATTTCTATTTATCTTTTTATACCATCCCTTTTGGTCGTTTCTGTTTTTAAGTAGTTTTTCATATTCAGATAGAAAAGATTTGATATCCTGGATTTCCTTCATCCTTGAATTAAGATAAACCAAGCATCTTTCAAGAAAAGCAACCGTCAGTTGATTTTCATAAATATCAAAATTCAACTCCAATTCTTCATTAAGAATTCTGCTTGGTTTAAAACTTACAATGCTTTTATGAATCCAATCTTCTGTATGTGACGCCAGGTATTGATAACTTTTAGAAGGTATCCTCTTTGCTCTGGATACATTCACTTTCTCTATCTCTCTTTCAAGCAAATAATGCGGCACTCTGAATATTTCTTCGAGGTGAAAAACCTTTTCATAAAGTTGTTTTTCAAACTCATTTAATCCTAATTTATTTTTGATTCTTCGGATTAATGGTATTACATTAAAATTATCATTTCCTGCTTTGTCTATGTCAATTGAAATATCAATGAATATTTCCTGTATGCTTTTATTTTTCGCTAAAAGTAATTCCTGGCTGATTGCTTTATTTGTTTGAAAGTTTGAATAAGTAATATCCTTAAAACCTCCGTCATTATCCATAATACAATATCTACCAAAATCAATTTGATTTGGCAGGTCTTTTTCCAAGACAATTTTATCTATATATCTGTCATATAGATTCATTACTTCTTACTTATTTCTGTTGTTAATAACTCAATTGCAAAACTTGGCTGAAGCTTAAATGAAGTATTAAATAGTTTTACATAATCATCCTTGAATTTTGTCATGTTTGCTTTATCTAAATCGTATCTATTTTTCAAGGACCTAAAAAGACGGCTTGATATTAAATGGTCAATTGCTTTTGCAACATCTTTTTCTTTTTCCTTACCTGATTCAACAAAAACGCTAATAAACTTCTCTGCCTGAAATTCAAGACGATTTCCAATCCCGATTCCTTTATCCATTAAGAGCAATTTCATATCATCTGAATTTATGAAAGTATGGAACTTATTGAATGAGTCTTTCTGCTTTTGCTCAGCCTCTTCGAATTTTGTGTTCAGCCAACTGTATTTTACATTGAAGCTACCATCAGTTGTTTTAAAGTCTTTTTTATCTGGATGGTTCTTTGGCATTTCCATCAAATTGGAACGGTCATAGGTTTTAGGTGCAAACTCTAAAGTAGTTTCATCATGATTTGCAGTTCCAATAAATCTTACATTTTCCGGAATCTTGAGTTTACCTCCTTTAATTAGTGCCGGTAAAACTTCATTAGGCGTGTTTGTAAGACCAATATAACGTTCAGATGGAGATTGTTCTAACAGTGATAGGAAATCAGCAAAATAGTGCTCAGGTCTTGAAAGATTCATTTCATCGAGGATGATCAAGAATAAGGTGTCAGAATATTTTGGCTGATTAGCTGTGTATAGAGCTTTAAAGAAATCGGTCTCTTTGTATTTGTGCTCAAAAGAATTGTAATAGCCCATCAAGTCCATGTTGTCTCTCCAACCTGATTGAACAGCACATATCCTGTAGGGAGCTTTATTTTGGTTGTCATCATCTACACCCACATAATATCCGTCAGAAACCAAAGCCTTCGCAAACTCTCTTGGCAAGCTTGTTTTTCCTGTTCCGCTTATTCCTTGCAAAATACTAATTGGTGACATGTGCAAACCCGCAAGAAATATTCTGATTGTTTCTAGTGAATAATAAAATGGTTTATCCGACTTGAATGCCATCCATTGCTGAACATAGCTGGATAGGTCAACCAAATTAGCAGGAGCATCCTTTTTGTTTTGAAGATGATTAAAACCAAGGTTTCTGGCATCAGAATCGCAATTTTTGGCAAATTCAAAGGCATCCGCCTTTTTAGTCGATTCGCCTTTAAGTTGATCAATGGTTACTGATAAGTCGTCAATGGTCTTTTTCAATGAAGCTTCCCGAACTTTTGCACTTTCTATTTGATTCTTGTAAGCGTTAATTTCTATAACATAAGAATCCATATTGCTTAAAATACGTTTGAGTTCAAGTAATTCCCCTTCATTAATCTTTGATTGATACTCTGTTACTTTTGCCTGAAGCTCCTCAATTTTTGCTTGTTTAGTATCTAATTCAAATTGTTCTGGTCTTTCATTTATTTCCTTTTTCAGATTTTCCAATTCTTTAGTCAGAAAAGAATGTTGCATTAAAATTTCTTGTGGCTCTGTTGATTCAAAGGCATTTTGCAAGTCTTCAAAAAGCTGTTTTAAATTCGCATTCTCCTGCTCAATTGTATTTGCTTTACGCTGTAATCTTTCTAGTTCTGCGGTTTTTATTGTTAACTGCTCAGAATACTTGGTTTCAAACTCATCCTGCAAATCATCTTTGAAAATTTGTTTTTCAACTTCAAACTTTTTCTTTTCTCTTTTAAGTTCTGCCTGTTGCTTTTCAAAATCAGCATTAAGACTGATATGTTCTGAAAAATCCTCAATATTTTTCTTATGAAACGCAGACAGTTCCTTTAATAAATTTTCAGTATCAGTAAACACCTTTTGTTCGGTGTCTTTAATTGTATCAAGAAGCCTTCTAATAACAGCAGTGTATTCGCCATTGTCAAGAGCAAATTCCCTTTCTGTAAGCTCTTTGTCCTTTTTGTTATAGTCTTCTAGCTTCTTCTTTAAATCTGCTTTTATACCATCGGCTTCCTTTTTTGATGATTCTAACTCTTCTTTTAACTTACTTGTCTTATCTTTTTCATCCTTAGTTGACACCAATAGAGATTCGAGGCGTTTATTGATATCTTTTACAAAGTTCCAATATTTTGACAAGTCATCCTTTGTTTCAGATTCTTTCAATTTAGACTCAGATTCAGGAGTTAATTGTTCAACTGGATCTACAGATTGAAGTTCCTCTTGCTTAAACTCAATCTCAATTTTCTGCTCATCTGTAAGCATTGGTTTTACAGGTGCTGTAGGAGTTTGTTTAGCTGGTTGGTTATTTTGCGGAATATTCTTATTCCTATTTTTATTCTTTCCCATATCAATTGAATTTAATGCAGTCGTTTATAAATGATTTTATGAAGCCATAATATTTTTCTACTTCTTCTTTAGAAAGGGGCTTCAAGGCCTTTTCGTTTGAAGTTTGTCCGTGGCCTTTTTCATTTCTAAGTTGAGCCACTTCAATAAAAAGTTCAATTCTATCATTCAGGATTTTAAATAGAACAGATTTGTTATCGAAATTGTAAGTAAGAACGAATGACACTAAATAGGATAACAGGGAATTGCCTTTAGCCAAATTGCCTCTACTTGCGTTTAATAACGACTGAGGCACTTGAGTGTTATTTGAAAACAATCTCTGGCGGTAAATCCCAATAAGACTATTCCTCTTTTTGGAAGAATCAATATCTAATTCCGCATAAACGATTTCATAAAATGAAGCTCTTTTCTCTTTGTCTTGCTTTAAGATATTTTCTAAAGCATTTTGTAGATTTAGAGAGAAGGAAACACTACCATCCAAGTCATTGAAATTATTGTTTTCAATAAGAATTAAGTTCTTTATAATTGTCTCAAGATACAATTGCAAATTTTTATCTAGGCTATTGAAACCTATTGAAAAATCGGATAGCAACTTTTCTTCTATGAGCTTGTTTAACTGTTCCTGGTAATCTGCAAGTATTTTACCACCTAATGTTTTTGCATCAGCGAATCTGTTATGGATACTTTCTAATAAATGTTTGTTTACCGGATTATTGATATAAAACTTTAGTGCAACGTTATCGCCAAAACCAAACGGGTCAAGCATTCTCCAATCAGGCTCATAGGTATCATCTTCATGCTGGTGTAAATACACATAAGAGCAAGCCCAAATAACTTCAGGTTGGTCATTTAAAAATCGAACGCTTAGCTGATTAGATAACTTCTCATTTTTAGCTTCATCTTCTTCCTGATTAATTCCTTTTCTGTTACTATTTTGAATAAGTTGTAATACTTCCCTTTCTGAAGGACGATTATAGTTAGATTTAGTTTTAAGGGCTTCATCTAAGAAAAAAGGAAGGTCTGTGAAATCCTCACCATCACCTTTTGTGCCGGTTACAATTTTTGGATGCTGCCCCTTTGAATCTTCTATTAAATCTGCTGGGACAACTTGACTAATGTAGTACGGGTAAAGCTTATCTTGGTTTACATATTTGAATACATAACCAATTTTCTTCTTGCCAGAATTAATCACCAGACCGTCAACTTCCATTAACTTTTCTTTTCCTTTCACGCTTAATGAACCATGTTCATTAATAAGTTGCTTTGCTTGCAGTTCTCCTGTTACAATCCCGATTAGCTTTGAATCCAGCCCTGTATATTCAGCAATAGCTTCATCTTTAATACCTGGTCTAGCCTTAAATTTCAGAACAATCTTTTGGAAGAAATTTAAACCGTGTTCAAACTCATTCGTCTCAATCCGATACATATAAAACGGAATACATACCATCATAGACTTTCTTGAAGGCCTACGTTTAATATGAAAATATATGTTATTGTATTCTATTGCCATATTCATTATCAATTGAGAGATTTGTATAAAATTCAAAAAGACCTTCTACATAGGTTTTAGCAAAGTCATCAGCGAACATCTCTCCATCGCCCACAACAATGAGCAACTTTTGAGCACGGGAAAAGGCTACATTAAGCCTGTTTTCTAAGGTTAAAAAGCCAAATACTTTTTTGAAATTATCATGGTTGCGATTAATAGCATTGGAACGGACTGTACTTAGAATAACGATGTCAAATTCTTTCCCTTGAAATGAATCGACAGAGCCAATTCTCAGTTTTTCACGACCGTCAGCAGTTTCACGGTATTGTAAGGCAATTTCATAATTACCATCAGACTTTAGCTCAGCATATCCCTTCTTACTGGCTTCTTTAAATAATTCATTAACCTGCTTTGCATAGAAAGTGATGATACCGATACTTAAATTTTCGAAATTTGGGTCTGTTTTTAATTCATCTAATATTTTAACTATTCGCTGGGCTTCGGCATTTCGTGATTTACTTTTACCGCTTTCTTCCATGCCTTTATTTTTTCTAAGGTCACAGAATACAGCAACTTTATCTTTTGCCCAGGGCAACTCTAATTTGTGTTTTTTAAGTTCTGCTTGATTTGGAATACCTGCTTTCAGTTCGTTTTTGTAATAAACCCTACTGATGAAATCGCCAATAAAAGGGTGCATACGAAACTGCTCGGTAAGTGTAATTGTCCTTCTCGGATTAGCAGTATGTAGATTCTTGAAAATAACACCAAACAATGATTCTTCTAATTTTTTTCTAGTCTCAGCCGCTATAAACTTATCTGACAGTTTTGTTGATGTTTCATCTGCGATATCATCCTCTAATAGATGCGGCAATTGATTCTGGTCGCCAACCATAATGATTCTTTCTGTGGCTTTAGCCATTGGAATAAGAAGATCCAATGGATTTGAACGGGCTGCTTCTTCAAGTATAACATTATCAATACTTGAATATGTACTCATTTCACGCCCACCTGCAACTTGATTGGTTGCCGCAAGGCTTTCTCCATAATCTTTAATAGTATTCCTAATATACTCAGCATTCCCATCAAGTTCATCTCTTAATACTTCAAGGTTTGCGGTAAAAAAAGTATCCTCATCTTCGTATGAAGATTCTTCTTTCTGCTTAAAGAATATTATCGCATTTTCAAGCCAACTTAATATTGAAATATTGTTACCTGAAACAATGGTATTTGCAGATGAATTAATTCTTTCCAAATAGCCTTCCTGAATTTCGCTTAGACGTTTAAGTATTGCCGTATCAGGATTGTCAACTGGGCAAGCTTCTAAAAATGATTTTTCTTCTTCCGTAAAGGGAATGTCGGATTTTAACAAGTGCTGAATTTTATAAAACCCATCGTCATTGTATGATTCAAATTCTGCCCGAATCCCTTTTACAAGTTTTATATTCTTAAAATTCGTGGATTCATTAAAGCTCCGGTCGCCATTAATTTCTTTCCAATCATTCCAAAGTTGATCGCTTATATCTATAGTGGCAATTATAGTTTCAATAGCTTGTTTTAATTTCTGATCATTCCTTTCAGAAATATAAATTGATTTAATGTCAGTTAACTTTTTAGAAATTCTGTGATTTGTGCCTTTGATTTTAAGCCTTTGAAGAGATGTGTCAATTTGCAATTTCATTTCCTCTATAAGTTTATCCTCAGCTCTAATATTGCCTAGTGTCTCTTTCCCAATTTTTATTGTTGGTAAACCTAAGGTGTAAATTTTTGAAGCAATGTGTTCAACAGTATCATTTTGGAAGGCAGAAACTAAAATAAGCTTGCCATTGTAATTCTTTCTGCTCTTTTCGGCAATTTCAATAAGTCTATCGCAAATGGCGGCAACCACTGTAGATTTACCTGTTCCTGGAGGACCCTGAACTATTGCAATATCAGGGGTATTAATAGCAATCTCAACAGCTTCTTTCTGATTTGCCGTTAAATCATCTATACCAAATTTGTCTTTTAAAAACTTTCTGGTTCTTTCTGTTAAGGCTTTTTCGTTCCTCTTTTTTGCTAACATAGCATCCGAAGCACCCTCTATAGCAAAAAGCAGATTTCTGGTAATAAATTTCCTATCCTCTCTAAGACTCTTTAAAGCCCTTTCTCTTCTTTTGTTTACAATCTCATCGCCTATTAGAGAGATAAGGAATTTACCTGTTTCAGGAATAGAACTTAGTTCATCATATAGTTCAAAAGAAAAATCATTACTTATTGATTTCATTAAGAACCGCTTATTTTCTGCCTGCTTTACTTCACCTTCCTTTTCTATTGTAAGTTCTAGTGAAGTGTTTAATAAATCATCCTTACTTTCGTTAATTGCTAATTTCAGTTCTTCTGTCAAATTTCCAATTCGAACTTTCGTAATACCATCTGGCAGAAATCTAATTCGGGTGAAGCTTAATTCACCAACCTTTTCTTTGAGTTGGTTTGCCCTTTCTAATTCAATTGCAGAATAGGTTTGCCATAGTGCAATAAGTGTATTGCCTTTAGCTTCTTCTGCTTTAATAGTTTCGTAAGCTTCTTTTGCTTTTGATGCCTCTACAAATTTGATTGACGGGTATTCAGCTACATTCAGGATTGAAAAGTCTGCGTATTTTTTGGCAAATGGCTTATTGGTTATTTTCTGAACAATCCATTTATTCTCTTTCACCAAAATATCAACTCGTTTGCGAAGACCGTGTATTGTGAAGCTTAAATCTGTATTGCCGGGATAGGTTTGAACAAAAATAAAATCAGATCTTTCGGATTGGAATACAAAATCATTATTAAGATTTTCAGATAACTTCTCAATCTTAACATTCTTATTTGCCAAGATTATATTGTCGCCAAAACCAATTTCAAGAGATTCGTTGAAAGTTTGGCTAGTGCCACAGGGAAGATATTTTATCTCAATGCTTTCATCTTTTACATTAGTAATCCAGAATAAGCTTTGAGCAATGGATGCTTTGTCAGTTTCATTGTCGCCAATAGCATTACTTGTGAATGATACACGCAGTGGGGCTGTGTTAAGGCTGAATAAAATTTGGTTGGATTCAATTTGTTCAGCTTTCAAGAGAATTGGCTTTTTCTCCCAATTTATAGCACCATTGAGGATTTTTCCATTAATGGTGTTTTGAAGTGTTTCTTCAGGAAAATTATTCAGTATGTCTTTTAAATCCGCCATATTAATCTATTGTTAGCACCCTTTGTGGAGTGTTTAAGTCTTTCAAGTGAAGCATATATTTTTGTTTGTCCTGTTGGGTAGCATCAACTACCCTTATTTTCTTTGGAGTGTCAAGAAGAATGGTTTTGCCACCTTCAGACAACCCATTGCGGGGACTTATATTGAACTTTACACCATTTAATGGTGTAAGTAAAATTTTCAATTCATCCTTTTCCTTCAAGTACTCAATTTTTAAAAGGGAAGCTAATGGCTCTATTTCGGTTAAAAGAAAATTGAAGGCAGCAATTTCCTTTGGAGTGTTTTCATCAATTAAAATTTCATCATAAACTTCCGGTTGTAAGCAGAACTGCTGTTTTACTTCGTGTGTTTTCTCATCATAATATTCAATTTCCTCCCATCTTCTCATTTGAATACGAGTCACCTTTTGAGGTGCTTGACCACAGAAATTACATTTTTTTGAATTGTTGTATGGGTATCTAAGGTTGCAATTGATGTTACCACATCTCAGAAGCTCATTTAATGCAAGATTTAGCATGTCAAACCATTCTGCCATACTTGGTCTTTCAAGAGAATTATTTAGCCCTTCTTCAAAATTCTTTCTGAAAAGATTTAGTAGTTTTTCCGGCATTACCTTTTCTGAAGGCAAGCCGGTAGTCCTTTCATTGGTGTTGTCTTCAGAATGGTCAACCCAGGGTAATTTACCTTTTAAGGCTTCTTCTTCCAATTCCGGTTCACCTTCAGAAACATAATCTCCAATTAGAGGGTGGTTTAATGTGAGCAGTTCATAAGCCAAAACAGCAAATGAAAAACAGTCGGACATGGTTGTATTTGGAGCATTATTAGAAATAACTTCAGGTGCACCATAAAAAGGGGTGTAGATGTTATTTACTATACTTGTTTTATACCTGAGATTGTCTAAATCAATCAAAAAAACATTATCTGATTCAGGCCTTTCAGATATAAAAACATTGTTAGGTGATAAATCACAATAGGCGAGACCCTTACTGTGTAATGCTCTCAATAATGCTGCTAAACGAATAAGAACATTGTATCTTTTTAATAAACCTCCTGATGACAAATACCATTCTGCAAGATTTGTATTTACGGTTCCAAGTTTTAATGATGACAACGGAATCATTCCAGATGCAAATTCAGATACATAACCATTCTTTGGTTGTGTAATTTGTCTTAATGGAACTGCAAACACTTTTTTATCTAACCCTAAATTTATTAGGAAATTGATTTTGGATTTGGTTGTATTGTCATCAAAACTTTGGTTGAAGAGTTTAACAATATGCTTTTTGTCTTTTAGCAAATAGGTTACACCTTGAGAACCTTCTCCAAGTTTTTCAAGCACTTCGTAACTAATATTTTTTGAATCTACTACGTTCATTTAATTTTTATTTGACCAGATGAAAATCATTGATTTATCATCATTGTTTTTTTCGGTTAGGAATTCTTCTAAATCACATTTTAAAGCATCATTTCTTCTTGATTCTTCAATATTTTGAAATTTGTTTTTAAAATAGTCATGCAATGTTTCAATTTTTTCTGTTTGTAATTCGTCAGCAATGCCATCAGTTGCAATCAAAAAATCAAATGTGTGCCCAAATTCAAATAAGGCCAGTTTGAAATTTTCATCTCTACCAGAACCAAGGCAAACGGTCTCATTAGAGAAATCTTTACTTGTTGATTCTAAATAGCGGAATAAACCATCCATTCTAAGCGAAACCAGAACATCACCTATCTGACCAACAATTATTTTCTTTTCCTTTTTGAAAACAGCTATAAAGGAGTTGGTAGTTCGATAATCACTTATAATGCTGGAAATTGATTCTATTTCCTTTTTCCACCTTTCTTTTATCTTATTACTGAGGAATTGAAGTTCAGACGAAAGTTGAAATTTTTGTATTTCATCAATTACACTCTTACAAGCAATTTGTGCTCCTTCTAACGAATTTTTAGATGAACCTAATCCATCTGAAACTGTGGATATCAGAAATTCATCATTCTCAAAGACATTTATATAATCTTGATTGGGAATAGTTTCATGTTTATCGCCACGGATACTTGCTTGTATGATTGTAGTTTTCAACTCCATTAGAAATCAAGAGTTTCGTCATCAGGCATTTGTGGTATTTGCTGCATATCCGGTGTTTGACTTTTCATTCGCTGGGTAACAGACATTGTTACGAACCTGAAAAACTTCCTAATATCTCTTGCACTATCACCCAAAACCAAATACTCAGGTGAGCTTACAAATTTTGAAAGCATATTATGGTCAGCGTCATCACCAATTGCCATAGCAATACGGAAGGCTTTTGAAGACCGACCATCATTAATAAGTTCATTCATTGGAGAAAGAAAATCATCGGTCGGAATACCATCAGTTAACAAAACAATTGTTGGTTTATAAGATCTTGATGGAATTTGTACTTTGTCCTCTATTAGTTCTTTTAACATTGTAAACGCACCACCCATTGGCGTCCTGCCTTGTGCCTGGTATGACTGAGTGTTTACTTGGCTAATTGGTGTCAACGGGATGTCACAAGTTGCACTTTCACCCCCGAAGCTGAATAAAGAAATGTGTATTTCTGCCTTGTTGCTGTCTTCGTCCTTTATTGAATTAATAAAGTCTTTGAGTGCAATGTTTAATGCATCTATTTTACCATTTGTTCCCATACTGCCACTTCTGTCTACTGCAACAATAACAGGAAGTGGTCTTGGTTTTTGAATTAGGAAGTCGTTTAATGAGTCCATATAATTACGTTTTTAAGATTATGGAGCAAAGTAAATACACACCTGTGCACTGTATCTGCATTGATGAAAATATTATAGAATTGCTGGGTTTTTATTGTTCTGCTCATTTTACATTGCTTTTTATTTTATAGAAACCACAAATTATTCTTACCAAAATCGGATAAGTGTTCGTTCTCAAAGTGGGGATACATTTCTGCTACCATTTCGGGATAGAGGGTTGTAACTGGTAAACTTTGTTGGCTGATGCTTTTCCAATACATTCGGCTGAACTGATACACTTGATCCATTAAATCTTTTACTACGGCAATATCATCAAACTCTTCCGGGTGTGTGCTTGATATGTGCAGCTTGATTGGGAAATGATACTCTTTATTTCTTACTGGACTATTTGCTGCATAACGGGTGTTGTTGCACAGTAGATAATCTCTTTTTCCTATTTGCAAAATAGTGCCGCTTAATGGCATTAAGTTTTTAGGGTCTTTAATATCAAATGCCAATAACTCCTTGCTTTCTGTTTTGTTGATTGAAACTACTATTACAGGAATGTCCAATTCTAAATGATGCAGCACATCCAAGATTGGTTCTAATTCCTGCTCCGACATTTTCTTGTAGAAGTGAATGATTAGCCTTTTTGCATCTTTCTTTTGCTCCACATAAGTAGTAACAGCATTACGAATGCTTCCTGCCAACATCAACGTTTCATCTGCACCGAAACAGTCAAAGCCTTCAAATATGCCTTCGTTATTAAAACAGAAAGCCGAACCCACGTATTTAGTTTTATTGCTGTGGCTGTAAAATGCACCAACGCCAACTATCAACTCATTGACTGTTGAACAATTTAAACGCCAGGGAACACCGCCCAGCTTTGCCAACAATGCAATTTCAATATTGGGTAAGTACAAATTAAAATCTTCTCTTGCTAAGTTTTGATTGAAGATAACCTGTGAGCTGATGTCGTGTTTTATGAGGATTTCCTTTACCTTATAGTACACATTTAGCAAGTCGGTGTTTTCTTCTGTTTTGGCAATTGGGCTAATGTAAATGGCCACATATTGCGTATTGGGTGTTCTTACTGTATTCTTTATGGCAGCATCAACCTCAGCAACAATATTAGATTTGTCTTGTATTTCA
>JADJVN010000008.1 GCA_016710585.1 Saprospiraceae bacterium
ATAAATTTTAGAAATCTATTTTAAAATAGTGCTTATTAAAATCTAAGACAAATTGTCCATTTCAGTATAATATTTGTAAAAGAATTAAAATGATGAACAATCAAAATAAAGAATTTCTTGTTTTTGTCGTATGTTAAATTTGATCTTGCTTTTTACACACTTTAGTTAATAACCCTTCTCAAACATGGCTTACTGATTTTAATAAAGCTAGGAAATTCAGGTCAATAGTGAGCATAATATTTTTTACTAAGTTTTTCAGGATCTGATTGGTGTATTCCATGTATGAAAATGAAGAGAGATTACTAATTCTTCAGAATTTTAAGCTATGCTGAAAAAAACTTGAATTTGTGAATGCTGATTTTCCTAGAAAAAAGAAAACAAATTATCAGCAGAAGTTCAAAAACAAAATGAATTCTTGGCGAGTCAATCCATAAAAAGTGCTATTTTTCTGTGACCCTATTATTAAATGAAAAGGGAGAAATTCTAAAATCTTGGGAAGGTTTGTAAAATGAGTCAAAGAGATTTTGTAAAAAGAATTAAGCCAAATCAAATAGTTTATTTTCAGAAATGGAAGTCTTTCGTAAGCAAAAAATTGTTGGAAATCAATTTGAAATTTGTATTTTTGCTGATAGCCAAGAATCGGCTGATGAGCCTATACAAATTGCCATTATGGAAATTCAACGCATTGAAAAATTATTAACTACATTTAGTGAAAGTAGTCAAACGAATCAGATCAATCAGAATGCTGAATTAAACCTGGTATTTCAGGTCGAACAGGAACTCATTGATTTAATAAAAGAGGCTATTAGAATTTCTGGAAATTACTCAAAATACGCCTTTGATTTGAGCTATGGCCCAATCGACAAGTCTTTGTGGAATTTTGATGTTAGTATGACGTCTGCCATCTGCAGAAACCGCAAGAAAAAGTGTAAGGCTGATCAATTATAAAAATTTTTACTCAATGAGAAAACTCTACGGTATTCCTAAAGAAAAGGAAATGAGGATAGGTTTTGGAGGAATAGGAAAGGTTATGCAGCAGAGATGGCTAAAAAAAAGTTATTGGAATTAGGAATTAAAAATGGAATCTCAATCAGCAGGAGACCTTTGTACATGGGAAGGCAAATCGATGGAAGTGAATGGACAGTAGGGATTGCAGATCCAAATCAAAGCTAAGATCCATTGCTCAAATGAACATCTCCAGAAAGAGCAATTGCTACAAGCGGAAACTACGAAAAATTTATAAATATTGGTGGTAAAAAATACTCCCATACGATCAATCCAAAAACAGGATTGCCAATAACCAAATTTCTAGTGTAACGATTATAAGTAGTCATGCAGAAATTGCTGATGCAATGGCAACTCCAGTGATGGTCATGGGGATCAATGCTGGATTATGCATGATAAATCAAATAAAGATATAGCATGTATGATCATTGATGATTATGGAAAAATATATTTTTCAAATAATATTAATATCAAATAATGAAAAAGGAATTTTTATAGTAGCTGCTACCATGTTGATGTTATCTTCTTGCGCTACAGTATCTCGAGTATCAAGGATGTATATCAATGATAGTGAGATGGAACTGTCACTAAGAACCGGAAAAAATTTGAACATGCTTTCAGTTGTACAGAGAAGGGGCTGCAGGAGCAACTGGGGGAAATCTGGTAGTGGATGTGGATGTAATTGATAATTAAAATTTAATTTTAAAAATTTTACATAAAATGAAAAATAAATTTAATAATATTGTTTGTTTTGTTTAAAATTCTTCGGCCTTTCACAATCCAGAGAGGATAACACAGGTTTTAAACTAAAGAAATTAAAATTTGAAGAAGCAACATTAGTTAGTAGCTATTATACACAAAATGGAAATCACTCAGCGGTAACAGGTGGTATTGGCACTGAGAAACTTAATGACAGTTCCAATTCATTTGGTTGTTTTTTAGCCATAAGGATAAAAAAATCGTATTCATAAGATCGGAATAGAGCTTGGATTTGATACCTATTCTTCTGCCTCATCAAATAATATCGATCCATCAACTAGAAGCAGCGCCTAGGAAATGATCAAAGATTTATCCATCTATTTCATGGAATAGGAGCAACGAAAAGACTGGAAATTCATTAGGCGCAAATATTTCATTTTCAAAAAGAGGATTATACTTCATTTGGTAGTAGTATAAATTATGGTAAGTCATTTTAATAAAACAAACTGATGTTAATGTAAAAGCCAGTGTTTTTTTAGATCAATGGAAACTAATTTATCCAATAGAGCTTCGTAGTTCGTCATCTGGACAAGGGCAATTCAGACAAAAGAAATATCTCAAAGCCTCGCAATACTTTTGATTTAACATTGGCATTATCATGTTGGCAAATAAACGATTTCAACTTGCTTTAATTTTGAACCAAACCTTCCAAAAAGGACAGTTATCTACCCTTATCATAGAGTTTATTTTAGGATACGACTAAAGTATTCATAGAAAACTTACCCTCTACGAGAATGAAATTACCTTTGGATTTCGAGCTAATTCTTTCTTTGGTGACCACTTGGTTGCAAGGACTTTTTATCGATTTTATAAGATGATTGGGGACTAAAAGCCAATACAATGGAATTGGAACTTGCAATTAAACTAAGTCCATTTTTTGACATTGACATAAATTATCGATATTATCAACAAAGTGCTATAGATGATTTTTTACAGAATATAAAGAGCATTCCATTAAGAAAATTTTATTCAAGTGATTATGACCTTTTCACTCGTTCACTAGTCAAGATTTGGATTAGGATTAAGTGGAAGCCACTAGATGGCGTTAGGTGAGTGAAGCATTGGGATCAAATAGAGATGAGATATCTACATTACGATCGAAGTACTGATTTAAGTTCTGATATAGTTTCTCTATTGTTTAATTTTAAATAAAACAAAATTACAAAATTAAGATAGATTATCCCAATTTTAACAAACTTCATCAGTCTAATTGATTCAAAGCTATACCAAGCTAATTGAATAAAGCTGTTTATCATTACTTTTCAAAAAAGATTTTTTGTTATTCGTTTAATTCTCATAAATCACAATCTCTTGGATTTCATTTTGTTGCCGCCGAATAATATAATATCCCTTTGCAGATATTTTTTCTTCATAAATGAATTTTTATAGCTGCCATCTTCATTTAAATTCTGTTATAGGTTTTGAACCATCAAGGTATTTGTAAATCTTTGATCACTAATTACTTTTTCTTTCAATGATTTGATTACTTTCATTGTACTTTATTGTAATATGTTTAAGTATATCCCCATTCTGGTTAAAGGAAATCTCTTCTAAGACATCTCCAACTCCTGGTGAGTAAAGCAAAATACGTTTTATAAAAACGACTATTTTCATTTCAAATAAACTAACTAATTATAGTATCTGGATTGTTTTGGATTCTATATGAAGTACTTGTTTAGTTTTAATTTTAACTCCAGCATCGTTTTCATCAGCTTTACCGAGCATATTCTGCATTTCTTTAAACTCCTCTCTAGTATAATCGTAGCAACATATTTGATCTGATTCTGTTCTTTTGTGGATTGTATTAATGTGGAGATAATGCTTGTTTTAGATCAATTGACTCGATATAGCCGTTTTCATAATACTTCATTTCACAATCTAAATCATTAGAACAGTTACCACATTTAGAATTTTCAAGTTGTGTTATTTGATTAGCTGCATTATAGAAAGATCTGTGAACTTATCACTTTGGCTATCGCCCATCAAAGGATATTTTGTTTCATTTAATACGACTTGATCCATAGAATTAAAACTATCTCTTGAATAAAAATCTAATACTTGATCTGAATTTAATTTGTACTGAATATTCTCGTTGGGCTTATGTTTATAAATGATAGAATAGGAATAGCTACATGCAATTTTTTCACCACCAAGAACAATGTTTGTATCTCTTAGGAATTCACCTTCTTTGGAGAGTGAATAATGTAATTCATTTTTTTTTAGCTCATAATTTTCTCTTTTTTTAGGCTTTTGCGACTTTTGGTAACAAGTTGATATATTTCATTTTGGGCATTGCAGAAATTACAAACCGATATGAGTAGAATTGTTTGAATTATATTCTTCATTATTTCTTTTTGTAAAAATAGAAATTATATAATATTTAATCTATATTTAAGCAATAAAATAGCTCATCTGAATTTAAAATGAGCTATTTTTCTATATGCATTGATTTTAATCTAAGAATTATTTCGGCTGTTGCTGCGTCACACAATGAATCATACCACCATTCTCATAGAGGTTCCGAACATCTATACCAACGACTTTTCGAGTAGGATATAAAGATTGGATTAACATATTTGCCATAGCATCATTGGGATCATTATAGTTGGGTACAAGAACAGTTGTATTTGCAATATAGTAATTTACATAAGAGCCTTTGAATCCCAAATCTTTTCCATAAGTAGTTACCACATTTTCCTTTGTCAATGGAAGTTTAAGAATTGTATAAGCTAATCCTGCTTTATTTTTTGCTGACAATAATTTGCTGATATCATCTTGTGGTACTTCCCATTCTTGTAGATCTGATTCACTCATTGTAACAATTGTAGAAGAATTGCCAAATCTTGCAAATCCATCTATATGCATATCTGTTATTTCTCTTCCAGCTTTTCCATTTAGCCAGATAAAATGTGTTGCACCTAAATATTTTGTAAAAAATTTCCTCAGCCTGTACTTGACTCATGCTTGGATTTCTATTGCTATTCAAAATAGAACTTTTACAAGCCATTAATGCGCCATGTCCATCAATCTCGACACTTCCACCCTCATTAATCATGATGTTATTTAAATCTACTTTTTCCATATTGAGATCCTGTGCCATTTTTGATGGAACCACATTACATTTTGAAAATTCTGTTTTTCCACCCCAACCATTGAATCCCCAATCTTCAATTACTAATTTACCTGTGCTATCGCGAACAAAAATTCCTGCATTATCTCTCGCCCACACATCATCTGTCTGATAGATTCTAAAATCTATTTTTGATAAGGATATTCCAGCACCATTGAGTAAAGCTATTACTCTGCTTTTTTCACCATTATCATAGACAATGATATGTACGTTTTCGCTTTGTACAAGTGCTCTTATCATTTCGATCCAAGTAGGATCTAAATAATTTCTGAAATCAACACCATATTGATGCTCATGTGGCCACTGCAACCATGTACCTTCATGTGTTTCTGACTCTTCTGGCATCGTGTAGATTACTTTAACATCTGATGCAGGTGGATTTGACTTTCCGTCACCTTCTGAGCCAGAATCACAAGCCAAAAGAAGTGAAGATAATAAGAATAAAAAATATTTTAAATTTGACATATTCTAATTGATAAAATTACAAAAATTATTGTGGTTGCTGCTGAGTGACACAATGTATCATTCCTCCATTTTCATACAAATTCCACACATCTATTCCTATGACAGCTTTCGTTGGATACAAACTTTGCAATATATTTTTTGCTATAACATCATTTGGATCATTGTATGTTGGCATTAACACAACAGTGTTCGCTGTATAAAAATTCACATAAGACCCTTTATAACCCAAATTCTTTCCAAAAGTTGTAATTACATTATTTTTTGTCAAAGGCAATTGTTTGATCACGTAATTACTGCCATTGGCTTTATTTGAAGCGTATAGTTTTGTAATATCACTTTGTGGGACTTCCCAAAGATTTAGTTTTGTATTTTGATTTTTACTAGGTAAATATATCTTGGTAAATAATAAATAATTGCTCAACTAACAGTGTAAGCTCAATTAATTAAGTGCTAAAATCTATTAATTCTCAAAAATCACCATCTCTTCAATTTTATCAGTTGCAGAATAGTTATAATATCCTATACAAATATTGTTTTCATAAATGTATTTTTTATAGCTGCCATATTCATTAAATTCAATCAATGGCTTTGAACCCTCATAAGTGTTTTTATAGCTTTTATTTGCCAATATATCATTCCTTTCGATGACTTCCATCTTATCATTATACTGAGTAGTCATGTATTTGTCTTTATCACCATTTTCAGAATAATTGATATCCTCTAGGACAAAACCATTTTTTGTAAGCAATGTATAATGTGATTTATAGTAACTATTTTTGTCCTTTTGAAACTTATAAGTTATTATGGTATCCGCAGTGTTTTGCACTCCAATATGATAATTCTGTTTACTCTTTGGTTCTTCAGGTTTTTTATCGCCTTTGTCTAAACTTTTCATCATTTCTTCAAATTTTGCACCCATTTTAAAAGTTGCTACATAAGTTATAATATTGCTTTCCACAGAAGAGGAGATCGTAGTAGACATGATCTCAGACATCATTTCAATTTGCTTTATATATAGATTGTCGTAGTATTCGATCTTCATCTCCATATTAATTGGGCAGTCAATACATTTGGATTGTGTCAGATGGTAGAATTTATCTTTATCGTTGTATTTGACTGTAGAAAACTTGTTCATAAAATTTCCATCAAGTTTTCAATGTTTTCCCTCATTGGTTGTGCTCTGCTCAATGTAATTATACCATATAATTCATTTTGAGAAAAACTAATATTCCAAACTAAGAGCAATGCAAATATTTGTGTCAGATTTTTCATCCTTCAATTTTTTGTAAAAATAGAAATTTTTATTAAAGTTAGAAATGATATGATTGAAAAATTTTAAAGCTTAGATCAACACAGTCCATTCACTTTTGAATTATATTTTGTCAATGTATATTAATTCGTTTATTAAAATTTATCGCAATAAGGTACAATCTCCTATTAATTGCCTTCTTATCCCCCTTTCATTTTCAGCATTAATGATATATACATATACTCCAGGTAGAGCTTGATTCTCTCTGAATGTGCCATTCCATCCTTGACCAGCCTTTAAGTTAGTTCCATAAAATAGCTGTTCTCCCCAACGATCATAAATACTCATAGTTCTGATGAAATAGGATTTGTCTTCTGAATAGATCGTAAAAATATCATTAAATTGATCATTGTTAGGGCTAAAGACATTTGGAACAAAAACATCAATATTCTGATTTACAAATATCCAAACACTATCGATGTCAGTACATCCATTTTCGTCAGTTACCTCTAGTTGATATTGAATCGTTTGCAATGCGCTACAAGTAGGTCTTTCACAATGATCACAGCTTAAATCTGTATCTGGATACCAATGATAAGTTAGACCTCCTTTTCCATAAAGATTTATAGACTGGCCTTCATATATACTTGTATCTTTTCCTGCATCTGCTATGGGCAAATCATTTACTATAATGAGCAAATTTTTTGTTGAGTCAGTGACACATTGATCACCTATAACATGAAATGTATACATGGTACTCTGCTGATTATTCAACTGTGGTGTCCAATATCCTTTGACTCCATGTATTGATGTAGTCGGAAGATCTTCTAAATAATCTCCTTTGCAAATTGGCTCTATGTGTTTAAATTCAACATCCTGTTTTGGAAGTATTGCAATACTAAGACTATAATTTTTGGCACAATACTGTGAATCTGGAATAAATGTGTAATCCGTGGTTTTTTGATTATCAAAAGTGGGAATCCATTCACCCGAAATTCCATTTAATGAAGTATTTTGTAATGGATTTTTTTGACTGCCAAAACAAATAGGATTTATGGAGTTAAATATAGGATCAGTTTTAGCATTTACTCTAATAATTATACTGCTTTGATTAGCGCATTGATTGTTATCGGGAGTAAAAATATAACTTTGTGTATTCATATTGTCAAGTGCCGGAAACCAACTGCCTCTTATTCCATTGAGTGAAATATTTGATAATGGCAAAAGTATATCTCCCTCGCAAATATCGGGAATTGGCAGGAATTCAGGTTTAATTTTTTTATTGATTTTTATTTTCATAACAGCTGATGATGCACATTGTCCTTGTTCCTCTGTAAAAATATAATCTGCAGTAGAATCATTTAATACTTGAGGAGCCCAAGATCCTTTTATTCCATTTAATGATATATTGGGGAGAGAAATTTTTTCTCCTTCACATATAGAAATGATTGGATCGAATGTTGGGATAACTTTTGGAATCACTTGAATTTTTAAACTAGTAGTTTTTGCACATTGTCCATTATCGGGAGTAAAAAAATATTCTCTTGAAGAGTCACTTTGGAATGGCGGAAACCATGATCCTTTTATTCCATCTAATGATCTTTTGGACATGGTAATCATATCTCCTTCACACACTGGGGCAATGGAATCAAATTTTGGTATAACTTTTTGTATAACTTGAATAATAATACTGGTTGTTTTTGCACATTGATTTGGATCAGGTGTGAAAAAATATTCTCTTGTCGAATCACTTTTGAAAGGTGGAAACCAAGATCCTATTATTCCATTCAAGGATAAGTTGGAAAGTGATATAATATCTCCTTCACACACTGGAGCTATCGGATCAAACTTTGGAGATTGATTTGGATTGATTTTGATAGCAATGGTTTGATTTTTTGCACACTGACCAGAATCAGGAATAAATGTATGTTTTTGAAACTGTCGGATCAAATACTTCATTCCACTTGCCTGTAATACCATTTTTAGAATTTGCTGGTAATGGATTGATTGCATGATTTTCACATAATTCAGGAATACTATCAAACTCCGGAGTAACTAAAGGAATAATGTCAACTTTTAATTGGACACTATCAAAACACAATGCTGAGTCAGGTATAAATACATATTTCTTGCTTTGGCTGTTGTCATAGGATGGTGACCATGTTCCGGTGATTCCATTCTTAGATTTTTGAGGAAGCGGACTTACAGAAATTGCTTCACAAATAGGCGGAATTGTGTCAAATGTTGGGCTGACATTTAGTTTATTATTTACATCAACATTTTCAGTAATCATGCATCCTTTTGCATCCGTAATGGTAATAGTATATTTACCATTTGATATATTCCTAAAAACATTACTTGATTGATTCCCATTTCCTATGTTAAATAGATAAGGCGGTCTTCCACCTAGCATGTTGACAATAATATTGGATCGACAAAAACTATCTTCTACTTGTACTTGAGAAATCATTGGAAAAACTGCTGGACAACCAAAGAATTTTTCTGGACTAAGTTTTGTGAAACTAGTTCTCATTGTATCTTTTAAGTTGAGCCATATAGAGCTAATTCCATTTGGAGTTGGGTCAGAAGTTCCAGAACACCACAAAGAGCCATCTGCTTTTACTATATAGCTGAACAATTCACCTGCCATAATATCTATTACTCCAGAGGCAACTTTTATTGGACTAGCTTGCCAAATTTTATTACCATTTCCTAGTTGACCAAACGAATTATAGCCCCAGGCATAAACATCTTGTTTGGAATCTAAAGCTAAAAAATGATATCCATCGTTTGTTCCTGAGATAGCTACAATGTCTTTTAACTGAGTTATTTTAGTAGGCTTATTTAATTTTTTAGACTGCATTGAAAAAGTACCTATATCATTTGTATTTCCCCAAGTATAAACATCTCCAATACTATCCAATGCTATAATTGAGTATGTATTTGACTTGATGTCAACAACTTTTGAAATATTTTGAACTGGAACAGGGATCGAGCGGATTAAGGTATCTTCACTTCGACCTATTCCTAGTATTCCACTGTCATTCATACCTACAGACATTAAGCTCCCGTCTTTTAGTAGGATTATATTAGCTGTTAAAGTACTCGCTATTCTCACCGCATTTTTGATATTGCTCATTTTTATAGGTGTAAAATTTATTGGAGAAGTAATTAGGTTCCGTTTGCCATTGCCACACTCTCCATATAGATTTGAAGACATACTGGAGACTTCTCCATTATTGTGTACAAAATGAACTCCATATATACCAGCATCTGCATGTTTGACATCATCTACTACTTTCAATGGTTTAGCTATTATTATAGATCCAGAGGTTCCCCATATCCATCCAGTATTATCATGTTTGATTGCTGCCATATAATAGCCACAAGTATAAAACTTTACATTATTCATACCAATGACTTTTGTTGGTATATTCGAGCCATATAATTTCCCAGTAGAATCAATACCCAATTGCAAAGTTGAATTTGAACCCCAAGCATATAATTGATTACTAAGACTATTTCCACAGGTATCTGTGTAACATACACTGTAGGCAGAATATGAACCCACAGAATAACTCGAAGGCACATACCACAATCGACCCCCAAAACCATCGCCTACAATGCTATTTTGTGCAAATGCTGTGCTATATAATAAGTGAAAAGACTTATCCAGTAGAATAAATTGAGATTTGTCATAGAACGTTAGTCGAATTTATAAAAAGTAAAATGCTTAATATTAAAGAGGACTTGAAGCATTAAAACGCTGCTTGATTTTTTGGAAATAATGATGGTAGTGCTATAAGTCAAATAAAATCAAAGTCTGTGAAAAGTTAAATTTGTAAAACAACGTACTAAATTATCCCTGAAATCCATTTCTTATTATATTTACCCTTCTAAATTAAAATATACATCATGAAGACTATTTCAAATTTTATTGGATTATGTTTGTTTAGTTTGCTATTTTCCTGTAATTCAGACGATACCATGGACATCCCCTTTCCCAGCTGTATGATTGCTAAAATCAATCAGTATCAGCTAAAAAATCAGAAGTTAAAATTAGTTGAAATAGATAAGGATGGTACAAAATATTATTGGCTGAAAAATGAAAGACTTGCAGATGAAATAGAAAATGTGTATGATGCATCTTGTAATTTCTTTTGCTTTACTGACTGCGAATGTGAACCAACTGGCGATCATTGTGATTCAGCTCTTTTTGATTGGCCAAAGAAAGTAGTTTGGGAAAGTAAATAAGCCTAGTTTTTCTCTATAGCTCGGCTGATTTCAATTTGTCAATGTAGTAAAGAGAAAGATGGATTTGAATTATATGATGCAATTTCGACTATAGAGAGCAACGAATATACTAGCTGTTCAAGTTCTTTGTCCAATCCTTTTGATATAACAATATAGCCTGGACCCCTCAATTGGATGCCAGCTATTACCTTATTATCCTTTACTATTTCTACCCCACGTGCACTATATTTTTTAGCATTGCGAGTAGTGCGAATATGCAAGGTGTCATTTGCAAATTCAGCTGTGCCTTCGATATTGGTATTCATATCATTTTGTATAATCCAGTCAAATCGACAAAGTTTTTGTTCATCTCCAATAATAATATCTGTAGTAATGAAAGAAGTATCCTTTTTTGAACTGCTCATTGTGCCAAATTTCTCAGAATTATATACAGTCGCTTTTTTTTCTAAATATCTGTTTCCATTCACTTTTGCAACAAATTCTTCTTCTGCGAAAATGTCGTAAGTAAAATACTCTTCAATAATATAATTCTCCTTGTGTTTCTCTACATTGAAGAACTCCGGAAGAAGAAATGAATTTATAAATTTCTTTGAATTCGATTTGTCTTTTAAATTAATTTCCTGTGTTTGCATAGAGTAATTCTTCAACAACATTTTCCCAAAAGCCATCTCTGACTTCTTAGAATACAAATTGGCAATATTTTTTATTTTATAAACTTCAGCATTTTGCTCTAAGTTATCTGCAAATAAAACCAATTGCTGAGAGAAAACAGTGCTACTGAATACGAATAAAGACAAATAGAAAAGGGATTTCATAAGCCTGATTTAATATTTTTTTCTACAAACATAAGACAATTATTTAAAATAAATTCTCTTCTCTAAAAAAATTATAAAAGCTAGTTTCCTTATCTTATGTTGACCAATATGAATTAATGATATCGCCTATTTGACTTTTAGAAATAATTTTGTTATTTCATACAAATAAAACTGGATTCAGGCTATTCACATACGATTAATTTTAATACTCTTTTTTTGTTTAATGACATCAGTTCAATAAAATAGTTTCCTGAAACCAATTCATCGCTAACTTGTAAATCAATGGTCTGTTCACCAACAGGAAAATTAGCTTGATACAAAGTCTTTATTTTTTGTCCGCTTTCATTTAATAAATTAATAACATAATCTGTATTACATTCTGAATAAAAATTAACTTTAAATTGCTTATGAGTTGGATTAGGATAAATCAAAATAGGATTTTTAATTTCATCAGCATTGATAACTGCCGTTTCGATATCGTTCGCTAATCTTAATATATAACTATTATAATTTGAAGTAGATCCTGTGATCAACAAATGTTGTAAATTATCCCATTTTATATCATGAATAGAATTTATTCCCTCGTTAAGTTGGACTTCAATCTTAGCGTTTATACCATATTGTTGGTCAAGTGATCCATTAGACTCAAGTCTTTGTATTATAATTTTCTGATCCATTAGACTCAAAAATAAACTCTATCTTTATCATCAATTATTACTTTCTGAATTTGGAAATTTATGCTTGTATCTGTAGGATAGTAGTATCCAAAATCTCCAAATGACTTTGAAATAGTTCCTTCCTTATTTATTTTTACAATAAAGGCCTCACTTGATTTAGTCTTAGCTACAAGTAAATTATCATAAGAATCAAAACTAATGTCAAATATTGCCTCTTGAGATGAAACATCATTTAAAATTACAAAGCCTCGATCGCCAAAGTTCTTATTTAAATCACCATTAGAGTTATATGATACAATAAATGGTTGAAAGATATAATTTTTATTTGCTTGACTTATTGGTATTAGTCCTGTGGCATATAACCTTCCTTTACTATCTTTATAAAGACCATGAAATAGCTTTTTGTTATTTATTTCAAATTCTTCAAACTTTTTAACCGTTCTACCAATCGAATCCAATAGTAATACATTAGATTTTCTAAGATCCAAACTCTGCTCTACAACGGTTGCAATCTGCTTATTTTCCATTGGCAGAATTTTAAGTATTTTGCCATCATGAATCGTATCATACAGATTGATATTAGTATTATAATATAATTGATTCTGATAGTTTGAGTCAAGCAGACCTACATTTGTAAAATTGGCTAATCGCTTAAAGTACCTTACTAATTTATCAGTGCTAGAAATGTAGTTCCCGTACCCTGTAGCTGTTACATCTCCATTATCTTGTAATAGAAAATCCGTATAATAACCGAAGTTAATTCTCCTTAACTCAAGTTCCCCTTTATTTCCATAAGTTGATATATTGAATCCATTTTTTGTCTATTTTCCTGGTGCTGATATAATGTCCAGAATTTTCACTAATTTGGATTATTTCATTATCGGGAAGAATAAAAAGTTTACGCCCAACAGAGCTTCCATTTCCATGCTTCCATTCTGTTAAACCTAAATTTCCAAAACTAAGATCGGCATTCCCATTTTCTTTTCTTTTTTCCAATTGAAAATAATTCCCTCTATCATTATTAATATCCGAAAATAAATATATATCATCATTTGTGACTTTTAAATTTACTCGCAAAACATCTGATTTAAGCGAAAATGAATCTTCTAAAATTCCTAAGTGATTGTACTTAAAAAATTATATAATTTCGATTGAATTCATTTTTAAGTAGCAAAAAAGCTGAGTCAAGCTTAAAACAACTAATTTCTTCATGCGATAGTGCATCAATAAAAAGAACTCCACTATCTGCAAAATTTGTATCTATTCTGCCATTTTGAAAGTACTTTTATGGCGTGGAATTGACCTGCTTGCTTTTCAATAATCAACATTGAATTATCGTCCATTAAATCAAAATCAACTATAAAAAATTGCGAACTTGAATCAATAATTAATTTTGATTGCATTCCAAAGCTTGTATCTAGGATTCCATTGGACAAAAATCTAGAAATCCAAACTACCGAATTGCCATGATTTAAGCAATAAATTCTATCTTGAGAATCAAAAATGATTTGAGAATTATTTATGCTAAAGTTTATTTTAATATTTTTAATGTCATTACCAAAATTTAAATCAATATCGCCATTTAGATCATACTTTCTATATTTATTTTGACTATAAACAAAGATTGAATTCGTTGTCACTTGAACGTAAGAGTTTCCCAATAATGGTTTGTCAATTATTATTTTTCCATTATCACCAAAAGTGTTGATTAAATTAAAATTTGAGTCTAACTTATAGACTATTTCTTGAACTTGCGATGCACTGTATATATAAAAATTGTCAAAGCTATCTTTCATAATCTTCGCACAATTAGGATATGGTAGCTCAGCTTCCATTATTGTAAAAATTAGAATCATGAATTCCCGAGTCATGAAATTTAAAGATTGTAAATTTCATTTGTTGAGCATCATATATGAATGTAATTATTTTCCCATCACGCATAAAAAACACATCATTTGCATGAAAATTTCCATCACCTCCTTTGTCAATTCGGTATCCAATATTAGCAAAGTTCTTATCGAGAAATTTCGCTTGAGCAAAAAGTTGATCATTAGAAAACAAAAAGAATAAAAGGAATAAAAATAAAGAATTGAATGGTAATAAGATCCATTTACAGAATAGGTTAATGTGCTTCATTTTAGTTTATTTAAAGTTAAGCGTTTTTTTTCGAATCTAATTTGATAACGAGGTGTAAGAATTAATATTGTGTTAAATATTATTGTATTTCACATTGAGTTCTTGCTTGCTTAAAATTTCTTAATTCCAACTTGAGTAATCTTTCCATTCTCATATTGACTTTTGGCTTTTTCCCAACTCTGTTTCCAATTAAAAGAGCATAATAAATTTTATGATATCCAATCTTTCTAAAAAAGCTTTAGAATGTTTTGAACTATTGCATTATCCTCTATATAGGAACCATTGTTTAGATTGTCTTGCTAAGATATTCATTTATTAAACATGTTCTAGAGATTGTAGTTCGTTTAAAACTTTCCATCAGAAGAAGTGTAAAAAGTGTATTAGTTATTTTTTAAAATATTCTAATAAATTAGAATATTTTCCTATTTTCACCCTAGAAATGTAATGAATATGCCAAGGATTTTGCCACTCGTATTTTTGTTTTATTTGCGTTTTAATTTCTATGCTCAACATCCTTGTATTTACAATGTCATGAACGAGTTAAATCAAAATCCCCTGAGTCGAATACAACAAACAAAATTTGAGAAAAATTGGCAACAATCAGGAACAAAAAATATTAAGCCCTAGAGCCGTACAGGTATTACCTGTAGTCGTTCATATCATCCATGATGGTCCAAAAGGATTGCTTACAGATGCTAGGGTGATTCAAGCAATACAATTTCTCAATGATGGTTTCAGTAACAGCGGAAATTATAGCATCTCACAAGGGATCGATACTGAGATTAGATTTTGTCTTGCAAAGCAAGATGCAAATGGAAATCCTACCACAGGAATCACAAGAGTTCAATCCACATTAACTGATTTGGTCGCAGAAACTCAAGATACTGCACTTAAGAATTTGATCCATTGGGATCCATATTGTTATATCAATATTTATGTAGTCAATGAGATCACTTCAACAATACTTGGTTCAGGGTGCAAGGATATGCACTAGGACCATCTGCATGGCAGTATCAAAGATGGTATTGTAGTAGAAGCTGGTTTGACTGGTAATACAAGTGAAAACACAAGCACATTGATTCATGAAATGGGTCATTATTTAGGCTTATATCATACCTTCGAAGGGGCTGTAAAAATGATGACTGCATGATTGATGGTGACAAAGTCTGTGACACTCCACCAGATGCTTCTACCGCTTCTGCGATTTGCAATGATAAAATCAATTCCTGTACAACAGATACACGATCAGGATTCTCATCTGATCAGTTTGACATGATCACGAATTTTATGGATTATGGTGCTGCTTTTTGTAAAATACAATTCACACAAGGCCAAAAGCAACAGAATGAACTTGGCATTAAATACGCTTTCTGAAATTCATTGTTAAACTGTAACAGTTGTGATGACCCATGCCCAAGCCCCATGACAATAAATATTTTAGTTGACAGCCCAAGGAATGCGATCCTACTCCTGTAAATCTGAGTTTCACAAGCTAGTGAGGTGTAGTCGCAAAAACTACGTGGTGGGATGGGCCAAAATTTGATTTCTACACAAAGAAAATTTTCAACATACATTTACTACTTTGACAACAGGCAAGCACAATATTTATGTAGAATTGAAGGAAGTGATAGTCGATGTGTTTTAGAGATACGGAATGTGTATCGATGTGTATTGTCCTATTTCATTTACTCCCAATCGGAGAGATACAATTTGTTTAGCTGAAAATACTGGTTGAAATTTGACAGTAAATAGCAACAGATTCTGTACAAGTGCGCTGGTTTATTAACAATGTAGAACAAGCGAATGGAAAGAATTTTAGCGGAGAAATAATGGTATTGAGTTGAATCAAATATATTTTATTATTTGAAAATAAATATTGCGTATTCAATCACCTATCTATCATTATTGGTAGGCTGTACTGAAATATGTGACAATGGAACTGATGATGATGGCGATGGTTTGATTGATGGATTCATGACCCTAATTGTTACATGATAAAATTAATACATTCTATTATGATCCATGAGTTGATTCTTGTCCCAATACTTTAAAAA
>JADJVN010000009.1 GCA_016710585.1 Saprospiraceae bacterium
GATGTTTGAACTGCGATGTGCAGACGATTTTTACGACACATCTAAGTGCTTATAGAATGTGATGCTTGTATTTGACATTTGCCCTACTTCCTGTATTACATTTTACAACTGATGGTGATGAAGCGGATCTTCGTACCCGTCTCATAAGCCTCCGACCAATAATTTGACACAAGAACTTTAACGTTTCAGAGATACTTCCACCTAAAGCGAAGTCATGATAAAGATGAGAATGTATGTCTTCATTGGCCTTTGTAACACGAGCGATGTCCGACAGCCACTTGGGATATGCAGAAATTTTTATACAACGCTCCAAAAAGCATGTAGTTTTATGATCGATTTAAAGGAATTAATGATGCGTGGCAATTCGTTTTGCACTGCACCTCAATGGTACAGGTTCTGCGATTGCCAATAATATGTTTGCAAAAGCGGTATATAAAATGGGCGTGCAGTCACTCCAAAAAATGTACCATTCCAACATTTCCAAGGCTTACCCACCATGGTATGAAGTGCAGTGGTGAGAAAGGATATTTAGACCGCAGAAGGTATCGATATTTTAGTTTGCGGTCAATGCAAAGTTTTGCAAAAAGATCTATTAAGTCAATGCAGATCTGGCGGATATCATGGCCTTGCTGATTCAACAAAGCTATTGACTTAGTGAAGATAAGCATCGACATTCATTATATAGGCATTCCGATGATGGAGATGTGTATAGCACATTACAATAATCACAAGGGCATTTATTGATGAAGGAGATGTCATCTATGTTTGGTGCTTACTGGCAGCACCCTCGGGGATGGAAATTTCAGTTTTTGAAAATTTAATTCCAAAACCAATTTGAAAAAAGAAAAGTGTGTCGGGCAATATTCAAGCACTACATCTTGGTGTAGATTATGCTTTGAAAAATTATTCCATACTTCCTTATAAGATTGAAGAAGAGATTTAATAGGAGATCGCATCATATCGAAGGGGAATAATGCCTGTGGCTTAGGCGCACTTTTGCAGGTGCTACAGTGAGGTCATGGTATCCTATCACCATCTACTTCAGTGATGAATGCTTTTGAGAAATGGTGTTACAAATTCCGTGTAGATTCAGAGACTGGTGAACATAAATTTGCTATCATCAAGCTGAAGATGAATTGGCTACCATGGGTATGGTGTTGGTGCTAATTGGAATGGTGCAAGATCTTTTACTGCAACTAGCGGTCCTGGTGTTTCACTTATGAGTGAATTTTAGGCTTATCTTATTTTGCAGAAATTCCAGCTGTACTCATCGATGTGCAACGTGGAGGTCCGTCTACTGGTATGCCTACTAGGACCCAACAATCAGATTTGATGCTCGCCGCGTATGCTTCTCATGGAGACAATAAAACATGTATTGCTCTTTCCTTCCAATCCAAAGGAATGCTTTGATATGACGGCTGATGCATTTGATTTTGCGGAGCGATATCAAACAGCAATATTGATTATGACGACCTAGACCTTGGTATGAATGATCATCTTTCAGATCCATTACAATGGGATGATTCTAGGATGTATAAAAGAGGTAAAGTGCTTACAGCAGTTGAACTAGAAAGTATGAAGTCTTTCGGTCGATATCAAGATGTCGATGGTGATGGAATTCCTTATAGAACGATACCTGGGAACACATCCTACCAAAGGTTCTTACTTTACAAGAGGAAGTTCTAAAGACGAGAATGCAAAATATACGAAGAAAGCGAAGCCTATGTGCGCAATGTAGATCGCCTAGCAAAAAATGGCTCACCATCCAAAAAGAAATCTATCCTCCTGAAATCACTATCATTGACAAGGGAAGTAAAAGGTTTAATCTTTTTCGGTACATCGAGCTATGCAGCCATCGAAGCCATGGACCTCCTTGCAGAAAATGGTCTGCACTTCAATACAATGTGATTAAAAGCTTTCCATTCACAAAAGAAGTTCACGAGTTTATCGATAATCACGATGAAATCTACGTTATCGAACAAACCGCGATGCTCAGTGTAGAACGATTCTCACCACTGAACTCAACATCAATCCATCTAAATTGAAATCTGTTTTTAAACTATGATGGGTTTCGATTACGGCACAATTTATTAGTGAAAAGATAATGGTTAAGAGTTAATAGTTAATAGTGAAGAGTGAAGAGAAAGATAAAGTTAAAGATAATAGTGAAGAGTGAAAGTTTGGTAGGAGAAGAAAGAAATGATTGATGTTATAAAATATAAACTTAAATTATATGAATAATGATAAAATCAGGGTCCTTATTAATAAATAAAATCATTTGCATTGCAAATAATAAATTTATATAAAAAAACTAACTATGAAAAAAGGAATTTGTGTTGAGCAAACAAGTTCTAAAATCTGCATCGTCAATTGGTGCAATGATTAGAGAGGCTCAGTTTGCACAATCTAAACCTGATTTTATTTCTAAACTGAGTATAGGGTTGAAAGAATCAAATGAAACTTTATATTGGCTCGAATTATTAGTTGAATCGAATTATATTGAAAAAAATGATTTTGATTTGCTTTATGAAGAAAATACTTCTATTTTGAAAATGCTAGTTTCATCAATTAATACCCTAAAATCAAAATAATGAATATCAAAAATATTATCCATTCACCATTATCTATACACTATTATCCCTTAACTATTAACCAAAAACTATTAACCATTATCCATTAACTATTAACTAAAAAGGCATGACATATCAAAGACCAAATTTTCGCCACCCAGATCTTCCACAAAACAAGATAGGTTTTTATCGCAAAGACTATGAAGGAGCTTTATCCACGCTTTGTGCAGGATGTGGTCATGACAGTATCAGTGGTGCTATCATACAAGCGTGTTATGAAATGGCTATCGAGCCACATCGATTGGCAAAGTTATCTGGGATAGGATGTTCTTCAAAGACACCAGCATATTTTTTGGGCAATTCACATGGATTTAATTCAGTACATGGTAGGATGCCTTCTGTGGCGACTGGAGCGGTGATGGCAAATAAAGATTTGCTTTATCTTGGTGTAAGTGGTGATGGAGATACAGCTTCTATAGGGATGGGGCAGTTCGTACATGCGATAAGGAGAAATTTGAATATCCTTTATATCGTCATGAACAATGGATGTTATGGATTGACCAAAAGGGCAAGACAGTGCCACTGCTGATCAAGGCTCTATCAACAAATCTGGAGTAGAGAATTCATTTCAGGGAATTGATTTGATTGGATTAGGATTGGAGTTGGGAGCGACATTTCTAGCGAGAAGTTTTAGTGGTGACAAATCGCAATTGATCCCACTCATCAAAGCTGGATTGAGTCATCCAGGATTTGCATTGATCGATGTCATCTCGCCTTGTGTGACATTCAATAATAATGTAGGTTCTACAAAAATCTTATGACTACACGAGAGAGCATATAGAGGCAACAGGATCCATAGATCTAGTGCCATATAAATCAGAGATTACGCATTCACAAACAGATGGTACGACGCAGATCATCACACTTCACGATGAATCTAGTATCCAAGTCCATAAATTATCCCAAGACTGGGATCCGACCAGCAAAATCTCTGCATACAATAAAATGCATGAGGCAAAGACTGTAAAAGAAATATTGACAGGCTTGATCTATATCGATACAGAAAGCAAAGACCTCCACAGCGTCCTTAAAACATCAAAAAAACCATTAAACGCATTGGTCGAATCAGATCTTTGTCCGGGTAATGATGCTTTGGCTAAGATTTGTGCTGGGATGAGGTAGGGATTTTTGAGGCTTGTTATGTTGGCTTGGTGTTGCGTCAAATAAGATTTGACAGTTCTTTGAGAACTGTTAAATTTCTGTTTCGTCCACGCATACCTATCTCCTTCAACCAAGCCAAAACTTGCATCCAGAATTCCAAAATCAACACTTGCAACTTGATATTTGCCTCATACAATTTATTAATCAATTAAAATCTACAATCTGCACTCACGATTCTTCTATATAAAATAACTCCTTTTGCCACTTATGTTTTTGTATTGTTCACTGTAATGAATGAATTCATCCATTCCACCAAACCATGACAATAATTCACTTTTATTCAGACGAGTTTCTTTCTCACTTACAATCGATCTATAGGAAGACCAAGGATATGCTCCAAATGTGTATGCATAATCGTGATGAATTACATTGTGATGAATGTAGGTAGATTTTCTTTAAATCTTTGATACCAAAGACATGCTTTCTTCGAAATGGTTTTTGGAACAAACTGCCTGTTCGGTCTTGTTGTTTATTGATGGATTTGGCATAAATGAGCATAAACCTTCGCAATCGTTCACTCACTAAGTATGAACATAGTTGGGATGTGAATTCTAGTTGATCCATGTGTTGGATGGTCCGATGAAGCTGAAGGAGTTGCGTCTGGGTGTGTCAACATGAGATTTAACATTTCTTTGAGAACTGTTAAATCTGCTGTTTGTTCCACCACACCTATCTGCTTCAACCAAGCCAACACATAACGGTCGTAAAAACTTGCATCCAGAATTCCAAAATCAACACTAGCAGCTTGTAAAATTTCATTCGTTGATTTTGGCTTAATCAATAAGTGAAAATGATTGTCTAATAAGCAATAGCTATATGTATCAAGATATGCCGAAGTATAGTCTGCATATCTTTTCAAAAAATATTGATAATTTTTATATTCAAAAAAGATATTCCTTTTCTCATTACCTCGATTGAAAATATGATAGTAATGATTAGGAAGGAGTGGTAAACTTAAGTCAGCTTTTGACATATGATTTAATCTTCAATATTTTTATTTCGTCAAATAATGCAAGTCTATCTCCTTTTCATATTCTGGTGGTAGATAATTCATCAGTTGTTAATATCGTACCATCAATACTATCCTGATTTTTATAGCATGATATTAATAAGAAAATGAATAAAACCGTATAGGTTGTTAGAAAGAGTTGAGAATAATTTCGTAGTTCAAACATGTGTCCCGATTTTTAATTAAACACCAATAAGCAAATATAGGATTATTTTAGACAAAGGTCAAAAATGAAATGATTAGTTTAATATCTTTCCAAATTTTTTCACATACTGCTGCGATAATTGAAAAATCAAAATTGGAAAGCAACAGCTGCAAACCTAGCCCCGATAGTAGGGAGCTCCTGCGACTGGATAGCGGGACCAAGGCCAGTCAAATGAGATAAAAGATGCTGCTTCAAAATAGACTTCAACCAAAATCATTGAATTCGAATATTCCAAAATGAAATAATTAATAAAAAAGGAGGCTTCAGCAGGTAATTAAGTAATTATATTTAATAAAAGGTCATATTTGCGGTTCATTTATGACATATAAATTTACTTCTAAGAAATGAAAAAAGCAGTCTATATTGTATTTATTTTAATACAGGTCAATCTCTATTCACAATACAACAATTTATGGATACCGGATACACTTTCTGGTACACAGTTTAATTTAACTATAAAAGATACATTTGCACAATTAGTATCTAAAGGTCAACAAACTATTACTAGTGGTATCAATGGTAAATTCTGGGGTCCTACACTTTTGTAAATAAAGGAGATGAAATCCACATGAATGTGGTCAATAAATTGAATGAAAGCACAACTATTCACTGGCATGGTATGCATCTACCTGCAGTAATGGATGGTGGTCCTCATCAAATCATCCCGCCTAATACTGTGTGGCAACCGTATTGGAAAATTAAAAACAATGCAGCAACATATTGGTATCATCCACATTTACACGAAAAAACACAAGAGCAAATCACAAAAGGTATTGGTGGATTATTGATCGTTCGTGATGAAATAGAAAGTGCATTAGCCCTACCAAGGACATATAGTGTCGATGATATTCCATTAGTACTAACTGATAGAGACTTTAATTCTTCAAATCAGTTTACTGTAGTCCCTTATGGAGATAGTATGCTTACTAATATGACTCTTAGAGCTCAGTATAGTTTGCCTGCCCAAGTCGTTCGATTTAGGATACTTAATGCAGCGATTGAAAGGAGTTTTAATCTAGGGTTCAGTGATGGAAGAAATTTTGCTGTGATCAGCTCTGATGGTGGCTTGCTCAATGCTCCAGTCACAGTGACAAAATATTTACTACATGCAGGTGAGAGAATAGAAATTCTTGTAAACCTATCTGGGCAAAAAGGGACTTCTATAGATTTACAAGCATTCAACAGTTTATTGGGAAATAATATACCTGGAGGAGAACAATTCACACAAGGCCCTTTTAGTAATTTTCTAGGCCATAAGGATTTTAATATTCTACATATTAACATTGGCAATCAGACCACAAACCCCATAACTACTATTCCAACTAAGCTAACTGCTAATGAGTTGCTCAAAGTAGCCGATGTGAATATTACTCGAAAATTAACGCTAAGCGATAGCGCAGGAGTCTCTGGTATTTTAGGACCTAATGCTTTATCATTAACCATAAATTATTTGATATTAACTATATCGAGTATAAAGTGCCGATAGGAAATACAGAAATATGGGAGATCACAAGTTCATCAATTTTCGGACATCCATTTCACATTCATGATGTAGAATTCAATATCATTTCTATTAATGGCGCTCCACCTGATCCAGCCCTTGCAGGTTGGAAAGATGTGGTCTTTATACCAGGTAGAAATGGTGGTGGACCTGGAAATCCTGGCACCCCTTCAGTGGTAAAATTTATTGCAAAATTTGAAGATTATGCAGATGCTCTGCATCCATTTATGTATCATTGTCATATCAGCTTACACGAAGATGAAGGGATGATGGGTCAATTTGTAGTTGTGGGTTCGTCTACTGATATAGATGATAAAAATAAAGATGCTTTTTTCTTTTCTGTTTATCCAAATCCTACAAGTAATAAATTATTCATCCATTTTTCTGATCCTTCTCAGTCTGCATATTATATTAAGATAATAGATGTTTTGGGTAGAGTGAAAATGATGTTGCCTAGTCCTCAAATACAAAATGGTATTGATCTCAGTTCACTACAAAAAGGTGTTTACAAAATTCAAGTGACTGAAAATAGATTTAAAAATAATTATACTCAAACATTCATCATTAATTAGATATTCATGTATTTTAAGATATTATTTCTTTCTATAGTATTCTGTTTTAATCCTTGGAGATATAATCTCTTTGGTCAAAATATTATATCTGAAAAATCAATTAAAGATTTTGCTTTGCTGAATGTAGATGGAAAATATATAGGGACTAAAGATTTTAAAAATGCTCGAGGCTTTATCATTATTTTTTACCTGCAACCATTGTCCATTTGCAAAACTTTATACCAAGCGGATAAATGAATTGCAAAAAAAATATTCTAAACATCAAATCTATTTACTCGCTATCAACAGTATGGATTCATTGGTATTTGAGGATGAAGGTTGGACAACAATGAAAGCAAGGGCAATACAAGAAAAATACAAATTTCCCTACCTACAAGATCCAGAACAAGTTGTTGCGAAATTATTTAACGCTGAGTTTACACCCAAGTGCTTATGTGTTGTGGAAAGTTAATAATGAATGGGTGGTAAAATACCGTGGCGCCATAGACGACAATGGAGAAAATCCAAAAATTGCAACTCCTTATATTTCAAATACAATCTCTGAATTATTAGGAAATAAAAAAGTAACTAATCCTGAAACATTTGCAATGGGATGTAGAATTTATTATAAAAAAACGTAGAAATCTCAATGAAAAAATTTAATTTATTCATTTTTATTTTATTGGCTTTTACAGTTAAAATTTGTGCACAGCGCAATACAATCTTAATCATAGCTGATGATCTGAGTCCAGATTATTTTGGATTTTATCCCAATCATGGAGACACGGTTGATGTACCCAATCTAAGAAAATTAAGAAAACGGTATCTTATTTACAAAGCTATCTAGCAATCCTGTATGTTCCTCTACTAGAGCTGGTATATTGACTGGAAGGTATAGTTTTGAACAGGAGTAGGAGGAATCGTAGGAGGAGTCGGTGGAAGCAATCAAATTGACAGGCTGAAACATCGATACCCAAACTTTTGAAAAAACATAATCCTGATATCGCAAAAAAGCAAATATAGGAAAATGGCATTTTGAAACAGCCAATGCCTGCTGTAAACCTGACCAGTCCACTTGCACTAGGATATGACTGGAGTGAAGGACCATTTATTGGCCAATTGCCAAGTTTCCAATTGGCAAAATATACAAATGGTGTATTGAGTAATGTGACGACATATGCTACAACAGAGAATGTAAAACAATACGATTACTTGGCTTAAAGCACAAAATAAAGCAAAAGCCCTTTTTATGGATTTAGCGTTGTGCCACGATCCTCTCCATTGCCACCAGCGGATCTTCATAAATTTACAAATTTAACTGGTACAGCAACAGATATTCGAGATAAACCGAAAAAATACTTCAAAGCAATGATACAAGCAATGGATCGTAAAATGGGTCGACTGTTTGACAGCTTGAAAGTGATGAATAAATTGGATAGCACTGATATAATTTTTATTGGTGATAATGGAAATTCGACGCGCACAGCGCAGATTGCAGATCAGAACAAGGCTAAAGGAACAGTGTACGAATATGGGGTTAATGTGCCAATGATTATATCAGGACCGACTGTAGTGAACAAAGGAAGAATAAGCGATGCTTTGGTGAATACAGCAGATTTATTTGCTACAATTGTAGAAAATTTTGGCTATAGGTTGGCAATCTCAAATACCATCCAATAAGCCTGTCGATAGCAAAAGCTTGTTTCTAATAAAAATCATAAGCGACAGTATTCGCCCTTGGGCATTAGGAGAGATTCTGGCTTACCACAGATAGTGCAGATGGAAAAATCAATTCGCGATCTGCAATACAAATTGATTCGGTTGACTATGGTGTTGAGGAGTTTTATGATCTTATGGCAGATCCATTAGAAAACAAAATTTGCTATCTGGAAAATTAAATAGGAAATAGAGGTCGATCGCCGCAATTACTTGTGCAATGAATGTCAAATTGGTAGGAAGCTTTACTTGCAAAAAGTTAGTTCAAGTAAAAAATTCAATTCCTACCGATATTAATATTTCGAACTAGTACCCAACCCATCAAATTCAAATGTTACAACAAATTTTTCAAGAGAGTCGGGAGAAAAACCTCTTCTCTTAAAATATGGAAACCTAGGTCAGAATAACATTAGACCATCAAATTCATTTGTCATTAGGGGAAGGGTGTATTGTTA
Source organism: Saprospiraceae bacterium (assembly GCA_016710585.1). Taxonomy (GTDB): domain Bacteria; phylum Bacteroidota; class Bacteroidia; order Chitinophagales; family Saprospiraceae; genus Vicinibacter. Next base: position 9,229 of record JADJVN010000009.1, read on the forward strand.
TTGATATTTCGCAGTACGACAAAGGACCCATTTACTTAATTAATGTATCAGATGGAAAAATCACTCCAAACAAAAAAATTAGTCAAACATTAGAGTTTAAGAAGAAACGATTTTTAGCTTAATCACTTTATTTTGCTAATAAATTTACAAATAGGATATCAATTCCAGAGCTAGGATCTTTTCAAGCAAAATTTGATTTCATTTGGATCAAATTTGAACTGTGCTTTTTCGATTGAGTTTTACCAACACGTCTAAACTGTAATTATAAATACCTATATTTGCACTTAAAGATCTAACTGCAAAAATAAAAAATCATAATTGCATATGCATTAAGAGGTATTAAGGTTTATATTGAAAAAATACTACTGTACCACCATTTTACTAGCCCTATTAGCCCGATCGTCCACATTTTAATTCAATAAAATGTTCATTTCGAAATTGATCTTCAAAAAACACTTCGTAAAATAATCTTAGTAAGTAGTAGATTAATTTTATTTATATCTTCTATATTAGATATTCTTGTTAAATATTGGAGTTCATTTGAATTCAATTGAATGAATCCAATTTTTTGAAGATGGTCGATTTGACTTTTCCATGTAAATGATGATTTTTTAGCAGAAATCTGATATTAGGAACATTATATTTACCTGATTCTTTTATAAAAGAAATGTAGATAAAATTGATTGAACGATTTAAAATTAATTTGAATGTAGTAATTTCTTTTCGATCAAGTCATGAAGTATATAAGTCAATATAGATTTTCTGTAT
>JADJVN010000010.1 GCA_016710585.1 Saprospiraceae bacterium
ATATACGCGAAATAAAAAAATATTCCCAAATGACGATTCTGCTTTAAAGTCAATTTATCTAGCAGCTCAGAAATTAAGCCAAAATGGAATAAATCTAGATTTAACTGGCCTAAAATATATAATCAATTGTATCTTTATTTTGAAAACCGTATTAAGTAAGTCAATGGAACTTTCTTTCTTAAAAACACAAAATATTTTAAAGACTCCATAATACTGCGCTTTGATCAATAGTGTATGAGCTTGCTATTCTTCATATCAACATTAATTAAATTTTTCAAATGTATCCCCATTAAATTTAAATGCACCATTCTCTAGTGTCCCCAGCCATAAACTACCTTTTTTGTCCTTGTACATTGAAACTAAATTAACTACTTTATTATCTTCTCTAACTGAATAATTTATAATGTTTTTGCCGTCAAATTTATATACGCCTTGGTCCCAAGTGGTCATCCAAATGTTTCCGTCATTATCTTCTAAAATGTAGGAAAAATAAATATATTCATCCCCACCAAATATTTCCTTGTTTCCAATTCCACTAGTTTTCTGATACTGAAGTCGATCGCTAGTTTTAGTTTTCGCCAAGTCGAAAATATATCTGTGCCATGTGTTGCAAAACCAAAAACTGCCTTCTTTGTCCTCAAAAATGGAACGAATACCAAATGTTCCGCCATTAGGCACATAGGTCAAATCGTCTTCGTACATCCATTTTACCGTTTCTCCATCAAAACGACAAGCTCCAAAAACAGAAGTGCCAAACCATATTGCGCCTTTTCTGTCTTTATAAATGGAATACACTTCATAAGGCTAAAAAATGAATTGACCACATGGATAAATTTTATCGTGAAGATAGTGTTTAGGAAACTCCAAATCATACAACTTTTGTCCATCATAGCGATATACACCTTCATTCTTTTTTCCCAATATATAAAACCATAAATCATTGGTTTCTAATTTCCATTCTTTGCTTTTGATTGGTTGCAAAATAGCAAATGTCTTGCAGTCAAACTTATTGATTCCGCCGAAAGTCGAAATAAATATATTTCCAAATTTGTCTTCTTGAATTTGTCTTACTGTGTCGTTTGCTAGTCCATCTTTTGTCGTAAAATTGACTATCGTTTTACCGTCATAACGATACACCCCTTCGCCATTACTGCCAAACCAATAGTTGTTTTTTGTATCTTGAAAAATATACCATAAAGGCTTGCCAAGTTCATTTACAGATTTCCCAATAGTCTTTTGTCCTTTACACGAAGTAAATAATGTAAGGATTGTTAAAAATAATATTAAGTTATTCTTCATTTTCTGATTATTCAATGTTTATAGAGTCTCGATAGAGATGAGATAAGTGTAAAGTCGTTCAGAGTCATATTCCTGCAGGTTGAGTGTAATTTTCTTTTTTTTGTAAAAATAGGGTTTTAGATTTAGTTGGGCAATAGTAATACAAAAAATTGCTATTGCCTTTCAGTAATTGACAAATAGATTAATTTATTTATTACTTAGATTATCGTATATTTTTTAAAAAACTGAAGCAATCATTCAAAAAGTAAAAAAACATCAATTAAATAACTCTCCTGAGTATCAAAATTTAGAACGGCAACTCTATAGGAATCTTCATTAATAGAAGAATCGACAATTCTATCACAGTTCAGCTCTAGAAAGCTTGTCACGCATTTTTCCAAGGGCTTCATGAATAACATCACATTCGTGCTGTTTACTTTGCCCCGCATGAATACTAAGTAATTAATTGTCAAGTTGAAAAGTTAGTTAGGACAATTTGTCCTTTTAAAAGCGTTGATTTTTTAGTTCGCTTCATTGTCTCCTTTCAATATAGAAAATTCGTTAGGTCAATGTGTTATTGGGTGCCATGTAGGTCGGTCGAAGGTGTGCTGTTTTATGACAGCACCAAAATGTGTAAGTGTTCGTGGGAATTTTTGTACTTGCTTTTATATTTAAAAATGCGTAATTTTGTATCCTAAAAGCATATATGCTTTTAGGATAAGCAATAAAACTATTTTTCTAAAAGAATTTAAATCCCTGATAATCAATAACTAGTATATTATAATGGAGCTTTTTTGAAAAAACATTTGGTTTTGTAAATTAAATGTCATAACTTTGCTAATGCAAAGCATATATGCTTTGCATTAGATTATTATGGTGAAAAAAGATCAATTAGATTCATGTTTATCTAAAATTGAAAATTATTTCAATAACTCAGCTGTAAAATCTTTTACCAAAAATAAATTTAGCGATATATTTATTAGAAATAAATATGACTGGGGTCTGCCATCAAATAGATCTGCAAGTCAGGTATTAAATTATCTCGTCAAAAGAGAAATGTTGCTTGTAAATAATTTTACAAATGATTCCAATGATGAAAAATTAATTTATTCCTGGAAAACGCAAGATGAGTACACAATCATATCGGGATTAAAAAGCGAAGCATATTACTCCTACTATTCTTCTTTATTCTTACATCATTTAACACTACAAATTCCTAAAACAGTTTATCTGAATTTTGAGCATAAAAGGTCAATGAGTGCAAACAATAATGAAACTGATTTGACACAAGAAACAATAGATGATGCATTTAAAGGAAGTCAAAGAAAAAGTTCATTGTCATTTTTATTTAAAGACAAAAAGATTATTTTGACCAATGGGAAATTTACAAATAAGTTAGGAGTTATAAAACGACAAAATAATAATCAATGTTTTGATTTTACTGACTTAGAAAGAACATTAATTGATGTAGCAGTTAGACCAGTATATGCTGGTGGTGTAATTGAGGTCATTGAAGCATATAATAACGCAAAAGGTAAATTGAATGTAAAAAAACTGGTTGATTACCTTGATAAGTTAAATTACATATATCCATATCACCAAGTCATCGGGTTCTATCTAGAAAAGTCTGGTTATAATGAAAGTGTATTGGAATTATTTAGAAAGGAAATGAAATTCAATTTTTATTTGACCTATGATATTAGAAACAAGGAGTATTCTGAAAAGTGGAAACTGTTTTACCCCAAAGGAGTTTGAGCTAAATGTCCAAGTTGGTTCAATACAAAATCAAAATAAAATTCATAGTCCTTTAAATCTTCCTTTTTGCTAACAGTATTAATGACGCTTTCCCAACTTTGTCTGTGAAATTCTTTTTGCTCAATAATTAGGCTTATGAAATTCAAAGGAACACGTTTGGCATCAAAAATATGTTTGGAAAGTTCAATATTCTCTGATGTCTTATAGTCAATTGAAAAAGATTGTGTTAAGTTATAAATATCGAAAAAATCTCTTGCTCTTGACCTTGGTGTCATGCTAAAAATGATCTCCTTATATAGTGGAACTTGTTGGCAAAGAGCTCTTAGTTTTTCCAATGCAAGCATTTCAGGAGAGTAAACATATACGACTGCACCTTCAAGATCTTTAGCTCTTTTGTTACCGATATATTCGTACTTGCTAATATCCACTGTGAATATGGGAGAATGGTCAGTGTGTATTGGAAGAGCATTTCTTCGGATAGATTCCCAATCTCCATTTAAAGAGTCGCATTTGTTTTTGTCAATGACTTTAAATTCTAAACGGTAGCCTCCCCAAAACGACTTTACATTGTCATTTATTTTATGAGGTTTGTCTGAAAAATGAATATCGAAAGGGAATAAATTTTCTTTAGAAAATTCAGTCACTAATAAGTGACTTATTTGATTAAGAAGTCTTTTCTTTTCTTGGTCAGTAAAATCTTTTTCTATTGAAAAGTCAATGTCAATACTTCCACGATTAGTAATGTCATAAACTAAGTCTAAAGCATTTCCACCCTTTAGTACAAGTATTCCCATCAATATATCGTCAGCTACAAGTGCAGAAATTGTTAGCCTCTTGATTTTGTTTAGCATTGCTATGTTTATCATCCAAATATTTATAAAGTTAGACCTAGTCTTGTCAAAAGTACATGTTTTGGCTCAGTTTAATTTCATTTTTTGTAAATATGTTTTTCGTAAGTGCATGATCTTTTTTTTGTAAAAATAGGGTTTTGGATTTAGTTGTGCAATAGTGTTGTAGGTTAAAATTTGAAATTTAAGAACAATAATCAAAAAATGAAGTCTTGAATCTTATTCAAAACAAGCTGCACCTGATGAGAGCACTGAAAGACAATCTCGAAGCTTTATAGCAAAAAGCCCTTTTAGTTTTTATATTTATCTTTAACTGATTGAAAAGATTAGCTTTTCATTGTATCTTTTTCTTTGGGCTTTCTTCTATACGGCTAAATGTTGTGCGTTCGTACATTTATCTTTATTTGTATCTTAATAGTTTTTTTAAGTTTCTATTTATAAATGTAATTAATTTTTTGTTATTATAATTCGCATAAAATGGTTAAAAACTTCTATTGGTGTTGTCTGTTAGTCAATTTGCCAATTAAAAGGTGTTTGTTTTAATTTTTCTCCGATTGCGATTAATCTATTGTGATGGTTTTCACAAGTAGCCACTCTTTATTTTTGTCGATAATATAGTATTCAAATCCGAAACACTCACCAATAATATCTTTAATAACATTTGGATTACAGTCATAAATTGGGTAAAAGGTTCGTTGTCGTCTTCTACCACAAACCAAACATTTTCACTTGTTAATGGAATGATTTTGTCAATGTAATTAAATGGGTTCTCAAATTCGGTTATTGAAAAGGTTTGAAATTTGAAGTTTTCCCACCACCATCTTCTGTCTCCAGATTTTACAAAATAAGCAACACATTCATTGTAAATAGTTTCATTTAGAATATTGTCTAAAAGTTGAATATCAGTTTCAGTTAGATTTAGTTTGTCTATTGCTTTCTGTATTTCGTTTTTTACTTCTCCAATCATATGTAACGTTTTATTGTATGACGCACAACGTTTTGCAGCTACCCGAAGGTGGCGATTTCGAAGCACTTCACTGTCAACCAAGCACAAACTTTGATAGAAGCACAAAGCTTGATTTAACCACTGAACCGCCACTTTTGGGTAGGTGCTGTTGTGCGTTCGTTTTTCTCTATCCATTCGTTAAAGTTAAAATGTTTGTGTTCTTTCGGTATATGTCTTTGTAAAATTTCAAGTCTTTGTAAGCTGATTTCTTTATTGTGCGTCCGAAAAAAGTCATCAATAAAATATTTTCAGGTTCGCTTTCTTTTCCTTTAACTATTCTCATTGTTTTTATGCCATTGTTTATCTCTGTCGTTATTTGCTGTTGTGAATATGAAAGCAACAGAATTGATTTTAACTTGGCGGTTACTTTATCGTCATATGGTTCGTTAGAGAGAAAAAATTCCATCAATCTGTCAATCGCTTTTGTAGTGTCGCCTGTTAGCAAGTAATAGTCTGCAAAGTCTAACGATAGTTTTGTCTTATACATTATCATTCCATTTGCACAACCGCCATAGCTTGGTAAATATTTTGTGTCTGCAAGATTGAGATATCCTAATGCGGTTAATTTGTCACCAAGTGAAGCGAATATTTTGCTGAGTGATACACATATGTCTGCTTTAATTGAAGCTGGGTCAAGTCCATTGTATAGTCCGCAACTATCCATGTAAATAAAGTAACCTTTTGTCGGTTTAATCTCAATTGCCTTTGTTAGCAAACTAATTGCAAGTTGTGAATTGTCGGTCGCAAGATAAAGTTCAGCAAGCCTTTTACTGATTAAAAGTGTCGTGCCTATGCTTGGAAAATTGTCAATGTAGTTTTCTAATGTCTTGATGGTTTGGCTCGTGTCGCCATTACAAAATGAACATTCGGCTTGCTTCAGTACGTCTGAACCATAGTCAATTTTTGCATCATTCTGTCCAACCGAAATGGTTGTCAAAATGCTGAAAAATAATATTGTCAGAAGAAGTCCTTTCATTGCTAATGTGTCTTTTAAAATGACGCTCAACGTTTTCGGGCTTGGCGAAGGTGGCGATTTTCACCACAAATGTTGATGCGGAGAACCAAACTTTGATTAACCACAAATGTGTCTGCGGAGCACTGAACCGCCACTTTTGCCAAACCCGTGTTGAACTAAACCTACGGTAGCTTATTGCTTCGATTTTTATATCTTAAAGGATTAATTAATCATTAAAAATTCAATAAGATGAAACAGAAAAAAGAAGCAACAATTTTTGCTACCGCATGTGACAAAGTTAAAGGATTTTCTGCATTAATGGACAAGTTTAGAAAAATCTTTCCGTGGCAGGAAAAGTGAAAGCACATTTCGTAACTACTCCTTGCATATAGCTACTATGGCATTGCATTTTGAGAGATTACCTACATTATTAGAAGAAGACCAAATCACTGATTACTTGTATTTATTACAGCAACAACATAATACACCGTCCAGATCATATTTTAAACATACTGTTTATGGATTGCGTGCTATCTTTAAAATTGAAGGAATAAAATCATGTGATATAAAATTGCCTTCAATAAAGAAATCAAACAAACTTCCTGTAGTACTTAGTAAAGAAGAAGTGAAGTCGTTGCTCAAAGCTCCAGAATTATTAAAGCATCGAATTTTATTAGGATTATTATATGAGTGTGGTCTGCGATGTTTTGAAGTAAGAAATATAAAATTGTCGGATATAGATTATGATAGAAGTAAACTGCATGTTCGTTTAGGCAAAGGTAAAAAAGATCGTTACTTGCCGATAGGCGAACATATAAAAAGAGGAATACGCAAATATATATTGGCAGAAAATCCAGAAGTCTATTTGTTTAATGGGCAACCCATGGAAGATGGCTCAGGAGGTGATTTTGATAGAAGATATAGTCAACGAGGAGTCCAATGGGCAGTCAAACAAGCGTGTAAAAAAGCGAAAATTACAAAGGAAGTCAGTGTACATACTTTGCGACATACTTATGCTACACATTTGGTTGAAGATGGATTAGACATAGTCACAGTAAAAGATTTAATGGGTCATGAGAATATTGAGACTACGATGATTTATTTACAACTGGCACAAAGTGGTCGAATAAAGCCATTTGGCCCATTAGATAGATTATATCAATAACAGATGAAAGCTACATTTGAAGTAGCTGATGTATTGAATAAATGCTGGGATCAATATAAAAGTGTTTGTAAAAATACATGGCAGATACGAACATTGAATGCAATAAGGCGATGTCGCACAGCAAGCATGGGAGGACATGTCGATGCATGTAGTAGTTGTGGTAATATTACAATAAGCTACAATTCGTGTCGTAATCGACATTGTCCAAAATGCCAAGGAAACAAAAGACAACAATGGATCGAAGCAAGAGAATCTGAATTGTTGCCAGTGAAATATTTTCATGTTGTATTTACATTGCCAGAAATCATAAATAAAATCGCCATATATGAACCGAGAATCATCTATGACACCTTGTTTGAAGCGGCATGGAAAACAATTGAAATTTTTTCAAAAGATGAAAAATATCTTGGTGCTAAATCTGGTATGATATCCATATTGCATACATGGGGACAGAACCTCATGCTTCACCCTCACTTGCATTGTATAGTACCAGGTGGAGGAGTAGATGCGCAAGGTAAGTGGTTAGCGACAAAAAATCAAATGGAAAGTGGTTATTTCCGGTGAAAGCAATGAGTAAAATTTTTAGAGCAAAATATGTTTCCATTTTAAGAAATAAAATAAAGTTGGAGCAATCATATTACAACGATATGTTTAAATCAGAATGGGTAGTATTTGCAAAAAGACCATTTGGATCACCAAAGTCAGTTATAGAATATTTAGGTCGTTACACGCATAAGATAGCAATCAGTAATCACAGAATCATTTCTATCAATGATGAAAGTGTAACATTTACATTAAAAGACTATAAAAATAATGGAATAAGAAAAACAATGACTATTTCTCATCTAGAATTTGTAAGACGTTTTGTATTGCATATTCTTCCTAAAAAATTTGTTAGGATAAGACATTTTGGATTTTTAAGCAGTACATGGAAAAGAGAAAAACTCAAGAATTTGCAAAATATTCTAAAAGTAACACCAGTGCCCAAAAAAGAAAATACATTACCACCAATCTGTCCATGTTGCAAAGAAGGAGTTATGGTAACTATCGTAGTTTTTGGAAGTAGAGGACCACCAGAACATTTTCTAAGTTTGGCTCAAGAACCGAAATTATCTATTGCTGATTAGTGATGGACAGATAATCCATTTTAATATAATCTTAAGATTGTCGTACATTTTTTAGTATAAGGAAGGAATCAGTCAAAAAAGTAAAAAACATCAATTAAATAATCCAACTAAGTAATAAAAATTAACACGACAACTCCATAGATAAAACGTGATACAAGTCTTCCTCAAACGGTTCCGTTCAACATCGCATTCATGCTGGGTACTTCGTACCGCACGAATGCTTAGTTATTATAAGCAGTTTTTCTGTCCACCGTTTTATCTTGTTGTTTGTCTATCCACACTGTCAATACGCTGTTTTAGTTCGTTAACACAGTCTTGAAATAAAGGTAAAACTTCTTTTATCTGTTCTTCTTGAGGTTTTGAAAGACTTTTTTCATACTGGTCTTTTGTCATTGCCTTCATAATTTTGTCCATTGAACAGTCGCAATACTCCTTTGTAATTTGAGGATAATTTGTCGCTGTTGGTCCAGCGTCACGCATACAATTTTTGATAAGAATTGCTCTGTCTTCCGATGTCCATTCAGAATTTCTGTTTCCGTTACCAACTCTATATCTGTCTGGGTCACGTTTTATTAGGTCGTAAGAGCCGTTTAAGATTAGAATAACCGAACAGATTTTCATAAGTGTCCCAAATTTTTCTAACGATTTTTCGTATCGCTCTTTTTGTTCTTCGGTCTTGTGTTTAGGTTTGTAAAGTCTGAACGAAAGAAGGAACAAATAAAGTCCGCCTAAAAAAGAAGTCAGTCCGAAAATGTATGGTAAGTAGTTTATCATTTGTTTCCTTTTTTAATCATAATTACTGAAATAACTACTGCAATGACAGCTGTCAATGTCAATGCAATAATTTCTGTCTGTCCAATTTTTCCGCTTTGGTCGTAAAGTAAAAATGCTGCAAAAGCAAGTCCACCAATGATGGAAAAAATGATAAGTGTAATTCTTTTGTTGTCGTAAAGTTTCATTCTGTGTCGTTTTTTAAAATGGCTTATAACAATTCGCTTCCCGCAAGTTTTAACTTGCGGCAATGCTCTATTATCCGAAAAATATACGCAAGTTTTTCCCGCAATATTGGCATTAAGCTATGTGATTGAATTTGGATATCTTGTTTTTTTATGTGTTTTGATTTATAAGTTTATAACATTGCTCAAATATAAGGTTTATACAATAATAGCAAATATTATTTTAGGAATCATACTCTTTAGTATATAATTTGGCCATTAAACTCAGATGTTACGAATTCGGTTAATGAGTCCTCCTATCCTTGTCTTTCATCATGTCTGCTTTTACTTCCGCTACCTGCTTCTTAGCTTGTTCCAATGATAATGGTCGCTTCCACATTTCTTGAGCCGATCTCGTTCCTCTTTTTGTGTGATTCGTTCAATATCTCTCTTTCCTATGATGACTTTTTTGCATAATTCAATTTTACTTTGAATACTAATTACTAAAAACTAACCACTAGCTACTAAATACTAACCACTAGCTACTAAATACTAACTACTAGCTACTAAATACCAACTACTAGCTACTAAATACTAGCTACTAAATACTAACTACTAGCTACTAAATACTAACTACTAGCTACTAAATACTAACTACTAAAATCAAACAAGCGCTTCTCCATTATTTTCGATATAAAACTTTTGCGATGATGCACACAGGGACCAAACTCTATGATAGCCCTGCGATGTTCCTCCGTGGGATAGCCCTTATTGCTGTCCCATGAATATTGTGGGTAGGCTTTGTGGATTTTTTGCATATACTCGTCTCGATGTGTTTTGGCCAGAATCGATGCGGCAGCTATGGATTGATATATCCCGTCTCCTTTGATGATGCATTTTTGCTTGGACTCTAGAGCTGGGATTGATTTATTTCCATCTACTAAAACGATATCGGGAATCGACTTCAAACTTTGGACACATAGAAACATGGCTTTAAGACTGGCTTGCAAGATATTGATTCTGTCTATTTCCTTCTGATTGATGGCTATTACTTTCCATTCAATCGCTTTTTCTTCTATCTCTTCTCGCAATTGGTTCCGCTCACTTTCTTTTAACTTTTTGCTGTCATTTAGGCCTAAAATGGGCTTTTTAGGATCTAGAACCACAACTGCTGCATACACTGGACCAGCCAAACATCCACGTCCTGCCTCATCAGTGCCAGCCTCATATTTGTTTTTTTTATAATATGTTGCCTTAAGTTGCATAATAATCCAAGTTTTTTTATATTTTTGCGACTCAATTTCGATTTCTAGTATGCAAAGGTCTCTTTTATTCTCAATTACCGCTTTATTTTTTTCATTTTCATTGTTGGGCCAATCTAGCTTACATTCCCATAAAGCCAAGGTTTTTATTAACGAAAATACATTAAAAAACCTACAAAATTTGGGTATCGCTACAGATCATGGTATCCATAAAAAAGGAGAGTATTTTATTGGTGACTTTTCGCATGAAGAGATAGAAAAAATCCAATTTGCAGGTTTCAAAATGGAAATGGTCTTGGATAAGGTCATCGAAAGTCAATCCAGAACAGGTTCTATTGACTGCCCTGTCATTCCAGAATTAATCCCTACTTATGAACTACCTTTCAACTATCCTTACGGTTCCATGGCTGGATTTCCTACTTTAGATGAAATGTATGAGAGCCTAGATGAAATGAGATCCTTATACCCTAACTTGATCACCCTTCGCAAGGTAATTTCAAGTACTAAAACACATAATAATAGATCAATCTATTATGTTAAGATCTCAGATAACCCAGAAATCGACGAAAACGAACCTGAAATTCTCTATACTGGACTACATCATGCAAGAGAACCATTGAGTATGTCACAATTATTGTATTTCATGTGGTATGTATTAGAAAACTATGATAGAGATCCCTCCATCAAAAAACTGTTGGATAGTAGAGAACTGTTTTTTGTACCTTGTCTTAATCCTGATGGTTATGCCTATAATCAAGGTACTAGTCCAGCTGGAGGTGGATTCTGGAGAAAAAATAGACGTGATAATAAAGACGGTTCTTTTGGAATCGATCTAAACCGCAACTATGCATACGCTTGGGGATATAATGATGATGGTTCCTCCCCATTGGGAAGTAATGATACCTATCGTGGCTCAAGCGCCTTTTCAGAACCTGAAACACAAAGTCTCAAAGAATTTATTGAATCTAGAGAATTTCAGATCGTAATGAACTACCACACGTGGGGCGATCTATTAATTGTGCCTTGGGGTTATTCAGAAAAACTATGTGAGGACTCGACTCTTTATTATGCCATGGCTACCCAAATGACACAGTTCAATCACTTCAAAATAGGTACCAGTCGAGCTACATTAAATTATTCTGTCAACGGCACTTCCGATGATTGGATGTATGGTGATATTCTGAGCAAGAAGAAGATTTTTGCTTTTACGCCAGAAGTGGGATATGCATTTTGGCCTGATAGAAAAGACATCTTAAGCCTTAACCAAAGTACACAATATATGAATGTCGTTTCAGCATGGAATGCTGGTGAAGCAGTCATGTTGAAGCAGGATAAATCTATTGCCATTGATGCAGATAGTAAATCCATTGCTGTTAATTTACTCCGCACAGGAATAAAAGATGCCCCAGTCCAAATCACCATTACTAGTAATAATTCTGGCATTCAATTCAGTAAACCAGAATATATTTTCAACTTATTACCAGGAGAAAATCAATTGGCCAATTTAGACTTTCAATATGCTGCATTGCCAGGTCTAGGCGACACTATAAAGTTTGATATTAATCTGGTATGTGGAACTTATACTGATCATTTGACAATAAAGAGAATATATTTAGGTCACCCAATCTGGAATGAAGAATGTCTGAATGCAGAACGATGGTTCTCCAATACAAATAAACCATGGGTCAGTTCAACCGAAACATATACATCAGCACCTTCATGTTTTACAGATAGTCCAAATGAATTGCTCAAAGCAAATTCAAAAAAAGAAATGCAAACAGTAAGCTATATCGATATTCGCACCGCAGAGAGAGCTTACCTCAGCTTCAATACAAAGTATCAAATGGACAATGAAACAGAATATGCTCAGGTATTGATCAGTACAGATGATTTCAACTATTCGCCACTTTGTGGAAGATACACAATAGAAGGAACAGCTTTTCAGGATAGTGGTAATCCAGTTTACACAGGCAACCAAAAAGATTGGGTCAGAGAGTGGATAGATATTAGTGAATATGCTGGTGAAAGAATTTATCTTAAGTTCTTGATTAGCTCCAATTCATCAGTGACTGCAAACGACGGCATGTATATTGATGATATAAAAGTGTATTCCAAATTTTTTACTGCTGTAGAAAAAAATGACAAGCGCGAAATGAGAATTTACCCACAGCCTGTAGAAAATCAATTCATCCTTCAAGCTGATTCTAAAATAATAGAAGATATCCAAGCCATTGAACTGATTTCATTATCTGGCCAAAAGCAAAAACTCAATTTTGAAAAGAAATCAAATCATATTTTATTTCACAATCAAAATCAAATCGCTGCAGGTATCTACACTTTAAACGTTTATAGTAAAAAGAATAAACCCGAAATTCACATACTGATCTTTAAATAAAAAAATATGTCTATTGAAATTTTAAACCCACTAAGACTTGGAAAATCAAATTCAGGTACTTGGTGCGGTACTTCTGTTTTTACCGCGAAGGAAAGAATAGAATCGATTTCTCCAGTTGATGGAAAAAAAATTGCAACTGTTTCTGTAACGAAACAAACAGATTATGAAAAAATAATCAAGCAAGCTCAAATTGCTCAATCTCATTGGCGTTCAATCCCTGCGCCTAAGCGTGGTGAAATCGTGAGACAAATTGCCGATGAACTGCGAAAAAATAAAACAGCACTTGGAAAATTGGTCTCCTATGAGATGGGAAAAAGTCTACAAGAGGGCTATGGAGAAGTACAAGAAATGATAGACATCTGTGATTTTGCTGTAGGGATGTCGAGACAGCTTTATGGACTTACCATGCATTCAGAAAGACCAAATCACCGCATGTATGAGCAATGGCACCCGCTAGGAATTGTAGGTGTAATTTCTGCTTTTAATTTTCCTGTAGCAGTGTGGGCTTGGAATGCTGCACTCGCATGGATCTGTGGCAATGTCGTCATCTGGAAAGCATCAGAAAAAACACCACTTTGCTCAGTAGCTTGCCAACAAATCGTCAATCGTGTTTTTACTAAAAATAAACTGCCTGATGGCATTTCATCAATCATCACAGGTAATTATTCTGTGGGAGAATGGATGACTACAGATAAACGCATCGCTTTGATTTCTGCAACTGGCTCTACGAGAATGGGGAAGCAAGTAGGAATGAAAGTCGCTGAAAGATTTGGAAAAAGCATCCTAGAACTTGGTGGAAACAATGCAATAATCATATCGCATACTGCAGATTTAAAATTAGTGCTTCCTGCAATCATTTTTGGTGCGATAGGAACAGCTGGACAAAGATGCACTACTACGAGAAGGCTGATCATCCATGAAAGCATTTATGATGAAGTCAAAGAGGTATTAAAAAAAGCATATAGTCAGCTTAATATAGGCAATCCACTAGATGAAAAAAATCATATTGGACCATTGATCGACGCTAAAGCTGTCGAAGCATTTTTGTATGCCATGAGACAGGTCAAAAAGCAAGGAGGGAAAATATTTGTCCCTGGTAAAAAACTTGAAGGCAAGTCATATAACAGCGGTTGTTATGTCAGTCCTTGTATTGCTGAAGTTGAGAATCATTATGACATCGTTCAGCATGAGACCTTTGCTCCTATTTTGTATATCATGAAATACAAAACAATGGAAGAAGCTATAGCCATGCAAAATGATGTACCACAAGGACTTTCTTCATCAATCATGACTGAAAGTTTAAGAGAATCAGAATTATTCTTATCCTCTTCTGGCTCAGACTGTGGTATAGCAAATGTCAACATTGGCACTTCTGGTGCAGAAATAGGTGGCGCTTTTGGTGGAGAAAAAGAGACTGGTGGAGGAAGAGAATCGGGATCTGATGCATGGAAAGCATATATGCGAAGACAGACAAATACGATCAGCTACTCAAAGACATTAACTTTAGCGCAAGGTATAAAATTTGATTTTTAAAAAAAATAAAAATGTCAATCTTAAAACCAAATTTGGAAACGGCTCCAGACTATTTTAAAAGATATATATCACTGTGTCAAGAAGATGATTTGATCGATGCATTCAATAATTCAGAACTTGAGACTACAAATCTTTTCAAGACTTTTATAGAATTAGAAAAAGAAAATTACAGCTACCAAGAAACAAAATGGACTGTAAAAGAAGTCTTAGTACATATTATTGAATGTGAAAGAATCTTTGCCTATCGCGCTTTGCGATTTTCTAGAAGAGATGCAACTGCTTTGATGGGTTTTGATGAAAATGAATATATTCCAAATTCCAATACAAGCTCGAGAGAAATATCCAAAATTCTACTTGAATATCTTATAGTAAGAAAAAGTTCTACTCTACAATATCAATATTTTACAGATGAAATGTTGGATTTTAAAGGAACTTCAAATCAACTTTCAGTCAATGCTAGGGAACTTGGTTGGATGATTGCAGGTCATAACAGACATCACTTGAATGTTTTAAAAGAAAGGTATTTGTAGGTTTACCATCTATATCGATAAAAAAAATTAAACACAAATTTGAAAATATTACGATATTGTGGGTGGATTTATTAGATGAATAAAATTCTATATTTGGAATCATTTCCAGGTTTTATTTGTTTTAGACATGTTATTAATTTTACAGTTACAAAATCTTTGATCATGAAAAATATACTAATAATAGGGATAGTAGGGCTTTTAGGACTTTTCTTTTTTAAAGAAGATCAAGTTGTTCCTTCTAAAAAGCAAGATTTTAAAGCTATGATTAAATCAAATCCTGGTGTCGTAATCGATGTGCGCACGAAATCTGAATGGGATGCTGGACATATTCAAAGGGCTATAAATTCAGATTGGACCAATGGAGATTTTGCTAAACTGGCAGAGACATTAGACAAATCTAAAACTTATTATTTGCATTGTGCAGCTGGTGGAAGAAGTGGTCAAGCTACGAATTTTCTAAAGGAAAAAGGATTCAAAAATGTATACAACATTGGCGGATATGAAGAGGCTAAGAAATGTGTCGAATAAACTCAACTATTCTTGCTATAGATTTAGAATAACTCACAATTAAATAAACAAAAATATTGAATTCATCTTGGAATGTAGTCCAACATAAAAAAGCCCCCGAAAAACTTGTAGAAAAAGCAATTCTTGTTGGTGTCATCCTTCCCAATCAAAACGAAAGATTGGTCAAGGAACATTTAGACGAATTGGAATTTTTAGCTCTTACTGCTGGTGCTGAAACAATCAAGCGATTTACCCAAAAAGTAAATGGCCTCGATTCTCGCACAGTTATTGGTAAAGGTAAAGTAGAAGAGATCCAAGCCTATATGGAGCATTTTCCCGCCGACATCATTATTTTTGATGATGATCTTTCTGGAAAACAGCAAAACACATTAGAAGAAATTTTAAAAATTAAAATCGTAGATAGAAGCTCCCTTATCCTTGATATTTTTGCAAGTAGAGCACAATCTGCTCAAGCCAAAACACAGGTCGAATTGGCGCAACTACAATATATTTTACCTCGTCTAAGAGGGATGTGGAACCACTTGGAGAGACAGCGAGGAGGAATCGGGATGAGAGGTCCTGGAGAACAAGAAATAGAGACAGATCGTCGTATAGTCAAAGAGAAAATTTCTATATTAAAAAAGAAATTAGAGAAAATAGACCAGCAAAATTTAACCCAAAGAAAGAATCGCGATGAATTGATTCGTGTATCCTTAGTTGGGTATACCAATGTGGGAAAATCCACTTTGATGAATCTATTGAGTAAGTCAGAAGTATTTGCAGAAAACAAATTATTTGCTACGCTAGACACCACTGTTCGCAAAGTCGTTTGGGATGGAATGCCGTTTTTACTTTCTGATACTGTAGGATTTATCCGCAAACTTCCACATCATCTTATTGAAAGTTTTAAATCGACTTTGGATGAGGTTAGAGAAAGTGATATACTTCTTCATGTGGTAGATATCTCACATCCACAACATGAAGATCATATTCAGACAGTAATAGATACATTAAAAGATCTAGGCGTTGATGACAAGCCTCTCATACTTGTTTTAAATAAAATGGATGCTTATCGTGAGATCAATTTCGATGCACTTTTAGACAATGATACTAAGATTGAACTAGAAAAAGAAGTCTTATCAAATTTGCATTCAAAGTTTCCTTATACCAATATTGCAATTTCTGCTATGACCTCGGAAAATGTTCCAACATTTAGAAAAATACTGAAGGAACTTATTGAGAAATACTATATGATTCGGTATCCTTACAAAACCAAGACTTGGTATTAAAAGGTAATCATTTACGATTCTTTTTCAAGATATTGGCTACGACAATTTATTTAATAAAAAGCCATTTCCAAAGTTCCTTCGCACTTGCCTTTTTTCCATACATGAGTATCCCTACTCGATATATTTTGGCCGCAAAAAGTACGGTGACATAAGCAAATAAATATAACAAGACCAATGATAAAATAATTTGCCACCATGGTGGATCAAAAGCCATCATAGCAGGCATAAGAATAGGTGAAAACAAAGGGAATAATGTAGAAAAAAATGTCAAACCACTTTCTGGTTCGCGTATAGCTTGCATCATGATATACATCGCAAACATTATCGGAATCGTTACAAAAATAGTTAGTGACTGTGAATCATTGATATCATCACCAGCTGCTGCTCCTATGGCTGCAAATAATGAAGCATAAATAAAATATCCTCCTAGAAAAACAAAATAAATATAGGCACTATTCTCCACCAATTCAAGTTACCTACCTCTCTCACGATCTCTAATAGCTCATTTTCATTCATTAGTTTTGGAGCATTCTGCATCGAAGAATTGACTTCTTGTACCTGCTGTGGATCTATTCCTAAAATTGATATTCCGATTATATAAATGATCGGAATCACGATGACCCATATCAATATTTGTGTCAAGCCTACAAGCCCTACACCAATAATTTTTCCCAACATCAATGTCTTCGCATCTGTCGCAGAAATGATCAATTCAACAATGCGATTTACTTTTTCTTCAGTAATCGATCTCATGACCATAGCACCATAAAAAAAGATAATAAAAAAGATGATGTATCCCATTACTCCTCCCAATACTGTAGCTATAGCACTGGCATGTGAGGATTTGTCTTTAAGCGACTCTGATACTGGTTCTGGGTCGATATCTATTTCTGTTTTGAGTTTCTCCAATTGCATTTTATCAATAGACAAAAGCTGCATTTTATAATCTTTTATACTCTCCGCAAGTTGTTTTGTAAGCTGTGTTTCGATATCAATATTCATGGCCTTATCAGTATAATAATAGGCAGAATAATTCTTCACATCTACACCTACAAATTTTGGTAAAACCAGTATTCCATCAATTTCTTTTTTTAGGTATTTGCTTTTAAGGAGATCAAGTGCATCATTAGAATAACTAAAAGCTACTCTTTCTGTGCTTTCAGGAATTTTAATATCAACTCCAGATTCATTCTTTATGGCTACTTTATATACCTTATCTGTTTTATTGCTAAAAATCAATCCAACAGCTAGAAAAAAAACTAAAAATCCTAAAGGGGCTAGAAAAGTGGTCAATAAAAAACTTTTATTTCTGACTCTCGTTATATATTCTCTTTGAATAATTAATGACAGCTTATTCATGGTTTGACTGATTGACTATTTGAATAAATAATTGATTAAAAGTAGGAAGCAGTTCCTTAAAACTTCGCAATGAAATGTCTTCCTGAAGTAGTTCTCTGGTTCTTGATTTTATAATGCTTAAATCCTGTATTTGAAATGAATAATTTAAAGGCGCAAACTCTACTAAATTATATTTCTGGATAATAGAATCTGAAATTTTCTCTGATGTTATAATTTCAAATTTGTTCTCCTTAAATCGTTCTCGGATATCTAATACTTTACCATCCAATATAATTTTCCCTTTATTGATCAATACGATCTCTTCGCACATTTCTTCTACTTGTTCCATTCTATGGGTAGAAAATAATATGGATGATCCTTGATTCTTTAGATTAATGATTTCATCTTTGATAAGATTTGAATTTATTGGATCCAAACCAGAAAATGGCTCATCAAGAATAATCAATTTGGGGCGATGAACTACAGTTGCTATGAACTGTATTTTTTGAGACATCCCTTTGGATAGTTCTTCTACTTTTTTATTCCACCAATTTTCGATTTCAAATTTTCGCATCCATTGTACGACTTCTTTTTCAGCATCGGCTTTTGAAAATCCTCTTAACCTACATAAATAAATAAGCTGCTCTCCAACTTTCATTTTTTTATACAGACCCCTTTCTTCGGGCATATAACCAATGGATGGATCTTTAATATTAAGTGTATTGGTGCCATTTAATAGCACTTCACCAGAATCCGCTCTGGTGATCCCAGTAATGATACGGATCATTGAGGTTTTACCTGCGCCATTGGGCCCTAATAAGCCAAAAATACAGCCTGCTGGAACTTTAAATGAAACATCATTCACTGCTTTGACTGCTTGATATTCTTTATTGACATGTTTTAACTCCAGAAGTGGATTCATGATTGAATTTTAATTGTGTAAAGGTATTGGTTTCTTATGGAATAAAATGAACGGGTATTTAATTTTTCCATTCAAAGGTATTCATCATATGGATGATATCTTGCTTAATGAATTCTGCAATAGGGGCTATTGAATCTGGCCTAGTCTTAGTATTAAAATATAGCGATCCTCGTAAAAAATGCTTTGAAGAATCGGTTAGATAAAACTGGAAGGGAGATGCTGAAGCACCTTCTAAGTTAAATACTATACCTGACACATGGTTGGGTTTTCGAATCGGTATCTCATCGACATAATTTGCCTTTTGTTGATGTTGCTGTGCTAGCTTATAAGCATCTCTTATACACTTAGTAAGCGAATCTCTATGGGTTATTGGTATATAACTACAAAATATTAGCCCATTAAAATCTGGAAACTTTATATTAAACCAGCAATCACTCCTTGGCCGTCCATCAAAAAATGTGCTGTCATTTTCTACTATAGAATAGACAGGTATCTCACATTGCATTGGACATGAACTTTGTGAAAAAAGTTTATAGGCTTTCTCTGGATAATCTACTTTCGGATAAGATCTTGGTTTTGGCAATGGTGCCGATTCTTTACAAGACAATAAAAATAAACTAAATAAAAATATAATGATGGTTTTCATTAGAGCGTAACTTTTACTTGTTCAATTCTTTTTTTATTAACCGCCACAATCTTAAATTTAATATTGCCTATCTCACATTCTTGATCTTTCTTGGGCAACTCTCCCGTTTTTTCTAAAATCAATCCCGCAATACTGTCTGCATTTCCTCTTAATTCATCAAAAGAATATACATCTACACCAAGCACTCGACACATATCATTTATCAATGTCTTGGCATCAAACAAATAATTATGCGGATCGAGTTTAGTATAATTGAGTTCTTGAAGATCATCAAATTCATCTGTGATTTCTCCTACGATTTCTTCCATGATATCTTCAAGTGTTACTATGCCATTGATACCTCCATATTCATCCACTACAAACGCCAAATGAATATGCTTTTCTTGTAAATCATCGAGTACTTCATTTATTTTTTTTGACTCTGGAACATAATGAAGATCAGTGCGTATCAAACTTTGCCATTCAAATTTATCTGACTCGTCAATATATCCTATTAGGTCTTTTACATACAATATTCCAGTCATGTGATCTATGTTTTCATTATAAACTGGAATTCTTGAAAACCCACATTCTCTCACGAATTCAATAACTCCTTTATAAGATTCCTGAAAGTCTATTGCAGACAATGCTGTTCTAGGTGTCATGACTTGCTTGGTCGTCACATCATTAAACTTGATGATTCCCTTTAGCATCTTTATATGCTTGTCAGACTCATTATTATTACTTACTGCAAGGTCTATTGCTGCATCTATATCTTCACGGGAATGAGTCGCAATACCTACTCTTTTAGTGAGCAATCGCTTTTCTACTCTATTAGTCATAGCAACCATAATCTTCGTCAAAGGTGTAAATAATACATCTAAGATTCTCAATGGAAATGCGATCCAATTTGCAAATTTTCTACTATTAAACTGAGCATAAATTTTCGGGGTCACTTCTCCAAAAAGCAATATTAATGATGTAGCTCCAATTACTGCAATTAAAAAATAAAAGAAAGTGGATAACTGTGTGGTATATTCTGGACTGATATTCAAAAAAGAAATAATTCTTTCAGAAAATTGCTGCAAAGCGCCTTCTGATAAATTATTTTCAAGTAATTTTTCTACAAGTATCGCGATCCCAATATTTACAAATGTATTGCCTATAAGTAAAAGCGCTAACAATCGCTTGGGATGATCCTTAAAAAAGATAAGCGCTCTTGAAGTCGATGTGTTTTCTTCTTGAATATCCTCTATCTCTGAAGATGTCAGCGAGAATAAGGCTACTTCAGATCCCGAGAACACCCCTGAAAGCATAAGTAATAGGCATAAAAGTAAGATGTTATTTAGGTCTGCCAGAATGAACAGTGGCATGAAAGTAGCAAGATCAAAAAATATACTAAGCGGAGGCTCTGATTCCAAAATTAAAGATTTAGTTAAAACGGTAGATCATCCGATGAAACGTCAGGAGTAAAACTTCCCTCGTTGGATGAATTTTTATTTGATTGATTAGTATAGTTTTGATTGTTTCCAGAGTTATTTTCTCTTTTTTCTAAGATTCTGACAGTTTCTGCTGCAATATCTGTGCTATAATGATCTTTCCCGTCTTTGTCGGTCCACTTCCTATGAGATAGCTTGCCTTCAACATAAACGAGCATTCCCTTTCTCAAATACTTAGCACGCTCAGCCAAACTTCTCCACAAAACAACTGTATGCCATTCTGTATTTTGCTGGATTTCTCCATTTTTATCTTTATAAACCTCATTTGTAGCAAGTGTGAATAAAGCACGAGTAACCCCACTTTCTAAAGTGCGTATTTCTGGATCTTTTCCTAGATTTCCAATAAGGATGACTTTGTTTACCATAATTGATATTTAACTTAAAGAATTAATATACATTAACATGGACTTTGGGAATGCAAATTTCTTAAGGCGATCCTTTTTTACCAAAAAAAATTCGTCTTTTAAAGGGATATCTTGCCCTTTTATCGCATAAAAGTAAGCAAAAATATGTTGATGAGTAAGTTTTTGTGAAAATTTGAATTCTAAAGTAGGTTTTTTCTTAATTTTTAATTCTGCTTTGATATGAGAATGGAGATTTTCTAGGCTTATTTTAGAATTTTTTTCTATTAAATAAAACTCATGCAACCCACGCCATATATCCTTCTCTTGTCTCATATGGATCCAATATTCTGATTTTGAATTTTGAATGATCAAATAGTGAAAATATCGTTCTTTTAAACTTTTCTTAAGCTGTTTTACTGGAAAATCTTGGATTCTTTCATGTTTTTTTGCGTAACAAAGTCCAGAAATTGGGCAATGAAGGCAATCTGGGTTTTTCGCTTTACAGATGGCTGATCCTAAGTCCATCATGGCTTGATTAAATTCTGCTACCTGAGCTTTCGGGAGCAGATTGTTTGCAAAAAGCTGAAAATCCTTTTTACCTGATTGAGAATTTGAATCCAAAGTCAAACCAAAAGCCCTAGATAAAATTCTGATGACATTGCCATCCACAGCTGCAATATCTTCAGAGAAAGCAAAGAGGCTATTGCAGACGCAGTGTACGTACCTATGCCTTTTAGTTTCAATAATTCAGTAGATGATTGGGGGAATTTGCTATTATATTCAGAGACAATTTGCTTGGCTGAATGAAGTAAATTTCTGGCTCTAGAGTAATATCCCAGACCTTCCCACATTTTCATTAATTCAGTCTCATCAGCACTGGCCAAGTGTCTGATAGTCGGATACTTTTTTATAAATTTCTTATAATAGGGGACAACAGTTGCAGCCTGAGTCTGCTGTAACATTATTTCCGAAATCCATATTTTATATACATCTTTAATCCCTACCCAAGGTAAGTTTCTTGGATTTTCTTTAGACCATGAAAGGATTAATTCTGAAAAAATATTTCTAGAATTCAATTGCGCTATAAGTGGATATGTTTAATTTAATTTTCTAATGTATTTGCATTTTTAAAATCTCCAATTCCTGGACATAGTGCGTCCATCTTAGGATCGATTTCAACGAATACGTTAGGCAAATTTTTTGCAATCCATTCTTGAAATATGGCATTCTTTTTTTGCTCTTGGGCTGCCAATTGAATTCTTGAATAATCTTGTTTTAAATTGGCTTTGTGTGGACTAGATCGAGACAATAATTTGATAATTCTGAAATATTTTTTTCCATCAGGTTCTGTGGAGCTGATCACTTTGGAGATCTCGCCAGACTTCATACTTTCTATTGCAAAATAGACATCTGGATCTAAGTCTCCCATCTCGATATAACTTGTTCCAGTTTTTGGATTGAGTATCCTTCCTCCATTATGATATGACTCTGCTTTCTTACTGGAATATTCTCTAACTGCTGCTTCAAAAACAACGGTATCTTTTATGATTTTAGAGCGAAGTGAATCTAAATATTTTTCAGCTTTCTCATAGTCCGATGTTTCAAAATTTGGCTTTATTAAAATATGTTTTGTCAAAATAGAATTTCCTCTTCTTCCGATTAACTTAATGATGTGAAACCCATATTCTGTCTCAATAATCTCTGATACTGAGTCCTTTTCTAAATTATATGCTGTCGCTTCAAACTCTGGGACTAAGTTTCCTCTTTTCATCCAACCGAGCTCACCACCATTTTTTGCAGAACCTGGGTCATCTGAATGTAGCTTTGCAAGTTTTGAAAAATCTTCTCCTGATTTAATTTTTGCTAAAATCTTTTCCAATTTTTCTTTTGCATTTTTTTCTTGATCACTATTTATCTTCGGGTAAACTACTAGCTCAGCAATTCCTACTTCGGCATTGAGATATGGAAGGCTATCCTTGGGAATTAATTTGAAAAATTGCTCTACTTCCTTTGGTGTTAAATTGATATTTCCAGTAATCTTGCCTTGCATCCTTTCAGTATATAATTGATTCTTGATATCCTCTCTGAATCTTTCCTTTACCTTAGACACGGGTTGACCGTAGTATTCCTCAAACTTATTGAAATCATTATTCATATAATTTAGGATTTGGTCTATTCTTGCATTTAATTGAACATCTACTTCCTCATCTTTTACCTCTAAGAGTCAACTTTAGCTTGATGAATTAAAAACTTTTGAACGAGCATATTTTGAAGGATCCCACATTTGTCTTCATCAGTCAAAAAAGCTTGTTTCTCCTTAATATAGGCTATTTGTTCTTGCCACTCTGAATAAAGTAAAATCTCACCACCTACTTTAGCGATAATTCCATCAACAATGCTTGATTGTTGAGCTTGAATATTTAATGCCATCGTTAATAGTACAAATGATATAATTACTGATTTAAATCTCATTTTCTTAATTTTGATAAAACTTGATGTTTTTTTTATTTAATTCTTTATCGTAAAGTTGCCTCTTAATATTATCTAGAACTTGGTTTTTTCTTTGATGGAGGATACTTCTGGTCGCTTTTTCTTTGATATATGAAATAGGAGGATCCTGATTTGGTTTAATGACTTCAATTATTTTTATAAAAAAGCTTTGTTTAAAGTCTGCAAATGTTCGATCCAATCCATTAGACAAGCTATTTGCATTTATGAATTTACTAGGCACATGGCTTTGGATGTCCTTCCATTTTATCCAACTGTCAGGATTAAGAAAACATTGTTCCGCATTATTATCACAATATTTTTTTAAATGGTATAAATTGGTTGCATTAATATTTTGCATCCATTCAACAATGCTCTTTTCTTCTTTAACTGGCTTATTAACTTTTAAAAAAAGTAATCTAACGTAGGTGTCTTCAAGTTTATATTCAGCTTTATTGCTTTGATAATATTTTATCAATTCATCATCACGTATTATGCTATCTAGATTATCAGCTATAATTTTATTCTCATAATGATGAATCAAAAGTGAATTTCTATAATCATCTACTAGTGATTCAACTTCTTGTATGTTATTCAATTTTTCTTTTGCCTCGCTGAGCAATATTTGATCCATGATCCATCGCTCTACTTCAGAATGTGGGATTGATGCACTATCAAAATTTAGCAATATTGAATTTTTTACTAAATCTGATTTATAAAGTGTTGCTGATTTATAAGTTGCCAATTTGACGTCATCATTAGCTTTTTCTTCTTTAGCATATGACGTTGATTTCTTACAGGCAAAAATGCAAATGGATATCAAAATCCCAACACAATATTTGATATCCATCTGATTATTATTTTCTTACTAAAGATTTAAACACCGTTTCGTCCAACTCTACTTTGTACTTTGCTTTAAGTTCATCTATCCATAGAGATTCTAAATACTCCTGATAGTCAGCAATGATATAGCCTCTGGCATCATCTAATGATTTTTGTCCAGCTGGAAGTATTGATTCTACTTTTCTATAGTGAAAATTTTCTGTAATTTTATCTTGCTCCAATGGAGTCATAAAACCTTTTATAAAACTTAAACCAACGTAAGAGTCTGTTGATTTTTTCTCGACTACATTTTTCTGATAAGATAAAAAGGATTTATTCTTATCGAATTTAGAAATGAGTTTATCGATATTTGCCTTTTTATGTTTCTTATAAATTTTTTCTGCAATGGCTTTATTGGTTGTATCAATATTTACAGATAATATAACTGCTCTTTGATCCCACTGATAGTTGCCTTTATTCTTTTCAAAGAAATGCTTCAATCCCACTGTATCTTCAGAGGCTTTATCCCATACCACATTTTTAGTAGCTTCAAAAAGCAAAATGCCTTCACGATATTCACGCATCAAAGATTTAAAATCAGGATATTTATCCTCTAGTCTTCCTTCTTCATATTGAAGGCATCTCTGTGATATAAAATCATCAAATAAATTCTTCAATGTATTTTTAACATTGTTTTCTTCAGCTCCTTGAAGTCTTAATCTCGTGTTTGATTTAACATGATCCATGAATTGATCTGTCGTAAAATCAAATTTTCCCAATGATCCCAATTTTTCTTTTACTAAGTTCTCTGGAACTTTCCACTTATAAGTGAAAAAATTTGAATCTATAGTATTAGCTATTCTATTAAAAGCTTCTTGATTATAGTTAAACTTTGCTTCAGATTTAATTTTCTCAATTAAGGTAGCTTGAGCTAAAGCAAATCTCGAATCTCTGGTGATGTCAGCTTGAATTTTTCTTTTCGCTCTATCGTAAGGCAATTCCTCTTCTTTGTTCAATCTTTTGATGATGTGATAACCAATACTTGTCTCGACTGGCTTTGAGATATCGTTATTTGATTTTAATGCATGTGCTGCATCCTCAAATGATTGTTCGAATTGATTGATTCCAAAATATCCAATATTGCCACCTTGATTTGAGGAAGTCTTGTCCTCACTATAAAGTCTAGCAAATTCTTCAAAACTACCACCATCTTTTATTCTCTGATATAATGAATCAGCCTTCATTTTTGCTTCTGCGTCCGGAGTGCCTTTTACCTTTTTCTTTATCAAAATATGAGCGGCCTCCATTCTTCTTCTCGCTGGTCTTTCGTTTTCTAATTTTAGTATATGATATCCCAGTCTAGATCTAATTGGTTTTGAAAATGGACCGCTGATATTATAAGCTTCATTTTCCAATCCATAAAAACCATCTGGTAACATTGATGTAAACCAACCTAACTGACCTCCTGATCTCGATGAATTGACATCATTAGAGAAGGATCTTGCTGCATCGTTAAAAGACATTCCAGACTTCAACTTATTATACACTTCCATAGCTTGATTAAAAGCCTTTAATGTGTCGGCAGGAGTAGGATTATTGTTTAAATTTATAAGAATATGGCTAATCAGAATATCTTTCTTTTGTCTTTCATAGACTTCTCTAGCTAATCTATCTGTTACTTCTTTATCGTTGAGGTAATTTGAAGTAAGCTGCTGCCGATATCCTTCCAATTCTTTTATTAGTGCAGGGATAGTGTCCAATCTCATGTCCTTGGCTGCTTGTACTTTCAATTTGAATTTAGTGTACAACATCAGGTAATTTTCCAATGATTTTTGGCTGTAATTGGCGTCTGTTCCATTGTTTTTATTATAAATATATTCAAACTCGGAAACATGGACAGGCATACCAGCTACCGTAAATAACACAGGATCAGCCTTTTGCGCAAATACAAAAGTAGGTAAACACAATAATAGTGTAAAAAATCTAGCTAAATTCATTTGACTTATAGGATTTTGATGCGTAAAGTTAACGACTATTAGTACTTCTACTACATAGAAATTCTAAATACTTATAATACATTAACGTCTTATTGTCAATTTTATGCCAAATTTAGCTCCTCACCAATAAATATTGAAATTTTAATTGATATTAACAAAAAATTGAAAAAAGATGCAATTAAGTCGAAAATAACCAAGGTAGCATTAATTTTAATAAAAGAATAACTCCCTCAAAATATTACCTTTGTGAGATATTATCGTCTCATAAAATAAGTTGAATAAGGAAATTTAAATAAAGAGAATTTGAGTAAATTTTTATTTCAACTCAAGATCGGATTTTAAAAAATAAATTAGATGAAAAAGATTGCTGTTTTATTAACAATATTGACATTGGCTGCTTGTTCTGTTGTTAAAGATACATGGAATAATGCGAATTTATTTCCAGTCAGTGAGGATATCAAATTGGGAGGACAGGTTTATAATGAAATCATGTCCAATAAAGCTGAATATCCAACTGTTCCTGAGGCAGGAAATGAAGAACTTTATTCCTATGTCAGAGGAATAACCAAAAAGATAATAAATAATGGTAATGTCCGCTATGCCACTGAGTTTCCATGGAAAGTTACATTAATCAATAATGAAAAAGTGCAAAATGCATTTGCCACGCCAGGGGGCTATATTTTTGTCTATACTGGCTTAATAAAATTTTTAGATTCTGAAGATCAATTGGCTGGAGTAATGGGCCATGAGATAGCTCACGCTGCAAATAGACATTCTACGAGACAATTAACTAAAATTATGGGAGTGTCCATATTATTGGATGCCGCACTCGGTAAAAAAGAAACGGTCAAGGATGTCACAGCTTCTATTGTAGGCTTGAGTTTTTCTCGCGATCATGAGACAGAAGCAGATTCTTTTTCTGTAAAATATCTATGCAAAACCAATTATAATGCAGCAGGTGCAGCTGGCTTCTTTAAGAAAATTGCAGGACAGGCAACACCTCCCGAATGGATCAGTACACATCCAAGTCCAAATAACCGAATTAAAAATATTGAATCGAAAGCTGCTGCATTAGGATGCACAGGAAAAGATACCAACAAAGCTAAATACGATCAAATCAAATTATTGCTCACAAAAATTGCGCCTCCTCCAGTTGCTCCAAGTACTGGTTCATTGCCAAAGAACACAAGTACAAGTGGCAATAAGACTACAGACCCAATGAATAAGCCTGCTCCAGCGCCAAGTACTGGTACTGGGAAAAAACCAAGTGGTACCATAGAAAAACCAAAATAGGCTTTTATCTATTTTATTGAATCCAAATTGTATTGATTAAGTAAGAGGTTTGCTTAGAAAAAACTTGTCTTTAAATTGAAAAGTTAGAGAATAAATTAAATCATATTTTCAATTCACAGCGGGTAGTTCTATCACAAAACAAGTGCCTTTGTCCAATTCGGAATAAGACACATAAATCTTTCCTTTGTGATAATTTTCAATAATTCTTTTTGACAGTGATAATCCCAGACCCCAGCCTCTTTCCTTGGTGGTATAACCAGGTTTGAATATAGTTTTAACTTTTGAAGCTGGTATTCCTTTGCCTGTATCTTGAATACTTATTTTATTGACTCCTACTTGTTCTTGACTCACTTGAAATTTGATTACACCTTTGCCATCCATAGCATCTAAAGCATTCCTCAATAAATTTTCTATTACCCAATGAAACAAATTGGTATTGATCATGGAATAGAATTGTGCAGGACTCGATTCTGGAAAATCGAATACAACATTGCGCGATGCTCTTGCCTCAATATAATTTTTACAAACAAGAAGTTCTTCTATCAGCGATCTTTTATGTAAATCTGGAACAGATCCAATTTTTGAAAAACGATCTGCTACTTGTTGCAATTTATTCACATCACGTTCCATCTCATAAATAATCTCAGTTTGATCGGATTCATTTGGATCTAGGTTCATTTTTAAATTTTCAATCCAACCCATGATCCCACTTATCGGAGTCCCTAGCTGATGTGCTGTCTCTTTCGCCATCCCTACCCAAACTCTATTCTGCTCTTCTCTGCGTGATGCACTGAACACTGCATATCCTATCAGTATATAAATCAATAACAAAAATAGCTGCACCCACGGAAAATAACTCAATAGTGTCAGAATATAAGGATGCTTATAATAAATATATCTCGCATATCCGAATCCTTCAATTGGTGCTATTCCTGTTTTCTTAAATGATTGCACCATTTCAAGGGTATCTGTTAACTCATCGATATTGAAGACTTCTTTAACTTTTCCCTCTTCATCAATGGCTATCATTGGAATATCTTTGAATTTTTCCAAGATTTCGTATTGATAAGTAAAGTCGGCATTCAAATCTTCATTATTGACAACTTCTTCAAGCGTTTTTGCAAAAATTTCAACTTTAGCCCGTTCACCTTCTTCTAGCTTGGTTGCTAAATAATTTGTATAAAACCATGGAATAATAAGAAAAATTACGCCTATCAAGCCTAATATAATCTTCCATTTTCCTGCCTTTGAATAATTATCCATCAAATGTAAAGTAACGAAATAATTGGAAAATGATATATATTTTAATCTAATTTATTGCAGAAATGATAAAATTGTCAAAGCGCTTTCATGCTTATAATAAATCGGTCTTTTCAGAAAATCTTATAAAAAAATTTCATAATCTTCATTAAAAAAAATAATTAAAACATTCCCATTTCATTAAGCATATTTTCTGGAATTAACTGTCCAACATCCCACATCTCTACAATTTTATTATTTTCAAATCGAAAAATATGACATACAGCTGCCCCTCGGTCGGTTTCATTTTGTTTAATATGGGAATATGACATCACTATATTTTCTTCTTCAAGAATATGTTTAAAGTGAATCTGTTTATTTGGATTTTTTACAGCTGAATCTACCATAGCAGAAAACAAAGATTCGGCATCATGCTTAAAATAAGGATTATGGTGAAAAAATTTCTCAGAAAAATAATCTCTTACCGAAGAAGTTAAATCACCTTTTGCAGCACTCAATAAAAATGATGACACGATTTCTTTTCTTTTCGACATGCATTTAAAAAAATAATCCAGCTGTTACAGTAATATAATCTACTTTATAGCCTGTATCTTTATATAATTCTGAAAAACCTTTTTCAAAATTAAAATCTATTGCAAATTTCCCAAGATCAATTCCTAGTCCTCCCAATGCACCAAAATGCAAATCTCTCATAGTATTGTGATTTAGATTTAGGCTGTTTTTTTCTATAGACCAAATAAAATTTGATCCTATCCCTGCAGAGGCTCTGAAAAGTAAATTTCCAATTTTGAATACTCTTGCTCCGATTTGAACTGGCGCCTTGACTATATAAGTAGCTGGGTTCGACTCTGCAAATGGATTGAAAACTGAAGAACTGAGTAAATTCATCTTATGCAGTTCGAGACCTGGCTTGAGATACCAAAAATTTGGACCAAGCCGTGCAGTAACACTAATATGCCAGCCGCTTAATGCACCAGCATCAGCCATTACAACTGGATTATCTGTATAGCCCAAACTTGCGCCAACTCCAATTACAGCGCCGCTCTGAGCAAAAATTTCGAATCCCATAAGTGTAAAGAATGCTAAAACATAAAATTTCATGCTGTAAGATACAGCGTCTCAAAAAATAAATTTTAAAAAATAGCTTGATTTTAAAAAAAGTTGTATTTTTATTACTTAAACCCATCGACATGAGAGTTCTGCTACTTGCCTACTTGATGCTTTTCACAGCATCAAATCTTATTGCCCAAACCGTTCAAGTCAAGCTGATAGATCCTGTATCAGTTTCTATTTGTGAAGAGTCCAAAATTGGTGTTGAACTTACGAATACAAGTAATCTTGACATTAGCAATTTCAAATTTAGTATACAATTACCTAAAGGTTTGCAGTACAAATTGCTTTCGATTTCAGGAGCTAATGAAAGCAATGTCAGCAATATTTCTAAACCAGAGTTCATAGTTCCAGTAATATCACCTGCCGCAAAAATCATCTGCAATTTAATCATCTATACAGAGTGTGAAGCATTCGATGCCTCAAATGATGCTGTCATGCTTCGCAATAAAATTATATTCAGTTATAATAATACCATTGATTCCATTTTAAGTGATCCGCCTTTCAACCTATTCAGTCCTTTTCTATTGACTCAAGATGTTCCAGATATTACCAAGGAAAGCAGTAATACTGTCTACAGACAAATCAAGATCACCAATACAAGATTGGGTTCAATAAAAAATTTTCGATTCGTAGATGATCATGATTCTGCCCAAATTTTTTCTACAAATGGAATTCTATTGACTAATACTTTAACACAGCTCAGTTTGCAATTTAATGGCAGACATTTTGAACAGATTGGTGATAAAGACTCCTTATTCGAAAGAGATGAAGTCTTGATAATTGATGAGATAATCAATAATATAGACTGTAACCCAAAAACAATAAGGTCTACACTGCAAAGTTTTTGGGGCTGTGGAAACAAAACATGTCAAAAATCTGAAAAGTATGGCCTAGTTCTTTTTGTAAAAAACACCAGTCTTGCAGATATTGTCCCCACTGCAATTCCAAAAACCATAGATTGTGTATGCGCACCAAGCGGACATGCCCAGGAACTTATATTTACTAATCGAGGAGGAGCAGATGCAGAAAATGTCGAAATTGAGATTTTTACTGGCACTCCGCTTACTATGGAACTTTATGGAATAGTGAAGGATAGTCTTTGGTTTGAAGGTAACGTAACAGTTGATTCTATTTTTTATATCGACGAAATCGAAAACAAATTATGTAAAGCAAAAATCTTTTATAAATTAAGATTAAAAATAAATAATTTCCCTGTAAATGAATTCGTCCGAATCCATTTTCGATATGGAACATGTCTGACAGAGCCTCCTTTACCTCCTTCAAGATTACCTTGGAAGTATAATTTTAGTTACACGACTAAATGCGTTCCTAATAGTGCCATGCAGGCAAGAAATAGAATAGCCTATATTCCTGAAAATAAAGACACATTGCGCAATGCTTTAAGTGTCTCTGAAAATATAATGCCCATTACTCCAGAAAAAATTATTGATTTTAAGCATAGCATTAGCATCTCAAAAGAACTGAGAAATGCAAATTTAATTGTAAGCTATTATATACCTTGTATTTTTACTTTACATGATTCCTCATTCTTTCTCCTAAATAAAAAACCTGAATCAATAAACCGACAAATAAATACCGATGGATCACAACTCATAAGCATAATCTATACAGCCCCTCTACCAGCTTTATCAGAACAAATTTTAAAACTCTCTGCCACGTGTAATGCTCCATGTCTGAAACTAAAAGATATCGAAGCTTCTAGATTAAAACTATCAAGTTGCAAATTTAAAGAATTAGATGAAATTAAGCTCTTATCACAATTATGTGCAAATGTGCAACTAACATGTGTTGATACAGCATGTATTTGCGGACCTCGTTCTATCTCTAAAATGAATATTGAATTAGAATGTATAGATAAAGCTATTGTCGATACCGTTCCTGCTTATTTAGATTTTATTTCTTCTTTATATAGATCAAATCTTGGCTCTGAAGATAATAATGATGATCGCTTGAAACAAAATCAAACTATGGATACCAATCTTGTTGACCAAAAAAGCTTCCTTAGTGGAGATACCATGATTCATGAATTTAAATCTATGGTCGTCACAGACAATCCGTCATTACACTACGATTCTATTTCATTTTACGTCAGAAACATCGTGGAATTATTAACTCTAAATTCTGAACTTACTATATGGGATAAAAGTCAAAATAAATATTATAAATCATCATTTCCTTCTAGAAATTTTAAAGATTCCACAAAGTTATTAACCTGTGGCGCAACAATATCACAAGGAAGCGGTATTGGTCAAGGGCTTTATGTACCCCTTACCCCTGAGATAGCAAGAGCAAATGGTATGGACCTCCCACTGGATTTTTCATTTGAACATGGTGATAGTGTCTATTGCAAAATCATTACTCGATTTGTGAATTCAACTGCCGATAATATTTTCAGAACTACTATAAGTCACTATGCTTTTCTGTTCGATAGAAAATACAACAATAAAGCACGTTTTAGCTGTGGAATTAATAATTATAAAACACAGTTTCTCACCAATATTGTCTCTCTCACTCAAAGTGAAACGAAAGTAATCCAGTGTGGAGAAAATTTGGATTTTCCTATTTTCACATTTAAAGAAAATCCACTACTAAATAATTTTTTACAAATGAGTTTAGACATATTTTGCATATTGATTCTTGCATTTTATCACCATTTGGAAACTACCCAGGAATGGAAGTTCTTTCAGCCGATCTAAACTATTATTATTATGACAGCAGTATATCTTCCACACGATTAGTTTTAAGTAGAACTGTGCCATTTAATAACAAAGGTTATTTCCACCTTTCAAATTCTTTTTTTGACACATTAAGTTTTGATGAAAACTATATTTTAGATATTAGAATCAATGCTAGAGTTACTGATTGTAAATTATTTAGCAACGGCCCAAATAAAAAATTTAATTTTAATATTTATTTCCACACACCAAGTGACAATCCATTTCACATTGGTCAAGATTATAGAACTTTTTATAACAAATCGGATATAAGTAAATTAATAGAATTAGAAACTTATTCAGGAAGTTCCAAGTTAGATTTTGTTGAAAAAAATATTATAAGTGCCGCTAAAGAAATTGAATGGAGAGCTAACTTATTTAACAATAGTTATTCTGGAAGTTACCTTTTCAACATTCAATCCAAAAAAGGCCTGATTAAAAATATCAATATTTCTCCAGATACATCATACCAAGTAAAAAAAATAAATGATAGCATATTTCACCTCTTTTATATAAAGAAAACTGCGTTAAATACATTGAAGTTTACTGCGGAAAACAATGCTTGTGACGGTGATTCGATATGCATTACTGCTTCGTGGTATTGTTCTGACACATTTGCTATTAACCAGAAATCTTGTGATATAACAAGTTATGTCATTGAAGTTAAAGATAAGAATCCATTGATGGAGCTGAATGTAATTCAAAATTCTAGATCTGTAAATCTATGTGATACCATACCTGAATATATGATTGAATTATACAATGCAAATGAGGGTACTGCGTATAATGTTTTTCTCGACATCAATATTCCTCAAGGCATTAAGTTAATTCCTTCAACAATATTCATAGATCATGCGGAATCTAATGGTTTCGTTCCTTTAGCCTTACCTATTCTTCTTTCCAATAATACTTATCGTTGGGATTTCAATAATATTATCAATTCTCATCGGACCTTAGGGCTTTCTGGAGTCAACAGTTTTCCTAAAAATAGAATCAGAATTAAATTCAAAGCCATTACTGATTGTGATGCATTTGTAAATTCGTATTTTACATTTTATAGTTCTGCTGTATCAAATTGTAATGAAAAGTCAAACGAAGTATTCAGGAGTACAAATAAAATTCAGATCAATAATGTAAATGTCAAGAACAATGTTCAAGTATTGACTAAAACCGTTTCTAGTACATTAAAAGATGATATAGATCTTGAAATCGAGGTTCAAGGCTCAGCCAATTTTAATGATAAAGATAGCATTGAAATAATTCTACCTCTAGGTGTAAAATATGTAAGTAATTCAATGTCACCAATCTTGGGAGTACAAAAATCAGAACCAAGAATAATAATAAAAAATGGGGTTCAAATATTACGCTTTGGATTGCTTGGAAATCCTCCAACTAATAATTTAAAATTTAGAATAAAGACATACTGCTGGAACAATCTTCAATGTAACACTTTTGATATAAACTTCAACACTTTCTATAATGATGTGGCGTTGTGTATTAGCACTGGGATGTTATGTAATATTTACCTGCAAACTAGCCAAAATCTATTGAAAATAGATCGAGTCTGTCCTCAATTGAATATTACTGAATTTAAAATCAAAAACTCAAATAATGATATCAGTCTTGATCTCGAATTAAAGACAAATTATTCTGATGCTTTTAAAAATGATAGTCTTTGTATTGCAATCATTGCAGACATGGATGGAGATCAAAAATTGGGCAATAAAGATTTAAAAGTAAAAGAATTCATTGAAATCTATAAAAATTTAAATAGTGGTATTGCTAAATCATATAATGTCTTATTGGAAGGCAATCAAATAAAAAGTTGTGGGTATTTTGCACTAACGATACCAAAAACTTGCATTTGCGATCTTGATACAGCATACATTAATGTTTCTTCTCTTTCTACTGTGCATTCCTCTTTTGAAATATGTGCTGGTTCGGAACTTGAAATAGGATTGGATAGTACTGGAAGTAGTAAATACTTTTGGATAAACTCAGACATACCTTGTAAAAATTGCCCAAAATATTTATATAAATCTTCTTTGAATGATGTCAATTCTATCAAAGAATATCATCTTATTGATAGCCTATCTTCCAACTGTACAAGAGAGCATATTTTTACAATACAAATCAATCAATTACAAGAAGGTAAAAAACATCTCATCGAAACATGCAAATCGGAACAAATATCTATAAGTGCTCCTGTAAATAAATTCTTGTGGACAGGGAAACAACTGATTGACTCAATAAACAAAACCTTAAAGTTTATCGCTACTGAAGATCAGACTATTTTATTGCACTATAATGATAGTAATCAATGTAATGTTGTAGACACTTTCTGTATTAAAATATTAGACCTGATAGACAATCTCAGCATATCACCTGACACAACGATTATCTTTGGAGCAAAAGCAAACATATGGGTAAAAGGGGCTTCAACAGTAAATTGGTCACCTTCTATTACTCTTGATTGCAGCAGCTGCACAAATACTCAAGCAATGCCATTTGAAACCACATTATTCACAGCTGAAATTATAGATAGTCATGGATGCAAAAAAATATTAGATGTATTGATCACTGTTATTTTTCCTGACTGCGATTCAACTAATCTATTCTTGCCAAATGCATTTTCTCCTAATGGCGATAGCCACAATGATCTGTTGTATGTAAGAGCAAAAGATATAGACAAAATCAATTTTGTGATTTATAATAGATGGGGAGAAAAAGTCTTTGAAACAAATGATGTTTCCATTCCTTGGGACGGTAGATACCAAGGCAAAGATCTTGGGCCAGATGTCTTTGGATATTGCATCGAAGCATATTGTTTGAATGGAACTAAATTAATTAGAAGAGGTAATGTAAGTTTACTAAAATAGTAAACCTTCATATTCAAAAATTATCATTTAAATAATTCATAAAAAAGTCATTTAACCCTGAAGATTGAAGCATTATTTTTTTAGAAAACAATTAATCCAAATTAAGAAATTACTTATTTCTTTAAAAAACAATAGCTCAAATTATTTTAATGGCTTATTTTTACCAAAATTTATATTAAAGTAAAAATTATTTTATCTAATTAATTGAGTATCATATTTGAGCAATGCGTGAAACAGAAAAACATAACCAAAAAGTTGCAACACTTACTTTTGCCTCAGTTTACCCTCATTATATTAAAAAGGTACAGTCCAAAGGGAGAACGATAAAAGAATTACATCAAGTTATCGAATGGCTTACAGGATTTAATGAAAATAAATTAAGTAAACTTATAGAAGAAAATGTAACATTTGAAAACTTCTTTGATCAAGCAAAATTAAATTCTAATGCATATTTGATAAAAGGTGTAATTTGTGGCTACAAAATAGAAGAAATAGAAAATCCTTTGACTAAAAAAGTGAGGTATTTAGACAAACTAATAGATGAACTTGCAAAAGGGAAAGAAATGGAAACAATATTAAGAAAATAATTAAATATGGCTAAACAAATATTTATCAATTTGGCGGTAAAAGATGTTCAAAAATCAATGAACTTTTATACTGCTTTAGGTTTTACCAACAATCCTCAGTTTTCAGATGAATCGGGTAAATGTATGGTGTGGAGTGAGCATATTTTTGTGATGCTCTTAAGTCACGAAAAATTTGCCAATTTTGTCACGAAACCTATTGCAGATACCAAATCACAGGTTGCAGGAATTTATTCATTATCATTAGAAAGTATTGATGAAGTGAATCAATTTATGTCTAATGGTCTTAAAGAAGGTGGTCATGAACCTAATGAAATGAGGGATTATGGATTTATGCAGCAACGCACTCTCGAAGACTATGATGGACATACATGGGAAGTATTTTTTTATGGATATGTCTAAGATACCAACTCAGCAATAGGGAAGAATTAAAACAAAATGGTCCAATTAAAATATTAGTCTATTTTTTTAGGAATTCTAACGTTTATTCTACTTTATGACACTATTACCACAATATCAAATTAATGAAAAATGGAAATTTTAATTATCATAGCTCTAGTTTTACTCAATGGAATATTTTCAATGTCAGAAATGTCATTAGTTTCATCACGAAAGTTTAAGTTAGAAAATGCAAAAAAGAAAGGCAGTTCAGGGGCTAAAACTGCTATAGAACTATCTGAAAATCCTACAAAATTCCTGTCCACAGTTCAAATCGGAATTACTTTAATTGGAATATTATTAGGAGTGTATAGTGGCGAGAATTTAACAAACAATGTTTCTGAATATTTGATGCAATTTGAAATAATAAAACCATATTCACACAATATTGCCACTGGTATCATTGTAATTTTCGTTACTTATTTATCGATTGTCTTAGGTGAGTTACTTCCAAAAAGATTGGGTATGACATTTCCTGAACCCATAGCCATCGTACTAGCCAAACCAATGAAGATTCTATCAATGATAACTTCACCTTTTGTTTGGTTACTTACAACTACAAACGATATTTTGTTAAAAATAATGGGAATTAGAAAAACTACAGATAGTAAAATTTCAGAAGAAGAAATTAAATCAATAATTAAAGAAAGTGCTGAAGGTGGAGAAATACAAGATATTGAACATAATATAGTAGAACGTGTATTTGAATTAGGAGATAGAAAAGTAAATACGCTTTTTACCCATAGAAATGAAATTGTGTTTATCACAATTGATGATCCTGGGAAACCATTAAAATGAAAATCAATCGTGAAAAACATTCTGCTTATCCTGTGTGCAAAACAAATAATTTAGATGATATAATTGGAATAGTATTGCTTAAAGATTTATTCACCCCTTCTACTGATAAAGAATTTGATATCAAAGATTTTATAAAAGAACCCATTTATTTTAATGAAAGTACAAATGCTTACAAAGTACTTGAGTCATTCAAGAAAGAGAAAATGCATTACGGGATTGTCGTGGATGAATATGGGACTACACAAGGAATAGTTACTATGGATGATGTCGTGGATGCTCTCTTTGGAGATGTCACTGAAAATGATCAAGATGAATATCAATTAATTCAAAGAGATGAAAATTCATGGTTAGTAGACGGACAATATTCAATAATTAATTTTCTTAAATACTTCGATATAGAGTTAAAAGAAAATTATCAATCAGAATTCACAACAGTCGCGGGATTAATTATTTACAGTAATAATACGCTACCAGAAATTGGACAAAAAATAAAATTAGATAATTATGAACTTGAAATAATTGACAAAGATGGACAACGTATTGATAAAATTTTAGTCACTAAAATATAATATTTATTACAATTTCAAATTATAATAATTCAACAAATTTCTACAAACGATTCTAATATTAAAACTAAGATGAAATTATATTCTTCATTCTGAAAATAAATTCATCTTTTTTTCTTCGACTTACTTCAATCTCGGCTTTATTGCTCATTATAACTGTTCCCCCCTCTCCTTTTTTGTATTCCTTAACATGATTGATATTTATTAAATATGACCGATGAATTCTAATAAAATCATTTGAATCTAAAATAGATTCGTATTCAGAAAGTGTTTTTGAAGAAATAATTTTTTCCATTTTCAAGAACGAATACTGTATATGAGCTATCTGCTTCACAATATAAAATTTCAGAAATAAAAACAACGGTAAATCCCTTACTATCATGTATGCAAAGCTTCATACTTGAAGGGTTGCTTAATTTACTGATATTATGAACCAATATAGAAAATCTTTCTGCAGTATCTTTGCTTTGTCTCTTTACTATAACTTTATTTATGGCTTTCCTAAATTGTTCTTCATCTATCGGCTTGAGTAAATAGTCCACAGCACTATACTCGAACGCATTGATTGCATAAGCATCATGAGCTGTACAAAAAATAATTTCAAAATCATGAAAGCTAACGTTATTCAACACATCAAATGCATTCATTTGAGGCATCTGGATATCCATAATTAGTAACTCTGGTTTGAGTTGATTAATTAACAACACACTTTGAACAGAGCTCATACTTGAAGCAATGATTTCAATATGATCAGATAACTTTGAACAAAAATGTTCAAGTACATTCAATCCTCTTGGCTCATCATCTATTATAATAGTTTTTATCCTTTCACTCATAATCTTCAAATTTTTAAAACTCAGAATAAGTAACTTCAAGCGGAACAGAAAGTCTTACTATTGTCCCTGTGGTCTGTGGATCTAATTCAGACTTATCAATAATCTGAAAACCCATTTTTAAATTATATTTCATCTCAATAAGTTTAATTCTATCCAAAATATTTTGTATTCCTGTCGATTCGTGTGTTCGGGTATTATTGAACTGTGATGCATAATATCCAACCCCATTATCATTAATTTCACATTGCAAATTATTACCTACAATCTTAAATTCTATGATCAATATTTTGTCTGTAGAAATATGAGATAATCCATGCCAAAGGGAATTTTCAACTAAGGGTTGAATTATCAGCGGGGGAAAATAAATTCCATAATTTGAAATGTGTGGCGGTAAAAGAATTTTATAATCAAAATCAGAAAAACGTATTTTTTCCATCTCAAGATACTTATGCAAATAATCAACAGTCGACTCAATACTTATCCATGATTTTTTGGTTTGATCAAGTGTTAGTCGAATGAGACCAGCAAATTTACTCAGATACTTGATTGCATTATTATTATCTTTTGTGAGTATCATTTCTGAAATACTGTTTAAGCAGTTAAAAATAAAATGAGGATTCATCTGTGCATGTAAGGCTCTCATTTCTAGTTTAGCCATTCGCTTTTCTGCCATTTCCCTCTCCTTGAAAAGTTTAACTCTTTGTGAAATAATTGTATAAGCAAGGGTAAAAACTCCTCCAACAATTAATAAAATAAACCACCATTTCATCCAATAGGGAGAATTAATATTAATTCTCAAATTATCATTTACAAGACTCGCATACCCATACTTGTTTTTTGCTTTGACTTTAAAATTGTATGTTCCAGGTTTTAATTGAGAATAACTAACAAAGTTTCTTTTTGATGTGTTAATCCAATCTTGATCGACTCCTTCTAGCTGATATAAATAGGAACCATTTTCTAATATACTGGCATTAGGAGATATAAAATTGATATCAATAAAATTCTGATGATAATCTAATTTTAGATCTTTCAACAAAGTATAGTTTAAATCACTTTGTAGTGATTTATTATTTACATTGATATTAATAATCAAAGGCATAGTTACTTTACTTTGGTCTAGTGCTTTAATATTATTAATGAAATTTACCCCATTGATTCCACCAAATACAAGTTGTCCTTTGTCGTTTATCATTGAACAAGTTGAATTATATTCCCAATCTTGGAGTCCATCAGCAACTGTATAATTAATAATTGAAAAGTCTCTATAATTTATTTTGCACAATCCTTTATTAGTGGAACACCATATTTCTCCATTAACGATTGAATTTATTGCATAGATACAATCGTTTGGCAATCCGTCATTTTTTGTCCATACTTTTATCACTTCATATGTTGACTTATTAATTTGTATCAAACCATTATCCGAAGCAACCCATAGAAATGATTCATCTTCATAGAAATCACGCGAAGCTCCATATCTTTGAAGTTGTGAAAATAATTGAAATGAATTAGTGGACAAATTATATTTCATGAAGTTATAATGCATTGAAGAAATGTAAATTACCTTGTCCCTAACTTCAAGCATTTTTCTAATTCCCACATTTAAGTTTATCTCTTTATTCTTATATTTCCATTCTTCCCATCTTTTAGTTTTAAGATTATAAATTCCAGCTCCTTGATTTCCACTGCAAAATATACTATCACAATTGTTAGGTTTGTTTAGTGAATACAATTTGTTTGCGTGGTTGAACTCTTTATCTGGAAAATATATTGTTTCTTTTGTCTTCTTATTAAAACTACATAACCCTGCCCACGTTGCCATCCATATTTTCTCATTTAAATGTATCATTCCATATACGTTCTTTGCTTCAACTGGAAGATTTTTATCAAAATGATATTGAAATAGATTATTATGCTTACTGTATTCTAATAATCCACTTGCAAGGGTACCAAAATAATACTTATGATCCACATCTTGAGACATACCAAGTATCATTGCATCAATTTTTCCTTCTGCATTTTCCTTCTCAGGTCTAAATAATTCAAATTGTGCGCTTGGCCAATTAATATGTGTTAGTCCACCACCACTATGCCCAATCCATATTCGGTTATTCGCACTTTTTATGGCACTCAAGACAAACTCCTTATTTGCCATTTGCTTCATGTGAATACTTTCAAGTTTTTTGTTCTGCTTATTGATTTTAAAAAGACCCGTACTCCTTGTTCCAAGCCAAATATCTTCTTCAGTATCAAGTATAATTGTTACATCTTTGACATCTTGGGTAAAGGCTTTGAGTTTTTTATTTTTGAAGTCATAAATCAATAAATTTAGATTATTCGCAGCAATCCAAAGTTGAGAATCAATAGAAATTATCTCTCTAATATTTATATCTTTATAGTTGAGTTCCATGCTCATTAATTCAAAACTATCTTTTAATCTATAAATATTTTTTTCGGTAGAAAGAAATATAACT
Source organism: Saprospiraceae bacterium (assembly GCA_016710585.1). Lineage (GTDB taxonomy): Bacteria > Bacteroidota > Bacteroidia > Chitinophagales > Saprospiraceae > Vicinibacter. The sequence continues at coordinate 41,599 of JADJVN010000010.1, forward strand.
TTATTGTACTCAGTTATTGAAGTGATTTTTGAACTTTCTGAAGGGCTCTGTAAGTATTTCTTTAATGGTAAGCTATCCTTAGTATCAATACAAAAAACACCATGATTAAAGGTCAATAGCCAAATCCTGTTTTGGCTATCCTTAAAAATCTTATTAACCCCTATTTTGTCTTTTAATATTATCCTCGGAAATTTTTTGTATAAACCTTCAAATTTGTAAGTATTTAAATCAAAAAATAAAACCTCCTCTAAAGTACCAATAATTAATCCACCTTCAACTGCTAGAATAGAAAAAATGATATTAGATCGATTAACACTATCATTTGTTTGAACCTTAATGTTAAGAAAATTTTGTCCGTCAAATCTATTTAAGCCTTCATTAGTCCCTAGCCATAAAAAGCCATCTTTTGTATGAGCGAGACAATAAACAGAATTTTGAGAGAGTCCATCTTCTATTGTATAACTTTTTAAGCTATATTTTTGTGAAATTTGACTTATAAGGTTGCCATGGACAACAATGCATAGGACAAGGAATAAGCCTATTTTTCTTATCATTTGTTTATATTGTTAAAAGTCAAACTTCATACAATATTAGTAAAAAAATGAGAATGTTTTTAAAGTTTTAATTCTCTTAATTTTGAAACCGCCGTTTAACTTGGAAACAATACCATTCATGCTTAATTTTACACCATTCACTAATATTAAAACCAATAAATTTACTAAGTTTTTTGTCCAAAATAAAATACTTCGGATTATTTCAACAATTACTTTCGAGGAAATAAGCAGGTTTTTTGGTCAAAAAGATTCAGTGTTTAATCGCCGTTCATAGTTCATATCTTGCAGTTTGTTAAATGAGGCACGCATTTCAACAAGCTTTTATAATTAATAGACAAGCTCAATCTATATTTGTTTTCGATATAAATTTCACAAATTACCTTAAACTAATTTATATGAATATTCAAATTACAAATCAAGAAACTTTAAATCATCATTATGCAGCTCACACTAGTACTTCCATTGATGATTCAAGTCCAAAAGCAAAACCTGCAAAATATGTAGCAAAAGAAAGCTTCATTAGTAAAACGAAGGCCAGAAATCTTGTTGCCTTTGTGAGCTGTTTGTTTTCATCAGCTGCAATAATTATACTTTTTAATCTAAGTTTCATCTGGAGTATTGTTTCTATAATTATTTGCGGCTATAGCACAAATTTGCTTTTATTCATACTAGAAGTTCTTGGTATGGATTTCAATATGATAAACAAACAAAAATAACTTGAGTTAATTGTCCAAATTTTAATATAGTACGACCACCCTATATTAACAGACCACCCTAATTTTTTCTGTTTATTTAGGTTCAGATTCAATGTCAGCTCCAAAAATTATTTGATTTATGTATTTGTATAATGAAAGTGAAGATTATAGTCAAAATTTTTTGAATAAGTCTTCAAATATTTTAAAATATCCAACCAGACACAATTCCAAAACATTTTCAGATCAACTAGGAAATATATCTGATACTACCACCAGAGACCTTAAAATTTCCAGAATTTTCACAACTACTATGAATCTCGACGAACAAGCGCTGGTATTTGACTTCTTAGAGTACTTAAACCATAATTCAGATCATGAAATAATAGATATTGAAAATAAAAATAAATTTTATATTGACCCTACGAGGATTGATTCTATAGCAAAAATTAAATGCATTACTAAAAATAGATCCAAGGTCGTTAAGTCAATTATAATTCATTCCAATGCGTTGACACATCACAAAGTAAAAGAACTTAATCAATACACTGATCATGGTTTTGTCTTTTTAAGTGAAAATACTAAAGACTATTGCTTTAATGATCTCAGATGGTCTTTGAATATAAAATCGGACAAATTACATTTTATCATTTGTCATTCAAAACACTGTAAAATCCCTAGTGATACTTCAAAAATATTTAATGGTAATTTGCCAGAAAATGTGTACCACATCCAAAACTGTGCAACAGATTTCGCGAGAATAGAAAGAATCATTAATGGAAAATCAGTAGGATTAGTTTTAAGTGGTGGGGGTGTAAAGGATTGGCTCATCTTGGGATTCTAAAGGCATTGGAGGAATATCAAATCCTATTGATAGAATTTGTGGAACCAGCATAGGGGCAATTGTCGCCTTTCTTTGGTCCTATCACCGCAATAGTACAAATGCAATAAATCATGCCCGACTATTTTTCATGAACAATCCAGAACACCTTGGTGGGATCTGAGTATTATTCAATATATTCTTTGTTCAAGGGTAAAAAATAGATTCAATATTCAAAAGCCAATTAAGTGATCATCAAATAGAAGATCTTTGGATCCCTTTCTTTTGCAATTCAACTAACCTATCAAAACTTGAAGTCAAAATTCATGATCGTGGAAGCAGTGTCATTGCATTACGAGCTTCATTAGCAATCCCAGGGATTTTTCCTCCGGTTGTGGACGATGATAATATTCTAGTAGATGGTGGTGTCCTTAATAATTTGCCTGTAGATCTAATCTCAAGAAAAATGAAAGGAAATATTATTGCATCAAGAGTTGATAAATCAATTACTACAAGAGATAAGCCTAAATTACCTAATATTATATCTACTTTATACCAATCTTCCATGGCGAATACTGATATGAACACTGAAAAAAATATCGGATTAATTGATTTATATTTTGAACCTCAAGTTTCAAAATATGGATTAATGCAATGGCTCGCATTTGATCAAATTATTCCAAAATGGTTATGGTATGCATGTCAAATACTATCAGAATTAGATGAAATATCAAATTATCAGGGATAAAAGTCTTAACCGTAAATGAACACGTATTTCTACAAATTAAATTTTAAATAAAATTTCCCCATTGCATTTCCTGTTAATTCAATAAAATGTTTTTATTTATTGATGGTCTAAATTACTGTCTCGGATGAACTAGAATTAAATTGACTTTGTTCCAATATAATTGGACTTACATATGTAATTATTAATCAAGAAAAGTTTATTTTAATTCCAAACACAATTATTATCTTTTTTGCTGTTAAATTATAAATTATATTACAATACTTTTGAAATTTAATCTGATTAAAGTAAAATTTATTATGGTGTTTGGTACAAAAATTTAAAATATGGACAAAACGTTTATTGATTGGCTACAAAATTTATCTCCTTGGTTACTCTCACACGGAATTAAAATCACCATCATCATCATCGGTGCATTAATATTAAATAAAATTATACTTAAATTGATAAATCGAATTGTTCAATTTGCTGTAATTGTTGATGAACGCGCCTCAAAAGAAGCCGAGAAAAAGAAGATACACTAATTCGCATTTTTCTTTTGACCTCTAGTATTATTATTTTTCTGATAGCTTTTATAATGATTTTACAGGAAGTGAGTATCCCCGTTGTACCAATCTTAACTGGTGCTGGAATAGTAGATCTGGCAGTTGGTTTTGGTGGCCAATATCTTATAAGGGATATTATTTCTGGCTTCTTTATAATTATGGAAAATCAATACCGCATC
>JADJVN010000011.1 GCA_016710585.1 Saprospiraceae bacterium
TTCCTGATTAGTATTAGCATCATACAAGTTACTGTGTAACCTCCTGGCCTTCTTCAGCTGCATCTTGCATGCCATCCAACACTCTCTGTGTGCCAAATGTAATCGCTATGTTAGATAACTCCACATTTGCATCTGCAGTACTATCTCCTTTCCTCCCAATCCAAATGATAACAGGGTGTAATACCACTTGTATTTACGTCACTATCAAGACGATCATTTCATTGCTTTATTGGGAAAAGTCCAAGCACAGTTTGGCATATTTAAAGGGCCTAGCAACGGACCTTACAAATATGACTCATCTCCAAGCAAGCTTCAAACCATAAATTCCATTTACATCGTAGTAATTTCGTTTTACTACTGCGCCTGTTCTTACAATTATAAATTGTAGCAATTACTCCTTGTAGTGGTAATTCATTGTTGTCTTATTCCATCACCATCTAGGTCCTTCCATACCTTTATCACCGAGATAAGCGGTCACAACAACTGCTTCTGGATCACGGTCATCCTGTCTTCATTTGGACCTCTCAATTGTCCATTGCCATCAATCACATTATCAAATGGATCTTTATCATGAACAAGATCTCTCATAAGGAGTATCACAGAATTTGGTCGGCTCTTTGCATTTTCTCAATGTCTCGTTTCGATTGGATGTATCTATTATATTTGCTCTTTCTTTGCATAGTTCTCCCAAGAAGACAAATGGCATTGGGTGGCCCTGTCACACCAACGCCAGAATTCAGCACACTGTCTTTTTTGGATTCAATCTTGATGAATGATTATATTCAAGATTTACTCCATTGACAATCCAACCCTGATCCGTTGAAGCTATGAATTGAAATCCTGCTGGTAAATAATCTATTATTTTTATATTCGAACTACTTACATTTCCTTGATTGTGTGTAAACTAATAATAAAATCAACTTTGCTCACCTGGAATATAATATGGCTTTTCATTTGGCACCCATTTTCTCAAAGCGAAATCTACGATCTCAGGGCGTGCAGGATCACATGATCATCATCATCTTTGATTCCATCATTATCTGTATCATTACCATCATCAGTGATATGATTTCAGAGTTGTTATTTGGAATTCCTCCCATGTCATCATTTGGTTTATGTCAAAACTGAATCATATCATTTAACAGTAGTTGAATTTCATCGACTAGCTGGATTTAATTTCGACCAAATTATCCCATGCGAAAGCACCGCTAAAATTTGGTAATACGATTAGATTCAAATTTAATTTTAAGAAACTATCAGCGGGGCGAATGATTCTTTGATTTCGTAGCAAGTGTTGCCATTCTTGTCGCTGGATCATAGTTCCAATTGAGATTAGGAATCCATTGATAGCCTATAGGGACATAATCAACACGAGTTGCATTGTTTGCGATAACGTTCCTTGATTGAATACTGTGATTTCAAAATTGATCGTATCATTATCACGAACGGATATTTTGCTTTGCAAGTTTTCTTTTGAAGAGCCAAATCAAATATATCGACACCAGCAGGATCACGATCATCTTCTTCCCACGATCAGTGGGAAGGTATTATCATCATCTGGAGATTTGGGTGTTTCAGATGTTTCTTCAATATTATTGCTATTTGATTACTATCCGCATCATCATTTGGATTAGGACCCCATCAGAATCAGATGTTGCTGTAATCTGAGCTTAGTTATCCCAATTAGATTCGCCACCTGCGATCATCACTACCTGTAAATTAATAGTAATGGTAGTTTGAATCACCCGGAAGCAAATCAGTAGTATTCAATTTCTTTGCGTATTTCCTATTTGCGGTCAGGAAGTCGGATCTGCAAGGTGATATCCACTTGGAATATAATCTGTGATTTCAAAGTCAGAAGCAATGATATTACCTTGATTGAAAACTTTTATTCCAAATGTAATCGTCTGATGATACTGATATGGCGGGCTGTTGAACGAATTTTCTTAAAGCCAAATCAAGTACCGGTACACAAGATATGTCGTTGTCATCTTGATCCGCACCACTTGTATTGATACCATCTTCATGGATCTCATCATCATTGCTATCACACAGATTGGTTCATTATCAACTGGGGTTCATATCAAATCTAATATCGATATCTGAGGTCACCACAGTATTGGTTTCATTTACTGCCGATTTAATTTCTGCTTCATTTTTCCAAATCAATGGTTGATTAGTTGCTGATGCTCAAGTATTGCATCGACAAAATATCTGCTGAATCAGGATTAATTCTCAAGATCGATGAAGATGCCATCCTTGTGGTGGATCATAAACCCATGCAATGTTCTTAGAACTTGATGCATCAATTGCAATCCAGATGGCAAATAATCTACAATTGAATATTCAGCAATATGGTTTGCCCTTGATTGAATACGCGCTTAAATGCGATGGCGATTTGATCGCCATATCTAAATGGACCTGATTCATCTAACACTTTGCGCAATGCTTAATCAAAAACATGTATCTATTCCGCTGGATCGTGATCATCTTCCCTCACCGCGATGGTGAAAGTGAGCGATTTTGTCATCATTTGTTGAATTGGGTTTGACATTATTTTCTGCAGTAGAATTTGAGTCTGGATTACTATCTGCATCTTCATTTGTATTATCTCCTCCACTATCTGAGGTTCTACTTTTTCTGCGTAGTTAACCCCAATTCATTTCACCGCCATTGGTCATGACTATTCGCAAATTAATCTGTACAACTAGTTGAATCACCGGGTAATAAATCTGTGTAATCTTATTCGCTTGGCTTGACTACCACTCAAGGTCCAGTTCGCATCCGCCAATTGATATCCACTAGGAATATAATCTGTCATTTTCAAAATCACTAGCAGTTGTATTCCCTCCTGATTAAATACTTTAATTCCAAAAGTAATCACTTGATTGTATGCATAAGATGGAGTAGTAATCACAATTTCTTTAATGCCAAATCAAAATTACACACGAAATATCATTGTCATCTTGATCTTGATTTGGTATATTTTCCGTCTTCATTTATTTCATCATCTGAACTTCCACGATGGATCATTGCTCATTATTTGGGTTCATGTCAAAATCGCTATCTATATCGGATGTCAAACTGTTCCACTTTGATTTTGTTGCTGATTTTATTTCAACTTCAATTCCCTTGCATTTATAAAATTGTTTGCGTCGTTGAACAATCAATCAATTAAGATATCTACAGAGTCACCAGGATTTAATTGCAACATGGTAGAAGTTGCCATGAAGTACCTGCGTATGGACTTCCAAATACCCAATTAGAATTTTGAGTACTTGGTATCAAATCTCAACCCGGTGGAATATAATCTACCACTCGAATATCTCTTGCCAATAAGCTACCTTGATTATAAACTCTGTTCCAGTGTCTACCGGTCACCATATCGGAATGGTCCAGATTCATTAAAACTTTCTTGATTGCCAAATCCATGATTTGAATTCCTGCAGGATCATGATCGCTCTTCTTCACCGCCTTTGTTGATACTCGTGATATTATTATCTGCTGCAGTACCTGGTAATACAGCGCGTTCGGCAGTACCATCACTTCCTGCCATACTATCTTTATCATCCATCGTTCGATCCACATTAGTATTATCTCTAGACGCAAGTGATCTCTGCATAATTTATCCAATCTTAGTTCCACCATCAGTCATCGCAATGGTAAGTTGTAATGGAATTGCAATAGAATTCTAGGGTTCAATGGACCTGCAATGATTCTTCTTATGGTGGGTGTAGTGCCTATCCATCCATTGTTTGCTACGAAAGTATAGCCTTCAGGAACATAATCTGAGACTTCGATATTTCTCGCAATTTCATTTCTTTGATTATATACTTTTATTTCAAAATTGACAGTTTGACCATATCGACATGGAGCTGGTGTAAGCAATGTTTTTTTTCAATGCCAAATCCCAAATACTTATATCGGCACAAACAGTGTCTCTTTGATCTGGAGTACCATCATTATTCACATCCAATGTAGTGCGATTAAATAATCCTTCACCTGATGAGGGCCTTCCTGGAACTGTAGATCCACAAGCTCTAGATTTCATCACCTGCAGAAAGAGGATCCACTAAGTCAACTTGAACATTGACAGTAAGTGTATAAATTTGACTGCTTGAAGCTGAGATTGTTTGATTATTGGCTAAGACCTAAGGTCCAGATCCTGACAATGAAAAAGCAGATGGATTACCAGGATTTCCTACGGCATTTGTCACATAATTTGCATTTAAAATTTGAATGTCATTATCAAACTCAGGAATATCGCTAAGATCATAAGTGCCTTGAGCACCACCGATGTTGTCTACTTTAATTTGATAAACGATGCGATGCAACAAACCTCCAAGATGTGTCACACTGGATAATGTTTTCATGTGTGATATAAGGCAAATCTACACAAGCATCGTAGTTTCGATGATACTAGAATTTCGGATATACTCTAATTCAACTTGATTGAATAGCGCTCGACCAACTGCAGGTGCAGATGCGTATGCACATGGATTATATTTTCGGTCGCCATTTGTACTTGATGTAAGATTCAACAATACATTTACATTCAAAACATAGCGATGTATCGTATTACTTTAAAATATTTTGATTATTTGCCAGGGTCCAAGTTGGTGTAATGGTTAATGTGGTGCCAGGATTACTAGGTGCATCAGATGTGTATGCAGCTGATTGAACATTCACATCATCATCAAAAATGGGATATCTCTCAATGCATAATTTGCTATTCCTAGTCCTGTATTTTGGACATCGATATTATACACTACATTATATTCATTGGCATCAACCTGTGTAACACTTGCCACTGTTTTACTATGCACTAAATTTGGCCCTTGAATTTGAATAATATAGTCTTCTATTTCTCCATCTAATGCGTATCCATTGGCTTGCATCACTGCAGTTTGATCAGTGGATATTCTTAATCGCAAACCAAGATTTGTATTGGTAATAGCTGTTAAAGGCACGGATGTGTTCAAATTAATATTTCCATTGGTTCCAGTTGCCACAATTGCAGAACTCATTCCACTCACATCATTAAAACTCCATCGGCATTGTAATCAATAAACATTGTCAACTTTGCATTAACACCCGTCATGTTCATTACTGAAACAGGAATTACTAAATTAGCTCCTGTATAAAAGACTGGTAAAACTACAGCATCTTCATCATCAGATGCATCATTGTCATCACCATTAGCAAGTGCACTTTGTGTACCATCTGTTTCTGGATCTACAATAGCTCCAATTTTCAAGCCTGAAATAATTTTATGTACTGGTCCATTGGAAGCAGATTGTGTCTCATAATTATTTGTACTTGTTCCTACACCGCTATCTGGAAGATCTCCATGATCAAATGCCATCACTTGCACATAATAATCTTCAACCTCACCATCTGGTGCTGCACCTTCACTCAGCATACTTGCAGCGAAATCTGTACTCAACCGAGCGCGTACGCCAAGATTCAAATTTGTAACAGCATCGCTTGGCACCGCGATGGTTAAACTAACAGTTCCATTTGTTCCAGTAATAATTGTAGCAGAAGTCATTTCTCCTGCATCGTTCAAATCACCATCTCTATTGAAATCAATAAAGAGCACTAATTTTGCATCACTAGTCGTCATGTTCATCACTGACACAGGTATAGTTGCAGTAGTACCTACTTGCAACATTGGAAGGGTCACACCATCCTCATCTGCACCATCTCCAATAGCTGTCGCAGAAGGCTGTCCATCAAGTTCAAAATCAACAACAGCCCCAATTTTCAATCCTGGAATAATTCTATGACTTGGTCCATTGCCTTCGCCACCATTATTTATATTCGTGGGATATGAAATACTGCTATTATCATTATTATCATATAGATCTCCCCAATCATAATATTCTGCACAAGAACTTACAGGGCCTAATGTAAAGGTGGTAAAACATGTAGGATCAAGCGCATCTTCTACTCTGATCGAATAAGTGCTCACACCATTTGCTGTGAACAATGGATTTCCAGACTGACCATTACCAAAAATAGTAATTGGATTATTACTTAAAACTGGTGCTGAAGTATAAGCGCCAACTTTTACAACATAGCTTCCACTTCCATTAATAACTTGACCAGTTATAGTAGTTTGTATAAAATCATCCGAAGGGTCTGATAATGTACCATTGATATTACAAGCTGAATTAAAAGAATTTGAAACAGAACATGGTGGTTTACATACATCGGGTGCAGTGATATTTATTGTTCTAGTGCAAGTTGGAATAGAAGTAAATTTCTCTTTACAGTATGAGCTGCTCCATCTGAATAGAGTCCTGTGATATTATAATTTGAAGTTGTGGTGAATGGTGGAATGATTTGTTGAACCAATGTTCCATCAAAATAAATATCCAAAGTCCCATCTGATGGTGGATTAGAATAACTTACTGATCCATTGACACTATATAAATTATTAGAGAGATCGCAAGGTGAAACATTGGCCGTAATATCGTTAACACCACAAACGATCTCATCTAATTTAAAATAAATATCATAAAAAATTCGCCATTCTCATTTTTACAAAACTTATTATTTGGATCTTGAACTGCATTAAAGTCCATCCATGTTGCAGCACCAAAGCAGGTACAATAAACAGATCCTCCGCGACTTCCCAATTGGAATGCATTTGCAGAAATACTATTACCAGCAATTACCAATCCGTTGGTTGTAGCTCCTGTTCCGGTCATGGTATAATAATCCATTGTTGCATATTTATAGAAATCTGGTGGGAGGTGGTTCTTGTGGAAAACAACCTGAATGATATCCTCCAGGATCTGTGCTGCGTCCAGACAATTTAAAATTGAATGAGAATGTTGTTTGATTATTATCAAGATTGACAAAACCACCTGAGACTAAAGCAGTCCCATCACTATATTCAGTCCAAACACCCCTGCTCCATATTTGTCTTCAAAAGGTCCAGAACCATCTGAATATCACAAAGCATATCTCAAACACTGCACCAATGAAGAAAATCCACTTCCGCTAACAAAACAAGCTCGAGTTTGATTGCTGATATTATACCTTTTAGTGATGGTCTGTGCTGAAGATGATCGCAAAAAATAAACAGCCAAATAATCAGCTGACATATGCTTAGTATTTTTTTTTGAATTAGTAAAACAATTCATTTTTAAAACAGAAGTGATAAAGAAGATTGAGTAATACATGGAAGTAAATATTTTTAATTTTTAAAATCTAAATTTTCAATCTTGATAAAATTAATTATTCTACCAACTCAAATTCAAATCAAATTTTTATAAGTAATACCGCGATACACTTACCAAAAACAAAGCTGAATTTTTAAATTTTAAAAAAAGTGAGGCTTACAAAAAACTTAAAATTGAGTCTGTTACATGCTTAAATCTAACGTAGTTCACAACTGAGTGAATAGCTAAGCTCAATTCCTTCCAAAATTATTCAGGATTAAATTCGCTTTTTTTAGAAAAGAAAAATTAAGAACTAAATCTTATCATTAAAATACAATAGTGTAGTTAAAATGGAAAATTTGGGAAATTCGTCGCTTAAGTAAAATGAATACCAATTTTTCTAAAAAGATACTGAATTGGCAAAAAATCATCCAATTAGGAAATAAAATAAAAAAACGAAGCTCAATTAAGTGTCTGTAGCGCTCTAAAATATCCGAATCTTAAGTATTATAATTTGCAAAAAGAAATTTTATATAAAATTGACTTTGTACTAAATAAGATATTAATAAACATTATTTACCCATTTAAAAGCATTTAAAGGACACATATATAATTTTAAATAATTTATTCATTTGGAATCTATAAAGGTCAAAAACGAACCTATATATCAAGTACCTAACTTTTTCATGTAAAATGTACACTACAGTCCTAGAGTCTTGAGAATTGTTTTTTGATCCTTTTTTAAAGTCACCGTTTTTGAAAATTGAATTTTATCTTTTTTTGATTCTATATCCACTTTATAGATACTTCTCATTTGGTCAAGAGCATAAGTGGCAGAGATTCCTTTTGGTTTAAGCTTGAATTGTATATAAGCTAGTATTGAATATGCCAAATAGCAAATTTTAATATGAGCTTTTATATGTTGGATTCGATACTTTCGTATTGGGTGTAAATTGATTGAACTTTTAAGTTCGCGATATGCCTTTTCAACAATGTCTTTTTCAAAGTAAGTTCTTATGACTTCATCTTTTTTTAATGATGTAGAATGATATATTAGTGAGTATCCCATATATTTTGCTTCTTCAGGTTTGTAGCTTTCTTGTTTGTCCATAGCATGATTCCTCTTCTCTGCTTCTAATTTGGGGTTATAGATACATACAAGTATTCCATTCTCATACGGAAACTCTTTAGCATATACTTCAGTATTTTTAAGAACGACTCTATGTGTCGGTTGATAAATTTCTTCTCTATTAATTTGATCTATGAATTGTGTTTTTATTGTTTGGTGAAGCCTCAATCCAGTAATGACTTTTTGGTGTACTTGAGCTAGATCTTGTATTGATTCAGCACTGATCATTCCTCTGTCCAATACAATAGTGTCAAAGCTTTTAAGCCTTATGTCGGAGAGCATGTCCTGAAATATTTTTGTATTTCCAATGTTCCCTTCATACATTTTATGCATGATAGGAAAACCTTCATCTTTTGTAACAGCTAATGCAATTTGAACTAGCTTATCATATTTACCATCCTTTCCTCTTCTAGCTTTCCATTCAACTTGGCTGCCATTAAAATAAGTATCAGTGACATCTAATATAAGCACTTTTTTCTCCTTTCTTAATATACTAAACTGATCATAAATAACTTCTTCAATCCTATTAAAATTCATTTCATCTAAATCATCTAATGATTCAAACAGCTGCTTATCAACAAGCTTGTCTACTCCAACAATTTCCTTGATTGCTGTATGCTCAGCATACTCAGGAATCTTATACAATGGCTTATGTGTGAGCAGTTGGGTATATACTAAAACTAGTATACTCTTTAACTTCTCTCCTAGAAGTTCAGGAATCATTAATTGCTTTGAAATATAGTGCAGTATATAACAATCCATATATTGTTTTACCGCAGTTACTTCAAGGTTCGAAGTATATACTTTTTTAACTGGCTTCCCCGAGATCTCCTTTCCTAAATATTTAATGACCTTCTGTTTTACTTTGCCATCAACCCTAACTGATTCTACTTCCACAAGATAAGTTGAATCCTTTCTTTTAATCTTTCTTACAAAACTCATGTAATGTATAATATGTACACTACAAAGGTAGTGCATCTATTCTAAATATCCAATATTTACAGTACTTTTTTATGTAGTGTATAAATTAGTGGGAAATGTTAGGCAAGTAAATTTCATTATCACCCATTAAAAAAGCCCGACAAATTTCTTTGTCGAGCTCTTAAATATGAAAGTCTAAATATTACTACTTCGTTACTACAAATTTCTTATTAACTGTTCCTTGTGGATTTTTTATTTTAAAAATATAACTTCCACTTGTTAAAATATCTGAATCTATGTTAAATGAATATTTTCCAGATTTTTTATAACCTCCGAATTTTGGAGTCAAAATAATTCTGCCAGTTTCATCCAAAATTTCTGATTCGATCATGCCGTCTTTACCTATTTCAATTTCAACTTTCATGAACTCTTTTTGCAGGATTAGGATAAATTTCTACATTCAGTAAATATGAATTGGATTTTTTAATTGCAATCACTTTACTGTATGTATAAAGCCCATCTTTATCTACTTGCATAATTCTATAGTAATAAATTCCATCTAATGATAGATCATAATCATCATAGAAATAATCATGTTGAGAAGCATTTTGATTTGCTGAAGAAAATTCCTTTCCAATCGGTCTAAAATTTTTCTCAGTTTCATGTCTTCTTTCGACGATGTAATAATCATTATTAATTTCTATTCCAGTGATCCAAGATAATTTTGTAAAAGTTCCATTAAATGATCCAGTAAAATCAATCCATTCAATTGGCAACACTGCTAAGGTAAGGCCCGCATCAATATTGTTTAATAGATCGCCAGTATGCAATTGAACTATTGCAGTAGTACCTGCTCCAAATGTGCCACTTACATCGCTATCTATTTCATCACTTCCTTTGTTAGGAGTGGTAAAACCGTATTGACTTTGTGCTTGGAATTTGACATAGTAATCTCCTTCAGCGATTCCATCCAAAGTGTAAACTCCATCTACACCTGTGGTACTTTCACTCACTATTGTTCCTGAAGAATTCATCGCCATAACTTTCACACCTTGCACCGGTTTTTCTCCATTATCTTGCAATCCATTTTGATTTGAGTCTAACCAAACAAAATTTCCTACAACAGCTTTTACTTGAAATCCTGCATTGAAATTAGAAACTATTGATCCGCTTGTTAATGTCAATAACTCCGAAGTATTTGGACCAAATGCATGAGTAAGATGACTGTCTTTTGTTCTATTAGTCCCTTGGAAAGCCGCACTCGCAGCAAGATCTCCTGGACGATCAAATCTAACATAATAACTACCTGATTTGACACAAGAAAAACTATAGAATCCATCATCTGATGGTGTGCCTGGCTTCGGTCCTGTTTCTGAAACATCAACTATCGTATTAGAATTTGCATCGATTAAATAAACACTTAATCCATTGATTCCATTTTCAATATCTTGATAAATACCATCTTTATTAAGATCATACCAAACATCTCCACTGACAACAGCACATTTAAATGCACCTGCATCCATTGTCCTATCATCTTCTCCTGGGCTCATAAATGTTGTTGCTGTAGTACCAAGACCATTGGATCCATCTACATCACTATCAGCAAAATCATTTCCAATATTTGCTGAAGTAAATTTATAATCAGATGGTAAAATGTACTTCACAAAATATTGACCAGGCATGAATTTGTCAAATGTATATTGTCCATTTGTTCCTGTGATAAATGTACGCTGTATATTATTTGTCAATTTCTCAATCAATTGAACTGTAACTCCAGCTAGACCATTTTCTCCAAAACTTTGTATACCATCCCCATTGATATCATTCCAGACATAATCACCAATTCTTGAGAACTCTATTATTCCAGCATCAATACTATCTATAATCTGACCAGTGCCTATATTTATACAACTTGTAACACCACTGGAATTTGCATCGCTATCAAAGTTTGGATTAGTTCCAATATTTGAAAATGTAAAGCCATGATTGGTCAAATTTGTATTCGATAAATCAAACCTCAAATAATAATTTCCTGCTTGATTGATTCTATCAAAAGCATATTTACCATTGATATCTGTTGTGTCTTTTGCAGTTATATTTCCATTACTGCAATCAACTAATTTTACAATAACATTTCCCTGACCTGGTTCACCAATATCTTGAATTCCATTGCCATTAAAGATCTCGCCAAACCAAATCTGAGATAACTCCAAGACTTTTATAAAATGTAATATAAACACTCGCAGTGTCGCATACACTTGGCAATCCTTTGTCACACTTGCTATATGTAAATCCTGCAGGACCTGTGTAACCAGGTGTTGGCGTGAACATGAATGCTCCATCCATATTTAACATCAATATTCCATTCGTAGGATTTCCGACTACTGTGTACATCGCAGCATCACCTTGTGGATCGCTATCATTTAAACTTACATTGCCACTGAGTTTTGTATTGATGCTTCCACTGTAGGCATCATCATTTGCATAAGTTTGATTCTGTGTGATTGGTCTAGCCAATACTTCGATCATCAACTTCGCAGTATCACATGCTTGTGGTATGCCATTATCACATATTGAATATGGAATAGTCACAATACCTACATATCCTGTCGGTGGTGTAAATGTAACTGTACCGTTTGGATTTAATACGACTGTACTTCCACTTGGTATTGTTTCACCAGAAATTAATACTGGTGTGCCTATTGCATTGCCTTGTGGATCACTGTCATTGCATAATATACAGCTCGTTATAATTGTATTCAACGGCGTTGAATTCTCGTCATCTTGTGCGATGACTGTATTCATCGGACCTGATTGAACTGGTCGAACTTCTATCGTCAATGTTGTTGTATCACAGACATTCGTAGGACTTGGTGTGCATACTTTGTAAGTATATCTTGCAGTTCCAATAAATCCTGCATTCGGTGTGAATGTATATGTTCCATTTGGCAACAAATTCATTGTTCCATTTGGATTGTTATTTACGATCGCAAATGTACTTCCTGCTGGATACTCATCATTCGTTGCATTTATTCCACTCACTGGTGTATTCATCGTCGTCTGATTGAGATCTGGTGATGCACTGATGTATGGACTTTGGACAGTAATGTACACTGTAGCTGTGTCCCACGCTTGGTGTGCCCTTGTCAACATTTGCTGTATGAAATCCTGCAGGACCTGTGTAACTTGGTATTGGTGTGAACAATAATGTTCCATCCATATTTAACATCAATGTTCCCCATTTAGCGATTCCCTACTACGTGTACATTGCTGCATCACCTTGTGACCGCCATCGTTCAAGCTTACAATGCCGTTCAATTTTGTATTTACTGGAGATGTCAATGCATCATCGTTTGCATACGTTTGATTTTCGTGCCGATTGGTGTAGCCAATACCGATCATCAACTTCGCAGTATCACGCTTGGGAATGCCATTATCGCATATTGAATATGGAATAGTTACTGTGCCTACAAATCCTGTTGGTGGAGTATATGACACTGTACCATTTGGATTTAATACAACTGTACTTCCCACTTGGTATTGTTGCACCTGATAATAACATCGTGTACCTATTGCATTTCTTGTGATCACTGTCACACAATATATACTTGTTATACTTGTATTTCCTAACGGCGTTAACACCTCGTCATCTGGAATGATCACCAATTTACGGACCTGATTGTAACTGGTCGAACTTATCGTTATCGATGCATCGCGACATTCGTAGACTTGGTACATACCTTGTATGTATATGTAGCAGTGCCAATAAATCCCGTATTCGGTGAATGTATATGTTCCATTTGGCAATATATTCATTGTTCCATCGGATTTGTTACGATCGCAAATGTACTTCCTATTGGATACTCATACTATCCGTTGCGATCACCCACTTAACGTGTATTCATCGTCATCTGATTGATATCCGGGTGATGCACCGAGGTTGTAACTTGGACAGTAACACACCTGTTGTAGCTGGTCACATACACCCCCTGCGCCACACATTTTGCCAGCAATCCTGCAGGCCTGTGTAACTTGGTGCTGGTGTGAAATAATACAATGTTCAATCCATATTCGCAACATCAATATTCGGTCTGTTGGATTTCCTACTACTGTGTACATCCGGGCATCACCTTGGGGATCGCTATCGTTCAAGCTTACATTGCCGTTCAATTTTTGTAATAACGAGACAAATGCATCATCGTTTGCATACGCTTGATTTTGTGCGATTGGTGTAGCCAATACTGATCATCAACTTCTGCAGTATCACATGCTTGTGGAATGCCAATGTCACATTGAATATGGAATAAAGTTACGCGGCGCTTCACAAACCTATTGTGGAGTATATGACTGTACCATTTGGATTTAATA
>JADJVN010000012.1 GCA_016710585.1 Saprospiraceae bacterium
GTAAATTCTTACTTTGCTTGACATATTCCTGATCTGATTTTGGAGCTTTTTTTTATATTTGTACCCACTTCTGCAAATTTTCTGTTTCGATAAAATAAGCTTTTTCATAAGTTTCTATAAAACTGCATTTATGATCAATATCCATACGTTTATAATGAAATTTGCCATGGACTAAATTGAAAATATGTTTAACAATTTCATCCCTTTCATAGTCACTTAAATAATTTTGTCTAAAAGATATGTCAATAATTTGATTAATACCGAGTTCAGAAAATTGATTGGCATAGTGTTGTATTTGGAATCTAAAATCGGTGACCCTATTGTACCAATCTACATTTTTATCTCGAATTAATTTGTTTCGATCACCAAAAATAACAGTAATGATATGAGATATATAGCCTTTTGGATTTAATGATTTTTCTTTAATTTGGATGCCAGGTTTTCCATTTTGATTGTTCCAAATATAATAATGAAATGCTTTGTCATTTAAGTATGTCGTGAAAGTCTTTTCTAGATTTTCATGGTTCCAATCTATACATCCACCAGTGGGTGCTTTCGAAGCACTTGATTGATAAGATTGAATACTTTTAAGCCACTTTAATTTTTCAAAATGTTGCCAAGACAAGATTTTTGATGATGCGAAGGGTTTTAAAATCTCATCAAAGATTGGAATTAACTTTTTAATATTGGTCCAATAATAAATCTTATCATCTTCTGTTGGAGTCTGACAAAGCAAACTATAGTTAGTAAATAAAGCTTCTTTCATCAATTTATCACTAAAGTATTATTATTTAAATTATTTGGTCAATCTAAATAATTTAAGAATGTTTTTATTTCCACCTTTCTAGATTTGGTAATATGGATTCTGCCATTTCTTGTGCTTTATCTTGAGGCATTCCCATATTCACTGCCATTTTAATATTCTTTTCAATCTTTTGCTCCAATGTGATACCTTCATCCATAAATTTTCCCTCTTTAAAACAAAAACTACAGTACTTATCACTTTTACTTTGATCCAAATTTGTCCCACCCTTGTAAGGATCTTTATCCAGTGGCATGCCGCAACTCTGACATATTAAATTTTTATTTTCCATATATCATTACTTAAAAATAGTACGCTTTATATTAGCTTTAACTGATTGTAAAATTATACTATATATTCCAATTTTTTTGATTTTTTCTCCTTAGGTTTGGATGTTGCCATAGTCGACATTTTGCAAACGTTCCAATTCTCAAAAGCATCGGAAAATGAATGGCTTTTGTCTTTTTATAATATCGTCAAATATTAGTTGCAGTTTTCTTTTGAGTTTTCGATTTCCTTCTTGAATTCTTCAACTAGTTCATAAAAATAGTTTACAGATTGCACATGTTGCTCTTTGGATACAGTTGACGCAAAAACAATTTCCCAACTAATGTCTTTTGGTTCAAACCCCATGCAATGCGCAAGAATCATATTTACCCAACCTGCGGTTGACTCATAATATCCAAGTTTTTTAGCTACCCAATCGAAGAAAGCTTCTTCAGAAGGTTCAATTATTCCATGGTCTATAAGCGCCTGATGATAGCCATTGCAATAATTATTTATATTTAACAAAGTAGCTTCACCTAGCCACATTGCTGGTCGTTGCTCAATGCGCTTCAATATTTTATAGCATTCTAAAATCATATTTTTGCATTTATCTCAAGAAATTTTCCTCAAAGTGAAGTATAAGGTCATTAGCTTTTTTTATTAGTATATATTTCTTCAAGATTCTAGAATTTGGTTTAATTTGAATCGTGCAGGTTTGTAGCCAAAGAGGAGTCTAATGTAATATTGCGTCTTTTTTCTGAAGCGTCAATCCATGTAGATTTTTATGTAAAAATAGTGTTCAGGATCTTATTTTCCAATTTTCTTCGTCAAAATATTGGATAATATTTCCAATTGTACGAAGTGCTTCGTATTTTTGCTGTATGGAATTAAAAATGATCATCCGCTTCAATTTTAAGCTTATATTTATAGTCCTTCTTTGCCCTATTACAGCTAGATTACTTGCTCAAGATCATTTAGAACTCAAGGGGAAAATTGTGGATTCTGAACAAAAACCAATCGAATTGGCCATTGTCAAACTTTATCAAGCTGCAGACTCTTCACTCATTAGCAGCGCTTTTAGTGAAAAAAATGGTGATTTCCTCATCCAGCAACTTAAAGCCTCAGACTATTATTTTTCAATTGAATTTCTTGGCTTAGAAAAATATAATTCTGAAAGAATTGCATTGCAAAAAAACACTATAATTCCTACTGTGACGATGCTTCCTCAAGTTGGACTTTTATCTGAAGTGCAAATTAAGTCAAAAGCGCCATTCATTGAAAGAAAATTGGATCGAGTCGTAGTTAATATGGAGGCTTTGCTTTCTTCTGCTGGTACTACCACTTGGGAAGCTCTTGAAAAAGCACCGGGAGTAATGCTAGATCAAAATGGAAATATATTGCTTCGTGGGCGATCAGGGGTGCAAGTTTTTATTGATGACAAACCTAGTTATCTTTCAGGAATTGAATTAGAAAATTACCTTAAAACACTTCCGACGAGCAGCATTAAGCAAATTGAAATCCTTACCAATCCTCCTGCGAAATATGATGCCGCTGGAAATTCTGGAATTATAAATATCGTTACAAAAAGAAGTAAACAAATTGGCTTTACAGGCAATGTGAATACAGCCTACACACAAGGCAGATATGCCAGAACAAATCACAGTCTAGGACTCAATTATTTGACCTCTAAAATAGGCATCTATGGAAATGTAAGCTTGGGCACACACCAAAGTTTTCAAGATTTGAATATCTATCGATTTTATAAGAACGATGATTTAAGTCCTCGTGCAAAATTTGAGCAAAATTCTTATATCAAGAAGACAAATCAATCCATTAATAGTAGACTCATATTAGACTATTATTTGACATCTAAGACTACGCTAGGAATGGCTTATTCAAATGTGGTATCGCCTAAAAAGGACAAAGTGAATAATACCGCATTTTATACTAGCAAAACTGATCTCAATAAAATTATTGCTGATAATCTAAGTACTTCAAAATTTTTAAATCACTCCGCAAATATTAATATAAGACATGTTCTTGATCAACATGGCTCCCAAATTAGTGCTGATGCTGATCTCATTCAGTATAGTTCTCAAACTGATCAAGATTTTTACAACTTCATTTATCAAAAAGATGATCAATTGATTTATGATGATTTTGTTGAAGGAAATCTGCCTTCAGACATTCGAATTTACACTGTAAAATCAGATTTAAATACGACGATTAAAGGAATTAAATTCGAAACAGGGATCAAATCTGCATTCACTAATACAGATAATATTGCTGAATATTTTACCACCCTTGACCAACAAAGAAATATTAATAATGATCTCAGCAATCATTTTATATATAAAGAGTGGATACAAAGTGCATACATGAATTTCTCAAAGACAATCTATGGCTTTGAGTGTCAGATAGGCTTGCGTGGTGAGCATACTAATCTTAAAGGAGACCAAAAAGGAAATGCAATCAAAGCACCAAAACAATTTTCAAATCAGTATACTAAATTATTTCCAACATTTTTTGCATCCAGAGCTTTAGATAGTGCAGGAATACATGTCGTGAATTTTTCCTATGGAAGGAGAATTGATCGACCCATATTTCAGCATCTAAATCCATTCGTCAGTCCATTGGATAAATATACCTATTATGTTGGAAATCCAGATCTGTTACCGACATTTTCAAATAACTTTTCTTTGACTCACAGCTATAAAAACAAAATCAACACAAGCATTAATTTTTCCAAGACGATTAATGGCATAAATGAAACATTGGAAATCGTTGGAGACATCTATTATAGTCGACCATTAAATGTCACAACAAATTACAATACGAGTATCTCAATCGATGCAAACCATACTTTTAAGAAATGGTATACTGTAATTCCATATTTTGAATTTGGGAATGTAAAATATAAAAGTAAACTATATACCGAACAATTGAATGCAAACGGGAATTATGTCAGAGCTAATCTTACACAATCCTTTAAACTTAAAAAGAATTGGAGTGCGGAACTTAAAGGAGATTACCAAAGTGACATTGTGTATAGCCAGCTAATCATTAAGCGTTTTGCAATAATTGGATTTACTATCCAGAAAAAATTTGCAAAGGGAAATGCAACAGCTAGAGCAGGTGTAAATGATATATTTTATACAAGAACTGCATCTGGTATAATCAACAATTTAAAAAATACTGATGCGAATTGGGATAGTACTTTAGATACTAGATCACTGGTCTTAAGTCTCGCTTATAGATTTGGAAAATCAAATATTCAAAAACAACAATACAAGACTACTGGAGCTGAAAGTGAAAAAAGAAGAATACAATCTTAATAGGTGAATTGAAAACTAATAACTATATGTATTTGTATGATAAGTCATTTTTATATAAATACTCAGATTGTCGCATATTTTTAATACTAACGAAAAAATAAATCAAAAAGTAAAAAATCATCAATTAAATAACTCATCTAAGTATCAAAAATTAGAATGACAACACCATATTATTCTTTTTTAATGAAAGCATCCAAATAGCTGTGATAAGTTTGTCAAAGTTCTGCCCTAAAATGCCTATCATTCATTTCTTAAAAGCTTGTTCAATAAGGTTTTCTTGTTGACACTTCATACCACACGAATGCTTTTTTATTTCATGTCGCTCTTATTTATACTTATTCATTATTTGCTTTAATGCAGGTTCAACAGCAACAAAATGAGCACCACCAAAAGCTACAAATATTCGGTCATATATCTTGAGTGCTTGTTCAATTGTTGTAAGTAAGTATTTGTCTCGAACCATTTTGGAACTTCTTCCAATTTCACACAGTTTGCCATTGTCTTTTAGAAAGTCATGTTTTTCAGTTGGGATTCGGTAGATATCTAAGTCAGTACCAAAGAAGTTTTTATAAGCCCTTGTCATATAGCTAAACTCCTTTTCGGATTTTGTAAGAGTTACGTTTTCACTTTCTAAATATTGAATAAAGTCCTTTTGGTAAGCTGCTTCAATTCCTTTTGTTGTATCTATCCAATTATTTTTATATAAGGCAAAAAATCTTTCACAGCAGGTATAGAGTAAAACTTGTTCTCTACTGTATATTTTGAATAGTTCGTTAAACTCAGCTTCAGTTACTAAATCACCATTCACCATTTCAATATTTTGAATGTCACATAAATACTTTAATTGTCCAATTTCGGCATCTTGATTGATTGCCTCGTTCCTGCTGATATAATGTTTTCCTTTGTCTACTTGCCCTCCTTCATTAAATGCAATTTGAGGCTGTAACTGGTGAAAGTAATAATCAATACTATCTGCTTGTTTTGTAATATCTCTTGTATGAGCTGTGCCAATAAAAATTAATTGCTTTTTACCAGCGCTGAGTTTTATAACAAGTGGAAAATTGTCAGGAGGGTTTGCATCCAAAATTTTTGCTACTTCTAAATAGTTTTTTGTCTGATAACGATTATCTGTTTTAGAAGTTGATTTACAGCTAAAAATAAGAAGTCCGACTAAAAAATAAACTAACTGTTTCATATTTCTCTGTTGTTGTTAAAATGTCTCTACTAATGGCGTATATTTCAAAGGAAATTTGATGCCAAAAGAAATCTTCCCTAACATCGAATCTTCTCGCATCAACTTTTGACTCGCGCATTTTTTATTTTTATTTTGCCTTGTCCAATCTTCGATTTTAGGTTGGACAAAGCTGGTATGTGAATTAGGGATAAAGGTAACTTCTTTGTAAGCCATATTCCTATAGGTTGTGGGCATGATGCTTTTTTGGGTAAAAATAGGAATTTAGTTTTAATGGTGCAATAGTGGTTCGAAATAAAAAAATTAATATGCTCTTTACTAAATCTTCTCAGAATTTGTTAGCATTGTACAAAAAGATTTGATAGCTTATTGTGAAAATGATCATTCAAAAAGCCCTTTCAGTTTTTGTATTTATCTCTATATGATCGTGAATATCAGTTTCTCACTGTTTTTCTTTTAGCTTTCTTCTATTAGGCAATATGTTTAAATATTAGAACTTTGCCATTCTTTTCTGTCATGTCGATGTCTGTACATTGTGGTCTCTCTTGGTACTTAGGCGTGGTAGCTGTTCTGATTTTTTTTGTTTGACTTTTTCGTTGGCAAAAAATACAAGTTTACTATCAAAAGCGTTGGTTATTGCTGTTCCAAAATCCATTTTAATAGTTCAATATTCTTTGTCTTTGTACATACTTTATACATTGAAAAATAAGTTTCATTTGTATAATATTTTTTAAGTAACGAATACTTTATTTGGTTATCAAGTCGTGAATAACCTATTGCCCAAATCATAGTTATTTTATGATGCTTCTGGAGATTGCTATAAAAATTCTGCTTCAAATTTTCAAAATGTGGAATATCTACAGGATATTCTTTTGATACATCCATTGGTACAACGTAAGGTCTTTTTGATAATTTCAATTCTGATACAGATAAATCAAATTCTTCTTGGTGAGGTCTATTGCTATAAAAATCATAATTTGTTTTCTTTGGCAAATATTCTGCTAATTCTTGTGCCATAATTCTATTGGCGACAATCTCATCATCATAATTTTGAATTGCTTGCAAATCGATTTTATTTAGATATTCAAAATCATCGATTAAGATAGTCAGGTCTATTTCAAACATAGGCTCTTGGTCAATTATCCAACTTAGAAGTTCTGCTCTGCGACTTCTTAATATGTTATTCTGAAAATTGTTTTTTGCCCAATTACTGATTACTACTGATTCTATCGGATACCTTAAAACTCTATTCAAAATCAATTCAGAAGTGGAAAAATTGGAACAGAGCCAATCTTCTTCAGTTGAAGTTAGCCCAAGATTTATCAAAATATTATTACAAATTTTCCTTGCTTCATCAATCTGTGTATGGTTTATGTACTTTCTTTCCTCAAAGGTTTTTCTGAATAAATTAAAAAGTAACTTATGCGTTTCAACTGAAAGTTGCAATTTAGGTATGTTAATTCTGTTATAATAATCTCTAGATGTGCCTTTTGGAACAGTGTGAAGATATTGTTTTATCTTTTGCAATAAAGATAATCTGCTAATTCTTTTCTCTGTTTTCCATTGATCATTTGCAAGTCTAACAAGATTGTCAAAAACGATAGGATTAAATTGATAATAATTAAGATAGTCTCTAACTTTAAGAAAATCTGAATATGATAATATAATATCGTCTTTTGGATAAGGATTCTCCAATTCAATGATTGCACGATTTAGAGCTATTTTTCTTTGTTTATTCATCTTATTTTTAAATATATGCTGTTTAATGGGTGGGTGTTAAAGAATTAAATTTATTATTATGCCTATTATTACTATTCCTAATATCAAAAATAATAGAATTTTCAATGTTTTAGATTCTTTGTCTTGCTGGTCAAGTCTTAAAAAATATAGTACACTTGATTTTTTAGTTCTTCATACTTTTTATTAAGTTCTATTTGTACTCTGTCTGCTTGATTAGTAAGTATAGTTAGTATTTCACTAAAGTGAGATTCCAAATCAATCTTCTCAATACGTGAAATTTGTACTTTGAATTCATCAATTTTTGATTGCAGGTCTAATGCTTTGTTATCAAGTTTAACAAGTTTTTCTTTTAAGTCTGTATTAAATTGAATAACAACTTGTTTTTCAAGATTGCCAAAAGAATCTTTGAAATCGTATTCTGTTAATTTGGTAATCTCTTTTTCAATATTCCTTATTTGCTTATCTAAGTCTTCAAGTGGTTTACTTAAATTTTGCTGAAATTGCTTTGTCGTTTCGGTCTCAATAGATTTTAATGACTTAGAAACATCAAACTCTGTAAGTTTTGCTACTTCTTTGCTAAAGTTTTTTGTTTGCTCAGATAGTTTAGCTATTGAATCAAGGTTGAATTTTCTTGAATCTTCTAGAACAGCTTCGACATTGATTGATAAACTCTCAAAACTTGTCCTATATGATTCTATTACTTTTGCTAAATTCCCTGATGTTTTAATTACATTGTCAACTTGTTCCTTAGCAGAATTGATGTCTTTTAGGTTTTGCTCCAAAACAGCTAAAGACTTTAATACATTTTCATTTGTTATACTCATTATGCTTGTGTATATGATTTTGTAAAATTTTCTAACCAATCATGATGAATTTCCAATTCACATTCAGTCGCCCAATTATGCATTTCTTTTTATAATTTTTTGGAGATGTAATTTGTTTTCAGTTTTCTTTTAAATTCCTCAAGGGTTTCATAAAACAATTCTTTATTAGGGCTCTGTGAGTAAAAATCACGATAACCGTCCTTATAGCTATTTTCTAACTCTTGTTCTAAGACTTCATTATTATTTGTTCCCAAGTAAGCAATACAAAACGCATTTAACATCGCTAGTGCAGGGTTTTTGTCTGTTAATGACCTACGAATTAGCCTAACTGCACCTTGTAAGTGTTTAATGCTATCCTTAGGTGAACCACTTGAACCATAAACATCATAATCTACTACTCGCAGGTATTTAATTAAAATATCAATCGAACTCTCTTTTCCAAATTCAGTATCACTTGTTAACGAAAAGGGTTCCCCATTTTCTGTTATATAATCATCCTTTGCATACTTTGAATTGAAATAGTAGTAAATGAAGTCTTTTAAATTTTCATTTGTCTCAAGCCAGTTTTTATTATCATTAATACCTTGTATGCAAAAATTTCTGATATCATCTATCGCTCGCTTTCTCTTAACCTCTATTTTGTCATATATGAACTCTGTTAAATAACCTAAGCATTTATGAATTTCGTTATTGCCTTCAAGAGAGGTGCTTTTGAATTTCTTCCCTCTGCACGTTCAGCTGAATAGTAACGCATCAAAAATCTTTAAGGCATTGATAATAATCGCCATCCGCTTTTCGTTTTGTAACTATTCTAAATCTTTATTTGATAACTTGAGTAAAATCATCTACTAGTACCAATACAAGACATATACGGTAGATCGCTTTGGCAACATATTCATACTTATCAATTCCTGTATGGGTAGGATTGTCATTATAAGAAAGGAATGATACAATGTTTTGATTTGGTTTTGAATTTAACAATGTATCTAAAAAACCAGATACACCCACAGTGTCTAACTCCTCTATTGTTTCATCCTCAGCAAAAAAAAAGTCAATGTCTTTAATACTTAATAGGTCATTCATAACCTGTTTTTCGTGATTTGCTCCCTTAAATGTATTATTGTGAAAATACATCATTACATCTTTGTCAACATTTGAATAGTCAGAATATAAAATAGTAGCTAATGCCATTTTTTTATCTCTGCCCGCTCGACCAGCTTCTTGAACAAAACTTTCTAATGAGCTTGAATGATTTATATTAACGGTAAAACGAACATTAGATTTGTCTATACCCATTCCAAAAGCCTTAGTCGCAACCATAATTGCAAAGTCGCTATTAATGAACTTATCTTGGTCGCTCATCTCATCACCACCTAAAAAAGTGCCAACATCGTTACAAGGTAAATCTTGAATTATTGCAGATGCTATTCCTCTATTTGTTGTAGTATCTAAAACACCTATACTTTCTTGTCTATGCGGACAAAAAACAATACCTCCTTGTTCATAAGGCTTGCCAGAGTCAAGCCAGTAATCCTCAAAATTTGTTTTTAGTTTCGCATCTAAAATTTCTTGAATTTTAATTTTGTCATTAGCTTCTGTTAGACCTTCTCTTTCAATAAATCGCTCTTTAATGATTTGAATTGCTTTCGCTTCTTGAAGCTCCCTTACTAAACTTGGAATTTTTGAAATGTAGTTTGCAACTTGTGAATTTTTGGCTTTATAAATATCCCACATAGAAGTTGGAGGTGTTGATGGTGTAATTTTTTCAACTCTATACTGAAGTTCTAATCGATTTGTATTCTCGTACCTTACGATGGTATCAGAATCTAAAGAAAATGCTCCATTACCTGACAATTCACGTTCAACATCAGCAAGAACATCAAAAGAGGCTGTTGCAGTAAGTCCAAATAAGGTTAATCGTTTATCTTTATTTTTAGGTAAAACATAATTATATAAGTTTCGCCCTAAGTGCAAATATGAAAATCGAAAGTCGTGACCCCATTCAGAAACGCAATGCACTTCATCAATAACTCCATAAGCGAAATATACATTCATATCTCGCATTGTTTTTAAACGTTCACGGAATTTGAATATGCACAATCTTTCAGGTGATAAAAAAACAAATTGCAATTGAGATGTTTCCATTTGTTTTTCTCGTTCACTTTTGTCTTTAACAGACGAATTTATATATGTGCAGGTATCTATACCAACATTAATCAATCCATCGTATTGGTCTTTCATCAAAGAACGTAGAGGGTCTATTATTAAAGTAACACCCGGTTGTAACATTGCTGCCAATTGATAGGTTAGTGACTTGCCACCACCAGTTGGTAATAAACCAATCACACTTTTATTCTGCAAAGCTCGATTTAATATTGGAAGTTGACCTGGACGAAAATCATCTTTGCGGAAAAGTAATTGAGCAAAATATTGAAGTTTCTTTTTGTTTTCCTCAATTTCAATATGGTTACCTTGTGCGTCTTTTGATACTATTGGCTTATATTCAATTGTATCTGATGTGTAAATGTGCCTGTTGCTTCTTTTGTATTTTGCTGAACGTATAATGAAATAACAGTGATTTTCACATTTAAACTCACTGAAAGATGTTTCTTTGTTATCTTCTAATTGTGCCATTGAAATATCAATGACTAAATCGTAAATTTTGCTCCTTTGTTGATTTGTTGCATTTGAAACAGGTTTTGTTTCTAAATGTAAAGGAGAATCCAAAAATTCTTGTGAACCGATTATTTCCAAATTCACTTTTGGAAATTTCATTGTGTCAAAGTCAACACTTAATGCCGTAAGGTTCTCGAACATTTGTTTTAAATCTTCAAAATGCCATTGCGGCACAAGGAACATCATTTTCTTTAACTAAAACATTCCATTGACTTTGATGAATATCTAATTTTTCAGTAAGAATTGCTTCAATAATTGTTTTTTGCAAGCGAGCAATCGCAATTGATGATTGCGTTAATTGCAAATTGTTTGTATCAACATTTTTGTTTTCAAAAATTATTGAACCTAAATCATTTTTTTGTGACGTATTTCCGAACGAAGCAAATTTAGTTTCGATAAACGGACTTGCTTTTGTTGGTAAACCTCTTGTGATAATGTTGTTGAGAACGGCTAAAATGGGATTTACATCTTCATAAACGCTGGCTCCAATGTCAAACGGTGCTGAAACTTCAAAATCAGATAATAAAGATAATTCATCACGTTCTTTTTTAAAACAATCCAAATAATATCCAGCGTGGAATTGCACTGGTGTGAAGTATTTGATTGGGATATAGTAAATTTTGCCTTTTTCAAATTTGAAGACTTTTAGCTTTAATGTATATTTTCTTGTAATGTCTTTAAGGTGTGCATCTTCTGCTAAAAATTGTAATTGATTTTCACTTTGTTCAAGATTGGAGAAAACAGTAGGGGTGTTGACAAGATTGAAATAATTATAAAAAGCATCTAATCTGTGACTTCGTCCTTCAATCAATGGACTTACACAGAAAAAATAGTGTTCTCCTCTAACATTTTCGCCTACAAGTTGAGCTAATTTTTTTAAATCAATTTGAGGTACGTCAAGAATATTTGAGAAAAAATGAACCGTAATTGATTGATTGATTTCGATATCTGTTTTTTCAACATCGTCTAAGTATTTGTTTACGAGTTGAATTTTTGGTTCATCATTAAGGTATACATTTGTGTGCAGTTTTGCTCTGCCTAACGCTTGTTCAGATGGCTCAATTAAAATAACTTTTTGTGTGTTGTTAGGTATACCTTGACTTTTTAGATAATCGAAAAAGCAAACTGTCGCCAAACCTTGACCACAACCCCAATCAACAATAGCTATATCAGTATTAAAAACTTCTTTTGGTTTGTGAATGGATGATAAAGCCTTTTGGATTTTAGCTTCGTGCATATTTCCATAAGAGAAAATATATTGACACATAAGATCGTGTGAATCCAATAAATCAACTCCTTGATTTAGATTCCGCCAAAACGTATCTCTCTCACTTTTTGAAAAGTGTGACAAGGCTTCATTAGAAATTCTTCTAATTTGCTGAAAAGTCGGATTTGGTAATGACTGGAGTCTATTTACGTATTCTCTCATAAAGTCATCACAACTTAATCACTCTAAAAGTTAGGTTTATTCTTTCGCATACAACCTTGCTTGTTTTTGGCACTTGGTGTTGCCAAAAGTGTTGTAGTTCTCCTTGCATTATTAACAAACTTCCGTGTGTCAATTCGATTTCAATTTTTTCTTTAGTGTTAATGTGTCTTAATTGAAATTTTCTTGTAGCGCCAAAATTAACGGAAGCAATCACTGGGTTTTGCCCTAATTCTTTTTCTGCGTCTGTATGCCAAGAAATAGAATCGTTTCCACTTCTGTACCGATTAAGCAAAACGCTATTGAATTGAACATTTGCTATAGATTCAATTTTGGCTTTGATTTCAAGAAGTTCTTTTGTCCAAATTTTTGGTTGCAAAGTAATTCCTGAAAATGAATATGGTTTATCATTGTCGCCATACCACGCTGTCAAGCGTGGAAAATCGACTTGTTTGCCATACATATTCATTGATTCTTGTTTCCATTCAATTTCGTCTTTAAGTTTTTGCAAAAACAAATCACTCTCCGCCTTTGAAAAAAAGTCTGGATAGAACAAATATTCTCCGTCTTCAATCTTTGTTAATCCTGACTTTACTTTATCGTTGTTTAAAGAAGGTATAATATTGCCAAATAAGTCTCGTTGTTCCATTTTCTACATTTTTTACGATGAAATTCGTGCGTTGGGGCAAAAGCAAATGTGCTGCATTGTGTTGGCTTTGAGCGTTGGGATGCAGCTCTTTTGATTTTGCTGAAGCGTTGGCATTTTGTTTCATTTCTCTGTTAATTTATTGACTGTCGTTTCATTTTTTAGGGTATGGCATACAATTTCGCTTCCCAAATATCAAAACATGCATCATCCCTCCATTATACAAGAAATGTTCGCAACTCTTAATCCAAAAGAATACAAGAAATCCGGGTAACTCTATATATCGAATCTGTAGTTTAATCATATGCCACGATTATTTGCTTATTATAGAGCAAATATAGATTATTTCTGTTTTATTCATAAAGAAATCAGAATTTTTTTCTACTGGGCTGCTTTTTAAGACTGAATATTGCCTTACCTTTGAGTGTGATTAGTGTTCACATGATAATGTGTTAGGACTGTTGGCACATATACATTAATGTCCGCACGATCCTTGTGTGTTCTTATACTAGATCAATTCCAACATCAGATTATAAACAAACTCATTCCTTATTCCAATTTTCCATTTGCCTAATAAAATTTTTCCAATAGTTTAATTTCTCATTGAATTGAAGGATGGTAGTGATGATGATGAATACAAAAAGCATCATCGCAATCGAAATGGTCAATCCTGCAAATTGAAAACTCAAGTAACCAATAATCGCGATCAATGTCATCATGCTAACGATAAAAAATGAAGCCATCTTGTGCTTAAGTCCTGTGATCAGAATCAAATGATGTAAATGGGTTTTGTCGGCTTGGAATGGACTTTTCCCAGATTTCAATCTTCTGCGAAATACTCTGAATGCATCAAACACAGGGACAAATAAAACTGAAATTACACCTAGTGTGATAGTGGAAAGGTATATTGAATCTTGAGCTGCTTGAATCAAGTGTAATCCCGAAACAACCATCACAAATCCGATGATCAATGATCCCGCATCGCCCATGAATATTTTTTTCTTATGACTTAGATTGTAGCGCAAGAAAGCTAACAATGCACCAATGCTCGTCAAAAATATAATGGCGGCATAATGTTGACCATTGACTGTCGCTAAAACGGTGAATATCGCAAATCCTACAATGGCCATACCTGCAGCCAATCCATCGATGCCATCCATGAGATTAAACGCATTGACAACGCCTGTAATTATAATGATAGTCAAAAAATATTGTATCCAATCTGGAAGTGCATAGACACCAAAAAAACCATTGAGTGATTCTATCTTAATGCCTTGTGAAAATATAAAATGTGCGAGTAAAAGTTGAATAGCAAGTTTAAGTGAAGCTCTCAAATCAAAACGATCATCAATTACTCCTACGATCAATAGTATAACCACTCCAATGAATGTATTCTTGTAGGCTAGTAGTTCACTATTGAATGGAACAACCAAGGTAAGTGCAAGTATTGTAGCAAAAAATATAGCTATTCCTCCAACTAATGGAACGGGATTGCTATGAATTTTTCTATAATTTGGTTTGTCAACTAAACCTATCGGAATAGCAATTTTGCGCAATGCAGGAATAATGAGGAAGCTTAATATAAATGCTGTAATTGGACTGATGATATAATAACTGTTCATGATTTAAAATGTATTAGTGGTTTTAAGATGAGCTAGACCTCTGCCCAGTAATTCATGATATGGAAGTTTACTTACTTTGGCATTCACGGAGGATTTGTCACGCATGGCATTCACTTCATCCAATAAGAGCTGATATTTCTTTGCGATATGCGCCCATGTATATCTTCTATGTGCAATGCTTTGCATTTCTTGTCCGATATGTCGCAATTTTGCAGTGTAAATATTTAGTAACTGTTGTACGAGTTCTTTTTCGTCATTGAAATACATTGCTTTATTTTCTGTAGTAACTCTATTGTATGAAACACCATAAGCAAGTATAGGCAGACCGAGATACATCGCTTCAACTAATGAAGGATTGGTGCCACCAGCAGAATGTCCGTGGACATATAAACTCGCATTACTTCTTATCGTATCGAGTTGGGTTTGATCATAAATTGGATCGAGAATATAAATATTTTTTTGATCTTTATATCTGGCTTTCAATGATTTTCCATATTCACTTTTATCCCAATTTCCTACAAAAACAAGAGGCAGATGTTTCGACTTACTAAATGCTTCGAGAATAAGATGAACATTGTTTTCTGGTTCAATCCTGCAGACTTTGAAAGCAAATGGTGATGATAAAAAAGGATACTGCTTCACTGCTGCTTCTGTCAAAGGAAGCTTGAGTGTATGATCCGCTCCATATTCTATAATTCTGCTCAATGTACCATATCGCGCTGCAGTATAATCTTGGATTGCTTCATTGTCTGAAATATCAATATGAGAATATTTTACTGCCAAACTTTCTGCCCAAAACAAATACCATTTTGCTACAAGATTCCACTTATCTCTTTTCCACTCGATGCCATCGATAGAGATGATAATTTTTTTATTGGTAAACATTCTCACAAATGGCAATAACCAAGCACCCGCTACACCGAGTATCAATAAAACATCTGCATAAAATAATGCGTGTAAAATCGAAATGCTATCGTAAAAAATACTTTGAATTCCATTCGCATCCAAGGGCAGATATTTTAAATTTGCAGCTTTGTATTGTGCTTGTCTTTGTTTCTTTGGATATTTTTTACCAGAACAATATACAGTGAGTTCATGATGCTGTCCCAGATCTTCAATGAGATGTTCTGCCAGGGTCTCAAAGCCTCCGTAGTTGGCAGGAACACCAACAGTTCCAATGATTGCAATTTTCTTTTTCTCCAACATTTTCTCTTTCATTTCTTTAGTAAATCCAAACTTATGCCTAAATGATATTGATTTGAATAGACTAGTATTATATATTTAAAAATATTATATGTATTCCATTTTTTGGAAAGCAATTTTTAAAATGGGAAGCTTACTTTTGTTTCTTTTTGGAGTATCTTTCGTACAGCTGAAAGCATTGTGTTTTCATTAAAAATATCCAATCTCTTCAATGCAGCTTTTGACATTTGATTGTACAGAATTTTATCATCCAAAATTCGTTCTACAGTCTCAATAAGTTGAATCGAATCTCGTGAATCCACAGCAAATCCTGTCACTCCATTTTCAATTACTTCTAGAATACCTCCAACAGGTGGCACTATAGATGGAAGCCCATAAGCCATTCCTTCGATTATAGTAAGTCCAAAGGTTTCAATCCATTCATCAGGTCGCGATAAATTGAGAATCAGATCTGCCCATTGATAAAATGGATGCAAATTATTTTGTGAAGGAAAAAGCAATAAATTTTTTGGCAATGTATAGCCTATAAAAAAATGTTTTATTTCCGCTTCATTTGCATTTAATACCAACTTGAATTGATACTTTGGCAATGCTTTAGCTAGATGCAAAAATTCAAAAATACCTTTATACTTTTTTAAAGAACAAACCATTAGAATTTGATTCACACTAGATTTATTTTCTTTCTTTTCTAATGCATTGAGAAATGTTTGCTCTAAAGTATTATAAACAATATGCGATGGGATGTGGGGATCTTGTGCGCATTTTTGACATCATTTGAAACGTAGATTATTTCATCGGCAGTTTTTTTAACAATTGATAAAAGAAACCATTTTAATATTCTAGGATTAATAGATACTTCATGAACATGATAAATGATTCTGACATGATTTTAATTTTGCAATCAATGCTGCTCCAAATGGTAAAACTGTATTGATGTAAACGAGATCATTTTTTTTCAAAAGAAACAACAGTCTCATCATCAATAAAAACTGACTCGCACAATAAAAAATCAAACGCAACCATGGCTGTGAACTAAACTTATACCATGCATGATGAAAATTTACTCCTTCTAATTTTGATAAGAAACCATTAGTATTCTGTGAACTAAACAGATGCACATCAAACTGATCTTGCTTTGCCCAATCCATAAGTAGTTGTCTTAAGATTTTTGGGCTGCCACTTTTATCATTGAGCAAGTGAAATGCTATAATTCTCTGTTTCATAGATTTGAATAAATATTTTGCAACTGTTCGCCACGTCTATCCCAATGAAATACATCGATGAATCTTTGTCTTGCAGCGACTCTCATCTCTTGTCTTCTCTGTCTGTCATAAAACAAAGTGTTTAATCCTTGTGCAAGATTATGGACTGTTTCATTATAAGTTGATGATGGTACTGCGATGCCGCATGAGTCCGTAATAAATTGTCCTGGACCTTCATTGTCTAAACAAATCACGGGAAGTCCAAACGATAGTGCTTCTGCTACGACCATCCCTGCACCTTCATGTGATGGAAATAAAAACACAGAAGCAGATTTGAATTTTTTCATCAATGCTTCGCGTTCTATCCATGAGATTATTTTCACTTGAGAATTGATATTATGTTTTGAGATGAGTTGCTTCAACAATGCTTCTTCAGGGCCACTTCCCACTAAATAGAGATGACATTTCAATTTATCTTCATACGGCAATGCTCGTATAAAAGCAGCAAATGACTCGATAGTCAGATCAAATCCTTTTAGTGGAACAAACCTTCCTGCAGAAATGACACTAAAATCTGACTGCACATCTTGTTGCATTTCCCAGCCATAATCTTGTGTAGCAACAGAAGGTGCAATACTAAAATTATTTTTTAAGGAAAGTTGTTGTGACACTTTTGAATTCATACAAAGAATATGAGCCGCTTTTCTTTTGGTCTGAAATAATGAAAATGAAAAATTCCAAAAATATTTCTTGACCAACCAAGTCAATCGATCCACAATTTTATTTTTGATAGCATAAACCTTTAAATACTGTGGAGGAATAAAAGGGTGATGACCTATAGGTCCCCAAACAAATGGTTTTTTTAGTTTCCATAAAAAAGATGGTGTCCAATCATTGTGAAAATTGAGATTGTGAACGATGTCAAAATGTAGATTTTTTTGCTTGATAAAATTTACAATTGCATATTGCCAAAGTATATAATACAACATTGCGCCTCTTCCTCCTTTCTTCCAAAATCTCATCCAATAGGGAAGATCAAAATATAAAAATTGAATCTGTTGATACAACGCATTGGGATTCTCTGCAATGTATTTCTCTATGTGAGGACGATTATTCTCCCTCGTAATAGCAATAACTTGATTATACTTTGCAATCTGCAAAACAAAATTCCAACCCATTCCATCTTCTGATCCTTTGTACGGATTTATTGCATAAGCTGATGCTAAAATTGTTTTCATTTACTTATTTATTTTATTAACAACATGTGCTGTATTCAATACACTTAAATTGCTTGTGTTTAATACATTCTTGTTCATATTATATTCTTTGTTTCAATAGTCTTGCAGGAACACCACCAATGACAGAATTATTAGGAAAAGAAGAATGCACAACAGCTCCAGCTGCAATGATGCATCCATCACCAATCTCTACACCATCGAGTATCGTCACCTTGGCTCCAATCCAACAATTCTTTCCGATTTTGATTCCATTTCTTTTTACACCTTGATGTCTAATCGATTTATTGAGATCATCAGAAAGATGATTTTCAGGATGACAGCTAAAATATTGACCAATGATACATTCGTCACCAATCTGCAATCCACCTGCTCCACCGAGGTAAGCATATTCACCTATACCAACATGATCACCGATCTTAATGAATGTTCCTGGATGATCAAGTGAAGTTGAAACGACAAGACGACTATAAGCGCCAATCCCAACATTATCACCGATGTAAATGCCATCAGTTGCCAATGCGCTAAGATGAACATGATTGCCCAATTTTAAATATTTTCCAAAATGAATTTTTGGTGTATTAAAAAAAGTTACAGCTCTTCCAAACATTGCCATCTTTGGATTCTTGAAATAAAATAGTAAAGAAAAACCTCTCACCAAACTCCAGAATGTAAGCCATGCAAAAGATATGAGTATCACAGTATTTATATCTTTGTGCAAATTGAAATCGGGATTTCGAAGTCGAACTATTTTTTCTAATATTGCTTTCATCAATGAAACAGTTTATTTTGAATTTGATTTGAAATCAAAAAAAGAGAAGTACTCAGAGATAAATTATTGATGGCAAAATATCGGTGTTTATTCTTTTTATTCAATTCAGAAAAAAGCCTTAGGTAATCCATTGTCAACGATTTTATACTTGATTCATCGAGTTCTTTTTTCCTAGACAAAATTGTTTTTGGATCAGCATAAAGGAAAAAATTCAAATCAGGTTGTAATAAAAATCGATACGCACTCTTCAATATCCATTTTGGCAAAACGATATTGCTTCTCAAGCTGTCATTGATAAAGTCGAAATAATATCGATCATACAAGACGATCTTTCCAAGACTAACATAGCGCATATAAATATAAAATTGCCCAAATAAGTAGTCAGAATAGTAATACAAAAATCTAAACATAGAACTCCATACATTGCGATTCTGTCCTTGTCTTGGCAATGAGTTGACAACATCAAATTCTGCACGCTTCTTTCCCTTTGTCCATACACTTAAGATCGGAAGTAATGAAGGGCGATGTCTGATGACGATCACCTCTTTACGCAATTTTTTTTCAATTTCATGTTTTGTATGTTCGATGATCGTTGATTTTCCTGCACCATCTACACCACTAAAACTGATGATCATTCCTTTCTGTGATACTGCATTCCATAGACTGTCAATAGCGTAGTTGATTGTGTTTTTTATATAGGATAATCCTTTGTTTTTGCTCTCATTTTTTACTAAATTTTTCAACTCATGTTGTAATAATTTGTCGCTTTGAAATGTACTCACTTGTATTGCATTTAATTTGCTGTAATCCAATTGTCTTACAAATTCTTTCGTAATAAATTTATCTGGAATAGCAGCATTGTTTAATCCATAGAAGAAATTTATGAATTCAAAATGATGAAGTTTATTTACTCTTTTGATTCCATCGCCATCAACTTCGCAATCGCTTATCTTGTCATCTACTGACATATATTCCAAATTTTTTCTTTTCAGTTGGTGAATGCAATCCACACTAAGCAATTCTTGTGACTTTGTAATCAACATCAAAGCTGTTTTTGCTGTATTTTTTTGAATTTTTAATTGCGAAATGAGCGGATGATTTTTCAAATAATTGCGCAAGACAATAGCATTGGATCTATGAATCAAAATATCCAAATCAGAATAAACAGAAAGTTTTTCCACAGGGCCATCAGCTAATTTTAATCCAGCATAAGGCCTGGCATTCATCCAGTCAAATATATCGAGTATTACTAGTTCTCTATGATTTTCACTGTCGGACAGTACATCACTCAATGCTTGGTTTCATACATTGAGTAACCAATAAATTTGTGCATGCCATTTCTCCTGTGCTTGATAAATTTCTAGATAATATAGAATATTGGTGAGAAGGTAAAGTGATAATAGTTGGTCGAAATTTTCATTCTCAAAATACGAGTTTGATTTGAATTGATTTATTTCATCTCTAATTTGCTTCCAATTTTTTCCTTCAGTTAAAATTCCTTTTTGAAAAATAAAATGAAAAAAATCAAATCCTTTTGGACTATTCATTGTGGCTAATTCCCAGTCATAGATATAAAGATTTCCCATCGCATCTGAATACATATTCCATGGAGTAAAATCCATGTGAGCCATGTGCGTCTTTACAAAACTACCTTGCAGTAATTGCATTAGTTTTTGGAGTTTCTTTATTATGCCTGATGGAATAGATTTTCTATTATTTGACAATTGGGTCAACCGATCTTCAAGTTGTAGTTCTTCGCAAAACGCTTCAAACGAACAAACATCAGAACTTATAGATTCCAACTCTTGAAAAACCTTAAAGTGATGTGCTGATAGATTTTGTATTCGTAGATTAAAGTGCGCTGGATAGGATAAGTTCAAAGTGTTTTGATCATTTGACTTAGCCATTGGAAAATCAAAACTTTTGATTTGATTTTTGCTGAGTTGATTCAACACCGCGGCTTCATGTTTTATGAGGTCAATACTTTTATTGCTTATTGGAATTTTAATAAATACTCCATTTGACTTAGACTCGGATTGATATATTATAAATTTTTGATTTGGACCGGTTGTTCCTGTGAATAAAGTCCAATTCTTT
Source organism: Saprospiraceae bacterium (assembly GCA_016710585.1). Classification (GTDB taxonomy): domain Bacteria; phylum Bacteroidota; class Bacteroidia; order Chitinophagales; family Saprospiraceae; genus Vicinibacter. The sequence goes on from JADJVN010000012.1 coordinate 21,040, forward strand.
TTCGTGAGATCAAAAACTATAGCATCACTTTGTGCAGCAATAACTAAATCTTCACTCTTAAAAAACCAACGATTCAACTTCAAAATGAATATGATCTGCATTACAAATGCAAAGCATCTTGCCTTCCAACCTTGGACATTGTAGAAATTCAAAAACAATGCTGTAGAATTCTCCTTTGGCCAAATCCAGCGAATACTGCCATCATGATTTTTAAACGATTGGAATGAAATGAAAATTGAGTTCTTAGCATTTTCAGTAAATAGCTCATATCCAAGCTTTTGCAAAATGCTATGTAAAGTTGAATGATTATTTTCTATCATAGCAGTAGTATTTCAAAGCCTTTGCCAAAATGCAAAAGACTGTATAAGTATTATTTACGTATAATAATAAATCTAATGTGTTCCATATTTTGGAATGGTTATGAAAAATGGAATGATGTCGTTAGAATTAAAACAGGATAAGTGTCTAGTAATAGTCAGAGCTAATTCTAATTACTATTCTTTCAAAAATCATTAATCGAAAATGGTATAGTCCCTGAGGGACAAGTAACTTTATTATTTGTTTTTTACCAATATTTAGTTCCTACGGAACAAGAATTAGGTGTTGGATTTTTTATTCAATTTCTACCCATCGGGACTTCATATTATTAGCTATAAATTCAGCTAATGAATTTCGGAACTAAACCTTTTCAATTATTATTAAAAGTTTCCTGAATTAAAACTGCTGCAGGTATATGTAGGCTTTGACTTAGATTGCGAATCATACTAACTGTAGTTTTTCTTTTTCGATTTAATATGCCTGAAAAAATCCCTTTCATCCTATAATATTTTTATATTTGCCATGCTATAATTGAATTATGCCCAAAGAAATTAACATATTTGATCAGATCTTTAAGGAATATGCAGAGCCGATATTCTTACCATTTATCGAGAGACTTCTCGGTCAAAAAATCATTAAGAAAGAATCTCTGAAAGATAAAATTCAGACCAGCATTGAGCGAGAATGTGATTTCCTCTTTGAGATCACATTGGAGAACTCTGAGCATTTTATTCTCCATATTGAGTTCCAATCTCAAGATGATCCAACCATGCTCCAAAGGATGGCAGAATATCACGGTATCATCTTCAAAAAGTATCAGATGGAAATCAAACATTATCTGATCTATCTAGGTGAAAGACCAACTAAAATGCCATCAAAGTTGGAGGATCGCTTTGTTTTTAAAGAATATCAGTTGATCAATTTGTCCGAAACTGACCCTGAGACATATCTCCAATCAAATATCCCTGAGGAGTTTATTTTAGCTGTACTCTCTCGCTATCCAAAGGAACAATATGAAGGAATTCTGCGTTCTATAGTAAATAAGCTCTTTACTGTAGTTAAAAATAAGCCTTTGTTGGAAAAATATACCAAACAGCTTATCTTTATCTCACGATTGCGTAAACTTGAATTACAAACTACTAAAATCTTAGAAATCATGCCAATAATGATCGATATAGAATCTGATGGACTTTATCTGAAAGGGATTAGCCAAGGATTAAGTCAAGGATTAAGTCAAGGCATAAGCCAAGCTAAAGTAGAAATAGTCATTAAAGGCTTCAAAAATGGTATTTCAATAGATTTATTGTCTAAAATCTCAGGACTTTCAACTGAAGAAATCTCCACACTATTAAAGACAAATAATCTTCTTTAATACGCTATTAATATTCAAACTAGATTTTGAAATATTATTTAGGTATAGTCCCTATGGGACATGTGAATTTTTTAATCATTTTCTACCAATATATAGTTCCTATGGAACAAATATTTCTTACAAACCACTAAAATTTTAGAAATCATGCCAATAATGATCGATATAGAATCTGATGGACTTTATCTGAAAGGGATTAGTCAAGGATTAAGCCAAGCTAAAATTGAAATGGTCATTAAAGGTTTCCAAAGTGGTATTTCAATAGATTTATTGTCTAAAATTTCAGGACTTCCAACTGAAGAAATCTCCGCACTTTTAAAGACAAATAATCTTCTTTAATACACTATTAATAATCAAACTTAATTTTGAAATATTATTTAGGTATAGTCCCTACGGGACACGAAAATATCTTTATTATTTTATACCGATATTCAGTTCCTACGGAACAAGAATTAGGAGTTGAATTTTTTCTTCAATTTCTACCCTTCGGGACTTCATATTGTTAACTATAAATTAGCTAATGAATTTCGGAACTAAACCTTTTCAATTATTATTAAAAGTTTCCTGAATTAAAACTGCTGCAGGTATATGTAGGCTTTGACTTAGATTGCGAATCATACTGACTGTAAGTTTTCTTTTTCGATTTAAGACTTCTGAAATAATTCCCTTTGATCCTATAATTCCAATCAAATCTTTTTGCTTTAAATCCATTTCTTGCATACGAATTTTAATTGCCTCAATTGGATCGGGCAAATCTATTTTAAAATGTTCTTCTTCATAGGTTTCAATTAATAATGCCAATAATTCAGCTTCTTTGCCTTCAACTGTATTAGGTTTAGCTTCAAAAATTTCTTCCATTCGACGCAAAGCATTTTCATAATCCTTTTTAGATTTCAAAATAGCCAATTCAAATTTCGTTTGCATTAATTTTGTCATAATCTTGATGTGTACCAATAAAACTAATAAATATCCATTGTTTTTTATACTCTATTTTTACTACGATTCTATATTCATCACCCTTTATATTGAAGACGACTCTTGAGTTTTTCAAAATACTAGCCTTTGCATAAAATTCTTTGATATCATTTGGAGTTGTCCAGTTGGCAGATTTAATCGTTTCATACCATACTGAAGATGAACTTTTGCATCAGGCCGTTTAGTCCAGAACTCAACTAAAGTGTGTTTGGCAAGAATCCGTTTCATACAATAAATATACAAAAAGTTTTCAAAACGAGAATTCTTTTTAAAATAATTTGTTTTACAAATATCATTATAGGATAATAGTTTGGAGAAATATTATTTTAGGTATAGTCTTAGCGGTAATGAAAATTTCTTTTTTGTGCCGATGAGTAGTTCCTACAGATCGACATAACAAAGCCAATTGGTATCAACTCCTTAGAGTTTAATTCAAATTTTATAGTCAATAGGTATAGTCACTAGGGGACATAAAACTTCGTTTTTTTACCCACATGTAGTGCTTACCGTACAAGAATCTAGAGTTGAAAATTTTTTTAATTTCTATAATGGTCCCATCGGGACTTCATATCGTTAGCTATAAATTATCTAATAGAATTCTAGTTTCGTAGGAACTAAACCTTAAGTCTGGAGTGTAAATATAAACCAGCTTTCTTTATTTCGCGATTGCTAAAAATGTACAAAATTAATTCTTTATAAATTGTGCATTTAGAATTTTATGGTCAGTAACAAACTGAATTCTATAGCTTCCAGATAAAAGATGGCTAACATTATAATTGAATTCTTTTGTGGAATTTAATTCATTCTGAAAAACCAATTGACCCATCTGATTATAGACAAAGAGTTTCCCTGAAACAATATCCTTAAATTCTATCTTCATCATGTTGGAAACAGGATTTGGAGTTATTTTCAATTCATTGTCTTGATCCAAACTTATGTCTTTGGCTGATGTCACTATACCTAAATCTTCTCCCTTCAACATCGCCCAACTTGACCAAAGTGGTGCTTCCTTTAAACCAGTTGCTGTTTCTCGATAAATTAGATAACACAAGACATTCCCATTAACATATATGAGTTTATTTAAAAATATGCCTTTTTTTAATTGTGGATTCATAAGTAAAGATTTTGTTTTCGAATAGTGATCAGCACCATCAGATAAATAAAAATCAAGTGTATTATCTCTGATGTTACTAACACAAAACAATATCTTTATTCCAGACTTATTTTTAATCAAGGTTGTTTGAACAAGACTTTCATTTTCTGAACCAATATTCAAATTTTTTAGATCAAGTTTTTCCACCAAATTTCCTTTATTATCAAAATGTGCTAAATATTTTATTTGATTATAATAAGGATTTTCAATATAAGTAGCTGCCCCAATAATAAAATGATCAAGATTAACATACATAGGTCCAAAATTATTTACGTCTCCTGTAGTTAATATATTGAGATTGCCAGAGTTTATTTCTTCGAATTTATTATCTCTATAGTGAAAACCAATATCAAAATCTTTTACTAACGAATCTGGAGATGTCTCAGATGAGAAAAAAGAAAATATTTTATTGTCATCAAGATCATTTAAAGTATTAACCACCTTATTGTTCTCAGTCTGTACTAATATCTCATTGCTATTTTTTACTTTCCCACTTAGATTTAATTCAAAACGGTTATACCATATGACACTTTTTCCAGTAGTAGTATCAGTTAACGGAAGATGGTTAATAACTATAAAATTACCTTCTTGAAAATATAGATGTGTTGGCGCAGGTGGCCAAGGGACTGGTAGTTTTTTGGCTTCAGCATCTTTCTGAATTCCAAAACTTGAATCAATAATTTTGCCTGTATGCTTATTGTATAAAATTCTTCTTGGAAAAGCTGTAAACCAGATTGGTTTGAATAAAGTATCTGAATTATTAAATTCTTCATATATCAATAATTCAAGGCTATCTCCAATAACTTTGGGATGTTGAGAAAATCGTCTTTCACCTATATTTTCACTATAAAATACATTATCCCATAAAAGTCTTCCAGTCGAGAGTTCTCTGGCTTCAAGATAGTATCCACCTATCCATGCTGGTCCAAATACGATATTGTATACATTATATAGTATACCATCATTTATTACAAGATTATCTCTATCTGCATTTTGTTCAAGAAATATCCATGTATCCGCAATTACTGGAACTTTTGGTGTATTATGTGTATAAGTCCAAAGTGGGTGATAATTATTAAATGTAATAGGCGTATAACTTTGCGCTCGTGACCAATAAAATGAAAGAATAAATACTATTGAACTCAGAAAAGTGGTAATTTTCATTATTGAATATAATTATATTTTTAATAAAATTTTAGTAAGAATTTAGTCTGCTTTTTCACTTTAAATGTACATCATTAATAATTGTGGATAACAAAGATAGTTACCCACAATTTTATTAATTACTCAACCCTTTTATGGAATCTGCCCACAAGGTCTGTCCTCACAAGGTAATTCTAATCCATTACATAAAATAGTAGGTATTGTTCCACATGTTGATGTACCAATTGTTTGAAATACTGGAGGTGAAATTCTAACTTTACCATTTGGAAGAGGTAGAGGCTCCCAACAAAAAGTTCTTGTCCTCTGACAACACTTTGTCCCACAAGTTATCTGACTGAACTCGAAATTTGTTAAGTCTATGCACCAACGATAACATGTTTGTCGCAAAAAATCGGAAGAAAAATATGAATTATTTGAGCATGGAGGATGCCAAGTATCAACCCATGGTGAAACATATTCACTTTCGACGATGAATGATGCCTCATCAGACATTTGGTCTAATACAACATCACCTCCATGGCCTGGTAGATTATAAATACATGTCTCACAATCAAGTGAAATTCCTGCTAATCCAAAATTCCAAAATGTAAATGAATAATTTGGAGCAGCCAAAGATGGATCAAAACATACTCTAACAGTGAACCCTACAGTTGCAGTAGAACAAACTGGGCACGTAGGATTTGGTGTTAAATTGACAGTTCTAATTATATGCGCAGTTGCGCATTGTAAATTAGAAGGTGGAGTTGATGGTTGACATGCTGAGGAAACAGGTGGTAGAATGATTCCTCTCGAAGACAAAACATTACTCTTATTGAATTGAGAGTTAATTTTCTCAAAGAACTCGTTAAATTGAGTCTTATCTAATTTTTTGTCATTTGTTGTAAAATCTGACTTATCGGATTCATTTTGACAAGAAAAAATGATAAAGGAGATTAAAAAAAGGATATTAAATCCTCTTAGAATTAATTGTTGCATTTTAAAAAATTCTAATTAAAAAATAATTGTTTATGAAACAGTCAAATTTCAACATTAAAAGCTTATTTTTGCAGTCTAATTCTTAGGAATATTAGCCTGCGTATCCATTGCGATGGGTGGTCGTGGGCTTTTTTTATTGTTTTTTTAACTGAATTTTATACTTTAGATATTAAGATAATTGCAATAAATTATTTTAATAGCAAAAAAACATTCTGCTATTAAAAATTATTTTACAGCTAGTATTTACTCATGCGGAGAAAAATATCTTGAAATTTGTGGGCAATGTGTGAAGAAGGATGATTGATTTTTCATATGTCAAGGGTTTAAACATTAATAATATTACAAATCTAATATCTTTTTGCAATCACTTCCAAATATTTTTTCAAATATTTTTTACTGTTATTTATATTCTTTTCAATATCAGTTATATACTGCAATTATATTCCACCTCAATTGGTATTATCGCCTATTCCTTGACTTGGAAAAGTTATTAATCGAATATGGTATAGTCCCTACGGGACAAGTAACTTTATTATTTGTTTTTTACCAATATTTTGTTCCTACGGAACAAGAATCTGGAGTTGAATTATTCTTTAAATTTCAATAATAGTCCCTTTGGTACTTCATATTGTTTTCTAAACAACATCACTTATCCTTTTTGTCTTCAACAAATGAAGCTTTTGTTGTACGCTAAAAATAGTATTTGACTTAAAGGAGATATACATTAGAATCAACTGATAAAATAATATTCCATAATTAGACTCACCAAAAATCCCAAATTCTGTAAATGAATTAATGAGTAATGGAATGAGCAAACAGAGTAGCATTAATTTCTTTTCTGCATTCTCTTGGAGTATTCCTCTTAGTGTAAGAATAAATTGCATTAAGACAATAACCAATCCGATCAATCCCAAATTCATCAACACTTGCATAAAAGTATTGTGCGTCATCTTCCCTGGATACGTGTTATTGCCTTGAAAATATTCCTTATAATCGATGCGCATAAAACCAAATCCTAACAATGGTTCGCGTGGTAATCCTTCATTTATCAATGCTTTCCAAAATGGCAATCTTCCGGTTAAACTAAAGATTTCCTCCATCCTCTCTGGATCGCCATCTTTTAATACTACTTTGTAAATGGCAATAGGAGCTACAAGGATCATTATCGCTATTGCTGCCAATGCAAACTTCTTTTGTTCTGATTGATATACATGGAAGCCGATGATTAAAAGGGCTCCGATCAATGATGAACGTGATCCAGTCGCATACAAACCAAAAAAGAGAATGACCAACTTGAAGATGGTCCACCACTTTGCATGATTTCTTCGCAGATCAAATAGCAATCCTGCAACTCCTATACCTGCCAACATTCCCAATTCATTAGGATTCATCATATATCCACCCATTCTCGCTTCTACTCCTCCATGTGTAAGTCGAAAAAAAACATCTGGATTGACAAACATCCCAATCACAAAAACCAAAACTAAAATGAAAGAAACATTTCCTAATAAATTGTATAAACGTATATTATGATTTGGAAAAAATTGATCTAGTAAATAAAGGCTCTTAATGAAGTAAAAACAAAACACTAAAGTCTGTGCAGTCATAAACCATTGCAAAGCACTGTAAGAAATATTCGTACTCCACATAAACGAAGCCAATCCTAAAAGAAGATATAGTGCATAGAACAATGGCGACAAGAAATTATTTGAGCGAAGATTGTCTGCTGCTCCATATCGGATGATACTTCTATAAATATACCATGAAGCAATAAGCATGGTCAATCTTCCCACTAGTTTTATGGCTCTAGTAATGACGATATTTTCACTCCAAGTAAAAAAGCATGCTACCATGAGCAACAATACAATGAGCAATTGCCAATTGATCTTTTTTAAAAAAACTTGATGATCTTGTTCTATTAAATGTAACTTCATTTATCTATATAATTCTTCAAATTTTTCTACCAATACTGGCCAATAAAATTTTTCACGCAACATGGTTTTTCCGTTTTGTGCATACATTGCTAATGGTACTTGATTATACTCAACATATAACTGTTCCATGGCTTGATGTAATTCACTTACATTATTATCAGCAATGGCTATACCAGATTTATAAATTCGGATATCATCAGCGATATTTGTTGCTTCGGTGACAATAGTTGGAACTCCAAATGACATCGCCTCCAAGACAGCAGTGGGCAAGCCTTCATTCCTTGATGGATGGGCGAATACATGCATTTTACGAATGAGATCATCCTTCTCTTTTCCAAACTTTTTGCCCCAAAGAATGACGTTTTGTAATTTTTTTTCTTGTATAAATTTTTCAATAAATAATCGACCATCGCCATCCCCAATTATCCATAATTTGGAATTTGGTTGCGATTTTTGGAATTCATAAAAAGCCTCTACTAGGAGATCCAAGCCTTTTGTGTAAGTATCAAGTCTCCCTACAAAACCTATTGTAAAAGAATCATTTTTTAAAAACAATTCAGACGATTCCTCAAAGTCAAAACCATAGGGCAACAAAAAATTATTTGCATTCTTATAAATCGAATTGAGTCCAGTAATTTCGCTTTTGCCGATCGAATGAATTTTATGAGCTTTCTGTACTAGTTGTTTTTCAAAAAAACTAAAATAGAATTTCTTAAGCCAACTATTTTTCTTCATTGCAAGGACATTGTAGGCGCCATGTGGCGTCAATACAAATTTAATTTGATGCTTTGCAAACAGTCTTGCTAAGCTGCTAAAAACTGGAATCCAACCACCATGTAAATGAAAAACAGCATGTTTATTTTCGACGATTGCTTTCTTTAATTCTGAATGAATACGAAAAGGAAACCAATGCGATTTGAATAATGTAGTATTGAATATTCGTTCTGGATAATTGTGTTGTATATCTTTTGTTATGCCCCATACGCTAACTTTTTTACCAGCTTTCACTTGCTCCGTTGCCATATTGTAAACTACTTTGTTTACGCCATTGAGACGATCGGGATTGGCTTTGCCTAGTACGATATGAATGATCTCCATATTTCTTTATTTTTTGAATGTAAAATCAAACTCCAATAAGCTATGAGTAAGAGTTGGGAAACGATCAATCCAAATAGTACTCCATACAATCCAAAGTTTGATAAGATGAGATGTGAAAACAGTATTGCAAAAGCAAGAGTAATCAAGTATCCTTTAAAAAATACTTTATTGAATTCTAAAGATCTTATGATACATCGCAATGGTTGACTGATGTAAATAAATACATACAACAAACTCAATCCTTGAACTACAAAAGCATATTCTGCATATTGTATTCCTCCAGCCAGAACTAAAATATCCTTTGCGAAAATAAAGCTTAAGATTAAAATTGGTGTGAAAATCCAAGCTGCTTTGAGTGATAAATTTTTAAGATAAGCGATTCCCTCTGGAATACTATCGTTCATTTTAGATGCGGTTTGAGGAAGGACATAATTTTCAAAGGTTTGAAGAATGATATTGAGAATTCCAAACAAGGATTGTGCAAGACGCAATGCTCCTAATGCCACAGCCCCGAGATAAACGCCCGATGCGACTACAAATAAATTTCCAGCCCACCATTGACTTATTGCAGTCATAAAAAACCATTTTCCTTGTTCGACATGATAAGTAAAATGTCGTCTCAAGTGAATGATATTTAATTGAAATGGCTTCAGGTAAAACAATGCAAATATGAAGACTGAAAAATAAAGTATGCTTGTATAAAACATAAAATTTTCTATCGTGAATTTTCCTGCTCTAGTTAAATAGAACATAGATCCAAGTCCTAAAAGTGAGACAAATAAATTGACAATGAATACTGTATTAAGTTGATCCATCACAAGCAATACCTTCCTCACAAAATCGTAGAATATAAAACCAAATCCAAAATACAAAATCAATTCAAGTTGGTGAACTTGAGAGATATATCCGAATATGTTGATCAGGATAGTTATGAAAATCAAGAGTCCAAATTGGCCCCAAAAAATGAATGTGAGATATGCTCCTTTGTCATTTATTTTATTATACTTGATCTGAAATGGTTGAATGATCCAAGCGCCCACGGCACTCACAAAGAGATATATCGCCAAGATCCATGCAGAGTATATTCCAAAAGATGCAGTATCTATACTTCTTGCAATCCATATTGTAGTAATGAAACTCATACCACTAAACAATGCTTGATCTGCCAATACTAGATATTTTGAATTTAGTTTATTCATGCGTATTGAGTTTGCATTTCATTCAAAGCAGCTCTTCTCTTAAAATAAGATGAAATTTGCTTCCAGATACTAGGTTGGTAAGCCACGCGATTTACGATGTAATGCATTCTAGGGAGCTTATATTCTGTTGCTATTAGATCAATCTCACTTAATCGCTTTGCAGCAGTAATTCGTGTATCGACACAAACATAGTTGACATTTGCTATTGCCATAAAAGCCAAAGTAAAATTGTCTCCAAACAAAGAATTAATGATGATGGTGTGGTCATAGCTTTTTGATTTTTCACGAATTACATTTTGAATAGTTTCTGTGCTGTATAGTTTTAGACATTCAGACCACAAAATCATCCTGTACTGATTTGAATCATCTTCATGCAGATCATAAAATGAATTAGTGGCAGTTCCATTTTTGAATTGAACAATTAAAATATTTTTACCTTGATTCGTCAACGTATGAATTATATTTCTTGTCGCAAAACTCAATCCATGATCTTTATGAAATCCAGTATAACAAGAAATATTATTTTTCTGAAGAAGATCTTTTACTTGCCATTGCGTAAGCATTCGTACGAAGAAGTTTTCTTTTTCTTGATCAGTTTTTAACTTAGGTATCGCTGCTGCGATTGGGACAATGCTAGTCGCTTCAATAGTCGATATTTGATTAATACGTGCTCTAAGTCTATGTACAACAAAAATGATGAAGAGTGCGCATAGCATTCCAAGTAATACCGAGATTGCTTTAATAATTATATAATTTGGCGACACTGGAACTTTGCTTATACTTGCGGGTGTGATGATGCGATGAAATGCAGATTTAGCAGCTCTTGCGATTTCTGCTTCAATTCTCTTTTGATTTAAGAAATTGTATGATTCTTGATAAATCTCAAATTCTCTCTGTAAAATATTCATCATTCTTTCCTCCTCGGGTACTGGAATAAAAACTTTCTCAGACTCATCAATATCGTAGATTAAATTATCGTATTTTGATTGGAGATTTTTTCTTGTATTTCTGATACTTTCTGCGAGATAAGAAGTGATGTCTTCGATCTTTGCATCTATTACTTTTACTTTTTCATTTGTTGGGGTGTACTCCATAAGTAAATCCTTCTTTTCAGATTGAAGTTGCTTGATTTTTTTGATCATTTCAGTAGAGAGCAGATCTGTAAATGCTTCAAAATTTGGAGCCAATTCAAGAAAATTTTCTTTGCCTTTCTCCATGTATGATTCTAGATCTTTTATAGCATCTAGATTCATCTTAAGATTTGTCTGTTGGATTTTCAACTGGGATACCTTTCTAAGATCAGTTTCTGTTTCTTGTCGAATATTCGTTATATTATTTTCTATGCGATAATTTAAAATGGCCTCTTCAGCACAAGACAATTTTTGACTCATTTCTTTTATTCGTTCGTCAAGAAATTCAACTGTCACATTTGCCGCACCATATTTTGTTTCTACATAATCTTCAATATAAGCTTCAGCCAACATATTGGGAAGCATTGCGGATTTTTCTGGGTGATTAGATTTATAACTAATTCTGATTACGGGCACATCTTTCTCCACTGAAATTACTTCTAGATTTTTTAGAATCTCAGAGTATTGCATCTCTTCGTTTAAAAATCGGAGTTCATATTTATCAATCCATTTCAAATCAGTTTTCTTTGCTAATGCAGTTTGATTCAAATTTATGAACAGTCTTGTGGATCCGAAGGAAACACTATCGCCTAAGTGTCCATTTACAAAAACACCTTCTGGGCTATATAGTGTGAATGTTTTGTCGGCTTCTACAGAAAGGATGAAGGATTTATTATAATGATGTTCTTCAAGAGATAATTTTTCAATAGATAATGGTGAATCTGAAAAAAGTTCTGTGTTTTTTATTTTACCAATTCGACTAATGGTCATTGAAAATGCAATCTTGGGCAAAACCCTTTTCAAAATCGCTTCAGATTTTATAAGCTCGATTTCAGATTGAATTTTTTGTGTATTAGCAAAGACATCGAGATCTTTGAACAACTTACTATTTGGTATGCCTTCATTCAAATCTGCCAATCTTAGTTTTGCAGTACTTTGGTATATAGGAGTGTTGTAGGACAAATATTTTTCTGCAATAAAGTAGCTAATTACCATAGCTGTAAGGATAAAGAACCAGCCTCGCAAATAAGGTCTTAGGAATTGATATTCTGAACTCATTGATTTAAATTAATTTTATTTTTTAAAATGCGCCAAGAAAAATTGCTGCAGAAGTCAATGCAGTAGTGAATGGAATTATAGTCGATACGCGCTTGTCGAATTCCTTGTATTTTTTAGATGGAACCACTACGACATCACCAGGATAAAGATTTATATTTCTTGCTGATACTGGTGCCCCTTTCGTAAGATTAATATTGGCGACATGTACATTTTTCCCAACCTGTCTAAAGACTTTGATGTATGCAGTATTCGCATAGAAATCAAAACCCTTGCATCTGGCGATCATTTCGAGTAAACTATTATGGCTTTTGTCTACAGGTATCACTTGCGGATCTCTCACTTCTCCCAGAACTGTGATCTCTTGATTTAATATTTTTATATCAACAATGGGTGTTTTGATCCATTCTCCATAAATTTTTTTCAATGATTCTTTCAGTTGAACGATGGTCATTTTTTCCACATGATAGCTGCCAATTTTTGGAATTTCTATATTTCCTTTTGCATCCACCATGAGCCATTTTCCATAAACCTCATTTGAATTATAAATTCCATAAGTGGATCCGACACTAAATTCATCTTGACCCCACACACTTATTGTAATTTTATCATCTATGCGTATCTGATATTCATATTTATTGTTTGATAAAAAGACACTGTCTAGATCTTGAACTGTATTTCTTGTATTTTCTTCAACAAATAGGTTACTTGTTTTGCAAGAAGTTAGAATGGAAAGCAATAGTAATGAATAAAATAGAATTTTTTTCATGTTATAAAAATTTGAAAATGGATTTGATAAAGGATGGTTTCTCAGCATTCATGACTTCACGAATTTCTGTAATCTTTTTTAAAACCTCTTTTACTTTCAGCTCTAAATTTTCATTCTTTCGAATATAGTCAAACGCACCATGCTTAAGCGTTTCTACTGCGCTGTCAATATCTTCTTGAGCAGAGACCATGACGACAAAAAAATTGGGATTATAGCGTTTTATTTTTCTCAATGTTTCATAACCTGTATATACATCCATCTGATAGTCTAAGAAGATGATTTCAGGATTTAAATGGATTTGCTCAAGACAATTCACGCCATTAGAGAAACTCACTATATTTTGAAAACCTTCTCTTTCAAGAATGTGGGTCATCATTTCAAGATGAAATGGATCATCATCTACTAGAAAAATTGGATTATTATTTTGTCGCATAACAGTTTTTTGATTGTACAAACTAGAATGCCAATTTTATTCCAAATCGTAATGTGCAGAATTACAATATGATACAAAATAAATCAATAATAATATGTTCCATTTTATGGAAAATGACCTGAATTTGGAAAGGTGCGTGTAGCTGAAGATTTTTTATTTTCAAAAATAGGAATTACAATAATCATAACTGAGAGTAGTGTAAATCAGATAATCTTATTGCGGGGAATCAAATTGATAATAAAATTGCAATAAAATTATTTAACTTTCAGCACAACCTTCCCTTTTGCTCTACCCTCAACAACATAAGCTAATGCATCATTGGTTTGATTAAAAGGGTATATCTTGTCTATGACTGGTTTGATCTTACCAGCCTGTACCAATGAAGCTATTTCTGATAATTGTTTTCCATTTGCTTTCATAAAGAGAAAAGCATATTCAACATTTTTCTTTGAGGATGCCTTTTTTATCTTATGACTTAGGAAATACATCACTATTTTCATAAACCAGGACAAACCACTTTCTTTTGCAAAATTGGTATCTGGAGGACCTGAGATGGAAATTATTTTTCCACCAGGTTTTAGAATTTGTAAAGATTTTTCTAATGTCTTTTCATCTTGACTATTCAATACAAGATCGTAATCCTTTAATGAAGTTTCAAAATTTTCTTTTGTATAATCTATAAAGATATCAGCTCCAAGACTTTTTACAAAATCACTATTCTTACCACTTGTTGTAGTTGCTACCGTCGCACCAAAATATTTTGCGATTTGAATCGCTATAGTTCCCACTCCACCTGATCCAGCTTGAATGAATACTTTTTGCCCTTTTTGCAAATTTGCTTTTTCGAAAAATGCTTGCCATGCAGTCAATGCAACTAAGGGTAGTGAAGCAGCTTCTTCCATTGAAATATTTGTTGGTTTCATCGCGAGATCATTTTCTGGTATTGAAATATATTCTGCAAATCCTCCAATGTGAAAATCTGAAGCTCTTGCAAATACTTCATCACCTACTTTAAATGCTTGAACTTTCACTCCAACTTTGCGAACAATCCCAGCTATATCGTGCCCTAATATCAAAGGAAATTTATATGGTAAAAATAATTTAAATTCACCGAATTTAATTTTAGCATCTATCATGTTTATACTAGCAGCATGGATCTCAATCAAGACTTCATGCTCCTTTGGTTCTGGCATAGGCAAATCAATCAATTGAAGATTGTCTGTCTTATTATATTTATTTATTGTAAAAGCCTTCATCTATTTTGCTTTTTAATTTTTTGAAACTATTTTACCCTCACTGACATAAGTCAATGTTTCTTGAATATCATCAGCATTTATTGCGGAACACAAATTCTACCTGATAAGTTTTTAATCTTAGCACTTTTGAAAAGTCTTTCATAGCATATAGATTCGAAAATGCAAGCATGAGTAGAATTTAAGGATACTTGTCAAATTGCTGCTACATTAATAAGTTCAATTTTATGTCATGATTATGGAGACTGGACTTGCTTTTCTCTGATCCCTTTTGGCATTTCATTGGCTTTGCAGAAAGAGTCAGAGCATAATAATATTGGCAGTTAGAAAATCTAGGCAGCTTAAGAAATCATTATTAAGCACTAAAACTCTCAAACTATTAGAAAACGACCTTTATCGAATTTACTCCCCTATTTGCTTTTATTGGATAAATAATATAAATTTTCTAACTTCAATCAATTATTTGAAGTGGTCTTACAAACAAAGGAAAATTAAAAAACGAATTCAGATAAATAAATGACTATAAAGCAACTAATCCTAGAGTTATGTTCTATTTTTGCTTTATGCTATAAAATTTAAAATGAATTTTCAAGAGCTTGTAAAAGGCTGTATTAAAAATGATAGATTGTGTCAAAAAGAACTATATAATCAATTTTACTCATATGGTCTTAAAACAGTGATGGCTTATGGTAATTCAATTGAAGATAGCAGAGAGATTCTCAATGATACTTTCGTCAAAACCTTTGATTCATTAAAAAATTATGATTTAACACAGCCATTTCTTCCTTGGTTCAGACTAATATTGGTAAGAACCATTATCAACCATTATCACAAGAATCAGAACAAAATTATTACTACAGAGCTTTCAACAGAAATATCGAATCAGTATGTTGCTGACCCCGATGCTCTTTCACATTTGGAAGTTGAGGAACTTTTAGCTCTAACAAATAAGCTACCACCTGCTTATAAAATGGTATTAAACCTCTATGCTATTGAAGGTTATAGCCATGAAGAAATTGCCAAACTGCTTAAAATTAATGTAGGAACATCAAAATCCAATCTATTCAAAGCTCGAACTTTTCTTGCCAAGCTCATCGCAAAATCAAAATTTTATATTTTATTTTAATAGCTCAGGCAACCATTTTGTCAATGTTCTTGAATAGTACTATTATAACAGTTACTGTTAAATTATGGATGATAAATTTTATAAGGCGTATGCTGAAAAGCTAAATGAATTGCAGAGTAATTCATCCAATAAAGAATTGGATTGGGACGCGCTATCGCTAAAATTATCCAAAAAAGAAAAGCGTAGAAGAGCCTTCGCTTATTTTTGGAGTGTTCTACTAGCATTCCTCACAATTATAACTATTACTTTCATTTCTCAAAATTCAACTAAAAAACCCGCAATTCAAATCGTAGAAAATAAGCTTATTGCTGCTCAGCTTAAAAAAGGAACCATTGATTCAAACTGTTCTAATAATACAATAACAAATACTACTGAAAATCCACGAAATAAAAAGCATGCTTATTTAAGCTCTTCTCTTAACACAAGTATTGAAGCGAATTTTGCTTCAAGAATTCCAATCAGTCCCAAACCTAAGAATACTATAATTAGTAAGAACAATGCCAAAAACAGCAGTGTTCCAAATTTACACACAATAATAACAAATGAAAATATTTTATCTTCTTCATTTCCAATGATAGGCTCAAAAAAGGAGAATGAAGCAATTATTGCCGATGCCAATTTTGAACTAGACAACATTAATCCTATTCAGACAATTTCCACAGGCTTGGCAATTCAAAATGATGAAAACAAATTCTTAGAATTGAAATTGCTTCCCAATTTAATTAAACCCAAATCTAATAAATGGATTTACATAAGATTATTTTCAGGTCCATTGTTCGAAACTAAACAAAAAAATAATCAGACAAAAGATCCATTGGCAATACACGAAAACATTTTAACAACTAATTTAGGATACCAACTTGGAGGATCTTTATACTATCAAATATCTGAGAAACTGAGATATAGCTTGGGAATTCAATATAATAATTCATCATTCGTTACAGAGCATCATCTCAACTTATCTCCTGAAAGACTTTCGTATGCTTCAACAGGCAATGGGATAAAAAAATATGAATTTACTTACAGTACTTTTGATGGCAATATTCAATCAAGAGTAAACTTATCTCTCTTTGAAATTGCACAAAATCAAATGATAAACCATAATGACACTTTCGACCTAAATATGTCGATCACCAGAAAAACTCATACTTTCTTAATGCCACTATTTTTGGAAAGAAAAATTGCGAGTTATAAAAAAATAAAAATTTATACTAAACTGGGCACAAATATTAAACTTCATTCCATTATTTCTAATACTTTGAATCATCAGACAGAGTCATGTAAAGAACTTTGCTTTGTCAATGGATTCGAACCAAAAATAGTGAGTGAAGTCGAAAATAAACTGTCTATATCTGGCATTGTTGGATTAAATTTTGAACTAAAAATAAACCCAAAAATTCTTATGGGTATTGGCCCTGAAATGGTCATTCATCCTAATCAAAACAATACTTCTTGGTTTCACCAGCAAGCAATAAGTGCTTATATATCGTATCAATTCCTAAAGAGATAAAAAAATTTATGTCGCATTAATAAACGAACAATTAGTAAACAATAAAATATATTATATGAAATCGGTATTTTTTACATTTATCATGGTTAGTCTAATGACTATCAATTCATTTTCTCAAACCAGTAGTCTAAGTTTTCAATTTAAACATACAGCTGAAGGTCAACCCTTAGAGTTGAATAAAACCATATTTACGATTCACAATGGCAAGAAAATAAAACTGACTAGAGCAGAGTTTTATTTAAGCAATATTCTGCTATTTTCTTCAGACAATGATTCAGTTAAAGTAGAAGATTCCTATCTATTGGTGAATGCAAAGAATCCGGATATTAAGCATTCTGTTGGAACTTTTCCATCCAATTATAATTTTAAAAAAATTAAAATGTTTGTTGGTATTGACAAGGAGAAAAATCATGGAGATCCCAATTTATATTTAGCTACACATCCTCTTGGACCAAAGACTCCTGATATGCATTGGGGCTGGACCGCTGGATATAGATTTATGGCTATTGAAGGATATGTAGATAATAATAATGATGGCATTCCAGAGCAAAATTTCCAAATCCACAGTCTAGGAGATGAGTTACTATTTACTACATTCCTAGATGTGTCTGCAAGTCAAAAAATCACCACTGATCCTTTTGTTATTAATCTCGATTATGTCAAGTTGTTTAACGCAATATCTATGAGTGGCAATATTATTCAACATGGCAGTGGTACTTTAAATAAAAACATGCTTCTCAATGCTGCAAATGCTGGATTTATTACACCACAGATTATTCTTTCATCACAGGATGAAGTGAAGTTGGAAAGCATTGCAAGTTTTAATCAGAACAATAGAAGTCTAAATATTAACTTCAATGATGTTTTATCTTCCAAGAATGTAATTATTTATTCGCAGTCTTGTCAAATGGTATTTTCAGAAAAAATAGAAAACGCTGTCTTTAATCACGAACTCAGCGAAGTAAGTAGTGGTAATTATATTATTACCGTAATAGACGGAGAAAAAATGGCAAGCAAACAAATTTTTATTCGCTAAAAAATTACTGATATGTTTATTCGGTATAATTCAAAGTTTTCAATTTTCAATTACATTGTAATAAGCATATTGTTATGTAGCTCTTGCAATAAAGATGAAGAAGGAATAAAATATGACTATTCACATTTTATTCCTTCACATTTTCCAATACCGATTTCGAATCCAGATAGCATACCAACAGAAGCACAATTTACTTTAGGAAAAAAATTGTTTTTCGACCCTATATTATCCAGAGATGGAAGTTTAAGCTGTGCTTCTTGCCATAAGCCAAGTTTAGCATTTGCAGATACTGTGAGTGTTTCTGCAGGAGTTGAAGGAAGATTGGGAAATAGAAACAGTCCTTCATTGGCAAACGTAGTCTATCAAAAAAAACTATTAAAAGAAGGAGGCTTGCCCACACTCGAGATGCAAGTTCTTGTACCAATTCAAGAACATGCTGAATTTGATAATAATATTGTTGAGATTTCAGATAAGCTCATGACTATTCCAAAGTACGTTGAAATGAGTCAAGCTGCATATAAACGCGATCCCGATCCCTATGTCATCACAAGAGCGATTTCTGCCTTTGAAAGAACGCTATTTAGTGGCGATTCAAAGTATGATCAATTTTTAAATGGGAGAACAAAATTAACTACTATTGAAGAGCAAGGATTGAATCTCTTTAAGAGCAATAAAACAAATTGCAGTAATTGCCATTCAGGTTTTTTATTAACGAATCAAAACATTGAGAACAATGGACTTTATTCTGTATACAAAGATATAGGAGCAATGAGGCTTACCCAAAATCCAAGCGATGAAGGCAAATTCAAAATACCTTCCTTACGAAATATTGCGCTTACTTATCCATATATGCATGATGGAAGTTTGAAGACATTAAAGGAAGTAATAGAGCATTATAATTCTGGAGGCCGCGATCATAAAAATAAGAATACATTAATTAAACCTTTGAATTTATCTCAAAGTGAAATTGAAGCACTTGTAGCATTTTTAAGCACATTAACTGATTACAATTTCATAAAAAATAAAAACTATCAAAATGAATAAAATTCTAGCATCAAGTATGATAATCATTGTGTTATCAATTTTCTATGCTTGTAATCCTGATGAGAACCCAGCTGTATTTGATAATACACCATATAAAATTGAATACAATGGTCTCCCTACACCAGATCTACCATCTGACAATGTAATAACAGTGGAAGGTGTAACATTAGGAAGAATGTTATTCTATGAAAAAATGCTCTCAAAAAATAGTATTCAATCCTGTGCAACTTGTCATGTGCAAATAGATGGTTTTTCAGATAAAAATCAATTTAGTGAAGGTGTAGAAAAAAAGCTAGGTGGAAGACAGGCAATGCCAGTGTTTAATATGGCATGGCATCAAAATGGATTTTTCTGGGATGGTCGCGCAGCATCATTAAGGGAACAATCTTTAAAACCAATTCAAGATCCATTGGAAATGAATGAAACACTTCCAAATATGATTGCGAAACTACAAGCTTCAAATCAATATAAAGATCAATTCATTAGGGCATTTTCAAATGGACAAATTAATGAAAAAAATGTCTCATTAGCGTTAGAGCAATTCATGTTTACTATCATATCTAACAATAGTAAATACGACAGAGTGCAAGCAGGTAAAGAACAGTTTTCCGCAAGTGAAGAACGCGGTAAAAATCTATTTTTTACAGAGTTTGATCCTTCTGGTAAAGTGAAAGGGGCTGAATGTTTTCATTGTCATTCAGGGCCTAATTTCACAAATGATGATTATTTTAATAATGGTTTAGATTCTGATTTAGAAATGAAAGATGATGGCAGAATGAAGGTGACAAAAAATAGTTTAGACAAAGCTAAATTTCTTACACCATCGCTTCGCAACATTGCATTAACTGGGCCATATATGCATGATGGACGATTTAAAACAATAGAAGAAGTCATCAATCATTACAATCAAAATGTAAAAAAATCTTCGACTGTTGATGTACTGATGCAGTACAACCTTCAAGCAGGAGGTCTAGGATTATCCAGTGCTGATGTAGCGGATTTGAAAGCATTTTTGCTTACACTTTCTGATGAAACTTTGAAAAGTAATCCAGCATTTAGTGATCCAAATTAGTCACTAGATTTAAAATTTATTGTAGGAAACTACTCATTGTATCGCAATTAATAGTCCTACTTAAGTTTCAGAATTATTGATCTTCTAATGAGATTCAATGATCTAATGATTCAATAATTAAGTCTTGTAATCACAATATAATTATCCTAATATCTGTGTTGGAAAAACTTGGATTTTACATAAAAACTCAGATGAGTAAGGGGAAAGTATAAACTTAAGCAAACCTTTGAATGCAGCATAAAAACAAAAACTCTTAGAGCGTCTTGCTGTATTAGAATTTGAACTCATCGAAGAAAATCGGTTTCAAAAAATGAATCACAAAATTTGAAAATATGGTACACAAATATCAAATCACAGGAATGACTTGCAGTAGTTGTGAGGCTAAAGTAAAATCTGCATTACTAATGGTGGATAATGTCACACATGTAGAAGTTTCACTACAAGATCACTCTACTACCATTACAATGGACAAACACGTTCCACTAAAAAAATTGCAAAAGCATTGGATCCAAAATATCAAATCGCAGCATTGGAACATAATGAAATGACCGAACAAACCAAAAGTTGGTTTGAGACTTACAAGCCGATATTATTAATCTTTTTTTATATCACCCTAACTACATTTTTAATCCAAATAAACAATCAACATTTTGATCTCATGCAATGGATGAGACATTTTATGGCTGCATTTTTTCTAGTATTCTCATTCTTTAAATTATTGAATCTAAAAGGCTTTGCTGAGAGTTATGTCATGTATGATATCCTCGCTCGTCGATTTCCTTCTTGGGCATATATTTATGCTTTTATAGAATTGGCACTGGGTATCGGATACTTGATTGATTTTAATCCTATAGTTATAAACATGGTGAGCTTCTTTGTCATGTCTGTTAGCATCATCGGTGTATTGAAAATAGTTCTCAACAAACAACAAATTCAATGTGCCTGCTTAGGTGATATATTCCATCTCCCTATGAGTATTGTAACGATAATTGAAGATGCTTTAATGATAATTATGGCTGCATTCATGTTATTCAATTTAATATAAAAATATGAATTTATTAAAATGGCTAATCAAAAAATTATTTACAAAAAATTGTTGCAAATAGTTCCCATACTATTATTTGCCAATGTACTCATCTCGCAAAAAATTGTACACTATGATCTCTTTGTAAAAGATACAATAGTAAATTTTTCTGGAAAAGTAAAACGTGCTATTGCTGTCAATGGACAGATACCTATGCCGACACTAACTTTTACTGAAGGTGATACAGCTGAAATCGTAGTTCATAATCAACTCAAGGAATCTACCTCCCTACACTGGCATGGCGTATTCGTGCCTAACAAGGAAGATGGTGTGCCATACCTCACGCAGATGCCAATCGCTCCTAATACTACACATGTATATCGATTTCCAATCATACAAAATGGGACTCATTGGTATCACAGTCACAGCGGACTACAGGAGCAAATTGGAATGTATGGCTCTTTGATTTTAAAAAAACGAAATGATGATCTTCACTATAGGAAAGGTATTGATGATATACCTACTGTGCCAGTCATTCTAAGCGAGTGGACGAATTATAATCCAAAAAATGTACATAGGATGTTGCACAATGCTTCCGATTGGTTTGCCATTAAGAAAGGAAGTACACAATCATACTTGAAAGCAATTAAAGAAGGGTATTTTAAAACGAAGTTGATCAACGAATGGAAGCGAATGTTGGCTATGGATGTAAGTGATATTTATTATGATAAATTTTTGATCAATGGAAATAATGAAAGCCAATTATCACAATTCAAAAAGGGAGATCAAATCCGTTTGCGAATTTCAAATGCTGGTGCATCTTCTTATTTTTGGCTAAGTTATGCAGGTGGAAAAATAACAGTTGTTGCTAATGATGGTAACGATGTCGAGCCAACTGAAGTAGATCGATTGATCATTGCAGTTTCAGAAACTTATGATGTCCTATTGTCAATTCCAAAAGAAAATACCTCTTATGAATTTTTAGCAACAGCAGAGGATCGCACTCAATCAGCTTCTATTTTTATTGGTGCTGGTCAAAAGCAATTGGCAACTCAATTGCCAAAGCTAAATTATTTTAAGGGAATGAAGATGATGAATGGCATGATGAAGATGAATGGAAACATGGATGATATGGGGATGAATATGAGTTTGCAACAAATGGATATGAATGCAGTGATGTATCCTGAACTAAGTGCAGATCCAATGCATAAGGAGCATAAAATGGATATGAAAAATGGTGAAAGTTCAAATGCATTACATTCGATGAAAAAAATTCGTACACTAAATTATGCCTTGTTAAAATCACCTACTAAAACTGTGCTTCCAAGTCATGCACCTGTAAGAGAATTGCATTTTGAATTGACTGGAAATATGAATCGCTATGTTTGGAGTATGGACAACAAAGTGTTATCAGAAGTAGATAAAATTTTAATTAAGAAAGGTGAGATTGTTAGAATCACTTTGTATAATAATTCGATGATGAGACATCCCATGCATTTGCATGGACATGATTTTCGCGTCATCAATGGACAAGGGGATTATGCACCTTTAAAGAATGTTTTGGACATCATGCCAATGGAGACTAACGTAATAGAATTTGAAGCGAATGCAGAAGGGGATTGGTTTTTCCACTGCCATATTCTCTATCATATGATGGCTGGAATGAATCGTGTTTTTAGTTATCAAGATCAATCACAAAATCCATTAATAATTGATAAAAAATGGGCTTATAAAAAATTACAAAGAGAAAGTAATCAACTTCATTTCATGGCTCAGAATGATTTTGCCACCAACGGAAATGATGGCATGGCAATGGCCCAAAATACGCGCTGGAGTTTTGCTACAGAATGGCGAATGGGATACCATGATAAACATGGATACGAAAGCGAAACACATATTGGGAGATACATAGGTAAAATGCAATGGTTAATGCCATTTATTGGATTTGATTGGCGCTATAGAAAATTAAATCAAAATGAAACTGAGAAAAATATATTTGGACAAAAAAACACGAAAGATAATCGAAGTCAATTTAGCATTGGACTAGCTTATACATTACCAATGTTGATGATTGCTCAAATAGAATTGTATCATGATGGAATCTTACGAATGCAACTGCGTCGCGAAGATATACCAGTTTCCAAACGTGTCCGAGCTGCTTTTATGCTTAATACCGATAGTGAATATATGCTAGGATTAAATTATATCATTACTAAGAATATTGGGATAAGGACGCACTATGACAGTGATATGGGTTTAGGTCTTGGAATAAGTATAAACTATTAAAATTCATATCTTATATATACAATTTAATTCATAGCTCTATTATTTCTTCTTCACGATAAACTTTTCCATTTCGATTCAGTTTAGTTTCTGATTTATATTGCAAATTAAATGCATAGCATAGCCGACATAGAAACTTACTAAAATATAGTTTATGAAAATTGAAGATCAAATCATATCATATATTGAAAGTCAATCAGAGATAAAAAAGGCTGATATGTTTACATTACATAAGCTCATTATGGAAATAATGCCCAATTGTAAACTTTGGTTTCTTGATGGAAAAAATGAGGAAAATAAAATAGTGTCAAATCCAAATATTGGCTACGGAAATTACACAATAAAATATGCTGATGGAAAAACAAAGCAATTTTATCAAGTTGGTATCAGCGCGAATACAACAGGAATTTCTGTATATCTTTTCGGGATAGATGACAAAACATACCTAGCGCAAACTTTTGGAAAGAAATTAGGAAAAGCCAATGTGACAGGATATTGTATTAAATTCAAGACATTGAAAGATATCAATAGTGATATTCTAGAAGAAGCAATACGCTATGTTGTAAATCAAAGAAAAATTGTTTGAATTTTACTTGTAAATTGGAATCAATAGTAGAAACTAAAAGATTTATATTAAGGGAAATTCTACCAACGGATACTGAAAAAACTTACTTCACCCATCACTGCTAATGGCAAGGGACAGGGATGGGTTATTCCACAAGCAGAACTTTTTTATGGCTTGAATAACTAATGTAGCACAAAACTAAACCACAAATAAGTATTCCTACAGAGGCCAATAAAATTCTCTATACATCAATCTACAAGTAGAAATTCCCCTGATTTTCGCATTATATGTAATAAGACTTACTATAAGAATATTGTCTTAAAGAGACAAACTATTTGGTGATGAAAATCCAAAATACAATTTTAACTCCTGAGTAGAAATCTATAAGCAATCAAGAAATACTTTATATTACACTATAAAACACTATATTACATATTATATAAATAAAAATATAATAACGTTACGAATTTTTTCGTAGAAATATTTGGAGATACGAAAAAATTCGTAGTACATTTGCAACAGCTTAAATTTCTCTCCATTTTGAGTGAGAGATTGACTGCTTTAAAATCTTGAATATGAATAAAGATCAAAACAATTTTCAACTTGTACCTACAGATGCGGAGTTGGAAATATTAAAAGTACTATTTATACATGGACCACAAACAGTGCGTTTTGTAAATGACGAAATTAATAAAAATCGTGAAGTCGGTTATACCACAACACTCAAATTTATGCAGCTGATGTTGGATAAAAAATTACTTACTAGAGATATCATAGATCGCAGTCATATCTACAGACCTGTGATCACTGAACATCAAACTCAAAATCTCGTCCTCAGTGAAATGTTGGATAGAGCTTTCAGAGGAAGTGCTTCCACTTTGGTCATGAATTTATTGGGCAATCAGAATACTTCTGTTGAAGAACTACACAAAATTAAAGAACTTATTACTGAATTAGAAAATAAAAACAAATCTATCTGAAATAAATAAAAACTATAATATGGAAATCGTATTCAATCCAACCGTTCATAAGTTTTTTTATGCCTTGTCTTGGACTTTTTTACATTCCTTGTGGCAAGCTGCTTTTATAGCTATCTTCTTCGCTATAATTCTTTTATTTCTCAATAAAAAATCTTCAAAAATTAAATACAAAATATGGCTGTTTGCATTGGCCATTTTTACCATCTCAAATATTGCCACTTACATCTATTATTCCAGGATGAATACAACAGAAGATGCAACATTTACCTATAGCACCATGGAATGTCTCCCTGCTATTGATGGAAGCCATACAATAATTTCTGCAAATCTATCAAATCCAAATAATGAAGAATACATGTCTATACTTAATCCATGGTTCGACTCATTGAAATCTTTTGTCAACGAACATTTGTATATCATCGTTGGTCTATGGTTTCTTGGTATGTTACTTTTTCTATTGAGATTTTTGGGTGGATTGAGTTATCTATACATTCTAAAAAATAAACACAATTTTCCAGTTGATCCTTACTGGCAGGATTTATTGCTAGATATTCAGCAAAAATGCAATGTAAAGAAAGTTGTAGGCTTGGTAGAATCTAGTATGGTGAAGAGCATCGTCATCATAGGTCATTTCAAACCTATCATTCTATTTCCAATAGGTTGGATCAATAGTATGGATCCAAAGGAAGTAGAGGCTATATTAGCTCATGAATTGGCCCACATCAAAAGAAATGATTTTCTGATCAACTTATTGCAAAGTATAGTAGAAATTATTTACTATTTCAATCCTTTTGTCTGGTGGATCAGTGCGCAACTCAAGGAGCAGAGAGAACATTCTTGTGATGATGTAGCAATTGGTATATGTGGAGATGCTTTCTCTTATGCAAAATCACTAGTTAAAGTTCAAGAAATGCAGACTAAAGAAAATACTTGGGCTATGAGCATATTAGGCTCAAGCAAATTGCAATTGTTTAAGCGAGTTTCTCGTATGCTCCAACATGAAAAAACTGGACAAAATATCTTAGAGAGAATAGCTGCTATCATTGGTGTATTTTTTATCATTGGTATTTTTGGATTTAAAAATCTACCTCAAGCCATAGCGGCTAAAAAAATAAATGAAATTGGAATTTTATCTCCTGAAAATTCTACTACTATTTCTCTATCAAGATTAGATTCATTCGTCCTTAATAGAAAAGTGGAAAACGGTACCTACACTTATACAGATCATATGCTTACTAGCAGTATTGTGGTCAAGGATAATAAAGTGATGAGTTTGCAATTCAATAATGTAGATTTAAAACCAGAGGATTTTCCAAAATTTGAAAACTTTTTCTACGATATTATTGCATCACATTATTCAACTTCCAATGCTTCGAATTCTTCAAGTTCAAACAGTATCAGCTCAAGCTCACATGCTTATACAACTAATGAACCGGATAGCTTGGATTCTAATGTAAGTTTTAATATTAAATCAAACTCTACAAACAATGGTAAAAATCAATCTTCTTTTTCGTTTGAAGTGAATTCTGATAAAAGCCCAAATTCAAAACACGAACACATCATCACTACAAAACAATCTAAAGATGGTATAACTACAGAAGTAATAGTAGATAAAAATGGCAACGCCACGGTATCCAAGTACAAAAATGGCAAACTTATAGAAAGAGTCATCAAAAATGTCGAAGATGAAATCAGCATGAATATCACAAATGATTCTGACAGTGAAATCCAAGCAAACATGTATGCAGCTGAAGAAGCAGCCGAGGCACAGGATCGTCAAACTGATGCGTTAAATGATCAATTGGATGAATTAAAAGATCAAATAGAGGAACTAAAAGATCGTTTGGAGAATCTCAATCTTGACAATAGCCAACTCATAGAAAGAAAAAACAAATTAGAAGATGTAGTAAAACATATCAAAGATAAAGTGTCCAAAAATTTTACTCCAAATAATGATAATCTAAGATCTCTGTTTAAAAGTATGAATGAATTACATCACGACATGCAAAAATTAGAACACCTACAAGAAAAACTGAAGAACGACAGTGAAGCACTAAAATACATGTACGACATTTCCACAAATAAATATACAGGCACAGACCCTGAGGAAAATTGGAAATCAAAAATGAGAAACTTAATGATCGAAGATGGCTACTATCAAGAAAGTGATAATATTAATTTTCAATGGAAGAATGGTGTGATAAGAATTAATGGTGTCGAAGTAAGCAAAGATCATCACGACAAATATTTAGAAATTTACAATCAAACCCATAAGTACAAAATCAAAGATGAGACTATTTTCTCCTACAATTGGACTGAAAATAATCGATAGTTTTTACTGACATTTCATTTACTATTTAAATTTTAATCCACAATAAAATAATGGATATGCAAACTCATTTCCTCTTGCGTAGCTTAAATGTATTGATTATATATTGCACATTTATTGCTACAATTTCAAGTCAAGATACTTTGATCTCAAAAAAAGTGTATCAAATCATAAGAACTGAGTTTCCGCCTACAATAGATGGTATATTGGATGATCCATGTTGGGCTCAAGCAGCATTAGCAGATAAGTTTGTGCAATTGGAACCTTTGCCATTTTCCACTCCTTCTCAAGTTAGTATAGTAAAAATGACTTATGATAATGACAATTTATATCTAGCAGCACATTTACATGATGTGCCAGATCAGATCAGCAAATCTATTGGTGCTCGTGATGGACACGAGTATGTGAATACAGATTATTTTTCAGTAGGATTTGATACCTATAATGATGATAGAAATGGATTTCGATTTGTGATCACACCAGCAGGAATACAAAGCGATGCAAAACTAGGGAATTTTGATAATGGAAATGGCAACACTAGCAATACAGATTTCAATTGGGATGCTGTATGGACGAGTAGCACAAAAGTTGTTTCTGATGGATGGACTGTTGAGATAAAGATTCCATTGTACAATTTGAGATTTCCAAAGAAGAATGAACAGATATGGGGTTTGCAATTTGTCCGATTCAACAAACAAAAAGGAGAATTATCAACATGGCAAGCTATTGATCCAAAGCAAGATGGAATTTTGATACAGTGGGGTGATATGACTGGATTAAAACAAATAAAACCTAGTCTCCGTCTTTCATTCAATCCCTATTTTGCTGCCAATTACTCAAGGACTCCTTTAGAAAAATCTGGCAATCAAAAACAACAATTTGAGAATCAAAAAGCAATCTCTGGAGGCTTAGATATAAAGTATGGAATTAATGAAAGTTTTACACTCGATGCTACGCTTATTCCTGATTTTAGTCAAGTCCAATCAGACCGAAAAATACTAAACCTCACCCCTTTTGAAATTCGGTTTGAAGAAAATAGACCTTTCTTTACAGAAGGCGTAGAGTTATTTAACAAAAGTAATGTGTTTTATTCTAGGCGTGTCGGAGGTACTCCTTTTGCTTATCATTCAGTACAGTCCAGTCTTGGTAATTATGAAAAAATAATAAACAATCCCACAACAACTAATCTCTACAATGCAACCAAAATATCTGGAAGAACAAATAATAATTTTGGTGTTGGATTATTCAATGCTATCGTAGCAAAATCTTATGCCATAATTCAGAATACAGAGACAGGAACACAAAGAAAAATACTAACAAATCCATTAACAAATTATAATATAGCTGTACTACAAAAACAACTTAAAAACAACTCTGATATCAGTCTGATCAATGGATCCACTTTAAGAGAGGGAAACTTTAGAGATGCCAATATCACTGCGCTAAATGCAAATCTCAAAGACAAAAAAAATAACTACGGATTATCCATAACAAGCAAATTGGGAAATGTATATGAACCAAATGAAAAAGTTAAACGAGGTTTTGTAAACTCTATGAATTTTGGAAAGATAAGTGGTTCAAAAACATGGTATATATTTAATGAAATCATAAGCAATCATTATGATCCTAGCGATATTGGATATTTCAGTGGTAATAATATTGTCAATTCTGGCCTAGGAATAACCTACAATCAATATAATCCAAACAAAGTATTTTTAAATAGCAATTGGTGGTTGAACGGTGGTTACTCCAATCGTTATTCTCCTTGGTCATATGCTTATGTTTATTCAAATATAGGGTTCTGGGGGAAATTCAAAAATCAATCTTGGGCCAACTTATGGATTTACATTCAGCCAATAAAATCTTTTGATTATTACGAACCACGAGTCATAGGGAAAAAATTGCAATTTGTACCATACGCCAATAGTGGATTTAGTTTTGGAACAGATGACAGAAAAAAATTATATTGGAATTTTTACATTGGAAAAAATGTAGAAGCTCGTAAAAATTATTCCAATTATTCATTTAGCATAAGACCCGTCTGGCGAATAAATGAGAAAATAAATATATCATTAGGAGCCAATTATTTTCCAGTAAAAAATGAAAGAGGATTTATTACCTTCAGCCCTTCCAATGATATCATTATTGGTGAGCGTTCACAAAAAACTGTAGTCAATGAATTGATTTGTGGAATCAATCCAAACAAACGATCCAGTATTCGAATTAATCTAAGACATTATGTATCATCTGTGATCATCAATAAATACTATAACTTATTAGACAATGGACAATTGTCCTTAACGAACTATACTGGTCAACATGATTATAGCATCAATTTTTTTAATCTAGATGTATTCTATCAATGGCAATTTAGACCAGGCAGCTTCATGACCTTCAGTTGGAAAAATAATGCAAGTATCTATCAAGATATATTGGATAGAAATAATCCTAACTATACAGCAACTGTAAATCAAGTATTGAAACATCCCAAATACAATGAACTTACAATCAAAATCAGTTATTTTTTGAATTATTCAGCTATAAAAAAGTCAAAGATTTTAAGTCATGAGCAGTAGAGGACTATTTGTAAATAATCATTTTGGATTATTATACAAGTTTGGGAAGAAAAACAATAATTTTATGTGCATCAATATTTTTTATGCAAGAATGTATAAAAAATGCATGAATTACATCTATTGCTTCACAAAATTTTTAATCTGGATTAAAACATAAAATCTTAGCCCATCGGTTGTTCGTCAAAATTCACCATCCAATTGATGCCAAATTTATCTATGAACATCCCAAAATAAGCACCCCAAAAAGTTTTGCTCATAGGCATGGTGATTTGACCTCCACTTGAAAGTCCATTGAAAAGTCTATCTGCTTCCTCTTGGGTCTCAGCATTTATTGAAATAGAGTAATTATTCCCGACAATATAACTTGAGGCCCATTCTCCACCTGTATCACTACCGAATAAGCATGTTTCTTTACTTATAGGTAAAGTGACATGCATGATTTTTTCACCATCCGCTTCACTCATTTTTGCACCTTCCTGCGGTGGCATATCTTTGAATTTTCCTATATAAGAAAATTCGCCACCAAAGACTGATTTATAAAAATTGAAGGCTTCTTCACATTTACCATCAAAAGTTAAATACACATTTACTGTTGCCATTTTTTAATAATTTATGTTGATGAATTTAATTTTCATTTATTTCGGGTTCGACTAATTTTATCAATTTTTCTAATGATTCTTGCCACCCTAAATAACAGAATTCAAGAGGGATCATATCGGGAATTCCTTCTTGAGAGATGTTTATTTCTGTGCCACATATTACAGAACGAAATTGTACACTTGTTATAATTTCACCTGGTAAATTAGGATCATCAAATTTATCTGAATATTTGATGGTCTCATTTGGTTTTATTTCTAAATAATTGCCACCAAATGAATGTGATTTCTGAGTGGTAAAATTGTAAAAGGACATCCTAAAACTTCCGCCCAAAACGAAATCCATATGATGAACTTCACATAAATATCCATAAGGTGGAATCCAAAATGCAATTGCTTGTGAATTGGAAAAAGCTCTAAAGACCTTTTCTACTGGAGCCTTTATTACTCGATGAAAATGTACTGCATTATTCGCCATGATCAATTTAATTTAGTTTTTAGAAATAATAGGGACTACAGCCTTCATTGGAAAATATTCATACTTATTTATCGAACCGGCGGGGTCATTTGCTATAAAATCTTTTAACTCTTCTTCATTAGAAACTGACACTACCCCAAGTCCGTAAATCGCAGTTGGATCTAGTACAGGCCCAAAAGCATAGACCTTGCCTTGATTGAGCTTCTCTGTCCAATAAGTGACATGTGCCATCATAATACTCCTCTCACTATCTGACATCGTAGTAGCAAAATCAGGTCTTTGTGGACGCAAATAAACCGCATAAATTTGTTTTTCCATATTTCTGAAATTATTTGATTGGTAAAAATAGTCTAATTTATTACAAAACTAAGATTTATAAAATCTAATTTGAAATAGATTTTATATCTGATATTTCTAGAATATTTTTTGGATAAGAATCGATTGTCGCATTAATCATTGCTCTTCCAACTTCTTGAAGAGTAAGTGAAGATTTTGGAAATAAGTTTGGAATAATTGCTGCAAATATCTTAAAGATAAATTTTATATTTTTTTGTTCTTTAAAATGGCTCATAAAACCTGGACGAAAGTTATATTGCCCTTTAAATGGCAGTTTGTGCAAATCATTTTCCGTCTTTCCTTTAACTCGTGCCCACATTACTTTACCCTTCTCTGTACTGTCAGTGCTAGTCCCGGAAACATAAATAAAATTCATGCTTGGATTTATGTCCGACAAGACTTTAGCAAAATGTACTGTCGTATCATAGGTTAATTTTGTATACTTTTCTTCATCCATACCTAATGAACTTACACCAGCACAATAAAAACAAGCATCATATCCAACCAGCTTTGCAGAATAGTCTTCAAGTTTCAAAAAATCCGAAACTAATAGCTCTTTTAACTTTGGATGTGAAATATTACATGACTTTCTGCTTATACTCAATATTTCTTTAACTTTATCATTCTGTAGACACTCCAATAATACGCCTTCTCCAACCATTCCAGTAGCGCCAGTTAAGATTACTTTTATCATTTTAAAGAATTTTTTAACATCATCAAAAATAACAATAATTATCTATACAATGTACACAATACTCCATGATATTGTTCTTTGAAATATAAAAAATGATGAATACCAATTAAATAATATCCTTAACTAATAGTTCATTACTGGCGCAATTGCCTTATAAAAGAATTAATGTGAAATGGGTATTATCAAATGAGTGAAAAGCGTTTATTTTATTCATTACTACATATTATTCTCGGAAGAGAATACACTTTCAATAATTACCACTGTTACAATGCCAATCGTATACATTAAGATATCCTTCCAATCGAAAGATGTACCAATGATTATCCTAGCAAGATTATTCCTTTGAAATCCAAGGTGTTGAACGATTCTAAAATACTGCAGCGCTTCAACAAAATAAGAAAAGAGTAGTACATAGAGTGCCGCCTTCGAAGTCGATAAACTGACAAAAGACTTTAAAAAACAATAAATGAATATCACCACAAGTAAATCTCCTATATATGGACGTATGAAGCTATCATGGACATATATGGCAATTAAAATTTCTACTACTAGAATCAAAAGCGCCAATGCAAAGTATCGCGAATTGAATTTTAACATGATATGAAGAAACGAATTTTATTTCAAGTTTATTTGATCTCGAACTAATTTACTTTTAATATTTTAATACAGTTAATTCTAAAATAGAAGTTGGAGATTCAATCTAGAGACTAATCTTTTTCAATGGTGATAATTAAAGAATTGATCTGAAGACCCACCACATTTCTTCTCCAATTTCTAAACTTCGTTCTGCATACTTTTCAGATTGTATCGCCATTCCATCATATAACTTTGGATCACCGTATTGAATCGGAAATCTAGTCTCAGCACCTTGCACAATAGGACAATTTTCATCGGCATGATCACAAGTCATTATCGCTCCAAAATTACTTTTGGGATTAAATGCATCATCATATTTTTTAGAAAAACAAATTATTGCTGGTTCATTCTCAGTAAATTTAATAGTGTATACTGGATTCTCTGAAACGTTCAATTTTTGAATTTGAAATCCTTGATGAATTAGCGTTTCTACAACCATTGGAAACATTGCTGTCGCTTCTGTTCCACCAGAATAACAACTGACATTTTTTAGTCCAAAATAATAAGCCATTGTTTGAGCCCAAATCTGTGCTAAATGGCTTCTTCTAGAATTATGTGTACATATAAAATTCAACCGGATCGTGTCATTGCTTTCTCTTTTTTTATTGATGTAATCTACCAATTTTTGTAAAGCAAATTTTCGTTCTGCCAGTATATTTTGATCTGAAAAAGATTCAATATTTTTTAAGATTTCAGGAAACATGAGCATACAGTTTTGACTTTAAAAACAAACTGGCTTTCACCAATAAAATTAATACAGGAACTTCAACCAATGGCCCTATCACACCAACAAAAGCTTGTGCTGAATGAATGCCAAAGACGGCTATTCCAACTGCAATAGCCAATTCAAAATTGTTTCCAGTAGCTGTAAATGAGATCGCAGCATTTTTATCGTAGGGAACATCCATCGATTTATTAATAAAAAAACTGACAAAGAACATCAAAATAAAGTATATAATTAATGGTATTGCTACTTTCAAAACATCCAATGGCAATTCTAAAATTTTATCACCTTTCAAACTAAACATCAAGACAATGGTAAAAAGTAGTGCGTACAAAGTAATCGGTGAAATTCGTGGGATGAATCTGGTATTATACCAAGTAATACCTTTAGCTTGGACTAAATATCTTCTACTTAAATATCCTGCTAAAAATGGTACGCCTAAGTATATCATGACACTTTGTGCAACTTCTCCCATCGGTACATTTATTGAAAAATTTCCTATACCCAATTTACTCGGTAACACATTAATAAAAAACCAAGCATAAATACTATATGAGATTAATTGAAAAATACTGTTCATAGCTACAAGTAAAGCTGCGTATTCCCTATTTCCTCTAGCTAAATCATTCCAAACAATCACCATAGCAATGCATCGCGCCAAACCAATGAGTATTAAACCTACCATATAATCCGGCTGATCTCGCAAAAATATAATGGCTAAAACAAACATTAAAATAGGGCCAATAATCCAATTTAATAATAATGAAAGTGCCATTACTTTTTTGTCTTGAAAAGCTTTGGGCAGCAATGCATAATCTACTTTTGGCTAAAGGTGGATACATCATTAATATCAAACCTATAGCTAGAGGAATATTGGTGGAACCAATGGAGAGAGTGTCAAAAATAGTTTTAATACCAGGAAAAAAATATCCTAATCCAACTCCTACGACCATGACTAAAAAAATCCAAAGTGTAAGGTACTGATCAAGAAATTTTAATTTGCGTTGCATATTATTTAATTATTTGATTGCCTCCAAAATTTCTTTTTCGCTAGGAACCCTTCCTTTTATTTTAACAACTTCATCAACGACCACTGCAGGAGTGGAAAGAATATTATACTCCATGATCAACTGAATATCCTCGACTTTTTCAACAACTGCATCGATTCCATTTTTTGCAATGACCTCCTTTACAAGCTGTTCTGTTTGTTTGCATTTCGCACAACCAGTTCCTAAAATTTTAATGATCTGCATATAAAAGTAATTGTTCGCAAATATACGAACATTCGTTTAAATACGAATAATAATTAACAAATATTTATTAAACTGCTTTTGGCGGCTTTCGGGCTTTTGACTTCACTGAAAAAAACTGAAAAAAGTTGTTTTGCATGCTTCCAATTTTCTTTATTGATACAATACTTTACAGTTGGTGGGGTAATGTCACCTTGTATCAAACCCGCATTTTTTAATTCGTTGAGATGTTGAGAAAGTGTTGACTTCGCTATAGGCAATTCTTCTGCCATATCACCGTGATAACAGCAAGCCTTCGAACTGAGTAATTGCAAAATAGCTATACGTGTTGGATTTCCTAAAGCCTTTGCAATCCTAGCGATTTGTTCTTGTTCCTCTGTATAGTAAATAGATTTTGGCATGATGGCACGTATGAATTAAATTATATTGTTCGCAAAAATACGAATAAAAATAAAGTCATGAGAAAATAAATTCAAATTTGTTGTAAAAAATCTAGTACAAATAAATTATCAAGACAAAGATAAAGCAAATTGTTCTTTTTTAACAATAGAATCAATTAGCCCTTCAAGCTAACAATATGTTCATGCATCTCCTTTGCAGACTGATATCCCAGTTTGTACAGCTCATCTGATTTCTTAGTGTCAAATATGCCATAAGATCCTATATCTTTGGGTTCAATATAGAGATCACAAACTTCTATTTTATGATTGACATTACTATTAATAGCGGTTTGTACTGTTCGCTTCAACAATGCAGCAATATTCATCTCTCCAACTATTTTACTAATAGGACTGATATTGATTCCTATGATTTTGTCACATTTTCCTTCAATAATATCAACCGGAAAATTATTAAGAATGCCACCATCAGATAGATAGGAATGATTGTAATATAGAGGTTGGAATACTAGTGGAAAAGAACATGAAGCTCTCACAGCAATATCGATTGGCCCATCATTGAAGACTAAAAGATTTGATTCTGATAGGTTTGTTGAAACAATGTAGGAAGGAATCTTAAGTTTCTCAATAGAATTATGTGGAATGTATTTTAATATAAAGTCCTTTAAAGTATTGGTAGGAAATATTCCAGCTTTCGCACCAAGACCTCTTATGCTATTTGCAAATTTTATGGATCTGCCCATTTTAAAAAGTTCCTCAGGTTCGTATCCTTCAGCTATCATTACACCAACCAATGAGCCTACGCTTGTGCCAGAAATCACTGAAGGTGTAATGCCCTGCTCAAATAAATATTGCAATACCCCTAGATGAGCAAAGCCTCTAAATCCGCCACCAGACAATGCAATTCCAATTTTCTGCATACCTCAATTATTTAGTATTATTATAGATTAGAATATCCAATAAAAATATTAGCATACTGATACTAATTATAAAGAGAACTCGCGTCGGATGGATTTTCATTTTAATAGTTTTATTCATGCTCTTTAATACTCAAAGCAACAGATGGACATTTAGATATTGCATCAATTATTCGTATTTCACTGATCTGATTTTATGGCCTTGAATGAATTGTCTCAACTTTACTCAGATCATTTATTTTCCGAGAAGTCGAGCTTTAGACCCAATTTCTGACCTTATTTTTCATTCTTCCAAAATTTCAGAACTTAGATGATACACGGCTTAAGCGCAATCTCCACATATCTTAATCGTTTTTAGTTCAAAAATGTTTTCCTATCGATTTTTCTGTGCCTATTATTTTGACAATAGGCTATTTGTCGACTACCAAATTTGTTCCACCATTTGCATTCACCTCTAGGTGCCAAAATGAAGCTAAATTTCACGTGGTATATTGCTCCATATGTTGTTTTTCCATATATAAATACTATTTAAGAAATTCTATAAAATGTTTAAGCCTAGAAGCCTCCTTCAAAGAAGAAGCTTGAAAATGATCAAAATTGCATATTCTTAAAAAATTGCCATTTATAATCAAATTCATTAAAAATATCGAGACCAATATTTGTTTCGAATTCATAATGGATAGCCCATAAAAAACATCTAATTATTAGATTTTCTTTATTAAAATTCTGTTTGTTAAAAATTTTGTCATTTTTCGATTAATCTAAAATTTACATCCTCTTTTTTTTTGTATAAAATAATGTCATTATTATTAAAATATATCGAATGAAATCTGTAAATTTACCTAGAAAGAAAAAACATTCAAAATGGGTTCTTTCGTATAATTTAAGTATAAAATTGTTAAAGTTTATGATAAAGAAAGTTCAAGGAGATATCCTATTGAGTAAAGCGGATGCCATAGCGCACGGCGTTGCCCCTTTGGATCATTTTGACAGCGGGCTAGCTGCTCACGTGCGTGAAGATTACCCTTCACTTTATAAAGATTTCAGACATTATTGTCAGACCTATCATCCAAAACCAGGAAGTGTATGGTTATGGCAAGGGATCAATCACAAAAAGATCTTCAATCTTATGACTCAGGAACCAGCAGAACATAATTCTGGTCATCCTGGGAAGGCGAGTTTGCACAATCTAAGACATTGTCTTAAAGAATTGGCACATCAGGTTGAGCAAAACAATATCCAAAGCATCGCTTTGCCTAAAATAGCTACTGGTGTAGGTGGTCTGGATTGGAA
Source organism: Saprospiraceae bacterium (assembly GCA_016710585.1). GTDB lineage: Bacteria > Bacteroidota > Bacteroidia > Chitinophagales > Saprospiraceae > Vicinibacter. The sequence goes on from JADJVN010000012.1 coordinate 58,733, forward strand.
AGATGTGGAGCCGATCATAGAGGAGCATTTTGCACAGAGCAAAATACCTGTCTATGTTTACGACAAATATGTAAAAGGTCAAGCGGCAGAATAAGACCGTACACTCGTTTCCATTATTTTTAAAATCTTTACCAATATAGTGTAGAATGGTTCGCACTATAATAAAAAACTTTTATGAAGAAATCAGAGTCTTTTTTTGAGAAAATAGCTTACTTATTTTATGCTGTAGCAGATGCAGATGGGTCAGTCCATCCAGATGAGTTTGCGCATCTACATCAAGAGATTATTTCTTTCTGGAAGAAAACCGACCAGTCAGCACATGATTTTGATACCGATGGCGGTATTGAAGTTGAAGCGGTATTTGAATGGCTGGAAGAAGAAGGTTATAGGGCTGAGGATGCTCTGTCAGATTTCAAAATCTATGCTGAAGAGCATCCTTACTTTTTTGATGCTGCGACCAATGAATTACTTCTGCACACTTGCAGAGAAATTGCCTTTAATTTCAAAAAAATAAATAAATCCGAAGCTAAAATGCTTGAGGATATCGAACAGTTTTTGGGAGGGATTTCCGGAAAGTAAATTCATGATATGCATTTATTATTATGAAGCATTTTTTACGGGCTTCATGTTCAAGATCGTCTTCATGCTAAGTACTTCGTACCACTCGAATGCATAGTTATTGTGCAAAGTTTATTTTTTATCATTTGAAATATAAATACTGCCTTTTCCAATTCCAATCATTTTAATCTCTTGTTCAATTTACAATATATCCATATTTTATCTATAAATATTTTTTGAGTTTAGGTTTTTTTTAAATTTAGCTTTACGGTTTATGAAGATTAGCTTTCCACAGCATCTTTTTCTTTGGGTTTTCTTCTATATGGCTATTTGGTATAGGGCTTTTTTTACTATCATGTTTCAATGGTATTCTTGTTACTTGTCATTCGATATTCTTTACTCCACAGTCTGTATAAGAAATAAAATAATGATAGTAGAATAAGACCATAAATAACATACAATGGTCTGCCTACAATTTCTCTAAATGTGTTGTAAAATGTGAGCTTATAGAATTGGCTAATATTGTGAAATGTCGCTAAAAAACTTGCAACAATTGCAACTCTGATAAGAACATAGCCTGAATGTGCCAAAAATGTCGTCTTGTTTTTGGGCGCTTTGTAAAAGACTTCGAAAAACCGTCCCTTCTTGTTAAAATATTGTTCTGAAACAAAATCAGTTAGTTTGTTTGATGATGTTTCTCGTGGCGCTTTATACTTAAATGAATAGAAATAGAAAGCATAAATAATTAGTCCAAAAATAATAATATTAGCAATAATGAAACCTGTCCACCCGAACCCCAAAAATTTATATAGTGGACTTGTCTCACTTGTTGGATCATTAAAAAACCAAAGACTTGTTGAGTAAAAGTCGCAAGCTCTTGCAAAGAGAAGAATAATTGTCAAAATGAAGAATTTAATTTTCATATATTAATTTCTATTTACTTCTAAGTTGTCGTTACAAAATGCCACATAATACAAAGAAAAATTGATGCCCAAAGAAATCTTCCTCTAAGTGAATCTAAACGCATCAACTTTATTTATTTATCTTTATTTGTTTATTAATATTCATTTTCTATCGCGTCTTTTTCTTTGGGCTTTCTTCTATAGGGCTAAATGTTGTGGCAGTGTTTTTTGTCAGCCTTTGTGTTCAAATATTGCTACTGCTCTTACTGGTGAGCCTGTCCCACCTCTAATTTTTAGTGGCAAAGCAATGAAACGAAAACGTCCTCTGTCAATTAATTTGTAAAGGTTGACCATATTTTCATAATGGGTAAATCCCAATTCTCCACAAATTTGATGAACCTCTTTATTTGAAACTTTGGGAACTCCTGGCGACATTGTTTCTACACCAAATGCAGAAATTTCTTTTTCGCCGAACCAACGTGCTGTCGCTCTTGAAATGCCAGGACCATTACTCCAATTTTCAGTTCCAAAATATTTTCTATAATGGTCTGTGTACAACAAAACCGTATCTCCTTTTTCCACTTTAACATTTGTTTTGTTACAAGCTTCTTCAATTTCATCGGGTTCTATAAGTTCTTTCAAATTTTTATGCGAAAAATCCAAACATATTCCGCTGGTATAAAACATTGATAGTGGCATCTTTTCAATAGATTGGCCCACGAATTGTCTGCCCATATGGTTTAAAGCATCTACGTGAGTCCCTGTATGTTCGCCTAATTCCAACTTGTAAACACTTGGTGTAATCGTTGTCGGATTAGTTATATCATCCCATTGTTCATGCGTTGCATGGATACTTATTTTAACATCAGGTAGTCCGTTAAATACTGGCATTCCTGAATATATTTCTTGACTGAGGTCAATTATTTCTGTCATTTTTGTTGTCTATGTTTCGTTCTAAGCATTATCGCCAACACAAAGGAAAGTTGATGCCCAAAAAATCTTCCCAGACAGTAATTCTGGAGATAAAGCTTAGGTCTTTGTGAACCATATTCCTATGGTTGCGCACATGATACTTTTTTCTGTAAAAATAGGAATTTAGATTTAATTATGCAATAGTGTTGTCGGCTAAAATTTGAAATTTAAGTAGTAGTCATAAAATTTGTGTTCGATTGATGTCATTGAATAAAGTACTATCATGGCTTTGTTCCAAATTTGTCACCGTTTAGCCCTGAAAGGCTTATTAAGCATTTTTTATCGGCTTCATGTTAAACATTGTCTTCATGCATTGTACTTCGTAACGCAGGACTGCTGAGTTATTAGCGGAAGTTTTTTTTCTATCATCTTAATCTCATTTAGAGTCTTTGAAATGTAAGTAATAATGCAAATGTGCCAATAGAAAAAGAAACTGTTATCATAAAGTATGTCTGATACCAAGATTCATTTCGAATCCATTTTGCTAGAAAATAATATAAGCCAAAGATTATGAATACTTGAGCAAGTTCTACTCCAATATTAAAAGCCAATAAAGCATTTATAGTTAATTTGGTAGGTATTTGCAAAGTTAAAAAGGCATTGGCAAAACCGAGTCCATGAACTAGACCAAATAAGAATATTAAAACTAATCTGGAATGATTTATCCTAGGATAAAAAATATTTTGAAAAGCCATTAAAAAAATAGAAAAGGCAATAAGTGGTTCTATAATAGTTGCGTTTGGAACTAAATACCCTAGCCCTGTTAATATCAGAGTTATTGAATGTGCTAAAGTGAACATACTTGCTTGTATTACACTTGATTTTAAATTGGAATTTAAAAAAAATAAAGCTAAAATAAATAGTATATGATCTAAGCCCAAAGGCAAAACATGCCTAAAACCCTCTTTGGCAAATTGATAAAAAGATTTAAAATAATTGCCCATTGATTTGCTTAAATAAATGGTTTGTTTGGGTTCGTTTTTGTTTAAAATTACATCAAACATTTCTTTATCTATAATTACTGTTGCCATATTCACTTGATTTGGATAAACATCTAGCAAACAAGTATTTTCAATTTCCAGATAATCAGGTTTTTTTATCAAATTTTCTAATTCCAAAATAGCTTCAAAATGGGAACCCAGATTCACGATGCCTTTCCCTAATATAATAGTTCCATTTTTTTGAATTCACATTAATATGTTTTTTTACATATTTAATAAATACCTCTTTCCAAAGTATATCATCTTTGAAATTATATTTTAATTCAGGATTTTCATTTTCTAAACTTGCAATTATCCCAACTTGGTCAAACGATAAAATAGCGTACCACTTTTGAGTAGCACTATCCATTCTAATTACCATTTTTGAAACAGTAGGGTTATGGGCAAAACAAATTTGGGGCAATAGAAAAATTATTACCCCAAATATTATAATTGTTTTTTGAATACATTTCATAGACTAAGGGATTGCATAAACGCCTGTAAGTCCTCCTGTGATATAATTTCCATTTTCGTGATAATGATAACCCAAGGTTCCATAGGTATGCCCTTGTCTTGCATCTAATCCACTTACTACTGTGCCATCTGGCTCGGTTGCGTTTGTATAGATAGGATAGCCGTCTAGGGCATATCCTAATATTTTTGTTGTTGTATTACTAATATTCCAAGCTCTGTGGTAGTGATAATCAAACCCAAATCCAACGTGTCCACCTTTTTCATCAAATGGAGCAATGTTTTGATAGCTCATAATTCTATCGGTAGGCTCAGGTGGAAAAAGCATTATTCCGTTTAAAGCTATTGCAAGCCCTGGTAAACCAGCTGGTACAACACCACCAGGATTGTTCATTGGGCTACTTGCTTTTTTAGGAAATTTAGGAATATAAACCATTGTGCTTTGTTCTTTTGGTGTAGGAGCTACACACCTGTTAATTACACCATTTGCAGTAGCTTGTGCCAATGTCCAATTACCAACTTCTTGTGTGGCTACTTTTTGAAAATCGGCATCGGTAGAGCAAATTCTTACATTGCCATTATTGTCCACAATATCCCAACCTTTAGTTTCTAAATAATTTAGATATGTTGCATCTACAGCAGTAGCACCAAGCGTGGGATCAACCCAAACCCCAACACTTTGAGAAGTATTTGTAGGGCAATAAGGTCCCATTGCGTGGTCTGGAGCTATTGATTTTATCTTTATGGCATAGCAAACACCCGAAGAGCCATCACTCATTGTTTTGGTAACTTCGTTTATAGAAATTATACTCGTCATATTAAAAAGCGAAGTATCTATAACTTGTGTTGTCGAAGCGGTAGTTATATTATTATCTTTACTGCAACCTGCCAAAGCACTTATTAAAACAAATATGCCTATAGCTAATCTACTAATTTGAAAATTTTTGCAATTCTTATAATTCATTTGAATATTTGTGATAAAGTAGAATTACTTCACCTTTTATAGTTAGACGACAAATTTTAATTTTCCCTGCGGTGCCTTGGTAAAAATTCCGCTAAGACAAAGGAAAGTTGATGCATAAAGAAATCTTCCCAAACAGCGAATCTCCTTGCATCAACTATGCAAGTTGAACAAAGCCGGAGTCCGGAGTGGAGATAAGGCTAAAGTCTTTGTGAGTCATATTCCAGTAGGTTGGGTGTATGATATTTTTTCTGTAAAATAGGAATTTGAATTTAGATGTACAATAGCCTTGCCTTGAAATTTCAATTTTAGGAGCTTGAATGGAATTATAGCAAAAAGCCCTTTTAGTTTTTATCGTCAATCGCCATATTTTCTATACCAATTTTCTTTAATCTTCCAATTTTCGTCAGGTCGTTCAGCAACTTTTTCATCTAATCTTTTTATCTCTTCTGGGTCGTCCGAGTAAACAAAATGTGTCGAAGGCGAATCAAAAAAGTTACGAAAAACCCAAAACGTCACAGTCGTTCTATTGTTTTCTCTATTTCTTAATATTCCAATGTCATTACCACCATTTGAAACTACTGGAAATTCAAATGGCAATTCACAAACCCAACCATTCCAGCTTACATTTGGATTTAGTTTTTTGTTTTTTACTTGTTCAACAATTTCATTTCTTATATTTTCAAGAATGACCCAGTCAATTTTTTCAATTACAAGATTAGTTTTATGTCGGTAAAACGTCAAAAGAAAGAGTAGCGAAAATGTCACAAGTTTTGCAATACGAAGATTGCTTAATGTTTTCCTTTCTTTAATTGTCTTTACTAATTGAATTATTGTCAGTATCAATAGAGTCAAAGTCAGTCCCAACCATATAAATGCCAAAAAGAAAAAATTCATATAATAGTAGTTTATCAAGGTCAAAATAACCCAAAATACAACTGTCCAAATAAGTCCTTTTTTTGTCACGGTATCGGTTTTCTAAAATTTGCTATAACGCTGAGTACATGCGGCGTGGCGGCGTTTAGCAGACATGATCGCCATGTACATTGTTATAGCCAGTTTCTTCATTTATTTCGTTTTCAATTTTTTCTATTTCGTCAGAGAGTTTTAGCTCATCAATCAATGCTTTCACTTCATGATTCCATTGATTTTCATCTTTATTGAATTTAGCAGTAGTTCTTCTCACTAACCAAGGTCTATCATCGTAAAATGAAATCAAGAGTTGGTTCATTTGTTCTATTTTCAGATTTGGATTTGTCCCATACTGTTTTAACAATGCTTCAGCTCTTTTATTTGCTTGTTTTTGATCTGGTTTTATTTCTTGTTCAATTGTTGGATATAAAATTATAAGTTTAGGAGGAACATTTTCTAAAATCGAGGCCTTCAATCTTGAGTGTCCATCGATAATTATTGCGTTACTTAATTGGCTTAAATGCAGCAAAACAATTGGTGGTAATGTTCCTTCTTTTACTTTTTTTCTCCAAAATTTGACTCTTCCCGATTCTTTAAATGGGGTTTTTTTAATCGCAATTGGAACATTGTCTATTTCAAAGTCACTGTATATAGGATTCTCCGATTTAAATACTTCGTTTAATTGTTGTTGACCTTTTAGTTCAGTTTGACCTACTATGTTGTTTTGGTACTTCCAATCCCCTTTCGATGATTCAGAGTATAGCATTTGCCAAGTTCCATTAGGAATAATTTTGATTTGGCTTAATTCTATCGATCTTCTTATCTGATTTAGCCAATAGTCTTTGTAGTCCATCCCGGCTAATTTATATTGTTCAATGTCACTTGATTTGATAAATGGGAAAATTTGAGCTTCTTCAGACAGTTTATTAACTATTGACCAAGCCCCCCAATAATCAGGTGCAATATTTGAATAGATTGTATTTAGATTATTTATTTGCGTCTTAATCTTATTCCCTGGAAATGAAACCACTTGAATTAATGAGTCTTGCTCTTCTTTTATTTCAAGAGTATATCCAATAAATTCTCCTGACTCACTATTTATCTGTTTTATTCTATTTTTCATTTCTCAAATTGGCTATAATCGAGTCACGTAGGGGAATTGCACCCTTACGTTCTCACAGAACCGTATGTGAACCTCTCAATTCATAAGGCTCTTCATCTTATAAATCACATAAAAGTAAAAAGACTTTATGGATTTACCAATAACCAATGAGCAAACAAATTGGATTGTTCTTTATACTTTGTTTTCAACCATTTAGAGCTACATATTTGTATAAATCTTTTTCCCATTTAACCCGTTTAAGTAATCTGCAGTTAAGGTCGTGCCATACGCTGCGCATACTTCCGTTTTCAAATTTGTGGTAATAATTTATTATTCCTCTGATTACGGGATTCAACGCTTTGGATATTTCTTCAAGTGGCTTTCGCCATTTGTGTATTTCCAATGCTTTGAATTTTTCATGAATAGCTCTTTTTGACTTATTGCTGACGAATGTACCTGGAATAGCTTTTATCCCATTGTTAAATTTTACTCCGCTTGGCTTAAGGGAAGAGGTAGCTGTATAGTTACCTTATTCTTTAACAAATTTTGTTGCTCCGCTTGTGCCAACTATATGTAAGAAATAAAAGCCCTGGGCATATCCTCTAACGATAATGCCGTTGGATTGCCCCAAATGGTACTTGATAAAACGGATACGCCCAAAGCATTTATGACGGAATATTCTTTTCCAATTAATTCCGGGGAAATGCTCATGTTTAACTTATCAGAAGCAGGATTAGGATAAACAATGCATTTAAAAGGCTCATTATTTGCTTCATCTACGCCGACTATTTCAAATAATGATCGTTTCCAAACGCTACGGCCAGATATCCCCGCAAAAATGTCTGTTCCGCTTGTGGCCAATGAATAGACAATATCATTGGTCAAACCAATACTGACCCAACTACTTCCATTATTGGTTGATAAAAACACGCCACCAAGTGTTCCTGCAAAAATGTTTGCACCGCTTATGGCCATTGACCAGACATAATTATTTGTCAAACCATTAGTGACCTGTGTCCAACTACTGCCATTATTGGTTGATAAAAACACGCCACCACCATTTGTTCCTGCAAAAATGTTTGCACCGCCTATGGCCAACGAACGCACACCATTATTTGTCAAACCATTATTGACCTGTGTCCAACTACTGCCATTATTGGTTGATAAAAACACGCCACCAAGTGTTCCTGCAAAAATGTTTGCACCGCTTATGGCCATTGACCAGACATAATCATTTGTCAAACCATTAGTGACCTGTGTCCAACTACTGCCATTATTGGTTGATAAAAACACGCCACCACCATTTGTTCCTGCAAAAATGTTTGCAGAGCCTATGGCCAACGAACGCACATCATTATTGGTCAAACCATTATTGACAGGTGCCCAACTACTGCCATTATTGGTTGATAAAAACACGCCACTAGATGTTCCTGCAAAAATGTTTGCACCGCTTATGGCCAATGAACTCACATCATTATTGGTCAAACCATTATTGACCTGTGTCCAACTACTGCCATTATTGGTTGATAAAAACACGCCACCACTAGATTTTCCTGCAAAAATGTTTGCACCGCTTATGGCCAATGAACTTACACTAATATTTGTCAAACCATTATTGACCTGTGTCCAACTACTGCCATTATTGGTTGATAAAAACACGCCACCACCAAGTGTTCCTGCAAAAATGTTTGCACCGCCTATGGCCAATGAACTCACATAATTATTTGTCAGACCATTATTGACCTGTGTCCAACTACTGCCATTATTGGTTGATAAAAACACGCCACCATTTGTTCCTGCAAAAATGTTTGCACCGCTTATGGTCAATGAAAAGACAACATTATTTGTCAAACCATTATTGACCTGTGTCCAACTACTGCCATTATTGGTTGATAAAAACACGCCACCACCAAGTGTTCCTGCAAAAATGTTTGCACCGCTTATGGCCAATGAATAGACATCATTATTTGTCAAACCATTATTGACCTGTGTCCAACTACTGCCATTATTGGTTGATAAAAACACGCCATCACCATATGTTCCTGCAAAAATGTTTGCACCGCTTATGGCCAATGAACGCACATCATTATTGGTCAAACCATTATTGACCTGTGTCCAACTACTGCCATTATTGGTTGATAAAAACACGCCACCACCAGCTGTTCCTGCAAAAATGTTTGCACCGTTTATGGCCAATGACCAGACAGAAGCACTGGTCAAACCATTATTGACCTTTGTCCAACTACTGCCATTATTGGTTGATAAAAACACGCCACCACTAGATGTTCCTGCAAAAATGTTTGCACCGCTTATGGCCATTGAACGCACAACATCATTGGCCAAACCATTATTGACCTGTGTCCAACTACTGCCATCATTGGTTGATAAAAACACGCCACCACCAGCTGTTCCTGCAAAAATGTTTGCACCGTTTGTAGCAATAGATTTTTTTTATTTATTTATTTATTTATTTATTTATTTATTTATTTATTTATTTATTTATTTATTTATTTATTTATTTATTTATTTATTTATTTATTTAGTAAATTGTTCTGATTAACGGCTCCCAATTCGTTGAAAATCAATTTATTGAAAACCAATAAAAATCTCAATTCAATACGCTTTTTGACCTGTTTTGGCCCGTTAGCTACCGTATTCTACGGTTTTTTGCCGTGTTCCAATTGCACCCAACTCAAAGGAAAGTTGATCCCAAAAGAATTCATCCCAGACAGCGAATCTCCTCGCATCAACTTTGCAAGTTGGACGAAGTGCAAGTGCAGAATGCGGAAAATTGTAAAGTTTTTGTGAGCCATATTCCAGTAGCTTGAGTGTATGATGCTTTTTTCTGTAAAAATAAGGATTTGGATATAGTTGTGCAATAATTTTTAAAACTTATTTTATACAAGACTAGTTTTTTTTATTTTTCTTTCATAGGTCTTAGTAATTTCCTTAAACTCCAAGGAAGAAATAAAACATTTTTAAAATTTTTTTGGATTAATAAATAATCAGAGTTGACAGTTTGCCAATCGAGTTTCATCTCAAATCTATGAAGTAAATATTCACGAACAAGATCATCACACATCTCTTTATCTGGAAAAACGCTTTCACAATATTCCAGAAAATAATGAACGATCTGATAATAAGTTTTAACTGTTCGCGGACTAAATTTTTTAGAATCATAAAGGCGCGATATTCCTTTAATGATTGAATATTTTTTCTCACATTGGAGTAAAATTATTGAGATAATAATCACAAAAATACATCCAAATAGTATTTTTATGACACGCTGAGAATGCTGATTTTATTGGTGTTATGGGAGGGTTTGTTCAATTTACTTGAGATTGATGAAGGCAGAACATTTTCGTTAACTGCCAAAAGCAAAAACCTTAATCCAATTTTACACCATTTTCTGGAATTAAAAATGAATTGCTCTTCTTGAATTAATCTCATGTTATGCCTTTTTTCTTTCAACTTACAGTAAGGCTGATGGAATTTAATTTCATACCTACAGCCTTTATTGCTTTCATAACTTTTTCAGTTTGTGCTTCTGATGCTTTTTTTGACCCTGAAACATATTGTCTTAGTAAACCAGGATTTAGATTTCCGGTTTTAGCCAACTGACTGATGTTTACTTCCGGAATCAAATCAAATACAGATTCTAAATCAACTTCAAATTTAAATTTATATCCATTTCTCAATATTTTTTTAAGGTTCGCATCTTCTTTTTGGACAATATTGAGCATTTTTTCTAAATTTAATTTGACTTCTTGATAGGTTCTACCACCAGCAACACAGCCATCTATCTCTTTAATATATGCAAAAAATGCATCTTTATTTCTTTCAATTATTGCTGTTAATTGTTTCATATTACTTTTTTAATCTTGCTTTTTTCAAAATACTAGTTTCTGTACCCTTAGGTAAATCTTTAGATCCATGAAATGGAATTACTATGATTCCGGATATTGTTTCGTGTTTGTATATTTTATGACTACCAGTTTGTCTAACAAAATATCAACCTTTCGTTCCAATGAGCTTTTCAAGATCTAAGGCTTTCATAATACAAAGGTAGCATATTAGCTACTTATTTTCAATTATTATTAGAATTTATTTTCTTTAAATAGGAGGATAACGCAAGGGAATGTTTCTGCCCAAAGAAATCTTCCAAACCTTCGAGTACAAGATGATCGTAGTCGGAGAGCGGAGAGTGTTTAAGGCTAAAGTCTTTGTAACTCATATTCCAATGGTTTTGGTATGATGCTATTTTCTGTAAATAAGGATTTGGATTTAGATGTGCAAGAGCGTTGGCTTAAAATTTCAATTTTAGAGGCTATTAAAATTCATGGATAATTTCTTGGATGGATTTATCGCAATAGATCATCACACATCACTCTATCTGGAAAAACGCTTTTACAATATTTCAAAAAATAATGAACGATCTGATACTAAGTTATGCCTGTTCGCTGACTAAAATTTTTAGAATCATAAAGGCGCGATATTCCTTTAATGATTGAATATTTTTTTCTAAGTCGGAATAAATTTTTGAGATAATAATCACAAAAATAAATCCAAATAGTATTTTTATGACACGCTTAGAGTGCTGATTTTATTGGTGTTTTGGGAGGGTTTGTTCAATCGGTATCGTGCATAGGTCGTGCCCAGCTTTTGCTAGGAATGGAGGTTATACAGCTTGTTATGGGCATGACTTCATTTTTATTTTCTGTACATTTCGTAAATCGTATTGAAAATCAATTTTTCGGTATCATGGGTCTCCCAAAATTCTTTAATCGAATAAACTATTCTCTTTTTTCCAATTTCAGGTCCGAATTGATAATCCGTCAAAAAACCAATTTTGCTGCTTTTCGATTTATCTATCGCAATTTTTAGTAATTTATCAATTTCGGTTCTAAATTCTGAATTGAATTAAAATACATATTGTTGATTAGCTCCCCATTTATCTGCAGGGTCATTTACATCAACTTGTGGGATTTCGATTTTATCATTATCTGTTGTGTCCCAATCAATCAATTCATTTCCCCAAAATAGCCCATCATAATTTTTAAATTCTTCGTTACCTAAATGAAGCATTACGCCGCTTTTATTTTCAAATTCATTGATAAATAGTCCTCTATGACTGATTAATTTGTCATCTTTCAAAATTGCCATTCGAAATTCATCTTTGTCAATTTCTAATTTTTTAGACTCGTATATTGCTATTTCGATCGTTGGCATTTTCATTTTTTTAGTTGCCCATAACGGATTAGTATACACGCGGTCACGTCGCTTGGATGCAGCCAAAGTTACGTTTTATTTTCATAGCTGCCAAAAGTGAAAGATAAAATAGGGATCGGCGGGATCGAGTGTAAACAGTGTTACAGTCAGCCCTTTTGTATGATAATTAAATGTAATTGACTCATTGTAGAATAAATTTAACCGCATGTTAAAGCATTTCACTATCGATTAATTAATTATTTTTCAGAATAATTTCTTCAACAATATTTTCGAGGTTCTTGCGGTAACCATAATCAGCAAATATAATTTTATTATTCTTGTCAAGTATGTAAATTGTTGGATAGTTTTTAACTTTATATGACCTTGCTAAATTCTCGTTCCCCAAGAGTACAGTGTACGAAACACCTCGTTTAGAAAGAAAGTTAGCAAGATCGCTTTCGTTTTGGTCTAGGGGATCTATACCAATAACTTGCAAATCTTTGTTTTTAAATTTAATGTGAAGTCTTTGAAGGGCTGGCATTGACTCAATACAGGGGTGGCACCCTTTATGGAAAAAGTCTATAAGAACATACTTACCCATTAAATCAGTTAGTTTAATTTTCTCATTAGTTATTGAAACTAGTTGCCAATTAGGAGCTGTAGTTCCAATGGGCAATAATGGGACGAATTCATTATCTGGAGTGTAATCATTAATTTTAAAATTATTAGGAACAGATTGTAATGTCAGAATGCTTTTATCTTTCAGATTGTTTATTTCATATTTTTTAAGGACATCCTTAGTATATTGAAAAATGGTGTCGTTATTCATTCTGTTCATTACACCAACAACATCGAGTGAATATTGAATTGGAACTAATTCAGATTTAGAAATCCAAAAGTGATACTCAATTTTGATTGTTTTTATAGGTGAGTTTTCCTCATCTTTTGGAGTTTCATTTTCTTGTATATGATAACATATATTGTTGTTAATTTCTTCTTCTCCAATAAATTTAAATTTATACTTTTTGTCATTGAAATCAGAATCTTTAGGCAGTGGAGAACTGCTATTATTAACAAATGGTGAAAATAATGGATACTTGAACTTACTAGCTTTAATATCTTTTGCCCACTTGGCCTTAGACATAATTGTTGCAGTGCTGTCAATTTTATCAATTTTAACAAAATCTTCTCCAGTATATATCACTTCCATTTTATTTTGACCTTTGCTGAAATGGCTTAAGTGAAAAGCTGAAGAAAAAAGGCTATCATTTTTTATTTTTTCAAAATAGCACGTGTACGTCTCATAAGGCGTATTTTTGTCAATGGTTGAATCTGAATATCTCGTCATCTCATAATAGCCATTTTGTATGGATTGACATTTGATAAATGACTTGTGTAAAATCTCCTTTACATTCGGGTCACAAGAAATTATTAAACTTGAAAAAATGACTATGACTATTGATTTCATTTTCATGGCTTGAAGAATTTGAAGTAAAAATTCAATTTCTAAGATTTGGATTTAACTCTTTTTTGGTGGCTTGTAACAATCCCCTTCCCGCAAGTTCAAACTTGCGGCAATCTAATATTATCCTATAAATATACGCAAGTTTCCATTCTAATATGGGATTGAGAAGTTGAAATAAAGCCTGGGTAGTTTGTTTTGTCATGCATATTAGTTTATAGGTTTTAAAAATTAATACAAATATATCATTTTTCTTGAAATGGAAAGTGGATTAATTTTTTGTAATCGTATAGCTCTGACAAGTAACAAGCATCTAGCTAACATCACTATCATAGTAGGGGCTTCATACCGCTAGAATACTTGATTGTTTTGCGAAGTTGTTCTTGTCAAATTAAATTAAAAGTCAAAAAATAACAATAGCCTCCTTGATCAATAATTATCCAGGATAATAGTTTATGGGATTTAGATTCAAAAAGTAGAGTCCCTAATGGTTCATTTGGTCTTCTCTTGTCAAAATAGCTAAGTGTCAAAGGTAGAAGTTCATTCAACTCACCTTCTTTGTCGAAAGGCTTAAAAAACTCCTCATTGTCTTTAAAGTATGCTGTTGGCATTGCATCCAAATTTTCAAGACCAACTGAATCTATAAAAAGTGTCATACGGTAAAATATACCATCAAAAAATTTTATTCGTTCTTGAATTCTTGTTTTAGATGTATCGCTTAAAATATTGTCAAAATATACATATTCTTTGAAAACAAAATCTCGTTGAGTTGTATCATAGATCTTTCCTTTAAAGTGTTCACACATGGATTTCATTTTTACATAAAACTCTTGTTCATTTGTTGTCCAATCTTTTGTTTGTCCAATCTTTTGTTTGTCCAAAAGAAGTAGCTGAGAGAATTAGAAGTATAAACGTGGTAAATAATTTTCGCATTGTTATTTCATTTTGTCCAGAATGAGTAGCAAGTATTTTGCACACATCTCAAAGAAAAGTTGCTGCCCAAAGAAATCTTCCCAGACAGCGAATCTCCTCGCATCAACTTTGCAAGATGATCGTAGTCGGAGAGCTGAGAGTGTTTAAGGCTAAAGTCTTTGTAATTCATATTCCAATGGATTGAGGTATGATGCTTTTTTTCTGTAAAAATAAGGATTTAGATTTAGATGTGCAAGAACTTTGTGGTGAATAATTTAAATTTTGAACGCTATAATAAAATTGATGAAAAATTTCGGAGGATGAGTTTTTAGCAATAGCCCTTTTAGTTTTTATATTTACCTTTACTGGTTTGTGAAGATTAGCTTTTCATTGTATCTTATTCTTTGGATTTTCTTCTATATGGCTAAATGTTTAAATATTATGCGTTCTGTTTTTATATTTTGCTTATAAGTTTCAATGTCTTTAAATCGTAAATTCCAATTTCGTTTTTGTCTGTCTTGTCGTGTTTACCATTGTTATTTGTGTCGTAATGTCCAGTTATCACAATTGTTCCTGTTTCGCTATTTACTATCCAAGTGCTTACAAATAATTTACTATCTGTAAGTTGTGTTTTTTGCTTTCCGTCTGTTGTTAAAACTATAATTTGAGTTGGATCATTCCAGTCAATTCCTTTTTTACCGTCAAAATCTAATGTCTGTGCTGAAACAAGTAAACAATTAATTTCTAAACTATCAATTTTAACTTGTTCTATTTTCTGAAAATATCCTTCATTTGGAAAATCAACTTGGTTTGTATGTCCATTTTTTGTATCAATAAATAATATGTATCTATTTTTTAAGCCTTCCATTTTACCCCAATTCTCAATACATGCAATTACAAATTCAGTTCCTTCAATTTCTGTCAATTTGTTAAAACTGACATAGTTGTATTTGTCTTGTCCATATGTTGTCAAAGACAAAGTTGTCAAAATAATTATAAGTACATTTTTCATTATCTCTAGTTTAATTTTCTCTATATAATACTACTACAAGCTCACACACAACACAAATAAAAGTTGATACCCAAAGAAATCTTCCCAAACAACGAATCTCCTCGCATCAACTTTGCAGGCTGAATGAAGTGGTAGAGCGGAGAGTGGATAAGGTTAAAGTCTTTGTAACTCATATTCCAATGGTTGAGGGCATGATGCTTTTTTTTTGTAAAAATAAGGATTTGGATTTAGTTATGCAATAGCATTGGCTTAAAATTTCAATTTTAGAGGCTATAAATAATTTTGATGTAATTTCATGGATTGATTTAAAAAAATCTATTATAGTTTTCGTATTTATCTTTATTTGTTTGTGAAGATTAGCATTCTTATATACAGCTAAATGTTAGCGGTTCGTTGTTTTTCTTTATTAGTCATTTATGAATGTTAAGATATATTCTTGAATTTCCCTTCGTTGCTCATCATTAGCATTGTTGTCCATTTCATTGTGGGTCGTATTTGCCAATTTTACTATTTTCATTTTATACTTTTTAGTTTCCTTTTCTGTCGGTAAAACACCTTCATCTGCTGGTTGGTCGCTTGAACGTAAGGAGTAAACTTTAACTTTTTTTGATTTTGGCAATGCCTTTCTTCTGTTGTCCAAAGTGATTATTTTTTCAACAATGTTCGGATATTTTTCTGGAAAAAGAGCAGTCATATCTCCACCATTAGAATGTCCTATAAGTGAAATGTGGTTGAAGTCTAAATCGGGATTTGTTCTTTTGAGTTCGTTGATAACGAATAAAATATTGTCAGCTCCTCGTTCCCAAAATGGCCGTCTTACAATTTGTGGATTTCCTTTCAATGGCAATAAACTGTCAGTTGCAAGTTCGTGTTGAATGCTTACAACGAAAAATCCTTTTGTTGCTAAAAATTCTGTCAGATATGAATACGCCAAATAATCACCACCTTTATTTTGTCCATAGCCGTGACTGAAAATGATAATTTTTTGTTTTCCAGAAACTTTTGAGTTAGGCTTAAAAATTGCAATTGGAATTTCTCTCTGTCTGCTTTGATCGTATAGTTTTAAAGTGTCCAAACTAAACTCATATTCAAATTTGTTTTCAACAGATTTTCCAAAAGTTGAATCAAAAATCTTCAGTCCACTAGAGCCAGGTAATAAAATAATCCATTTGTTATTGGATTTACCCAAGTCAGGTTTATAAAAGTAGTAATTGTCAGAGAATAACTGTCCTACGATTATGTTTGTGGCAAAAAAGAGTAAAGTTGTAAAAACGAATCTAGTTCTTGACATTTCTTAATATTGACTTGACCGTGGTTCAATGATTGAGAACAATTTATTTTGCAATTGTTTAAATTTCTAGTAATACCTATTTGTTAAATAATGACATTAAATTCGTTTGTATTACTATATGTTGCTCTTTGTTGATGCATTGTTTTGTTATGTATTTTGGAATAGATGTTAAAAATCAAACAAAGCATAAAACGGTTTATTGGTAGCCTTCAGCTTGTAGATTAAAAAGCTCAGCATAGAGGCCATTTTTCGATAAGAGATCATCATGGCTGCCCTGTTCTAGCAATGCACCATCTTTGAGCACTATGATGCGATCGGCCATTCTTACAGTACTAAATCTATGTGAGATGATCACTGCAGTTTTACCAACCGTTAAGGCTATAAATCGCTTGAATGCTTCAAACTCTGCTCTTGCATCCAAGGCTGAAGTTGGCTCATCTAGGATCAAGACTTCCGCATCTTTCATATAAGCTCGAGCCAGTGCAATTTTTGCCATTGACCGCCAGACAATTCAACACCATTTCTAAATCGGCGTCCTAGCTGTTGCTCCATACCGTTGGGCACAATCTGGATCACTTGATCAGCCAAACTTTTTTCAGAGGCTTCTGCAATAACAACATCATCGGACAAGGCTTCTATCTTCCCAACCGCAATATTTTCTCGCAGTGTCAATTCAAATTTGACAAAGTCTTGAAAGATCACTCCAAAATATTGTTGGTAACTTGTGCGATCAAAACACTTGATGTCCACATCATCCAATAAAATGCTCCCTTCAGTAGGATCATAATACCGCAGTAGTAATTTGATGAGCGTTGTCTTGCCTGCACCATTTTCACCAACAAATGCCATCTTTTCTCCAGCACCAATGTTGAAATTGAGATTGCGGACCACCCACCGTTCAGTATTTGGGTATTTGAAACCTACGTTTCTGAATTCAAATCCTTTCATGATTTTTTTAGGCACTTGGACTAATTGGTCTGGCGGTGGATCGCTATTAGTCAATGCGAGAAATTCAAAATAATCTTGTAGATACATTGAGCTCTCTGTGATGCTAGTAAATCTAATAAAGAATCCTTGTAGCTTAGATCTTAAGCGATTAAAAGATCCAGATAAAAAGCTTAGGTCTCCAATGCTTAGTATGCCAGAAATGGTTCGAAAAATGATCAATAAATAAGCCACATAATAGGCTGATGTCCCCAATATATTAAAGCTGGATCCCCAGAAACTTCTTTGGATGGCCAATTTTTTACTAGCATTAAAATACTTATCTGCAAGCTCTTCAAATCGCTTGGCTAAGTATCCTGAAAGTCCAAACAGTTTGACTTCTTTTGCTGTGACATCACTAGCCCCAGCATATCGAAGATAATCTAACTCTCGCCTCTCTTGAGTCCAACTTCGAGATAAAGAATAGCTAGTCCCACTAAATTTTATTTCATTGATGATGGTTGGTAAAATCGAAAAAATAAGCAATAACAATAACCATGGTTCGAAAAGCACAACCCCTACCAATAAACTAGAAATCACAATTATATCTTGAAACTGAGCTAAAATATTGGACAGTAAACTTACTCGATTACTGGTCTGTTGGCGAGCTCGTTCTAGCTTGTCATAGAATGTGGGATCTTCCAATTGTTCCAAATTCAATTCCGCAGTCTTTTTTATTATTTCTACTGAAGAAGCATTGGAATATTTATCACCCAAAAGGCCATCGCATAAATTGATGATGCGATTCATGATGTCAGACAAAATAGCGAGGCCAAACTCTAAAGCAACCAATAGGAGCACTTTGTCTAAACTTTTATCGCCACTTCCTATTTGTTCTACGATCTGATCAATAATCTGCTTGGCTACCCATAACTGTGCGACAGGAATAATGGCATCAATAATGCGCAATGCAATATTGAGATAAAACAAGCTTGGACTTACGTTTTTGACTTTCTTAAAAAATAGCGGCACAAACTGTAAGGCTGCTAAATTTTCTTTGAAATTTATTTTTTTTGGGACTAAGGTTTGAATAGGCTTACTTCGCAAATGAATATCTATATATTGTGAAATAATTAGAACACAGAAATCGACCCACAAGTTCTAGTGAAGAAATTTTTTATTGGCAAAGGCAATGTTCTTTAATATTGCCGTGGGCTTTGATTTTACTTTCTATTGAACTATTATTTTTTGTGAAAATAAATATGTTAATTTTTTATTGTTTGAATATTGGATAGAAAATAGCTTTGATATTGGTTATTGAAATGCAGATTGTGTTCTTTGTGCTATGGGTAGGCTTATAGTTTTTTATATTTATCTTTACTGGATTGTGAAGATTGCTTTTCACAGCATCTTTTCTTTGGGCTTTCTTCTGTATGGCTAAATGTTAGTGGTTCGTTTTTCTTCTTTACGTTGCGATTAAAAAGTATCCTCCGTTTTCAATTCAGTATACTCAAGTTTGATATTCTCAATATCGTAAACACTAACTTCTAATCCTTTGAATTTATGCGGATTGAAAATTGCAAGATTTACCCCGTTTTGGTATAATGAACTTTTAAACTCAATTCCGTCAAATCCCATTGATTTTATTAACTCTGAAAGATATTGTGTTGGCAAATAATCTAATTCGCTGTCGCTTCTTCTTCGTGGTTTTGAAAGTTCTTGTTCTAATTTGTCTATGAAAGAACCATGTATCATTACTTCTTCTAAAGATTCCAATTCTGCAAGTCTAAAAACATCATAAGTAAAGCGACTTAGATTTACAACACTTATGTTTTCTTCAAGCCTAAATGTTCCAACTGTAACATAATCAAATAAACTCGCTCTTACTTCGTATAATGTTGTTGTTATATCGTTTGCCAAATATAGATACGAAATGCCGTTGGGGTTCGCTCTACCGCTTTTTGCTGATGTGTTTGGTGGATTACCCATTTGTGCAATCTCATAACCTTTGGAATTATCCGTAATTCTTGCACGGTAAAATTTCTTCCCTTTTGGTAAGTCTTTTTGAAAGTGTTTGAATAAGGATTTTAGTTTTTCCAAATCCAATGGATTTTTCAAATGAAATCTGTTTACCGTTTTTATTTCCTCCGAAAACTTGTCCCAAGAAAGGAAAAGTGTTTGGTTCAGATCTTCTTCAACGCCTGAATTATGAAATTTTAATTGTACAGGATTGTCTAAAAGGTTTTGATAATCGGCAATATCATCTGAAATGATTTCTGAAATGAGCTGTTTGACATTGTTTGTATCAATCAAATTTTGAGTAAATACCTTTTTATGAAAGTCGTTAATGATTTGAGTTTCCAATGGTTTGCCATTTTCGGCATCAACTTCATACAAATCAATAATACCCACAAAAAAGCGATTTAATTCGGAAGCCTCATAAATGGAAACATTTTTGGAATTACAGTAATCACAATTTCCTATCGTTTTGTTATTCAGAATGATAGAACTTATGTATTGACTTTCAAAGCAATTTATACAACAATTCATATCAATTTCAAAACTAAGTCAATGTGGTTCATTAAGGAAAGTTTCTTTAACGTTCCTAATCCCGGAAAGTGTCCATTATTATGATACTCTCTAAATATAGGGATAGCAACAGAATTATAGCCTGTTTGGTCGCACCAAGCAATCAGCTTATTTAATGCTTCTGCAAATTTTCCTGCAATATCCGATGTGTCGTCATTGGAATCGGAAACAAAGTGTTTAACTTTTATTTTTTTTGTTTGTTTCTCATCATAAGACAAGTGAATGGCCACTGCATAAGGCAAAAATCCTGTTTCTGAGTATTCCTCGCCTATGGAAAGATAATCGGAAAAGCCTGTAAATCCTTCTTCTTGATAGTAAATATGTTCTTCTGAAAAACTACTCTCATCTACCTGTAAGTAATCGGAATTTTTTGTTTGAGCGTTGAAATAATCATCAAGTTCAACACGGGTACTTTCTTCAAAATTTCTGTGATATCGTTTACTTGTAGCGGATAGATTGATTACATTGTATTTAATCGAAAAATGCTCCTCATATAATGCAAGAATGTCTGCAATGTTGTCAAAAGCTGCATTGTGTACAATGGTTAATGCAGGAACAATATCGGCGTATTTTTGTAAAACCTCTATCTCTTGGTTGTGGTTACTTCTGTTGTGAAAAATTATACCGACTTGGTAATTTTTACTTTGGCCAACTGAACTTTTAATTGCATTGAAAACAGCATCAATATCAGTAAACGTACCAACTTGCGGATTTGCAATAATTGTAAAGTTAATATCGCTATCAACCAATGTTTTTATTGTAGTTTTAAGTGTTGATGAATCCTTTACAGGTTCAATAATAGGCGACACTTTTGCTTTGTTTGGAATAAGAACATCAGGCGTTAATTCCCTAATTCCAATCAATTCAAACTGCTTACCTCTTATATATGGTAGGTACATACTCTTTCAGTTGCTAAGAAATTATATAATTTATGATACTCCTGTTCGTTAAAGTCCAAAGAATTACAGATGTGTTTTAACTCTCTCGGTGTATTTGAAGATTTGAGTAGGTCGGGCTTTTGTAGTTTACGTTTTTTTAACTTATTCAAAACTTGTTTTTGAAAAAAAGTTATATCAATACATGCAAGTAATTCATAACAAGCCTTAAAGATTAACGTATTAGGAACATCTGGAATATACCCGAAATTATCAGCAACCAAATCAAGATATTCTTGTTTTCGTAGAATTTTGAAGATAGTATCAAATTCAAATAACGCTGTATTGCTGCTTGCTTCTTTTATCGTTTGCAATTTATTCTTTGTGTCAAGTACAATAATTCCAATGTTTGCATCTTCATACTCAACTTTTAATTTTTCTGCATTTTTTTATCTGTTACAATGTTAACTTCATCGGCAAATTTTTGATAATCGGCTAACTGTTTTGATAGCTTGGAAAAATCGTCAAGTTCTGTTTTAATTTCAAAAATTCGTACAGCACCATTCAACATAACCAAGTCGGCTTTTGAAGCACTAATTTTTAGCTCGTTTAAAATGAGCGTTGTTTTTAAACTATGTTCTTTGGTTAGATTTTGCACCAAGTTATTTTTATAGACATATTCACATCTGTATTGCTGTTGCAAAGTTTTGTACAAAGATTTGATGATATCCAAATTTGTTTCGTAAGATGAAGCGTTGAAATACTTGGTTGTCTGTCTTTCAAAGAGTACAGTATCGTTTTCCCGCACTATCTTTTGAAACATAGACGGTGAAAAAATTTGAGATAGAACTCTTAAATGCTGTACAGTCTCCATATTAATTTAGTCGTTACAAAGGTAAGGATTTATTAAAAACTTACCTACATATAACTACAAATAATCAACCTTATTATGTTAATAGCTTGTAAGCCAATAAAAACAATATTGTGGTGATTGTAAGTTGCATATTCTGCGTCTTTTTGTTGTTAAGTAGTTTGTTGAGTGGCGTGGCATCCTAAAATGACCACCAACACAAAGGAATTTGATGCCCAAAGAAATCTCTCTTGTCAGTAATTCTCCTCGCATCAACTTTGCAAGTTGAACGAAGCCAGAGTGAGGAGAAGGTATAAGACTAAAGTCTTTGTGAGTCATATTCCAATGGGTTGAGAGTATGATGCTTTTTTCTGTAAAAATAGGAATTTAGATTTAATTGTGCAATAATTTTATAACTTATTTTATACAAGTCTAATATATTTTTCTTTCATAGGTCTTAGTAATTTCCTTAAACTCTAAGGAAGAAATAAAACATTTTTAAATATTTTTGAATGGATGAATAATCGGAATTGAAAGTTTGCCAATCAAGTTTCACCTATTATTACTACAGTTTTCAATTCTAGAAACAAAACCTGTATTCCGTATAGCTATTGTTGTCGTTTCGTTATTAATAGTTTCTTATCAATATTATTTCTCAATTTATTTTCATCAATATCAGGAAAGATTTCCTTTTGAAGTTCAACTATCTTCTCTTTTAAAAAACTTTCCAAAGCTTTATTTCCATGAGATTTGAAATTCAAATACAAATATAACTTCAATAAGGCTGTATTTTTTAAAGCTGTAATATCTATATTTTCAATGATTTTTTGAATGATGTTCTTATTCTTCTTTAAATCAATATCTAAAAGCATAAAATACAGAAGCAATAATCTAAACTCATTATTTGTTTTTTCCTTTTCCAATTCTTCAATTTTTTTATCAATAAGTCTTGTTAGATTTACATGAAGAACTGCATCAGAAATCATTAATTGAGTTACAAGAGGCGTGAAACTTGTTAACAGATTAATTATGTCTTTTTCAATTTCTTTTTTAGACTTTTCTTTTTGAAATTCGAATTCATATAATAATTCAAAACCTAAATTTATATAAGAGTTAATTATAAATTCAAAAGTATCTATCATTATTTTTTCATCGTCAATTGAAGACATACTTCTAAAAACTCTTGATAGAATAAAAAGATGCCTTTCTAATTGAGAATGAGTATAGTTTACTTCCTTCTTCTGTGGTATTTTGATTTTTACTTCATCTTGGAAATGTCTGAATAGGTTTGATATTATCCATCATTTCATCTTGTTCTTCAAGACTGATAGGAACTTGTTCTGAAACATCAACATTACAAAACAAATGTGCTAATTCTTTTACATTGCTCAACTTCTTTAATAACAAATCATCATACTTCCCCTCATATTTAGCTGTAATGATTCTCAGTGCATCAATTGTTTTGTTATAGATTTTCTCTAGAAACTTTTTGTCACTTCTTGCTAATCCAGATAAAATTTCAAGTTCATTTGCAAATTCCAAATAGACCATATCATTTTCTGTTTTTAATAATTCATCCACAAAAGAATTATTTGTTTGCATATAAACAGAAGTAAAATATTCCATAACACCATTTAACCGAAATGTATACCGTTCAGTGTAAGTATTCTTTCTTAAAATACCTTTTTCTAATAGGTAATCTAATAAGTCCTTAGTGTCAGTAACAAACCTAATATTATCTTCCTTGAATTTTTCAATATACTCTGTTAATTCGCCATATGTAATTGAATAGTTTGTTTTGCCATGATGTTTCAATAACTTATAAGATAAATTGGCAAAGAATTTTTTAAACAAATCGTAATCATCTTGACCTAATGCAGCAATTTCTTCTCTACCTAGTAATTTGTCGACATACAATATGATCATTTCTATATTATCATTGATGTTTATCCCTTGATCTTTTTTATATATCCATAAGAAAAGTGATAGAGACCAGTAATTATAAGGGATATTTAGTTGTGAGAATATTGATAATACTTTATTTACTATTTTTTCTTTTTCATCTTTCCCATATTCATCTAATACTTTTTCAGTTTGTGTTCTTATACTTGCTCGATTTAACGGATGAATATATGCTTTATTAAACAATGAACCATTTATTTTAAAGGTTTGATTATAAGTCAAACTTTCTTGTGTTTCGAAAGAAGTAATTGTTGTAATACTATTTGTAACAACTTTCAATATAGATGTTAAAAAATTTGTTTGTTGTATACTATCTGGATTATAGTTATCAATTAAGAAGTGAAACTTTTCGTTTTTCAATAATGTTTCAGTATCGGAATTGTTTAAAAAATAATTTTGGCGTATATAGTCTGTAATATCAAAATTAGTGATTGAATAAGAATTTTTGAACTCAATATAAACAGGAATTGCTTTATAAATAAAATAACTATTTAGTAGTTCTAATTGAATTTTACGTAATAAAGAAGTTTTTCCTGTTTTATCTTTTCCAAATATTATGTAATTATCAGAAACTAGATTATTCAGAGATAAATTATTACTTGAAATTTTATTCTTTTCAATATTCTCAAAGTATGATTTTTCTTTTATAATCGGGTCATTATAGTAATCTAAAAAGTTCTTTTCTGCTCGTTCCTTTCTATTGAAAATGACAAGAGAATTTGAATCAATTAGTGTTTTTTCAAACAATTGTTTAGTTTGTTTGTACACTTTTACTTCTCTTTCTTTATCTTTATTCATTGGAATATGAGAACAATATTCTTGAGTAACAATAAAGGTATTATCGGAGTTTATATATCTATATTTTTTTATTTTAACATCAAAAGTATCTAGATCAAAATCTAATGATGTAAAACCATTTTCACTACCATCTTTATTAGACATCAAAGCCATAGATGAAAGCTTGAGTATTCCAGTATTTGTGCTGAACAAAATGCTTGGTTTGTGTTTATGGTAATGACCTGATGTTAGAACATGAAACTGTTCGTGAATAATATCTTCTATTTCAAATTGATTAAAGTCTTTTAAATCTTCAATTGGATGGTGTATTACAGCTATTTTAATAGCACAATCCCTAATTTTTTGTACAGCTTTATTAGCAATACTTTTGGGAATTAATAATTGATTTGCATGTTCACCAATGAATGCACGCCAACTTGAATTAAAAGAAACAATTCCAATTTTTTTTCCGTCAATGTCTCTTTTAAAGACTTGGTAAAGTTTATTTATATCATCGTTTTTATAAAATGATTTTATGAAATTATAATAATTCTCAGATTTAACAAAACTCAATTCAAACTGTACATCATCCTTATTTACAAAATTATCAACATCGTCATTTTTTTCAAACCTATCTATATGTTCTTTTACAATAGATAATTCTTTTTCATCTTTTGTATTATCATGATTTCCTTGTGTCAAAATAAAATTATCCTTTGATATATTTAAGTTGGAGAGTAATGGCTCTATAAATTCTAGTTGAACGGTTTTAAAATTAATTTCATTTTCTCCAGTCCAAACTAAATCTCCAGACAAGACGATTAAATCAATATTTTTTTCTTTTTTAATTATGTCTAACGCATTTATTAAAACCGGAAGCATCCTTTCAATTCTTTCGTTATGTTTGCCATAATGTAAGTCAGAAAAATGTATTATTCTCATGGCTTGATCAATTTTGTTTTTCTAATAAACGTCAACAATTCCCTTTCTACAAGTAAAACTTGCAACAATGCCCTATTATCCGAGAACTTTAGGCGATGTTTTAGGCATAAGATTATGGTAAATCGGGGCAAACCTATGTTTTGAATCTGTAGTTTTTCCATATGTCAGGCTAATCCATTTATTGTAGAGCAAATATACACTTTTTCTGTTTTATACTTAATGATATAAAAAATATTTTCTCAAGGAATCTAATTTTTAAGCTGGAACAAAGTTTTACCGTTCATGGTAGTCTCTTTAGTTGAAAATAATATCTAATTCAAGAATTCAATGATAGCAATCCTCTAGCCGTTTTTATACGAATACTTACGGATATATACGGAACTATACGGATAGATTACGTCTAGGTTGTAGTGCACATTATAGCTTTGCTCCATCACAAAAATTATTGTTTCACGTTTTAAATTTTTAATCTATGAACTTATTAAGAAATTCAGTACAGTTGATCGGGCACTTAGGAAAAGATCCAGAGATGACAAAATTGGACAATGGCAAACGCATTGCGAGGGTGTCTCTCGCGACGAAGGAATACTATGGTGACAAGGGCAAGGATGCACAGACGCAATGGCATAATCTCGTCGCATGGGACGGCAAAGCAGAGTTCATGAGTCAATACCTTAAGAAAGGACAAGAGATCGCCATTCAAGGCAGACTATCGCATCGAAGTTATGAAGCGAAGGATGGTACGACAAAGTATATCACTGAAATCATTGTCAATGAATTGTTGCCGTTTGGACGGAAGGAGGCATAGTATGCTTGAATGGTAAAAATGATCCAACTTGTGTTTATGTAGAGAACTATGATTTTAGTTTTTGCAAAAACCGATCGAATAGAACTGTTGTCGCATTCGTTTTGAGAGAAAGGATCTGTAAGTTCAACAGTGTTTCACATAGATTGTGTGGACACTGTTGGTACTTATAATATTCGTTGACTAATCAATTTTGAAAATCTATTCAATTAAATATATGAAAGTAGAGTTCTTGCTCAATTGCATCTTTAAAGAAGATTATTTTTTTATGAAATGTATATTTTTTGCTACAGAAAAGTCTGAAATATTTACCAATAACTCTATAGAAATATTAGTTTAAAAGCTATAACCCAAATTCCGCGTTAGACTTTATTCGAATGAACATATGACAAAATAGTTGGTATTGCTTGGAGATTTTATATCGCAGGTGTAGCAATCGCTACATTGAGGATATAAAATTGAGAACGATGACAATGTGATTCAGATTTTCATGTAGTACATTTCTAATACGGATTTTGGATTTGATGACATTTCAACTTTATCTTGGCTTATCACCCATCCACCTCCATCCCCTCAATTTCCTCAACCACCTCACACAACGCTGCAAATTTTTTATCGCCAAGTTTCAGAGTTTTAAGATACTTATTTATATACTCTATTGTGTAAACCAAAAAGTCCAGATGATTGAGATGAGAAGATTTTTCTAGTTCTGTACCAGAGATGCGCCATGCATCTTGAAAATCTGATATGAGTTTCTTCTTACTTGGTTGGATCTCAGGTATTGTCTTTGCTTGTATCAGTTCGATCTGATATGTGAAGGATCGAGCAGCTCTGCCCCAGAATGGTTTGAGATGACGTTGCTCCTCCTTGGCATAGGCTAATGCCTGCTCCATTTTTTGTGGAAAATCTGCATCGATTTTATTGTGCAATAGAAGTTGAAGCAATGTAAAGTTAAAATAAGGATAGTAATTTATTTTTTCTGTGGCCTCACATTGTTGTAAATAGGCTTTTTCATATTGTGCGCACATTTTTACCAAATAGCTTTTTATTGGATGAATCATGAACAGCCGCTTATATGCCCCTGCTATGAGTGTGGCGCGCTCGATGGATTGCTGTCCCATATCCAGTTTTTCTAGCTTCTCTACAAAATCCAATGCATCTTTTTTATAGGCAGCTATTGCAGATTTGGAAAGCTGTTTTGTTTTTGAATTGTTCTTTAGGATTTCCTTGATATTCTGAACAGAGAGTTGGTAATACTGCTCTATCGATCCAAGGCTATATTCTGAATCTTCGCATAAGAATGCTCTCTCATAATAGTCTGCACTCTCCCGATCTGATCCTACTGCTCTATGTAGTTCTGCTAACTTTTGTAAAACGACTGAATGCTTTAAAAATTTTGGTGGAATTGATCTCACTACTTTGTCAATATCTTCTTTGAACTCTGCTTTTGTTTTAAGTTTGCTCGATTGAATTTCTCCCAATTTGTTTTGTAATACTGTAACTGCTTCCTCCGCATCAAGTATGATGATTTTAGAGTTCTTGTATGGATTGATATTGACCATGCTGAAGAATGGATCTCCATAGCACTGATAGGCACCCCATGTATTGGTCGAAGGATATTCATTATAAGTAGTGATGCGTGCTGATTTAACTGAGTCGCCAAAATTTTCTCCTGCCATAAATCGCTTATAAAATACTTCTGAAAAATGTGCAGCCGCCGCATCATCGACTTCCCATCCCGCTACGATGACAGCCTTTACACCAAGGGCTATCAATTCACATCCAATACTGGCTGCCACTTCATATTTTGATTGCAACAAGGCTTCCCTTTTAGGATCTATTTTTCCCAATTCACAGCAATTGACAAAAAACAAATTGAGGGACATTGTCCATTTGTTTAATGATGTCTGGCGTCAATATCGCTTTTTACCGATGATAATTCCAGATTGATTTGTATCAGGATGTTTGTGTATGCCATGTGCTGCAATATGTATGATCTTATAAGAATTGGATATAAACGGAAGAATGATTTCTTCAAATTCTTTTTCTATCAAGGCATCGACTTTAAAACGATTCTCTTCCAATATGGAGACTACCAACTCCGCCTCTTTTTTTGCTCCTTGCAAATCGAGATATGCACCATGAGTTTTTGGATTGCCAATCACAAGGGCATTGTCTTGCTTGGAATATTCGATCTGTGCTCGGTACACATTGGTAGACATCTGCCTCACCAATCCTGATGCATACACCACTGGTTTAGTTTGATCAGAGGTAGAGTCACAGATCAATTCCCATGGATAGCGTGCAGTCTCTCGATCGACGATTAAGACTAAATTCCTTTGATCAGATGCATATTGTTTGAACTCATTTGGGATGAGGAGTTGGAATAATGCTTTTGACAATTCGCGATTAAAATTTTTTTCTTTAGCTGTTGCCTCAAGTAAAGCCTCTACGATCAAAATATTGGTCGGCAATGTCTTCTCTTCAGCGCGTGATTTATCTGTAATCGCTGTAAAGACCAATGGTCTCACTGATGACTTTTCTTTCATACAATCATCAAGGACTTGCTCTGCAATCTTGATGCGGTGCCACCAGTCTGTATTTACTTCATCAGGTATATAAGATTTCGCTCCACTTACTTTTCTTATCTCACCATCGTACATAAAATTATTGAACTGAGGATCTTCCACCAATTTCATCAGGATTCGTCCTGCTTGTATGACTTTATGTCGATATAGTTCAATAAATTCTACCTCTCGAATCAAAGGCAATGCTGTCGTTTGTAATTTTATTACTTTAGCATTCACTTCTTTAATTGCAGTCATTATAGCTTTTACACAACTATGAATTGATATTCCCCCAAAACCTGTTCCAATCAAAACAAAAGATATCTTGGTGGCACATAATTCTGATTGCTTTAATTTTAACTCTGCTTCATTTAATTTAAAGCAATATTGAATTAAAGCGTAGTGTACACTTTCTTTGAGGCTCCCTTCATATAAAGTTCCAAAATTTCCCAAACCTATGACAATTCCTCCTTTGAAAAGATTTGTTTCAGGATTCAAGATCACGATACTTTCGCCTACTTCTTCTGCATAATTTCCGATCTCATGGTAAGCAGATAATTTATTTTGAAGTTGATTGTCCAATACTTTTTCTGCTTGCAGGATAGAATCATTTTTAAAATGGCCCACAACAACAGGATTTTCAGCATAGACCAAATTTCCATGAGTCAAACATATCTGCACATTGTCTTCAATTTCTGTATATTCGTGAACTTGCTTTTTTCCTAAAATTGAATCAACATCTTCGACACTAGGATATTCTAGAATAGCTTCATCTTCCTGAATTTCATCAAGTGTTTTTACCGCGGAGCGAGAAGTAGTTAATGGCGGAGTCTTAGAAAGTTTTCTACTGGATCCATTTTCAAGAATCTCTTTAAAATCATCAAAGTATTCACTCTCATTTGCGAGTTCGCCATGGCTTACTGGAATATAATAAGTACTCTCTTTTAGATCTGCAGGTATATGATCCCAAAGCACTCTGCCATCACCGCGATCTGTTACATGAAAGATAAGTTCTCCCTCCATGGCGACATTCTCTATCGTAGTTCTATCTTTTCCTGCGATATAAGACATTTGATTTTTATTCCAACTAATATGTGAGAGATGCTGCTTTAGATCATCGTACTTACTCAATGCTTGATCTGAAGGAATAGTGGCCGCTATAGTGTTGAAAAATTGCTTATCTTTCATTCGTTGATCATGAAAAGGCATCAACTGTATCATTCCAGGAAATTTGGAAAAAACTTGAAGCAATGTTTTCTTCGAATTGTAAATATCGATCAAGGCAATAGTTTTGATGATGCGATCTCTTCCTGTAAGTAGAGAAAGTATAGAATATGATCCCGTCACTGGCACACCGAGAAACAATACTCTTGCATTGGCATTCTGACTGAACAAATTATTTATTGCACTCTTTGTAAAATTATAGGCTGAAAGAAATACCAATCCACCCATTGAGTGACATATAAACTGGATGTTTTGATTCTGCAATGTAAGGTCGGCTATCATTTGATTGAATCGCTTTGCCTCATCGAGAATATTCAATCGCCAGTCGTAATCAAAAGAAATGACATTATAATTTTTTGAATAAAAATAAGATTCCAATTTACCATAATATCGGTCGACTACACCATCTGGAGAAATCGTCTGATTTATATCGAGTCCCTTCAGCTTGCCTTTTATGATCTCAAGATATTGTAGCCACAATCGATCATTGTTAGATTTGAGATGACTTCCCATGATTCCAGGCACTATAACTACAGTTGGTCGTTTTGGATCAAATGTTCTATTTATTCTAATAGAACGCGTCGCAGCACTAACTTCTGAAATGAGTACAAATGCAGATTTACTCTCCCTAGATCCAATGCTGAATATAAAGCCGAACAGCTTTTTGGATTTGAAAAATAATTAAAATGATTGACATCTTGCTCTACACTATAATGTTGCATCACTTGTGCTCTTTTGTGTGCCTCTGATCGTAGAATCAGTCTGTACCACGAGGTCATTAGCTTCTTCAAAATAAGCATCAGCAAAAACATTGATTAGTGATTTATAGAGTTTACTCGATCGCGCATCACCTGTGATGGTATAAAGTGTTTCATCTAGCTGTCTGTCTCGCTGATTGATGAATTTTATAAAACCTGAATCAGGAATCATCGCTTCAAGACCTGGAAGTGTATTGATATCTGTGCGTTCATGAACGACTGATTTTACAAAATCACAGAACAAATTGAAAAAAGCAGAAGCTCGAATGAATGGGATAATCTTAAATCCATTAAGCAGAATATTCAACCACAGATCTAATTTTTTATCCAATAAACTGGTTCCCCCAGCAGGACAAGCAACTCGAATAAAATTATTTATTTTGATTTTTTTTAAGCGAATTACTTTATCAAGTTCGACAATCTCTTTTAATACATGGTCATACTCTTTATTGATATTCTTAGCTTGAATTGATTTATCAAAAAAACTACCATATTGAATACGTGTCAGCACCTCACCTATAAGTCCACCTCGAGAATGTGTCACAAGATCAAGTTGAATTTCATTTGGCAACTGTGAGATGAGATCGATGGTATTTTTTATAGGACTTTCTGTCAATGTTTTGTGTTCAAAACAGAGTATATTTCCATTATAGAGTGAAACTAGTCTAGACCATGTCGATGCATTGTGATCCATGATACCACGAAAAGATCCTTCTGTGCTTGAAGCTGTACCATGGATGAAAAGTATTTTTTCCGAGATCTATCATGACTTTCTATCTCAAAGGGAATCTCAATCACCGCTGTTTCATCAAATGGCTGTGATCTATTTCGTGATGCTCGTCTTGCTTTGGATATATATTGATCTACGCTTTGATATATAACCACATCATCTACTGTAACGACCTCAAACACATCATCTGCAGCTGCTTCAAACAGTTCATTGATTGTCCCACTTCGCAAGGATGACATCTCATAAGTTTGGATATTAACACCGGGAATATTCATACTGGATTGAGCTGAATATTTTGATGGGCTAGTGATCGCTCCCGGTAAACTGAATTTATAGATTGTAGGCATGAGGAAGTTTTTTGGGTAATGAAGAATTTATTTTTTTATAGCAATATTCACATATTTGAATTTATTCAAAAGTCTAGGGTTGGCTTTGATTATAGAAGGATCAGTATTGCTTACATTTCTTAAAGCACTTACAGTATCTCTTAAGGTATTTTCAAATTTCAATTCTGTGAGCAATGACTTGCATTTGATTGAATCTTCTATAGCTTTAGGCTTAATAGTTTGTATCAGTTTACTTGCTTGTTGAAAATTTCCATTTTGTATAAAAAGATCTGCTATATCCAATTTTTCTTTTGCATTGTACACTGAATTTATATCTTTTAGGTTTTTAATTTTGCGATTGTTTGCATTTATTCTTGAGTCGATTTCTATGGAAGTATTTTTTATTTTTTGAGAATTGGGATCCAATTTCTTTGCCTTCTCTATTTCTGTCTTTGCCCTTTTATAATCATCATTTTTTAAGTAAATCTTTGCTTTTTTTTCTAATACTATATTGGAATAAGGAACTTTGCGATCGATCAACTCTGAATATGCGTTTAATGCTACATCTGCATATCCCTTTTCATCTGCTATAATAGCTCTTTGCGCGACGAGTTCGACATCATTTGGATTTGCTTTTTCTTCTCTTCCGAGAATAGCCAATGTTGAGTCAATATTGTTCGTGCGATGGTAAGCATTAATGAGTAAGGTATTGACCTTACTATTCAGGTTTGGATCAAGTGTATTAGAATTTTTAAATCGCTCAAAACTCTCAATACTTTTATTATAATCTCCTTTCTTATAGGTGATGAATCCTAAGATACATAAGGCTACTTTTTCAAGGGACATATTTAATTGTTGATCATGCACAAAGTTTTTTACTGGAATGGATTGCAGACTCAAATCATTTGAAAATTGGGTTTGATAAATTTGGAAACTGTCATTCACAAAGTGGAAAAATCCTTCAAAGAATTCCTCATTATTCACCGCATCCACATGTCCACTCAATAGAAGATCGCTACCGCACTGTTTTGCCTTTTGGATCTGCTTACCAGTGGACAGTATTTCTTTATTTGTATAGTATTGATTATCTGTATAAATACCATAGTTTGAACATATTTGAGCAAATCGATGGTCTAGAACTTGCTTCAAATCTTTGCTGGTATTCTGTGTTGTAAAAATATAGGTCTTTACATCACTCTCAGCTGAAAAATCTGGACATAATTTTTTAGGTTTGATAATATAGTAGGCAAGTATTGTCATTAAAATAATCGAGACAACCGCAGAACCTGCAATATAGGTTTTTCGATTAAAACGAAAAGGTAGATATGTTGACAATAAATCACCTGTAAGATCACTCCACGCCAACTCATTGTTTGAATTTGCAGATAAGTTTTCGCCCTTAATTGGAAAAAAATTTAATTCACTTATAGTAGGAAGTTTTTCACTTAATTCAGATTTTGTAAAATCTTTGAGTATGATTGGGATAACTTTCTTGCCTAGTTTTTCTTGTTCAAGTATCAATGGTAACTCTACTATATTGATAAAATTAGAACTTACAAAATCCTTGCTTATCAAAAGCAAATATGAACTTGAATTTTGAATCGCCTCTTCTATAATTTGACGATAATCACCTGCTCCTATCATGCTATCTTTCCAAGGATAAAAATCCTTTAGTGGAAATCGATTGACAATAATATTGAATAGCCTTTCCTTGGCTTCAGTGTCTTCTCTTGCATAAGAGATAAAAATTTGATGACGCATTTCTTGAGACATTATATTTATTTTAATTCCTTATAAGTTTCTGAAAATTCTTTTTTTGCTATCCCATAGAACTCAGAGTAATCTAGAGGAGAGACGATATAATCTCCTTCTCTCAAGATCTGATATTGTTTCCATTTTGTCTGGATAAAAAATGCTTTCGCCAATTTAACTTTTTGCAATATCAATTCATCCAATTCTAATCCTATTATCTCACCCTTGGATTCATATTCAGCCCATCTAGAATCTATATCTCTGATATAATTGTACTTGCTTTCAAAAACAGCTTTGGATACGATGTATTCCTCTTCTGCATCAGTTTGATTTCTTACGAGATAATCATCTTGCTTTGATTTATTTTTTGTTTCAAATCCTGTGCTAGTTATTGTTTCTATTTCTGTTTCAGCTTGAACTCTTTTTGCATAGACAGGGACACACTTTCTATATTTTCTTCCATGAAGTTTAAGTAATGAGCACAAATCCTGATATTGCTCTCGAGTCAATACTTCCATAAAATATTTTATTCTACTCTTGTAATTTGAATCTCTATACTTCCCTTATTATTTTTGTATGCTGATTTACTATCTGCATCATTTACAAAAAAGAAAAGTCTTCCTGGCATTGGACAAGTCTTTACCTTAGAATCAGAACCCACCGCAATATATTTTTTATCATCATTGTTTTTAATCATAGCAATCAGCTTAAAGCAGTTCTCAGATTTTACTCTTTTTTTTAAAATAAGAAGCAAAGGGTTAAAAAATCCATCTAGAGTGGTTGGGACAAACCAGTCCATCAATTTGTCAATCACACATGCTTTAAATACATACTCTTCATCAATTTGAACATCGATTCCAGAATCATATTCATACTCTTTTGTATGGAATTTGATGGTTTTTGTTTCAGCGATATTCATATTTTTTATTTAAAATAAATTGGTATACAATGCAATAAATTCTCCTATCAGGGAATCTGAAACCTTTGCTCTTTCTGCCTTTTGATCATCTGTCACTTTAATGAATTTGGATAGAGCTTTTTTAGCTTGAAGAACGCCATTGCCATAATATTTTTTTGATTCTGGAATCTTCTTACTATCAGCAGAGCTAAACAATGCTTGTCTAACTGATTCTGCTTGTTTCCAAGTGTCATTATAGCCTTCTGCAATCAATTGATTCCTATAATAAACAATGTATAATGCAGCTGCTGCAGCGATCTGAGGTGTTGCACTGGAAGTCCCTCCCCCTCGTCGAGAGAAACTATATTTAGGATCTGTTTCTTCAAGCGAAACGGTAGCCCATGGAACATTTGGAGTATATGCAGCAATGGCAGTCTTCATGACGGATGCAGGACCAGAATTGCCTTGCATCTGTTCACCATTGGGAAAACTTTTTACATCATCTTGTGCATCAAAATCATATGGATATTGATTTGCAGTAGCACCGACTGCAGTAATCACACGATCAAAACGAGATGGATAGACGACTTCCTCTGGAACAAAAATATCTAGAGGCACATTAAAATTATTTCCTGCTGCTGCAACAACGACAATACCTTTTTCATAAGCCAAATTAATAGCTTCTGCCATCTTTCTCGTAGGGGCACCACCCATTGAAATACTGATCACATCACATTGTAGATCGATAGCGCGATACATCGCTTGAACAAAGGCATCCAATCTACCTTGAATCAAAAATACTTCATCACCAATGCGCAGAGGTACGATTTCTGCAAATGGAATTGCACCGACTTCTCCACTATTCTGATCATATCTTCCTTCATTTGGCCCAACCATTCCTCCTGCCAATATCACTGAGGTGGAAAGTCCATGAAAATTAGCTTCCCATTTTTTATTCTGACTTTTGGATCCTTCGTCTCACCTTTTACAAATGACATTCCAAGATCAATCATCAGTCTCACTGGACTTGCTGGGTGATCCGGCCAGCAACCTGTATCAATATGTCCTATACGAACATTCCTCAACTGAGCGTCTATCTTAGATTCTACTTCATGCAGTGCGGATTCAAGTTGGGTATATTCATCTTTCTTATACCAATCAAAAATATTCTGCTGTGGAGCAGGCCAAGACTTCAAAATTCATTTGGATTGGCGGAGGCGACAGACTTGCTGTGAGTCTCAGGAAGGGCTATCTGAAAATCTGGTTCAATATATTCTGCCTTACATTTTTTTATCAATTAGAATTTTCTTGATGTTCTTGATTTGATCTCAATTTCGAGATTGCTTTTGACATAATTATTCTTATATTGGATTTCTACAGTATTGCCATCTGACAAAATTAATTTTGCTTCTTTTCCAAACCAGTTTTTTCCTTTTGACATAACTTTTTTAGCCAAAGCTTCTGTCTTAAAATGTATATAATAGGATTTAATCCTCCAATCCTTTTTTTCTTCTCCCTTTGGTTTTTCAGAAAGCAGCAATTTTGTCAATGGCTTAGTGGATGCACCTTGATTGGTCACTCTTGGTGTTTGCTTTTGACGCAACTTAGAATCTGTCGAAACCGCTCTACCCAATTGTGATAAAGTCATGTTTGGTTTCTTTTGAATCTCTCTTAGGATTACACCAGTAAATAAACTATTTGGAGATCCAGTAAAGGCATATTCGTGATCTTGACATGCCGAGATTAAAAATAAATTAGCCTTTACATTTGAAAGTTCAGCTCCTTTTATTTTGTTATAAAGCTCAATATGCTCTTCTTGGAACCTTTCCGCACCTTTAAAGAATTTGGCGCCTTTTGGTGGATTTTCATTGATTCTTACAGTCCTAGAAATAGTTCCACTATGACAGCTGTCTGAAAAAAATAAAATATTTATTCCCGCTTTAAATTTTGAAAGTGCCATAAAAATTTCGTCATCGAGCAGCATTCGATCATAAAGACAGAGTGTTTCATCTAATTTATCAGCTTGTAACTCATCTCGATTTAAATCTCGCACTTGCCCACCGTGGCCAGAAAAATACAAAATCAAATTATCGCCTTTTTTTAATTTGCGAGAATATTGATCCATCTTAAAATGAAAGAACTCAGTCGTGCAAGTGGATGAAGAAAAGTACTCAGCCTCTTTAATCTGGTATAAGTTAGCAAGGGTTTTACACAAAGATTCTGCATCATATTCACAGCAAGCTAATGGGGTCGTATAATCATCTTCTGTACGATCTACACCCATTGAGAAAATATATGTATTTGGCATGATAGAAATTTTTTTTTCTATTAATTTTGAAATTATTGAAAAAATTTAAAAGCTCATTTATCCAACAGAGCTACCCATTGATTTAAATCTTTTAAATGCATGTGCCTCACTCACCTTCTCTAACTGTATTGTTTGAAAATAGAAAAATGTTACCATAAATTGAATATTAATTTAGAGCATTCTGTACTTTTCTATAAAAATCTTGGCTTATTTGGTATCAAATGATACAAAAGCCAGCAGAAATCATGGAAAACGATTCATTTTGCAAAATAAGGATGCTAAAAATGGATTTTTTAGTGAAATTTACCAATTAGATCAAATTAATTAACACTTGATTCTCAATTCTGTAAAAAGGGATACAATCTTATATACCCCTATTAATTTTACATCATAATTATCAGACAAGAATAACTAGTATAGTAATTTATTCTGATTTGAAATTTAAATTTGATTAAGTCAAATTTTCCTGACACGTCGATTTTTTTAAAATAATTTGAAACCAATAAAAAAATTAATATGTGTCTGTCCCTGTATAACCCCAATTTTTATCAACATCGAATGTTGACTTTCTTTATTTTGATTTTATGGTTTAGTTTGGTTTTAGTATTAGCTCTCTTTCAAGGCTACTGTCAGACTCCTTCACGATGTTTGACAGTAGCACAAGCAGTAAATCAAACCCGAGCCAACTGTGATCTCGATGCTGCATCTATGATCTGTGTAAAAATTAAATTTCACTTCATCAAAGATCCTAGTAATACTGCCCCTTTTCCTTCAGATCAGGTCTATTCAGAATTACTAGCGAAGCTCAATGACTTCTTGTATCGTGGGAAAATTAAATTAATACTTGATCAAGATTGTATCGATAAGCGAACCATTAATTTTGAGCTGAATGGTCCGCGAGATTTAGATGATAAACTATTCTATGGATCAGATGCCAACATCGCTTATTATAGATCACAATTGGGATATGATGAAAATGCATTTCATGTGTATTCTGAGTTTGCTGCAGGAGGGGATGGCATGGCTTTACCAGGAAAAAATATTACATACACATCAATCAATGCTTGGCATTGTATGCATGAAGTGGGACACATGTTTGCTTTATTGCATACACATGGATGGAATCAAGGGGTTTCTCCAGAGTCATACTGGGAATGCAAGAATCCGCTTGACCCAAATGATGGATCAGGTGATGGCCTTGATGATACAGGAGCAGATCCTTATTCACAAGACCTTGCACCAAAAGATGGCAAGCCAGATTATTATAATTGGATTAATACCACAACTTGTCAGCAAACTATTCCAGCGTCCGTACCCGATAAATGTGGCGATACACAGACACCTTGGAATATCCCTGTGGATAATATCATGAGCTATTATCCCGAACATTGCAAATGCTTTTTTACCACTGGTCAATTGTGTAAAATGAGAGAGTGGATTACATTGCGATTCCCACAATATATTACATCTTGTGCTCCCACTAATGCCTGTGCTGATATTATCCTCACAAGTCCTACAAAATGGTCCAATGGAAGTAAAACGCTATGTGATAAGCAAAAAATAATTTTGAGAAACAATGGCTCGCTGACTTTAGATAACTATACACTAACTAGAGTCACCACAAATCCTACAAGCCCATGTCAAAATCTTGTAAAACTTGCCAATTGGGATGGCATCTATTTAGAGACAAATAAAAATTCTGTAATACTAAAAATAATTCAATAATCGAATATTCAGAAAATGGGATCCAAGCACTAAATGGTGGTCGCATCACTCTTGAAAATTCAAAATTTCAGAATAATAGAAAAGCCATACATTGCGAAAATGATGTAAGATTAGCATTGACAAATAGTGAAATAAATGTTCCAAAATATTGCAACACTGTACAAGTTAGATTAATCAATACTGGTGCAAAAATAGACAACACCAAATTTATAAATAATGAAGGCAAAGAAGTCACTGCCTTAAAATCATTGAATGGCAATATTTCCATAAGTAGCAATACCTTGTTCACTGGTTTTGCAGTGGGGATAGACAAAGAAGGCGGACTCTCTGGCCTTCAAAATGGCATGCAAATCGAAAGCAGCAAATTTGATAATTGTGATATTGCAGTCCGAAATCTTGGAACTGGATTGGAAATGATACAAAATTTTGTAGATGGCGATGTAAGTCCTATGGGACTTTGCAGTGGAAACATTTATGCAAATAATTTTAGAAAAAAAGTCATATTTCAAGATCCACAACAAGCTTTAAAAATAGAAGAAAACTTCTTCTACAAAAACCCTCTTTTGCTCAATGGATCAAATAAACTTACCGATCTCGGCTGCAATCAATGGCATAGTTCAAATGCAGCTCTAGAAGGTATTTGTTCTGATTTAAAGATTGAATGGGGATCATCTGAACAAAGCTCAGGCAATATATTCCTCTCCAATTCAATGGTGATGAATATCAATGCTCCACAAAATGTAATCAACTGGCATTATGCACAAAATCCACAATCCATATTTACCTATTTAGGAAAAAATATCGGTGCCGATTCAAAAAATAATAAATCTTGTCATTACGATATTTATCCTAAAAAAATAGAAGATAAAATCCCTAATCATTTTGAAAATTCAATGAAAATGAAGTCCGGTGAATCTTTGGAAAATGCATGGGTGAATACTTATTCTGAAAAATCGATCTTAGAGAATAATTCGGAATCCAATTTGTCTATGATGCAAAATCTAGAAATAGAAAGTCAAATGATCGTCAACTCAGCTTTACAAAATAGTGCAGCTCTTGAACTTGAAGATATCAGCTGGAAAGAAAAATTACCTGTGAAGACGAAAGAAATTAGTCAAATCTATGAATGGTTTTTTTCAAATAAATTAGATCAAATTCATACTTGGTGTAACAAAAACAAAAAACACGAATTTGCAAAAGATATCGAATCGTTAAGACTTTTCATTACTCACATTGCTAAGATAAAATCCGAACAAAAAGATCAGTATAATTTATCAACAGATGATAAAAATTATTTCAAATCACTTGCTAAAAGATCTCATGGTGATTACTCATCTATTATACGAGCTTATTTAAATGTATACTGCGATATTAGAATTGATCCGAATATTGAACAAAGACAAAATACCGCTAGTCAATCAAATCACTCTGAATTCGAAATTACTATAAACCCAAATCCAATTCTAGATCACTTCTTAATCTCTGATAAAACAGGAATCACAAAAATGATGGATTTAGAGGTCTATAGTATCGATGGTAAACTTGTGGATGTGAGAACAATCAAACTAAATGAAATGATTCGCTTGGAAAAAGAATTGTACACAGGGCTTTATATGATGAAGCTGACTTCAAAGGATAAGTCAATTTCAAATACTTCAATGATTATGGTTAAATAAATTGGTTAATATTTTTAATTTTTTTAATGCTTGAATCAGGCTAAACTGAATAAATAGTCTGACTTGTTGAAAAACAGCGTGGAGAGGATTTACTGCGCTGTTTTTTTTTATTGAAGTATGATGAAAGGTTTAATCTAGATGGCTCCAATAATTAATGACTAAATAAATTTGAAGAAAAAAACTAAATCGTAGCAAGCACTGCTACAGCCTTATCATACTCCTTTACATTGAAAAAAGACTTTGCCAACTGATGAAGTTTCCCTATGGTTCTTTCTCTTTGTTCAAGATTTTTATACTCCTTTATTTCCATTGCAAGTTGCATAGCTTCAGACAAAGTAGGCCATGATTTCAATCCTGCCAAATATGCAATGTCATTTGCAGTGAGCAACTCACTTTTTCGCACATGCTCTG
Organism: Saprospiraceae bacterium; assembly: GCA_016710585.1. Lineage (GTDB taxonomy): Bacteria > Bacteroidota > Bacteroidia > Chitinophagales > Saprospiraceae > Vicinibacter. Next base: position 99,575 of record JADJVN010000012.1, read on the forward strand.
GCAGATTTGGATAAGTGACGATAGGAAGCTGCTGAGACTGAGGCATTGCCATGACAGCATCTCCACTAGCTCGCACATAAAATGCGCGTCCCATTCTTCCCATCAAATCAATTTTATGAGGATCTATTCTACCATTTTCATCCAAAACATCTTCTTCCAAATGAATACATACGACATTGCAAATGATAAGATGTCCAGCGCCACCACCATCACCCAAGGTAATGATCTCTTTAACCTTGCATTCCATGCTCACAGGCGATTCCTTTACCATTGGCGCCTTGACGATACTCGCCTTTGTTGGAGTCAATCCTGAAGCTGAAAATTCACTTACATCTGAAGGAAAATCCACCGAACATAGCATCATCTGTCTCACAATGGAATGACTGACTACATTCACAACACACTCCATCGATTCCATGATATTGTGCAATGTATCCTTAGTTGTATTCCCTTCCACCCTTCTATTTGAAGAAAAGACGATAATTGGTGGATTACTACTAAAAGCATTGAAAAAACTATAGGGCGCTAGATTTTGTACTCCTTTGGAATTAACTGTACTGACAAAGGCTATGGGCCGAGGCGATATTGCTCCAAGCATGATTTGATGAAGATCAGATACAATCAAGCTTTTTGGGTCTATAATCCTTTTCATATTTACTTTAAATTCAACGGTAAAATTACTCTAAAGCAACAAACAGAAGCCAAAATAAGATGCACAAGGAGAAAATATTTTAATTCAAATCTGAATAGCGCAATCAATGAAGTGCTTACATATTGAAAAATAATATATAAATATTAATGCAATCTATTCCTCCCTGAAAATAGAAGGGATGCTGTCAATTTTTCGAGAGGGAAGATAACTAGCGATAAAGCCAATAGCCAAAACTGTTCCTGCAACAATTATAAAATCCAAACCTAACATTTTTATAGGATAAGAGTCAATGATGAACTCTTCAGGAACTCCAATTAATCCATATTTCTTTTGCAAAAAATAAAAAGTGATCGAAAAAACAAATCCTAGTAGAATCCCTATTGCACTCAATGCCAAGCCCAATCGAATAAATATCTTTTTTACATCTGAGTCATACATTCCCAATGATTTCAAAATCGCAATATCCATTTTCTTTTCTAGAACAATCATCCATAGTGTTCCGATTAAAGTAAAACAAACGATGATTAATGTCAAACTGAACAATGCATAAAACATCCATTTTTCTAACTTCATTATTTTTATAAAAGATTCATCTTGCTTAGCGCGATCTTTTACTATAAAATCATTTCCCATGATTTTTTTAATCTCTTGGACTACTGCGTCATCATTAGCATTCTTTAACTTTATTTCGATACTGCTAAGTTGATTTTCTTTTTGCAAATAATTCCTCAGTATATCTAAATCAGTTATGATATATTCAAAATCTTGTTCTTGATGGATATTAAAGACTTTTGAAGCCTTGATATAAAGTGATCTAAGTGAACTCATGCTTCTATCTTCCATTCCATTATTGAGCGTTGGAATAAAAATACGAATTTCATCAAGAGGATTGGATAAATCTATTCCTAATTTATTTCTCACACCAAGTCCTATCAAACCACAATTCTTAATTTCCTTACAGTTCAAATCGCTTTGTTCTATTATAGCTTCATCAAATGAACAAACCACATTGTATGCAGAATCAACACCCATTATCGTTCCAAAATCTTGGGTCTCTTGATAAATAAATAATGCATTTTCTTCAATAGTCTTTGATATTAATTTAATACCATCCAATGATTGCAAACGAGCAATCGTGGAACTATCGTCTTTAAAAAATTTACCTTCCTTCAAGACAATCTTAACATCTGGATTGTGTTTTGAAAAAAAACTAGACAACAATTCTTCAAAGCCATTAAAAATAGATAAAACTAGGATTAAACTTGCAGTCCCAATTGAAATACCTAATATTGAAATACCAGTTATCCAATGGATTGCATTAGAAGATTTTCTACTGAATAAATATCGAAAAGAGATGATATTTTCAATCTTCATTATAGAAAAGAATTATAGATGATATCCTGTATTTTAGTCCGATATCGATACTTGTGCAAATAGTTTGGCGATGATTTCGGATAAGTTCTATTGGATAAAAATACATAGATAAGTTCAGCTTTTGGATCTGTCCACACGCAAGTCCCGGTAAATCCTTGATGACCGTAAGTAGCCGCTGAAGCCATATTAGAAATATAAGGAGGATCTTTGGGGTTTAATTCTGGAAGATCAAATCCAATGCCTCTTCTTTGTAATTCAGAATCGCGATCCGTATACTTTGCTATCGTTCCAGAACTGATGATTTCTATTCCACCATAATTTCCTCTGTTCAGAAAACATTGATTTAGTTTGGCTAGATCTTCAGCATTTGAAAAGATACCAGCATGTCCACTCACTCCACCCAACATAGCAGCCCCCATGTCGTGTACATATCCTTGTATCTCCTGATGTCTGAAATAATCGTCTATTTCACTTGGCGCAACCTGACTCTTCCCAAAACCCTTTGTCAAAGGATTAAAACAAAAATTCTCCATCCCTATTGGATTTACGATTTCCGAATTAATAAAATCTTCAAAGGGTTTCTTTGTGATTTGTTGAATCAACCTTGGCATAAAGTAGAAACCAATATCAGAATAAAAAAATTTTCTTTCATCATGTCGCTTTGACAATATAATACGATTATATACTGAATCTCTATAATCTGTTCTCAAAAATAAACTATCGCAAACTTGAATAGAAAAACTATCACTTTTCTCTTTTCTATAAAATGCCCAATTGATTTCATTCAAAGTATCTGGAGAAAATAATGTATTCTTGTAAAATGGAATCCAAGACACAAATCGTGCTTGGTGCAAAAGAAAATCTTTAAAATTTACATCAGCTTTATTACTGTTGGCGAATTCAGTAAAATAATCTACAAACTTTTTTTTTAAATCAAATTGATTCCGATCTTCCAATATCATTAAACTGGGCACAGTAGCAACAATTTTAGTCAATGAAGCGACATCATAGATAGTATTATTGGTTACTGACTCAAGAGAATCGTATCGCAAAAATCCAAAGGACTTATTATAGATCACTTTTCCTTTTCTTGCGACGAGAATTTGACAACTAGGAGTCGTTTTATTTCGAATCATTTGCGCTGCAAGTTCATCTATTTGTTCAAGGACTTTTGAAGAACAAGCTGCAAATTCAGGAGTAGCATAACCTAGTCTGTATAAGTTTGGTCTCTTTATATTTTTAATATAATTAAATCCCAAATCTACTGGCGCTTTACCTTGAATTTCTCCCGAACCAAATATTAATTGTGCGGTGATATCTTGCACTAGTGGATTATCCTCATATGCCAAAACAATGGAATTGATGTTTTGAAATTTTGATATAATATATGGATTTCCGAATACGATAAGTGTAATATTATGTGATAATGCCATTTGGTTTATCCAGTTAATTAGTTCGTTGGACAAGCCAAAATTTGACTCCTTTTTATAATTGAGTTTATGCAATGAGATCAATACGTGATCAGTAGATGAAATTTGTTTCTCGAATTCCTCATTTGGAATTTCACCACTTTTATAAATAAATTTCCTTATTTTCTTATAGCTCTGAATTCGATTTTGAAAACTTGAATTCGATTCTGAATTAAACGAAATAGAAACCATTTTTTGATCTAAATTTCGCACTGGAATTTGATTTTTAAAATCTTTCAAAAGCGTGATCGACTCACGGTAAAGTTTTTCCTTGAATGCAGTAAATTCAGGTTTTTTCAAGTCTAGCTCAATATTATCTGTTGAAATTAGCGAAAGCTGATCCAAACCCACTTTATATTTTGCTTTGAGTATTCTTCTTACTTTTTCATCAAGATCAGCTATCGATATTTTATTGGAATCTATTGCCGCAACTAAGTAGCCAATCGACCTCTCTACATTCTCACTCAATAATAAAATATCGTTCCCTGCTTTAAATGCCATTAACTCCAACTGTCCATTGGTGTAATTCTTAGTGACGCCTTTCATTTCCAAAGCATCAGTGATAATTAACCCTTCAAATTTCAAAGAATCTCTGATTAAGTTTTTTACAATCAATGGGGACAATGTAGCAGGAATATTAGATACACTGTCTAAACTAGGGATATGCAGATGTCCCACCATCAATGAAGCGACATCATACTTCGTCAAGACCTTATATGGAAAACTCTCAATGCTGTCTATTCGCTCTCTGGAATGCAATAAAACAGGAAGATCATAATGTGAATCTGTATCTGTATCGCCATGTCCTGGGAAATGTTTCAAACATGCCAATACACCAGCATCTTGTAGTCCATACATATAGGAAAACGCTTTTGATGTAACTTCTGCTTTGTCAGATCCAAATGAGCGTTCATTAATTACAGGATTATTGGGATTCAAATTGATATCGACACAAGGCGCATAGTTCATATGAACTCCAAGTCGCTTTAACTGAAGTCCGATATCATAACCAGTTTGATAGATCAATTGATTATTTCTTATTGCTCCTAAAGAAATATTCTTGGGATATGAGAATCCCTCATTCTTCAATCGCATACCAGTACCCCATTCAGCATCCATACTGATCATCAAAGGAATCCTACAAATGCTTTGATATGTATTAGTCAGTTCGACCTGTCGTCGAGGAGTGCCCTGAAAAAAACAAACACCTCCAATTGCATATTTAGCTAATAAATTTTTAATATAATTTATCTCTTCAATATTGTTATCGCTCTTAGAGCGAATCACAAAAAGCTGGGACACCTTATCTTGAGTGTTCATTTGAGACATGACTTTTTCTATCCATTCACTCTCTGACATTCTCTCTTGTGCAATAGCAATATTACATATCAAGAATAGAAATAAAATTTTTTTAATCATTATTTATTGTCCGCTGTTTTTCTTAATGATCTCAGGATCTATAGCTAAGGCTGCCTGGAGACTTTCTTCTGCTTTTTGCTTATTCGCCATACTTGAATAAGTGATGTACAAATTATAATAACATTGTGCTGATCTTGGATTCAATGCGATCACTTTATCAAAATAATTTATCGCAGCTGGGTAATTTTTTGACACACCTTCTGCAATACCCAATAGCATCATACTCTCTTCATCTTTTGGATCCATTGAGATAGCTTGCTGAAGATCAATCTTTGCTCCTTCGACATCGCCATAGACAGAACCTTTCATTCTTCCACTTTCGCGATAAGCCAATTGCAAATTCTTAAATGTCTCTGTATCTTCCGGGGTTTGTTGAATGACTATTTTATATTGCTCTATGGCTTTTGAATATTGCTTTTTGTAAAAATAAGCATTACCTCGAAGCAGATAAGCTCCAGTGTAACTTGGATGTATTTCTATCGCTTTGCTCAAATATTTTATCGCTCTATCTGCTGTCTTATTGATTACTGCTGTGTCATTTTCCTTCCCCAATGCTTCAAGCGTGACTCCTCCTACGGCATTATTTATTTTTGCGCTGTTTTTTGACACTTGAACATCTGTTGTAAATAAAGTCTTATCATTCTTCCAGACAAAATTTCTAGTAAAAGTTTTGACTGAAAACAATAGCAGGATTGACGCAAGTAATACCTGTTTAACTGTATTAGATTTAATCTGAATAATAAGATATGCTGCCAATAAACAAAATCCCAGTGATGGCATAAATAAAAATCGCTCACCCATGAATGTTCCAACAGGAAATAAAAGATTAGACACTAAAAACAAAGGAATCAAATACAGCAAAATACTATAGGAAATTATCGGTTTTGCTTTCCAGTATCGAAATACAAAAAACAAAAGCAAAATATAAAATAATAAACTCACTAAACTCGATAATGAAGAAAGATTATGCATCTCAATGTGCTTGGGATAATAATCATGTGTCAATGGATGTGGTGCGATCAGCAGGATTATATATTTTCCCAAAGTATAAAATACCGTACCCATTTTTTCTGAAAAATCAAAAGCAGTATAAACGCCATTTTGAACTTTAAGAAAAGGATTATTCATCAATTCATTTGAAGCTGTACCCGTCATATTCCATCCAAGAATACTCCCTCTGATCATTAAAAATATCAAACAGGCTAATCCTAGGGTAAATAGTGATTTTACATTAATTGTATTCTTTCCATAAAAAAAATAAACACCAAGTGGTATCAATAAAAAATATACAATTGCATTTTCCTTAGAAAACAATCCCAAAACAAACAATACAAAAACTTTGACGAGTTCAATAAGCTTATTTGTATCTAAATACACCAAGGTGAAATAAAAGGCCAATAAAGGCAACAACAAAGCAAAAGTCTCATCTAGGCCTTTAATGTTTGCAACACATTCTGTATGAATCGGATGGATAGCATATAATAAAGCAGTAATAAAAGCAAGTGTATCCGCTTCATCTTTATAAGTCTTCGATAATAATTTTTTAATCAAATTATAAATCACAACGACTAGGAAAGAAAATGCTAGAATACTAAACAAATGAAATAAAAATGAACTCTCTCCTGCGACTTGATAGATGATAGCAAAACATACTAAGCTTAAAGGTCTATAACGTCCTCCTGCGACTAATTTATCCTTTCCTTCTTTCTTAAAAAAACCGCGAAAAGTATCCTTGTTCAAAATATCCGGAATGCCTGAAAATCCTTTTTTGACGTAGTCATTTTGAGTGATGACGATACCATCATCCAATGCAAATTCATTTAATAATGTGTTAGAATATAATAAAAATGCAACACAAAATAAAATCATCGCTTTTGTCTTGGATGGATACATCAAGAGCCTTTTAAGAAAACTTGAAGAAGATGTCGCGATAATTGTCTTTGTACTCATTTTTATATTTTATTCCATAGTGCTATACACATTCAGCACATCTTCATCATCTTCAATTTTATCAAGCAGCTTATTGACGTCATCTTCTTGTTCTGGACTCAGCTTTTTTGTAGTAGTCGGAACCCGATCAAATCCTGATTCTATCATCTCAAAATTATTGCTCTCAATGAATGATTGAATCTTGCCGAATGCATCAAAAGGAGCATAGATGATGATCTCCTCTGGTTCGATACTCATCTCCTCACAATTATAATCGATTAGCTCCAACTCTAAGCTATCCAAATCCATATCAGCCTGTCGCTTGATTCTAAATGTACATTTGTGTTCAAACATGAATGCCACCGATCCATTGACACCCAAACTTCCATTATACTTATTAAAATAAGATCTGATATTGGCTACTGTTCTAGTGTGATTATCTGTGGCTGTCTCTACAAAAACCGCAATACCATGTGGCGCGTATCCTTCGTAGGTCAACATCTCTAGATCCTTCTCATCTTTTGATGTTGCTTTCTTGATCGCAGCTTCGATACGATCCTTTGGCATGTTCACAGATCTAGCATTCTGATAAGCTGCCCGAAGTCGTGGATTATTTTCTGGTAAAGGCCCAGAAGCTTTTACTGCCATGAATACTTCTTTGCTTATTCTTGCAAATTGTTTACTCATTTTTGCAAACCTCGCAAACATTTTGTGCTTTCTGACTTCAAATATACGTCCCATTAAATAATAAATTTGATTTGCAAAATTAGTTAAATTTTTGGAAAAAACAGCATGCATGGGGATTAACTGATCTGCTTGTACACTTCCCATGAGAGCTAAAATCTGAATCTGGCAGAATAATCTTATATGTTAATATTAATTTAAAGTCTATTTCTGCTTAGAAGATCGTCGTAATTTCGTCCTGAAATGAAGTTTCTTTCAATTATTTTAGCTTTAAACTTATTCCTGTCTAGTACAGGTATTCCAGTTTTTAGCCATATTTGTTCAGCTAAAGGAACCAGTATTGGTGTTTATGCTCCTGCAGAGCATTGCTGTACTAAGAAACTTCAAAAAAAGCAATGTTGCAAAAAGACAATAGAATCTTTTGCAACTCACGGACTTCAGCTTGAATCAAAGCCTTGTTGTACAACTGAAATTGACTATGTAAAAGCAAAAATCGATTTCACCTCATTTGTAGAAAAATCTTTAATTAAATGTAGTTTTGTTTGTGTTTCTCCCGAAATACATCATGCTTATCAGATATTTAATTTTCCCCTTTCCAATCATAAAACAATTCTTTTTGACCTGTACAATGCGCCTCCCAACCAAATGGAGATATTGAGTTTTGTACAGTCGTATCGCTGTTAAATCTTGTATTTATAATATCTATTTTCTACTTGAAAGCATGCTTTTGAGTGGTCTTAATTATTATTTTAAATACAAAAATTTATATGTTACAAAAAAGTTTATGGAGTATTGTCTGTCTTGTCTTGACAAAAGTACTTATCGCACAAGGTCCCCCTATTTTATTGGACAAGCCTATCATGCTTGGAGCAAATAAAGGAACTCTGAGATCATATATAAAAATCAATGACATGAAGCCATTTGACTTTAATACATTGATGGTGGAAGCAGATTACAATCTCAGCAATCAAATCGCATTTGGCGTCGAAATACCGATTAACCATTTTTCAGATAAAATCAACTTAGGGGATTTATCCATCATGGGAAAATACCAATTTTATAAAAAAGATGGTATTGGAAATTCGACTAGAATCGCTGTAAAGGCTAAACAAATGTTTCCAACAGGAAAAAAATTAGAAACCATGGTTCTAGGCATGGGTCATGCCATGAGTTATGTGGGTTTAGCAGGGGCAAGAGAGAGTCTTAAACTCGGCGTACAGTCTGAGCTAGGCTATTATTTTGCACCATCAAATAATCATCTCAATTTTTTATCCGCAAAACTAGGTTTCGGACTACCTTTATTAAAGCCAAGCTATCCTGTGAACCAATTGAATTTATACTTGGAATCTGAAGCCAATTTTGCTCAAAGTCACTTGGGTGAATCACAGTATGGTATTTATTTAGCGCCAGGAATTCAGTATGCAAAAGGGATCTATACATTTGACTTTTCATATCAATTTCCTGTGGCTCAAAATTTTCACAATCTTATTTCTTATCACAAAAATTCTGCGGTCCTACTTGGCGCAAGAATAATTATTTAATTTTTTAAAAATCATAACAATGAAAAATATTATTTTATTCGTAATACTTAGCACTCAATTTCTGATCGCTCAAACTGATCAATTTACGCTTCGAGTCGAAGGTCTAGGCTGTCCATTTTGTGCTTATGGCTTAGAGAAAAAATTCAAAAAAGTAAAAGGCATAGATCAAATAAAAATCGATATCCAGTCAGGTAAAATGACTTATAATGTACCAGCTGCAAATGCAATGAAACTTACTGATGCAGATGCATTGGTAAATAAAGCTGGCTATACAGCAAAAGGCATTAGTGTATTGCGCAGCAATGGCAAATCTGAATCTACTGGTGATGTCAATTCTGACATTAAACCAACAGAAATGGGCAAGCAACAAATAAGCTTCAAAGTCTCTGGAAACTGCGAAATGTGCAAAGCTAGAATTGAGAGAGCAGCAAAATCAATCAAAGGAGTCCATACAGCAGTATGGGATGTCGATACCAAGTTGCTTATAGTGAGTTTCAATAATGCAAAAGTAAAAGCCATCGATATTCAAAATGCCGTTGCAAAATCAGGTCACGACACGGAACTATCCAAAGCGAATGATGCTGTGTATAATAATCTTCCTGCTTGTTGCCAATACAGATAATCCCATATAATAAAATGAAATACTTAATTCAATTATTAACTTGGATTGGTCTATTTGCTTCATGCAATAATCCAACTAAACAACAAGCGGCACCAGCTACTTGGAAATACAATAAAACAATCTCACTGGACTCTTTGGGTCCAGTGGGTATTGCTTTGGACAAGGATGAAAATTTATTCATCACTGATGCAGACAACAATAGAATTATCAAAATGAATCCAGAAGGAAAGCTATTGCAAATTTTTGAAAATTTTGATAGACCTATGCATGTTTCTTGGCAAGACACGAGTCTATTTATCGCAGAATATGGAGCTGATGAAATCTCCAAACTCAGTCACGATCAAAAGGAAACTTTGGCATCAAAGTTTGAATTTGATGCGATCTCTGGAGTGGATGAATATCGTGGCTCACTCTATGCGGCTGATTTTTATAATCATAGAGTCACATGTCAAACCCAGGATAGTACCTTTGAAATTGGATCCAAGGGAAAGGAGAACGGACAATTCACTTATCCCACTGATATCCAAATAGAAAATGAAAAAATCTATGTCGCCGATGCATATAATCACAGAGTTCAAGTTTTTGGTCTAGATGGCAAACATCTCCTTACAGTGGGCGAAGCAGAGAAAATCAATGCTGCAACAGGCTTATTTGTGACTAAAAATAATATTTTTATAACGGATTTTGAAAATAGTCGTATATTAGTTTATGATTTGAATGGTCTCTTGATACAAGTCCTAAATGAAGGCTTGGACAAGCCCGCTGATGTCATTGCAAAAGATTCAAAACTTCTTGTGGTAAACTATCACGGCAGGAGTATCAGTCAATATGACTTTCAATAATTCTTAGAAAAAATAAACCAATTTAAAATGAAGTTTTTACAGTTTTTATGCCTTAGTTTATTCTTAAATTTTGCAATTGCTCAAAGCACTGAAGTTTCGCTTCAGATTCATCCAAACTGGGCTGGCAATTCTTTCGCATTGTCTAAAGTGTACCAAGGAACTGATTTTGATTTCAAGATTACACGTCTTCAATATTATGTCTCCCAAATAAAAGTAATTTATGATGGAGGCAAGAGCCATCTTGTGAAAGATTTATATTTTTTAGTTAGTGCTCAAAGAGATACAATCTTAAATCTCGGAACCTTGCCTGTCACAAACATTGAAGGAATTCAATTTTCAATTGGCGTAGATGAAGAAGCGAATCACTTAGATCCTGCTACATACCCATCTTCACATCCATTGGCATTGAAGAATCCTTCCATGCATTGGGGATGGACTTCTGGATATCGATTTATTGCTTTGGAAGGAAACTCCAATGGAGGCACAGGAACTACATTCAATAAAAACTTTCATATCCATACAGTGGAAGATGTCAACTATAGAAGCATTGTCTTGACAGTCACACCAAGCTTGACGCAATCAGGCAAAGCGATACTAAACGTGAATGCTGACTATAGCAACTTAATTAAGAATTTGAATATCAAGAATGGTTTGAATAGTCATGCTGCGTCTGGTCCTTCTACGATGCTCATGGATAATATTGCAGCTTCTGTCTTCAGTGTTGCCAATGTTACTGATATTAAAAATCCTGAACAGTCTGACATCAGTTTTACTGTTAGTGGCATGAGTTCAGATAATTTATTTATTCAATACTTCAATCCAAATTTAACTGCAAAAAAATTGAATCTATTCAACATGAGTGGTGTTCTCATATTTTCAAAAAATATAACAGCAGAAACAGAGAATTTGAATATTCCAATATCAAATATCCATGGCACAATAGTTGTTGAATTTGAAGGTGAAAAGAAGTCATTATTGTCTAAAAAATTGTTTATAAAATAAATTGAAAAGTGTTAGAAAATTATATTTTTTAATATTTCTATTGTCGTTTTGTTTTATAATATCCTGTATTAAAAATGAATCACCATCTCAGGAGCCTTTCGAAATAAAAATTCCTGAAGGTTTTCCAGAGATGGTTTTTTCTTCAGATAATTTTTTTACTAACGACCGATGGGAATTGGGTAAAAAATTATTTTATGAGAAAGGCCTATCAAAAGATTATAGTATTTCCTGTGCTTCTTGCCATCAACAAGCTTTAGCCTTTACTGATGGCTTAAAAAAATCCGAAGGAATCGAGAAAAGATTAGGCTCACGCAATGCACCATCATTGGGAAACGTGGGCTATCATCCTTATTTTTTGCGCGAAGGCTCTGTACCAACACTTGAAATGCAAATCCTTGTCCCCATTCAAGAACATGTCGAATTTGACTTCTCCATGCCTGAGATCGTCGATAGACTTTCGCTTTCAGAAAGCTATCAAAAACTTGCTCAAAAAGCCTATTCAAGAAATTTTGATGCATTTGTATTAACGAGAGCAATAGCTTGTTTTGAGAGAAGTCTGATCACTGGAAATTCTATCTATGACAAGCATTTCATTCAAAAAACAAATGATGCTATATCTATGAATGTTATCAAAGGCAAAGACTTATTTTTTTCTGAAAGAACGAATTGCAGCCAATGTCATAATGGTTTTAATTTTACGAATTACAGCTTTGAAAATAATGGATTATATGATCAATATTTAGATCTAGGCAAACAAAGGGCAACTGGCAAAGCCGAGGACAATGCATTGTTCAAAGTGCCCAGTTTGCGCAATGTTGCCTTGACTGCTCCATATATGCATGATGGTTCTTTATTGACACTTTCAGAAGTTATAGAACATTATAATTCTGGAGGTAGAGCACATCCTCACAAAAATCCTCTTATTAAAAAATTAGATTTGACAACTCAACAAAAAATAGAACTAAAAGCATTCTTAGAGTCTCTAACTGACCAGGAATTTATCAATAACAAATACTTTGCAGAATAATTCTTTATTTTCAAATTAATCCAATTCAGCCAAACCGACCAAAGCATGACATGTCTTCAGATTTCTTGTTGTCGCTGTCAATTTTGATTTTTGCTCTATAAAACTATTCGACAATTTTGTATTGCCATAAGATTTTGGACAATATAAATACACCACATCCTCATAAAAAACAATCTCTTCACCTTCCAATCGCCTTTCTAGAAAAATACTAAGATCCAAATTTGAAGGGATGTCAGATAAGAAAGTGAGATACATAAAACTTGGATCCTTAGAGTGGTCTTTATTAAAAGGATTATGATTTAAAACTTTGATTAATTTTTCCTTTGTGACAACTTTACAAGGCACTTCAAAATTAAAATCATCCAGTATAATCTTAGATATATTCTGTTCGATTTTTTTAATATCCTTTTCTTTGCTTGAAAACACGATATTGCCACTTTGGATATAAGTGCGAATACTGGTAAACAATAGCTTCTCCAAACTTTTCTTAAGTGCTTCCATTTTGATCAACTTATGACCACTGACATTGATTCCCCTTAAAATAGCAATATAAACTTGCATAAAAAAATTCAATTAGATTTAAAAGAATTGCTCAATAATATAAAAAATTAAAATCCACCCTTCCATGCCTTATCCCAACAGTTGGTGCTGGTATTTTAAAAATGTTTAAGACATATAGTGTTGATTTCAGAAACCTATTTTTGACAGGAATTTTAGTTAGATTTAAATCTAAACTCAAATAATATTCATTCCCTCTAGGATAGATATTTTTATCCAAAACGATTTGATTGCCTTGATTATTTGTCCATTCATTTTTATATCCACCAAACAAATTATTTGCACCATATCCCACTGCAAAATTTAAAAATGCTGGCCACTTGGATTTAGAATAAAACAAACTGGGATTAAATGAAATCCAATAGGTCTGCGCATTATAATCCTTCAACAGTTTCTCACCAATGGAGTTTCCATTAAGGGCTTTAACTCGCTCTTGAATATCGTCATTATAATTTTTATAATTTTCTACATGCGAAGAAAATTTCAAAAGGATTCGCTGTTCCTTCCACAACAATTGTTGCGTCAAGAAAAAACCTGAGCCAATGAGATTGCTAGAAATATCTGCCCACGAAAAGCCCCATTTATTGCTATAGCCATCGTAAACTTCAATTGTGGTCTGAAACAAATTCGCCATACCAACTCCGACCCACATCGCTTTTTTATCACTCAATCCAGCCCACTTTGCACCGCGAAAACACAGATCAGATTGAAAGTAACCATCATAGACATGACCCATCTTATCCATATTTTTCCATTCACCGATATCATTGAAAAAATGAAATTTACCGAGATCGCCATTTTTATACCAAGCCTGATAAAGTCCTATGGAAAAAGCACTATAAGTCAAAGCAGAAAATGCAATCCCTTGATGAAGTCTCTTCTTGTTTAAACTATCAGAGGGTAGTAGGAATCGATTCAATCCTGACTGTGCTCCTAAAGCAAACACCCACATCATAAAGCACAAAATCAAAGTAAACCTCCGATGCATCAGATCAATTTTCTACAAAGGTAAAGAAATTAAAACAAACCCTTAATCGGAGCTGTCTAATGTGATAATTAGTTAATGTGATAATTAATTTGCAAATGAGCATAATGTGCAAATTTGCAAATAGAAAGTCAGAATCGCGGATTAGAGAGATTAAAGGAAGGACGCGGATTTTTTAATTAGAGAATTAGAGAAATAATTTGCAAATTTGAAAATGTGCAAATCTGCAAATGGTTTTTCAAATAGCTCCAGAGGAGCGACATGTCAATAGAAAAATTCAAATAGCAATTATGAACCCCAGAGGGGTGACATGTTTAATGTGAGAATGAATTTGCAATCAAAAATCAGAATCACGGATTAAACGGATTAACAGAAGGACACGGATTTTTAATGAGCAAATATATTACGATTAAAGTCCTCCATTTTCAAGGGAGGATTTAGGTGGGTTATTTATGAAGGCAGTAACGAGTTACTAACTAAAACACTATCATTCATTTCAATACAATTTACTAGAAAAAATATATGAAAATTTATTAGAAAATTTCAACTAACATTTTTAAATTGCATCTTTAAAACTATAAAACACATTGGCCTATGGAAATAAAACATAAATTTCGTAAATACTCACAGTAGAATCCCAAACTCAAGACATCGTAAAATTATTTTTTTAACATTTTTAATTTAATTAATTATGATTACCTTTTTATTATTCAAAAGTAACATTCTAACACACAGCACACAGCACACAGCACACAGCACACAGCACACAGCACACAGCACACAGCACACAGCACACAGCACACAGCACACAGCACACAGCAATTTAAAAAAGTTTCACCTTCTATTGATCTTTTTATTTATGAATTTTCTCCCTATTAAATCCTATTCGCAGGTCGATACTTTTGCTTGTGACAATGGAGGGTTTGAACAGGATTTTACATATTATAGATTTTTTCTCACAAATTATCAAATAGGAAGCAATGATTGTAGCCCTACTAACTATAATAGTTCAGTTTCATGGCTTAATTGGTCTGCTCCAAATCCTTTTAGATTTGAGATTGTGAATTCTGGCGTTGACCAATTGGTTGGAATTAATAAAACAAAATTTGGTGAGAAAGCGCTTTTACTAAATAATAAATATGGAACTAATGATCCATGTTATCATGATCGAGAAATTAATAAAATGAGAAAAAGATTTAAAGTCACAGCTGAAAATAGAGAATTAACTGTCTGGTATGCCGCAGTATTAGAAAATGCACTCGTACCTATTCATATCAATAATCAGCCTTTTTTTAGTATTACTTGCGATCTTGCACCTCTTTCAAATCTTTGCTTTGATGCCGCCATTTTACCATGTGAACAAAACTATGTTGATTCTTGTAATTTCGATCCTATTGATGTCGTTAATTGGACTTGTCATAGAATCAAAATACCAGAATCAGAAATTGGAAATATTGCGACTATCGAAATATCCGCAGCCGATTGTGGTCTTGGTTGTCATTTTGGTTATGCTTATATCGATGGATTTTGTGAGTCTTGTCAAGGATCGGCTCAAGGATATGGAGAGTTAACTTCTGATGATTTTAATCCAATTTCACAAGTAGGTATAAAGAGAAAATCGTGCGATGGACAATCTATTCAAATATGTGCTAAATACGAATTACCAACTGTATGCGGGAATTGGGTTCTTGATCATATAGATGCTCCTGGATTCACAATAAATAATATTTCCATAGATCACAGTTTAAAAACAGTATGTTTTGATGTCCCCATATCAAATTTCGCTAAAAGTCAATGTAGAGAATTATTTACTAATTTATACTTTAAATATAATAATACTTTACTACCAGCTCAACCAACTAATTCTATAAATATTTGTTTAGATGACTTTGAATTGTATGATGCAAACTATATAAAAAGCGGTTGTTATAATAATTCAACGAATGATAATATTTCCGATGATTATTATTATGTAAATATCTCGCTATCCGCGAATCAAGGAGATAGTTGGAGTATAGAAAGACAACTAGACAACCCATATCCAAATGAATCAGGCCTTTATATAATGAAATCTGGGACAGGTTCAAGTACTTTTACTTTAGGCCCGATACTCATTCAAGAAGGAAGTTGGTTAATGACAATAAATATAAATGGTTGCGTCTTTAATTATCAAATTGAGCCTCCAGAATACTGTTCTGGTTGCGATAAATTTTTTGAGACTAATATCAAAAATGTTCAATGTACAACAAGTGTTGTTGGAGATACTTGGTCATTTGATGTGATGGTTCCAGGAAATGGAACTTTCAAAATTAAAAATTTAAGTACCAATTTATCGCAATCTTGCTCTTATGGAAATTTAATTTGCACTATTCAAGCTGGTATAATTGGTGAAAATTGCATAACATTTGAACTTCAGGATGATATAATTCAAAGCTGTATTACAAAATTTACAGTTTGTCCACCAAAACCTTGTAGCAGTATAGAATACAACACTGAATTATTTGTCAAAGAAGTGTTCTGTAATCCTACAAATTATTCTGTAAATGTTGAAATAATAAGTGGAACTAACTTATGTTATAAAGCTATCAGCAAAAGTACCAGTTTAATTTTATCTCAAGGAAATTGGCCAATAAATGGAAATTTTGGACCATTTACGGAGGATATTTTCTTATCAGTTTATAAATGTCTTCAACCTGATTGTTTTAAAATGATTTATATTCCAAAACCAGATTGTAGTAATCCTAGTTTTAGAGAAGGAGGTTCTAGTAGAACCAAAGAAAAATATAGAGATGAAATATCAATCATTCCAAATCCAATTCAAACCAATATATTGAATATAGAATCAAATTTAGTTAATACCGATTTCGAAATTTTTAATTCATCTGGTAAAACTGTTTTAAAAGGTAAATTAAATAGTCCTGGAACACAAATAATATTTAACCACATTGCAGGATTGTATATATTAAAATACATTAATTCCAAAGGTGAAAATACTTTTATAAAGTTTATTAAATAGTAATAAAAAAAACACCTAGAGTGCCTTGGACTCTAGGTGTTTTCACAGCTTTATTTTCATTTAAAAATCATTTAATGAACTTAGTCAAATTTTTTACTATTTTTTTTCTACTAACTATACCAATTTGTCAAATTTTCAACCAAAAACAAATTTGTGTTAATAATGATTCAAGTTTTTGTTTCAATAATAATAATTTTATTATCAATGATATTATCATATTCAAAAAATTAATTTGTACTACTGATGTTTATGGAGGAATAAATCAATTTTTGAGTGACTTTGATAATGATTGTATACCTGAATTAATCACAGTTTCTTCAGAAAATAATAAATTGAATATCATTGATACAAGAACAGGAAATACTAAATGGGAAATTACTCTACCTTATCTAGAATTTGATTTAGAAATTAATATTGCTTTAGCTGATATTAATAATGACGGTATACCAGAAATTTTCCACAAAGCTTATCGATCTATACTTCTTCCTTCAAATATTAGTGGTAAACTATTATGTTATAATTCTAAAGGTACATTAATATGGGCATCTGATCAAAATGCAGATTTCAATATAAATAATCCTGAAGACGATAAAATTGCTTTAGCTGATTTTAATCAAGATGCTATGCCTGAGGTTTATATAAATAATAAAATTTTTAATGCTGTAACAGGAAAAAAACTGGCTGATGGAGGGATGAATGGGATTGGAAGAGAACGCACAAGAAACTTCTCTATTAGTCCAATCAATATTGCAGCTCAATTGGATGAGGATAGTTCTGATTTAGAATTGGCAGCAGGGTATTCTGTATATAAAGTAAAAATTACAAATCCAAATGGCACAATTGGGAACAGTATGACTGCTATGAATATTCAAGTTGATGGTTTGTATAGAGATGGATGGACAAGTGTTGCCGACATCAATAATGATGGACTTACAGATGTCATTGTTACATGTCCAGGAATATTTCCTAAAGCATTGATCTATAATATTGTATTAGAAATGGTACAGCCCAATTATTGGCTAAAATTAATCCTCCAACTGTGTCAGATCAGGTAGGTGTGGCTGTAATTGGAAATTTAGATAATAATAAATTGCCATCAATAATCGTACCTCGAGATAGAGTTTTATCAGGGTATAAATATGATGGTACAATTACCCTAGATTTAGTATGGGATATCATGACAACTGATTCATCAGGAACAACTGTACCAACTATTTTTGATTTAAATGGTGATGGAATAAATGAACTTATTTATAGAG
>JADJVN010000013.1 GCA_016710585.1 Saprospiraceae bacterium
CCATGGGAGGAAGGGCTGCTGAGAGATTGATTTTTTCTAAATAAAACTCTACAGAGCACTTTAAAGCGACCTAGATCAAATCACAAGAATGTCTATAGTATGATATCAGTCTATGGAATGAATGAAAAAGTTGGAAACGTTTCATTCTATGGTTTATCACAAGAAGGGTTTAACAGACCATACAGTGATGAGACTGCAAAAATCATGGACGAAGAAGTGAGAAAGCAAATTGACGGTCAATATGAAAGAGCTCAAAAGCTTTTGTCTGAAAAAAGACAAGAATTGGAAATTTTAGCTCAAGAGCTTTTGAAAAAAGAAGTGCTTCTCAAATCAGATGTAGAAAGACTTATTGGACCTAGTCCATATCACAAAGATAAACATGCAGAACCTCAGCCATTGTCTGGACAGCATGTTTCTGATGAAAAAACCAGAAGCTGATAACTCTTAATTAAAGAGTTTATTCAAGTTGATCTTGAATACTTCAACAATACATTTCAAAAAACAAGGACATGGAGCAGCGTTAATCGTGCTCCATGGTATTTTTGGTAGTGGTGATAACTGGCAAACTCTAGCTAATAATCTCCAAGATCAATATACAGTATATCTTATCGATCAGCGAAATCATGGTAGGTCTTTCCATTCAGATGATTTTGATTTAGATGTTTTAGCTGATGATATATATAAATTTATCATTGCCGAATCACTGTCAAAGGTTCATGTATTAGCTCATTCCATGGGTGGCAAAGTTGCCTTAAAATTACTCTCACTTTGTCCTCAACTTTTGGATAAAATTATCATCGTTGACATCGCACCAAAAGCATATCCAGCTGGACATGAAGATATCTTTAGGGCAATGATGGAAATGCCATTATCAGAAATAAAATCTCGAACAGAAGCTGATCAACACATGCTGAAATACATCACTGATCCAATGGTGCGACAATTTATTTTAAAAAATTTATCTCGAACAGAATCTGGAGGCTTTGAGTGGAAATTAAATCTAAAAAGTATTTTTGCTAACTATGAAAAAATATTACTTTCCATTTATCCTGAGATAAAAGAACAACATGAAGTTCTCTTTATTTTAGGTGAAAATTCAAATTATATTAAAGCAATAGATAAAACTGCAATATTAGAAAAATATCCTAAAGCAAAATTTGAAACAATTCCTCATGCCGGTCACTGGGTTCATGCAGATAATTTTTGAAGCATTTGTTTCAGTAGTGAAAAAGTATTTACAGAACTAGGTTTAGATAATTTTGGGCTATTGCTCTATTTGGTAAAATCAAAAATGCTATAATTTCAGGGATGCATCCACTTTTTTTATTTTATCAATTGAGCTTTTCTTTCCTATACTAAAACTTATTAATATTCTCAATCAGGCTTAAAAATTCATTATGTGTGATGTTATTTGTGGCCCAAAATATTCTTACTGTATAATACATCTTCATTTCCAAAAATATCGCTAACTCTACCTCCAGCTTCTCTTACGATTAAAATACCCGCTGCTACATCCCAAGGATTGATTCTAAGCTCATAATAAGAGTCGTATCTACCACATGCTGTGTAGGCCAGATCAAGCGCTGCAGAACCCATCCTTCTCACACCTCTAACATTCTGCAAAATATTGCGCAGCAATTCGATCAGTCCTTCCAATTGATTCATACTATATGGAAAACCTGTTGCAATAACTGAATCTCGCATTTTATCTATGCGACTGACTTCTATCTTATTATTATTTAAAAATGCACCACCTGATTTAGTCGCTGTAAAACATTCATCTCGATTCATATCATAAATTACTCCGACGACTAATTCCTCTCGATAACTCAATCCAACACTCACGCAAAAAGCAGGAATTCCTTTCAAAAAATTCGTCGTTCCATCTAGTGGATCAATGATCCACTTCCAGTCTGACTTGCTTGGTTTGGATTCTACAGTATCTTCTTCTGTAAGAAAGTCTGCAGTATTAATAATATTTCTTAATCCTTTGACCAGTATTTTCTCGGTCTCAATATCTACATAAGAAACTAAAGAGTTTTTTTCCTTTTCAATAATATCTGTTTGCTGTACTTTTCCAATCTGCGAAGCGATAAATCGTCCTGCCTCCTTGACCACAACTACAGTTTGATCACAAATATTCTTCAGTTCTTCTTTGCCTATCATAGCTCTAAAGATACTGCTAATTTTTTCAAAAAATCAAATCCAGATTGTTTTATTAATATTATTAAACTAAAAGTTTTCAAAAAAATCAAAAGAGCTTAAATTAATTCATTTTGTTTTATTGATTTAGGGCTTTTTAATACGATCTTCTGCAACATGTTCCACAGAGAACAATAAAATATTCTCCTACCAATTATACTTCACTCCAAGTTGCACCAGCTTCTCTGAATAGTTGCCAATATGCTGTGGATATTCAGAATATTGATTTGAGTAAGCTCTACAGTTCAGCGTTAGATTCTTAGCTAAGCTTCCATTGATTCCAATAGTAAAACCCAATTTATTCTGACTATCTATAAAATCGTAATTACTACCAATAGACAAACGAATCTTTTTAAATAATGTCTTATCAAGAGACAATAATAAACCAGTTCTCTTTGAACTCAAATTGGCCACTGAATTATTAGAAAATTGTCCTCCAAAATTTATTGAAAATGATTTTGGCAAGCCAATGGATTGATTCAAATACACATATAATGAATTAATCTCTTGATCTACACTATCTGTTTTAGTAAAATAATACATTGTCTGCATTGTCGTCGTTGCAAATGAATGTTTTGCTATTTTAAAATTCTTTGCCAAACCCAATTGAATAATATTTGAATTAAAAAAATAGAAGCTATTTGAAATCTTTGCATTGGAAAATCTTAAATTTAAGGAAGATAGTTTTTTTGAATGCCACTTTGCATCAATTCCAATTTCTTTTTTATCTGTTCGATAACTTTTTGCTGCTGAAAAATTATCATAATCCAACTGATAAAATGTACCTAATGCAAGTTTATTTTGAAATAAATCTTGTTCTAATCTAAAATTGGATTTATTCAAATCATTTGGCAAACCAAAAACTCCTGGATGAAAACCCAGGTCCCACAAACGAATGTTCCACACGTGCATGAGTTGTTTGATTGAAATAAATTTAAAGCAAAATTGGCATTGTAAGCGAAATCAAAACTGCTCGATAGATTGGGCTTCAAACTTTCTTCCTTAAATTCGATCCAATTCTGGAGATTTTAAGTTTTGTGAAGGATACGACAATGTATCGTAACGATTTCCATTATTATAATTTCCAGCCAATTCACCACCAAATTCAACAATACGATTTTTTCCAAAGGACAATTGAAAATCGGTAGAACCAACCCACGATTGTTCTGGATATAATTCTTGATAAGCACCTGTACTTATCGAGCTATCGATATCCCAAAATCTCACGATATTCATTGACACAAAATTACTATAAATTCTACCAATGCCTAAGCGAAGTCCTGCCATCTTCTGCTCAAATTTTGCAAAACTGGAATCCACTGATTGAGACACTGCTGACTGTACTTTTCCACCTGAAGCAGCGATATAAAATATTCCTGGATTCCACTCAAAATTAGCGCCAAATATCTGTGTTCCATTGAGGGTCAAAGGAGAATAAACTGGAAATGCAGTACCAATGCTCAACTCTTTTATATTAAACAAAAATTTATTCATTCCCGTGTATGCCCCATATTGTTTTAATAAGGATAACATTTGCTTGGGATCATCAAATTGTGGTGGATCATAAGCCATTTTCTTTAACTCTTCCAGACGTCCGGATGTAATCCACTTATCATAGGTACTTTTTAACTGAATATATCGATTTTTCAATTGATCGAATTTTCTTTTTTGCTCAAGCAATTGATTATATTTTTTTTGTAAAGCTGCTTTTTGTTTGGATGTAGCATCGGTTACTTTTTCCTGTGCTAATGATTTTAATTCACTTGATATCCTTTGTATTTCTTGATCTACTTTTTGAAGTGCTGCAGATTTTACTTTAGATTCCAAATTTTCATACTCGGTCAATGTACGTAAATCTTCTTCATTGAGTTTCACTTTTTTTAGTTGTGCTTCTATAACTTTTCTCAAGATCAACTCTTTTACATTTCGCTCAAATCTAGATCGATCAAAAGCCAATGTAAACATATCTACATCTCTTTTATAATTTGTTTTTTCAGTCGTATATCGGAATTGTCCAGCTATAGGAAATGAGTATACACTTAAGCCTTGTTCTGCCTCAATGCGAACATAAGAATTGGGCAATTCAGTAAACACTGGTTTAGGGTCATTGTACATAAAATCTACAGATGCGGATCCATAGGCAGAGATATTTTTATACTTTGATTTATCTCCTTGTCTCTTTATCAGATCCCCAACTGTAGCATTGCGACATGGATTAGCTAGTTCGCGATCATTGGCATGTTCAATCAATCGAGTGCAAAGCGTATAGTTCCCTTTAGGAAAATTTCCAGTCGCAACGACAGCTTGTTTAGCATCTTGATCTTGCCAATCAGTCTTGGATGTTTTAATAAATGTATTCGAAAGTTGATTAATCCCTTGCTTTAGATAAAATGATTCTGATTTCAGTTCTACCAATACTTTGCCTCCATCATTTTTTAATGGTTCCGATCATATAAACTTTCACTGCTTTTGCATTATTGATGGTTTGATTCCATACATCAGTAGGAGCTAAAGTTTCTGGAGCTACGATTTGTGCATGTCCTTTACAACAAAAGCTAAACAGGAATAAATTGATGAATACTTTAAGCAGAAAATATTTTTTCATTTTATCAATTATGGAGATTGCTAAAATTCAAATTACGCATATCACTATCTTTTCCAAAAACATGATATCCCTGTGTTTCCAGAACAACTATTACTAGTCTCTATATCCGCATTATGCGGCTTTGAAGCATAATATGCGATTCCATATTTTAAAAAAATTACTCAATGTGGAATTTGTATTATACAAGGCTCCATCTGACGATTGAGCTACCATTCCACCAAAATTCGTGCTCGCTTCTCCACCATCTGCAATGACGGCATGATCGATATTCAGCCTTCCTCCATTATCTGCATAAATTCCTCTCCAATAATTTATAGTATTGAACTCTCCAGATAAATTTACTTTTCGTGCACTCGTTCCTTTAATATCAATTATTCCTCCATTGGTGGCAAATATTACTGATGATGGAGACATAATCAAATTTACACCTGCATCAATAGTCAGTTTTCCTCCAGCCTCCATTTTATAAAAGCTACTGATCAATTGATAACTTAAAGGAATTGCTTTTATTGAAAATACAGAATTTACAACAGAACTTGATGTATTATAAATCCACTGGACATTATTTATCTGATTGTCTTTTGCAATGATAAATGGATCCATATATTGAATCGATTGATCGTAAACAACAACTGAATTTTGATTATCTAGCATTTGACAATATTCAAATTTATTCAATATGGCATTATTATAAATTGAAAGACCGGTATTTAAATTATGACGAATCGTAACATGATCTATGCTAATACGTACGGGATCTTTGTATTCCTTGCCAATGATAAGTGCAGCTTTTCTTGCATTACTTGCTGTACTTATTTTAGCATTTCCTGCATACTCAATAATACAATGAGATAGTACATTCTCTTGATTATTTGTATTGTAAAAACTGATGCCATCCCAAAATCCTTTCGTTTGTTGCTCGCCAGTAAAAGTAATTGGATTGGCTTCTGTTCCAATAGCTTTTATTGCTGCAAATTCATGCACTTCTAGACAACTATTTTGTGTAAAAGCTATGGTAGTCCCTGCTTCTATCGTTAGAATTGCTGAAGCTTTTAATTCAATACAGCCTTGTATAATATAATCCACACCATTTACATTGTTTTTTAATGTAAGATTGGATGTGATATCTTTTGAGATCACTTCGGTATTTAGAATTTTTGTGTCTTCACTTTTCTCGCAAGAAGTAAAAAACACATAACTTAATACCAAACATGTCATTGCAATTTTATTTAACTTTATCATGTCGCTAATTTTTATTTATTAGAAAAAATATTTTTTTATTCCGATCTTGAATCATAAATAATACCATCGCTGATCTGATGAATTTTTTCATTTTCATCAAGAGCTACACCAGAAAACGTTGCAGAAAATGCATAAGCCTCAAGGATAGGAACAAATTTCTTTTTGCTTACTTTTAATGATCCAGAACATCGATTATCATTTATAAACCCTATAATATTTGAGAGTGGCATTCTCCTATCAGGTGTGTAATATGCTAGATTTACCGTATTTTCATCTACTAAAGAATGAATAGAACCAACATTTAAATCAATACCTTCTAACACAATCTGAAAAGTCTCAAAACCATTTTTCTGTGTTCCTATTACGGAGGCGATTCTATCTCCAGAGTCCGACCAAGCTGCAGCAGCGAAATCAAGTTTGACCTCTCGTCCATCTAGCCTAAATGAAATATAGCCTGTGTCTCTTTGTATTTCCATTATTGTTATTATTGATATTATTATCATCTTTTGAGCAGGCAGATGACAAAATGATTAATATCGCGAGAATAAAAAAAATACATTTTCATATAAATATGGTTTTAAAAATATTAAAAGTTCCTTCTGTTATTTGCATTTTATCGCCAGTGATTACATCGACGAATACCCCTTGAAAAGTTCCACATGTGCAATAGGCTTACCATTGACTATAGAGGTACTAGTGATTGTAATATCACCATCTCCAAATGCAAATTTTTTTGAGGAAATAGTGAACGTTGCGTAAAGCCCATCTGCTATATCGTAGGTTTTATTGGAAGTAAATCCATCCACAACAATATTGATGCTGCTATTGTCAGAACTCCTAGTTGCACCAAGTCCAAGTAAATCATCTTGTATAAAAGATTGATTTGTTGGGCTAGACCACGTCTGCCCATTATACTTGAATGTGATCGTGCCAAAACCAGTTTCATTGGGTGTATTTTCTGATGAGGAATTATCACAGGATATAACACTCAATAATATGAGTGAGCTAAAAAGAATGATTATTTTTTTCATATCGATTGTTTTTTTCGCTTTAATAATTATGCTGTAAATCTATTGCCAATTTTCTGCCAGTTTTAGCTGGATTTGTTGACGGGGTGGTTGGGTTTATATGTGGTTGAATATTTAAATATTTTTCAAATTTGATTCAAGAGCATTCACCCCAAAAATTGTCCTTTTTAACCGAAACCCTTTTATTTATTTATTTCTCTTATACGGACTTATCACATTTATAAATTTATATAGGCTATAAATAAAAGAAAAAATAAATATTTGATAAATATTTTGAAGAATTGTCTTATTCGACGCATTGTTCAATTCTTTGAGGGGTCCTTCTAACAGTTCTTCTTCTTTCCCCCGATGGCTCCTGCGATCTAGTTGTTGCACTAGGCGAACCATTTATAATTTGTCTGTCACTTGTTCCAAAAAGAGAGGCTAATAAAGTATTGCGTAAAATATCACCTACATCATCAATTACATTACCTATTCTTTCGTTAGCCCCTTGATCCGTTTCTGTTGTTGCTTCTACTTGTGTTATTTCTTGGTGTGTTGTCATTCCCGCCATTCTATTTGGGAATTCTAAGGGTACAATGCCATTGATATGTCTTTGTCGTTGTTCCGCGGTATAGGGGAATGCACCATCAGCTCTTGCAGCAGCAGCACGATCTATTCTTTCATCATTAAAAGTTAAATCTACTTCATACCTAACTAGAGTTCTGTCTGGAGAATTAAAAAACTCCAAATCTGCCTGACCATCATTCGCAATTGATAGAGTAATGTCTAACCTTTGTCGAACAAGTCTAGTTTCGTAAACGTTATGTTCGTTTAATACCCTTTCTTCAAAAATTAATGTAATAACAGCACTTGTAACTACCCTAGTTCTTTCTTCATGTCTGTTTCTGCTGGTTTGGTTGCGTACAGTATTACCATCGTGATCTATAAATGACAATCGCAAAATACTAGGAGGTGGGTCGTCCCCTTTAGGGTCAATTAAATTTATTGGATTATTATTAAATGCAACAAATGGCGATACTCCTGGATACTTAACTTCCATTGGATCCACACTTAGCCATCTTGCTACTCTAGGATCATATTGTCTGAATTCAGTGGAAACTGAATTTCCTGTTCCCTTGAAATTATCATCCTGCTCCATTCCTTGAAATCCATATCGGTAATCTGTATAAGAAGAATCTCTACCAGGCACAGTCATCCCAAATGGATAATATTCCGTATTTTTCCGAACATCTGGAATTGGGCCTGTGATGTCATTTATTTTTCTATCGCTAAACAATATATTTACATCGCCAACTTGATTTTTTAATTCATAGACTTTTTGTCCACGATATTGATTCCATCTTCTTAAGTCTTCTGTTCCTATCAGAGTGGTATCAACTTTATTCTCTCCTATTCGCTGACCATCATAAATCGGCAAACTCAGGATGCGTATTCTTCCATCAATTATTCTATACTCTGAAAGGATATTTCCTTTAGGGTCTCTGATAGTATATTCTCCTTGATTTCCTGGGTTTGACTTCAATATTCTTCTATCTAAATGATCATAGTGAAAATTGATAGTTTCTCCACTCTTATTCAATCTTTTTAACTTATCAGAATTACTCCATTGTAATATATGATTTTCGGATCTGTCTGCAGTCAATCTTCCTTTGAGATCATACTGATAATTTCCTGCTGTTTGCGTTGCAAAATCTGTGATTCCACTTACTGTGTGCTCCCCAGCTGGATCTTGAATATGATCCAATTTATTAGAATTTGTATTTTGATATTGATAATTCATATTATCTATGACGTTCCCCGTGCTACCTTTTCTCAAAAGACTTTTTATATTTCCATTTGGATCATAGGTAAGATCCATTCTATAATTATTCCCAGAATTTCTTCTTGATGAAGTCAATCGATTCAATTGATCGTATCTATAATTCAATACATTTCGATCTCCAAAATCTGCATTCTCCACAAGTATTTCAGATAAGTTTCCATTATACAAATTAGTAATTAATGAAGAAGGAGCAAAGGCTCCATCAGGTCTTACTGGTTTATAATCATTTTGAAAATATTTAAATTCAAATGACAATAAATCAGAGGGGAAAGCAGATCCAGACTCTCCGTCTTTACCCATATTGATACCAGATATTTTATTCATTGACTTTATCCATCCATTGATAGTGTATGAATAATCCATTGCTTGATTGGATTCTGGACCTACTTCCGCCCTGGCCAATATACCATGACTGTAGAACGTATTCTTTACATCACAATCCAATCTAATTTCAGGCTCATACCTACTTCTACCAGATTTCATACTTATCATTTTTCCATCTTCATTGTACTGATACCATTGATAGAATTGATCTGCATTCCCTGCTTGATAAGCGATCTCACTGATCTGCCCAGAAAATGGATAAAACTTATAATCAATTTTCTTAAAGCGGTGAATTTCGGCATTTTCTCTACTGAGCAAAGAGGAAGATACTAATGCTTTAAAATCACTTATGTATTCTATAACATTACCACTTATATCATAATTGAAATGACCGGCATGAATATAATCTTGAGAATTCATGGCATTGAAATCCGCATATGATACAGCAGAAACAACTCTATTCTTACAAAATCTTCGATAATTATTTCTTGTAAATTTAGATTCAATATTTGTAAAAAATGGCTTATCATAATATGTCCTTTTAATCTCAATCTTTCGAGATTCCCGTTCACTTATTAAATCTGCAAATCTTACATAGGTAATATATCCTTTATCGAAAAAGCTTGATGCTCTAGGCAATCCGCCTTCTATAAATCCACCTTCCACTGTCCTCCCTAATCTATCATATAAAACATAAGACATCGTTCCATTTGATCGCTGAGCTGCATCTTGTGATATGATAGGTCGCCCGACTTCATCATAACACCATGTAGTTAAACCACCGTCTGGCGAGAGAGTCGAGAGCTTTTCACCAAGTGAATTATAAGTATATTTTGTAGATAATTCTTCTATGTGAGGTGGAAAGTTGGTTCTAGATCTGGTAGCAGTAGGTTCACCAGATAATGTGCGAACACCTTTTGGGCTTACAGTCTTCACGAGTGCTCCTGCAAGGTCATAGTAAAATAATGTATAATGATAAATCTTTGTTTGCTTGGTAAGCGTAAATCTTTCGAGTGCAGGATTCATGCAACGTTCTATCACTTTTGTATAAAGACTATCATATAAAAATTCTGCTCTCGCCCTTTTATCAGAAATCAGATTCGCTTGATTCAATCTAGGTATAGATAATTCACAAGGAAAAATCGGCTTAGTAGTTGGATATATTTCATTTATACAACATAGTCCTGTTAGATTCCTTTTATTACTGGCTAATTTCTTGTAAACATCATTGCCCACTTCTAATCTAAACCTATTCAACTCTGCAACTAAAGTTTGATATGTGAAGTTTAAGTTCACAAAATCATATACAGTTATTGAGACAGGTCCTATCGAACTCATTCCTGTCATGTGCAACTTAGTCTTTGCAGATCTTTCACTCGTATCTACAAATTCCATAGAGATACAATTAATTCGCATTAAGTTATTTAATTTCTTTGGAAAATCTCTAGACGTCATTTTAAAACTAGCCTGCACTTGATTTACATCATCCAAAATCTCAACTTTGAGGTGATCAATAGCTGAGCTTGCTTTCCAATAATAATTCCTAGATCTTCTATTTGGAAAATTTTCTGTAAGTGAAGGTAGAAGTACTAAAGGTGGAATTGCATTTAGTTTCATTCTGGTTGAAAATAATTTTTCTGGATTTGCATCAGAAAAACAAATCGCATTGATTAGATTTTTAAAATCCTCTGCCTTTGGAGTAATTCTACATTTGGTTAATTTAGATAATCGAATTTCATTCATTGTAATTTCTCTATCATTAAACGGACTGGCTGGTAAACTTGGATCAGGAATAGAATTTAAATTAATACAACGTGTATGAGCAACTCTAAGCATCCTTTCAGATAAAATGCTATCGATAATACTC
This sequence comes from Saprospiraceae bacterium, assembly GCA_016710585.1. Lineage (GTDB taxonomy): Bacteria > Bacteroidota > Bacteroidia > Chitinophagales > Saprospiraceae > Vicinibacter. The sequence continues at coordinate 11,094 of JADJVN010000013.1, forward strand.
ATGGCTGAACCTATACATGGTGAACAAGATGTTCTGTCTTTTGATCCCAAACAGCGAAAGCTTGCCAACGAACTCAATTCATGTCCGGAGCCAGTTGATAATTGTACTTCGCGAATAGAATCTAGAATTCTGTATTTCGTAGATAAGTAAAAAGACTTAAACATATTCATTGCAAATTCTTTTCCTTCTGGAATATACGAACGTATTGCGGGAGCAGCAGCAATACATGAACTCATTTCATCCCTATTGTCTTGAAATAATGGAGCATTGCATGAGATTGTAGCTTTAATCAATGAATAAATATTCCCTGTAATATATCGATTGATTATCATGGTACTCATTTTACTAATTGCATACTCTTTTACGGAAGCAGGGACAGCGTTATAAAATGGATCTGCATCGAAAGTCATTTCTACTCTGTTCTCAGAGGGATCTACTAAAGATTGTTCCAGTGCCTGATCCCACTTATCGCAAGATTGCAATCGTTGATCAAACTGTATTGAGGAATAGTTCATATTATTCCAAAGTAAGTATTTATATTCTGGATGTAAATGTACTAAAGACTCAGACCAACAATCTTTCCATATCGTAGATAAATATTCCAAATCAGTAATTTTATTGGGAGTGATCCAGACTTTATCTACTTCTGTACGAAGCATATCATCTTCACGATTATCATAGAATCTAGGATCCATGTGCGTTGCATCTAACCATTCTCTCTCACCTGACTCATTTAGATAGATAATTGATTGATCTCGATACCATTTAGAACGAATGAATCTTGTCCCTCCGATACTTATTGGATGTAAAACATTAGAAGGATTGAAGACAGAAACTAAATATATTCTATCGGTATCACGAATACTTCCATATTGACCCATTGGAGAAACATCACGACAAAGTGTTTCAAATAATCTAATATCAAATTTATAAGTACCATTATGACAATTTCTTTTACAATTTAAATTATTTCCACTTTCTCTTGTTACTTCTCCTAATCTAGAAACTGAAAAAGTACAAGGGATGCATTGTTCTGTTTCAATGCAAATTGCTTGAGGAACAGTCGGTTGATAACAACTTGTATCTCTTTTAATATACTCATTAATGAATGTGGATACAGCATTTTCATCTAATTCAAGTGTTTTTGTGATGGTATATTCTCCTTGAGCTAGAGTAATATTTCTATTGATGGATACCACTGGTGATCTTGATCCAGTTAATTCATTACAATTATCTATACCAAGCACTTTTTGAGAGCTGCTAAAAACAGTATCCCCACAAGAACTCATGATTCTTATTTTCAATGTCCTAGGACAGTTCGTACAGATATTTTGTCTGCATATAGTTTCTCTTATTTCAACAGGGTCAAGGCTGTAATTGATTTGTATATTATTTGTAGGTAATTCAAAAAAAAGTGTAGCGGATGAAACAGATTTACTACCACTTTCTTCGCTCCAGTTGCCATAATCCATTAAATTTATAGTTTCAGTTATTGGAGTTCCTACTTCCTCAGCAGGAAGTGATTGTAAACTTGTGGGAGCATCGCCCATTAATGCATTTGCAATAACGTTACTATTCGAATTCAAATATTGAACTTGGAGTTGCCCATTAGGATCTTTTATTATTCTTTTTGTATATTTAGATGCACTACCAATTTCATGTCCAAAAACTCTGTACAACTCTTGCTGAGTAGGGATACTATAGAAATACTTTATTTCATGTCCAGACCCTAATTGAAAATCTTTTCCTGCCAATCCTTGACTTCTTATTCGACCAGTATTATCAGGGGTATATTCTACTTGAGTATATGGAAACCCTTCAGCATCTGGAATAAATTCTGAATGTTTATCTAATGGTTCTATACTTTGGTTCGGGCTAAAATATTTACCAGCTCCGGAATTATTTCCCATAGGTAAGGATTTAAATTCTGTACCACAATCACCTCGATCAAGATCAAAAGATTTTCTATCAAAAATTTTCCCATATTGATCCCGATTGAATTTATCTTTATAAGAAAGATCAGAAGTTGCAGTTAAGAGATTATACAATTCATTAAATCCATGTTGAGCTCCTATAGTTGAGGCGTTTCCAATATTTGTATTTATACCAGGAGGAATGAATCTACTATCTATGCCTCCAAAGGGTTCATTTCTACTAGTGCGGGAATTATTTGCACTTGCTCGATCAGGTTTTTGAAATGGAGCCACCAATGATTTTACCACTGGCCGTCCTTGATGATCATAATAATCTTCTTGTACCATTACATGCTTTGGTCCACTGTTTAATCTTGTATTAGTTTGACGTGTTCTACCCGTACCATCAGCAAAAGAAACAATATCTTTTCTTTTCCCTTCATCAAAATAAGTAGCAGCATATTGCCAAGGTTTTCTATTTTTTTCAAATGCTTGCTGGTTTGGAATGCCAATTTCCGCAATAGATGACCATCTTCCATTGACTACATGGCCATTCTCATTAAGTCCAACTGCTCTAATTCTGCATCTAAATTTTCCACGTGCAGCTATAATTGGTACAGAATAACTTAATATTGCAATAGGGACATTTATACGGGTTGAATTATTCAAAAATTCTGGAGTTTGGCTTGAATATCCATCTGTAAACTGCCATTCCACATCAAAAGATTGTGCCCAAAGAGGTGGTTGATCCCATTTCATCAGAAAATTTCCTTTACTCTCTACATTTAAACTATCCAAGTTTTTAATCCGTATTTGGATAGGATCATTCAAACTAGCTGTAATAAATTCTCTGCCTAATATTTGAAACTCGATAACAAATGGCCTTTGACTTAATCTACTATAATGCTTATCACTTATAATGCTATCCAATTGAACCACAGCCCAAGCAACACTATCAATTCGAATATAATCTTTTGCTTTATAATTCTGCCGTTTGGCATTTTTATAGTCCACTGAAAGAGAAATTCGTTGACTATCTAGACGAGTAGAATTAAATTTCTTTGAATAAACTTTCAAGACAGCGCGTGCTGTGAAGTCTTCTGTCTCTTGAATAGAGTCTTTGAGCATTCCGATTACAAGCGCAGACTCTATTGTTTTTAATCTACCTCTGTCAGAGCCCGATAATAATCCAGACTCAGAATAAACTTGTGGGCGATAACAAGTATCCTTTATAATAGAGGAAGACACCACGCCCCATTTGGAGGTAATTTGGTCGTAAGTAAACGAATGTGTACCTATAGAAAGTTGGTGCACACGTTGTGCAATTATAGAATTTTGTACAAGACCAACAAACAAAATTATATAAAAAAACGCTATTCTAGATTTCATGATTTGGGCTTATTTTTTTGGTAATTCAGATCTATTTTCTTTCATTGTTATGATTCCATATTCTGTCTCCTTTTTTGTCCTTTCCAAGTTTCCAGTAGCATCATATTCAAAAAAACTTGAAAAATTAAGATCATCGTGTTTTGCCAACATGATTAATTTTTTATTATCATAAGAGTAAGTTTCCATCACAGACTCTAATGGTTGGATTCTTAAATCATCAATCCAAGTAGGTATCGTAGTTTGCAGTGCAATATTAAAATAACTAATCCCAGATGATAATTCAAATTCTCCGTTGATCTGTTGCCATCCGTCAATTATTGGTCCATTTGCAGTAAACCGTTCATTATTAATAATTAGATCAAATCCAGAAAAATTACTAGCATCCGATGCATCTTGATGAATCCATGCACTCACAATATACTTCACTCCTGTTCTGGGAGAAAAAGGTACAAGAATATCTTCAGACTCCACTGTAAATTGTCTTCCAGAAAGTCTTTCAGCTTTGGTGGATCTTTGCAAATTTCTTTTTAGAACGGGTACTCGCGTCCTAAAGTCTGTACCAGGAATAACTCTTAAAGAAGTACTTCCTGAATGCCTTTTCTCTCTTGTTAGAAAACTACTCGTCAATATATCTGCAGGCATTTCTGTCGCAAACTCTAGGTGAGGTCGGAATTCACAATGCATACCTGAAGGTCTTGTTCGACGATAATTATATGCAAATCCCTCAAAGCCTTCATATACTATATCATTATAATATGCATTGCTACCAACAGCAACTTGTAACAAATCTCCGAATTGATAATAAGTTGACGAAGGTATATTCAATGCATTCCAAGCCTCAAGTACTTGACCTTTACTATTCATAGCTACTACAGAATCCGATCTTACCCAATCTCCTTGATCTGAATTTTTCACTAATCCTCTTCCATTAAAGGTCCAAAAAGGAATAAATCTATCATAAAAGCCAGATTCATAAATTCTATTATTCGAAACTCGCTTAACATGGGGAACATATGATGCAAGTGGACGGTAATTTCCTAAAACACCAGTTAAAAATGGGTTTTGAATGTTAGCTTCTAAACCACAAGTTGTTCTTCTTTCTCCTGGTACGACTGTGCATGAAAATAGTGAAATACAATCTGATATTAAATAAAATATTCTACCTTGATATTCTCCTTCCAAAATATTCTCGGGATTACAATTCACATTTGAAGATTTCTTACCTAAAGAAAAGAGAATATCCAATTTATTAGATCCAATTCCCAGACCATCTTGTGAATAAATTTCTACAATACATCCATTCCCAATTTCAATACTTATTCTATTAGATCTAACTGAAATGTTATTACTTTCTTGAGGAATAATAATAGAAGCAAATACTTTTCCATCTCTTGGTGTAAATGAAATACTTCTGGATTTATCGTTTACATAACTAAAATTTGGCATACATTGGCAGCTAGATTCTTGAATCGTGCTTGAATAACAAAAATTTGTTTGCCAGAAATCACTAAACAAGTTTGCTTTGGCATCAAGTACCGAAGGAGAATTTAAATTTAGTCTCCCTTCTTGAATTGGATTTAAAGCGGTAACTATACTCCCTGCAACTTGATCCAACATATTTGAATAAGCTGATTGAATAAGGGTACACATATATACCCCTTCTAAATCAGAAAAAACTTGACCATTTCTTTGAATGAGGAGAACTCTGTCACCTTCTATTTTATATACCCACGCATGTTGCGATCTATATGTCCTATAATCATATATTACCAATTCATCTCCAGAAACAAATTTATCATTCGCATCTGGTAAAGAAAAAGTTGAGTTTGAGATTGGCAATCTCAATATTTTTGTCCTATAATTATTAGACTGAAATCCCATTTCTTTATAAGCCCAATATGCTGGTAAAGCAACTGAATACATTAAAGAATCGTAATCATTATCAGCAGATGAAACAATCACATTTCCTGTATAGGGATCATAAGCTTCATTCCAATTATTTACAACTTGTCCCATATTTGTAGTTCTCTTTTCTTTCAAAATACCATTTTTTTGGATAACTTTTGTTATCGTTAATCCTCTATATTCTGTTAATGCTTGGCTGATCACAGGAATTGGAATTGGCAATCCTACTGGCACTGGACCATATTGTGCAAAATTAAGATTGTATTGTAAGCCTCCAGTATTTGCTTCAGTATAATGATTTGTAGCATCTACGATACAATCATAGTTAACTCCCATCAATCTTCTGCCAATAATTCCAGTTAGAGGATCTACTGTGTTACAATAGTTGTCCAATTTTCCATTATCATCTACCTGATAAAATAATTCTTGACTCTGGATAAGATTTCCATATTCGTCATACTCTTTGGTAGATTTCATTTTTACAAATGCATATCATTAAGTTCTACAGAAAAACCTTGTGTTGTCGTCACTGTGTTTTCTGCTCTGCTATAAAATTGTAAAGGCACAATCAATGTTTTTGGAATGGCATGTTTGGAGGTCTTGGAAACAATCGTTGGAAAATCTTTAGCAGTATAAAACTCCGCTATGGTATAACCCGTTGCATGTCTTTTTACATCAGGACGTGGAATATTTTTTTGAACAACTTTCGAGTAAACTATATGGGGGCTAGGAAAGAATATTGCTCCTATAGGTTCTAATTGATAATTATTGATATCTTGTGCAAGTTTTCGGTGAACTGTGTAATTTACTGGCATAGTAAATGGATTTTCATCTTTTCCAATTGTTGGTTCATATGCTGCGACGCCGCTTGATTGATTACCATCAAAATAATCATACTCTACACCATAATAATAGTTTTGATCTAGATCTGGAATTTGCTGCATTAACCCCCAGTTATCGTGCATTAAGATTCTTTTAACACGACTTCCTCCACCATATTTTATTCCTTGCGAATTGTATAACCTTACATATGAATCATATAATTTTATTTGCTCACATCTTCTCTGATTATATAAATAATTAAATACTCCACCAGCTCCAATCCCATCAAAGGCAGATTGCAATCGACTAAAAGCTGCTCCAATACCTTCTACTGTCAAGGTTTGCTCTCTATCAATAGACTCTTCTAGCTCAGGTTTTATTAAATTGGGAAAAGAACTTTGGATTAATTGAAATGCGGCGTGTGTAAATGGATGTCTGCCACGACCTCTTGTTACAGATGTTCTAGTATAAGAAAATTCTGGAACATTATTGATTTCAGGATCACTCCCAATTTTAACTTTCGGAATTCTTAGCCAAAATTTATCAATATGAGATCCTTTACCTAATCCAATATCATCATTTGCAAAATTGATAGGAATAAACCCTTCAACACGTGTAAATTTTGGGTGTTCTGTATTAGGATCAACTCGCACTAAGCAACTGAAATATAAATTATCAATCCCCTCTATCATTCTTCTTATACCATTAATACTCCTAGGACAATTTTCAGGAATTTTAAAATATAAGTAATTATTAATTTGATCTCCATTATATACATTCATTATATTTTCATCCGCACGAAATTCAGATGTTTCTTGTGTAGAAGAAATTCCAATTATAGGCATCATATTCATTGCTCGACGATCTTGAACATAGGCATAATCATCACTTTCATACTCTATCTTCATTGATCCACCCATTGGATTTGTTATACTATCCAAATGCCATGCTTGTGCATAATCATTCTGATTTAGTGTTTGATCTGAATAAGGAAAATCATCTTCTCTTGTAGGATCAACAGGTTTATAGTTCCCCCAACGATCTAAAGCTTTGGGTTCATAAGATGGGTTTAATTTATTATAATAAAAAACATATGGACTATGCTTATGTTTTGATGATTCACCATAGCTAAAATATAATTTTTTTAATGTTAGTTTTCCTCTATCTACAGATAAAGCATTAGTGTTAGGTTGGTTCTTACATAGTGAATAATCATATTCAAAATAAACAGTTTTAATAGGGATATTTTCTCTGCTACCAATAGCATAACTTCCTTCAGTAAATAATTGAATACTATCTAGTTTATGCAATTGTTTCTGATTATCTATTCCTCCTCGCTCCGATCTTACACCTAGACCATCATGCCTTGGACTTGTATGGAATATTGCAATAAAATTTTTTGATTTAATTTTTTCCAAATAATAAATTTCTTTGCTTCCATATACATAAGAAGCCATATTGTCATTTTCTGTGTGCAAGCTTTGCGCTTGAAAAGATGCACTATCTAAAGGAGAGCGCCATCTAAAGTCATGATGTACTTTTTTATATTGAAATGAAGTATATGTTCCAAGATCATCAGCAGTGGGACCATCATTTGAAACATCTACATAATCTGGTGATAACTTTTCTGTTAGGAGCCAAGCATAAGCATGTGTAGGAGTTGTAGTTGCATTAAAATAATTATTTTCTCCTTTCTGATTAGAAATCGTTGCATCGCTATTTTCATAATTTACTAGACCATTAGATGATTCTCTTGGCGATTGTTCTGTTGTTGTCCTTGATTGAATATTGAAACTTACTTCCTTAATCGAATTATTATAAACAGGTAATCCAAAGACTGTTTTAACTCCAGATTCATTGGTCACTTGTATTTCTTCGATTTGATCACCCAATGTAAATTGCGTTGGTGTTGCTGATCCAACTAAAGTTTCGTCCAATCTAGATTTTGGGTTTCTGGATCGATCAATAAGACTATTTCTGTATTCAGCTTTAGAAATCCAAGAAAACAATTTTTTTCTATAATCTCTACGATTTCGTTTAATAATATCGGAGTTTATATTCCAAAATCCTTTGCTGTCACTTCCAATTTTAGTAGTTGCATTTGCTGTAGATGTTAAAAGATCTTGACTTAATTCTGCACGTACTGGTTCATGCTTTCCAAGCGCATTGTAAACTGAACTATCCTCCATGATACTTATTTCATCCATGCTTTTGAAATATACTGGTTCAAATAAAGAACCATCTTCTTGATGTTTAAAGTCAAAAACAGATGATAGTGCATTTCCCGATTCCCATTTTCTTATCTCATTTTTACTCACTCCTACTCCACCATCTACTCCAACTTGGACTAAATTTCCAAATTCAATATCTAATCCTATGTTATGATTATCAGACGTGTTTCTAAGAAATGGATCATGAAGTGATCCAATATCCATTCTAAAAGGCCTAAAAGTTCCTCCAGCATCAGCATCATTCACAGAAAAAAGATCATAGGTAAATGCAGTAATTGGGAGATTTGGAATTTCATTAATATACACACCATCATTTTCCCTATTAAAATCAAGCAAGCTTTCATTATTGGCTAAATGAGAATTCATATATCCATAAGCATTTTTTACAACTCTATTTTGTACACTCTGATCAATGTATCCGCCTGTAATATTTCCTCCAATACCTACATGATAAACCGTACCACTTAAATTTAAGCTATAATTACCAGAAGTTGTATGTGTAGGAACCTCAAATGGTGGCGTAAAAGTTGGCGATGCAAAAGAATGTGAAAAGCTTTGACCAAATTTTTGTCCATTTATAAACTTACTATGATTATAATTAGTCCTAAAACTAATATCTTTCAAACCTTCTCGGCTATCTATGGACATTGATACCCCAAGTCCAAAACTAGACCTTTGATGTTCATTCTCATGCTTACCACTTAGACTTAATTTAGGTGTCATATACCCTCCTCCTCTCGAGGAAACGCTCCCCCCTATTCCTAGATCCGCTCCTATTTTTGAAGAACCTATTTCTCCTTCCATGCTTACACCAATTCCAGCGTCTAAATCAACACCCCATCCTTCATAATTATTATAATCCATTTTTATTCCCAAATCCAAATCAACTGGAATATTTATACCAGCAAAATTTAAATCTAATCCAGCTCCAATATCAAAACCCATTTTAGGCTTTATACAGGTTTCTTTGATTACCGACTCTCCACTTAAATCATCTGGAAGTCCTCTTACTTGTCGCGTTACAGATCCTGGATTCAAATTCCAACCCAATCCTACCCAAGAAGCCTCATCTTGTGTTCCAATCCCACTTCCATACTGAATATTAATAGGAAAGCCTCCTACATCCAAAAGTGGAATGCTATAGTTAAAATCTCCTGTACTTAAATTCACAAGATTATCAGATGAAGCTGATGTAAACCCTTGTACTTCGGGCATACTTGGACCTCCTCCATCAAATTTTGATTTTACTTTTATTGATTTTTTATTTCTTTTTAAATTTGTCTTTTTAGACAGAAATTTAGCTTTTTCATCACAGTGATTTTTATTAAAATCTTTACTTACATTAGGCATATAATTATTGTCAAAAATGCATTCATTTTTGCTTGAACTTACTTTTGAGATTTTTTTTATTCCTGTTAAAAAATGTGCCAATTGTGCTGCCTGTAAAAGAGTTTCTGCACTTATTATAAGGATCAAAAAAATTGAAATTATTCTCTTTATTAATTGTGACTTCATGATTGAATTTTTATTTAGTTAGCACCAATTTTCTAAAATTGATATAATAAATAGTTCCAGTGGATAATAGCATTTTCAAATAGTATCTCTTGGATGGTAAAATATTTAATGCATTCAAAGGAATACGAAAATAATTCAAACCAGGTCCCAATTTTATATCAGCGGTACTGATAAATTTATCTTCTACATTATAAATAAAGTATTTAGCATCAGTTACTATTTCCTTATTTTCTAAGTAAATATCCAATGACTCTCCTACTACAGTTACTGTTTCATTTCTTTGTTCTGAGGTCATAAAAAAATAAGGAATTCCCTTTTTGGCAGGATTTGAAGCGATTATTTCATGTCCCTCCTCTTCCTCTTCCACACCTTCTTCGCTAACACCATTGCATTCATTCCATGTAAATGACCACACTGGTGATACTGCGATTTCTTTTTTCTGACCTTGCACTCCGATATACCATGCGTAAGTTTGATTATTTCTAAATGGTACACCTGTCATGCTGTATTGATAAAGAGGTTCTGTTATTCCTGATGTACAGAAAAAGCAAGGATTCGTTTTAATCGCGGTAATTGGTTTTTGATTTGTAAGAACTTCTACGATATGTAGTCTATACGTCAAGTTGGACTCGATAGAACCTCTGAACGGATTCCACAAAAACACTGGGCTTGGCTCACAGATTTTACTTCCATTTGTTGGTGACAGTAATGTTGGTGGCGTGACATTATTTATTACAATCTTCAAACAATTATTAGCTAATTGTTTTTTAGTTTGCGTTTCGATTAATGTTAAACAAACCGTATAGTTGCCATTGGGCAAACTATTGGTTCTTATGACATGTTCTTCATATTTTTATTTGACTGTATGACTTTGTTCTGGACGCAATGCATCATAATTAGTGCTATTAAATTGAGTTATCCCCGTATTTAACAAAAAATCTGCAGACCTCGCTTCACCTAGTTTCCCATCTTTTGCTTCTGTTACGGTTCCATGCAGATAACATAGTGTGGGAATTTTTTGCTCATTATTAATGATACAATTCCATATATGAATAGACCTAAGTGAAAGTTCCTGTGGTCGAACTACTGTAATTTGATATTGTCCAAAAATTGGAATACAAAAACACAAATAGCTTAAATAAAAAATTAAATTTTTCATTGGTCAGATTATTTTGACAGATTATGTTTGATTAAAAAATTACAAACATTTCATTTTTTTACTTGTACTCTTTTTCAAAATTCGGAGCACTTAAATTTTTGGAAAACTAAATGCTCCTTAAAAAAACCCTTATACACTATAAACAAACTTTACAAACCATTTTATTTACTTAAAATTTTCCTTCTGTAATAATTAAGGTATCTCTTATTGAATAAAGATTAGCTTGAAATTCTCCATGAATTTTCTTTTGCGATGATACAACTGTTTCACTTGTTACATCAATTTGAATTTTTCCAATATATGTGGAACTATCTGTTTTTATCAATGTAGCCAATGTCAATGAATCTTGCATTGTGGAATATTGATTCTTTCCATTATATTTAGGAATTACAAATCCAAAGATTTCTCCATTGGTTCCAAGACAACTTAGTATAGCTCGATTCAATGAATCCACTTCATTTTTGCTACGACCCCTGTCCATTTTTTACCATTGACATTCATAGAGAATGGATGATCTATGACCTCTGTAATCTCTGTGCAAGCCAAAATAAAAAGCAAGAGAAGTGCGATTAAATTTTTCATTTTATTTTTTTTCTTGATTCAAAATTATTGAAATCATACTTCTCTTTTGTTGCCATTTTACCAATGGTGGTTTCTACTTTATGTGTGATTTTATTTCTAATTTACCGGGATTAAGGCTTTATGATCAGTACATTAAATGTCACACCAATTGGCATATTCATTGATGTATCTTCTAGTGCGATTTTCCATCGTTGAGTTACAGAGTCATACCATACTAAATAATTTTTTATTGATGTAAGGCAGGCCTTTTGTTACAATTAAAATATCATTTATTCCAGCACTTGGGTAATATAGAACTGTAGCATTTCCAGTAACATTATTCGCATTTGTCGTATGTTTAAATGCAGTTTTAACATCACTAGATTGGTCTACTCTTAAATATCCATTTTTTAATTCTAAGGCTGTGGCTGCAGATTGATTGGCATTCCTAGTGGATTCTAATTTGAGGATTGAAGAATTAGTTGCTGATCTTATTTCCATAGTATTTTCAACAGTAGCAGGATTGCCATTCGTTACTTGGATTACTTTTCCTATCCCTAAATTGGATACTTCTAAGACACTTCCTAATTTATTTACATTTCCTTCAATCTTTACCGCAGAACCTAAACTTGAACGTGCGTTTAATGCCAAACCTTCTCCTTCATTTTCCAATTGCAAAATCGTACCAATATTTTGTTGATTTTTATTAAAAATCCTAGCTGTTACATTGGTTGGTGTATTTGAACTTCCTTCAACTTCAATTCCCTTTTCTCCAAGTGAAGTAGCTCTAAAAGCAGGAACTGTTGAAACTAACGCTCCCTGACTTACTTCTATCGGTGTTGTATTATTGATAGAATTAATACTAAATGCAACAGGATTTGCGCCTCCATAATTAGAAGCAAAAGGCAAAACAAGTCCTCCTGTTTCATCTTTAGCAGGGATCCATTTTGTTCCTGAATATTTCAAAATTTGACCAGCTGCTGCGCCCATATCACTTAAATCAACTATACTGATTGATTCATCTTTGATCTCAGCTTCTCCCACAGATTCTGGCTTTAGTTGAAGATTGGAAAAAGTTCCATCAAGGTCTCCTCCAGCTATTGTACTTGTTGTGATATCATCACCTGCATTGGTATCCCCTGTATTTGAAATTACATTTGAAGATATGAAGATGCCAGCTCCAGCTATATATGTCCCTGCTGGTCCAGTGTCACCTTTGTCACCCTTATCTCCTTTATCTCCTTTGTCCCCTTTAATACCTTGAGCTCCAGTATCCCCTTTTTAAACCTTGTAATCCTTTATCTCCTTTATCGCCTTTTGCACCTTGTATGCCTTGAATACCTTGTATGCCTTGACTACCAGTGTTACCTGTGTCCCCTGTATCTCCTTTTGGTCCACGGATTTCTCCAACATCAAGCCATGAACTTCCAGTCCACATATAGCCATGACCATTACTTTGAATAATGTATACATCTCCTATTTGACCGCTGTATGGATTCGGTAATGCTGATGGGTCTGCAAGATCCAACGATTTTAACGCCTGTTCCAGCATCTCCTTTATCTCCCTTATCACCTTTTTCTCCCTGAACTCCTTGAGCGCCTTGAGCACCCTGAACCCCTTGCACTCCCTGTATACCTTGAATTCCTTGATCACCTTGAGCGCCTTTATCCCCTTTTGCTCCAATAAAAGGGGCTGCATTTACTCTACTTGTTGCAATCTCCCTATATTCAGATCCATCTAAACATTCAGCACGAAGAAAATAGGCATTGTCATGCCAATTTATCAAATCAATATTTCCACTTACAACAATTCCTGAACCGATTAATAGATTAATCCATCCATAAGCATCAGTCGTTGCGTATGTTTTCTTGGTATAAGATCGGGCCAGAATTGCTTCCAGATAATATCTTAAATTGCATGATTACCTGAGTATTTGCAGCTGGAGTTCCATTTGAATTTCTAACAATAGATTGGTAAGTAAATCCATTCTGCGCTATTAGCTCTGTCATTAAACAGACTACTGTTAATAAAATAATTATTTTTTTCATGATGAAGTTATTTAAAGAATTTTTTTATTGAATTTTTGTGAATTTTTTTGTAAATAATAATGTTGAATTTCCCATCGCTTTTAGGATATATACACCAGCTGGAAAATCAGATGTGTCAAAATATTTTTTGAATTCAAAAGCAGGTATTATTCCCTTTTGCAAGATTTCACCATTGACATTTAGGAGTTCAAAATTTATCTCAAATGCTAGTGATCTCCATTCTAATATTAATTGATTTTGCACCGGATTGGGGTATAAGTTTATAAAGTTAAGATATCTTGTAGCTTCTTTACCCCAGTTGTTATTAAAGGACTAAAAAAATGGAGGTATAGTCTAAAGAATTACAATCGCCAACTAATCCATAGGTACCAATCGATGACTGAAAATGCAAAGCACCCGACGTCCCTGTATGATAATTATATACAATTTGTGAAGGGGACATGATGCATTCCTGTGCGTAGACAAACATTGTCATACAGAAATATAATGATGAAAGGATTAAGAATTTTTTCATATATAATTTTATTAAATTTATTTTAATGGGTTTTTATCCACGATATTTGAAAAAGTCCATTTACTTTTATCTTTTACCGTTTTGATAATTGTAAAATTAGGCTCTCGAAAATGGCTTTTGATCATGAATTTACCTATGGAGATTTTGACTTTACAAACGGTAGAATATTCAAATCTTATTGATATCTTTGTATATGTTTAGAGTTTTTATATTAGATGATGAGCAGAGCGCTATAACTTTGTTAAAAAGCATAAATTAAGCAGAAATTTTCCCGAGGAGGTTGAAATAATCGGGACTTCTGACAACCCTTTAGAGGCCTTGAAGATTATTCCAGAGTTAAGACCTGACCTATTATTTATTGATGTAGATATGCCGCATCTTACGGGTCTAGAATTTTTAGAAAAACTTGAATATGCTGAATCAGACATCATCTTCGCTACAGCACACAGAGAATATGCCATTGAAGCTATACGCAAATCAGCATTTGACTATTTGGTTAAACCGATTGATGAAGATGATTTGAAAATGTGTATTGAAAGACTAATTGAAAAAAGAAAAAAACTTAAAAAAGAGAGTGCTGAAATTGATGTTGAATCCTTAGTAAAACTTCTCAAGGGAAATAATACATTAAATCAAAAGCTTAAAATATCAACCTCTGAAGGGGTCTTGTTGATTCCTATTAATGATATCATCCGTATAGAAGCTTCGGGAAGTTATAGTACTATCTTGTTACTTGATAAAAAGAAAATAACCGCTTCAAAAAACTTAAGTGATCTGGAACATCATCTAGAACACTATCCTCAGTTTCTTAGAATACATAAATCAAATATTATTAATATTAATTATTTAGAGCGCTATATAAAAGGAGATAGAGGCACTGCTGTGCTCAAAGATGGCGCTGAAATTGAAGTTGCAAGAAGAAGGAAAGATGAGTTTTGGAACGAACAGGAATAAAATAATTGCTACCTTAAATAAATTGAAAACCACCTAATATAAATTTATAATGAATAATTGCTTAAAAGTAGAAAACTTTGACAAAAATTGAAACTTATTATAAAAAAGCAATCCTACTTCTAATTTTTATCGCATTAAGTAATTTTGCAATAGTAGTCCTTTAATAAATTCTCTTCAAGGAAAATTTATACCACTATCTCATTCTTTTCATCCTGGTAGAATTAATTCAATTTGTGAAGATAGTTGTAATTTTATTTGGGTTGCAGGAGAAGAAGCAATTTACCGCATTGCTCTAAATGTTACAGAAGAATATTCAGAAAATAATGACAAACTCGAGGGTTCTGGACCTTTTTCACAATATCATATGTGACAGCCTGGAAATATTTATTCAGTTGGGAAAAATGGAATGTACCTTTTAGACAAGTCAATAAACAAATTTGTAAAGATTTCTTCGCCTTATTATTCTTGGTATTCTGGTACAAGACAGATCTTATATCATCGCGCAGAGCATTCAATTTATCTATCCGATGAAAAAGTTTTTGCTAAATATATTATAGAAAAAAGAGTGGAAAATTATTTCTACTGAAATGGGAATAGGTGGACAATCGATGTTGCACCATAGCAATAATTTAGTAATCGTGTCTGATGCAAGAATAAATTTGACATCAACGACATTTATAATTGTAATAATAACGAGATTAAAAACAAACTTTGTCTGTGGAATATCAATGATAGATTTTAGTGATGAAGAATTATTATTTGGTTCGTGGCGAGATGGTATCAATATTTATAATTTCAAAATAATTCTATCAAAAGATATACGACCAATAATAAATACAAAGAAGAAATTTTTATTGCTGTTTCAACTTGTCCTCAAATGACTGGAGATAGCATTGTTTGGTGTTTTTCGAAGAAAATGGAATTTACTTATTTGACAAAAAAAGAAAGAATTTGTAGGGCATATTGACAATGAAAAGGACTTGCTGATTTCAAAATAACAGCTATATATGTTGGGAAAAAAATTTTGGTATTAGGACAACAAGGTTTAAGTATTATCCCTTAGACAATTCACAGATTAGTTATTATACACCTAAAGGAATTTCAATACCCAATACCAAAGTTATCATTCCTACTCAAATTTACCCTTATGCATCAGATCAAAACAAAATCTTAATTAGCGCTCAATATTTTGGAGCTATCTCTTATGATCTTCAAACTCAAAACCAAATCATTTTTTCAACTATTCTGACCAACAAAATATCTATAAAGTAGAGTTTAATTATTTTACTCAATTGAAAAAAAGCTATTGATGAAAGTTATTGGCTAAATACCCAGAATGGATTTACAATAATACAAGATGAAAAACAGAGAGAAATTCTATTTCCGAGATCCAAATTTACCAGATTTTCCTGAGGTTACTCATTTTGATTTAGGAAATTACCCAAATATTTGGTCATGTAGCAACAATTTACTATTTTTAACGACTAAGAAATGGG
>JADJVN010000014.1 GCA_016710585.1 Saprospiraceae bacterium
GGCTCGTGACTTCTGTTTGAAATCCAAGAGGTACTGCATTGCAATTCAATACAAATTTGACAAACAAATAGCCATTGTTGGATTCACTCTCAGAAATCTCTTTATAATTGCTCATAAAATATTCTCTCAAAGCATACTTGCCACCAATATAATTTTTTGCAGCATGTTGGTGATAGTTATTAAATCGTTTGGATAGTAGAGGGAAACACAATGTATCAGCCTGTGAAATAGCATTCAATCCAAATAGCAACATCAATATGAATAATGTAAATCTCATCATAATCTAGATTATACAGCAATTCTAAACGAAACCAATTTTTGCTTATTGCAACTTAACTTTTCATTAATAAATACTTCAATCCCAAGGAGAGCTGAAAGTCGTCATATTTAAATTTAGCATTGCTAAGATTATAACTTTTTTGCAATTGTAATTGTAGTTTGAATTTGGATGATCCACCACTTATTGTAAGAGCTGGTTCCATAAATAAATTATTTTTATTGTCTTTCAAATATTGTACTTCATTTATTAAAACACTATTGACTTCATTTACTAGATTTCCTTTGATATTGTTATAGACCACATTGGATAATTTTGTTGAAAATGCGATGTCGAAATTTTTCTTTTTATAGCTAATACTCGGTTGCAATCCGATACGGTAAAAATTTGCTTTTACATTCTCATCAAATCGTATTGTATCTTTCGTTGTGTAATGTGTCTTAGTGAAAATATTTTCCACATTGCCAAAGCCAACTAAAGCATAGCTTTCAAAAATCAAATTATTTGCAATTTTTTTATAATATCCTGGTCCAAGTTCAATCTGCTTCCCTGAACCATTGGCATTGTCATCTTTGGCTTTGCAATACAATAAATTTGCTAACACAGCGATTCTATTGGTCACGGCATGTGCGGCTTGCAACTCTCCTCCTGCAGTCGCGTCTGTCAAATTAAAACTAGCAGAAATTTTTGACTGCCCCTTCTGTTCTAACTGTGGTATATTCTGAGTATTAGGCACATAATAGATTGGACTGCAGCTATCACAAAGCACTACAATACCAATGATAAAAGCTAAAATTAAATTCTTCATAAGCAATATTTTTTTGATTAATTAATAAGTAAAAACAAATTAATCGATGTCTCTATATTCATTCAATACATCAATCAAATACAAATATAGTACAAAATTATAATGGAAGCTTTTTTTCTGATTAATTTACAGAAAGCAAAAGGAGATGGAATTGATCCCATCTCCTTTAACTTACATACTCCTTCCTTAAAACTATCTCACATTCTATGATAACGAATCTAGCTTTTAATCAGCTTAAATGTTTTAATACTATTGTTTTTCTCTATTGAAATCATGTAAATTCCAGGAACCAAATCAGCGCCAAATGAATACTTAATTTTAGAATTGTATGTTTGATATTGGAATTGTTGCTGACCTGTCAATGTGAAACATGTTATCTTTACTTCAGTCTCATCTGGATTTTCCATACTTAGATTAAACATATCCTCAGTTGGATTTGGAATAATGCTTACAGATTCTCTAGATAGCAACTTCGCTTCCACTGAATTTATACATACATTTGAAATTCGAACCGAAGACATGTTTTCTACATTCGAAAACGCATTTTGCAATACAGCAATTATTCTAAATGAATGATTTGGCTGATCTTTACAGAATTTATTTTTCAATATTAACTGTAAATTTTGCACATCACTTTCCAATGTAAAAAGATCTAAAGAAGCTACATTAATCCAATTTTCTGATTGATTGATATCTTTACTTTCATCAATGAAAAATAATTTCAATACACTACCAAAATATAACGGTTGATGGTTCAATTTCTCAACACTAAATGTCAAACTAATTTGATCTGAACTAATACAATAAGCATGATTTGAAATCAACAATCTTCCGGAATTTTCATTGCCCATAACAATCTTTGAATTCTGATTGTCTGACGACCGATAATTCGCATTATTGTCCTTTGTATGTAAGATGTAAGCCCCAGCTTTCCATAGGAATGTGTTATCAGAAAAATGAACTGGCTCTATGCATACATTCTCCGCTGCTAGTGTTCCTTGACAATTTACATCTATGGAGAATACTCTTTCATAATCTGAACACACCGTACCATCATCATTTCTGCGAATGACACTCATCTTTACCAAATAGTTTCCTCGAGATGGGAATTTGTAACACAGAATTTGATTTCCAATACTACTTGCAAAAGCTTGATTTGGATTCGATAGCAGATACCATTTTACTTCATCACAATCAGATAATGAATTTGGCTGGAAACAAAGCAAACAATCTTTACTATCACTCACCACTTTTATTCCTGCATCGACATCATTTTCCAAATCTTGCGGATCACATGGACAAGAAACATTACAGCCTTCAAAATAAAGTGGAATGATACATTTACAAATATTTCCACCACAATTACCAGTCAAAGTTAAAGTATAGTAACCACCGTTTTCAACTATTGAAGGTGGAATAAAAATTCCAAAACTTGGATATGCCAAACTAAGTCCACTACCAATGATTGCTCCTGTATTATCCGTTATTTGCCACTCCACTTTTGAGAAAGGACAATGGCCAATACAATTTAATTCACCAGTAAAAACCCAAGCACAATTTTGTGGAGGACAAATGAGGCTAACTGAATCTCCGCACGATGCATTTACCACATTCGTTTTATCATACTTAAACATAAGATTCTCAAAGGCCTCACAGCTGCAAGAATCTTTACATTGAACAGTTACTTTTTCGCAAATTTCTCTATACCAACAAATATTTTTTCCATTCTTTTCATACACTGTCACACAAATATCATAAGTTCCACTTTGATTATATTCATGCATCCACATTTGATTTGCTGGGAATACTCCTATTTGAACCGGTGTATTATCACCCCAATCAGGGCTCTCATGGATGTAATGACAATCATTAAACTGCGGCATTGATATCTTAACTTTGCAATCCTGAATATCAACTTGCATGCCTTGCGCTATAAGATATTTAAAGCGCTTGAAATCTTTGCAGCATTGATTGCAATTTGGGTCTACAGGTTTGCGAATAATTACATCATTGCAAGGTTTGCCGTTCTCATCATATTGAATAATGTGTATAGCAACACTATATCCGACATTTTGATTTGGATAAGTATGCATTATCGGAGTACCACAAGCTATTGGACCATTCATTGTTGCACCTCCACCCCAATTAATATCTGCTATCACTATATTACAACCAGAAATGCAATCAAAGTTTAAAGTAACTTTACAATCTTGAAGGACATTAATACTAATCGCAGAATTTACCAAATCAATAAATTCACTTTCAGATTTGCAGCAAGTATCACATGGTTGGATGCTGAAATATATTACACATTTGCATGTATCCGATCCACATAAGCCATTCAACTTCAAAGCATAAGTTTCTCCTGGTATATAAGCACTGTATGATTGTGCCGAAATACTAAAAATACCTGAAGAAAAACTAAGTGAGCCTGAAGTTATAACAGGTGAATTGGAAGCATGTGAAATCGTATAGTTGCCAGTCATTTTGCAAGTATCACTACAATTTAATCTGCCTTTGATATTAAAGGTTTTTTCACTTATAGGGCAAGGTATTTGTAATCCAGGTTTAGAATTACAATTAGCTTGTAGATAAAACTCAGTATTGCCAAAGACCACATCGGAGATACCTCGACATGAACATGTACTTGTTCTTTCTCTAATACAAATATCATCAATAGAAATTACAGAAGTAGAATCACCATGATTGACATTAGAGTGATTCCATGGCGAAATAAAAAGATGTGTGTAATTTGCATTGGCAGTAAATGCAGCGGGGTAAGGTAGACCTATACTGGAAAGTGTTGGGCTGATATAAATGGTCTGACATGGACCAGGGGAATAGCTATTAGGAAGATTGCAAGCCATTATCCTCACTTGTCCGACTATTGGTCTGTTTTGTACATGGATATCTTTAGCGCATATTGTCAGATCGTATGTCTTACCAATATTAAAAGCAACTGCTTGTGTGACAGATTCTCCTACAACTTGATTTCCCCACATAGTGATTGATCCAGTTTGTGTGCATCCAAAAACATTATTTACGTTTGGAGTATAAGTGACTGTTGACCAAAAATCAACCGCACCACCGCTGCCTAGATTCCCAACAATTAATCCATCTTCAAAATCACCATTCTTAACAATATTATCCTTACACTCAAAAGGTAAATTACAATTCACTGTAATTGTAAACTTGCATGAATCAATATTCTCGCAATGATCACCTGCAAAATAGCTTACTTGATGAATAATGCTATTGTCCAATGTATGTGTTGATCCTATGGGAACTAAAACACCATCGAGGTAACAATTCAAAAATGCAACTCCGTAATTGTCAGTAACAGTGATTGAAGGAATGGTATAGCTCACTGTACAAGAAGCATTGTTTGAAATAAGGATTACATCTCCAGGACATTTTAATTCTGGTGCCTCATCGTCAATAAAAACTGGACGTGAACCTCCAAAACAAATATTATCTAGTTGAATACTTGTTGGTGCGTCAACAGGCGCTGGTGAAGCATTTGAGAAATGAACTGCATCTGCATTAATAGGTGCAGTGAATTGAATTGAATATTCGTGCCAACCACCAGTATTCAATGGAATAGTAATCGTACCTACGTATGTAGGTGAAGGTAGATTGCCTATACTTATACCAATCACAGCATCATAAGGAGCTGTAGAGAACCTTGGCACATAAGCGCATAGTTTGATACAGTACATTGAATCTTTTTTGACAAAATCGATTGGTCCATTAATACCTCCTGTCACTAATGAAACAATTCCAGCTGGAAGGCCTCTTGTGCTTCCATTCAACATAATACTTCTTTCAGAATCATCACATCCACCTTGAACTACATCTACAATACCTTGTGACTTTACATATCCATTTTGAAAAGTAGATAAAGGTCCAATAGGTTTACTTTCAAAGCCCCTCAGGAGTTGTGTTCTCGCAACAAGTGTATGCACATGGTTCTGGGCATTCATCCAATAAGACGCGATGTTGTTCAGCCTCTGAACAAATCGTTCTGCCATCACTGCTGATGAGTTGGAATTGTAAATTGGCAACTCCAGCAGCATAAGGGAATGGTGATGTCATGATACAAGTCATCACTGTCTGTGATTGACCAGAATTAAGATCCGGAGCGAAATCAATAATAGATGGAGTAAATACTAAATTTGGATCGGCTGAACTCACTGCTACTGATGCTGCTGTAAAAGCAGGATTGGAAGTATTGCTCACTGTGAATGTAAGTTTATATTTGTTCTTCTCATACAAACACTCTGTCACAATATTTCTTATGTCTAGACAAGAATTTAATGTATCTGGCAGACAATCTATATCAAACATTTTATCACATGCTACTTCTCCATCATGATAGAATTTGAGTTTGAATGTATATGGTGGAGGTGAAGCAGGATTAAAGCCTTGCTCAATGATGCAATCAACCTCAGAAGCTGATTCACAATAGCTTAGATTTCCTAAGTTTAAGTTTCCGTGAAAATTGAAGCCCCAACCAAGAAGTTGATTAGTATTTGTCATTGCAAAGTTGTGGTCATATCCTTGGAATATTTTAGCGGCATTAGTTATTCCTATTGGGATCCAGCTTAAAGTTCTGTCATTATTTGGACCAGACAATGGATTATTTACATTAAGTTGTTTTGTTAAGTTATAGCCAGTTCCGTAAATGTTTCCAGCATTATCTAAAAGTATGCTATGTAATCTCCCAGTGTAGAAATCTACAATTGTATTTGGACTTCCAGGATTAGGTATCAATTCTGGCGCACTAGTCCAAACTGCATAATTATTGCCCATTTGTCCATAGGAATTTGCACCCCAACCCCATAAATCACCGTTTTTCCTCATAGCAAAACTAACGTAGCCTGCACTTATCTTTACAAAGTCAGAATATAATGGAAGAATATGGATAGGGGTATCTTTATCTACAAAAGTAAAGTCGCCAACTTGACCACCATTATTTTCACCCCAAGCCCATAAAGTACTATCTGATCTAATAGCCAAATTGTGAACAATACCTGCTTCTATTGAAGTCCAGATGTCTGTTCCTATTTGTTTTGGATTTATATCAGAAGACAAGAGAGGTCCATTTCCTAATTGCTCACTACCATCATCGCCCCATGTAAATAAGTTGCCAACTGCATTTAAAGCGATGGTATGTCGATCTCCAGTACTAACAGCACTCCAATACTGAGAAATAGCAATGTTTGTTAATGATGTTACATTTCCTCCTGGAGCTATACCCAATTGACCATAATTATTTTCACCACATGCCCATAATTGTCCAACACTATTTAAAGCAATCGAGTGATGCGCCCCTGCAGTGATGTCAACCCAATTAGTAGCATTGCTTATTATAACTGGATAAGAATAATTTAAAGGTACGGCATTCCCTAATTGTCCTTCTTGATTTCCTCCCCCATCCCCATAATCTACCTAGATTATCTATTGCTATTGTATGCTTTTCACCACCTACTACTTTCTTCCAACAAATAGTATCAATATAATTGGTCTGTGTATCCACACAGAATTTCAATACATCTGAATGTATACCTATAGGAACATGACCAGAATTATACTCAAAACAAGCTGTTGTAGCAGACGCAGAACTGCAATAATTCCATGAAGAATGAAGTGTCTGATTGCCCAAGATTACAGAAGGATCTTGAGTGCATAATTCTACCCTATCAAAGTATCCAGCTGCACATTGGTTTGAGATGTCAATAGCATAACAACAACTATCTTTTCCAATGATTACAGGATCAACATTTATGCTTAAGCTGCCACATGTATCACATGGAGGCTTACATGGTCTCACTACCACAGTATCCTTACAAGTAGTCTTCCAGCCGCATCGATCCGTAGCAGTCCATGTGATAATTGTCGTTCCTACTGGATATAAATTATGGGCAGTAGGAAGATTATTGATATCATTTATTATAGTTACAGAATTACATAGATCTGTAGCGATAGGTGTGGTGATCGTGCTGATTTGACCAATGCATTCATTTCCTATTTGGACGCCTTGTACGATGTATTTTCTTCCGCAGTTGGTGATTATTGGAGCAGCCAAATCATTTTTTTCAATGGTTTGTGTACATGTGCTGATGTTGCCACATCCATCATTGGCAGTCCAAGTACGAATGATAGTCACTCTGCATGGGTCGGTATTGTGTACCTGATCCCAATAACTTGGATTTAAAACATTGCCGCATCTATCCGACATTGTAGGAGTACCCGTATTTACTGGATCAATGGACGCATTGCAATTCAGTGTACCAATAATATTTGGCGGACATATAATCAATGGTTTGGTCGTATCCAACAAGGTAATAGTTTGATAACAGGTATCACGATTGAAGCAATTGTCTTGTACAATAAATCTACGATTCAACACAGTGGAACAACGAGAGATAAATGGTGTATCAGTTTTAATTTGCAAAAAAGGTCTCGGATGACAATAATCATGAGTTATCGGCGCACCAGTGACCAACGTATCAATGCTTGAACTACAGGACACTGTGATATTAGGCGGGCATCTTAAAAATGGTTTTGTAAAATCACCTACAGCTATGGGCTGTTGACAATGGATCTCATTACCACAAATATCAACAGCCTTCCAATCTCTCACATAACGTTTTACACAAGGGCTCACTTGACTTAATATATCATTATATGTAACTACAGGATTTGGATCTTGATCTATGACGGTTGGAAATCCAATTAATGGGGAACTCAATGGATTGGGGATACAATCATTGATAGTCACAGGTGGTGGACAAATAATTATTGGGCGAGTATTGTCTGAATTATTAATGACTATTTGTTGGCAAAATTGGCACGTATCAAATGGATTGGATACTTCTATACACACAGTATAAGTTCCATTCTGTGTATATTCATGTAGTGGATTCTGCAGGGTACTTCCACAAGGTGGAGCATCCCCAAAGTCCCAACAATAATTTGCAGAGCTTAGATTCGTTGTAGCAAAAAAATTCACTTCGCCACAATTGGACAATTGATATGTAAAACTGGTCGAACAAGGCGAAATAGGAGTGCAAAGAAACTTAGACTGATATGAGATCGTTTGTGCTGAAAGACTAATTGGTGTTGCTGCTTGGATATCATTTCTGGTGACTGCTATGGTTTGTGGCGTATAAGCCTGAGTTGTAAAATTAATAGTGACATCTACAGGATCGCAATCATTGAAATCCAAGCCCTGAACAGATAGAACGCCATCATTAGATCCGTAACCATTTGCAACATCATTTCGCACTTCTGTCAAAATCAAATGTGTCTTTGAATCATCCAGACGCAATCTTCCAGCAAGAGAACTAGTGTTTGTAGAAGCTCTCATATATCTTGCCCAATCTAAGTTGATAGAGCCCGAGTTAATACTAAACTTCATGACAACAACTCTAGGCACACCAGAGAAAACGCCAAGGCCTAATGCATAAAAACTCGTGGCATTATATTGCACCAATTCATAGATTCTTGTAAGATTGTTACTTGTGTAATATATATTCTGACTATTGATGTTTGAATAATAAGCGATGAGTCCAGCTCCATTTAATGTGCCTGCAAGTACATTACTAAAAGATGTTCCGGAACTTAAGGGAAGATCGGAATAAAATAGCAAATCTTGTGAAAATTGAGTGGAACTAATGACATTCCCCATTCGATTTATTCTGGTTACATTACCTATCCCATTCACCCATCCCATAATGTCAAAATCGCCATTACTATTCATTTCACTTATGCTATGTACTTCATCATCACCATTATAATCATAGGTGATTCGTTGCAATTCTATGCCTGAATTATTCAAAAAAGAAAGAATGGGTTTATCAGCAGAAAATTCAGCTTGACCCAATGCATAAAATGGATATGCAGTATTGGCAGGATTAGGATTGCGCTTTATAGCAGTGTAAGTTTCTTGATAGGTATAATCTATGGATTGCAAATTTAAAAAAACACCTGCTGTGGTACATTCACCAACCAATAAATCTCTACCGCCAGGAGTGCCTGAAGTAATATCCCTGTCTCTTTGTCCAACGAGTAGAATATTGCCATTGCCATTCATAATCAAATCCGACCAAGAACTTGTATCTTGGACTTCATTTGTCCAAAGTAATACACCGGAGTTACTTATTCTGGACAAGGTAGCGCGATCTAGATTATTTCCAATAACATATTGGTCTCCATTAATTTCAATAGATCTACTGAATCCATTGGAACTCCCATTTCCTGACAGCAAAGTAAAGTGTGTGACACCACTCTGAACTAATGTGGATTCAATAGGAAATAAATTCATAAAATAGTTCTGGGCTTGCATATTTCTCAAAATAAACTTGAGATCATCTGTTTTTCCTACAAGATTAAAAGAAAGGAAAATGAATAAAGAAAAAAGGGCATGTTTAAAATATTGCATAAATTAGTTTGTTAAGGAAGTTTACTACAGACAAAATTACTTTGAAGAAAACCATATACTATCTTCACTTTCCCATTGACTGAATATGCACCATGATATGCACAAAAGCACAAAGAATGTACATTTAATTTAATATAAGAAAATACCATCATTGGAATGATTTGCTTCGTATATTCCAATGTCATTATCCTATCCATTCGTTACCCTAACATTAGATTTTTTTTATAAAATAAAATAAATTTAATTTACTAAAGTGTTATGTTTTGAAAACTCAATTGCTACATATTACTATTTAATTATATAAATAAAAATTAGATAATAATATGTAGCAAAAAATTCTATTCAGTGCAAATAAATATGCGCTCATAGTTATTAGTAATTATTATTAATTCAATTCCTAACTCTTTTCTGTCCTGTTAATAATATTTCACCATTTCCAAGAATAACTCTTTTCTTTTGATGGCGAGTGGAATATTGATATCATTAACTAATATAATAGTATTTTCCTTTTTATTAAATTCTTGCAAATAATTCAAATTAATAACATAGGATTGATGGCATCGAAAAAAAATAGTGGAAGGCAGTTTCTTTTCGACTTCGCTCAAACTCTTTGTACATAATCTTTTCTCTCCATTAGTCAAATATATTTCACAATAGGATCGATTTGCCTCCACAAAAACAATATCCATAAAGTCTATAAAAAACAAACTATGCAATCCCGACAAGGGGAATTTCTTGAATTGGTAAGTATGCATATTTTACTATGAATTCTTGATATCTATAAGTTAAACATTAATTAAAAACAAGAAAAACTATTGCTTCTTCTTTCGATTAAACCATCTCAACAAACAATGGCTCTTCACTCTCTTTTTGCAATTGCAATTACACACACTTGGGAAACGAGTTTTTTCACACATTTTAATGTCATAAAAATTATCAATCGAATAAGGAATCCCATTGAAATTTGTTGAATCTTTTATAGGCTGCAATGATATACCAGCATCTAATAAATTAACCCCAGGTTTTCCCTTCACACAAAACTGAATACTTGCTCGGTGATTTGGTGCTAGATTATCCAAGAATTTAAACTCAATTTTATTTCCTGATATCAAGTTATATGATAATTTATTTGAATTATTGAAGGCATATTTTACTCCTCCAATGTTATATGAATCTACACAAACTATATTGCCATTCAAATCGCTTGGAAGTGTCATTTTAATCTCGGGACTAATAGCGTAGGCTAATCCATCATTAAAACAAGATACTTCATATTTTACAGTGTAAACATTATTCTCAGGCCAAGATACACATTTCACTTTTACATAATTGGGATCATGTGCTGCAAGGATTGGAACCCTTAGTGAATCAATATGTTTACTTATACCTGTTGATAATTCACAAGTTAAATATAGTGTTGTACTATCTTGAGGCCCTACAAATATATCCCTAGTTTTCAATGCTACAAAACTATAATTTATTAAATTATTAATTTTCAAATCTATAATACCAGAAGTTGAATAATCATCAGCATTGAATGGAAATACAGGCTTTCCATCAAAAAGATCAAGAGTCTTGAAAACTTGTTTATTATATGAAAACCGAGGTGATCTACACTTTGACAAAGTAGTCTTTGGAATAATGGCAACTACATCCCGATCTGGAACTGCGTTCTGATGAACAATCATAGATAATGTATTAGAAATTGGCAGATTAGTATTAGATATTATAACTGGAGAGCTATTGATTGTCATATTATCAGGTAGATCTTCATTATCATATTTATCTGTCCAATATAAACACTTTACAAGTGCATTAGTAGAAAAACCTACATTGCCATTGGTTGAAATATCAGAACTAACATCCTTTATGGAAAAAGTGCTATCAGTATAAATTACAAATAATTGGTCACTAGGCACAAAATTATTCGCTGGAAGACTGGGGACTGCAACTCCAGTTAAAGCAAATCCACTTATCTGTGATGGAAGATTATAGGTATTAGCATTAGTATTAAAATTTTGGACAGCAGCACCATCCAATATATACCATTTCCAATCAGGGGTTTGTGCCAAAACTTTATAAGACAATAAAATAAAACAAACTAAATAACATAGATTTTTCATCTCAAAATAAATTTAAATATTAAAAATAAAATAGAAATTGAAGCTATAATAATCATCCCGAATTCTAGTCCTAAACTTTTAGTTTTGACGATATGAGACATATCTCCAGAAGCAATAAAAGCAGCCCAATAAAATGGATGACGACTTTCTAAGGAATGTGTTCTGAGATACTCTAGTTTTGCATTGCGCAGCGCTTGATCTTTTGATTCACCATTGAATAAATGCTTATAGAATTCAATCATAATTTCTGATGCTTTTTCATCATTAACACTCCACAAACTATGAATACTAGATCGCACACCTGATTCGTGTAAACTCTTTGCTATACTGCGTACGCCTTCACCCTCTTCTTGCTTCCCCAATCCAGTTTCACATGCGCTTAGCACTGCCAAGTCAAGTCTCAAACTATACTGTGATAATTCTTCGGTATTTATCTCTAAATGATCTTGCAAT
Organism: Saprospiraceae bacterium; assembly: GCA_016710585.1. Lineage (GTDB taxonomy): Bacteria > Bacteroidota > Bacteroidia > Chitinophagales > Saprospiraceae > Vicinibacter. The sequence goes on from JADJVN010000014.1 coordinate 12,108, forward strand.
AACATACTACAAGATGAATCAGAACTGTATGCGTGACCCGAAAAATGAAAGATACTTAGCTTCCTTAATTTTTGAATTAATTCTGACTTACTGATATCTCGTATCAACACCGCTGAATTCAAATATTTTTCTTTAATAACTTTTGCTTCCTTCCAGGCATAGACTAAATCATAATGTGAATTTCTAACTGCCACATCTTGATCTACAATTACTTTTTCATACTCAGGAGATAAAATTAAAGAAGTATTTATAACATTTTTACTTGGACTTTCTATTAGTGATTTATTAAATCGATAACTAATTTGCATTGACTCAATCCAATATTTCCCTGAAGAATCTAATAAAATATCAAAAGGAATAAAATGAATATTGCCATCAGGAATAATTGTAATCTCATTGGATTTAATTTTGGTCCAAGGATATAGAAATTTGCTAATTTTTATTAATATTGATTTATCATCAACTTTATCCCGCAACATTGCACGAAGCCACACAATTAAGGAATCAAGTTCTGAAACTTTCCCTAAACAAGAAAAATGAAATACAGTTCCTGATCTTTGTATTGCATAAACATCCTTCTCCGTCAATAAATATTCGATATAGCTCTCAGGTGTATTATACTTATAATTACTCTCTACTGAATTGTAAATGGCATTGATCGATCGAGTAACTTTTACCCCTTCAATGTAATAAGCAATATCTTGTGTCGAATTGTATTTTGACATGAACATCGCTTTAGAATTCTCTAGCTCTATAATTTTATTCTGTAGCGATTCACTTAAAAATAAAAATCTATTTTTTTGATGCAATTTGTCAGATAATAGTAGCGATTTAGAATAGTCAAAAAGTGACTCAATAGTCTCATTAGAGATTAGCTTTCCGTCAGTTTCATAAAGTTTAAAAGCAATTATAATTGCCTTATCCACAAGGCGCTTTGTTTCTTTAACAGACAATAATTTTGATTTGTCTTCAGTTATTATTCTCCTAAGTTGATCCAATGTTTTAAGAGATAAATTCAAATAATTTAAAGCTTGGTTGAGATGAAAAGTATTCTCACTTTGCTGATATTTATATAACTCATTCTCTGCTTTAATCTCAAAGAGTTCAAAGAAGGTATTTTCACTATAAATATCCTTATAATGAGGTATATTATTCCGAATATATTTTTCACCTAATAAAAAATGTAAGCCTTGTTCAATGGCTGAATCACAAGAAACTGTATCTTTAAGCTTAAAATATTGCCATGCTAGTTTTGCTTTTACCTTTGCAAAATACCGTGCATCTTCCGTAGGATCTCCTAAATATAATAAAGCTTCTTTATATGCTTTTATTGATTCCTTTATACTTGAGTTTTGACTATAGTATTCTCCAAGAGTAGTATAATATTCTCCTAGAAATGATTGCCTTTTTGTTGAGTCTTCAATGAATTTGAGTTTTAGAATTGCCTCATCAAGAAATTTCTTTGCATTTTCATTTTCATTTTTAATAATGTAGCTATTTGCAATTTCTAATTTTGCATTGGGGATCAACTTATATTGTTTTTCCTTTATAGCAATTTCAATAGCCTTGGATAAGAGTTCAATAGCCTCATTAGTCATGCTACGTTCGTTGTAGGAAATACCAAAATTATAATAAAACCGAACTAGCTTTTCAAAATTCTTATGATATTCTAGACTCCTAACTAGTGGTTCTTGTATTGCTTTTTGCAACTCATAATCCTCGTATATAGTGCAATAATTGTAAATCCAATTTTCAATATTATATGCAAAATCATCTAAACAATATGGATCTATAACTAGCTGATGAGCTCTGAGATAATATTCAAACGCATTGCTCTGCTTACTGGGGATTTTAGAAAGAGAATTGGCATAATAACAGTAAGCCTTCCTCAGCGCTAACTTGTCCTTATCTTCTGTTTGAGGGAGCCTTCGATTTAAATACTCTTCCAGCTCTGATAAAGTCCTCTCTGCATTGTTAGTTTTTAATGCGGCTATTTCAATTGCCCTGATTTTTTTAAAATAAGCCTCCCAAGCCTCAGATTTATACAATAGATTCAAGCTATCTAGATCTGAATTTGACAATTGCGCCACCAATGCATATTGTGATATACATAAAAGGCAGGTTAGTATCCATTGGGGCTTCATTGGATTAAGCAATTGGTCAGGTAAAGATAATTAGATTTTGACAAGCTAGTATTTTTTGAATTATATTTTTTCCTACTAAAATGTTACCTTTAATCAGCATCTATTTTTGAAAACTTTTCTATGAAAACAATTTTTTCATAACAAAGTCAAAAATTTATATCTTTGGGGGTCACATTTAGTCAATATAAATATATAAAGGTTTGAAGTGCTGTTAACAGAGTGTAGAAATAAAATTAGGTCATCGGAACAGGATCGACAGCAAATCATTAAAGAAATCTATCAGTCTGTAGATTTTATTAGTGGATTATCGGCTTTTATAAGAGCTCAGCATGCAAACGCCGAAGAATTGACAAATCTGAAACATGAAACAATTGTGCAATTTGTCAAAACAATGTATTCGGACTCAGCTATTAAATCTGATGGACCGGTAACACCATATTTATTAGGGATAGCAAAATTTATTTGGTTTTCTGAAATGAAAAAGAGAAATAAAATATTGACGAATGAAATCACAGAACCAGTAGTACTCGGTTCAATGGAAGGATTTGAAGTCAAATTTATTTCTGAAGAAAAATCTAGTGCCCTTCATAAAATCCTTGTAAAATTGAGAGGAAATTGCAAAGAAGTATTAATGGCTTGGGCTAATGGACTTTCGATGAAAGAAATCGCCCAAAATATGAATTACCAATCCGAGGGGATGGCTAGAAAGAAAAAAAGTCAATGTATGAAGCAACTCATAGAATTCATTCAATCTAATCCTGCATTAAAATCTGCATTAAGCTAATGAATTCAAATTTTGACAAAATAGAAGCATATTTCGATGGCATGTTAACAGATGCTGAACGTCTCCATTTCGAGCATGAGCTTGATACAGATAAAACGCTTCGCAAAGAATACAAAGAATATAAACTTGCAATGGAGGCTAGCAAACACTTATTAGAAACAGACACTAAATTATACTTAAAAGAACTTGAATCAAATAAAGCTGATTCAACAAATTCAAATTATAGCAAACTTATTATTCCACTTTTCCTTTTAATATCTGTATTGCTCTTATTATTTTATTTTCTAAATAAGAACAATAAGCAAAAATCAGATCAAAATATTAAACCTAAGTTATACGCATTATATCAAGCTCCACTAAATAAGATGAACAGAGGAGAGACATTGCTCAGCAAACTCGACACTGCTATACTCTTATTTGAGCAAAAGAAAATGATTCAAGCAAAATCAATATTGATTGAACTTGAACAATCAGAGTTAAAATCTCGATACCTTGCGCATATCTATTTTCAACAAGACAGTCTTGACTTAGCCAAAAAATATTTCATAAACCTTCAAAATTCTTCTGACCAAAATATTTCCATCGATGCGAGTTATCACAATATGCTCATATACCTATCAGAAGCTAATAAAATCGCAGCCAAAAAAGAATTCGATTTTTTAAAATCTAAAAACGCACTTAGTCCTGTTCAAGAACAAGAAATTCTTGAATTATTCTAGCTTACATTTTTTAATATTAAACGGAGAGAATTTGAAAGTAAATTCATCTGAAAACTATTTTTAAAATACAATTAGCTATTTAAATTATTATATCTTTATTTTTCCAGATAGAATAAGTTTTTTTCCTGTTTCAATCTTGTACAAATAAATTCCTGATGGCAAATTATTTACTTTGATCTCAGTTTGACCATTTTGAATTTGCTGCGATAAAATATTCATTCCTTGAAGATTCAATAGACTGAATTTGTATGGTGCTGAGAACTCACTTTGATTATCATTTTGTATTACAATGCTGTGTTGCGAATTATAATATTGAACTTGAAAATTCGATTGTCTTGAATTCTCAGTATCTGTTATAATATAAGGAAAAACATGACTGACAAACATTTGATATTCACCATTAACCCATGTATTTCCTCCAATGTAAATATCATTTGAATTCCCAATACAAACACTTGTGGCACTTGCATGACCGGGGAAATCTATAAGACCCCAATTCACCATTTTATAATCAGAATCAAGAACAGCCCAAAATGGAATGGTATCCAAATTATTGTTCGAACTGCCTACTACATATATACTGCCATCGGATCCCTGAATCGCATCATGGATAACACTATATTTTAAATCTTTGAATGGATCTACTCTTGTAAATGAATCCATGAAAGGATAATGTACCACTTGCATCCAAGCCACTCCTTTTTTAATTGTATCTAAACTAGTAGCATCAAAATTAGCAGTCCCAAAAACCAGAATTTTATTATTTATTGGATCAATAATCATATCATTCAGTTTGCAGGTGCCATTTAAATACCCTAAAAATGTTTCCTTGATGATATAAAATGAATCTAGATTAATTTTCCACAAAGGGGAGTTTGGTGAAAATCCATTATATGCATTGTCTGAACCGGGTAAGTATGGTGCAATCCCACCAATGATAATTGTATTTGGGTCTACTTGTGCTACTCGCGCGGCTCTTCGATTTACATAAGCAAAAACTCGCCAAGGACCTGTATTACTTCCTGATGGCTGGAAACAGGTAAAATCAAAGTTTTTATAAGCGTGCCTTCAGAACTAATTTTAAAAGCAATGCCCTCACTTATCTCTTTTGAATTTAAAGTCCGAGTTAATGTCCCTGCAATAATAAAATTTCCATATTGATCTTCCATTCCGGAATAGGCCGTTTCATCTATTGAATCTCCTAAATTGACTTGCCACATCTTGTTGCCATTAAAATCAATTCTAGTGGCCATGGCATCACATTCTATTCCAGTTGTTGGAAATTCAGTATGACCGATGATTAAAAATCCACCATCGCGTGTTCTTATAATCCCATTTCCACCATCTTCATCTTGTTTTCCATAAAATTTTGTCTCAAGCAGATGACCATTCCCATCCATTCTTGTAAAATAAACATCGCCTTCTGGATCTCCAGCAGTCTTGTTTAATCCTGTAAAAACGATTTCATTAGTTTCTTTGAGGTAAAGCATACTTCGTATGTCCTCATACCCAGGATTGCCAAAAGTCTTAACAAAATCAATTTGTTGAGCTGATAGATAAAATAAGTTAAACAGCAATGCAGAAATTAAAAGGTAAAAGTGTTTCATTTCAAATAATTTAAGAGTTTTATAAAAATTGTCTTTACAAAACTACAAAATAGTTTTGAACATATCAAGAATTATTTTTAAAAACTGCACTATTATCCGCTTTATCAGATTTAATATTTAATATATTCAGCGATGCCTGTGATTAAAATTTGATTGATCTCAACTATTAACTCCATAGCTCCATAGGAGCCTATTTTAAACTTACTATCGAATAGCAATCCTAAATCTTGATAAGCTTCATCACTCTATTAGAATATGCACAAGATAATTTTAAATAATACATTCCCGGTTTCCAATCTCGCGTATCAACTACAGTTGTTTGATCGATAAAGCGATCATTTAGAATTTTAATCCCTTTGCTGTCAAAGATGCAAATTGAAATTTTTCCTTGCCCTTGATCGAGAAATCTAATTTGAAAATTATCTTCAACTGGATTTGGAAAAATGTTAATAGCCATCAAGTCATTTTCTTCCACTGAAGTAACACAATCATTCCTCGCAGCAATACTTGGCTTTGAAAATTCTTGTAGTGCAAGTCCACATCGACCATAAGATATATCTTCACCGAGTGCAGGAATCTTCAAGGAATCAATTATAATACTTCCATCATTGAAATATAAAGTCTCTCCTGATTTTGATAATTTAAAATTAGAATGCAATCCAGCATCTGTGCCATCTTCATCTGCCCAGATCACAAGAAAAGTATTGGCTTTTATAAAAGTGTCAGGTATCAGATATTTTTTTAAATTCGATTTATCATCTGTTAAATACCAGCCACAAAGTTCTATGTCGCGACTACTCGCATTCCATAGTTCAATCCAATCATCATAATCGTCTTGTGCATCTTTGACATAGCTTTGATTCGAACTCATGCATTCATTGATATAAATTTCATCAACTGCAATGGAAGAACTATTGATCTGCAATGTGTGGAATTCATACTCTGCTCTAGCTGGTGAAAGTGCTGCGATATTATTATTCTCGGCATAGATATAATATTGCATTTCTGTATTGCGACCTGAGAAAATACTTGTCGCATAGATGCCATCATTTGCTGCGCCATCATCATGCAAGCAATCATCATACATTGTTGCTTTTTGAAAAATATCTTGTTTGTTGAATCGATTAAAAAGAGTGCAAGTATTAGCATTGCTTACTTTAGCACTGATCTTAATGTTCATGTTTTTTGTAATCAATGATGGTGTTATAATATCTGATATCGTCGGTTGCACAACATTTAATTCACTAGTCGTCTTTAGAAAGTTTGCTCTTGCTGTAGAGAGTGAAATCAATCCTGGATAAGTTTTTCCTATTGGAGCATTATTTGTATAATCATTTTGTAGATTCCCAAGAAAGGCGCTAGTTGGAAAAAATTTATTTGCATCATCAGTAGCTGCTTGCTTGATAAGATTTTGCAATTGCAGTCCCAATGTTATATAATGATTACTTGCCACTGCATCTTCCATAATTGTGTTCAGATGGGCAAAGTATCTTTTTTTAAATGAAGCATTCGCCATGAGTTTTGCAATAAGAGGTCTAGCATTATTTGTGAAATGCAGTGAAGGTGTCAAACTCAACATTTGACTCAAAGACAAACTTCCCGTACCACTATTGTTGAATGCTCCATAGAATTCATTCAGATCCCACATGATTGTATTAAATCTTTTATTATTGTCTTGGTAGATCAAATAGTTATGTCCAGATCCAGAATAGCTATCGAAATTGACATAATAATTATTCAATGCCAACATCCATATTGATCGATCCACATCCAATATTTTTTCAATCTCTGTCGTGTTGTTATTCAAAATATTGATCAGTTTATACAATTCTGACCAACCATAATCAGATTCGATCTCATAACTATTTTTATAACAATTGGAATCCGACGAACTATAGCTTAATGTTGGTATCTGATTCATTGTTGAACAACCAGTGGGTAATGTTACTTTTTTTTCAGCTTGATCGCATTGAAAAAACGCATTGTCAGATGAGTAATAATTATTAGAGCAAAAATCTTTAGCTACATTCTCAACATTCGTGTAAAGCCCTATATATGCATTGTTGATAAATACCTTAATAAAATTGGCTTGTGAGGCAGGCATGTATTTTCTAGTGATGTAATATCCCATGACTTCTCTCAGGAGACTTGGATCCATGAATCCATTGGATAATTTCAGCGTATTAAATCCTTGAAAATTTTGATCTGATTTTATAAAATCTAATTTTACATTCAATGGATTTTTAACTCTAGTTGGATTGTATGTACTGTTTCCTTTATAGCGAATTCCAACACTATCGAATACTACACCATTCAATTCTACTTTTGTGGCAATCAATCTTGCACTTACATTTGCTGTGTGCAATGAATCTAATTTTTGATCCCAATTGTTGAATGGAAAACTAATTCGCAACTCTTGGATCGTACTGAGATCATAAAGCGATTGGGCTGCAATTTTGTTATTCGATACGAAGAGAACTAGCAATAATGTTGCAACAATATTGACACGATATTTATTTTTCATAAAAGATTATTCATTTTTACTGTAAACTAAAAGCTGACTCAAAGTCAGAAATATTTCTATTTCCTGCAAAAGTGACAATTTTTTAAGAATTATTGTGACATTTTGACTTGAAAAGGGCATTGGTTATAAATTTGATATATTTGAGTTAAAATAGGATTACATGACTTACGAAAATTTTACAATAAAGGCACAAGACGCCATCCTCAGGGCGCAAGAAATAGCAACCAATCTAGATCAACAAATCGTAGATAGCTGCCACTTAGCAAAAGCAGTTATAGAAGTTGATGAAAAGTTGGCTGAGTTTATTTTTTCAAAATTGGCAGTTAATGTCCAGAAATTAAAACACGAATTGGATACTGCAATCAGATCTGTTCCAAAAGTACAAGGTGGAGGCAAACAATATTTATCCAATGATGCAAATCAGATTTTAGTACAAGCTAAAAAGTTGATGCCAGAATTCGGCGATGAATATATTTCTCTTGAATTAATTTTAATGGCGATTGCAAAAGGTACAGATTCAGCTTCGAAAATATTCAAATCCAATGGCATCTCAGCGGAGGGAATTAAACAAGGCATCACCGAACTTCGCAAGGGAAAAAAAGTAACCGAAGCAAGCAGTGATGAAAATTATAATGCACTCAATAAATATGCAGTGAATTTTAACGCTGCCGCAGCGGCTGGAAAACTGGATCCGATAATTGGTCGCGACGAAGAAATACGCAGAATCTTACATATCTTATCAAGACGCAAAAAAAATAATCCCATCATCATTGGAGAAGCAGGTGTAGGAAAGACAGCCATCGTAGAAGGTATCGCTTGGCGAATCGTCAAAAGTGATGTTCCTGAAAATCTTCAAGACAAACAAATTTTTTCCTTGGATCTAGCTGCATTAATTGCAGGAGCGAAATATAAAGGTGAATTTGAAGAAAGACTCAAGGCAGTCGTAAAAGAGGTGAATGAGTCTAATGGAAAAGTCATTTTATTTATTGATGAAATACACTCATTGATAGGTGCAGGTGGAGGCAGTGGAAGTATCGATGCAGCCAATATTTTAAAACCCGCATTGGCTCGAGGCGAACTACACACTATAGGTGCGACGACATTAGATGAATATCAAAAATATTTTGAAAATGATAAAGCCTTAGTCCGCAGATTTCAACCAGTGATGATCGATGAGCCTTCTGTTGAAGATACGATCTCTATCTTGCGAGGAATACAAGATAAGTATGAAGTATTTCACAAAGTGGCGATACAAGATGAGGCTTTGATTGCTGCCGCTGAATTATCACATCGCTATATTTCAGATCGATTTTTGCCAGACAAGGCCATAGATTTGATCGATGAAGCTTCTGCAAAATTGAGATTGGAGTTGGACAGTGTTCCAGAAGAAATAGATGAGAAAGATCGCAAAGTGCGACAACTTGAAATCGAGCGCGAAGCAGTAAAGCGAGAAAAAGAAAGTACAAAACTTAAAGCGATAGAAGAGCAACTCGCCAATGCAAAACAAGAATTGGATTCGCTAAAAGCAGCTTGGAAATCAGAAAAAGATATCGTTGACGAAATTCAAACCATCAAGAAAAAAATTGATGAAATCAATATAGCAGCTGAAAAAGCTGAGCGCGAAAGTGACTTCGGTATGGTCGCAAAACTAAAATATGGCGACCTCAAAGAACAAGAAGCACTTTTGAAAACATCAGAAGAAAAGTTAGCTAACTTACCAGAAGGATCGCGATTCACATCGGACTGTGTCACTTCCAATGATATCGCTGCAGTAGTGAGCAAATGGACTGGAATTCCATTGCAAAAAATGATGCAAAGCGAGAGAGAAAAATTGCTATTACTTGAAGATGAATTGGGCAAACGCGTCATCGGACAGAAAGAAGCTGTTCGCGCAGTGTCTGATGCAGTGAGAAGAAGCAGAGCAGGACTGCAAGATCCAAACAAGCCCATAGGTTCTTTTATTTTCTTAGGGCCGACAGGAGTTGGAAAAACAGAATTAGCAAAGGCATTAGCTGAAGTTTTATTTGATGATGAAAAAGCGATGACACGCATTGACATGAGTGAATTCATGGAAGCTCATGCAGTAGCGCGACTTGTCGGTGCGCCTCCAGGATATGTAGGCTATGATGAAGGAGGTCAATTGACCGAAGCAGTGCGCATGAAACCTTATTCCATCATCTTGTTGGATGAGATTGAGAAGGCACACCCTGATACATTCAATATATTATTACAAGTATTGGATGACGGACGTCTAACAGACAACAAAGGCCGAGTTGCCAATTTTAAAAATACAATCATCATCATGACTTCCAATATGGGATCTGAATTGATCCTTGAAAATTTTGAAGATCTAGAAGCACTTGGTGATAAACATAGAGCAGATATCATCGAGACAACAAAGATCGAAGTGTTCGAAAAACTAAAAGAGAATCTTCGTCCAGAATTCCTCAATCGTATTGATGAGAAAATCATGTTTCTTCCATTGACAAAAGAAGAAATCAAAAAGATCGCAGGATTGCAATTGAGATCATTGACAAAGAATCTTAAAGCTCAAGGCATCGATATCGAGATCTCAGAGAAAGCATTGAATCTCTTAAGTGATTTGGGTTATGAACCACAGTTTGGAGCAAGACCACTAAAGCGAGTGATCCAAAAAGAAATCATCAATGAACTGGCAAAACTAAAAGCGGCTAAGGGAGATGATAAGGAGGAGTAGGAGTAGAAATTTATATCATTATTTAAAAGATAGGTATTGTTTAGTGGCGATACCTATTTTTTTTACCTAAAATTAAAAGATTAATAATTTTTATATTGTCAGAAGTAATTCCAATTCCATTTTTTCGTATTATTGTAGGATCAAGCATGGTCTGTTTTTGTATTACCACAAAAGTTTTACAAGCTTGTAAGTATAAATTGAATGCAATAAAAAAATTGAAATGACTACAAATAAATTTAGGAATAAAAGTAAATTCATACAACAAGCCTTTGAAGTAAGAGCAATTACATTCAAACTCAATTCCTTCCTTCTTGGAGTCTCCCCTTTTTCCAAATCGCAAATTCTAATTTACTCATAGGAAACAAACTAAATAAAACTATGATATCAAAATCACAATTTGAATTTATTCAGCCTATACCTAGGCACAATATCCTAGTTCTTCTAATCATGCTCATCTTTTATGGAGTCAATGGACAGAATGCGCAGCAATACATTGGAAGATATACATATGAAAAAGCAAAATTATCATATCAGGGCGAAGATTTTCTAAACTATAAGAAATTACTAGATTCATCTTGCACAATGAATTTTACACCAACTTTTTTGGATTATATAAATATTCTAGAATCCTTTATTGAAAAAAAAGATAGTCAAAATTTAAAGACATGGGCTTCAAAATTTTTATGACTGCTATGGAACAAGTGGTCTACTAAAATTAAAAACTAATTTTTCACTATTGAATATCATTTTACCATTAATATGTTGTCATCAACTAAATTTTAAAGTAAATGATCGATATGACTTCAATGTAGATAAAAGGATATCATCTATTTTATTGCTTGATCAATACATAAGAACTGATGATCTGGATAAAAAAACTATTTCAGAAATAGATGCCAATACTGCCAAAGAGTTTATCGATATTATAAATTATGGGTTGAATAATGATAAAGAACTCCGAATTTATGAAGGTGACATTTTTATCTTATTGATTCATGGAATCAGAAAACCAGAATACAGAGAAGAACTATTGTCAATTCTTGTCAAACTTTTCTCGCTTAACATTCTGTCAAGTGAAAATTATGCTATCTTAATGGATGAATATTTATTCCATAAAAAATTAACTTTAAAATTTGGCACCAAGACCGGATTGAGTAATGATGACTATTATTTATCAATTAATGTGTTGATTTGAATTGTTGATTGATAGTTAGTATTGAATTAATATTCATTAATATATTGTTTAATCAGTCAAAAGATTCAACCCAATTTGAAGTCGATTTTTGTTGAATAGATCTTTCGTTTTTAAATTTATAATTATGAAATCATTCGACACAATCCAATTAAAACAAATGCTAGGAATAAAAAAAATAACTATTTTTGTTATCATCAATATTATATTGAATCAAAATATGTTTAGTCAAAAACAACTGATACCAAATCCTGGATTTGAACCAACAAAACTAAAAGCTTCTTTATATTCAAGCGAGGCTACCGACTTTGAAAAATACATGCTAGGCTGGACTAGAATAAAGTCAAAAAACATCTCTAATGTAAATATAAACTATTATTACAAAAATAGTCCAATCTTATTTGCTGCTAATGATCATGGGCGACATGGCAAGTCCTTTTTATCAATAGAATTACTTGGAGTTGAAACCAGTGATACTTCAATTCGACATAGAGGATTTGTATATGCAAAATTACTATCACCTGTTCACAAAGGTGACAGCTTAAAGATAAGCTATGATATAGCAATGATTGATGCCACAAACTATATACTTCCAGGATTGGAGCTATTCTTTGCAATAAAGCTTCCCCAAATCAATGGCTTTTACCAACGGAATAGTCACTCCACAAGTTAAAGGAACTAAAAACATTGATTCATTATATTTTCAAACAATAGAACATACCTATATTGCAGACAATTCATATAAATATGTGGTCATTGGGAGAGGAACAATCGACCCTTTTGAGAGTTATAAGAAACGAATGTCTCCTGACGAGAATCTCAATTATATCAACCGAAATCGTTGGAGATCATATTATGGGATAGATAATTTTAGGATTGTAAAATTCTAAGAAAAAATTTATTAATTTAAGTCCCAAAATGTCACAAATAAACTCTTGCCAACGTAAATACAATCTTTTAGGCCCAAGGATTATTTTTGGTATTATTTTTTAAGACTTTTTATCTGTATTAATTTCCCAAAACTTAATCCCTAATCCAAGCTTTGAAGAATATTGGGATGCAAAAGTTGATAATAACAATAGTGTATCTGACTATGAAAAACAAAGCAATATTTCAAAATTATACTCATGGAAAGCCAATTCTTGGCAAGTATTTTATTACAACTTAAAACATTTTCATCAAAATCAAAAATCGGAAGAAAGCTTCTATTCATGTGAGCCAGTATGTAACAATATAATTGATGGAAATGCCTGTATTAAATTTTTATATGAATGGACAGAGCCTCATAAAGATAAAGACATTACTAGAACTAGCCAAAGTTATGGCATGACAGCCTACCTTACCTGCAAACTTAAAGAGGAATTAACCATAGGCAAAACTTATGAGATTAGCATGTTTGTTTACTTACCGAATCATGAGTTTCTAGACCAAAAAATGCGTACTCATATTGGCTTTACATTAACTTTAGAAAAACCAAATCAAGTAATTAACTCGATGCTTTCAGTTCCCTACTTTTTTTCAGACACAATTGAATTAGATAAATGGTTCAAAATTACTAAAAGAGTTAAAGCCACCTGCAATTTAAAATACCTCACAATTGGAATGTTCGAAAGTGAATCATTTCCTTTGCAAACACTTACACAATATCATAACCCAATTTCTAGTTTTCCGAAATACTACGTTGATAAATTATCACTTACTGAAATTAAGGATAGTTCATATGATAACAAATTGGGAATAATTGACTTCTGTAAATATAAAGAAAAAATATCTCTTAAAAATAATATTAACAATGAATTGAAAATTCAGTTCACTACAAACGATACAAGCATCCAAATCAAATATCAAAATCAAATTGATTCTTTAATAAAAATAATTAAATTGGGTTCTAAAATCATAATTCTTGAGGGAGACGCAGATGTTATTGGAACGAAAGAATCAAATCTACAACTGTCCTATAATCGAGCTTTAACTATAAAAAATTACATTAATAAAATTCAATTAAAAAACAAAATTCTATGCTTTGGTAATGGCGAGCTTAACAATAGTAAAATTGCTACAATTAAAGCCGTTAATCAAATTGAAGCTTGCTATTTATACAAACACTTAACTAATGAAAGTTTAACGGTTATGTCTAAAAATGAAGCCAATAATCTATGTGTTCAATTGTGTAATTCAATATCTAGTCATGAGCTGTTTTATTTATATCATGATTCAGTATTTTTGTCAAGACAAGCAAATAAAGCTATTCTACTTGGCAAATTAGCTTCAGTGTACCATAACTTTAAATGGCCCCAAATGCGAAAAATTGATTCATTGTATGCTATTGATCAAATAATTAGGAGTGGATCCCTTTTATCAAAATGCTCACAAACCTTATCAAATAAATTCAAGTTAAATGATCTAGACGAACTAACAGCTTATGACACACTAATTTGCAATGAATTATTTAAAGTTATTTCTCCTACAAAATTTCCAAAGATCAAAGATATTGGAATGTACAACTTGAACAAAGTTTTGGTACTTTTAACTCATTCAACTGATATCGATAAAGTTAAACCATTTCTAGAAATAATCTATAATAATTGCATAATTGGAGAAGCAAATTGGATAGACTTTGCTACACTCAAAGATAAATATTTGGTCAACTGCTCAAAAGATCAAATGTATGGAACTCAATACTCCATCGATAAAAATACAAATGAATTAATACTTAAATCAGCTGACAAATTAGAAAGTATAAATTTGAATAGAAAATCAATTGGTCTAAGCCCAATTAAAACTACAAATACTGGGATATATTTAAAACAAAAATAGTTTTCATCTCCATAAATCTAATTCTTGAATTCAAATAACAGTACTCTACCTATCACTCTTGAATAAAAATAAAGAATTTCAGTAAAATGAAAATAATGAAGAAAAAAACAATATTCAATTCTATTATTTCGTATTATTGTAAGCTCAATTCCTAACAACTAATATATAAGAAATGAATATTTGATCTAATGTCAATAAAAATAACATATAAATACAAGGATAGCGTTAAATTAATCATTCTATTCATCCTACTTTTAGTAACGTTATACACAAGACTCAATGCCCAAAATTTAATCCAAAATGGTGACTTTGAATCACACAATGAATTCGGCAAACTATCAAAATACAATCGATCTCCATTTGTTATTAGAGATTGGAAAGTACTAGGAGATGATGGATGGCCTAACATCTATTATTGTCATAAAAATTTAGATGGCATTGATAAAGAAAACATCTTCGCTAGTTTTGATCCGAATATATTTAGTAATAATTCTGATGGTATGTTAAAAGTGATTTACATTCCAAACTGTCCTTTTGGAATTCATTATGGCTGTACAGATTATTTGTATACTAAAACTATCACTCCATTGGAACAAGGTGAATTATATGAAGTGAAGATGAGCGTGTATTTAGAAGAAAATGCAATCACCGAGAAAATTGGCAAAAACAACATTGGGTTTCATTTGTGTCAAGATTTAAGCAGATTCAACTTTAGAAAAATTGATTACATCCTCAATGTTCCATTTTTTACAGGTGAAATCAAATATAATCAATGGACTGAGATATCAACAATCATAAAACCTGCATGTGAACTGAATTATATTGTCCTTGGCATATTTAAAAACAAGAACTTTCCGATTACAAATGTATATATTGAATTTTGGAATTCACAGTTTTACTTGGACAATATCTCCATTGCGAAACTTTAAAATGCAGATTCAAACAAAGTTCATAAGGTCAACTTCTTTTGCAAATATGAGGTTGCAGATTTCCCACAACAAAGGACAGAAAATACCAAATTAAGTGTATTCTTTCCAAACAAGGAATTCGAACTAAACGAAAATGAATTAAATAAACTAAAGAAATTGTCTATTGATAGCAATGACATCATTAATATCTTTGGATCTACGGATTCAATAGGAACAACTGAAGCAAATCGCATTCTAGCAAACAAAAGAATAGAATCAGTTCAAAACCAATTAACTCGACTATTCAAAATTAAAACCTCTCAATTCATTCAATATTCAATACCGGAGAATTTATATATGGATAAGTCGAAGGCTGAAAACAGAAAATGTGATATTATAATTTCAAAAAATGAAACCTATAAAATTTTCTATTTTAAAATGCTTTTCGAAATTCAATATGGATCACAACAAGAAGCATTCAAATATGCTATGCGATTTCTCGATAAATGTCCATTAGATTCAAAGATTCTCTTGCTTTTTGATCCAAGACTTTCTGCTTTAGATAGAAAATTGATGAATAGAATTGTAAAAAGGATCAAGAACGAATATTACTCAGAGTATAAAAACGCTATCAGCTTTCAATTAGACTCTCTTTACTTCAGAGATCAATTCACAAGATCTCTTGAAGGCGATTTGAATAACTGTTACACTAATGTATATCCAGAACTTATTGACCCACCAAATCTCCCGATTATTGATGAAAAACAAAATGATAGCATGAATTTAAAATTTACATTGACTATCATTCCTAAACTAAGCTTTCCTAAAATTCAAGAATATGGACGTCGTCAGAACAAAGCACTTATTTACACATTAATTCATGCAGAAGATACAATTGCAATAAATAAATACCTCCCATTAATAGAGCAAAATTGCAAAATAGGAGAATCCGAATGGCAATATTATACTTTGCTTTGTGATCGAAATCTTTTACTCAAGAATATGCCACAAATCTATGGAACACAAATGAGAGTGATCGATGGATCAACTAATATCATGAAAATTTATAAATTTGATGATCTGAAATTGATGAACGAAAGGCGCTCTAAAATCAATTTACCAGCTATAACTGATACGAGTTACTCAGTAAAATTATTGAGATAATTCATTTTTTTAAAGTCAATAACTCTCTTTGTTGTCTTATTATGCTTTGCAAAATTCTTGCTCAAACCATACAATTATTTAATCAAAAAAATCCCTAAATTGATCATAATATTTAAATTACACGAATCGTTAATACAATAAAAGATCCAAACAAACTGAAAAATGTTAAATAACTTCAACATCCTCATACTTGCATTTTATATCTTCCAATATTCTACAATTCATGCCCAAGAAAGCATCTCATTTACTCAAATTCCTAAAACACAATCTGGCTCTACTACATTAAAACCAACAAGCACTATTGAATTTGATAGTACAATGAGCATTGAGATATTAGACTACAATAATGATGGATACTTCAATGATCAGTTTGATCCAATAAAACAATATCCAGATCTCATCTGTGTTAGCATTAAAAATTGCAATATTATTGCTGTAAAATCTTTAAAAAAAACGACAACAATACTATTCAATAACACTAGCTATACTTTCAACTTTTTCTTTTTGACCAAATTAGGAGTACTAATAAAAAATAATCCTGCTCCTTCAAAACATGATATTGAAATCTCAGATAAAATACCAATTGGATACTTGGTCGATTCAAAAAACAAGCCAGTTGATATGAATACATTAATCAATGATAAATATTTATATACATTATTCTATTTTTGGTCACATACATGTGCTGGATGTCACATTGAATTAAAGAGATTAAATGATTTTCCCGAAAAATTTAAATCTAAAAATGTAAGAATAATTTTAGTGTCACCCTTGGAAGAAAAATTAAATATAATTAAACTTGAAAAAAAATACCAAAACTTAGCTCCACAATATTTTTGCACATTAGAAAATATGCATCGAAAATGGAACGCCGTAGGCTATCCTTATAAAGTAATTTCGACTAAAAACAAAGATGTCTATTTTCATTCTCTGAGTGATTTACACTCTATCATCGAAAAACTCTCAAAATAAAATATGCTACTTACTATATTGAAAGTGCTTATTATAGGTAATAGTATCACATACTACAATAATTTTGCAGAAAGATTAATGACACAATGCCAAAACCAACAGCAAGAAATAAGGCTGGAAACCATCTTCAGTCCTGGACTTGATATTCCAATTCTTATAGGACGATATCTATACGGTAAAGAAGAAGCAATAATAGGAAAAAACTTTATTCTAAAACCACAATATAAATATTTTGATAAAAAAAATAATAAGTATCAAGATTTTGTAAAACTAATATTAAGCTATGATCTCATTTATCTACAATCTCAATACTGGAATTCTCAAGACTTCAAAGATATAGTCAATGAAATCTTTAAAATAAATCCTAAAATAAAACTGTTCATACTTCAAACTTTTTCTACTGCAATTTGGGACAAAGAAATTTTTACAAAAGAAATAAGCGATGCTTATCAAATTTTCCAAAAGACCTTTAAAAAGCAAATCAACAAAAGGATATATCTGCTTGAGTTTGGCAATTACCTTCTTGACAATTTCGACAATATTAACGAATACCTTGACGAAATAATTCATCCAACATCTAAAGGAACAGATGTTATCATAAAACTATTTGTACAACAATTACAAAAAATCAAAAAATAGTTTCACTTTACTTCTTCCACAACATCTTATCCAACACATATTCCTTGAGTTCCTTATTCAAATCAAAAGCAAAAATAATACTCAAAAAAGACCCATTAAACACTGTTAATTTTATTAGCGTATTTATAATTGGATCTTCATGAAAATTAAAATAATAAAACATCACAAACAATCCAAAACCAATTAGTAGTATCCATATTAACTGACTAGATATTGGTGATAATTTAAGGGTAAAATAAATCAAAATCGACTTAGCTAAATTAAATAAAAACACACTCATGCATGTGGCTATCGCAGCTCCTGATATACCAAACTCTGGAATCAAAAAACAATTAAAAAGAATGTTCAATCCCGCCATAAGTAGCATGAGATAAGCTTCCCATTTATAATATTTTGAGTAAGATAAAATAGCAGCATTGATACCTGTAGCAGAATCAATGATTCTCGACAGCAATAAAAAAACCAATGCTGGAGCGAGTAAAACAACCTTATCATGATTGGGCATTATTTTAAACAAAATAGGCAGTCCAAAAATAATTGATCCAGAAATTAAAATTGTAGCAGTGATCATAATTGAAGCAGACTTTTTATAATATTGATTCAACTTATCATGATCACCTTCATGACTCAATGCGGCCACTCTTGGCTCAAGTATTAATGATATTGCATTGGCAGGGATATAACATGAATTGCTTATGAAAAAAGCAAGAGAATAAATTCCATTGGCTTCTGTTCCAAGCATCTTTGTGATCATAAAAGAATCTAGTCGCAATGCGAGAGCAGATCCAGTTCCACCTAAAATACTGTAGAAGGCAAACTGATAGACAGACTTATTCTGAGAATAATGTGAAAGATTAGATGAAAGCTTAAATTGGAAATTATCTTGCTTCTTAAGGTATAGAAATAAAATGTATAGAGCAATCAAATAAAATATACAAATATACAATGGAAATAAGCTGGTATTGAGAAATCCATATATGCATGCCAGAAAAGTGATGGGAAGATATATTTTCATCAACGAAGAAAGAAACATCGGAAAACTCAACTTCAAGAAATTAATGCAATAACTTGAAAACAAATCATAAATTACATATAATACTGTCAGTGGTAAAACATAAATATAAAATCGTTGAAAATAAATATCATCTGTAATAAATGATTTTTTGACAAAATAAAAACTTAAAAAAAACAATAATGAAAAAACAACTATCCCTATCAAATAATGGAATAGTACAGATTGAAAAAATTGAGATTTCTTTGTTACATCTTGTCTTACTGCCGGAAAATATTTGATCAAAACAGAGCCAAAACCCAATGAAATAAAAGGAACTAGAAGGGAAGCTGTATTAGTTAAAAATCCATAAGCACCATACAAATTCAAATCCTTTGGATAAACAAATATTGTGCTGACTATTCCTATCCCAACGCCAAGAAATTGGATGATTGAAGTAAGGATGCTTTCATTGCGCAAATGAGTTTTAAGATTTGAGTTAGTCAAGCTTTAAAAATTTTTAGATTACTTAAGTTGAATCAATTTGACTTCACTTTCATTTACGAAACTTAGTTTATTCGACCGACGACCCTCAGTAATATCTGTCGATCCATTCTCTAATTTTAACACACCTCTAGGACATACTGCAGAACAAATCCCACAGCCTACACACGAAGCTCTTAAGATATTCTCACCACGCTGCGCATAAGCGCGTACATCAATACCCATCTCACAATAAGTTGAGCAATTGCCACATGAGATGCATTGTCCACCATTTGTTGTTATACGAAATCTTGAAAAATACTTTTGCTGAATTCCCAAAATTGCAGCCATAGGACAACCAAATCTACACCACACACGCGACCCAAGTATTGGATAAAATCCCACTCCGATCACACCCGAAAAAGCAGCACCTATCAAAAATCCATACCAAGATCGCAAACTTGCTGTATTGATAAAAAACCAGTATTGCGAGCCTGTCTTATAACTATAAATCACACCGATAGTCATCACGACGACGAGCAATAATATTGAATATATTAAGATGCGTTCCACTCTCCAAGAAGTTAGTGACTTTGAGGACAGATGTCGAAATGAATCACCTGCTGTCTCTGCCAATCCTCCGCATCCACATACCCAACTACAATACCAGCGCTTCCCATAAAAATAAGTCAATAGCGGAGAACCAATAAATATTAAAAACAATCCAAAATAAAACATCGCCTTACCTATCGATCCAGCATCAAAAAAATTATTAATATTCCATTGGTCAAAAAAGTAATAATTCAATGGCCACATATTCTTTAGATCATTGTAAGGCAGATTCATCCTCAACATAAATTCTGGCAACAAAAATGCAAAGATCAATTGAAAAAAAATGACAGAGATTGTCCTCAAAACTTGATACCGATTATGTCTATATTTAATAATAAATTTTATGCCGAAAACGAGAATTGCAAATGTGTATAATACACCATAAACAAACCATTCACTCGCTACTTTATTCTTTAATGATAAACTTAATGGATCAAACAATCGAATTAATCCAGTGTTCTGAATGTCGCTTTTGCCTAATACTTCAGGATACCAATACAAACAAACATAAAATGCTGTCAAAATAATTGAAACAATAATACCAATAATTCCACGATTACTTTCACTTTTTTGCCACACAAAATTATTCTTGATCCCAGCAAGTTTTCCACCATACAAATACTTACAATAAGTCAATACACCAAGTAAAATGAAGCCCAAAGAAAAAATCAATAATCCATTGTGAAAATATGTAAAAACATCAAACAAACTCAAAATAAAAATACTCAGTCCAAGCAAACCAAATGCTAAAGACAATCCTTTCATTATTCCATTACTTATCGTCATGCTTTGATTTTTAAAAAATGAAGAACTGAATTGAGCGAATTAACTTTTGCCCTAATCTTTGTATTGAACTTTGCATTATACACATCGACTATATTACTTGAATAATTTCTTGAAAACTCAGGATCAAAAAAAGCGAGAGAAATATCTTGAACAACTTCTACCAATTCTATTTTATCCTGAATCCATTTATCACACACCTCATGTCGAAATCTCACCCCCATTAGATTAAATCCTATGACGATTTTAGATCTTGAATCAAATACAATCCTAATACTTTTATCTTCCCTTTCATGCTGCCAAAATACACTCTCCACACCTTCTACTGCCTTTGCAGGAACATATCCATATACTTGATATTCTATGTCAAAAAATTTAGCAGAATTAAACCAAATTCCTTGCTCATACTCCATTTCAATTCCACAAATATTATGTGCGACAACTTCTCCCATCATCCTGCCAGAATACCATACAGCCTCTATAGCTTTTCGTCCATCATTTGTAAATTGTAATTCTGCACAATCGCCTACTGCATAAATATTCTTGACATTTGTCCGAAGATTTTTATCAACCAAAATTCCTTTATTTGTTTTGACATTGGTATGTTTTAAGCATTCAATATTGGGGCTCACACCAGTTGCAATCCCGATATATTCACAGTTAATTATTTCTCCAGAACTCAATTTTATAGATGATACTTCATTCGATTCACTGGCAAATATTTCTTGAAGTTCTGTGCCAAATTTTATTTCAACATGATGCTGTAAAATATGCTCACTCACCATTTTAGACTCTTCTTTTGGTAGAATATTTGACCAATAAGAATCTTCTTGAACCAACATAGTCACTTGTTTTCCTCTTGTGATCAACATCTCTGCCAACTCTATTCCAATCAATCCTCCACCAACTATCACAGCATGATTTATTTTGGGACTATGGGCCTCTATATATTCAAGATCAGATTTAAAATACAATCCGGATATTCCTTTAAATTGCAAACCTGGCCAATCATAAAATTTTGTTTTTGAACCAGTGGCTATTACCAATATATCATAGTTAAGTTTTGTACTATTCCGCAGTGTAATGCTATTATCAGATTCATTAATATGAATGACAGTTTGGTTTAATAATTCGATTTTATTTTTACTCCAAAAATGTTCTTCATAGACTTGAATATCTTGCCATCTCATATGCCCCATATAGACATACATCAAGGCAGTCCTTGAAAAAAAATAATCAGATTCATCCGAAATTATTTGTATCGAATAATCTGACAATTTTCGTATCCATCTAGCAGCAGTTGTGCCAGCTATTCCGTTTCCTATGATGATTACTTTTTTCATTTCTAGAATGTTCAAATGTACGATAAATTCCAACAAGGCATAAAATTGTATAAAATTTGACACGAAATTAAAGAAATACATGCTTTTTCTTGATTGCTTTATTTGTATTTCCTACTTTTAAGCCAAAGTTAAAATGAGTTAAAATTATGGAGCGTAGAGATGCATTAAAAATGATAGGTTTGGGAGGCATTGCCATTCCAGCCTCTATTGAATCTATTTTTCAAAATTCTGAAAATATTGAACTAGAAAAAAATCCAAGACATGTCTCTCTCCAAAAGGCAATAACTGCAATAACATTAGGTGCAGGTGCACGTGGTAATACCTATGGAAATTATGCAATAAACAATCCAAACGAAATTAAAATTGTAGGCGTAGCAGAGCCAATTGCTTTACGAAACGAACGATACGCTAAAAAACATAATATTCCAGAATCTCATCGCTTCACTACCTGGGAACATGTCCTCCAAAAACCAAAAATGGCAGATGCAATAATTATCACTATGCCAGATGATTTGCATTATGAACCTTGTATGCAAGCCCTTGCAAAAGGGTATGATATTCTACTAGAAAAACCAATGGCTCAAACTGAACAACAATGCAGAAATATTTTAGCTCAAGTAAAAAAAACAGGTAGAATCGTAGCAGTGTGTCATGTCCTGCGATATGCACCATATTTTATTAAATTGAGAAAAATGATCCAATCTGGTGCTATAGGAGAATTGATCAGTATAAATCATTTCGAACCGATTGAACATATACACATGTCACATTCCTTTGTGCGAGGAAATTGGCATAACTCAAAACAAACTACTCCGATTATTCTAGCCAAATCTTGTCATGATATGGACATCATGCGATGGTTGGTAGACAAGCCATCAAAAAGCATAGCAGCATTTGGCAGTCTCAAATGGTTTAGAAAAGAAAATGCTCCAGAAGGAAGTACAGCAAGATGTATGGATGGATGTGCTATAGAATCAACTTGCCCATATTCAGCTCTAAAAATATATCATAGAAAAAGAACTTGGACCTATGTCTTTGATTTACCAGAAGATAAAGCATTGCAAGGCGATGCCATCTTAAAATATTTGCGCGAGACAAACTATGGAAGATGTGTCTATAAGATGGACAATGATCAAGCTGACCACTATGTGAGTTCGATTTTATTTGATCAAGACATTACAGCTAATTTCAGCATGGAAGCTTTCACATCCTATCATGGCCGTCGCACACGAGTGATGGGAAGTATGGGAGATATCGTCGGTGATATGGAAAAATTCACCCATACAAATTTTCGAACTGGTGAGTCAAAAGAATGGAATAGCAAATCTGACGATGATAGCATTTATAAAAATCATGGACATGGCGGAGGAGATTTTGGTTTGATGAAGGATTGGGTACAAGCTGTGGCACAACATGATGCGACATTGCTGACCTCAACCATTGATGCATCCATCGATAGTCATATCATGGCATTTTCTGCTGAAAAAAGCAGATTAAAGAAAAAAATTATCGATACAAAAATATAAATAAGCATTTTTTAAAATGGTAAAAAAGAACTTCAATTGTATAAAAATTTGTGGACTAGCTTTTATTCTTATTTTTTCTTGTAAAGAATCTGATAAAACTAAAATAGATTCTAACAATACACAAAATCCACTCTCGGAGTTAAATACTACAATTAACAAAAACCCATACTCAGATAGCTTATTCTATCAAAGGGCTAAAATAAATTATGATCTTGGCAATGTAGATTCTGTATACTCAGATCTTAACAAAGCCATCTATTTCAATAAAAATAAAAGAGAATATTATTTCTTTTTGGCCGACACTTATTTAGAAAATGCGCAATCTCTTGAAGCTAAAAAAGTTCTAGAAAACGCTTTAAATATTTTTCCAGAGGATAAGCAAGTTCAATTAAAATATGTTAAACTTCTCATTATTTTAAAGCAATATCCACTAGCTACAGCAAGCTTGAACGATGTCTTAATTAAGGACCCACAAAATGCTGAAGCATTCTATTTAGGGGGACATATCTCATATGAAATGGGAGACACTGCAGCTGCAATAAATGCCTATCAGAAAACAGTAGATCTCAATCCTGATTTTCGAGAAGGCTGGATTCTACTTGGAGATGTCATGAGAGAGAGAAAGAATAAGCTCTCATTGCAATATTATGATAATGCCTTAAAATTGGATAGCAATGATGTAGAGACACTACATAATAAAGCCTATGCATTACAACAATTCGATCAAAAAGAAAAAGCTTTTGAATTATATCAATCGATATGCAGAAAATTCAAAGATTACGAACCCGCATTTTATAATCTTGGCTTGATGTATATGGAAAAAGATTCTGTCGATAAAGCGATAGAACATCTCACCATTTCAATAGAATTAAATCCAATGGAAGCTTCATCTTACTATCAGCGAGGATTATGTTTCGAAAAAATAGGCAAACGTGTAGAAGCAAAAAGTGATCTCACTAGAGCCACGACCTTAGAGCCAGACTGGAAAGAAGCAAAGCAAGCATTGAGCAGAATTTTAAAGTAATAATATGATATTTCCCATCGGTGATCAGCAAATAGAAGGTGGATATAAACCACTCTTTACATACTCACTTATTGTGATGAATGTTTTAGTGTTTTTCTATGAGATCAGTCTGCCTGTAGATGTAACAGAATTGTTTGTATTCTTCTATGGCGCAATCCCTGTAGAAATTTTATCTGGTCAAGATTGGTTTACTCTATTTTCATGTATGTTTCTGCATGGCGGATGGATGCATCTCATAGGCAACATGCTTTTTCTCTGGGTATTTGCAGATAATATAGAAGCTGTAATTGGGACTTTCAATTTTCTATTGTTTTATATCCTTGGCGGACTCGTCGCTTCAGTAGTCCATATCTTTTTAATCCTTATAGCGAAGTCCCCATGGTAGGCGCTAGTGGGGCTATTTCAGCAGTGTTAGGAGCATATCTCATCATGTTTCCTGCATCACAAATTCGAGTCCTTATTCTGATTTTCTTCAGATCATTTTACATCCCAGCAATCTTCTTTTTAGGATTCTGGATTATCCAACAAATGTTTGCAGGAATTGGCTCATTAGGTGTCAATGAACAAAACTCAGGTGGTGTAGCGTGGTGGGCTCATATCGGTGGATTTTTATTTGGTATCGCTGCAGGTTTTATTGCAAAAAAATCATACAGAAATAAGTATAAATATGTAGAATAGTTGAAAGTAATAAGTTGAAAGTTGTTAAATGAAAAATATAAAATTTTATAATAACTCCAACCTAACTTTATTAAAAATAGTAGAAAAATATTATCATTTCAACTTATAGGTCAAACATAAGGAACCTACAAAATTTGTGAAATTCAGTCTACCTAATGCGTGATCCAATAAGCTACCATATAAGGCTCCAGCTTCGATACCAAACTTTTTATTAAGTTTGTATCCACATAATATTTGCAGATCTAAACCATACAAAATTTCGTTTTGATTATCCCAATAAAAATGAGTGTCACCTGCAAATTTATAAGAATGCACTAAACCAAAATTTGTATAAAATTTTTTCTTTAATGGTAAACGAAGCATCATTGGAATTTCTACAAAATACATCCTTTCATAATACTTAGGTTGTCCTGGGTATCTCGATTTTTCCGAGAATACTCGGTTAGAAATACCTAATCCACTGACAAATTTCATTCTTGAAGTAACCAAATAATCAACTTTTAAACCCAATTGAACACCGAATTCAGGATTGGTATAAAATTGACTTCTATTTTTAAGTAAAATATTTGAAATACTAGTTCTATTGGATCCAAGATATGCAGTAATCGTAAAGTTTTGACTAATGATTTCAGATATTATTAGAAAATTAAAAACGACTATGTATTTTAAAATATTCATAATTTAATTATTTTCGATGTAACATTTACTTCCAAATAACACTAGAATTTATTCTTTATTATATTCAAAAAACTATTCACTTTAAACCATTATCTTTTATCTATTATCTATTAACCATTATCTTTTATCCATTAACCATTCACCATTATCTATTCACTTTTATCCATTATCCATTCACAATTATCCATTCACCATTATCTATTCTCTACCCTTATAATTTTTTCTTTTGAAATCAACACTCCATCCTTGTCCTTTACAAGTAAAACATATAGACCTGGAGTAAAAATATGTCCATCCAAGATAAGTTTTGAATCTAGATTCTGGCCAATATTTTTATTGTAAATTGTATGACCTTGTGCATTTAATATTTGAATATTTTTTGCATTTCGATTGTCAATTAAAAATTGGATCTCAATATCTCCTGAACTTGGATTTGGAAGAATTTTTATTTGACCAAGATGTTCAATGTTCGAATTTTGAACAAGGTTACAGTCTTTCTCTAAACAACCAAATTCATCAACTTGCATGATCCACATTTTATTTCTGAGTTCAATATTATCATAGACACTGCCCGATAAGATATAGCTACCTCTTCCAGTCGCTGTAATATTATCTATTTTGGTACTCTTAAAATGGCTTCCAAATTTTTTACTTGGGTAATATGATCGCATCCATTCAACTGTACCTTCATTGGAGCTGCGATGCAGAAATGCAAAAGGATTATCTTGATCTTTTGCATTGCCTACAACTAGTAATCCTTTATTATCTGATGAGGAACAAAGTTTATCG
This sequence comes from Saprospiraceae bacterium, assembly GCA_016710585.1. Taxonomy (GTDB): domain Bacteria; phylum Bacteroidota; class Bacteroidia; order Chitinophagales; family Saprospiraceae; genus Vicinibacter. The sequence continues at coordinate 39,201 of JADJVN010000014.1, forward strand.
ATATTATCTGGCAGAATATCTGCTGTATTATGTGTAATACATGATTCATGTAAAACATTTTTGAGATCTTCAGATAGTGTATTGATACTTACAGCATTCAATTGAGAACAATGAGGAACTCCTGTTGAATCTTGCTTTAGAAAAACTAAATGATTGTCGCCATTTGTTGTCATTTCTTCCCAATACAATGCTGTATTCTTTACAGGATACTCTTTATGACTCAACACAAGACCTTTTTTATCAATATGTGTTTGAAAAATATTATTGTCGTGTAACGTACTCGAAATAATCCCTGAGATTACAAAACTTGAATCGGGCAATATATCAAAATGCCTAATATCAGATCCCAATACTGAATCTACTACTTCTATATTTTTGTTATTATTATTGTAATCAAACACTCGAAAATTGGCAAAGCCCTTTGTCAATCCATTCCCGAAAACACGTGCGTTTACTGTCAATCCTTCTACAACAGCAATCTGGCCATTCTCAGCATCCATTAAATATGAAGTAATATTTGAATCCGTAATAATACCTGTGTGTGACAATATTTTAAATGAATTTTGATTAAAATTATAAGCTATAACTTCAGAACTCATATCCCCTGGAAATGTATTGCACATAAACACAATGATTGAGTCATTAAGCTTGATAAATTGTCTATTTAGATTATCAACTGAAACATAATCACTAATAATCTTAAAATCAGGTTTTCTTACTTCCAATAAATTCCCTAAATAATCAAATCGACTAATAAACAGCGCCTCATACCCACTCACTGTATCCAAGTCTCCGAAAACTAAAAAATCATTTTCTCTATGAACAACAAATCGAGCTGCACTACCTACCCCTAAAAAAGGTAGATCTGGCATGACATTAAAATAATTTTGAGATTTTAGGTTTAAATTCAAAAATAGCATTATTGCTAACATCAGGTATTTAACATTCTCCATTATAAAAAAAATTAGTGAACAAAGTTACTCATTATTTTTTTGTATATTGAGATTAATTTTGTAATCTGTAGAATTAAATATATTATTCTGAATATCATGTATTTATATATTTATATTTTCAAATCTATTGAATTTTTCTTCAAAAATCACCATGGCAGACGATAGAAAAAAAGATCATATTGACTTAGCATTCGAAGCAAATTCATTTCGACAATCACGCGACTCAAGATTTGAATATGATCCTTTGCATGGTATTCACCCAACTCATCAAGATATCATGCCTATTGAATTTGGCAATTGTAAAATGAAATTTCCTATCTGGATATCAAGCATGACAGGTGGGACAGATAAGGCAAAAGATATCAACATCAATTTGGCAAAAGCCTGTAATGAGTTTGGCTTAGCGATGGGTCTTGGATCATGCAGAAAGCTAATCGAAAATCCAAATCTTCTGCCTGACTTCGATGTAAAAAAACATATGGGCCAGCAAGATTTGTACTGTAATATAGGCATTGCACAATTAGAACAGTATATTAACGACCATAAGCTTTATGTGATCCGTGAACTCATAGATCGACTTCACGCTGATGGACTTATCATTCATATCAATCCAATGCAAGAATGGATGCAAAAAGAAGGTGATCGATTTCTCTCACCAGCGATAGATACTATTAAAGCAACAATTGAAAAAATTCATTGCCCAATTATTGTTAAAGAAGTTGGTCAAGGAATGGGACTTCGGAGTTTAAAAGCTTTATTCCAATTACCTTTACTCGCTATTGAATTTGGCGCTTTTGGAGGAACAAATTTCGCCAAATTAGAAACGCTTAGAAATCCAGAAAATTTTACTGATGATCAGTTGGCTTTACAATACATCGGCCATGATGCAGAAGAAATGCTTCAATGGTGTAATGAAATTTTTGACTCCAGTTCCGTGGACTCAAGATTCAGATTAATTATTTCAGGTGGCATCAAGACAGTTTTGGATGGATACTATTATATTTCAAAAAGTAAAATTCCAGCAGTATATGGACAAGCTTCAAACTTCTTAAAATATGCTCAATTAAATTATGAGTCGCTTCAACAATACTTGATTACGCATACACAAACTTTGATGGTCGCATCGCAATTTCTCAGAGTCAAATAAGAATGAAAGAAAAAATTCAAAAAGAATCATCAAAGTCGATTTCTGGTTTTTCAAAATTGAACAAACGCGGAAAAATTAAATGGATCGTTGAAAATTTTTTCAAAGACCCTGAAAATGTCATGCATGAACTCATGAGCTATTGGCATCGCAATGAGGATCAACAAAAAATAGTGGATGGCTTTGCAGAAAATACGATTAGCAATTTTCCAATGCCTTTCAGCGTAGCTCCAAACTTTCTTATCAATGGAAAAACATATTGTGTCCCTATGGTGATCGAAGAAAGTTCAGTAGTTGCAGCGGCTAGTTCTTCAGCGAAATTTTGGATGGATCGAGGCGGAATACAAGCTAAAATTTTAGGGGTTGAAAAATTAGGTCAAATCCATTTTCGATGGTCTGGGTCAAAAGATTCATTAGAAAATTTTATCCTTGAAATTCAAAGTAGAATGCTTATCCATGCTCATGACATCTTAAAAAAAATGCAGGAGCGCGGCGGGGGATTGAAAGAAATAAAATTGATACAATTAGAATCAAGTCAAAATTTATATCAATTATTGATCAGCTTCAATACTTGTAATTCGATGGGTGCCAATTTTATAAATTCATGTCTTGAATCTTTTAGCATTACATTTGAAAATTTTATAGAAGAGAAAAAACTTGCAAATGAATTGATGGGTCAATTTGAACTCATCATGTCTATCCTATCCAATTATACACCACAATGTCTGGTCAGAGCTGAGGTCAATTGTTTGATTAAAGATTTGGGAGAGTTTGCTGGAAATATGACCCCTCAAATTTTTGCTGAAAAATTTTATACTGCTATTCAAATAGCAGAACAAGATACATATCGGGCGGTAACTCACAACAAAGGAATTTTTAACGGAATAGATGCTGTCGTCATAGCTACTGCCAATGATTTTAGAGCAGTAGAAGCTTGTGGTCATGCATATGCTGCAAGAGATGGCAAATATCGTAGTTTGAGTAAATGTAGTATTGACGATGGTATCTTTAGATTTTGGTTGGACATCCCATTGGCACTAGGCACAGTAGGTGGACTCACTTCACTTCATCCTATTGCAAAAAGGTCTCTTGAATTATTAGAGAATCCCAATGCAGAAGAACTGATGATGATCACAGCTGCTACAGGTTTGGCTCAAAATTTTGGAGCTGTAAAATCGCTCATTACCACGGGAATTCAAAAAGGTCATATGAAAATGCATCTCGCCAATATTTTACAGCATTTTAAAGCTACCGAAGCCGAGCGAAGTCGAGCAGAATTGCATTTTGGACAAAATCCAGTGAGTCACAATGCTGTGCGTGAATTCTTAAAAAGAGATTAAAAAGTGATTAAAATTAAATCAAAAAATAGATTACTTAAACATATTACAGATTTATCTATTATTTAATAATTAAGGATTAAAAACTCTTTATATATTTTAATATTTTAGAATGAAGATTTGGATTTTTATAGTATTTCTTATTACAACACTTGCTTTTTCATTTGTAGAACCTTCAAAAATAGATACAAATGCTGCTCTCGTAGATTTAGGTCATCATTTATTTTTCGATCAAAAATTATCGGCCAATTTAGCGAAGTCTTGCTCTTCATGCCATGATCCAAAATATGCTTTTACAGATGGTTATAAAAAATCAACTGGCATCTATGGGGATGAAGTATTGAGAAACGCACCAACACTTTTGAATATTAAAGATAGAAAGAGCCTTACATGGGCTGATATTGAGCTACATGATTTGGAAAAACAGATGCTGAAACCCATCTTCTCCACCACCCCTCCAGAACTAGGAGCAAAAGGCAACGAAAGTCTTATATTGTCTAGATTCAAAAATGATAAATCTTATAAAAAGAAATTCAAACAAGCTTTCCCAAAAGATAAAAAGCCTATTACTTTTGACAATATCATCTCTGCAATAGCTGCATATCAAAGGACATTTACTTCAGTAGATTCTCCTTATGATCATTTCCTTATGAAGAAAGATAGCAGCATCCTAAGTGAAGATGCAAGAGCTGGAATGGCTTTATTTTTTGGCAATAGATTGAATTGTAGCACTTGTCATAATGGAAAAAATTTTGATGAACCTACTAGAGGTTATCCCTTTGCAAATATTGGGCTGTATTATTGTGAAGATATCTATCCTGTTGAAGATAGAGGTCAATACAATCATACGCTCGATAGTAATGATATTGGTGCTTTTCGCATCCCTTCGCTCCGCAACATAGCACTTACTGCACCATATTATCATGATGGATCTGCAAATACTTTAGAACAGGTCATCGATGTTTATGCCACCGCAGGACGTATGGTAAATTTCGGTTCATGCAGAGGCAATGGAGCAGAAAGTCCATGGCGAGATGGCCGATTAGAACCATTTGAAATCAGTCAAAAAGAAAAGTATCAACTTATTTCCTTTTTACATTCCTTGACAGATTCAACCATATTTAATAACCCCAATTATCAGAATCCTCATCTTATAAAATAAGGAGCTCAACAGTTAGATAAGCCGATATCATTTTCTTGGAATATCTTTGATCCTACAACGAGTAGAATTAATATGGCAAAGAATTTTGGGATAGCGATACATGGAGGTGCCGGTACCATCAGACCTCAAGAAATGTCTTCAGTAAAAGAAAAACAATACAAAGAAGCACTCGAAGAAGCAATACAAGCAGGATATGATATCCTAAATCATCAAGGGACAGCAATGGATGCGGTTGAAAAAGCAGTATGCATTTTGGAAGATTGCCCTTTGTTTAATGCTGGTCGTGGTTCTGTATTCACCTCAGATGAGAGGCACGAAATGGATGCCTCGATCATGGATGGCAAGACACTTGAAGCAGGAGCTGTATCATTAGTCAAAACCGTAAAAAATCCAATCAAACTGGCACGTGTAGTCATGGAAAAATCTGGCCATGTTTTTTTAGCAGCTGAAGGAGCCGAAGCTTTTGCAAAAGAAATGGGATTTGAGCAAATGGATCAGGATTACTTTTATACAGATTTTAGATATAATCAACTAAAACTTGCTCAAGCATCCAATCAAGTTATTCTTGACCACAGTTCAGATATTGAAAAAAAATTTGGAACCGTAGGCGCAGTAGCTCTTGACCAATATAAAAATCTAGCAGCTGCAACTTCGACAGGAGGCATGACCAATAAAAAATATGGTCGCATTGGTGATACCCCACTCATAGGCGCTGGAACATATGCGGACAATAGAACGGTCGCGATTTCTTGCACTGGATCTGGAGAGTATTTTATAAGAAACAATACCGCATTTCATATCCATAGTATGATGTTATATGGAAAAAAAAATCTAGTAGACTCAGCTTTTCATGTAGTACAGGAAGAATTGAAATCCATTGGCGGAGATGGTGGGATTATTGCGATAGACCATCTAGCTAATATTCACTTTGAGTTCAATACTGAAGGGATGTATAGAGCTGCTAGATCATCTGAAAGCAATCTGTTCATTGGAATTTATAAATGATCACACTTATAATAAAAGACTAAATTTTCTCTCACCGACAAAAACATTAATGCCATTTGATAAAGACATTTTTGCGATATAAAAAAAGCTTGAGCATGCTCAAAATATACAATTTGATGCGATGTACCATATCATATCATCTTTCAAGATTATGTAGAAAAACCATATTCACAAGCATGCCTATTTCGCTTTCTATTGAGCCAACGACTGCATGTAATTTGCGCTGTCCTGAATGTCCGTCTGGTCTTCGAAGTTTCTCTCGACCAACAGGAAACATCAAAGTTGATTTCTATAAAAAAACGATAGATGAAATAAAATCATTTGCAATTCAACTCAACTTTTATTTTCAAGGCGAACCATTTATTCATCCTCACTTTTGTGAAATGGTCAAATATGCACATGATAATAATATTTACACAATGACCTCCACGAATGCACATTTTCTTAGTCCGAAACAATGCCAAGAAATAATCAAAAGTGGTCTCGATGAATTAATTATTTCTGTAGATGGCACGACACAAGAAACTTATGAATTATATCGACGAGAAGGCGATCTGAATAAAGTTCTTGAAGGTGCCAGAAATATCATAGAAGCCAAAAAAATAGCAAAATCAAAAACACCATATTTAGTATTTCAATTCTTGGTCGTCAAACATAATGAACATCAGATTCAAGAAATTCAAAATATGACCAAACAAAATGGGATAGATGAATTGCGATTGAAGACCGCTCAGATCTATAATTTTGAAAATGGATCAAACTTTATTCCCGAACAAGAAATATACTCAAGATATAAAAAACGCGAAGATGGCAAATATGAAATCAAAAGCAATCTTCAAAATGAATGCTGGAGAATGTGGCAAGGCTGCGTGATTACTTGGGATGGCCGTGTCGTCCCCTGCTGTTTTGATAAGGATGCTAGTTTTGTCCTTGGTGAACTCTCAAAAAACAGCTTTCGCAGCATCTGGAAGGGCGAAAAATATGACAGTTTTAGAGACCAACTCTTCATTTCACGCTCGAAAATTGACATCTGTCAAAATTGTACAGAAGGGATTAAAGTTTTTTCAGATGTTTAATACCACTGAGGATCAAGCTTATACATATTCAATAAAATTGAATTAAAAATATCCGGAATATTTCCAAATAAATTGTGTTTTTTTTATTAAAATTTGTAGAAATTTGCAACTCGTAGGATAATTTAGATTTTGTACGCTTAGTGATTTTGTATTGATATTATTTCAATATGTTAATACAGATATTGAGTTTATTATTCTAATTTCATTTAAACTTACGACGACCATAGGCTTCAAATCAAACGGAAAACATGATACAATCACAAGTATTCTATAAGGCTATTATTCAAGGAAGACTTGAATTCGGAACTGAGAAATCATATCAGAAGATCGTAGCCTTATACACTCAGAGGATGGAAACGCTGTATAAAAGAGATATTATCTTCAAAACTCCTGAGACCATTTTCATAGAAGCTGAGAAAGCATTGGTCATTGAGCGTTTTATTGGAAATTCAAGTGAAAAACAATGGAAGAATACTGTAACCATTTTAGAGTATTGTGCACAATTTGCATTTAGTGGAACGATCAACGCTTGGCTTGCTGACAGTGGTAAGTTATTAGGCTATCAAATGATCGAACCTCTTGGTGAGAAAAGTATGGTAATGCTTTACCATGAAGGAAAGAAACTCTCTACTCAGAAAGGCTCAGAAAAAGAAGCCTACGATCTGCTCACCGAAGCCATAGAAAAACACGAAAGACATTCCGAAGCATATGAAAAAAGAGGATATATCAATTACTCGCTAAAAAATTATGCAGATGCAATCTATGATTTTAAGAAAAGTGTTCACTTTGACTATATGAATGCTTCTTCCCATTATGGATTGGCAAGAGCATATATGATCACAAAAGAATATAAGCTAGCTATAAGTTCACTAGAAGAAACTACTAAACACAGTATTGCATTACAACCTATTTATTGGGCTGCTCGCCGTGTTAAAGCAGAATGTCATCTCGCCTTGAAAGAATACGACAAATCTGCTTTCGAATACAAATTATTTACTGCGCGAAATTTTACACTTGAAGACCCAAATTTTAAACATCAAATAAAAAGTTGGTATAACTATGGTAAAGTTCTCTTTGCATTAGGACAAATCGATGCAGCTCTTGAGTGTTTTGACAAAAGTCTCAACATGGCAAGTGATCATCAAGACAGTCATAATGCAGAATTTTTTATGGATAGAGCCATGGCTAGAAAAGCAGCTGGAAAATCTGATTATATTCTAGATTTACGAAAAGCATCTGAATTAGGTTTAGAGACTGCTACCAAATTATTGACAGAAAAACCATAAGAATTTTATTCAAAAATCGTTATCATTAGAAATTTACCAATGAGGTATTTTCTTTTCATACTATTGTCTATTTATTCTTGTGAAATTTTTGCTCAAAGTTTCAAGACTGCGAAAGATTTATCTCCAAAAAATCAAAAGATCTATCAAAAATCAGTTGCACTTTATAAAACTGATGAATTTGAAAAAGCAAAAAAAGGATTCCAAAAACTCATTCAAAAGGACCCTTATTGCATCGATGCATTTATCCAATTGGGATCTATCTATTATGAATCCTCTGATTTTGAAAATGCAGAAATAAATTTTAAAAAAGCAATAGATCTTTCACCTGACTATAATTCCAAATTGTATTATACATTAGCATTGTCAAACAGGCAGACAAAAAAATATAGAGAAGCAAAAATTAATTTATATACTTTTCTTCAAACAGAGAAAAAAAATCAAGAATTGCTCAACAAGGCTAATGAATTATATCCGAGTTTTATTTTTGCAGATAGTATCACACAATTTCCATTACAATTCCAACTAAAAGAGATGACCATTTGGAATACCTTGAATTCCGAATATCTTCCTACAATCACTGCAGATGGAAATACTGTCGTATTCACCAGAAGATTAAATCAAAATAATGAAGACCTCTTTATCACCACTCGAAAAGATTCTGTTTGGTCTGTGCCCATTGCATTAGACGAAATTAATTCATTGTATAACGAAGGGGCTCCAGCTATTTCACCTGATGGAAAATCAATAATATTTACCAGCTGTGATATTAAAGAAAGTATTGGTGGGTGTGATTTATTTATAAGTGAATTGGTCAATGGAGAATGGTCTCAGCCAAGAAACTTAAGTCGAGAAATAAATACTCCAGCCTACGAATCTCAAGCCAATTTTGCAGATAATGGCAATACACTTTATTTTGTAAGCAATAGAAAAGGTTCCCTTGGTGCAAATGATATATGGGTTACAAAATTGAAAAAAGATAAAACGTGGAGCAAACCTAAAAACTTAGGAAAAAATGTTAACACAATTAAAAATGAAGAATGTCCTTTCATGCATCCCAACGGGAAAACATTGTTTTTCTCATCTGATGGATTGCCTGGAATGGGAGGCAAAGATATCTACTATTGTATAAAAGATACATCAAATAATTGGAGTGAACCAATAAATCTAGGATATCCACTCAATAGTACTTTACATGAAGCTTCTTTCATCACAGATATTCAGGGGATAAATGCATATTACGCCAGTGATTTTAAGTATGAAAATATTAAAGACCAAAACATTTTAAAGCAAAAAAATTTGGATCTTTTTTCATTTATTCTTCCTGAATCTAAAAGGCCTCAAGCCAGTTCATATATTCATATTTCAGTTATAGACGAACTGACGAAAGCTCCAATTCAAGCACATGTAGAAATTTTTGATCTAATAAATAAAGAGCTATTTTTTTCAGGTAATACTTCGGCAGATGGTCAAAAGACTGTAGTACTCCCGACAGGATCAAGTTATGCCATGCATATCAAAAAAGAAATTACCTGTTCGATAATAGCAATGTTAATTGCATTGAAAATGGTCTAGCAAGACAAGATCAAAACATTAGTCGCTATCTTAAACAAATTAAAAATCATACTAACAAAGCCATTGTTTTAAATAATATTTTCTTTGAATTCGGATCTGCAGTTTTAAAAAACGAAAGCGAATATGAACTTAGTGAACTCTATCAATCCTTGTCTGAAAATTCTAAACTTAAAATCAAAATCCTAGGTCATACTGACAATATAGGATCTGAAGAATCCAATTTAAATCTGTCCCAAATGAGGGCAAATGCTGTAAAGGATTATCTTATTAAAAAAGGAATTCAACAAGATAGACTTAGTTCTGAGGGAAAAGGTGAACTTCAGCCAATAGACTCAAACGAAAATGAAGAAGGTAGAAAAAACAATAGGAGAACAGAATTTATCATTATTGAAGAATGAAAAAAAAGAAAGAACTAAAATCTGCAGACATAGAAATTAAAGCAATTGCTCATAAAGGAATGGCATTGGGAAAGACCTCAGAAGGAATGGTCGTCCTGACCAAAAATGCAGTACCCGGTGATCATGTGGAAGTGCGATTGCATAAAAAAAGAAAAGGGGTTTGGCTCGGATTATTTACAAAAATTATTTCGCCTTCTCCACATCGTGTTGCTCCATTATGTCAGCATTTTTCAGTATGTGGAGGCTGCAGTTGGCAAGATTTAAAATATGAGGAACAACTGCATCAAAAAGAAACCATCGTCCGAGATGCAATCCAAAGAATAGCAAAAATAGATGCTTCTGTTATCGAACCAATCGTCGGTGCAAAAGACACATTCTATTATCGAAACAAACTAGAATATACATTCTCCACCTACAAATGGAAAATAGAAAAAGACGAAGATATTTCTAGCCCACAAAATGCGCTTGGCTTTCATAGGCCTGAATCCTTTTTTAAAATTGTGGACATTGAAAGATGTCATTTACAAATCGATATCAGCAACCAAATAAGAAATACAATAAAACAACTCGCCGCAGATGAAGACCTCAGTTTTTATGATATCAAAAATCATACTGGGCTCTTGCGTAATCTCATCATCAGAACGAATTCAAGTGGAGAGGTCATGTTGTCACTAATAATAGGATCTAATACAGAAGATAAAGTCATCAATTTACTGAGCCAAATTCAAGAAAAATTCTCAAGTATAAAATCTATTTTTGTTGGCTTTAATCAAAAAAGAAATGACTCCCTTTTTGAAGTCAACTTTAAAAATATCTATGGAGAAAATTATCTCATTGAGACATTGAATCATGTCAAATTTTATATAAGCCCAAAATCTTTTTTTCAAACCAATACTAAACAAGCAGAATTGCTTTATTCTCTTGTAGAAGATTTTGCTCAACTTAAAGGAACTGAAACTATTTATGATCTTTATTGCGGAGTAGGAAGTATTGGCATCTACCTTGCAAAAAATGCAAAGACGATTATTGGTGTTGAAGAAATAGAGGATGCCATTCTGGATGCAAGAAAAATGCAAGTTTAAATCAATTGGAGAATACTCATTTTTATACTGGTGATGCAAAACTAATTGTCAATGAATCATTATTCGAAAAACATGGCGAGGCAGATCTCATTATCGTCGACCCACCACGAGCTGGACTCCATGAAGATTTAATCAAAACACTCTTAAATATCGCAGCTAAAAAAATTATTTACGTAAGCTGCAATCCTGCAACCCAAGCTAGGGATTTATTGTTATTATGTGAGAAATATCATGTCACACGTACAAAACCTGTAGATATGTTTCCTCATACTAATCATGTAGAATGTATTGCAGCTTTAGAATTGAAATCATGATATTCATTAAAACAAATTTAATATAGCCTAGCCTAATGAAAAAGCAAAGCATAGAGAAATATTTGGAATTGGAAGATGACTTAAGGCGCTATCGCAAAGCCTTAAATCAAGCACAAGAAGTCATGTTAGATCAAGAAGTCACAGCTTATCCCATTTTTATATTTCACCAGCAAGAATTGGAAATGGGTGTGCCAATAATTTTGGCAAGTGAGCAAACTGGAGTGTGGTCTATCCATGCTTCAAGTCTGGAAGAGTTCATGGTAAAAAATTTAATCGACGCTGAAAAAATTCCAGATTTTCAAAAATTATTTAAGGAACATAATCATCATTTTTGTTTGTTTGTTTTATCCGAATTAGGAGCTCAATTTATTTTTTATCCAAGAGATAAAGAAATCTATAAGGAATATGGAAATCTCAATTAAACTTGACATGTTATCTGAGATTGTTTTCCATGACAAAACATTAGTTAAAGATTTGATCGATTCACTTATTCAGGATATGGAAGAGCATTTTGATCAATTAAAAGCCACAAGCGAATACCCTTTTAAAACTATCCATTATCTCAAATCAAGTTTTGCTATGGTGGGCTGTGTGGAAGGCATTAAATCTTGTGAAAAACTAATTCAAACTAAAGATCCTATGGATTTTCAAAGCTTAGTTCTTATCTTTGAGCAGCTAAAAGAAAAGCTATTGAATCCACAATCCAGTATTCAATAATAATTATTTTACAAAAAATTTATTACCATGAAAGGAATAATATTAGCAGGAGGACAGGGCACACGATTATTTCCCAGCACACTTGCGGTAAGCAAACAATTGATGCCTGTGTATGATAAACCCATGATTTACTATCCTTTGTCTACATTGATGTTGGCAGGAATAAGTGAAATATTAATTATCTCGACGCCTAGAGATTTACCTTCTTTCCAATCCCTTTTTGGTGATGGAAGTCAAATTGGAATTAAGCTATCATATAAAGAGCAACTTGTTCCAAATGGACTTGCTCAAGCTTTCGTTTTAGGTAAAGAATTTATTGGCAATGATTCTGTATGCTTAATTTTAGGTGACAATATATTTTATGGACACAAATTACCTGATCTACTGAGAGAAAGTACAGATCCACAAGGAGGTATCGTATTTGCATATCCTGTCTCTGATCCAGAGAGATACGGTGTCGTAGAATTTGATCAAAATCTCAAAGCGATTTCTCTTGAAGAAAAACCAAACCAACCAAAATCCAATTATGCTGTCCCAGGAATTTACTTCTATGACAACAGTGTCATTCAAGTCGCTGAAAATTTAAAGCCAAGCGCACGAGGTGAATATGAGATCACCGATGTAAACAAAGAATATCTCGCTCAAGGCAAATTAAAAGTAGGCGTATTGGGTAGAGGTGTCGCTTGGTTAGATACCGGCACTCACGAGTCTCTGATGCAAGCATCTCAATTCATTCAAGTCATCGAAGATCGCCAAGGGCTCAAGATCGGATGCATTGAAGAAATAGCATATGTCATGGGCTTCATCACCAAAGATCAGTTGATGACTCAAGCTGAAAAATTGAAAAAAAGTATTTATGGAGAATATCTTTTAAAAATTTTAAAAAGTATTTAATTCCTAATTTTAGATCAAAGAATAAAAATGAAAAAACTAATATATTTGAGTTTATTGTTGATGATTAAAAATGCCTATTCACAGGTTAGAATAGAATCATCCATCAATATAAATTTATTAAAGAAGGAATATGTTCCAGTTTTAATTTATTTTAAAGACCAAGCTGATCTTTCTGCAATTGAAGCCAATTGGACTAAAGCTCAAAAAGGCAATTATGTGTATCATCAGTTAAAAGAAAAAGCGAACACGACTCAGAAAAATATTATCCATTATTTAATTTCAAAAAATATAAAATACCAATCTTTTTTTATTGCCAATTCAATAAAAGCAGAAATCAATGCTAAACAATTATCTGAGCTTTCACAATTCAATGAAGTCAAAAGTATATTGTATGATGTCCCCTTGCAGTTAGAACAAGTTCAATTGGATTTGAACGCAGAATCTGCTCAAACCAGAACTGCTGAAATTACCTGGGGATTGAAGAATATTCAAGCAATTGATGTATGGAATCAAGGCTATGAAGGTCAAGGTGTCACAGTTGCCGGAGCGGATACAGGATATAAATGGGATGTAGCAGGAATTAAAGAAAGGTATAGAGGTTGGAATGATTCTACTGTGAATCACGCTTATCATTGGCATGATGCAATCCACAATATCAGTCCTCTTGCAAACGATTCTATTAACCCTTGTGGTCTCTATCTAAAAGAACCTTGCGATGATAATGGACACGGCACACATACTGCTGGAACCATGCTTGGGAAAACAGATGATTTCTTCTATGGCGTTGCTCCTAGAGCAAAATGGATAGGCTGTAGGAATATGGAAAGAGGCAATGGCGCCCCTTCAACTTATATTGAATGTTTTGAATTTTTTCTAGCACCCACAGATAGCTTAAATCAAAATCCAAAACCAGAATTAGCACCTCATGTCATCAATAATAGCTGGTACTGTTCTGTTAGTGAAGGTTGCAATCTAAGCAACTTTGAAGTGATGCATACTGTGATTAAAAATCTAAAGGCAGCAGGGATAGTAGTGGTAGTATCAGCAGGCAATCAAGGGAATAGCTGTAGCTCTATTGCACATCCTCCTGCAATGTTTGAAGAGAGTTTCAGCATTGGGTCTTTTGCAATAAATGATACCATAAGTGGCTTTAGTGCTATGGGTCCTGTCATTATAGATAGTAGCTACCGCATCAAACCAAATGTCGTTGCACCTGGATCAGGCGTTATTTCTAGAACCAAAGAAGGTAATTTGGAAGCTTGGAATGGGACGAGCATGGCAGGCCCACATGTTGCAGGCCTGGTAGCACTGATTATTTCAGCCAATCCCAGTTTGGCTGGCAAAGTAGATATTATTGAAAATATCATTGAATCAACTTCTAGATACGCTGATTCTCATATTCAATGCGATACTTTTTCTTCAACTCAAAGACCAAATAATATGTATGGTTTTGGCAAAATAAATGCATTAGAAGCTGTAAATAAAGCTAGAGTTTTTGTCAATGTTGAAAATGAAAATAAACTCAATTCAAACTTTATAATCCAACCAAATCCGGGACAGGATTATTTCGAAATTTTATCACAAAATCCATTAGGTCAAATTTGGATCTATAATTCCATTGGTCAGTTAATGGTTCATGATAATACTGCAAATCACCAAAAGCAAATTCAATCCGCTTCGTGGGAAAAAGGAATATATTTTATAAAAATTCAAAACAAAACTATTCTTTGGTCTAAAATTTAATCTGGTATGAAAGAGGTACTGTTCAATAAAATAAATCGTGAGATCTTACTCAAAAAAATGCAAGAAAATAATGAGCAAAGAACCACCATCTCTTTTTATAGATATATCAAAATTGCAAATCCACAATTATTCAGAGATCATCTCTTCATTGAATTTAATAAATTAAATGTATTGGGTAGAATTTATATTGCTCATGAAGGAATCAATGCTCAGATTTCAGTTCCCACTGCTCAACTTGAATCATTTAAATCATGCATCAATGACATTCAATATTTACAGAATATAAGATTAAATTATGCCATTGAAGACAATGGAAAAAGTTTTTTCAAATTAAAAATAAAAGTCAGAGATAAAATCGTAGCTGACGGCATTGATGATCCCAATTTTGATGTAAACAATTCTGGTGTTCACTTGAACGCAAAAGAATTCAACGACATTATCAGCAGTGATGCTACTGTTATTGTCGATATGAGAAATCATTATGAGAGTGAAGTCGGCCATTTTGAAAATGCAATATGCCCTGAAGTGACCACATTTCGCGAATCACTTCCTATTATATCAGAATTATTAGCGGATAAAAAAGATGCACCGCTGGTCATGTATTGTACTGGTGGAATAAGATGTGAGAAGGCTTCAGCCTATATGAAATATAAAGGCTTTAAAGAAGTATACCAACTCAATGGAGGTATTATAGAATATGCGCGACAAGTGAAAGCAAATAATCTGGATAACAAATTCAAAGGAAAAAATTTTGTATTTGACGAAAGACTAGGAGAAAAAATTTCTGATGAGATTATAAGCAGATGTCACCAATGTGGTGAAGTATGCGATACGCATATTAATTGTAGTAACGACCAATGTCATATACTATTTATCCAATGCAATAGCTGTCGAGAAAAATATAATTCTTGTTGCTCACTATTATGCTCAGATTTCAATTCATTGGATCAAACAGAGAAATTAAAACAAAAAGGGTCTATCGAGTTCAATGGTTCCAAATTCTCAAAGGGAAGGTATAAGGCTATTGGTCTTGATGTCAGACTAGATCAAACTGCAAATGGACTTAGTGCCTTGCAAGAAAATAATTCATAAAATTATTCTTTTTGATTGTGATACGAAATTAAAGCAACTAAACCAACTTTAATTCAACAACATCAAATGTACCAAGTGATTCAAATTGGCGGATTCTTTCATGAATCATTTTTTCATTCAAATTGCGAAGTCGAGTAAGACTAAAATCTTCAACGCAAAAAGATGCCATTACAGATCCATAAATGATTGCGGTCTTCATATTATTGAATCCAGTATCATCTGTGCGAGCTAGGTATCCGATCATACCTCCTGCAAAACTATCTCCTGCTCCAGTCGGGTCAATGACATCAGCAATTGGCAATCCAGGAGCAAAAAATATTTTATCTTCATGGAACAACAATGCACCATGTTCTCCTTTTTTGATAATTAGGTATTTTGGACCAAAAGTATGAATTTTTGCAGCAGCTTTCACCAAACTATGCTCTCCAGAAAGCTGTCTTGCCTCTTCATCATTAATAGTAAGTACATCAACTTTTGATATCACCTCCATTAATTTCTCTAGAGCGATATCCATCCAAAAATTCATTGTATCTAGTATAACCAATTTTGGTTTTTCTTCCAGCTGATTCAAGACAGAAAGTTGGATATCGGGTGTAAGATTTCCTAACATCACATATTTGCATTTGCGATAGCTTTCTGGCAATACAGGATTAAAATCTGCTAGAACATTCAGATCGGTCACCAATGTATCTCGTCCATTCATATCCTTATGATATTTTCCAGACCAATAGAAAGATTTTTTATTTGGAACTCTCACCAGACCATCCATTTTCACCCCTCTAGACTTTAAGGCTTCTACTTCTTCTTGTGGAAAATCCTCTCCAATGATAGAAACTAGAGAAATGTCTTTATGCCAATAAGAAGCGGCCCAACTAATATAAGTACAAGCTCCCCCGATCACTTTATCGACTTTGCCATAAGGGGTCTCTATTGAATCAAAGGCCATCGTGCCTACAGTAAGAATACTCATTTGACTGATTTTTTTTAAAATGAGAAAGCCTTGCTTTTCGAGCAAGGCTTTCAATAATCTCGCGCCTCTTCTTGGGCTCGAACCAAGGACCTGCGGATTAACAGTCCGACGCTCTAACCAACTGAGCTAAAGAGGCATCTTTATAAATCGGAGTGCAAATATAGAAACTCTATATTATATGACAAGAATTTTTATAAAAATCTATTAAAAATTTAAGAAAATTTATTCTACAATCACCTTCTCAATTGCCCATTTTCTGTTCTCTGCCTGTACCATGAGCAAATACGCTCCTGGATTGAAGCCGGTTACATCAATACTTAATCGTTTTGAATCAACTGTTTTAACTGATTCATAGACAACTTTTCCATCTTGAGATATTAAGGAAATATTTAATTTGCCTTGCAATTCTGATCCCAATTCAAAGTTGATCTCATCTTGAATTGGATTGGACATGATCTTAATACTTGCATTGCTTAAATCCAAGGTTGAAGTAAGTTTCGTCTCAAGGTAGGCTACTGTTGTATCATTTGATAAGCTACCATTTTCATCATCTTCTATCGCATCAAAAATGGCAACTGGATAGCCATATTGCGGATTATACCAAAGATAAGTTTCCTGTGTTCGACTAGCGACTGGAATTCCAGATAGAAAGCCTTCAACTAAAGTTCGTGACACTAATCTTAAACATGGATAAGTGCCTGCTGGAGTTTGAACAGTTCCCCAACCATCCACTATTGAATATTGATCACCGGTGACATTTATCGTTACAATATTGGTTATATCTGCTGTCGTAGTATCTTCAAATGCCTCTCCAAATTTCAATGGAAATTTCATTTTTTGAAATGGACTATACCACTTTGAGTTATATAAAGGCTCAGCAACTCCCAAATCATACACACCTGATGCATCAGCAATCTGATAGAAATAAACTGAATCTAAATTAGGTAAAATCTCATAAGCTAGATTTGCATTGGAATAAAGTGCAGAATATGGTGTCTGCTTCGGATCTTTATATACTATGGTTTGCTTTTTAGCAATCGATCCATTTCCAAAAATCCAAGTCTTATCAGCGCCCTCTTTTTTTAATTCATTTTTATTGACATCTGTCAATTCCAAACTAACTGTATGATATTCTTCACCAACCTTAGGAGCTGTACTGAAAATTAATTGTGCAAAAGCAGTTTGAGCACTAAATGCCAATAATAAGAATAGAATATTTTTCATGTTATAATTTTTACTTATTTGAATTATCAGATTCCTGATTTGCCACTACATCAGTATCGATTGAATCTGGCAAATTTTCTGAAATGGTTTCACTTAATTCAACACTTGTCGGAAATTCACTCGCTGGAATAATCTCTGTGACCAATTTTTCTTTCATCGGCACAGTTTCTTCAGCTGCCGCAACTACTTCAGTTGGCTGCTGCTCAGTCTCAGTTGCTTGCACTTCATCAACAATAGTTTCAGCTTTCTTTGCTTTGGATGCCTTGATACCTTCAGCTGCCTTTAATAATTTTTCTGCCTCTTCGGAAGAAATTGAATCTTGGGCAGTGTGAATTTCATCTGCAATTTTTGCTTTGATTTTCTCTTCTTCTTCTTTTAATCTTGTGATATCTTTTGCTCTTTCGACCTGCTTTTCTTCTCTTTTTTTGATTTTATCTGTTATTTTCTCCAACTTAACTCTTGTCTTTAACAATTCATCAAGTTTTTCTTGCTTGGAGCGGATTCTATCTTCGATCATTCGAATTTTAGCCACACGAATTTGAGCTTCCAACTGACCTTGAGAACTTTCTATTCTCTTATTTTCAAATTCAATATCCTTTACATCTCTTGCTATGGATTGCTCCATTTTCTGAATGGCATTCACCAAACCATCAAATCTACGAGAGATTCGATCATTATTTTCTGAGTCAAATGAACCTGAATTATTGCTGTTTGATGATCCTCCCTCACGCTTCTCACGGATTGCTTTAAATGCTTCATTGAGTTTTTTCCAAAGGATCTCTCTATCTTCTCTATTGATGCTGATCGTCTTAAATTCTTCCTGAATTTTCTTCAAATCATCAAAAAGTGGCTTCAATACGGCCCCAGAGGCTATTTTTTCTTCAATCGAGACCAATCTTGATTGAATATTATCGCTAACTATTTTTGATTTTTGGTTTAGCTCTGCATTCAATGCCTTTCTCAATAATTTGAGTTCTTCAAATATGCTATTTGCTTTACTCTTTAGACTATCGGAATGATCTCTAAATAAATTTTTATCATATATATGTTTCTGAACGCCTTCCCACAAGCCTTTCAACTCGTCCCAAACGCCTTGATCAAAGAGTTCCATTCGCTTCACGCGATCTGAAAAATCTTCAAGTTCAGTCTTAAAGTTTCTGTATAATTTTGATGACAATACTACAAAATGCCATTCCATCTGAGCTCTTTGGATAATATCACTTCGCTCAACTCGGATATCATCAGGCAAGATCCCATCAGCCATTGTAAGTTCATTGACTCTATGCTCTGCAGTGTTAGGAATTTCTAGGTCTTTACCCTCTCGCCACTCCGACATCATGAGATTATAGAATTCTTCTGTAATCTCCTTCTCTGGAATACTCCAAATGTCAATTTTATTGTCATCTGCATTTAATGCAATTGCCAAAAGTACTTTTTCATCTTTGGAGTTTGTCCCCCACACCACAATTCTAGATCGCATAATAATACACTTAAACTTTACAAATATTTGATTTTCAACACCTTCGCCTTATGGAAGTTAACTTGTAGATTCTAAATTCAAATCGGATAATTAGCATTCAAAAATCAGTCCAAGTTTTTGGAATTGCAAAAATAATGAAGCTTAGTGAAAACTATTCAAAAATTAACACTAATTGTGTACCAAGATCAAAATATTTGGATTGTGAATCTTAAATTTGGATTTTTATTATCAACTTCTACAAAACATAGCAACAACCCTTAATTTTATTAACTACTTGAATAGAGTTGACATTATTCAAAATGGAACAAATCAAATAATATAACTTAAAGATTCCTTTTCAATACAATTTATCTCCTACAATGGCTGAGCACCATTAAATGCTTTTGAATTTGGAATTTTCAAAAACTCAAAAGATCCAGGCTTCACTCCAATAAAAAATGAAAAAGCTCCAGCCTCAGGCGACCATCTCAAGTTCATATACCAACAATGTAAATCCCGCTCAATAGTCAATGATGGATAAACGATGTTTTTACTCGCAAAATCATAAGTGATGTGGTCTAAAGTTATCTTCCACTTTGAAGTCAATGGAATTGAACCATTCATGCTGAGAGAGTTGTGCGTAATACTCGCGGTATCCTTTCCACTATTCAATCGATACACATTAAATCCAATGCTGTGAGAAAAATAAAATCCTGATATCACCCCATAAATAGAGGGCAATTGATCTTTTGGCTTATTTGCGTCTCCTTTAAATCCAAAAATATCTCTCAATTGACCCACATTAGCACCAGTAGAAATAGTAATTCCAGCTTGATGTAGATGTGCTAATTTTTTCTCAACTTTGTATGCATATTCATTGCTATAAATTTCCTTGCCATCGACAATTTTTCTTGCATAAGGGTTAAAATTAAAATTGTAATTCACTGTGGTCATTCCTTTAAAAAATCGATTGCTCCCACCAGCAGAGATAGCAGATAATTTCATAGTATCTTTAAAAACATTATACGACGCATTCATTGAAAACCCTTCTATCAAATTGAGTTTTTTACTTAAGCTGTCTCTCTTGTTTTTATATTTCATATCAATCCTTTGCGTAAGTCCAAAATTTATAACAAAATTTTCAGTCTGCACTCCTGATGTCCCAAATGGGCTTTTCGCATAAATTAAATATTCCTCAAAATTCGTTCCTGTGGTGTCGCTTTGAACCGACTTAAAATAATTGAATGGTTTATTGTGATAATTTGGAGCATAACTCAAACTAACACTTGGCGACATCTCATGTCTTATCCCTTTGAGCCATCCTTTTTTAAGTTGCAATTGACTATAAATTCTAGTGTTTAAAGACGCAGAGGCAGAAAGTTCTCTCAGTGAAGAAAAACCTTTGGTATACTGGGTAATGATCCTCCCTTTAGTAGTATCATATACTGTGGAATCCCCACCTTCCTTTGTTTTAACAATAACACTATCTATAAACTCACTCGGATCAAAGTGCTTATCTTGTTTCTGAAAAAACCATTCCTCTTTATAATTAATTGATGGCACGAGATTAAAATATTTAAATACTCTGAAACTGACATCTGCACTGGCATTATGTACAATGCCGTATTGCAGATCTTCGAGTGATTTTTTTGTAAATAGAGCGGTATCCGTTGTATTAAGTTTATTGATTGCTCTTGAGTTATAATTTACCGAAATCTTGTCATACCATCTTTCTTCATTGGTGACTCTATTATTATTTTTAAATGGATTCACTGTACGCATATTTATTGATAAAGATGGTAAGATGATTTCAACAGCCTTGGTTCGAAGATTTTGAAAATGCCTAAAGGATGCATTTAGAGAAAAAGGAGAATTGGTAATGATTCTATTATAAGTAAGATTAGAGTTGAGCGTATTGTCTAATACATTCGTCGAGTAAATATTTACTGATCTATTATACCCATTGGTCTGAATATCCATCGATCCACCAAAGCTTTGATATGGATGAGCAGCTTGATCTTGATTGTGATTCCATCTCAATCGAATAGGCCTATTGATCCTAGTTCCAATGACATTAAAATCCTCTCTGATCAAATTCTCAAAATCAATTAAAAAACCCCCATTATACTTGTATTTCTTTCTGTAATTTCCATCTGCTTTAATTCCCCAAGAGCCTTTAAAATATATTTTGCTAAGTAATTTGACATCCATGTGTTGATTAATCGGCCAATAATAACCTATGTCTTCCAATCCAAAACCCAAAGCATCCTGATAGGTATAATTTTTGGGGAAAATAAGACCTCCTTGTCGATCTTTGCTTATTGGAAAAAAACCAAATGGAAGTTGAAGCGGTGTGGGAATCCCTTTAATGACTACTTTTGAAGGTCCTACGATAACCAACTTATTTGGAATAACTTTTTGCTTTCGACTAAAGATTCCAAAATGTGGATCTGGATGATTACAAGTCGTAAATATGGCATCTTTACTATAAATGACATCATCGCCATGGGTTTCGGGATTATCTTTTGAAATAAATTTGGTCACCTTGCCATGGATATAAATATCTTGCTCCTTACTTACAATCTCCGAAATGATTCCCTTTTTAGTCTTAAAATTATAATCCAATTTCTGTGCATCAAAATTTTGTTCACCATCCTTAAATCGTGGCACCCCTATTTTCTTTCCACTGCTATCTATTTTTGGGATAGCTGTGGCGATATTGGTATTCATATCAATTTTGATATAATCCGCTTTGATTTCCATAGTTTGGTATCGCAAATAGGCATCTCCGTACAAATGAATTATTTTTTTTGCATAATCAAAATTCACTCGATCTATAGCTCCATAATCTACTGGGTCTTTGATTGAATCTTTTGAAGCAACGTATAGTGATGTACCTCGAAGCACCAATGAATCTCCAGATTCAGAACTCAAAATAGTATCCAATTGCAAAGGCGTCGTATCAAGCTGTTGCACTTGACCAAAAACTACTGAATTAAATATTAATAAAAAATATACTATTTTATTCACTAAAAAATGGTTAATTATATATATAAATTAAAAATATATATTATATTTGCCCTACCAAAGCTTAAAATAATGAAAAACTACGACCTTTCATTAACGAAGAAGAGCTGTATTGCTATATTACTCTTCCTCAATTTAACATTATTTTGTCATGCTTCTAAGCCTGCAAAGTTAATTAATTATTCAGGACCAATCATTGTAATTGATGCTGGTCATGGTGGTCATGATCCAGGCACAGTGGGAAAATTTTCTCAGGAAAAAGACATTACCTTGAGTATCAGCCAAAAACTTGGTTGGATGCTGATGTCAACAATTCCGGATGCGACAATTTTATATACTAGAAATTCTGATGAATTTCTCCCACTCTATAGAAGAGCAGCTGTAGCAAATCAAAACAAGGCAGATCTGTTCATATCGATACATTGCAATGCCATGAGCACTGACAAGCACAAGCATCGTGGTACTGAAACTTTTGTATTAGGAATTGAAAAAGCTAATGAAAATCTTGAGATCGTAAAATTAGAGAACAATGTGCTCAATCTTGAGCATAATTCCGAAGCTAAATATCGATTTTTGAATTTATCCAATGAAGAGGCACATATCATTATGAGTCAATATCAAGATCTCCATCTCGACAATAGCATAAAAATAGCAAAATCAATCGAAAACAACTTTCACCAATACCATCCTGGAGGAAGTCGCGGAGTTAAACAAGCTGGATTTGTAGTTTTGGCTCAGACAAGCATGCCAAGTATCCTTATCGAAGCGGGTTTCCTGAGTAATGAGGATGAAGAAATATTTTTAAATTCTGAAGATGGACAATTGCAAATAGCGAGATATATTTCTGATGGAGTAACTGATTTTTTTCAATCAAACAGTAATTATGTGCATGAGAATCATTTAGTCATGGAGTCAACAGATATTACATATAAATCACCTATAATAGAAACTCCAATAGTAGAGGCTCTAGAGGAGAAAATTGAACAAATCGAATACCGAATTCAGATTGCAGCTTCAAAAGGTGAAATGATCAAAATGGACCATCCTGCATGGCAAAAAGTGCCAAGTTTTCAGATTGTCCATGAGCTAGATTTATACAAATATCAAGTGGGAAACTATAATAATTTCAAAGACGCTTTGGCTGAAAAAGAAAATTTGCAAAAAATTGGATTTTCAGATGCTTTCATCGTAAACTATAAAAATGGGACAAGGATAAATAAATCCTAATAAAAATCGTAGTTTTGCACAAAGAATTGAAGCTAATTGAAAATATCAAATGAAGCAAAAATAGGATTACTGGCTGCGATCACTCTTGCAGTTTTGATCTTTGGTTATAAATTTCTCAAAGGGAAAAACCTTTTGGACAAATCTTATACCTACTACGTATTATATCCACATGTAGATATGCTGGATGCTTCGGCCCCGGTTTTAACTCGTGGTATTAAAGTAGGCTCTGTAACCAAAGTAGTGTTAAATCCAAAGAATATCCATGAAGTTTTGGTAACATTGGATATAAAAGATGAAATACAGTTGCCACCAGATACTAAAGCGATCCTAATGAGTACTGGACTATTAGGAGGAAAGGCTATTGATCTTCAATTTGATCACTTTTGTAATGGAGATTGCCTCCCCAATAAATCTTTCATCACGGGCATAAAGTCCAGTGTCTTGGCTACTATGTTACCGAAAGAGGAGTTAAAAGAATATTTAAAAATTACAGGGGATCAATTGGGTGGATTATTAGACACTTCAAACTCTAAAGGTCAAATAGGACATATCGTAAATGACATGAGGAAGACAATGGCCGAAATGGCTAAAATCAGCTTATCCCTCAATCAAATCTTGGCAGAAAACGCTAAAAACATCCATGGTACGATGCAAAATATTGATCAAATAACTACTACCTTGGCTAAAAATTCAAATGCTTTAGGCCAGACAATTAGTAATTTTGAGCAAATATCTAATAAAATAAATCAATCCAATCCAGGCCAACTTGTCCAAAATCTTGATCAAACCATACTTGAGAGCAAAAAATCAATTAAAGACCTTTCTTCAACACTTGAAGAAAGCAAAAAAACAATTAATGGATTAAATCAAACCATAAGTCAAATAAATAATGGTCAAGGCACTTTAGGCAAATTAATTCAAGATAAAAGTCTCTATAACAACCTAGAAAAAACTTCAAAAAACCTCGATTTACTTCTTCAAGATCTTAGATTGAACCCTCAAAGGTATATCCATGTCTCTGTATTCCGCGGAAAAGGGGAAAATTATGTAAAACCAACTGATGACCCTGCGTTTGATCAAAATAAGTAAATAAAAACTACTTTTTCAGATACTTTTGTGTACTTTGCAGTCTAATTAGTGAATGAGGTAATGGGTGGATGCATATTTTAATTTAAACCACTGAAAACCATGCATCTAGAAAGTCGGTCCTATAAGGTTTTGCCTGAGCTTATCAGCATTGATAAACTGAAGAGTTCTCATTGGCTAAATAATATCCGCAATAATATTTTTCTTGCAGCTTCTGTAATAACATGTTTTTATAGTCTAATTCACTATATATTAAAAGACCAATTTTTATTTTATACTGCAATATTTGGTTCAAGCTCAATGCTTTTCTTTTATGTTCTTGGTGTCCTTTACAAGCTCCCAAAATTTCTTCACAAAAATGGTGTATTACTAAATATCTATGCAATAATTCTTGTCGTTCAATTTTATCCAATTTTTTATAAATACAATACTTATCTGGAACCATCACTATACTGGCTTGCAATGTGTCCCATTATTGCTTTTGCAGTAAATGACAGACTGAATGCTTTTCATTGGAGTATAATTTCTTTTATTAGTTCATGTATACTAGGAATTTTAATTTATATTTACTATCCAACATTCATTATAGAAACTAAGATTTTTCATATATTTGATCAGATCTCACTAAATTTAGTCATTTTGATTGCAATATATTTCATGGATAAAATTTATTCAATCACCTTTGACAAATACAATGCAATAAATTTAAAACTAAATCTTGCAAATCAAGAAATAATTGAATTACAAAAATCTAAAGAACTTTTCTTCGCGAAAATATCTCATGAAATCAGAACCCCATTGAATAGTATTATTGGCGTTACAGAAAGGTTGCGCTCGGATGAACTCCCTATACAGCACTCTAAATATCTCGATATTTTGTCTTCCTCATCCAATTTACTCTTGAAAACAATCAACGACATTCTAGATCTCTCCAAATTAAATGAGAATAAATTAAATTTAAATATTAAACAAGATAATATCCGCTCTACAGTGGATAATTGTTTTAATATTTTAAAAATTCAAGCAGATCTCAAAAATTTAAAATATCAAATTTTCTATAGTCCGGATTTTCCTCAACTGGCGCTTATAGATGAATTTCGCCTATCACAGATTTTAATCAATCTACTTGCAAATGCTATAAAATTTACAGATAGTGGCTCTGTTATACTCTATTGTGAAAAAGACGCAGCCAACAAACTTATTTTCGAAATAGTAGATACTGGTATTGGGATTGATCCTTCAGATATCTCAAAATTATTTACTAATTATACTCAATTACATAATAAATCAAAAAATGGTGGTACTGGATTGGGATTAAGTCTATCCTATAAATTGGCCAAGTTGATGAATGGAGATATAAAATGTACCAGTCAAAAAAACAGTGGCTCCAAATTCAGTTTAATTATACCACAATAAAAAAACAATATATAGCAATTGTTATCTTGTCCTAAAAGACCTATCCATATCCCTTTGCATGTCTTTCTCCTTTAATGTTTCTCGCTTGTCAAATGATTTCTTGCCTGTCGCCAATGCTATTTCCAACTTAATCATCCCTCGCTCAGAAAAATACATCTTCAATGGAATAATCGTCATTCCCTTTTCAGAAATCTTTCGTTCTAACTTGCGCAATTCTGCTTTATTCAATAATAATTTTCGTGGCCTTTTAGGATCGTGATTCTGATGTGAACCTTGTTCATATTCTGAAATATGAATATGATATGCAAACAATTCGCCCCCATCCATTGCACAGTATGCATCACTCATATTTGCCTTACCATTGCGAATTGATTTCACTTCTGTCCCGCTGAGTTTAATTCCAGCTTCATAAGTTTGTATTATAAAATAGAGATGAGTCGCTTTGCGATTGACTATTTCTATCGTCTTACTCACTGGACAAACACTTTGTTAAACTCAAAATATTCCTTCTTTACATCATCCAAAGAACTGATTTTTGCAGTGAGATTGCCATTGGGATTTTGGATATAACTGACCACCTGAGGAAAATCATTATTCGCATTGACAAATCTCAAATTTGCAGCTGGACTTGGAGTCCAAACAAATTCAACAGGTTTGAACTCATTTTGCTTGTGCTTTACTTCATATATCCATGATTTTTCACGTTTAAATATTCTAAGATTTTCCTCAATCTCCACATTTCCAGAATTATTACTATAGGCTACACCAAGGTATTCCGTTTCATTCAACTTGACCCACTTCTCAAAATTATCTTTATCCACACGTTTCCATTTTCCCACTATCCACGTAGGATCGATATCTTTTTTATTCACCATTTTTGTTGTAGGTGAACATGACATTCCAAAAATTACTAACATCGACAACCAAATCACATTTTTCATAATCAATTATATTTTATGATTAAATTTTTTCCAAAACAAAGTTTGTCATCTTTGTAAACAAATGCATTCTCGCATTCTCGCCAAAGATACTATGATTTCTGTTAGGATAAACCATAAGATCAAATTGTTTTTTATTTTTAACTAAAGCATTTATCATTTCAGTACTATTCTGAAAATGAACATTGTCATCTGCGATCCCATGAACAAGCATATAATTTCCCTTCAATCGATCTGCAAAATTGACTGGTGAATTCTCTTCATATCCTGACTTATTTTCTTTCTCATCTCTCATATATCGCTCTGTATAAATGCTGTCATACCACTTCCAATTAGTCACTGGAGCAACAGCTATAGCCGCTTTAAAAACATCATTGCCCTTTAATAAACACAGTGATGACATATACCCTCCATAGCTCCATCCATAAATACCAATTCTTGATCCATCCACATAAGGCAGTGTAGCGAGATATTTCGCAGCATCAATCTGATCTTCAGTCTCATATTTGCCCAATTGTAAATAAGTCATTTTTTTGAATTCTTCACCTCTTCCACCAGTTCCTCTATTATCGACAACACAGATCAAATAGCCCTTATCCGCCAACATCTGAAACCACCAATAATTTCCAAAACTATTCCAACGATTCATGACTTGTTGACTTCCTGGACCGCCATATAAAAACATAAATACTGGATATTTTTTGCTTGGATCAAAATTCTTTGGCTTTATGGTCAAAGCGTTAAGTGACTCTCCATTTCTGTTTTTTATTGAGGACAATTGGACTTCCTTGAAGTTAAACTCAGTCATCTTTTTTTGCAATGCTGCATTGTCTTCTAATACTCTTATTTCATTCCAGTTTTGATCCACTATACGATATTTTGGAAGCGTATTCAAAGTAGAAAACTGATGAACAAAATATTTTCCTCCAGTACTCATTTGAACTGAGTGATTACCACTTTTCTTATCCAAACAGCTCAGACCAGTGCCATCCTTATTAATGCTATATATTTTCCTTTCGAGGCCATTTTCTTCAGACATTTGAAAAAATAATTTTGCTTCATTACCGTCAAATCCATAAAAGTCTGTGATCTCGTTTTTACCTGTTGTGATTTGTCGAACCAACTTTCCCTTCATATCATATAAATACAAATGATTAGTTCCATCTTGCTCACTCATCCACAAAAATTCCTTTCCATTCTTTAAGAAAATAAGATGATCAGTAAGTTCAATATAATACTTATTTTTTTCTTCCAATAAAGTGCTGACTTGCTTATTTGATGAATTGTACAGCAATAATTTTAAATGATTTTGCCATCGATTCATCCAAGT
Organism: Saprospiraceae bacterium; assembly: GCA_016710585.1. GTDB lineage: Bacteria > Bacteroidota > Bacteroidia > Chitinophagales > Saprospiraceae > Vicinibacter. Next base: position 67,653 of record JADJVN010000014.1, read on the forward strand.
AATAACCAACTCATCATTTGACTTCGTCCATTTTATTCGAGGATAATAGGAATCAATAGAAGGATCTATTCCTGTATTGATTTGATCTGATTTTTTAGATTTCAAATTATAGCACCACACACTAAGTGTTGAATTGACTTCACCCACTTTTGGATATTTAAATTTATATATGTCGGGATAAGCCTCATTGTAGTAAGTTTCAAATTGAAACTCCTTCACCTTAGATTCATCAGTTCTAATATAGGCAATTTTATCACCTTTTGCTGACCATTCAAAGGAACGCGTTAAGGTAAATTCTTCTTCATATACCCAGTCTGAAGCACCATTTATTATTTCATTCCACTTTCCATCAAAAGTCACCTGAACGATTTCATTATTATTAAGTGACTGATAGTACAAATTATTCTCATACACAAATCCAATCTTATCTGCTTGAGGGCTGTAGTGAGGATACATTATCTTTCCTTTAGGAAAAATACGCACTAAGGTTTTATTTTTAATATCAAAGGAATAATATTCAGCCTTTGATGAGTAGCGATAAATACTTTCCTCTTTCTGAGAAAACAAAATCTTTGTTTCATCTTCACTAAAGACATATGACGAAATATTATCAAATTCAATATCAGAATTGACTTCTTTTAAATTTAGTAAAATTTGCTCATTTTTACCTGTTGCAATATCAATGCTTTTCACTTGATTATTATCCAATCTAGAATAGCGCAATCCGTCTTTCATAAAATTGAACCCTGGCACTGACTTCACTGCAAATGTCCTATTCTCCCAAATATCCTCTAGACTAATTTCTTTAGTCTGAGATTGTAATGCATTAATGCTGAATAAAAAAATAAAAATTCTAATGAGTTTCATAATTCTAATAATCCAATTTTTAAAAATATTTAATGAGAAAATTCTTGATTCTTACTTTCATTTTTGAATATGGAGGTGTGAACATGTTTGCAACAGAAGGCAAGAAAGATTGTTTTGTTATAGCGCGTTGATGGCTAAATAAATTAAACCCAAATTGACCATGAGTCTTGCCCATACCACTGTGCTGATCTCCACCAAATGGCAAATAGTTATTGCAATAATTTAACAAGCATTCATTGATAGTCACACCTCCCGATCTGGTCTTTTTCATGACATTATTGATAAATCCTTGATGCTCACTAAAGACATATAGATTGAGAGGTCGATCCATCTTGGATAAATTTGAAAATAACTCACTTTCATCATCAAAAGTGAGCAAGGGAAGAATAGGACCAAAAATCTCAGTCTTCATTAAAGGATGATTCCAATCCGTTATAGGAATGGCAATCGGTTTTATCATGAGTTTCACTTTATCATAGACCAAAGCTTCAGTTGAATCTTGAGTATTGAATAACTGGACTAAACGATCAAAATGATGTTGATTCACAATACGCACATAATGATCACATTCTAAACCCTTATTTTCTAATAACAGATCAATGTGGTAAGAAAATAATTTACAAAATTGATCAAGTATAGATTTATGCATAAGCACAAAATCTGGCGCTATACAAGTTTGACCAGCATTAATAAACTTAGCAAAAGCTATACGTTTTGCAGCAATATTCAAATCAAAACTGCTGTCAATGATAGTTGGAGATTTTCCACCGAGTTCTAGTGTAACTTGAACTAAATTATCTGCCGCTGCTTTTAATACTTTCTTTCCAACTTCTACAGAACCAGTAAAAAATATATGATGAAAGGGTAACTTAGTTAATGCTGAAGCGGTCTCGGCATCCCCAACAATAACTTTTACTTGCTTGTTTTTGAATACAGAATTCAATAATTCTGATACAATTTGAGCAGTATATCTAGCATGCTCAGATGGTTTGACGATTACAAAATTTCCCGCCGCTATGGCATAAATTAATGGAGAAACACATAATGCAAAAGGATAATTCCAAGGCGCTATAATTAAAATCAAGCCTTTCGGTTCATATAATATATAAGATGATGTTCCGGCTAAAGTCAAAGGTGTCTCCACATGCTGAGCTCTCATCCAATGATGGAGATTATTTATAGCATGTCTTATTTCAGATAATACCATAAAAATTTCTGTGGTATCTGCCTCAAACTCAGATTTAAGTAGGTCCTGCTTTAAAGCTGAACGAATGGCTGTTCTATAATTTAAAATAGCATCTTCCAAACTCTTCAGCTGCTGAATTCGCTCATTATAGCTACTTGGCTTTTGCTTTAAATATAAGTCCTCCAATTCTATGAAACTATCTCTTGGGCTCTGCATCTATTCTGAATCCATTTTTGATAAGTGTCAAAGATAATATCTATTTTATAGCATCAATAAGCTATTTTTTAGAAAAAACAAACAAACAATAATTGTTGATTACCAATTATATACACATTAATTTCAATAAAATATTACTGATTTAAAGAAATATTAACTAAAGTAATGGTTTACTTCCGTTTGATATGGGAGTCCAAAGGAAAACAATTATTATTATGAAAAAAATATTTTTAATTTTATTCGCAGTTAGCTGTGGAATCATGACAATGTCAGCACAAGTAAATAATGCTAATCAAGGTCAAATCTTAAAAGAAAAGAAAATGGAAAAAAGTAATGCTCAAAAAGCAGAAAATGAATCCAAAAAGTAGATCCAGCAGAAGCAAAAGATGGGAAAGTTGGAGAAGCTAAATCAAAGGGGAAATCCAACAAAGATAAGGCAAAACAGAAAGCTAAAAATAGAGGTAAACACAAAGCTAAAGGGCATGAAAAACATGACAAAGATGAAGTCAAAGACAAAATGAAAGATCATGATGTTAAAGACAAGATGAAAGAAAAAAAGGAGAAAAAAGAGAAAAAAAATAAAGAAGATAAAGAACAAGAATAAAAATTCTAAAAGTAAAAGCCTCATGATAAATGAGGCTTTTATTTTTATATCTACCACCAATGACTAGATCGGTATTGCACATCAAAAGGACAATAAAGTGAAATGAATAAATTACATTTGCAGAATATTATAAACAAAGCCATTTAACTATAAAATGCCATTTTCTAAAAATTGGATCACTAATTTAACACCACTGTGGTGGCAGATGACGGATATCAGTTTTGAAAATAGAAATAAAGAATATGGTGCTTTTATCTTAAGAAATAAATATTATAGAATTTTTAGTATTGCTTTCTTGATATCAATAGTCTTGGTAGTCTTGATTTTATTTGTTCCAAAAATCATCGAACTATTTCAATCAGATGATAATTCTGCCTATAATCTAGATCCAAAATCTGAAATGATTACCGAAGTTTATATCCCAAATTTACCCAAAATAGAAATTCAAAAATCCATTAATCCGACAGAGAATAAAATCGAGATAACTCAGAAACCAGTAACAAAAATACCAAAAGTCGTCAAGGAAGATACCCAAGTTATTGAAGTCGTCGAGCAGCCAAAACCAATCGAAAAAATTGATGTTCCCACCAGCGAAACCTCAAATTCAAACAATGATTCAAAAGGTGAAGGCAAAACAGTTACTGGAATCGAAAATGGAGAAGATGTCCCTTTTCATTTTGTGGATATCATGCCACAATTTCCTGGAGGTCAAAGAGCACTTTCATCTTTTCTCAGCAATAATTTAAAATATCCAACATCAGCAAGTCAATCGCAAATTGAAGGAACGGTGTTAATTGGATTTGTTGTGGACAAAAATGGAAACATTAAAAACATTAAAATCCTTAAATCACTCCATTATGCCTGTGATGAAGAAGCGATAAGAGTACTTAAATCTATGCCGCAATGGATTCCTGGAAAACACCATGGAGAAAATGTCTCTGTAAACTATAGGATTCCGATAGTGTATAAATTCAGTAGATAAATGAATCTTGTCTATGCTGATTTTACAGGATATTTTGCGCTGTGAATCCCTTTTTTTAGTTTTTCCAATTTTCTCTGCAATAATTGACGTCGAAGTGGATTTATTTTCTCTATAAATAAAACACCTTGTATGTGGTCATATTCATGTTGGATTACTCGTGCATTCATTTCATCAAAAACTTCTATGTGTTCAATGAAGTTTTCATCCAAGTATCTTAATTTCACATGAGTTGTTCTCTCGACATCTGCATGAATATTTGGAATACTCAGACAGCCTTCTTCAAATGCCCAAAGTGCCCCAGATTCATCGATTATCTCAGGATTAATAAAAATTTTCTTTAAGCCTTTATTCATCTTTTTATCTTCATAATAAGGTGTGGTATCTATAATAAATAATCTAATGGATAATCCAATCTGAGGTGCAGCCAATCCAACTCCCTTTGCAAAATACATGGTCTCCCACATATTCGTTATTATATTTCCTAGATCAGGATAACTACTATCTATATTTTCTCCTACTTTTTTCAATACTGGATGTCCATAAAGTACAACTGGTAATACCATCAGTTTAATATTTTTAAATATGCTTTAAATATTCTTGAAGTATAACAACGGCGCTCATCTTATCTAGTTCAGCTTTATCTCTTCTTTTTGACTTTTTCATACCACTTTGAACTAAAAAGGACTTTGCGGTATGGGAGGTAAATGATTCATCGTGAAAATCAATATTTAAATCTGGAGATAATCCTCTTAGCTTTTCACCAAAATTTCTGATTTCTTGAGTCAGGTAGGTGTCATTTCCATCTTTATGTCTAGGTAGTCCAAGCACAATTTTTTCGACCTGTTCTTTTTGTAAATAGGATTTTAAAAATTCAAACAACTCACTAGTGTCCACTGTAAGCAACCCATTGACTATTATTTGCAATGGATCTGTGACAGCAATCCCGCTGCGCTTTTGACCATAATCGATTCCTAGTATTCTGGGCATTTTATGTTAAGCAACAATCCTAAAATGTGGACAATTGTAATGATGTCTTTGTTCACTTAAATTAATAATAAACAAAAACATTTAATAAAAAAAGAACCCCCTTCGACCATTGTCGAAGGAGGGTCCCATCCCAAAAACAGTAAACTCTTTAGAACAAAACGAATTTAGCCTTATTGAATAACCAACATTCTCCTTGTAGCGGAATATCCTGCTGCGTCCAATTGATAGAAAAGGACACCGGTAACTCCAAGCTGCAAGTTGTTTACAGTTACTGCATTATAACCTTTTGTAGCTGATACAGTCTTAGAGAAGACTACCTTGCTATTAAGGTCATAGATCGTAAGTGTTGCATCAGCAGCTTTCGGCATTTCAAAGCCAATTACTGTCTGATCAGAGAATGGGTTAGGTTGATTTTGATAGAGAACAACATTGTCATTTGTGATGACACCATTATTGGTTCTATACGCCAATTGAATATTCATCTCATCAAGATTTGCATCGTATGCCTCTGCAGTCGTGATAGCTGAATTAATGTGTAGTGAATTAGAAAGCTGACCTGTCGAAAGAGCCTTAAATTTAAGTGTGAACAATTTTGCATCCTTGTTTAGCTGTACAGCCTTGTTTGTATTCCAGCTAAAGGTGATGTATCCATCTTGCAATCTGTTCATGCCTAGATTCTCTGTAGTAAGATTTGACTCACCACTGATGATATCTAAGAATTCCAAATTGTCCGCATCAAATTTTAAAGTGAATTGATACCCACTTAAGTTTACATTGTCTGCCATTTGTATAGGCACTACAATTTCTTCATTCGCATTTATTGTCAGTTCATTCGTAATCAAATTAAGCGTAGAATTATTTCTAGTACTTACTCCAGTTGCATTTGTTGCTGATGCAGTACCATTAATATCTCCTACTTTTATTCCCATAAAATTGATGACCATACTGTTGATAAATGGATCAATTTTATATTCTTTTGTATATCCTTCATTTAAGATATCATCACCAAAATTCTGGAATTTATAGTTTTTGTCTACAAATACCCATGATGTATTTTTCTCAAATTTTGGTATAATTCCTAAGATCAATTTTCTCAATTCAGATATATCAGCTGAAGTTACAGTCTTAGTATTGTTTACATCCGCTGCGATGATCTTATATGGAGATTTGAATTCAGATACTCCTAAGATATGCTTTTGGATCAATACGATATCTGCAGTCGTGATTCCATTAAGAGGATTGATATCCTTAGTTGGACTTAATGTATATACGGCTGATTGGCTGAAAGTCATATTTGAGAATGCGTATTGACCATTATTTGAAGTAATCTGAGCTTGAAGCCCTGCTCCTTTAAGATCTACTACTACATCCGCTACATTATCATTCTGATCAGTGCTGATCAATCCTGATATGCCGCCTTTTCCTACTGTACCTCCACAAGCATGATTGTTGTCTTGGATCAAGATATAAGTTCTACAGAATGCCTGTTGACCAGTTGCTGGATCAGTCACCCATAATTCTACATTTCTTTGTCCTAAACTATCACAAGTGAATGTAATTGACTTCTTAGATGTATCACTTGAGAAACTCAAGATTACTCTATTTCCACAAGGATGATATGATCCTTTGTCAACATCACTAGCCCATATATCTACCATTCCCCAATCAGGGATACCATTGCCATTTCTATCGATAGGCATTAGATCTACTGCGATTCCATTTAAGCAATATGGTGTAGGTGCTTTGCAATTCATTACTGTGAACAATAATTCTTTTGCAATTTTATTTCCACACTTATCTTCGAATACAAACTTAATCTTATGTCTTCCAAGTTTATATCTACCAGAAGCATCAATACTGTTTCCAGCTCCTGCTTTTACAATGTCATAAGTTCCATTATTGTCTAAATCGATTAAATATTCCCAAACTAATTCATCATCCGGCGTACATTCGTCATCACCTCTTGCAGTCAAAGTAACTGGGCCAGAAGTACAACTGTCAAAAGTACAGAATGTCGTATCTTTTGTAGGTAAAGTAGTGATTGTTGGAGCGATGATATTATTTACTTTTATGATTTGAGTATGCTCCACTGTTGGATTAATATATCCACCAGCACCATTTGGTATTCTTTGGCACCAGTCGATGGCTTTCCACTTTCTCAATATCTTGAAACAAGCATCAGATCCTTTTACAAATCTAAATGTTTCATCTTCCATACTATATCCTACAAGATCACACTTATCTTCACCATGAGCGACAGGTCTTCCCATTCTATCTGGTGTAAGTTGGAATGCATTAAGACAACCTGTCAACACAGTATCTCTTGGCCACCAAATATCATTATATAAATCAAATGGATGGAAGTTGAAGAATGTAATTCTCTGCCAACAAGTGTCTACACCATTTCTATCTGCAACTACCCAGTATCTTATTATATCTCCAACATTACAGCTAGTTCTGTTGTCCTTAAATCCATGAGTAATGGTAAAATCACAATTGTCATGTGCAAAGCCATCGTGTAATGTAATCACACTGTCTTTTGTCCAATCATATCCTTTGTATTTTATTGTTCTAGTGTTGAATAATAAAGCACTGTCTCTATTGATTGCACCAAACACATCCAAATTATTTAAATCGAAGTGATAATCACATGCAACAGTAACATTGATAGGCGCTTTGCAGATAGGCTTTAACTTATCTTGTACAAAAACCTGAACCATACAATCATTAAAGTTACCATGCTTATCTTTTACTCTGAATACTACTGTTACGACTCTATCGACATCTTCACAGCAGAACTCAACATAAGGCTTAAACACCTCATCTCTTGTATCATTGTCGCAAGGACTCTCTACCATTCTTCTCACTAACATAGAATCAATATGACAATCATCATAAGATCCGTCATTGAAAGTAGTAGCATAAACATGAGTCGTACCATCTATTGATAATGAAACTACTGTCTCTCTATCACATATAGCTACAGGTGCAGTCTTATCTGCAACATGGATCACTAATGTATCAGCACTTTCATTATAACAATGATCATAAGCGCGATAGATGATCGTATCCCAACCAACAGGAAGTGTTACTACACCACCATTTTGATTCTTCAATATACCACCAGGATATACGACATCAACTTTTACTGGCTTATTTTCGCACTTGCCACAGCTATCAAAAACTACTGCAGGAGGAATTGTAACAATAGCCTCACACTTGTATCCACCTGATGTTGTCGCTTCAAAATCATATGGTGCGTGAACGTAAGGAGCTTCTCTGTCTATGATTTCCAAAATCTGAAGACAAGTTCTTACGATTTCTCTATTACACCACCATTCACGGATAGTCCAAGCACGCATGATCTTATGTACACATCCAATTGTACCTAGATCGATATCATCATAAGTAACACCTACATTACAATAAATATCACCTAAAGGCCACAATGCAATTGTGTCTATCAATAATGGTGCAGTATGAACTGTATCTCTGTATAATGGAACTCCTGTAAAATCGGGATGCGGATGGCCATTTCTATCTAATGGAATTCTATTATAACAAATATCCTTACAATTGATTGGGCAATTGAGTGCAGGATTCAATGGATCATAAATCCAATTCTTAGGGCACAATACTTTAGCCGTATCAAAACGCTTTAAGTAAATTGTATCATAACACATTGGAGATGTATTACCATAAATATCTCTTGCAAGATATCTTCTTACTAATCTTTTTATAAAAGTCGGATCACAATTCAATGGTTGAATTTGCTCATCCACCAAAAGGATTGTATCCAAATCACAATTGTCTTCTGCTGCTGGTACAAATGACGATGCAGCAAAGCACGGAATCGTGTCTTTACCACATTCAATTATTGGAGCAAGCTTGTCCTCTATTGTGATATTACCCCAACATTTATTGCCAGAGATGATGTCCTTAACTTCTACTTTAAGGGTTTTTCCTACCCAAGCCTTACTCACCACTGGTGATCCTGGAATTGGAATGTTGTAGTTTAAAACTGTGACTACATAAGTAGCACCAGGGCATAAAGTCACTGTATCATTGAGCATCATTGCGGCAGTAATTGTGGCTTCACAATTTGCATCAAGAGATACTTGAACAAGACCATTGCATGCTAATGAGCATTGTGCATTTGCATTGTTTTGAAGTGTCATCACAAACAATAACGGCACTAAAAATGCGAACTTAATCCTATTCATGATAGAATTTTTTCGGCTAGCTGGAGATGTAAAACTCGTTTGACCCATGAGATCCTCCTTTTTGTTGTGTTTAAAAAAAGTTTTTAAAATATTTATACATTCCGCAATGCACATTGCACCGCAGTTTTCTTTTCAAAACTGAGTTTTAAACTGAAGATAAAAAGATGAATAGTCGATTTAGCCACAGTCGTGGTCTAGAATCATTCGTTGTTGGTTGTAAAAAAAATTGTGCTAAAATATAGCTTGCGCTAAAGTGTGGGTCTACTATAAAATCTTGGGTTGGTAGATAAATTCTCCTGCAAAGGTAGAACTTATTTTAAATATTCCAAATATTTAACTCTATTTTTTTCAATAGATTATAAATAAGAGAAATACTTAATGGGACAAAGGTAAGGGTATTTTTGATATTTCCAAATATTTTATATAATTTTTTTTATAATATGTAAAATTAATTAGTTAATGTGAGAATTTGCAAATGAGAGAATTTGCAAATGGTTTTGGACTGGGTCGGATTTTAGTAATTTGTTGAAACTAAAGGTTTATAATTAATATATAGTATAATTATATATATATGTCCAAAACAAGTTGAAAAGCCTCTCGTTGGTCGCGGTTTTAACCTGCAAATCTATATGATTGCAATTTATAATCCATCTCTTTTGCTTAAAGTGCATACTTCTCTAAACAACAAATCTATCCATCGTATAATAATAAATGTCGAATCGATGTTAAAAATTTAAATTTCCCTTGCTATTATAAATGTTACAGGGTTTATAATTATAAAGTGCATTTATATGTTATAAACCCTGATATAAATATTGGGACTAATACACGATCTTTAAAGATTGATATACTTTATCGTCTGTAACCTGACAAAAAATGATCTGTCCTCTCGTAGTTATTTTATCCAAACTTAAATATGAAATACCCTTTTTGGAAATAGTAGCAATATTTTTTCCTGATAGATCATAAAATTGAAATATCAAATTTGCATTTCTATATTCTTCTTCAACTTCGATTACATTATTCGTACAATCAAATCTCGCTATCTGTGCCTCAGAAATTACTTCTTGCTTTGTGTCAGAAATTAAATCTGTATATACCCACAATTCATTTCCAGAAGTGCTAGTATTCTTTGCAAAATACATCTTATTCTTAAAATAAATTAATGAAGGCTTAAATCCTACAGATGAACTTTTAAATAAACTCGTCAATTTGCGTTGATTTTTTGTAGTGGAATTATATTCCCATAATTCTACCTCTGTTCCGGACTTTGTATAATGCAATAATGATCCAAAGGAATTAAAATTAAATGTTTTGAAAAAAGAAGTCCCCAGATTTGCTTCTATTACTTTGGTACCTAAAATAGTTCCATCAGATTCCCATAATTCTTTTGAACTTTGATCTTGCGAAAAATAAAATTTATCGTTTACCTTTAACAACTCCAAATTTTTTGCTGCATTACTAAGCGTTGTAATTTGCTTAGTAATGCTATCATAAGAATTCAAATCTTTACTTGTGTTAAAAACATAGTTTTTTCCTACTTTTATGAACTTATCAATATTTCCCCTGTACGTTAGATCTTTTATCTCATTTTGAGTAACTAAAAAGTTTGAATATTTACTATCTTTTTGAGCATAAAGCACGATAACATTTTTCATCTGCAATAGCGTCATCTATGATATCCAATGTAATTCTCGATTTCAAATACTCCTTCAACAAGATTGTACCTGCACTTGTACCATCAGTGATGAGAGCATCTTTCTGTACTGCATTGGTACTACCGTCTGAAATAATTAATGACTCACCATATTTAGAATAATTTGAAATACTTGATATACCATCCCCTTCATAAATTTTGATTGTACCTGATTGCGTTCCATCAGAATACCAAATTTGGTCAGGATTACTCATTGAAGAAGAAGATGTTCTTAAGAAAACTATAGCATTATTCTTCAATGGCTTAATGGCTTTAATTTCGCCACTTGTAAATTGGGCTAGAACACTTATTTTATTTGTACTCTCTATATAATTATATACAGTGTTATTCGCGCCGCGCCCATTAAAGTACAAATTTGATCCTGCTAATGTAACTAATCTTGGTTCATAAATTGAATCATTGAATCCTATTCGTGTAACATTGCCTATAGTCCCATCTGTCCTATGTATTTCATCATTAAAACTTGGTTTTGCAACAAAGTAAAGGTAGTTTGTAGATTGTTGTGATTCAAAACCATAAAAATAGATTCCATCAGATGTCCCAGATGCAATGTCACTATGTAAAACAATATTTTGGCTAACCAAATTAGTAACTATGCAAATCATTAAAATACTTAAAATGTAATTTTTCATAAATAGTAGGTTGTGATTTAAATTATTCACACACATCATTTATTTTTTATAATTAAACCTTCATTTGCAGATTTGCACATTTTATAAAAAGTTCGTTTTATAGCGGCTTAATGAATTATCGTTTTGTCTACTATAGTGAGGAACTCCAAATTCTCACATTAACCAATTAACTCATTTTCTAATTAAAGCATTACCTTTGCCTCCACAATATTTATTATAAAATGGTAGAATTACGAATATTCAAGCAAGAAAGAGAAAGAGTATTAGAAGGCTATAAAAAGCGCAATCTAAGTGATGATAGCCTTGCCTTGGTTGATAAAATCATAGCATTGGATGATGAAAGAAAATCCAATCAAGCAAAACTTGATGCAAATCTTGCTCGGGTCAATATTCTTTCTAAAGAAATAGGTGATTTATTCAAATCAGGCAATCAAAGTCAAGCCAATTCTCTTAAAGATGAAGTCGCACAGCTTAAGGAAGCAAACAAAGATCTAGAATCTTCCAAAGATCAGATATCTAAAGACCTTGAATCCAATCTACTACAACTGCCCAATGTGCCATACCACATGGTTCCCCATGGCAAGACTGCAGAAGATAATTTTGTTTATAAAAATTGGGATTCGCCATTTCCAAAACTGGCCGATGATGCCTTCCTCACTGGGAGTTAGCAAAAAAATATAATCTCTTCGATATGGAGCTTGGTGTCAAAATATCTGGCTCAGGTTTTATCTTATATAGAGGCCAAGGGGCCAAACTCCAAAGGGCCTTGATTAATTTTTTCCTTGATCACGCAACTGCTGAAGGCTATGAAGAAATTCAAGCGCCACTCTTGGTCAATGAAGATTCTGCTAGAGGAACGGGACAATTACCCGACAAAGAAGGGCAAATGTATTATGCAGAAAAAGATGACCTATATCTTATCCCGACTGCAGAAGTGCCTGTCACCAATATCTATCGCGACGTCATCCTTCGAGATGAGAATTTTTCTATTAAGATGTGTGGCTACACACCTTGCTTTCGCCGAGAAGCAGGATCCTATGGGGCACATGTCAAGGGACTCAATCGCGTACATCAGTTTGACAAGGTCGAAATCGTTCGAATCGAGCATCCAGATAAGTCGTATTCTGCTTTAAATGAGATGATTAAGCACGTAGAAATTTTATTAGAAAAATTGGAACTCCCCTATCGAATCTTACGTTTATGCGGAGGAGATATGGGATTTGCTTCTGCAATGACCTATGATTTTGAAGTCTATTCGGCAGCCCAACAGCGATGGCTAGAGGTGAGCTCAGTGTCTAACTTCGAGACTTTTCAGGCGAATCGCTTAAAGTTGCGATTCAAGAATGAAAAAGGAGATTCGGTTCTAGCTCATACACTCAATGGAAGTGCTTTGGCTTTGGCTAGGATCGTTGCCGCGTTACTTGAGAATCATCAGACGTCAGAAGGAATAAGAATCCCAAAGGCATTAGTGCCTTATACAGGATTTGAATTTATTCGTTAATTAAAAAAAATATAGAAATACAATGTTCAATGCAGATTACATGATTTATTACGCGATCACAGCGGTGATGTCCCTTATAGGTGCATGGGTGAGTAATAGATTGCAATCCAAATTCAAACAATACAGTGAGGTTCGACTTCGATCCAATATGTCTGGAAAAGATGTGGCAGAAAAAATGCTTTCATTCTATAATATACGAGATGTTAAAGTCATAGAAGGTCAAGGTTATTTGTCTGATCACTACAACCCTTTGACAAAAACCGTAGCCTTAAGTCCAGAAGTTTATCAAGGTAGATCTGTTTCAGCAGCAGCTGTAGCAGCTCACGAATGTGGACATGCTGTCCAACATGACACTGCTTATGCTATGTTGAAGTTGAGATCTGCTATCGTTCCAGTAGTAAAAGTGGCTTCTATGGCTTCTCAGTTTTTATTGATGTTTGCCTTCATGCTTGCCAACACTTTTCCTTCACTCTTATTGATTACAATTATCGCATTTGCAATCACTTGTTTATTTAGTATCATCACTTTACCTGTAGAATTCGATGCAAGTAAAAGGGCTTTGGTATGGCTTGACCAATCAGGGACTGCACAAGGTGAAGAATACGAAGGTGCAAAAGATGCATTAAAATGGGCTGCCATGACTTATGTTTCTGCTGCATTATCATCATTGGTGATGTTAATTTTCTTGATCCTACGTTACATGGGAACCAACAGAGAATAGTATCTTTGGACCAATTTTAAATCATAATAAACTTATGTCAGCAGAATTAGATAGTCAATTAAAAAAGACGAAGGAGGAATTTGAGCGTGCTGTAGACCATCTTCAGAAAGAACTCTCTCGTGTGCGCACTGGAAAGGCCTCTACAAACATACTGGAGAGTGTAATGGTAAATTATTAGTGCCGATCTCTCAAGTAGCCAATTTGAGCCTTGGAGACTCACGCACAATAGTCGTCCAGCCATGGGAAAAGAAAATGATTGCTGAAATCGAAAAAGGCATCTTTGAATCAAATATTGGTCTCACACCTCAGAACGATGGTGAGTCGATTCGTCTATCAATCCCACCTCTTACCGAAGAACGCAGAAAAGAATTTGCCAAACATGTAAAGCAGTTTGGTGAAGAGGCTAAAGTGAGCATACGTTCAAGCAGACATAAGATTCTTGATCTCATCAAAAAGGAACAAAAAAATGGCTTAGCAGAAGATGTAGCCAAAAGAAAAGAACAAGATATCCAAGCACAAGTGACAGACTTCTCAGCGAAAATTGATAAAATCATTGAAGCTAAAGAGAAGGAAGTTTTGACAGTGTAAAAGATCATATATTTTTCAAAATAACAAAAGCTCCAAACAGAAATGAAGAAATTTGTTTGGAGCTTTTTTCGTTATTAATGGAATTGAAATAGAACATTAATAAAATATAAAACATCTTAATTTGCATCAATATGGAGGATCAATGTATTGGAAAAAAAATCATTAATTGGACAAAAAAGTGTAATAACAATTAATGCTTTAATAAAAATATAATAACCAACAACTTTGTATAATTTATATCTTTACATGATATTTTTTATTTCAAAACGAAAAATTTAAATTTTATGACTATTAATTGGCTTGCAGTTTTAGTGGCGGCATTAGTGCCGATGCTGTTGGGTTTTATTTGGTATCATCCCAAAGTCATGGGAAAAGTATGGATGGATGCATGTGGATTTAAAGAAGAAGATATGAAGTCCACTTCAAATATGGGGCTCATTTTTGGAATTTCATTTTTAATGAGTTTGTTACTTGCTTTTGCAATGAATACTATCTCGTATCATCAAACATTTGTAGCAAATTCTTTAATGAATCAACCAGGTTTTGGTGATCCCAATTCTGAGGTAGGGAAATATTTAGCTGATTATATGGCTAAATACGGTACAAATTTCAGAACATTCTCTCATGGAGCTGCCCATGGCGTATTGATTGCTGGTATCATGATCGTAGTGCCAGTTCTTACTACCAATGCATTATTTGAGAAAAAAGGATTCAAATATATTGCAGTCAATGCAGGATATTGGCTCATCACTTTAGGATTGATGGGTGGAATAGTTTGTGCTTGGATATAAAATTTATTGTAGGCAAGTTATAAATTAATACCTTGATTTAATTTATAACTTGCTGACTTTAATTTCAAAATTTGCTAAATGTGAAACCACTTTATTCTAATCAAGTTTGATGATTTTTGAAAATGTGCTTTCAATGCCTTTTATAAAATAACTACCAGAAGAAAGCTGAGATACTGAGATTGGTTTATCTTCATTATGATTCTCTATATTCAATACTTCTTGTCCAAATAAATTGACTATCTTAAAATTCTTAACTGGTAGATTTTTTATAAAGAATTGGTCATGACAAGGATTGGGATAAATCACTATATTCTCAAGCTTTAGAGTCTTTTGTATAGATGTAGTGACATTAACTTTGTTTGCATAAAAATTATCATTAGAATGTAACTCTAATAGTTCATTCGCTGCAAAAGCATAAAATTCTACATCCAACTCTTTATCAGTAGAAAAATTCTCCGTCTTATACTGAACAGATATGAGAATCGAATCATTCGGGAGTACAACTTTTCTATAAGTATTCTCCCATCTGTGGTGACATGGATTTCCAGAATATCGGTGAGAGGCAAAGTGAAAATTTGAAACTGGGATATTCCCAATATTCTTTACAGATAATACACTTTCGAATCTAAAATAATAGTACCATACCTTAATAAATGGATTGTATAATGAATCTGTAATAGTAAGCTTTGAAGAAATCAAATCAAGTTTCAAATTTGGTCGCTGGATAATTGGAAATGAAAAGTCTTCCAGTTTTTTCAAGCAAGAAACTTGTAATCCTCCATTGTTTAAATCTTGCGATCCTACTATATAATGCTTTCCTTGATAATAATCCCCATGAAGAATCGACGTATATGGAATCTCCGATTCTATCACATCTTGCTGAACTATAGAATCATTTTTGACTGAACATTTTGAGATTGATTTGAAGCCCTCAGTATTGGATCCATAAAAATAAAAAGTATCTGCATCAACACTGAAGTCATTAATTTTCAACGATGAATTTAATCGGAAAATGCTGCTCTTTTTTGTTGCGATGGAATAATGAGTTATAATCTTCATTGTGCCATCAATATAGAAGAATCCATCATTTGAATTTGTTACAAATGTATTTATATAAAAATTTAATTTTTCTTCATTTTGAAAGTTCTTAATTATGTTGCTTGTATTGAAGTTACTATAAACTAAAGTAGAATCGTTGATGAAATAAACATAGTTGATCCCAGTTTTTGTTTCATAAACTTTGATTAACTGTATTCCAGTATCTACAACATTGATTTTAAAAATTTCATTATTCAATGCAAAATATAGAGGCTTGCCTTTGACATAATTTGAGATCACAGGTGATCCATTGTAAATATTGGAGACTGGCAGTTGATAATAGAATACTTGTCTTCCAGTATCATTATAATAATTTAAAAAATAAGATTTTATTTGTGCGACATCGTCTGCTATATCACTTCTACCACAAATAAAAAAATGAGATGAATCTGCTTCCTCGATATCTGAAACTAAAGTAAAACCATCGCTATTGATACTATTAACAGAACTACGAATTAAGCGATCGCGATATATATCAAAAGCTGCTTGATTACAGGAAGATCCTACTCTAACTTGAATCCAAGTCCCATTTTTGAGCAAAAGTGTTTGACTAATATTTGATTCTGTGTTCTGAAATACAAATTCATTTCTATCTTGAGAGAACAAAGTATAAACAGAGCTCAAAATGAAAAATAAGAAATGGACCTTTTTCATAAAAAAAGATTTTAAGGTTTCATCAAAGTTTACAAACTTTGATTGGGTATTTTTAAATATTTCAAGTAAAAATACTAAATTTCTAATTCAAAAAATAATTCTTGAATAAGAACTATGAAAAAGGCATGCTCTTATTCACACTACTCCTTCTTTTCCTTCAACATTTGCTCCTTTTTATAAGCCTCTACATCCCAAATGATGTCCCATCTTTTAACATAATCTGCAAGTGGTCCAAGTCCAACTTTTGCTCTGCGTTCATCTACATGATCTGGATCTTCAAGTGGGAAAATGTAGGATTTATTAGTCTCTCTATCTGATCCAATTTGACTTCCATATATTTGCTTTCTTCCTTCTCCCAATGCCACTCTATCTTCAAGTAATGCCAATGAACTTCCACTTGCATTCTTATTCTTAACAGCTTCACGCATCATTGGTAAATACTGCTGCTGGGTTTTAAGATCAGAATGTTGGATAACCAAAAATAAAGTTTGATTTGCCTGATTACCGACTTTATCTGGACCAACCCATCCATGTGTATCAAGGATTTGCTTAACTTTGATTAAGTTCACACTGTCCTTATAAAGCATGATCTTTCCTAGACTATCTACTTGGCTACTTTTATGTCCATATGTTTTTCTTGCCGCTATATACTCTTGTCTGATTGGCTGATCATCATTATATATTTCAAGTAATTTTGCTTGTAGTGGTTTATCATAATTTGCTTCCTTTACATCGACTATTTTCTGCATAGCAGACAATAGCTTATTCCATTTTTTTTGATTGTGAAGTGATATCAAATCTTTATCCTGCTTCATATGATGAATATTAATCCAACCATTATCCATTGCATTATTCAACCATTGGAATGCCATTTTTTTATTACCAGCAAGGGCTGCAGAACATGCCGCATCGTATAAATTGCTGCCATTTTTTTTCTCTATTTTAAAGGCTTGTTTATAAACTTCAACTGACTTAACATATTCCTTATCGCGATAAAATTTATCTGCATCGCCAATGAGATCTTTATAACTCTTTTGGCTATATGTTAAACTTGAAAATAGAAAGCATATCGATATGAATACTAATCTCATTTTGATGGTTTTACTTTATAAATATTATTTTTTGTCTTGACTTAATAATCCAATTATTTATTCAAATTTTCTTTAACTCTAAATTTAACCATTTTTTTGATCAATGACAAAGGCATTTTCTGATCTAATGGAAATTGTACAGATCCTTTGGCATGTTTATACTTGGCGAGTTCAGCTTTGAATGCTTCGTGGCCAGTAGGCAGTGCATAGAATCCAATATGAGCTTTAAATGCAGCAAAGTGAACTAAATTGCCATTGAGCTTGAAAGTAGGAATATTATAACTAATTGCTTCCTCTGAATCTGGAGCCGCAGCTTTAATTGCATCCCGAATTTCTTGCAATTTCATCTGTACCTCTTCTGGAAATCCTTTAATATACTCATCTATGCTATTGAACTTAGCCATTGGTTTAGACATAAAAAATTAATGCTCAAATTTGAACAAACAAATTTGAGCATTAAAATTAAAATATTTTTACAAAATCTATTAAAAGAATTTTGCTCGGTTGTCTTTAATTTTTTCTTTATCCTTTAATGCTTCCATCATATATCCCATGGCTGTACCCTTTGCTGGATGTTGATAAAATCTCTTAAAGCTCGCTGGATCCAAATTTTTAGGCGGAATTTTATTCACTATTTTAACAAAATAAACTCCATTCTTTCCTTTCAAAGGACCAACAAATTGTCCTACATCCTTTTTCATCACTTCAGCTAACACCACTTGTTCATTTGGAAAAGTACCAATATATCCAGCCAAAACACTTGCATCCTTAGCAGAATCAATCTTGGCGGTATAGGTTCCGTATGTACCAGTTAATTCATTTGGCATGGCACCTATTCCCAATTTGATTTTATTAAACTTGATGTCGCTTAAGATTTCATCTCCTGCTTGTTTTTTTACATACTCTAATGAAGGAGTTCCTTTAGGGTTTTTCTTCTCATAAGCTCCAATAACGTATCTATTTGTATATTTCTTTACATCATCTTGTAAAGAATATACTTCAGGACTAACGTCACCCAGTTCTGTAGCAGGATTGTACAACCATTTTGCAATTTCTCTCACTGTACTAGAAGCACCTTCACCAAAACGAGTGATTTTAAATGCACTTTTGTTCATTTGTGGTTCTACTTCAAGTTTGTATTTGCCACTTTCATTGATCGCTTTTTTGAAAGACTCAATGTCTCTGTGAGTTTGTATTATTTCTTGAGCTTCATTCATTAATCGATCTGAAATTTCATCTCCAGGTTGGATCGTTTCAGAAATTACACCCAACTGAATACCTTCATCTTTATTGATATATTTCTGGTCTGTAACCTCAACTAAGTGAAATCCAAATTGGGTTCCTATAATATAATATTTACCTTTTACTGCTTTGTAAAATATTAAGTCATTGAATTCTTTAACCATTCTATTTGGTGAAGTATAACCCAGATCACCTCCTTGTGGACTTGAGCCCGGATCCTGTGAGAACTGCTTTGCTAAATCAGCAAAATTGCCTTTCCCTGATTCTAACACATTTTGAAGACTGTCTAGCAATCTCTTACCTTGAACAGCTTCCTGTTGTGTCTTCACTTGATACAATATGTGTCTTGACTTGACTGAGTCTGGAATCATTTTCCTATCTAGAATTTTTGCTATTCTGATGTCACCATTTTCATAATATGGACCTACGATACTTCCCTTTGGAGCAGCAAAAAGCATCTCAGCATTCTCTGGTGAAAGCTCAGATTTTTTATACAGTTTTTGATCCCATGTACCCAATTGACCTACGATATATGCTGAATCATTAGTTGCGTTTGAAAAATTCAATTTCTTTTCTTCCATCTGAGTCTTCAAATTTAATGTATCCTCAGAAGTAGGAATGATATTGATCATAGCATATACAAAATCTCTAGACTCTTCTTTATTGGTGAATTTTGCTGGGTTTAACTTGAGATAATTTTGAATATCCGCATCTGTTATCGGAGCATCCTCATCTTTGATCTCAGTATAAGGAATAATAGAATAAGCTAATTCCATTTTAGAATTACCATCAGTAAGATTTTTTGTAATCATAAAATCTGGTTGATACAATGATTTTGATACCAAGGCATTGAATTTAGAATACAACCTTTCTTTTTTAATTTCTTGTTCTTGAATTTTCCAAAAATCTACTGCTTGGGCAGGAAGCTGACCATTATCCATATTGGTTTTAAACTGGCTCAATTGATCTCTATTGACTTGTCCAGTATTAGGATCTCTAAAGTTTCTTTCTACAACTGGGGATAAATTGTTTCCAAACTGAAGTTCATTCATTTCAGATTCTGATACTCCCAATCCATTACTTTGAGATTCCTTTTCAAGTATTGCTTCTTCCACAAACTGCTCCCATAGATATTCTTTTCTTCCATAAAAATCTACAGAGGAATTTTGGTACATGATCCCTTCTTTGCGTTGGAATTCTGTATAATCCAAACTTTTACCAGCTACGGTACCCATATTGTTTGAATTCTTGAAAAGAGCCCCTGAATTTCCTGAATTCATATCCATTAAAATAAAACCGAGCAAAGCCATTGCCATCAAGACCGTCACGATCCAAAGTCTTTTACGAATACTTGAAATTAATCCCATAAGAGAAAATATAATTTATTAAGAATCAATATATTAAAATAAAAACGAGTTCCAAAAACAGTGTTTTTGAAAAAACCTCGCAAAGTTAACATTTCTCAGTTGATTTTCAAGGAGAAAGCTAAAATAATGGAAAAGAAATTGATATTAAAAAAACTTAAATATAAAGATTTTGAATCTGTTTTGCTCTCTATTAAAGTCAGAAATCTAAACTTTTTGATATTGATCTGTGGCATAAACATCCAATGTTTCATAAAAATCTTGCCCAAATCTTCTTATTATAGCTTCCTTTAAAAATTTATAGACTGGCAATTTAGCTTTCTTCCCAGCCTTACACGCAGGATCACAAATCTCCCAATTGTCATAATTCAAGGCTATAAAACCTTGCTTAGTATTCTCAGTGACCCGAATCGGGTAAAGATGGCACGATATTGGTTTTTTAAAATCTGTAATGCCTTGATAATAAGCTTGTTCGATAGCACATTTTGCAATACCTAACTCATCTTTTATCATGAAGACACAAGGTCCACCGTTGACTAATTGAGTTCCCAAACCCGCTAAATCTTTATAATGCTTTGCTACACCAAATTCATCAACGACTTTTTGGCTTTCTACAGGCAAAGTATGTTTTATCAACTTATAAACTTCTTCAAGTTTTGGTACTTCTTGTTTTTGGACTGGGGCTCCTAGATCTCCTTCATAACAACAAGCGCCCTTACATGCTTCTAGATTGCACAGGAATTGCTTTTCTATGATATCATCGCTTATCAAAACATTATCTATAGCTATCATGGTGTAAAAATAAGAGAAAGATATTAAATGTCAGGATTTAGGGTGTATGCAGAGGAAATTAGGATAAATAATTCTTTTAAAATTTTAAAATCAAACAATTAAACAAAAATAAGTAGGATTGAAGGTGTGGTTCGTTCACTTTTGAACGATTTGAAACGACCATTCATTTAATACCTTTCTCTATACTTATGTGTTTTGAGGGTGGAATTTGTTACCTTTTTTTATTAAATTTTTTTGAGCAATTCCGAGAATTCTTCTAAAATCATTGCTGTGGCTCCCCAAATCCAATATGGCTGAAAGTTAAATCCTGGGACCTCAAAGTCTGTTGCATAAGAAGTATTCAATCGACGCCGTTGTCTGGTTTCATCTTGAACTAAATTCTGTAGATCCACAGAAAATATATCTTCCACTTCATTTGGATCTAACTTAAATTTATCAAGATCTTCCGCAATTGCAACAAAAGGAGATACGAGATTATCGCTGACTGGAATGTAGAGGTCGCTCAATCTTCCAATGACTTGATCGGCTTTGATATTCACTCCTATTTCTTCAAAAGTCTCTCTTAATGCTGTATTCAATAAACTCACATCTTCTTCTTCATAACGACCACCGGGTAGTGAAATCTGACCTGAATGGGGGTCTCGACTATTTCTACTCACTCTTTTAATAAGAGGAAATTTAAGTTGGCCATGCTCCTTATAAACTAGAATTAAAACTCCTGCTTTCCTAGTGAGATTGGTGGGACTTTCAATTAATCTTTTGGGTAATGGAGCCATATTAATATGTGATTCCATCCCTTTGAGACCAAATTCTGTAATTACTTCAGGAAAACGTTTAGAAAAATAATCAATGTCTAAAAACGAAGACATTAAATTGTCTTTTTTATATACTCCTCTAATGCCATCGCCATAGAAGGTGTGGCCGGAGAAGGAGCTTGAATATCAATGATAAGTCCAGCATCTTTTGCTGCTTTTGCTGCAGTGGGACCAAAAACTGCAATCCTAGTATTGCCTTGAACAAAATCTGGGAAATTATCAAACAAAGATTTAATTTCCATTGGACTAAAGAATACCAATACATCATATTTTATGTCCTTGAGATCTGAAAGATCAGCATTAACAGTCCTATGCATGATGGCTTCTTGGAACTTTACCTTTACAGATTTTAAAAACTGAATGACTTCTACATTGGTGGTGTCAGAACATGGCACTAAAAATATGCCTGAATCTTTATGTTTTTGGAAATAATTGGCAATATCAGAAAGGTTTTTTACACCTGAAAAAACTTTACGTTTGCGAAAAAGAATAAATTTTTGTAAATAATTCGCTACAGTTTCTGTAGAACAAAAGTATTTTGTCAATTCATGAACTTTCAGACGCATCTCTTCACATAATCGAAAGTAATGGTCAATTGAAGTCCGACTAGTAAAAACTACACATGGATAACCATTAGGTCTAATCTTCTGCTTCCTAAATTCTTTTTCGGTAAGTCCATCTACTTGGATAAATGGCCTCCAATCCAATTGTATTGTATACTTAGTCTCGATATCATAATATGGAGACCTTTCTGGTTTGGGTTGAGAAACCAAAATAGAATTTACTTTATTCAGCCTTAAATCAGGTTCTGGTCCTTTTTTCTTCGTTTTTACTGGCATTTAAAAAGGATTTATACTAAAACGCCTTCTATTTTCAAAATTTTCCAAATTATCAATATAGGTGCGATTTCGAAGCTGCAAAGATACAATAAAAAGTGAAATATTGAATTTCTCCAGAGATTTGAGCAAATTAAGATATCGCGTCCTATTCGTACGATATATAATAAGACAATAAATACTGCCACAATGAATATGACTTTGCGTGCTAATTCTGGGTTGATGAACGCAATCAGAAAGTCTGTCGGGATGAGTAATATACCCAGTAAGCATCCAAAGGTGGTCACACTAAAGGATAGGGTGTACATTTCCTTATCTACAGCAAAGATCCTACCGAAAAGTAAAAGAGATAAATGTCTGATCATATACACTAAACATACACATGCGGCTATAATGATTAGATAATAGGGATGTTTTAATTCCTTAAAATGAATGAAGCCTAGATAGATGTATATGGTGACACCTAGAAAATACAATCCGTATAATATAAAATAGATGAAGCGCTGCTGTTCTTTGGCATCCCGTAGCTGAAGACTGAAGAAATTGATATTGGTAAAGCTTCTATAGATATTAGTCGCTACGTTTCTATTGAGATTCAATGCTAGTGCTAACAGAAAGCTCAAAAAAAGCAACATCCAAAACAGAATTTTTTTTACCGTATCAAATGTTGTCTTACCAAGTTCAAAACTAGGAAATAACTGTTTTTTTAGCTTAGATTTAGTATCAAATAGGTTTATGATGGGTGTGGCTGGTTCCCTCAGCTCAAAAGGATTCTGAATTGCAATCAATGTAGAATCAGATTTGTCTATGAGACTATCTTGAACTAGAATCGGTCTTATTTCAAATGGGTTTACCCTTTCTTGGGCATTTAAAATAAGGCAATAAAAACAACAAAGAAAAGTCAATACTATTTCTCTCACCATCTATGGGCAAATAAATTTGAATCCGATTCCATGGATGTTATCGATCTTGATAGCAGGATCTTCACCGAGATATTTGCGTAAACGGGAGATAAATACATCCAAACTCCTTCCCATGAAATAATCATCTTCTCCCCAAAGGGTCTCTAGTATAACTGATCTTTTGATGACCTTATTCTTATTTTTCAATAAAAATCCTAAAAGTTCACTTTCACGCTGAGTCAATATCCTTGCTTGTCCTTCAAACACAAGTTGGTACTCCATAGGTAAATAACTGTATTGACCAATAGTCAACTCTGCCTCATGGCTTGGAGCTTCAAATACTTTACTTCTCCTTAAAAATATTTCAATCTTGAGAATGAGTTCTTCAATACTAAAGGGCTTAGTTAAATAATCATCTCCTCCTATCTTTAATCCATGGATTCTATCTTCCTTAAGAGATTTTGCTGTAAGAAATAAAATGGGAATTTGCTGATCAACTTTCCTGATCGTTTCGGCGACCCCAAATCCATCCATTTCAGGCAACATGACATCAAGAATACATAAATCAAACTTAGATCCTCTGTACGCTTCTACAGCCTTTGCTCCATCTACACAATGGACGATCTCATATCCTTGAAGTTCCAAATGGTCCTTAGTGATGAAGCTTAAAGTTTCATCATCTTCTGCATAAAGTAATCTGGCACGTTTCATCCAATTTTAATTTTTAAGCAAGATACGAACTTTTGTACCTTTTGTATATTCACTTTCGATAATAACTTCAAAATTATGGGCATCACATATCCTTTTTACGTAATAAAGTCCTATGCCAAAGCCTTTTACGTTATGCACATCCCCAGTAGATACCCTATAAAATTTTTCAAATAATTTCGCCAATTCCGCCTCTTTGATCCCTATACCTTCATCCACAATCTCCAAAACCAAAGAATTATTTTTTAAATAAGTATTGATCTGAACCTTTGGTATAAGCTTTGAATACTTTATGGCATTGTCAAGAAGATTTGAGACCACATTCGTAAAATGAAATTTATCTCCATTAAAGTCATCCCTTTCTGCTTGCAAATTTTTAATTATTTCTCCCTGAAGCTGTTGTACCCGCATCTCATAAGAAGGCAATAGTTCTTGGATAATCTGATGCAAATGCAATTCTTCTTTCCTTAAAGAAAATGTTGAAGATTCCATTTTTGCTATTTGTAGGACTTTTTCAACTTGGTCATTTAGTCTTTGATTTTGATCTTTGATAATCTTGGCATATTGAAACAATCTTGCATCTGATTCTACTACCGGATGATGTAATAAAACTTCAGATGAAATCTTTATTGATGATATTGGTGTCTTAAATTCATGAGTCATATTATTGACAAAGTCTCTCATCATTTCAGAATATCTTTTTTGTCGTAATGCCAAAAAGATCGCACCTGCAAAAATCAAACAAGCAATAATAAGGAGTATAGAAAAAACGATAACAGAGCTCATTTCTTGATAAATGAATGATTCCTTATCAGGAAATTTTACCGTAAAATAATGGTTTAGATTTTTCTTATTATTTCGGGCTTTTTTGGGTTCCAACATCTTGGTAGTGGTGTCCTGTGGCATGGAATTAAATTCATAATAAATTAAATCATTAGTGCCACAATTATAAATACCAACCTCAAAAGGAGTGTGAATATTCTGTTTGTCAAACTCCGTTTCTAATGAATATTTTAAATATTCTGTAACAATCGGGAGTTCCATATTAACTTGATAAAGGTTGGATGCTTCGCGTTTGATGAGTCCCTTTTTATCCTTTACTATTTTTTCACTATTTTGCTTTCTTGCCAAATATTCAGCAGTGGATTTCAGAGCAATATTTACTGATCTGTTAAATTCAACTTCCTCCTTATTATAATTAGCTTGCAAATAAAAATACTGCATCAAGATTATCCCAATAATGGATGCTGTCCCTAAAAAAACTAAAATCCTGACTTGTAATGATGACAATTTTTTATGTTAAAGATGATCTATCTAAATTTATTAAGCCATATAGCCAATCACCGCTCCCATTGCAGCAAGAGTGAGAACATAAATGCCATTCTCTATAAACATCTCATTGGAGCTTTTCTCTGAAAATTTCCCCTGTAAAAAAAGTACAGGAACTAAAATTCCAAGTCCTGTAAGCAAACCAAATTTTAATCCATCTGCCATACAACTTTGATTTTCTGCTTTAATCATTATCACATTGAATACAAAACCTAAAATTCCATAAGCAGCTAATATCCATGGATAATCCTGCTGATTTAGCTTGGTCCTATTAGGCAAAAATTTACTATTCCCGAATGCAAAAATGTGGATAGCAGCTCCAAGTAATATAGCGATAATTAATGCAATCCAGTTAATTGAAGTTATCATATTTAAAAAATTAATCTTGCAATTTTGGTCCATACGAAAGATCCCCAGCATCTCCCAATCCTGGAACGATATAGGATTTTGCTGTCAATTCTTCGTCTATTGCGCCCACAAAAATAGTTATTTTAGGATATTTTTTATGGATATAGTCTATTCCTTCTTTACTAGCTATACATGAGACTATAAATATTCTTAAAGGCGTCCCATAAGAGGCGAGTTCTGTCAATGACTGCTCTATCGAAGCACCAGTGGCAAGCATTGGATCTGCCAAGATCAATATTTTCTTATCAATATCTGGACAAGTGAGATATGAAAGTTTTATTTCAAAATTACCAGCAGAATCGTGCTTTCTATAAGCTGAAATAAAACCGCTCTCTGCATCTGGCAAAAAATCTAACATCCCTTCATGAATCGTCAATCCTGCTCTCAGTATTGGACAAATAACAATTGGTGCAGATAATTTTTTAACATCAGCTTCGCCAAGTGTAGTTTCAGTAAGGAAACTTTCATAATCGAGTAGTTTGGAAATCTCATAGGCGCAGATCTGACCGTATTTCCTCATGTTGTATCGAAAACTAGGTCTGTTGGATTGTATATTGACATTCCGCAGTTCATAAAGAATTTGGTGTACAAGTGAATTTTGTTGGGATAAATCATGAATCATGATCATGGTAATATAGATTTTATTGTAAATATAATCATGGATGCTCTAATCTACAATAAAATTCTCGAATGGATAAAAAAACTAGTGCAATAACACAAAAAAAAAGAAGCTGTCATAGCTAATATTCTATTTATTGAATATTAGCTAGACAGCTTCTACTACCGTTAATCACTTATTCTTAACGCCAGATCGGCACAAATTCTGTTCTTCTGTTTTCTTGACGGCCAGCAGGAGTAGCATTGTCTCCTATAGGTCTAGTCTCGCCATATCCAACTGTCACCATTCTAGATGAAGAGATTCCTTTAGAAATCAAATAATCTGCACAAGCTCTTGCTCTTTTTTCAGATAGTCTTTGATTCATATTATCATCACCTACATTATCAGTATTTCCTTCGATACTTAAATTCATCTCAGGATATTTACCTAATACAGTGACGATATCATTTAAATTTTTGTAAGATGCTTTAGTTATTACAGCTGTTCCTGACTCGAACTGAACTGATCTCATTGCTACATCCAATACTTTCTTATCTTCAACTTTGATTTCTGGACATCCTCCATTTGATGCAACTCCAGCAGTGTTTGGACATCTGTCAAGATTGTCAGCGATTCCATCACCGTCTGTATCTGGGCAACCGTTAAATTTACCGAATACATCTGGACATGGGTCTTTTGAATCTTCGATTCCGTCTTTATCTTTATCAGCTATAGTGATTGGACATCCGCCATTTGAAGCAGGACCTGCTTCGTTTGGACATTTGTCATCTTTATCAGCCAATCCGTCTCTATCTGAATCTGGACAACCCATTAAAGTACCAGCAACAGTTGGACATTTGTCATCTTTGTCTGCAACGCCATCTCTGTCACCATCTGGGCAACCTTTTAAAGTACCAGCTTGATCTGGACACATATCATCAGTGTCATAAACACCGTCTTTATCTCTATCTGATGGACAACCCATATTCTCAGCTATACCAGCTAAAGCAGGACATTTGTCATCATTATCAGCGATACCATCAGCATCTCCATCAGGACATCCCATAACTGTTCCAGGGATAGTAGGACATTTGTCATCTTTGTCAGATACACCATCCTTATCAGTATCTTTGTCTGCTCCACAGAGACAAGCACGAATACCAATAGCATGTTGCCAATTGTCAAATCCTTTTTCAAGAGCTACTCTATAATCAGTTTGACCAACTAAAGTCAAATAATCATTGATTCTAAAATCAATACCCAATCCTAATGGAATCTGAGCATAGAAATCTTCAAAATCTCTCATTGCGCCACCAACACCAGCATAAATAAAAGGAGAAATCATTTTTCCTCTAAAAAAATGCACATTTCCTAATAGATCCAATCCAGCATAATATTGGCTTTTTCCATAACCTGTAACGCTGTCATTTGAATTCACGATAGGAAAGTTAGCAGCACCTACTCTCAAAGGTAAACTTAAAGAAAAACGTTTTCCAAAGTGACGATTATAGCCAACTTCGAATGCATTGTTCAAATCTTTGAATAATCCTTTGTTGTCGTTATTTGGAGCATGATAATTGATCCACACAGGCTTCACCGTTAAAGTATTAACCGGCAAGTCTTGTGCATGAATAACTGTGTTCATTAGTAGTGTAAAACCAAGAATGCAACTTAAAATAAATTTTTTCATGTGCAAGGGGCTTAAATTTTTAAAATTGTTTTCGTTTAAATACTGACGTAATATTGTAAAAAAGTAACCTAAGGTATGGATTTATTTTATTCTAAATATCTTGTGATCAATAATTTTATTTAATAAGATAAATTTATTAAATTTTTAAATTTTATATGCAATATTATTTTAATGTATAAGTAATTAACATTTAAATTAAATACTATAATATATAATTTTATTTTAATATATAATTCTAATTCATGTTTTTTAATTCGTTAGCTAAAATCAATCTCAAACTTACTTATTATGAATCTCACATTTTATAAAAATCAAGAAGTTAAGGTTTACAGCTTAGCTAATCAATTCATCAAACTGAATTGTAGCAATTTTGGAGCTAAAATCTTGACCATTGAAATTGTAGATAAGAATAATTCAAGTCTTGATATCACAGCAGGATACGATACTATTGAAGAGTATATTGGTGGAAATCCTGCCTATGGTGCATTATGTGGCAGATATGCAAATCGCATCGCCAATGGAAAATTCATTTTAAATGGAAAAAGTTATCAATGTGATCAAAATAATGGCGCTCATTGTCTTCATGGTGGTAGCGACAGCCTGTTTAAATCGATGTGGGATGTCATAGAGGTCACTGAAAACGCGATTCACTTCAGGACCACTATGAATGATGGACACATGGGTTTTCCAGCAAATATTGTGATTAATTATAAAATTAGTGTAGAACAAACCAGTATTTTACTAGAATATGCCGTCGAATCAGATGGAGATACCGTAATAAACCTTGCGCCGCATTCATACTTCAACCTGAATGGACAGGGCACAGTACTCAATCATTTACTTCAAATCAATGCAGATTGTATCACTCCAATAGATTCTAGTTGTATTCCAACTGGCGAATATCAATTTGTTGACTCCAGTCCATTTGACTTTAGAACATTGAAGCGGATTGGACAGGATATTAATCATGAAAATGAACAATTGGCTTTTGGGAAAGCCTACGATCATAATTTTGTTTTAAATAAAAAGGATCCTAGTGAACTGGCTGCTATTCTTATCGGAGATCAATCAAATCTCAAGATGAAAATATATACTTCTCAGCCAGGATTGCAACTCTATACTTGCAATTGGAATACTAGTAAAATAGAAATTGGAAGAAATAAACAAAATTATACAAGACATAGCTTTGTTTGTCTTGAGCCACAACACTATCCTGATTCTCCCAATCATAGTCACTTCCCGACTACAATTTTGCGAAAAAATGAGCGCTATTCGCATTTTACTAAATACGAATTTGAATGGATAGAATAATATTTAAATAACAAAGTATTATTCTAATTTTCATAACATTTTAGAAATTCAAATTCCTAAAAGCATTCATGGCTAAAAACCATGAGTATTTTTAATTAAATATATTAATACAAGTCACATGAATGAGGACATGGGCTATTGAGCAAATTGGAGGAAAGATAATATTTGCCAAAATTGGCCAAAACATGACCCTGCATATCTACTGGAAAACAATAATAAGCATTTGGAATGCCTGAAGCATCAAGTGACTTTGGAGCAAATTTGAATCCACCAATATTTGTATTGTAGTAATGAAAATACATGTATGCCACAAATTCCTTTGAAATGGTAAATGATCTATTTGATTTCGGATCAGTTGAATTCAGTTGGTCATAGATATACTGAATATTCTGTTGGGCTGATTCGCTATCTTGGTTTCTTTCTTCGTCATATTGAAGTTCTGTGAGTGTCTCTTCTCTACAGCTCTTCACTCCAGTATCTATAAAATATCTGTCATATAATTTATAACAAATAAGACCACAACATATTCCTAAGATTAGGAAAAAAAAATTAGTTTTCATGTATAATAAGTTTATGTGAAAAATACAATTTATATCATATATTTGATTTAGTAAAAATATGAAAAAAAATCAGCAAGTAAAGAATAAAATTTTACTCAATCAATTTATTCTTCAATATTTATGATTGACTAAAAATAAGTAATTCTTACAATATCTTTCCTAAATAAATAAAAATTAAAAATTTCCGACCAAATAAGGAACATTTGACTTTATATAAACACTAAACTTATATGTCTGAAATATAAAAAATGTTACCGATTAGTTTTATATTTACACTAAACTACGATAAATGACATACTTATTCTGCGGTTAACTGAAGATTATTATTCATTAAAAAAAATCTATAATGTCAAAAATTTGGAATAAAAATCTAATTTTAATTTCGATTTCCTTCCTGTGGTCGAATTTCAATATGGCAGTAGAGGTTAATCCATACAGAAAATTAACTGACAGTGGAGAGTATTATATTGCAAATTTTTATAATTTAGACCCATTCGTAAAAGATAGTTTAATCAGGTCCAATATTATCAATGCCAAACTGAACCTGCCTCTTGAGGATTATTGTCGAGTTATTACTGAGTATAATCAAAAAACATGGTTACAATATCTAAATCGAAATCATCAATCTCTGTTTGAAGATCACAGTATGGTAATTTCTGTTTTGGAAAAGAAACCAGAGGTACTTATTCCATATATTTTGTCACTATCTTCTTTATATCTAGGTTGGAACAAAGTAACAGAATCGTATACCTTAGCTCAATTTGCAATAAATAAATCACTTGAACAAAAAGAATATTTTCTCCTTGCCAAATCATATTTACAAGCTGGTAAATCATGCAGTCTCAAGGGCGACAAACTGGATGCTTTTCGATTTTTATTGAAATCAAAAGAGATCTGTAATCAATACAATTTTAATTCTTTAGAGTCAGAAATTTGGCATGTCATAGGCGAATATTACCATCAACTGAATTCACATCTCAATAGTTATGAAGCTTTTTGTAGTGCAGAAGAATGCATTAAAAAAATAGAACCTGTAGACACTTCGATTTTGTATTTAATCTACATTTCTAAACTTGAAGTCATGCATAGCATTGACCCTTCAAAATTTAATGAACAAGAGGTGTACAAAATTTTAAATTGGGCACGAACGAACAATGATAAAATACTAGAAGATAAAACTGCTGCCACATTAAGACATATTTATATAGAAACATCAAATCTTGAAAAAATCAGATTGTATTATGAAGTGATTGCGCCACAAGAATTGAACCAATTAAAAACTACCAATAGCTTTATGTACAATAAGGTCATGTCTTATATTGCTGAAGCTAAAAATGAAATTGATTCAGCAGAATATTTTAATTTGGTTGCTGAGAAATTTCTAGAAGACAAATCCCAATCTTACTATGCATTCAATTTCTATTTCAGATTAGGCGAATTTTATCAAAGGACTAACAACATCCAAAAGAGTATTTTAGCTTTTGAAAAGGCATATCAAAAATCCCTTGGGCTAGACCTGTTGTCTAATGTCGTTGAGATCACTAAAGAACTATCTGAAGAATATAAAAATATAGGAGACTACAAAAAATCATTAAAATATTTAAGCCTTCATACACAAAATAAAGACTCCTTAAACTCCATTTCAAACTCTGAACAACTTTTTATATTAAAGCTAAGTAATGAAGAAAGATTGCGGCAAATCGAACTAGAAAATAATGCTCGAAATGAAGAACGAAGATTTAATATTCAATATTTGGGTATACTTTTAATCTTGACGGCAATATTTATTGTTATAATATTAATGGGTTCCTACAAATGGCCTGAATGGACAATAAGGTTGGTTGGATTTATTGCCTTCATTATGCTGTTTGAATTTATTATCCTCATTCTTGATCAAAAAATTCATCATATTACCCATGGAGAACCATGGAAAATATTATGCATTAAGATCGGCATAATCTCCATCATTCTACCATTTCATCACTGGATAGAATATAAAGTAATCAATTATCTCATCTGTCACAAAATGCTTAAATTCAAACGTCCTTCGTTTTACGGCTTTCTTGAAACATTTAAGAATTGGTTTACATTGACTCAAAAAGAGGAAAAATCGATACCAAAGGATGTATCTGATAATTTACATAAAGTTTAATAGTCTAGTCCTGATTTTTTGAACACTATATAATTTAATAACCATCAATATTGAGCCAATACTCGCTGTATGGTATCAGAAATATTATTTGCTTTTAGTTGGATGTTCAATTTCGGACCATTGTACCAATCTTCAATTTGATCAGAAAAATTTGCATCAATTTTATCCAATACACTTACTCCCATCTGTTTTAATGCTGCTCCATTGCACATTTGCTCATAATGTTTATTAATTGGAATAGACATAAGCTGTTTTCCCAAATATAATGCTTCAGAAGGCGTTTCAAATCCACCTCCAGTGATAATGCCATGACAAGTAAGTAGGCTCTCATTAAATAAAGACTGATCCACAGGAAAATAGGTAATATTACCATCTGAATAAGCTTGCGTAACATGAGGCAAAAACCAATGAAAATGCAAATCAGGCAATTTTTTAAATGCCATTAATAGACAATGTTCTTCATAAGCTGGCAAATAAACAGTTATGTGTCCTTTATCAACTGGATCTTTCACTAAAAATTCATTTTTAATAATAGGAGGATAAATAAAATCATCATAAGATTGAAAGTGTAGACCCAAATACGTCTGTGCTTTGGCATAGTTTTTTAGTATTATTTCGCCAATAATATTTTTATTTTCAGGACGAGGTGTATTGCTGCTTTGAAAACTTGCTTGATGCCCAAACTGAATTGATTTTGTTTTTTGAAGCTTACAAGCTAATGCAGTAATAAATTCAAAATCATTAATAATAACATCATATTGACGCATGGGCAATGATTGAGCAGTCTTATAAACTGAAAATAGATGTATAATAGTCAAAATTTTTTTATATTCCAAATCCCCACATTTTGAGTAATAAAGACTTAATCCTTTACTTCTATACTTTACAGGGAATGGAAAATTCAAGGTGGAATTATTTCCACTTAAGAAAAAATCAACTTCTCCATATTTTTGCAAAAAAGGGTAAAGTTGAGCAGCGCGACTAATATGTCCATTGCCTGTTGCTTGAATAGCATAAAATATTTTCATGATTAATTAAATGGTGCTAAAATTTGCATTTCAAAATTGAGAGGAACTAATTCATCATCAAAAATATCAGTTGAAATTTCCTCTTTATACTGATAGATCTTCCACTGTCCTTGATCATATTCGAGTGAGCTTAAATTTTCAACCCAATCACCACTATTCAAATAAGTCACACTACCGTGG
Organism: Saprospiraceae bacterium; assembly: GCA_016710585.1. Classification (GTDB taxonomy): domain Bacteria; phylum Bacteroidota; class Bacteroidia; order Chitinophagales; family Saprospiraceae; genus Vicinibacter. The sequence goes on from JADJVN010000014.1 coordinate 101,426, forward strand.
GGACTCACTATTTCCTTATTTTGTTGTTTGTGAATATGACCGCATATTACATAATCTACTTTTTTCTCAATTGCTAGTTCTGCTGCTGTATTCTCAAAATTACTAATCCAAGAGACAGCCTTTTTCACACTATTTTTTACACGTTTAGAAAAACTCAGTTTTCGATAATTTAATTTTTCTAATATCCAATTTATAGCACGATTAGTTAATATGAGCAGGTCATATCCTTTTCCACCCAATTTTGCAATTAATTTTGCTGTCCCCTTTGTTGTATTATCAAATACATCACCATGAAAAATCCAAGCTCTTTTATTGTCGAGCTGAAAAAGATAGTGATTCACTAATTGGAGTTTTCCAAAATTTAAATTGACATATTTCCTCAGTACATCATCGTGATTACCTGTAATATAAATAACATCGGTACCATGACTCATCATTTTCAATATTTGTCGAATGACATCAATGTGAGACTTTGGAAAATAACTTTTACGAAAATTCCAGATATCAATAATGTCACCATTTAATATCAGAGTTTGAGGTCGAATACTTTTAAGATAATTTAAAAGTTCTTTGGCATGACAACCATAGGTACCTAAATGCGTATCACTTATGACTACCAATTCTAGCTCTCTTTTTGACGGCATGAATTGTTTTTCTGCAAAGCTACGCTTCCAATATTACCACATGTTTACCAAAACAATAAGTTATTATTAAGTTGAAGTAATTATGACATTTATATCGCGAATTTAGCCAATTACTGAAATAAAATGTAAGTATTCTTCATAGGTACTAAACACAATATTTAAATTTTCAATACCTTATAAATAAATATTTTATCTTTAAAATACAGTCTAACAAAATAAATTCCATTTGAATATTTGCTCATGTCAATACTATTTTTGCTTTCAAGAAGGATACCATCATCTAACCATTTTGAATTGATATTAAGAATTTGGTATTGTACATTCCCATACGGTCTATCTTTATTTTTGAATTCAATAATCAATTCATTTGTCACGGGATTGGGATAAACTGATATTGGTAAATTTTGATTCTGTTGATCTACTTTGACTACAGCTTTTTTGAAATAACTATTGTATACATAATTTGTGGGGATCGTATTTTGATCTAAAATAATGCTTGCTTGGTTGGGTATGTAAAACGAGGAATCGTATTTATATGGCTGAATTTTAAAACTCACGAAACCATAAGCAGTTGAATCACTAAGTGCAATATTAGGAAACTCAAATTGTAGCAATCTCCCTTTTCTAAAAATTATCTTATATGGTGCAGAGGCAGTAATTGGCATAAATGTATTAAGATCTAGGTAACTTGATAATTTATCTTCTACAATCACTGAACTTATCCTTCTTCCTGTGGTATTCGTAAAGTAAAAGCTATAAATAAGTTTTTCTGAAATATAACTAAGATAGTTTGGTTGTCTATAAGGTGAAACTGACTTATAAATTAGCTTTGGTTTACACTCTATGATTCCGTGATGCTGTAAGGTATCATTAAAATTCTCATCACTAAGAATAAAGCTTGAATGATAAAATTGATCTTGATATACATTCGTTGGCATTTGGAGTTCAACTTTAAATTCTATCGATGCGGTTAGATTCAATTCAGGGATCTGCACGATCAATTCATTATTTACTAATTGATGAGGCAATGAGCAATCGATGAAATGAAAGATGGAATCTATTTGCATTCTAAGAGTAGTACTCTTGGTGGGTAGTGCCCCAGTATTTTGAATTTTATAAATATAACTCGCTTTAGCTTCGCAAGCTTGATGTTCAAAATAAAACGATTGATTCAATCGCTTTTCCAATTTTTTTATCCGTAATGGGATGTCCTTCATTGAAAATGAGTTTGGTGCTGAACTCGCAATAGGAATTAAATTATTGACTGCATTGATTTCCCAAATATCATCATTAATAGCAATCTCATTATTTTCTTCCGAATTTATAATCAGGGCATAAGTATTCATTTCAGAATTGTAAGTGATCTGGCATATTTCATTTTTAAAATTAAGGTAGGCACCTATTAAAATTTCTCCTGAATCCTTCTGCATATTTTCATTTTGATCGAAGAAAATTTGACCTTGCATTTCTGAATTACTTTGACTTTGAGGAAGTACCAAAACCAGTATTTCTGCTGATGATGTACTCAGTTTTATACCATTTCGGCTCACATCAATATCAAATCCAAGCAAAAAATTTCCAACCTGATCTGCTTTGCAAAGCACTTTACCTGTTGTCGAATCCAAAGAAATTAAACTATTGATTCCTAATGCAAACTGTGAAGAATAAAAATCTTTATAAGTAACTTTTTCGTATGGTGGTGGACAAGGATGTGATGGAACTACAGCATTGCAACCTGAACCGCCATTCCGAGATCCTCCAATCCATGGTGTAGCCCACGAATATTTTAGTACATCAGTAGTACTTGGTGATTCAAAAAAATTAATACTCATTAAAGAATCTAAAAGAATTAAGCGTTTCGAAAAATTATTCATCCTTGGACTCTCATGTTCTTGAACTTGTCCTTCTTGAGAAATAGTGAAATGGTAAGCAGTTCCAATGCTCTCTGGGGAAACAATATTGTCAATCATATTTGTCCTACAGCAGCGCAAATGAACAAAGAGATATTCACCTTGACTGATAGGTAGAGTAAAATCAAATGGATAGCTTCCTCTTTCAATTGCAATGTCTTGCTTAATACAATCTGAATATACATTTTGAGACAAATATTCTCTACCCTTCAAATAAAACTCCTTTTTCTCAATGAAGATCCATTGATTAAACATCTTGAAATAAACCCCTATTACAATAGGATCATCAAAGCCTGCTGCATTCAATGCAGCTGCATCTCGAAGTACTGTAAAAGTGCCATAGACAAAAAAACTGTCAGCGTTCAAAGGCTTGGAATAGTAGTTAAAATAAGCACCTACACTATGGTTTGCTTCAGCATGATAAGTTATAAAAAAAGTAAAAGCTAATAAGAGGATTTTGATCTTCACTAGTATTGGATTCATAGGTTTTAAAATTTAGTTGTTTCACAAATATAAGCATATTATTTTCGAATGTCAATAAATTAGAAGGTATTTCTCTGAAATTAGACTAATTACCCACCTAAATCCTCCCTTGAAAACAAAAAAATATCTGAATCAAGGTTTAAACGGATTATTGGATTTCACAGATTGGGACTTACATTTTGCAAGTACCCTTTTAAATCTTTTCGTAATAACCCACCTAAATCCTCTCTACAAACAGGTCGCTCCTCTGGAGCTAATGCATTTTCCGATTTGCACATTATCACATTAGCTAATTCTCACATTAACTAATTAAAAAATCCGTGTCCTTCCTTATATCATTATAATCCACGATTCAGATAAATTATTTGCACATTTTCAAATTTGCAAATTCTCTAAATTCCCACATTAACTAATTAATTTTTCACAATTTTCTCAGACTTAACAATTCTGTTCCGCTCTATAATTTCTACTATATAAACACCTGATGATAAGGATTCTGTATTAATTATGTTGCTTCCTTCGTAAAGTCTTTTGGTGGTGATTTTATTTCCTTGTAGATCGTAAAGATTCATGATCATTTTTTCTGGGAGATAGTCTTTGACTTGAATGATGAGGATTTCTCTCATTGGATTTGGTGAGAGTGTGATATCGATCAATGGATTATTTGCCTCATCTTTTGTGGCTGTGGTGCCTATGTTTATTTTTTTGCATTTGGTACTTTCACCATTTTTGTTCTTGGCGCGAAGGCATACTTCATAGATGCCTTCTTTGGCATAAGTATGGATGATCGAAGTATCCCAAACTGTAGTGTAATATGGCTGTGATCCATCACCCCAATCCCACCAAAATTCTTCTGGTTCATACCAGCTTAAATTGGTGAAGTCTATACTGCGATAGTTCATTGTATCTTGATCATAGCGAAACTCGGCTACTGGTATATTATCTATGCCGAGACTATCGCTTGGGCTGCCATCAATGGGGCCGAGGCGGTAGTTGGGGAAAGAAGGCAGGCAATTATTCATTGTGATTTTGATAGAGTGTTGTTTTACTTCACAAGCGGTGCCTTTGAGATTGGGCTTATCGATAGTAAACAAATTTTGCTGAGTACAACAGCTCGTTGTCCCATATATTCTACCATCAGGAGCTGACTCAATATATCCGAACCAAGTACTACCGGTACCACCTCCAGGCAATGAATCAAAAAAATCATCAAATATTGCCACTGTATCCAATTTAATTTCATCCTTACTTAAATCAAACTGATATAAATGTGTTTTGCGTGAAACATATAGATATTTAGAGTTAGGTGAGAATGCTACACCAAAAAGATGAAAAGAGCTATAGTCATTAAATGTGTAATCTATAGGATTGGATAATATACCAGTAGCTCTATCAAAATCAAAAATATCTAGGTAAGACTCATTTTTGGTTATTTGATAATATTCTGAGGAAATGGCTATTTTACTTCCTAATCTACTTACTGAGACTTCATTCGATGTATTTTCCAGAGTCCTCCCAACGACATTCTTTATGGTATTTAAAACTTCACCGGTTTTCGCTGAGACATGATGACAGAAAAAAATATTTGAATGTAGTTTTTTGTCAATAACCCACCAGTCTCTCCCATTGGAATGTTTTATAGAAATAATTCCTTTTAGATTTAATGTATCCGAATTGATAATTTTCTTCTTAACAATTATTTTTTGAGCAACTAAATCTGCTTCAAATTTACTAAAAAAAAGATACTTAGAACCTGGAGCTAAACCAGGAGGGCTATAATATTCTTTGCTATACATAAAATAAGTGTCTGCCTCGGTTGATGGAATAATCACTGCCATCTGTGGAAATAGATCCGCTGGATCAGAAATACCAAAAATGCCATTCTGAAGTCGCATTGTATTTCGACCTTCAGCAATATAGCCATTGTAAGAAAACAAATAATTTCCATCCTTGTCTGATATCGTATTCGCTGTACCTAAAAAGTCTATTCTTTTAAATGTATCATAAATAAAACCAGGGTTCAAGCTATGAGTATTGAAGTCTATTTTAGTGATTCCAAATGGATCAGGTAAGTTATCATCTACAAAACTATATCCCGTCAACCAATTATAATCGTGTTTCTGAGAATAACTTGAAATAGTAATCAGAATTAAAATAATTATATTGAAAGTATGTTTCATTTAGTTGAATTATTATAGTGATTTAGTTAAGACTCAACTATTGCAAAAATAAAAAAATTATATCAAAGCAGGAATTATTAATTAAATAAACTTGCATATTGTTATTTATTTAATAGGATCATTCGTTGCTTATATTGCATATTAACCCATCTAAATCCTCCCTTGAAAAGGGCAGACTTTATTCCTACTGTATTTTGAAATTAATTCTCAAATTAGCTCATTATCCAATTATCACATTGAAGAACATATCACCCCTACAGGGTTCGAAACTTTTTTTGAAATTTTTCTATTAACATATCGCTCCTCTGGAGTTATTTGAATACCATTTGCAGATTTGCAAATTATGCTCATTTGCAAATTAAACATGTCACCCCGCTGGGGCTCATAATTTTTTTGTAATTTTTCTACGAACATTGCGCTCCTCTGGAGCTATTTGAACACCATTTGCAGATTTGCAAATTATGCTCATTTGCAAATTAATTATCACATTAACTAATTAACAAATTATCACATTAAACAGCAGCTTTCTCTATAGAGTACTGCACCACAACATCATCCAGCCAATCAAAACTGTCTGTAAATCCGCTAGGATCGATCTGAATCGAATTCGCTAATACTTCAGATTTGATCAAGTCGCCAAATTTGTTTACTGCGATCTCGATATCTTTGTTTGGCTCTAATTTGACTTGTATGCGATCTGTGACATTGAAGTCTTTGGTCTTGCGTACATTCTGGATTCTATTGATCAATTCTCTAGCGTAACCTTCTGCGATCAAATCATCATTCAATGCGATATCCAATGCAACAGTCAACTCTCCATCATGACTTACCAACCATCCTGGTATGTCTTCTGTGACGATCTCAACATCTTCTATTGCAATTTCATATTGTTCATTGTGCAAGCTTAATTTTACTGTATTGCCAGATTCCAATTGTTTGATATCAGCCATACCAAACTCCTGTATTAATCGCGCTCCTTCTTGCATGGCTTTGCCCAATTTTTTACCTAGTGTTCTGAAATTTGGTTTTGCTTTTTTCTTGATGACTGAATCATCTTCAGTGAGGTAATTGATCTGCTTGATATTCACTTCTGATTTGATCAATTCTTCTACTGATTCGATATCGGATTTGAATTCTGTATTCAATACAGGCAATAATATTTGAGTCAACGGTTGACGTACTCTCAGCTTCTGTGCTTTGCGCAATGACAATACTAATGAACAAATGCGCTGTGCATAATCCATTCTACGCTCAAGTGATTCATCAATGCGATTCTCTTCACACTTTGTAAGATTGGAGAGATGTACTGACTCAAAACGCAATGGTGAATTCATCGCTTTAGCTTTCTCGCGAATCGGATCAGAAAGTGATTTGTAAAGCCACTCTGCAAAGAAAGGTGCATGTGTGGACATCAACTGCCCTATGACCATCAAACACTCGTAGAGTGTCTCAAATGCGGCTTGTTTGTCCACAGATGATTCTGATTTCCAGAAACGACGGCGAGATAATCTCACATGCCAATTCGACAGATCATCAGTCACAAATTTTTCTATGATACGGGCTGCTTGTGTTGGCTCATAATCGCTCATGTATGCTGTATAATTCTTGATCACATTCTGCAATCGGGAGATGATCCATCTATCCAATTCTGGTCGATCTGAAACTGGTATGATGTTAGATTCATCAATAGTAAATCCATCGATGTTGGCATAGATCGCAAAGAAAGAATAAGTATTGAACAGTGTGCCAAAGAATTTATTTCTCACTTCGGTAATTCCATCGAGATCAAATTTTAAATTCTCCCATGGATCTGCATTGCTCAACAGATACCATCGCGTCGCATCGGCACCAAATTTATTTATCGTCTCAAATGGATCTACGACATTGCCTTTACGCTTGGACATTTTCTCACCATTTTTGTCGAGTACTAATCCATTGGACACAACAGTCTTGTATGCGATGCTATCAAATACTAATGCTGCAATTGCATGTAATGTATAGAACCATCCACGAGTTTGATCTACACCTTCAGCAATAAAATCCGCAGGGAAAATGCCATCCAATGATTTCTGTTCCATCGGATAGTGAAACTGTGCATAAGGCATCGAACCACTATCAAACCATACATCGATCAAATCTAATTCGCGCACCAATCGTTCACCATTAGCATCATCTACTAAAATGATCTCATCGATATAAGGTCTGTGAATATCTTTTGGTAAGCTTTGTTGCAATCCCAATTTATGATTTGCTTTGTCTATTTCGCTTTGCAATTCTGATAAAGAGCCAATACATTTTTGTATAGTACCAGATTCATTTCTCCATATGGGCAATGGTATTCCCCAATATCTTGAACGCGACAAATTCCAATCTTGTAGATTCTCTAACCAATGTCCAAAACGCCCTGTACCTGTTGCTGCAGGTTTCCAATAAATCGTTTTGTTCAACTCTACCATGCGATCTTTGATCGCAGTAACTTTTACAAACCAACTGTCTAATGGATAATACAAAACAGGCTTATCTGTACGCCAACAATGTGGATAGTTGTGAGCATATTTTTGTGAATTGAGGAGCTTGCTTTCTTTCTTAAGTTTGATCACAATTCGCTCGTCAACGGAGAGATATTTATCAATACCTAATCTCGCTTTTTCACTTGCTTTTTCTTCTGCTGTGAGATAATCTTCCTTTACATATTCATTTGGAAAATCGACAACTTCTTCTGTAAATTTTCCACGTCTATCAACTAATGTAAGTGAACCGATCCCATATTTTTTTGCGACACGCATATCATCCGCACCAAATGATGGTGCAATGTGTACGATACCCGTACCATCTTCTGTCGAAACAAAATCGCCTAACAAAACGCGATATGCATCACCATCTGTCGGTCTCGCATAATTGAACAATGGCTCATATCTCAATCCTTCCAATACGGCTCCAGGAATATTCGTTGCGATCTTTCGGAAAGGAATTTTCTTATCGAGAATTTCTCCTAAATGATCACCAGTTGATTCTTGTTCTGTTTTGAACCACTTTGTCAGTAAATCTTCTGCCAACAAGATATTTTGAATCTCGAATGTATAAGGATTGTATGTCTCAACGATGCAATATTTTATTTTTTCTCCTACTGCCAATGCGGTATTACTAGGCAATGTCCAAGGTGTCGTCGTCCATGCAGCAATGTGCAATGATTGAGGAAGGATATCCTTTTGTTTATCATTAAATGAGTTGCTATCGACTTTAAATAAAGCAACTGCGGAGACATCTTTCACCTCGCGATAACATCCCGGTTGATTCAATTCATGTGAACTCAATCCTGTCCCTGCGGCAGGAGAATAAGGTTGAATCGAATAACCTTTGTACAATAAATTTTTATTATAAATTTCTTTTAACAGATACCATACTGACTCGATGTATTCATTCTCGAATGTGATATAAGGATTGTTGAGATCGACCCAATATCCCATCTTGCGAGTGATATCATCCCATTCATTTTTGAATCGCATGACGGTCTCTCGACATTTGTGATTATAATCATCAATGGATATTTTGGTTCCAATATCTTCTTTGGTAATGCCTAATTCTTTCTCTACACTCAACTCAATAGGAAGTCCATGAGTATCCCATCCACCTTTGCGCAGCACTTGTTTCCCATTCAAGGTCTGAAATCTGCAAAAGATATCTTTTACTGCGCGGCCCATGACGTGGTGAATACCGGGCTTGCCATTAGCAGAAGGAGGTCCTTCATAAAATACAAAATGCTCAGCCCCTTCACGATTGGATACGCTTTTCTCAAATATCTCATTTTCAGCCCAAAACTTCAGTATTTCCTTGTCGATTTCTGGAAGATTTAAGCCTTTTACCTCACGATAATTCATAATAATTCAAAATTGGATTGCAAAGATAAGGAAAAGTAAGGAAATGCAAAATTTTCCAATATCTTATATATTATAAAATATCACTATATATTGTATTAAATATTTTCCTTAAAAATAAATCAATTTGAATGGTAACAAAACAGTACTTTTGATAGTCAGTCAAAGTCTTAATTAAATACTTAATCATGAAAAGATTAATAGCATTTTTATTATTTGTTTTCATCCTAAATATTGAAAACAATTTTTCTCAATGTGGTGCATTGGGCATCGAATTAAAATCGCAAAAAGATGTCGATGAATTTCCAATAAATTATCCAGGTTGTCATAGAATATTGGGAGACTTATTGATCGAAAATACAGATATCACGAATCTGGACAGCCTCTATGTGATCGATACGATTGATTACTATTTGAGCTTGACCAATAATTTTCAATTAGAAAATATTCGTGGCCTTCGCAATCTTAAATATGTACAAGATTTTTATTTGGTTAATGATACTTCTCTCATTTCACTCCAAGGCTTAGAAAATTTGCAACATGTCTCAAATAGTCTGGGGATAATAAATCTAAGTAAAATAATCAATCTTCAAGGACTTGATAGTATGAAATACTGCCGCCAATTTTCAATTGGCTTTTGTGAAAATCTTTACAATTTATCTGGTATTGACAATGTAGAGAATAAAAGTTCCATACAAATATTTTCAAATAATAACCTTTATAATTTAGATGGATTAAGTCAAAAGTTCACATATCTAGATAATTTTTACATAATTAAAAATCCAAAGCTGAAACAACTGACCAATTTGGAAAATTTAAATTTTATATGGATTTTAAGCATTGAAGAAAATCAAATTTTAGATAACTTGAATGGTCTAGACTCAGTGACAGAATTTGCATATTTACAAATTAGCCAAAATCCATCCTTAGAATCAATTTCTGCCCTTCAAAAAGTAAATCGAATTAGAGTCCAAACTTCTCTTATTGATAATGCTAAGCTCACAAACATTGACGCACTTTCTAAAACAGAGATGATGTCTATGGATTCATTGGTGATCGTTGCCAATCCAATACTTGATGTTTGCGCCATAGAAAGTATCTGTGCTTATCTTGCAGATACTACTCATGCCGCAAGAATCTTGGGCAATGGTACGTTTTGTGATAACAGAGATCAGGTAGAAATGGAGTGTCTTTTGTTACCGCTGGAGTTGATTTCCTTTGAAGCTATAGAAAATACTGGCACGAACTCTGTAACATTGAGATGGACTACAGCCCATGAAAAAAATATCAAATCAATAGAAATAGAACACCGCACAAATTCGAAAGCTTGGCATAAATTAAGTGGTAAAATAGAATTAGCTAAAAGCCCAAATTCACAAAACAATTATCAATTCAAGCATAACAATCCAGAAAAAACAAAAAATTATTACCGCTTAAAAATCAATGAACAAAGCGGAGCATTTAGCTATTCTGGACTAAAAATTATTGATTTTACTTCTAAAAAATCAAATATTTCATGCACCATCAATAACGGTCAAATTTTAATCAATTCTTCACAAGATGAACCAAGCTATTTAGATATTCATGACATCTATGGAAGGCGGGTTTTCTTTCAAGAAATTCTCAATAAAGCTTGTGAAATTGATTTAAGCCCACTAAAATCAGGATTCTACATCCTGAATGTCTATTCAAATCAAAAATCAATCTTCACACAAAAATTCATTAGATAACCAGTATCAATGATCAAAACTATGATTCCATAGGATTCAATTTAGCTTTCTAAATCAAAAAGCAGAGTTTATACTATTTATTGAAATTATTTTTAATCGAATTGCGTTATAATTTGTTAAGGAGATCAATATGCAGTGGAATCAAAACTATTATGATCAATTGATTCACAAAGTGGATCAATTCACAAGGAAATATTACATCAATCAAATCATTAGAGGTAGCTTGTATTTTGTGGGGCTGGTGACCATAGTCTTCATTGCTTTCAATCTACTTGAGAACCAATTTTATTTCTCCAAAGCTATTCGCAAATTATTGTTTTTCAGCTTTTTAGGATTATTTGGAATCACTTTTTGGAATTGGGTATTGACTCCCATGCTTCACTATTTTAAATTGGGAAAACTTATCAGTCATGAAGAGGCTGCAAAAATTATTGGAACCCATTTTACTGATGTCAAAGACAAATTGCTCAATGTTTTACAGCTAAAAAGCCAATCCATAGGTTATACCGACAGAACTTTATTTGAGGCAAGTATCAACCAAAAAGCTTCCGAATTGCGTCCAGTTCCTTTTGTGAGTGCAATAGATCTCAATAAAAATAAAAAATATGTCCAGTATGCTTTCCTACCATTACTGCTTTTAGGAGGATTATGGATTTGGAACCCCGATGTGATAAAAAATCCAACGACCAGATTAATTCAAAACAATAAAGAATTTGAAAAAGCTGCTGCTTTCAAATTTGTTTTCCCAGAAGTGGATCTCAAGACTCCCCAGAATTCTGACTATACACTCCAAATCAAAACAGAAGGTTCAGCTATTCCAGCAGAAGCATTTATTGAAGTAGATCACTTCCAATACAGAATGCATCAAGACGAACCTGGTGTATTCTCATATACCTTTAATAACGTTCAAGAAAATCAAATTTTTCAGATATTTTCTGGAGATATCAGATCTACCGAACGCGAACTGAAGGTCATGATGTTGCCGCAAATGGCTGAATTTGAAGTCATGCTAGAATATCCAGCTTATACTGCTAAAAAAAGTGAAACACTGCAAAACATAGGAGATCTCAATGTTCCAGTAGGAACAAAAGCCATTTGGTATTTCAATACGGCTCATGCAGAGGAAATGAAACTGAGATTTGACGGAAATCAAAGCATCCAATCTCTTCAGCGTAAAGCTGAAAATGAGTTCCAATTTTCCCATCGCATTATGAAAGATGGACATTATACACTTTTTCTCAAGAACAATCAAATCGAAACAGCGGATTCAATAAACTATCAACTCAATATCGTCCCTGACAATTATCCTCAAGTCAATGTTCAACCATTTGCCGATAGCAGCGATGCTGCACAAATTTATTTTGCAGGGGATGTAGCAGATGATTATGGCTTGAAAAAATTAAATTTCAATTATATCATCCGTCATAAAAATGGACAGGAGGAAGCATTGCAAAGTAAATTAATCAATAGTTTTACCAATGAAAAATCTGGTACATTCCGCCATCAATTCAATATCAATGACTTAGAGATGGAAGCGGGTGATCATGTAAGCTATTATTTTGAAATATGGGATAATGATGCTGTAAATGGCAGTAAATCTACCAAAAGTGCCATTCAAGATTACAGGCTTGCTAGTGTGGAGGAATCCGCTAAAAGCGAAACTCAAAACAATGAAGATATTAAGGAGAATTTGAAAAAAGCCCAAGAGGACTCAGAAAAATTGAAACAAAAATTGGCTGAGTTTAAAGACAAAATGCGTCAACAAAAAGACGTCAACTGGAACAATAAAAAGGATCTTGACAAAATGATGAAAGAACAAGAAAAGATCCAACAACAGTTCGAAGAAGCAAAGAAAAAATTTGAAGAAAATTTAAAGAAACAAGATCAGCATAGCAATCCAGATGAGAAAATTTTAGAAAAACAAGAAAAATTACAAAAATTAATGAATGAGTCCATGAGCCAGGAAATGAAGAGTCTTATGGATGAAATTCAAAAATTAATGCAAGAGTTAAATAAGGATCAAGCAATCCAGATGTCTGAGAAATTTGAAATGAAAAATGAAGATGTTGCAAAAGAAATGGACAGGTTGCTGGAACTTTTCAAAGAATTGGAACTAGAAAAAGCGCTAAAAGAGCAAATCGACAGAATCAAAGATCTCGCGGCTGAACAAAAAAATCTTGCAGAGAAAACAGAAAAAAAAGAAGAGTCTCCTGAAGATTTAAAAAAGAAACAAGAAGAACTAAATAAAAAATTTGAAGACGTCCAGAAAAAACAAGAGGAATTAAAAAAGAAAAATGAAGCTTTGGAAAAGCCAAAGCCAATGGATGATAAAAAGAAAGAGTCTGAGGAAATATCCAAAGACATGAAAGATGCCAAGGAAAAATTGGATAAAAAGGAAAATAAGAGCGCCTCTGAAAAACAAAAAGATGCTGCCAAGAAAATGGATGACATGGCAGAGCAAATGGAAAAAGAAGAAGAACAAAACGAGCAAGATGAAAATGCTGAAGATATTAAGATGATACGTCAATTATTGGAAAATCTTGTTGCATTGTCATTTGAGCAAGAGAGTCTGATCAAATCATTTTCAGAAGTGAATCCACAGACTCCTAAATATACCAACCTCGTTCAAGATGAATTCAGACTAAAGGACAATTTCAAGTTGATAGAAGATACTTTACAGCAACTCGCCAAAAGAGTCATTCAAATAGAATCCTTCGTCATGGAAAAAGTCTCTGAGGTGAATGATAATTTCTCAAAGAGTATCGAGAATCTTGAAGAGAGAAATATACCTCAAGCTTCGGGTCATCAATATCGTGTCATGAAGAATGTCAATGACCTTGCAGTGATGTTGGCTGAGTCTTTGGACAATAAACAAAAAGAACAAAACGCATCTTGCAATAAACCTGGTGGAGGATCATGCAATAAACCTAGTAAAAAGAAAAAATCCAGTTCTTCCTGCAAAAAACCAGGAAATGGCAAATCGGGAAAAGTACCTATGGATAAAATCACAGAAGGTGCTAAGAAGCTCGAAGATGGAATGAAAGGCATGTCAAAGAAAATGAAAGAAGGGCAGCAAGGATCTAGCAAGGAGTTCGCTGAAATGGCTGCAAAACAAGCCCAATTGCGAAAAATGCTACAAGATCTCGAGCAGGAGAAAAGAGAACAAGGACAAGGCTCACAAGAAATGCGAGACATCATTAACGAATTAAATAAAACTGAAAAAGAGCTTGTAAATAAGCAAATCTCTAATGAAGCGTTGAAAAGACAGGCAGAAATCACAACAAAACTCCTCGATGCAGAGCGCGCTGAGAGAGAAAGAGAGTATAAAGAGGAGCGTGAATCAGAATCTGGTACGAATATTGAACGTAAATTTCCGCCTAGCCTTGAGGAGTATTTAAAACAACGCCAGGCAGAAACAGAATGGTTCCAACACGTCTCGCCGGATCTACGGCCATTTTACAAGAAGTTGGTAGAAAATTATTACCAAGGACAGAAAAAATAAAGATGATTAGGATAGCTTCCATACCATCTAATATCTGCATTATTGAAAAGTATTTACAAGCTATATTTGAAGAATATAAGCTTGATAAAAAACTATATCCAAATGTTTTGATATCTCTCACTGAAGCTGTAAATAATGCAATCATACATGGCAATAAATTGGACGAAAAGAAATATGTCTTGCTCAATTCAATTTGTCGCCAACACGCCATCTGCTTTAAGATCTCCGATGAAGGACAAGGCTTTGACCCTGCCCAAGTACCAGATCCCACATGTCCAGAAAATATAGAAAAATGTGGCGGCAGAGGTGTCTTTTTAATGCAAAAATTATCAGACAAATTGGTATATTCAGATAATGGTCGAACTGTAGAGATTGAGTTTTGCTTTTAATCTGATAATATTGATATTTTACATTCGACCCATTCAGGGTCGCTAATTATGCTTAAACATTTGCAAGTAAGATTTGAATCCTTCGGATTCATTTTGTTGGTATTGAGATAAAATTATACAACACTAATTCGTTAGGATATTTCTCCCAAATTAGATCTCATCCTTCAAATAGATTTTGCACTTTAGAAAAAGCAAATAATATTTTTTACCCAAAATGGGTCAATTGATTGTAGAAAATATATTAGAGATTATCTTCTACCTTGCTGGGATCTAGGCTTGAATTTATAAAAATCAATGAACTATATACAATAATAATTAAACCCAAATTTTTCAATTATACAAACAATGAGCATGTTTGCGTTATAATAAGTCAACCAAATTTTGGTTGAGCTATTTCAAATTCTGATCCCTTTATGAAAAATCTATTACTTATAGTATTCATCTTTTCCATAAAATACTGGGCCATTTCCCAGGACAGTGAATTCGATCTCATAAAGACAGTACCAGGATTTGACTGTATTGATGGTATTTATTCAACAAAATATAAAGAAATAATAATTTTAACTGGCCAATCCAAAATATATTACTCAACGAATTTTACAAAAACATGGCATGAAATTACAAGTCAAAAATTCGAAAGCCAAATAGATACTGAAAATGAAAATTATGAATATGAAGAACCATATATTCAATATAAGCACCGAAAAATATATGAATTGGCGGATGGCACCATTATTCTATTTTATAATAATACTATGTTTTCATATCATGGTAAGGGTGCCTTGAAGATAATTAAGGAGAATTGTACTCAAAGAGAATTTGCTATAAATGAAAATGAAACAATTTACACAGTATCAAATGATAGTGTTTTTACCCAATTTTATTTAAATGATTCACTTGCATTTTTTACAAAAGTTGCAGATATTCAAGGCAAGTTATTGGGGGCAAGAGCAAATTATCTGTTCTTTTGGGAGTTGAATACTGATTCATTTTTGATTAAACGATTAGATGCAAATAAGTCTGTGAAAGTTATTTTTAGAATGGAGAATCCAAATAATTTAAATCGGTTTTATTTTAAGAAAGATGCAATTTATATTGAACCTTATTCTATATATAAATCTAATGATTATGGCGATACTTGGGTTGATAGTAGGATTGAGTCAAAAACTTTTGATCATGATAATCAGATTTCAATTGAAGACAACAATTCCAAATTAAAAATAAATTGGGATAATTCAAAAATGAATAAGCGCTATTTTATTTCAGGAAAGAAAAATTTAACACTTTTTACTAATATCAAATCTAGCCCTTATTGGGATATTTCAAATGTCAATTCTGACCAATGGATTCTATTCACTAATAGTGAGATCAAATTGTTCTCTCATAAAAAAGTTAAAGAATTAAAATATCCTTATAATGTTGCAGTAGTTTACACTATCGCTTCAAGTTCTAGAAAAGGCATGATAGTAAAGACAGATGAAGGATATTTCATTACCAAGAATAATTGTAAAACTTGGAGAAAATTGGAGCTACAAAGTAACTATTCAAGCTATATTTATTCTTATAAAGTTGGATTAAAAGGAAAAGAAAATGTAAGCATCTATCATGAAAAGACAAAATCTATAACATTTTTTCACGGTTTGAAAGTAAGAGAAATTGATCTGGAGAAAATAAATAAAAAATACAATATTAATATATACGGCTTAGCATATGGAAAAAAATATTTTCTTAGCACAATTGACTCTAACCTCTATATAATAAAGAGAAAATTACAACAAGTAAAATTACCACTTGAACCCACTACTCTTTTTTTTGATCCTCCAAAAATATATTGTAGTAATGATACTTCCATTTATTATTCGAAGGATATGGGAAAAAACTGGAACTCAATGGGTATTCAAAACTGCAATTTTATTGAGATAGAATGTGTTTTGCCAAATGGTACTTTATATTATTCTAGTTCGGATGGACTACTTTCTAATCCCTACATAAAATTATATAGAACCAATGATTTTGGTAAGAATATAATGTTGCTAGACTCAGCATATAGAGACACACATATAAGTGAAAAACATAAGTTTTTCCCAAATGGGATAATACAAAAGCGTAATGAATTTTATAGGGATAATCATACACTTTTGAATTCATTGCAATTGGTGAAGCAATTTCCAAATGGTACTATTTTCACAAATTATCATTTTGCAAAAGATAATTATGTTTACCGTATTGATGAAAAAGAATATTTGTTATATAAATCAAAGGAAAAATTGA
This sequence comes from Saprospiraceae bacterium, assembly GCA_016710585.1. Lineage (GTDB taxonomy): Bacteria > Bacteroidota > Bacteroidia > Chitinophagales > Saprospiraceae > Vicinibacter. The sequence goes on from JADJVN010000014.1 coordinate 118,410, forward strand.
AGTAGGACATTTTCAGTTAAGGAATCTCATTGGCAAATCTTTTCTGAGAGTTTATAGACAATAAAATAGTTACTCCTTTGGCAAATAAATATCCCCAACCCTTCCCTTGTTAGGGAAGGGAGTCATATGAGAAATGTTACTATGACAGACCCTAAGAAAATAGATTAAATGCTAAAACGAATTATTCTTTATAATAATTAATTTTAAATATGAATCAAACTAATGTCATGTTCCCCTTCCCTAACAAGGGAAGGGTCAGGGATGGGTTATTCTTCCAGAGGTGCTACCACATTATTCCACCACAATTTTTCTCCTAATATCCTTTATCTCTAAAATATAAATCCCACTAGGAATTTGACTTAGATCTGCATGGATTTTTTGATCATCACTTTTATAGAAATCTATTTTATAGTACTTTCTTGTTTGGCTATCTTTGAAGGGGTATTTCACTCCTTTGGCAAATAACCCATCCCCAACCCTTCCCTTGTTAGGGAAGGGAGTAATGTGAAGTAAAATTATTATCTTTGAAAAATGAAAACATTAGATGCATTACATTTTGCCAGAGATTTAAGAAAAAACCAGACTTCTGCAGAAATGCTCCTATGGCAGATGCTAAGAAAAAGACAAATCCATGGCATGAAATTTTTAAGACAGTTCAAAATTGAACACTCTAATATCAATGGTATAAAAAATTATTTTATAGTTGATTTTTATTGTCATGATCTAAAATTTATTATCGAAGTTGATGGAAAAATTCACAGCTTTCAGCCCGATTATGATAGAGATAGACAGATGATTTTAGAAGCTATGGGCTACAATTTTTTTAGAATCAAAAATCTAGAAGTAGAACAGGAGTCTATAATAACTGAATTGAAAAATCACATTTTGAAATTAATACAAAGCAAATTAAAGTAAACGAGCTTTTACAAAAGCTAGACCAATTTTAAATACAATTAAAATTTTAAACAAAATCATGTTCCCCTTCCCTAACAAGGGAAGGGTCAGGGATGGGTTATTCTTCTAGCAACTCTACTACTTCACCTTACTACAAATTTTCTCCTAACATTATTATATTCTAAAATATCAATCCCACTAGGAATTTGACTAAGATCTGCATGGAATTTTTGATCATCGCTTTTATAGATATCTATTTTATAGTACTTTCTTGTTTGGCTATCATTGAAGGGGTATTTCGCTCGTTTGGCAAATAACCCATCCCCAGCCCTTCCCTTGTTAGGGAAGGGAGTTAGGTGTTATAAAATTATTATCTTTGAAAAATGAAAACATTAGATGCATTACATCTTGCCAGAGATTTAAGAAAAAACCAGACTTCTGCGGAAATGCTACTATGGTGGATGCTAAGAAAATGGATTAAATGCTAAAACGATTTATTCTTTATAATAATTAATTTTAAATATGAATCAAACTAATGTCATGTTCCCATTCCCTAACAAGGGAAGGGTCAGGGATGGGTTATTCTCCTAGCAACTCTACTACTTCACCTTACTACAAATTTTCTCCTCTCATTCCTAAAATCTAAAATATAAATCCCACTAGGAATTTGACTTAGATCTGCATGGATTTCATGTGCGCCATTTTTGTTAAATTCTATTTTATATTGCTTTCCTGTGAGGCTATAAATCATTGGATCGAATTTCAACAATTGTTCATCATCAAATCGAATAGTTAAAGTTGAATTCACAGGATTTGGAAAAAGTTCAAATCGATTTTCTTGATGATCGTATTGTGCTGCTGTGCCTTGATATTCGAATGCGCCAATATCGATTTGACCTTGTATCATTTTTACTTTTTGTTTGGCATCGTAGGTATATTCTATATTTGGAATTAAAGAAATACCCAAAATCTTTTCTTGGATATCAATGCCACGATTGATCGCCATTGAGTTTGGAGATAAATGATAATTATATTGAACTGCATCTACAAATCCTGCTGAAGAAATTGTGGTATAATGCAAATTATTTGAACTGTCTATTCGTGAAATATTCCCCACTATAAATCCTGCTGTGTTTGCACCTGCAATGATATTATTTTTTGCAAAAAGAAGTGATGTTCCATTATGGCATTGAATGAAACTTCCTCGATTTTTTTTATTGATGAAAGTATTGTTCACTACATAGCATTCATGTGGTGCGGCATTACTCAAGCCTTCTAGTCCATATCCAAATAAATTGGTATTTGCCGATGATTCACCTTGTTCGATGATATTTCCCATGATGATGGAAGTACCGCCATTGGGGAGGTCTATAGTCCTGCTGTCTACGGTATTTTCATTTGAGATTCTATTGTAAAGGATGATATTATATTTTGCGCGACTCTTTAACTCGTGGCCTTCTGCAATCGCATCTTTTGAATAATTATATCGAAAAATAAAAGTATCAATATGACCTATATACACATTGTGCTGATATCCAGGATTTGAAGGACTTCCATTATTTTCAAATACATTGTGTTCCATAATGATAGTACAGGAGGCAATTACACCACAAAGCAATCCCATTTCATTGCCAACAAATCGGCAATTTTTCACCAAGACATTAGCACCTTCTTGACGGATTCCAGCACCATTGTGATCGATTACTTTTGCATTTGCAAATTCGATATTTTCTATAATGCAATTTTTTCCTTTCACCACAAAAATTCCTTTTCCATTACTTTGATCATTAGCAATGTTTGCACCTGCTTCCAATCTCGGTCCATTGCCTTCACCAAGAATATAAAGTTGATCTGTGGTCCAACTCACTTGTGCGACATCGCGATAAACTGCTTCTGCAATACTTACTGTGTCTCCATTTTTAACAAGTGATTGAACATCCTTGCAAGTCTTATAATTTCGATTCGGTCCGACATACCAAATTGTTGCCATAACACTATGAGCTATTAGAGAAATGATAATAAAATTAAATAATTTCATCGCCGAAAATATGGATTTTTTTTCATCAGAAATAATATTTTACCCAAAAATATGTAATTCGGATATTTGATTACATTTGTATCAAAATTTTAAAAAATGAAAAGCGTATTTGAAAGAAATAGTGTAGATGAGATCCTAAATAGAATTGATAAATTAAATCCAGACACCAAAGCGCAATGGGGAAAAATGTCTGTATCTCAAATGTTGGCACATTGCAATGTCACATATGAAATGATTTATGACAACATCCACCCTAAACCAAATGCCCTAATGAAGTTCATATTAAAACAATTCGTTAAGGGGAAAGTAGTCAATGAAGGCCCTTATCCTAAAAATTCTCCTACTGCTCCTCAATTTTTAATCAAAGGAGATAGGGACTTTTTAACTGAGAAAAAAAGGCTAAAAGAATACATGGAACGGACGCTTCAATTGGGTAGTACCTCATTTGAAAACAAAGAATCCCATTCTTTTGGAAAACTATCCATCGCAGAATGGAATAATATGATGTACAAACATTTGGACCATCATTTGGCGCAATTCGGAGTATAAATGGGCTCAAAATCGATAAGATTCCCAATTTTAAGCCAAAAAATAGGCTAAAATGAATAAAATAGTAGTCTATATTCAAATACTTCGTTAATTTTAACAAACGAAAACCATTTTCTAACTAAATAAAATAAAATATGTCAAATCAAACTGGACATCCTAAAGGTCTCTACTTGCTCTTTTTTACTGAAATGTGGGAGCGTTTTAGTTATTATGGAATGAGAGCGATTCTAGTGCTTTTCTTGACGAAGCAATTGCTCATGGACAAAGGCTTGTCCTCAGAATTATACGGTACATTTACTGGACTTGTTTATCTCACACCTATTATTGGTGGATATATGGCAGACCGTTATTGGGGCAATCGCAAATCCATTCTCCTAGGAGGATTATTGATGGCTGCTGGTCAGTTCTGTCTTTATTTTTCTGGAGAGGCTTCAAGTCACATGTTGATGTATGTGGGACTTGGACTTTTGGTTTTTGGAAATGGATTCTTTAAACCCAATATCTCTACGATGGTAGGACAATTATATCCTGAGAACGACAAACGATTGGATCCAGCCTATACAATCTTTTATATGGGGATCAACTTAGGTGCTTTCTTCGCACCATTAGTCTGTGGGTATTTGGGTGAAAATGTCGCTTTCAAATGGGGATTCCTCGCAGCTGGAATAGGGATGCTGATTGGGACAGGAGCTTTTTATTGGTTAAAAAGCACTTACCTAGTGTCACCTACTGGATATCAGATCGGAGCAGAGCCTAACAAAGCTAGATTAAAAGAAGGTGAATCACAAACTACCAGTACTTTCGAAACCAATCAAATGTTAGCTATCACATTGGGATCCTTTGCATTATTTGCATTGTTTTATTGGGGTATAAAATTTGATTTTTTTGGGTCTATAATTTTTGCATTAGCGATCAGTATTCCTGCGACGATCATTTTGGATCGCTCTTTGAATTCAATGGAAAAAGATCGAATTTGGGTGATTTTTATCGCAGCATTCTTTGTGGTATTTTTTTGGTCAGCTTTTGAACAAGCTGGAGCATCACTTACATTTTTTGCAGATGAACAAACGAATAGAACATTTTTTGGTTGGACAATGCCAGCCAGTTGGTTTAATAGCTTTAATGCGATATTTATAGTAATCTTTGCCCCAATATTCTCAGCTATGTGGTTGCGGATGGGTGATAAGCAACCTGCATCGACTACAAAACAAGCTTTAGGATTATTGCTTTTAGCATTAGGTTATTTCTATATTTCATTTGGTGTAAAAGGTGTGGATGCTTCATCTAAAGTAAGTATCCTTTGGTTGACAGGATTGTATTTGATTCATACTTTTGGTGAATTGTGTTTATCACCAATTGGATTATCCATGGTGAATAAATTATCACCAGCTCGACTCGCATCACTATTGATGGGAGTTTGGTTCTTAGCAAATGCCACTGCAAATAAATTTGCCGGTATGCTTTCGGCACTGTATCCAGAAGAAGGAAAGCCAACTTCATTTTTAGGATATGCAATGAACAATACTTATGATTTCTTTATGCTGTTCGTAGTGATGGCAGGAATCGCAGGAGTGATACTTTTATTGATGTCAAAATGGCTTCAAGCAAAAATGCACGGCATTAAATAAATGAAACTTATTTATAATAAAATAGAAAACCCGTGTCATAGAGATGCGGGTTTTTTTTATGAACTAATTTTATAAGCTTATTGTTTTATACTAAAAATATAGATTATGCCTAATGTTTCTTTTGAACAATTACAAAATATGCTTTCTGAGTTAATAATCAGTCAAAAGGAAACTGATGCAAAGTTTAAGGAGACTGAAAAAATATTGAATCATAAATTTTCAGAGACACTTGCTATGATGAAAGAAACTGACGCAAAATTCAAAGAGACAGATGCAAAATTCAAAGAGACAGATAAAAAAATTAAGGAAGCAAACGAATTATTCACTTCGCAATGGGGTAAATTAATCGAAAGTCTTGTCGAAGGTGATCTAATAAATCTTTTAAGACAAAAAGGAATAGATGTTCATGATACTTCCCAGCGAAGAAAAGGAAATCACAATGGAGAAAATTATGAATTTGACATTATTGCACATAATGGTACTGAGATAGTCATTGCGGAAGTTAAAACAACTCTCCGAGCAAATGATGTCAAGCGCTTTTTATCTAAATTATCCAAAGCAAAAACTTGGCTTGCAGAATATCATTCTTTCAAAATTTATGGCGCTATGGCATATCTTAGAGCGGAAGAAGATTCAGATACAATGGCTATGAATAATGGCTTATATGTGATTCGAGCTACCGGAAATTCAGCATCTATTATCAATAATGATAATTTTATTCCTACAATTTTCTAATTAGTTAACTTCTAAAATATTATTTATACTACTACTTTCTTGATAGTTCAAATAGAATATTAAAAGTACGAATAATTGAATAAATAAAAAACCTGCATCAAACTAACACAGGTTTTTCATATTATAATTTCTACTCCAAAAAATCTTCTCCAATGGTCAAGACTTTAGATCTAGATTTTCGACTTCGAGTCTCCATATAATTCTTGATTGCAGTCTTTTTGGTAAGCCAATTTTTCCCTTCTTTGAACGCATCTATCTTTCCTTGTCTAGCCAATAGACTGATGTACTCTTGGCCATAAGGAAAGGATGGTTCACTCACTATCTTTGAGATCTCCTGATACTCTTCATAAGTGTTTTCTAAACTACTTAAATAAATATCTAGACTTCTCTCCAATGCTTGACATACCAATAAAACCAATTTTGAGTAATCACCTTCATTGGCTTTATTCAAGGCATCATAATATTTCTTCCTGTCGTTTTTTAAGATAATGGCAGGAGGGTAAGAACGCCTCATCAAAAGTAAATTAAAGATCAAGCGCACTGTGCGTCCATTGCCATCAAAAAATGGATGAATATGTACAAATCTGTGATGGAATATCGTAGCGCGAATTATATCATCCAAATGATCCGAATGATTCACCCAGTCTATCAATTCTTCCATTAACGCATCGACCTTTAATGCATTGGGCGGAACAAAATTTGCTCCTGAAACTCTTACTCCAGAATTGCGAAATCTTCCAGCAAATTCTTTCTCAATCTTTTGAACTACTAATCCATGTACCTCACAAATCAATCGTCTGGTCAAAGGCTCTTGACTACTCACCAATTGCTCAACAAACTCTATAGCATCATGATGATTCACAGCTTCAAAATGTTCTCTCAATGACTTGCCTTTGATCGTAAAGCCATCTTCAATCACCATCTTCGTCTCGCGCAATGTTAGGGTATTTCCTTCTATACTATTGGAATTATAAGTCCATTCTAAATTTAAGCTTTCCTTCAACTTAGCTACTGCAAAAGCAGGAAGTGGCCTTAAAGCATCGAGCCTAGACTTCTTCTCTTCGATCCTTTGGAGATAGGATGATAGACCATCAAATTCATATGGATAGTTCTTCCAGTTCATAACATAAAGTTATGTCTTTTTCTTAAGATCGTTATATTTTATTTTTACTTAATACCGATATTAGTGTTAATATAATCTCAAGTTATTATTATATATTATTGAATATCAGTAATTTGCATTCTATTATCATTTATCGTTATGCTATCATATTTTTTCTTACCGATAATAGAAAGTGCAATAGGTGATTCATGAGACAATACATAATACTCTTTATCATCTAAAATTACTTTGCCAATTCCTATGGCAATGAGATAAAACTTAGACCCCATCGCAACCAATGAACCTAGAGAAACTTCAGTAGTCATAGCTTTAGAATCTAAACTTTCAATTTTCTGTAAATCATGTAATGCCTTCTGGTATTGTCTAGCATACATTTCCTTTTCAAGATGTCCCATTGCTCGTCCTGTCTCGAATTTATCACCTGCACTGCTTTTTTCAGTTTCATTAGCTGATTCTTGCGCTCGATTCATTGCATCTTCAGCATTAAAAAGCCGTGCTTTGACAATCTCCTTACAATGTCCTAATAACCTGCTCTTTGTGTTCAATTAAAATAATTTTTAAGAATACTAATTAATCTAAACTTAGATAATTTTCTTTCATTCCTATTAGCTCCATCAAATAAAAGCATTTATTTACTTTTATGGTTCATATTTCGAAATTTAAAATCCACTTTGTTTAGAAAATTAAATTATTACTTCTAGCGTATTCAATCTTATGGACCATCAAATGTCTCATTAGATCAGCTCTTTTTTTTGCTTCGGTAGCCAAATCACCTACAAAAAATTCATCGATGACAGAATTAAAAATACTAACCCACCTTTCAAAATGTTCTGGATTCATGCGCAGTTCCTTGTCTATCACAATATGCTTTCCCACTGGGCTTCCTGAATATCTTGGTACATGGAGTAAAATGGTTTCCCAAAAATCACACATGATTGGAATATGCTGCTCAAATGAAAATCCTCTTTCTTTAGTAAAAAAATGTTGAATCACTGAATCATATTTTACTCTTTCATAAAACTCATTTACAAAAACTTCTATATCTGATCTATCTTCTATTAATTTCATACTTACTTTTTAGTAGCACAAATTTAATCTATAATAAATTGATAATGAAATGAAATTTGTGAAGAAGGTGATGGCCATATCTATGGTTTTTTTGAGGTTAACAAATTATGCGATACGCCACCACCTGTTTCACTATTAGCCCAAGAAAATTGGGGCTATTGGGCAAGAATCATAACATCCGAAAATAAAACGAATTTTTAAACAAACGACTAAGGAAAAACTTAAAATTTATATATTACCAAACTCATGAAAGTCAATAGTATAAAAACTGATTTGATTTCAGTTTAATTCACCGCAATGCAGTTGTTCATAAAGGATGTACAATATTACATCTATTATATCGATCTCAACTTATAAAATTAATGGTTTGCATCAAAATTGGGTGAAATTACTTAGGCTTTATCAGGGTTTAACCCAATAATTTATCAAACAAAAACCCTTATTCTATCACTAGATTAAATAGAAAAATTATCTTTGACACTAAATCAATTCTATTGCTGATCTATACAAGTACCAATGAATTAAGTCCACAAATGTGGATTTGGAAAATCGAAGAGGAAGCTCAATTTTTTATCGATGCCCTGGCTCCACTTGGTTTCAATCATGATATTTATCCCAATTTTAAAAGAAAAATTGAGGTACTTGCCTCTCGCTACTTGATGTTGCAGATTCTGGGTGTTGAAATATTCTCTACATTAATTGTTGATGAATTTGGCAAACTTCATACAAGCGAAAAAGAACTTTTCATTTCCATTTCACACTCATTTCCTTACACTACTATAGTCAAACACCATGCGCCAGTTGGAATAGATATCCAGTGTTACTCTGATAAACTATTGACGATCCAGAACAGATTTTTATCAGATCTTGAGCTACAATACTTTTTACCTGAAAATCCAAATTATGATGACATTCCAGCTCTAAGCCTTTTATGGAACATTAAGGAAGCTGTCTATAAAGCTCACGGAAAAAAAGAGATCATATTTAAAAATCAAATCATTATTCAAAAAACTAAGCCTATCTTAGAGGCTCAATTATTACTCGAAAATGAAACCAAAACATTTCATATTATATCGCAAATCTATGATGAATTTTCCTATGCAATTGCCTATGTATCAGATACTGTTTTTTGTTCTGCTTTTTTCTTGCAAACCAAATAAAACTGTAACAACTGAAAACACATCAGTAATCGAGAGCACAAATGTGACACTCCCAGAGGACTTTATTGATTTTTATAAAAAATTTCATGAGGATAGCGCATTTCAAATGTCGAGAATTCATTTTCCATTAGAAGGGCTACCAGACAATGCTGATCCAGAATTTATCGGTGATGAACAATATTTTTGGGCAAAAGATCAATGGGTAATCAATCGAAGTAAATTTGATAATCCAAAATTGTATAAAGTAGAATACAATGTTGTAGCAAATATTCTAGTTGAAGAGACCATCACCATACTCGAATATGATCTAAAGATCATTAGACGTTTTGTGAAAAATTCTGATGGATGGAATTTAATCTATTATGCAGGAGTAAATAAATATTCGCAAGTAAAATAAATTAAAATTTTCGACATACTTATGGACATAATGAATTCCATAATAAAATCAAATTATAAAAATAATAAAAAATGAAAATCATTTCACTAGCCTTGCTCATATTAATCTTTAGTCATTCTTCATTTACTCAATTCAATGCGATCACTGTCGATCCAAAAACCAAACATCAAATCATCGATGGATTTGGAGCACATCAAAGTGGTGCTGCAATAGATCAATCTTGGTTTTTAGATTTATTCTTTAATGATATAGAGTGCAGTATTTATCGCATAGATTTAACACCAAGACTAAAAAGTCCATACTCTGATTTGAGTTATTTCTCACCTTGGTTCATGGGTTCTAGTGTTAAAAATGTATTTAATCTGGAAGATCCAGCGAATCCAAATGGCCCTGAAAATAATCGTGTCAGAACCTATACTAGTCCAAGTGATTATATGAGAAGTTTTGGTGGAAGAAACGCGCCAATAGCAGTAATGACAAATAATATCGAAAGCAATATTAATTTCTTTAGCTACAGTTCAAACACAACTATTTCAGAAGGCATTCGACTAAAATCAAAATTAGGAGATTTCAAATTAATTGGATCAATATGGTCTCCACTTCCTTGGGTTAAGGTCTCTTCAGGGAATCGCTATCCTGACAACTGGTGGCCAGGACCTGTAATCAATTCACCATGGCCATTTATTTGGGGTGGAAATTTTGCTGGGGGAAAACTAGATGTCAGCAATACTGCATTAAGCGTCTTTAACGATGGCTCAGCAAATACCAGTGCACTCACTCAGTTTGCAAGAAGTACTGCGGCATATATTTTAGGATATCAACGATTTCACAAAATCAATTTTTATGCAATCAGTATTCAAAATGAATTAAACTTTGAAGTGTTTTATAATAGTATGACTTACCCACTCTCCTCACAATATATTACAGCATTAAAATTGATTCGCAATGAATTCGATAAACACGCTGAATTAAAGGATATAAAGATTATGGGTCCAGAAGATCTACTTGGAGGCGATGCTTACGGTATGTGGGAATATGGAGGGCCTGTCCATAAAAATTTACAATACTTGAGCAATATTGCCAAGGACACTGCAGCACTAAAAGCCATTGACTTTTTTTGTGTTCATGGCTATGCAAATGATGGTGTGACCGCAGCAGGATCCAACCCTCAACAATGGAATTGGTGGGTCAATGGTTGGACCACAAGTCCCGCAGCAGGTATCCCAGCTAATGTAAAGGGATTCTCTGCTTACAATAAAAAATCATGGATGACAGAAACATCAGGCGAGAATCGCGATTGGATTTTTCCTAAAACTGGTTTCCCTGGTGGAGGTGGACTTGGGATTGGCATAAGAATTCACCAAGCCTTGGTAAATGGAAAAGAGAGCGCTTGGATTTATTGGACTTTTGCTGACAGCGACGATGCGGGTAATGTGTCTGATTTTGGATTAACGAATCAAAACTCTGGGAATAAATCCCCAAAATATGTCGCAGCAAAACATTACTTTAAATACATAAGACCAGGGTCATATAGAATCAATATAACTCAAACAGGAAATAATGGAATTCTTGCTAGTGCTTACCAACATGATGCATCACATTCTACTAACTTAGTCTTAATAAACACTACTAATGCAAATCAAAGTGTTCAAGTAAAAATCCCCTATTCCACTGGCCAAACTTTCAATACTTATAGTTCAAGAGAAAACAATTATTGGACTTCATCTACTGCAGCTTTTTCTAATGATATGTCTACCCTTACGCTACCAGCTTTTTCAATGATGACCCTTACTGGAAAAACGAACACAACTGATATTGAAAAAATAAATCAAAAAGAAAATTTCAAACTGCTTCCCAATCCATGTCATGATTTTTTGAAAATTAATTTTTCAAATAGTCTTCCATCGATAAAACTAATTCAAATTATCAATCAAATAGGACAAGTAGTTCTTGAACAAAATCTCTCACTCGATGAAAATCATTCTTGTGAATTAAATATAAAATCTTTAGCTCCTGGAATGTATTTTATCAATATTCTTGACAGTGAAATGAAGTCAAATTATAATAGTATTACATTAATAAAAAATTAGTACTTATTACTTAAACTAAAAGGCAGATTAATGATAACATTAATCTGCCTTTTAAAATATAATAACTAAAATATTAATCGACGATAATTAATTTCTTCGATATCTTAGATGTAGCATTTTGGATCTCTACAAAATAAATACCTGCTGAAGGTGCTACCCACTCAAGTTGATGTATCCCTTGTATTAACTTGCTATGTGTCAATTCCTTTACAATCTGACCTTGAGCTGATTTAATTTGAACAATATAATTTTCATCATTTAAAACTTCAAACTCAATATTCACTTTTGAATTACTTGGATTTGGTTCTATTACTACAGATGATTCTGGGATTAATTGTGTTTTAACATTTGTAATTGTATTTTCAATAAATATATTATCTAAATACAAATTATCACCAAATCCACTTACCCCTTTAAATCGAAATATTACTTCCTTATTTCCAACAATATCACTTAATGAAATAGAATCTGTAGTCCATTCATTCGCTGCTGGAATAAATGGATAAAGGAAGCTACTTACCGCAGGGCCTGTAGCTAATTCTTCCCCAGCTTTTTGATATATCGAATTGAATGTAAGACCACAATCTAAAGAATAACTCACATCAAGTAAATCCTGTTCTGGTCCACTCTCAGTAAACACTGCATGGGCTCTGTCAAAATATAAATATGAAGTCTTAGGCAATGTACTCAAATCGAGTTTGCTAAAAATGATATTTGTCTCTTCATCTTCAAAATTATTCCAGAAGAAATAGCAAAAACTATTTATTGAAGTTCCATATCCTCCT